>NZ_JACHKZ010000010.1 GCF_014207855.1 Comamonas odontotermitis | reverse complement strand
TCACCGAGCTGGGCACGCCCCAAACGGTGGCCGTGGCATAACTACGTCTGGGGTTTGGGGAGACTCAGTCTCAAACCGATTTATGCAACAAAGCCTTTCTGATCCAATCCACGCAGAACAGCGATACCGAGGCAATCCAGATCAAGCTGGATGAACTCATCCGCGCCATTGAACCCGCGCGCAATCGGATGCTGTCGCTCGAAGAATTGGACGAATCAGAACTGGACGAGCTGCGCAAAGAATTCGACGAGCTAGCAAAGAAGGCTAGGCAGGCGTAGAGTAATTGGCCCCGAATTCGAGACGTTTTTACTAGAGCTGGGATTGCGTTCCGATAGCACCGATAGGTGTAAAGGAGGAGGGCGGGATAACCGCAGAAGGCTTCAAAGTAATGCTGGCATTGCCAGATGAAGAAAAACCCCTGAATGCGAACACTCAGGGGTTTGATTCTTGGCGGAAACGGAGGGATTCGAACCCTAGAGAGTGAGTTTTAGAGCGTACCTTAGCGGCTTTTTCAGAGGGATGCTATCCGCCCAGGTACGCTGGAATTGGCTCATTTGGGGGCAGATTTAGGGATGGCGCACGCTGGGCCAGCAGCATTGCAGTACGTCAGTGCCACCCGCCAGCGGCTCCAGCGCCAGGCTATCGCCGCTCCGGCGCGGCGCCAGAACGAGGCGCCTGCCGCCCTAGCTCTACAGGCTCCTACTCTTCAATATTCTGAGTGGAAAAACTCCTACTCAATACATCCCATCGGCTTAGAAACTTCTACCTCTGAAGAATCATATTCAACACGCGAAATAATCTGCATTTGGCACGTTGCTCTATGACCACTTGCTTTGAGTTCATAGATCCCTCCTGCTTCTGGCGTAAATTTCGCATTGTGAACGCAAGCAAAACCATCATTTGCCATTAGCATTACAAGATTAATCTCTCGATCAGCATTTACCCATAACCCATCAGGATTTATGTCTTCAACCATCGGATTGCCGCGTGAGATGGCAATAGCTCTTTTTGCGCCTTGATACTTCTCGCCACATTTTACATTTCCATCCACCACATCCACAACCGTAACTACAGATATTATATTTGATGTTTTTATATTTGTGTTCAGTCTTGCACGAGGCTCATCTGATTTGGGCTCGACATATCGCTCTTTGATAGCACATCCAGATGAAAAAAACACTATCGCAATAAATGAAAGGACTCTTATTATATACATAATTTAACAAATACTCTGTGAAATATACTACACGATCCAATACCGCTCGTGCGGAAACTTACGTTAGTGAGCAGACAGTTTACTTTCCGGCCATTATTTAGCCCATAATTTTATTGCAGGCTTTTCAGAACTGAGCGCTGCTTCATAGGCTACAGCCCGACTTAGATGCCGAAACCGTTGCAAATTTGCCGCAAATTGTGGAGCCTTGTTCAGCGCTTAACTGATCAACTCTATCTTGCCAAAGGGTGCAAATGCCCAACCCAGCCAGAACTGTGGCTCCAAAGATTCCCCACTGCACAGCCCCTTTTGCTGGGTTGGACCCACTCTGGCCGGGCGATTCCTGCAGCGCACCTGCTGCGGAGATTGGCGAGCAAGTGGCCGGCGGACGAAAGGGGCTTCGGCAGGTTCAGCCGACGCTGGCCTGCAGCCGCCGCCCGATGTTGATTTTTCGCAGCTGCGTTGTAGGCGGGGAAATCAGCAACAAGGGGTGTCGAGTCAGGCTCGACAGTGCTAGTTTGCGATTCTGTGCAAGCTGATGAAGTTGGCCAACGCCGCGAAAACCTCGGACTGTCAACCCAGAACAGGGCTTTGTCAATCTAGAACGCGG
This sequence comes from Comamonas odontotermitis, assembly GCF_014207855.1. Lineage (GTDB taxonomy): Bacteria > Pseudomonadota > Gammaproteobacteria > Burkholderiales > Burkholderiaceae_C > Comamonas > Comamonas odontotermitis_A. The sequence goes on along the minus strand of NZ_JACHKZ010000010.1, from coordinate 150,382 downwards.
TTTTGTCAACCTTCACCCCCAGAACTGCCCATGCAGCAGCTTGAGCTGGGAGGCCAGCATCTCCGGGTCGTGCTGCATGTGCTGGACAGACGTTGTTCCGATGCTCAAACGACCAGGCCAGCTATAGAAGGTGCGGGACGCTGGCAACATCTGAGCGATAGCCGTGAACGATTCTTCGCCATGAGATGCAGCCCGACCCTAAAATGCGCGGGCTCATCTTAACCGTGGTGATACATCTCCACTCATAGATTTAAATGAAGTGCACGCGAATTACCAATCCAAAGCTAGTTCGTTCTAAAAATATGATAAAACCTATCAAAACAGGCTATCAATAGCCTCGTTAAATTAAAAATAGCAAACGTATTTCAAATTACCCAAAAAACAACATTTCCGAGACAATAGAGGAAAAAATAACACCTCTTCATTTGATACTTGACGACGCTTAGCCTGTATGGCATTGTCGACTTCAGGGCGTTGTGTAGAGATGTAAATTAATCTCTAACTATCGAAAATTAGAATTCGATATCTAATTTTGATAAAAAACCCTAATTAACACCCTAGGCTCAAATTACTAAGGATTATTTCATATGCCTTTGCTTAAAGCGCTGCCTTCAAAAAATTCATTTTTTTATATTCCTTCGAACTTAGAGAATTCTTCAAGCAATAACAAGTCATTCAAGCACCTGCTTATCTCAGCGGCTTTGGTGCTGTCTACGGTGCCCATGGCGCAGGCTGCCTGTGATGGCCGACTTTTCCTGTCGCAGGATGCACCCACTGCGCTGAACAGCGTGTCTACGAATACAAACCCGATGCTATTTACGGGCATTGGGGCGACTGCAGCGGTTTCCTATAACGCATTGGGCTTTTCTCCCACCGCTAGCGTTCTGTATGCCATGCGGACAGATAGTAATGGAAACCATCTACTAAGCGTCGATCAAGGCACGGGGGCTGTTAGCGACATGGGTGCCGTTACAGGACTGCCCGCGACGCCGGTTTATAACTCGGGTACGGTGGGCAGCAATGGCGTCTACTATGTCAAACCTTTTGGCAACACTTCGGTGATTTATGCCATTGACACGGGTGCCATGACTGCCACAGCCATCAATTTGAGCGTGGCATTTACAGCATCGGACATCGCCTGGGTAGGCGGTGCTTCGGGAGGCTTGTATTCTGTTTCTGACACAGGCCAGTTATACGGGATCAATGTTGCTGACGGAACTGTCGCTACATTGGGTGCGCCAGACGCCACAGGTGGTGTGCTTGGAGCACAGTTCGGCGGCACCAATGGTATGTTTGGCTCGGCAAATAATGGCAGCGGTTTTTACCAGATCAATCTGGTCACAGGTGTCAAAACCCTCATTGCTGGCTCACCCGGATCGGGCACCAATGATGGCGCTAATTGCCCTGATGCTCCCATCCAGTTCCCTGCAGATTTGAGCATCACCAAAACCAACAGCCAAACCAACTATGTGCCGGGAACCAATGTCGTCTACACCATTACGGTACGCAACAACGGTCCTTTCACTGCTATCGGTGCCAAGGTGACGGATGTATTGCCCAGTGGCATTAGCACCGCCACCTGGTCCTGCAGTGCTTCGGCCGGTGGAAGCTGCACGGCAAATGGCGCAGGCGGCATTGATGACACTATCAATCTTGCTGTGAATGCGACTGTGACCTATACGCTGACCATGGCCATTCCAGCCAGTTTCACGGGGAATTTGGTGAATACTGCAACCGTGGAGGCCGATGGATCCAGTGCAAGCGCAGTCAATACAAATCCAGATCCTGACCCGTCAAATGACACTGCAACGGATACCGATCCCCCCGCCACTGTTCCGCCAGTTGCGACCGCCACGCCCGTTCCAACGTTGGGAGCGTTTGGCTTACTGGCTCTCTCAGGAGTGGTTGCCGGTTCAATAGGCCTCATGCGCCGACGGAAATCGAGCTGATCTGTGAGCCCTCTTCGGAGGGCTTTTTTACGTCTTGTTAACCGAGAGCACCACTGGATGCCAGCAGCAGCAGGAGCTACAGCGATGGCCGGAATGATCGGCACAGCAGTAGCAATGGCCAAGATGTTTATCTAAGCCAAGGCCCGAAAGGGCCTTTGTTCTCCCAGAGCAGAGAGCCGCTCATGATCGAATACACCCCACCTTCAACCGCGGACTTGGCCAAGCTGAAAGACCAGCTCGGGCTAACTGGCGAACAGATGGCCGACTTGGCCAGCGTTGCCGGTGGCCAGCAGTGGCGCAAGTACACGGGCGGCGCAGAGCCGCGCAACCTGGGAATTCACATCTGTTTTCTCATGGCCGCACGCTTGGCACTGTCGCCGGAGGAGTTGGCCAAGGTCACAGCCAAGATGCGCGAGATGGGCGCGGACGTTGAAGCAATCAACCCCGTGCAAACTGCAAACTGACCGCACAAACGAAAAAGAGCCTCCCTGGTGCCATTTACGGCACCTGGGAGGCTCGTTCTATTTCGGCAGCATTGACAGCAGTTGCAGAGGGGCTAATTCACACCCACGCCCAATGCCCTTTCCTCCTCAAGAAAACAACAACAAGAAAAATTCCAAGCCGTTGCAGCTAGCGGAGGCGAGTTTCATCATAGTTACATCATATGATATTCACGGCTTTTGATAGCAAAAGTCAATCATCCAAATAACATAGTAGTAATGGAGTGTTAATGCGTGTCATCAAATTTTTAAAGAGCGCTTTTGTAGGCTTGAGTCTGGCTGTTGGCATTTCACAATTCGCGGCTGCGCAGGTAGGTGCAGGCACCTATACGGGCACCTATTCAGGCGCTGATCGCGGCAGCATCTCCATCACCATTGATCAGTACGGGGCAGTAAGTTGCACTCTCTCTAGTGCAGCAGGCAACGGCACGTACACCGGCAAAGGCGGCGTTGTTTCCCAGTCACCATTTATTTTCACTTGCGACCAGCACAATTTCCCCAATTATTTATCAGTAACTGGAAATGGCACAGCTGGAGAGACCCTCTCGGGTCAATATCTTGTAAGAGCGACAACTTCAACCAGCTCTCTGCAGGGGAATTTCTCGGTATCTTTTTCTGGGTCTGGCAATGGCGGCTCCAACACATTGAGTCCGCAAGCTATATCAGGGCTGTGGTATGACCCTGCGTTCAGTGGCACAGGCTTTAACTTTCTTGCGGCAAACAACGGCTTTTTTGCAACCTACTATGGACGCGATGCTGGTGGTAGCCCACTTTGGCTCATTTCAATAGAAGTTCCTGTCGGTAGCCTCAAGACCAATACCGAGTACACCACAGTCTTAGGAACCACCATAAATGGCACATTCTCTTCGCCGTCGTACCAAGTGGCTGAATGGGGGCAGTTGACTGTGAAATTCGACAGTTGCACAAGTGCCAAGGCCACCCTGTCGGGCAAGGATGGAACGCAAAATCTGAACTTGCAGCGCCTGGGCGGCATTGCTGGTGTAACGGGCTGCTAATTCAAAAGCGACACCAAAAAGCAAAAAAGCCTCCCCTGTGCCGTAGTGGCGCCGGGGAGGCTTTTTATTGAGTCGTTTAGCTGCTAACTGCTTCTGCTCTTTTTTTCATGGCAAGGTTCATCGCCTCAAAGCCAGCTTTAGTTCCTTTGTCTAGGGAGTCACGAAACAATGAGACGAGAACTCCTGAAAATTGCTCCCCTTGAGTAAACCTTGTCCCTCCGCCAGCGATCGGCTCAAGTTTGAAGTAGTGCTCGCCATCAAAGAGGCCTTTGATCAATAATTTTCCCAGCCAGCGAAACTCACCAGTGGGGGTGTTTCGTAAAACGGTAGGCCGAAATGTCATAGCGCGCCCACCTTCCGGTTGAATTTTGACCTCCAGGACCTGCCCCTCTGAGGACGCTCCCTCAAGCGAACAAATAAAGGGGTTCCACTCTGGGTAACGCGCAAAGTCCATCAGGATCTCCCAGACTCGCTCTGGCGATGCAGATATTGAGATGGAAGTAACCAAGTTGTGTTTCATACGACCAGCCTAGACCAAAGGCTCAATATAGCAAACACACAAGACGGAACGCGTGCAAATTGGCAAATCAGGGCGCCATCGACCATTAGCTCCCCCTGCAGGCCTGATCGCCCTCATCACCATTCAACCCGCGCTCGATGTTCACTTGGTCGCACAGCGCCGCTACTTCGGCGTCTCGCTGTTTAAGAGCGCCTCCGAGTTCCGCGACCACTCCGACGCCCTCTGCAAGCTGGCGGTCGAGGGCTGAGGCTTTATCTGCAAGAGCGCGGCGGGCAGTGGCGTCGGCTTCGGCTTGCGCGCGATAAGTGGCGGCTCGGCTGTCGGCGCTGAGCTGCAGCCTGTGAGCGCGCTCAAGCTCAGAGCGCACATCAACAGCAATGCCAGTTTTGAGTGCTGCCAGGCGGTCGGCGTTGTAGATCGTGTCTTGTGCATGTTTGCTCTCCAGTTGGGCAGTGTTGGATTCATTGGCCCGGGCGGCTTCTGCGCGGGTGGCCACGCCCTGGGCCTGCTCGGTCTTGCAGTCGGCTACTTTGGATGTGCCACGCCAGCCGTTGACTGCCCAGCCACCACCAAACGACAAAGCGGCCACCAGGGCCGCTATTGCTAGTTGAATCTGCAGGGTCATGGCTCACCTCATGAGGAAATGCAGGAAGATCCAGAACGCTCCCCACAGCGGCGCACCAGCAAGACAGGCGATAAATGCGAAGAATAGGAGCATTACAAGCCCTCCAGGCACAAGGCGCGCTCAGCTTGGCGGCGGTTCTGCAGGCCTTGCACATACTTTCCGCCAGCGTTTGACCAGTTGGGCGCACCAGAAGGCGTGCGGGCGATCAGATTGCAGCCTTGCACGATCTGGCCAGCGTTGATGCTCCGGACGGCCTGGGAGCCGCAAGCGCCCTCCTTGCCCACGTTGATAGCGAACATGGTCAACCCGATCAAGCGCTTGGCCGTCAGGTAGTCCCAGTTGGCGCACCCCAGCATGGCAAAGCCATACTCCAGCAGTGTTGCCTTGTTCACTGCCCGGCACTGGTCGTCAGTGAGCTTATCGCCCACATTGGCTTTCCAGTCGGTACGGCCAGCGCAGTAGGTAGGGATGCCGTGCGCCAGGTTGTCCGCGTACACCTGTTTGATGTTGCCTTCCCAACGCTCCAATGTGGTGTACGCCAGGGGGCTGGTCAGCGCGGCCAGCAGAGCTGCGGGAATCACCCCCTTGCGCGCAAGAGAAGCCGGAATGCTCGGCTCTTTTGGAATCAATGCATCTGTCATAGCTCATCCCATCCCGTACCAAACTTGTGTTGCATGCGCGCTTCCATCTCGCGCGCCTCTCGCCGGTCTTTGCGCCAGGACCAATACTGGCTACAGGCCCAGCCCAGAACACCGATCAGCAAACCGCCGATCACACCCCACTCGGACACTGTGAGCCCGCTCACAAATGCCCCTGTTGCCCCGCCATAGGCTGCGGCCTTGCCCGCGACAATCGCGCCGTTTTCTGCACCATTGCTCATGCGCGCCCCTCTCAGAAATGAAAAAACCCGCTGGGCGAACCATGCGGGTGTGTGTTGTGTGTGACAGGTCAAAGCGCCTGGGCGAAGTCGAAAAGATCAGGCATTTCCGCCTCTGTCAGCCCCAGTGCCTGGGAGAGCATCCCTACTGTCTGGCTGTCCGACTCGATGGCCGCAGCGCCATCCCAGTCAACCCGGGCCATGTAGCGCTGGGTTTCGTCTGGAATGGCGTTGATCACCGCATCGATCTGATCCGCCTTAATCCCTTTTCGCAAGAACAAGGCCAAAAGCACCTGCCGCTTGGTGACTGTGATCCGAGCGGCATCCTTCGCGGCTTGCTCCGCTGCTGCTTGCTCAGCCACGCGCTGCTCAAGCTCGGATTCGGTCAGCGCAACTTTGCGCCATTGCTGCTGCCATTCACCATTAATCAGTTTGGGCTTGGCTTCAATCAGCTTGTGCGTTTCCGCGTTGCAGGCGGGCTGAGGTTGGTCCACTACCTTGGCGTATTGCTCAAGAGGAGCAAATGGCTCAGGAAAGACCGTCATCGGGTGCCGCTGCATGATTTCTGCCTGCGTGAGGCCCCATTCCTGGGTCGTTGTGTCGATGTACATATCAATCCCTAATTAGTTGCATTGCCCAGCCGTGTCCCCGTAGCGAGCCATGTCACCAGGCTGTTTCCGTCCACATAGGCTCCCGCTGCAGCGCCATTACCAGCTACGCCGTCCGATTGCGATTCAAAAGTGCCGGTGGTGGAGCCATAGCTGCCATCGGCGCCTCGCATGCCGATAGCCCCGCCGTCTCCGCCGCGCCCGCCCGTGGCGGTGCCTTGGGTAGTGCCACCGATGGCGGGCCCGCCCACGGTCTGCGAAGTCCCAGTATTGCCAGACGTTTGGCTCACAAGTATCGGCGTGCCCGAAGTGTTGAAGCCCGCGCCATCTCCACCGGCACCGCCGTTGCCGGTAGCGGAGTAGCTTGTCCCTCGGAAGATCGATTTCCAGGCACCTCCACCGCCTTTACCTCCCCCTCCAAAAATGGTTCCGTAGTTGTAGATACGAATGCGGGTGCGTGTGTAGAGACCAGTTCCGCTATTGAATACACCCCCAATCCGACCCTTGTTGATGATCGTCAGGCAATCATGGGGAATGCCAGTGATGTTGAGCGAAGCAACATCCACCCCGGCATTGATCGTGCAGATGATTTGGCTGTAGCCATTCCACCCGCGTGCACGAGCCAGAGCCGCAATATCTGGGCTGCGGACGGTTGCAGCAATCGTGACAGCAACAAGTCCGCCACCTAAAAGCAAGCGCCGCGCGGTCATCCTGGGAACTTCCCTGCAATGGAGCAGTACCAGGTACTGTCATATTTCGCCGTAAATATGAGCATCAGCATTTCTCCATTGGCAACAGTGGGAAGGCTGGCACCGATAGGCAGTGCGATATTCGCTCCGAGGCTTATCGTGTAGCTCCCCTGCATGTGGGCGCACAAAGTCACTTGATCACCCGCAGTGCGTGCAGCAGGCAGGTTGATCGTTGTTGACGCCGTGATACCCATTTGATGTACGGTAGCTTCTGCCGGGTTCAGCGTGTAGGTGCTGGTCGATATGGAGCCGCCTTTCGTCGATTCAATCAGCGTTCTATCAGTTAAAACCCGATGCCATGGCCCCCACGCGGCCGAGTCGCGCTGACGCTCATAAATCCAACCCTGGATTGGAGTAGCTAATGTCTGCGACGCGCGCTGCGTTACTTGGCCTAATTCCTGGCTGCCAAACGTAAAAACATTCCACCAATTGGTTGTTACATGCCCGGGCGGCCAATCGGCACCAACGCCAGAAGAGTCGTAGTAGGCGGCCCACTGCCCCAGGGGCGCATTGGCCATCAGCTGCGATTTGTTGCGTGCGGCGCCGATGCTGGTCTCCACCAGGCCCGTAATCACACCCGTCTTGCCATTCACAGACGCGACTGGCCCGGCCTGAATGGCATCCTTGGCGGCGAGAATGTCGGCAACAGTCTGGTTGACCGCAACAACAGAATCAGAGGCATTCTGCGCATAGTCATGCGCTTGGCCTGCACTGTGATCTGCAGCCTGGGCAAGCTCATAGGTTGCTTGTGCGTTCTGGCGGTTGTCGGCCGCTTGGTTGTTGTTGTCGCTCACCCAGTTGTCGTACCAGAGGGCAAGATTCTTGGCCTTTTCATCAAAGACCGCAGGAGGGTCGCCGTCCAGTGGTGCAGGAGGCATATTGCGCACAGGGCGCGGATTAACAATAGCAGTCATGATGCGCTTTGCACTCTCAAATCAACCACCGAATGATCGAAATACACTACCTTGATATTGGCCGTGGCCACACCAAAGGTATTCAGTGATTCAATATCGGATGAGCCAATAAAAAAGGTCGGCTTGGCCGACCTGTCCTGAATGAATTTCGTGAATCCATCGATCTCCCGTCGCATGATGGGAATAGACATCGTGGTTTCTCGAATGACCTGCCTGGGAATGAGCTTCAAATTGCCATATTCATCTCGTTTCTTGACCGAGTAATCCTCGAATTCGATTGCAGCCCCAAGCTCTACACACATCCCCCATTCTTGGACTGAGCCCGCAATGAGGTGCGTGATTTTCATGCCAGCCGATCCTGCAATGTCCACCGTGATAGTGGCCTGCGGATAATCCGGCAAATCAGTGAAGTAGCCCAAAATGCCGGTTGCTTCACGCGGCCCGTAATGCCAGAGATACCAGCTTGACCGGGTGATAGAGCGGCCGACATTCATTGACTTCTTGTAGACCTCTCCCGCCGTGGGATCAGTCACCGTCACCGTCACTCTTTGAACATCTTCCAGCCCAATGGCTGCCACCGCGCCGCAGGTCTGGCCAAACCGAAAGGTGTAGCTCAGATTCGATGCGCCAATGGTTGGCTTGGAGGTCATCGCATCAAAAAGTGACCATGTATTTGTGGGGTATACCGGCACCCAGACAGTGCCACTGTCTGGAGGCGGAACCGTGCCGTTTGTTGCAGCGCCATTCTTGTAAACAATATGGGCATATCTAACAAGAGAGCCAGCCGGGTAGTTGAATCCAGAAACCCATGCGGGTGCTGAATCCTCTACTGGTGGCTGGCTCAATAGATTTGCATCGTTGATTACAAATGGCTTAACAGTTTTTAAGCCTGTCAATTTGCCTCCGCTTCTGCCTGTTGGGCCAGGCGTTTAGTGGAACGGTCGATATTGCCAAGTGAGGTCAGCTCGCTCTCTCCAAGCGATCTCTGATCCTTGCGCAGCATTTCAACCTCCGAGCGCAGCGCCCGCACCTCCGTTACCAGCACAGGGTTATCGCTCGACGATTGCAGGGCGCCCGAAAAGGCCGCGCTGCCAGTCGTTTGAATCACCCGGCCGGCAGCGGCAGATGCTGCTTCCGCGATCTGCTGGTTGCCAATATCGACCCCGTACTTGCCTGCCAGGTAGTCGCGGGTATCGGTCAGCGATGCCAGCCATTCGGCTTGCTTGAGGTACACATCGGCTTGCGACGATGCGTTTGCCTTGGCAAGAGATTCGAGGTTGCGGATGATCGAGGGCAGCTCATCGGCTGCATCCTGATCGCCTGCCCTCGCCTGCGCAGTCTTGATCGCAAACATGGCCTCGTAGTACGCGGTGCCTTGGTCTTGACTGCCGCCCAGCAGCTCGCCGCGCAGCCGGTTCATCTCACCCAGCAGCGAATCAATGGTCTTTCTCCACTGATCCGCCAGCTTCTTGGCCGCGTCTGCCGCAGAATCCGCCGCTTTCGCAGAGGAGTCGTAGGCGCTGGTAACGTTCTGGATCGCAGGGCGATAGGTCGTCATGACAGGAATCGACTTGCCAATGTCGTTGCCCAGGTCGCTCACGATGCCAAGCACCTTCTCCATGGCTTCCTTGAAAGCCGGATCATTGAGCAAGGCATTGAGCGCATCGGCTGCCGCCGTGGCATTGGCCACCATCGAATCGATGGCAGCGCCCGACACGGCCGCAGACACAGAGGAGCCCGTCATTGCGGCAGTCACCACCGGGGTGATCACACCATCAATGATCGAGTTCATGACAATCGTCAGCGCTTGACCGTAGATAGCTTGCTCGAAGCCCGAGGCAATCGTGTCGGCCAGCCACTGGCCAGCCTGAGCGCCCCGGCCCTCGTTCACTTCCTTGATGAAGCCATCCACCAGGCCATCGATAGACAACCCCAGGGTAGAGACGGTTTCCGCGCGGATGCGCGCGATCTCCTCCAGCTTTTCAACCATGGCCTGCGCCGCAGCATCAGCGCCCTGCGTGAAGGCGTCCACGCCAGCGGCAAAGTCGTCGGCAAACTGCAGCAGCCACGCAATCAGCGCCTCATCCTTGGCAGCAATGGCCTGATCCATCAGCGCGCGATACTTCGCCTTGGCGTCGGCATCACTCGTCCGCAGATCAAGGCCCATTTCCTCCATGCTCTTATCGACCTGGGAGGTCATGCGGGCCATCTTCTCCGCATCGGAGTAGTACAGGTTGAAGTAGGTGCTGGCAGCCGTAGAAAGCGCCTCCAGGCCGCCCACGGCATCAACCAGGCTACTTGCCCAGTCTGCGCCAGCAAGCGACGTTTCTACCAGGGTCGCCCCCAGCAGATCGAAGACACCATTCACACCCACCAGGCTCGAAGACAAGCGGCCCAGGGCTTGCACAGCGGTTTCACCCTCGCGGACGTATTCGCTCATCACCCAAACCTGCTCTGTGACCGTTTCCGTCACCTCCTTGCCCACCCGGACGAATCGATCCGTGTCCCCGCCATCGTTGACCTGTACGGTTTCCCAGATCATCGTCGTGACTTCACGGGTCTTTTCCTCCCAGGTGCCCAGCACCAAGCGGGCCATTTCCTCATTGGCCTGTGCAAGCGCCTCCTGAATCTTGGCTGCCGCCTCCTCCTGGGTCAGCCCAGTAAGCTCCAGGCCCTTCCCCCCCGTGTCCGGATGGATCTCATCCAGGCCCAGTGCAACCTTCATCTCGCGGATGGCATCACCATCCAGGCCCAGAGAATCGGCTTGTTTTGCCGTGTTCTCGCGCATAGCGGTGAAAGCGTCTTGCAGGATCTTGATCGGGCCTTGAGAGCCGTCAATCGCCGCCCCATAGTTGCGCTCCAAAACGTCCAGCTTGTTGTACAGCTCCTGCAGCTCTTGGTCGCGCCGGGCATTGCCGCGCTCACCATAGGCTGTATAGGGATTGTTGGTCTTCAAGGCCTCGATCTGGGCCTTGGTTTCCTTGATCTCCTTTTCAGCAATGACGTAGCGGTAATCCGGGCCGTCGAACAAGCCGCCGCTCTCGCGCATCAGCTGGTAGCCGTACAGGTCGCCGCCAAGGTCGCCGGTAATGCCCGTGCCGACCATCTTTTCGTCTTTGAACATGCCACCCAGGTAGGCTGCGATCATTGGGATAGCGATAGCCACCCCTGCCCAACCCATGCCCCCTTGCGCCCACATGCCCCCAGCAGCGCCCGGCGCAGGTGCGCCCAAGCCGCCTGTAACCGGCATAGTCACAGCGCCAGAAGTTTGAACCCCGGCTGTACCCCATGGAACACCACCACCAAAGAGGCCCGTGAAGTATTCTGAGACGTTGCTGACAAACCCCTTGCCGCTAAACAGGTTGTAGAGGCTGGAGCCATTGCTAAACATGCTGGTGATCTGTCCGAAGATGCCACCAGTGCCCTTGCCAAGAATGGCCTCGGCCGCGCTTGCAGCAGCAGAAGATCCGCCCCCAAAGAGCGATGCACCAATGTTGATGATCCATTTGCGAATGGTCATCTGGTACAGAACGTCCAGCACCGCTGACTTGAGCGTTTGGCCCAGGCGCTTAAACGATCCTGCGCCGTCCTCAAAGACATTTGTCCAGGTGGCGTGCGCGGTGTCGTCAATGCTCTGGAAGAAGCTTGTCCATTCCCCTTTCTGGGTCTGCACCAGCTCGGCTGCATTCTCTGCAACCTCCTTTTCTTCCAGCAGCTCGTTGCGCTCCCTGAGCTGCTTGATCTGCTCTTGCAGCGCCTCGATCATCATCGTGTCGTACAACTCGAATGATTTCTTGGCCTGTAAATCGGCAAGCTCCTTTTCCTTTGCAACTACGATTTGCTCCCGGCGCAAGCGCAGGATGATTTCCTGCTCCTTCTTGCTCTTGCCAATCAGCGCAATCTCGTCACGCAGTTGCTTGTTCTCCGACTCCAGGGAGGTGGCCGCGTTAAAGGTTGCATCCACGGCTTTGGCTCGTTCATCGCGCCATGCCTTGCGGGCAGCAGTTTCCTCCTCGATGGCCTTCTTCATGAAAGGCTGTTGAGCAAGAAGATTGGCTTGGGCTTCAATCAGCTGCTCAACACTGATCTCGCCTTCTTTGCGAAGCAAGTTGAGTTCGTTCCATTTCTTCTGGAAGTCCTTATCAAGCCCAGCGTCTTGCGAGGTCAGGCCGTCATAGAGCTTTTTGGCCTCTGCAACTTGCTTTGCGTGTGCTGTCGCAGCCTTGGCGCCAGCATCTGCCGCGCTCTTTGCTGCTGCCTCTCGCGCCTTCTGTTCGCCCAGCAGATCGCGGTTTGACTTGGTGACCTGGGCAGCAGCTTCCACGGCCGCATTACCCTCCTCGCTCCAAGCGCGGGAGATGGCGGCGCCACTGGCTGCCCAGCCAGCAGACACATCCGCCTTGAAGTCGGTCATGATGTTGCGCGCGCCTTCGAGGTCGCCGCGCAGCACGGCCATGACGGCCGCAGCCGCCGCGCCCACAGTCTTGCCCACGGTATTGAATACCTCGGCCACACCCCAGCCCACGGAATACAGGCCCTTCAAGGCCGTGGCCAGCACATCAGCGATGCTCGAAAGCCGGTCGCCTGCCGTCATCGACTCCAGAAAGGAGCCGGTCAAGCTGTTCAATGTGGGCAGCAGCTTGGCAGAGGCGCGCATACCCACGCCCTCAATGCCCAGTTGCAGCAGCTCCAGGGTGTCATTGAATTGGCCGGCCTTCGCCGCCGTCTCGTTCTCGATGACAATTCCCAGCTTTTCGGACAGCTCGGTCAGCTCTTGAATGCCTTCCGACCCGCTGCTGAGCAGGGGCACCATTTCAGCGCCCGACTTACCGAAGATCTCCATGGCCAGGGAGGTCTTGCTTGCGCCATCCTCCAGGCCCTTGAACTTGTCAGCGATCTCGAACAATACGGATGTGGTACTGCGCAGGCTGCCATCTGTGTTCTTCGCATTGACGCCCAGGGCGCGCAAGCCCACATTGCCGTCGCTCATCTCCTTGGAGAGCTTGGCCAAACTGGAAGCCATGGCATCGTTACCCAGCCCCGCCTGTGCATAGGCCAGCCGTAGCTGTGACAACTCCTTGGCGGACACGCCGACACGCCCCGACATTTCATCAAAGGCATCAGCGGTATCGATTGCTTTCTTGATGAACCCGGTAAAGGCGGTGACAGACAGGGCTACGCCAATGGCGCCCAGGGCCTTGCCTGCCAGGTCTGCAGCTTGGATCATCTGGTCGGTGGCGCCCTTGACCATCCCAACGCCTTGATCCAATTGCTTCTTGAGTTCGGCCATGTTGGCCAACATCTGAATTTCGAGTGAGCCTGCAATCATGGCGAGTCCAAAAATAGAAAAGGCCCGCCGAAGCGAGCCCAGGAATGAGAAAACCACCCGAAGGTGGTTTGTGTGAATTACTTTATTGATCTGACAAGTTCATGGCAAAGGCTGGGGGCTAACGTCTTGTACAACCCCTCCCCATCTGGCTCGGCCAAAGCGGCTAACTCACCAGACACCACAAATGGACGATAGCCGACATATGCCCCAAAGGCATTTTTTGCATTTACTTCACCGCAAACGGAAACCCTGCCTTTGCCGGTTTTCGACTTGTAGACGCCAAGATTGCGAAAATTTGCACTCTCTGGGTCTTTGAAGTCCTTTGATACTTCAGCCTTTGCTTTGGCTACCAGGGCGTTGTAGTTCTCACCCTTGGCCAAAGCCGTCATAGAAACACCTGCGAGCACCAAGCCGATGAAAACAGTTCGCATATCCCCTCCACGAATCAAAGGGGTATGCTACCAAATGCTAACGCCCTCTCAGAACATCCTTGATGTGGGAGGCAAGCTTTGTCTGATCAACTGCGACAACCTCCGGCGTCCAGGGTGCGGGCCGCTGCGGGCTCTCTGCAGCACTTACCTCTGAGGCAAACTCTGTTGACATCTTCCGGATCAATGTCACCTCCCAAGGCTTGAGCTGCACCCCGTGCAATTTTGACCAGGAATATATCTCGGTGAAGCTGAGCCGGACAGGGCCGGCCATTCCAGGCTCAATGAAGTCCAAAGACAGCATGTAGTCGATGAAATAGCCAGCCTCCGGCGACAAAGGCGGGTAGAACACTTCGGAGCCCTTCTCCTCGGCTTGCTTGGCGCGGCTGGGAAGTTTCACCTCCTTCTTAGCCTTGCCAACCTTGTCTACGCGCTTTTGCGATGCATTCCACCAGGCAAGCTGGCGGACATACAGAATCAGCTCTTCACCGAGTTCTGCGTAAAATTTGACCAGTCCTTGACAAATTCAGCCACCTGATCGGCCACAAAGCCAATGCTGGTGTCGCCATAAACGGCCAGGGCCAGTTCGCGGCCTGAAGTGATGCCTTCATAGTCCAGGTTCTCAAAGCTGTGGGTGATCTCGGCCAGGTAATGCACCTGCTCCTTTTGCTTTTCTTCCGCAGTCTGCTCGAACTTGCCCCCGCGCTTTTGCAGGCGCTGGATGGCGCGATTGTTGACCTTGGTCTGAGCCGCTTGGTACTCCTTGGAGCCGGGGCCGTACACGTTCACGCCCACGGGCAGCTTTTCCGCACCCTTCTTGTCAGGCTCGGTGTACATCAGATTTTCTTGCGCATCCTTCAGATGCAGGAACGAGGTAGGCGAAACGGCTTTGGATTTGATATTGAGAGTCATGTGAATTTCCTATAGCGGAGAGAAAATGCGCCCGTGCGCAACCGCCCGCCCCGCTATAAGGAGCGAAGCGGCTGCGTCGGCGCTGGGGAGGCCTTACGGCCAATTGGGGTGATGGGAGGGGATCAGGGAGCCAGAACTTCCACGATGCCCACGCCGTCCGAGCTGGTTGTCAGTTCCAGCTGAACCGACGCGGAGCGGATCGAGTCCACAGTTCCGATTGCCTTCTCAAACGACATGACCTGAGCTTGGAAGTAGTCAATGTCGCCGCCTTGGTACTCGACCTTGAACGAGTAGTCGGCGTCGTCATCCACGGCTGCACTCAGGACAATCTGCCCCGGATCCTTGCTGTTGATGGCAAGCTGCAGCGTCTTCTGGCCCTCGTTGAAAGAGCCCTTTTTCTTCTGCGTGCCACGGTTATCGATGGGCTGGTGCGTCACACCCGCGTAAACGCGGCCATGGTTGCCACCATCGGTGATTTCGCCAATCTTCTTGAAATCGACGATTGCCGCATAGCCCGCAGCGTCGAACGTCGCGGGGGTATTGGCGGAAATGCTGATTTTTGTACCAGCAACGGTTTCTACTCCAGACATAGGAGTTTCCTCTCTTCAAAAGAAAAGGCCCGCATTGCGGGCCCTTGGGTTAAGCCGTTGCCGGCCATTCATCGATCACGTTTTGACGTGACCATAAAGTCGATGGTTCGCCCGAAAATCCCCGCGTCCTCGTTATCGAGGTCGGGGCCGATACCGGCGTGGCGGACGTTGTGAACCGTCATGCCATTGACCAGGCCGCGCTTGTTCTCGCAGGCCTTACGCACAGCGCCTATCAGCAGCTCCTTGGTCGGGTAGTCCTTGGCAGACACAGTGACCTGCACCCGCCCGGTTTCTATGACCGTGGATTCGTCGCCGCTCAAAGTGGCGCGGTCGTTGTCGCTCACGTTGCTGAGCGCCAGCGCGGGCAGAGAGGAGGCCTGGGGGATTGAGCCCAGGTAGTACCGATTGACCGGCACCAGGGCCGTCATGGCGGCGTCTGCCTTGAGCAAAGCCATCACAACCTTGATTGCATTGGGTGCGCTCATTCGTCCCCCTCTTCCTCTCGGATGGACACATCAGAGGTATCCAGGCCGTGCTTGCTGGCCAAGCGCTTTTTCATGTACTCGGCTGCCGCCACGATGGCTTCGCCCGACTTGGCATCGAGCGCCGGCCGCATGAAGGGCTGAGGCTTCGCGCCAGGGTGGGCCGTGGAAGCGCCCGCAAAGTTCTCGCCGATCTTGAGCGATCCGCTTTTGGCCTTGTCGTTCAAAGTGGCCACACTGACCGCCTTCACGCCGCCTCGGGTCAAGCGCTTGGGCGCATCTTCTGGGTTGACGCTGATCCAGTGCGCCCCCGTGCCGTACTCCACCCAGCGGGCATAGAACACGTTGGTAATGAGCCTTGCTGTCACAGTGCCCTGCTTGTTGCGCGTGGACACCTTGAGGCTCTTCTTCAGGTCGCCTGAATCCACGGGCACACGCCGCAAAGCCTCCTCCTCCAGCACCTTGGCACCAGCGCGCAGTGCGCCGCGCATGACGTTGCGCTCGATCTTCTCGGGAAGCTGCTGCATCAGAAGCGCCAGCTCCTTGAGGCCAGTGACCTTAACCCCCGCTGCTGCCATCGTCCGCCCTCCCGTAGTTCTTGACCAGCAGTTCGATCCCGTCACGCCGGCCCAGCTCGGCAGGCCCGGCCACGATCTCGCACACCCGGTCAGGCTCGCCATCTACGCCCACGATCACCAGGCGCATATCCGGCCGGATGCCCGCCAGGTAGCGCATCCGAACACGCGCGGGCCGCTCTCGGATCTCAACCCCTTGCTGCACCACTTCGCTCTTGGAGGGGAGCGTGTGTTGCACCTGGGCCCAGCCCGTGGCCACTTCGCGCCAATCCTTGATTTCGGTGTTGTAGTCGGGGTCGTGTCCGATGACCTCAAAGGCCAGGAGTCGGAATTCCTTGTCCAGATCGCCAGCAAGTAGCCGCATGGTTACACCCCCAGGCCTACCCGGTCAGGCCACAAAATCCGCTCTGCGCGGGTCATTGCCGCCGCCGTGGGCTGATCGCCCCGGTTGTCGTAACGGTCGCTGGCGATCTCCAGCACAGCAGCCCGGAATTGGGCATTGGCCAACATGGGCAGGTTGCCCGCTTCGCCGCTGGCCAGGGCCGCATCAAGCGCTGCCTGATCTGCGAACACCTTGCGGTTGAGAAACTTTTCAGCCAGGCCCTCGGCAGCCTCTACCAGCACTGTCAGCAAAGCATCGTCCGATGCGCTGGCCCTGCAGTAGCGCCGCGCAAGTTCCAGGCTGGTGATCATGGTTTCGCCGCTTTCTTGGCTTCCGCCTTGGTTTCTTGCTTGGCCGGAGGTTTACCTGTGGCCTCCTTCACCTTGTCCGCGCCGTGGACGCGCACCAGCTCGCGGAAATGGCTCTCGGTGGTCTCGAACTCCGTCGCCACCCTTCCGCCGATGTACAGCGGAATAGTCGATTCAACTTGGATCATGTGTATCTCCTGAGAGAACAGGGCCAGGCCAGAAGACCCGGCCCCATTTCATTACGGTGCTGCTACGGGCAGGCTACCGAAGATGAAGGCTTCAGGGCGATACACAGCCAGGGCCGCGCGCTCTTCGCAACGGATCGAGATCAGGTTTTTCTCGAAGTCGTCCGCGTTCTCGGTGGAGACAACCACATTGGCGTCTTCACGGTCGAACAGTTGCGCGCCATCGCGGAATGCGCCGGTCAGGAACTTGCCCAAGAACGCCGCAATTTCGGTTTCCACCACGGGCAGGCCCCACATGGAAGGTGCTGCCGTGCCCTGGGGATTGCCGATGATGTAGCGGCCCAGATCGTCCTTGAGCAGCTCGATCTTGGCCCAGTCCATGAAGTGCAGCACATGGCCCGATGCGGGAACGCGCGCCAGTTGCGCCTGCAGCATGGCCCAGCGCATCGTATCGATGGCCGTGGCGCCAGCAGGGATGCCAGCCGCATCGTAGGCGGTTGCCTGCGGGATGATGCCGTGCAGATGCGCGCCCGTGCCGTCGCCAAACAGGATTTCCTGCTCTTCCACGTACTTGAGGCCATATCGCATTTCCTTGTCGATCAGGCTTTGCAGCTGGGCAAAGTCGTCCAGGATCTGCTTGGAGGCCTTGAACATGTGCGCGATGGTCGTAACCGGCGTGAGCTTGTTGGCAAACTCGATCTCGCTGTATGGCTTGGCCGTGCCTTCCGCAACCACCTTGGCGGCATTGGTGAAGCCCGTTTGCTGCACCCAGAAGATGGCCGAAGACTCAGTGCGGCCGGGCGAGATCAGGTCGCGGATGAACAGGCGCTGCTTGAGGCTCTCTTGCACGCCAGGCAAGCGCATCGGCTCGACCGTTCCAGCGGGAACACCAGTGGACAGCAAAGCGGCCTGTACAGGAATGGACACTCGGCCCTTCTGGTTGGCTTGCACGATGTCCTTGGCAAAGGCTGCCAGCTTGTCGCTCTTGGCCACGGTGGCGCCCAGGCTCAGCGCAGCAGCAGCGTCACCCAGATGGTTCTTGCCGGCGACAAGCTGCTCCACCTCTCCCAGTTGCGCCTTGAGCGCATCCGAGGTTTGGCGCAGCGTGTTCACTTCGGTGGCCATCTTGTCCACCGATTCCTTGGTTTCGGCGCTCATGTCGCCGGCCTTCTTGGCCTCGGCAAAGGCCTTCTCTGCCTTCTGGCTGAATTCTCCGGAGGCCTTCTCCAGGGTTGCATTCACCTGCGTGAGCAGGTCCTTTACAGACATATCAGACATTTTTTGTCCCTTTACAAATAGAAAAGCCGCCCTTGAGGCGGCCGTTGGTTTGCATGTGATGGCTTAGGCTCGCGCCGCCGCCCCGAAGTTCGCGGTAAGCGACAGGAGGTGCGCGGCATCTGCCGCCGAAAAGGCAGCGCTCGGCGTGCCATCTTGGACAGCGCCAGGCGTGCCCTTGATCTCTTGAATGAGGCTGCGGCGCTCGGTGCGCGACATGCCTGCTTTTGCCAGGGTCGAATCCAGGCGATGGATGGCAGAGGCCTTGGCCCCCTTCCCTTCCTCGATCTGGTCCGCTGGCGTGAAGTTGTCCGCAAAGCCCTGATCCACGGCCGATGTGCCATTGATCCAGGTTTCTGCATCCATCATGGTTTGCACCTGCTTGAGGTCCAGGCCCGTGCGCGCAACGTACATCTGGGCCATGACCTCATCGAACTCATCGTTCTGCGCGGCAATGTTGCGCAGGTCATTGGCATTGCCAACGGCCAGGCACCAGCAGTTGTGAATCATGAAGAAGGCGGATTTGGCAATCTGCACCTCATCCCCGGCCATGGCCGCGACGGAGGCAGCAGAAGCCGCCATGCCCAGCACGCGGACAGTTACCCGCCCTTCGTACTCGCGCAGCATGTTGTAAATGGCGATGCCATGAAACAGGCTGCCGCCTGGGCTGTTGATGTACACCGTCACATCGGCGCCGCCCAGGCTGCGCAGGATGCCTGCGCACTTGGCATCGGTGAAGCCCGAGCCGTCCCAGTCCTCCCCGATCACATCGAAGATGCTGATGGAGGCCTCACCATTCGCGTTCTTGGCCTGTATGCCGCGGTTCCACCGCGCCATGACCGACTCTGGCACCTCGAAGCGCGCTTTGGCGTTCAGGTTATCCGCCCGCAGTGCAGGCAAGTTCTTTTTGTTCATCATCAACCTTTCGAGTCATCCTCGAAACCGAGGAGATTGCGCATTGCCGCGCGGACCTGCTGAAGCTCTGTCGCTGTGCCAATGGAGTCCAGCGTTGTCATTGCCGACTGCACAGTGAGCACCGCAGCATTGCCGCCCATTGGTTCCCGGTCTTCCAGCTCCCGCACCTCGTCACGGGTAAGAATCCCGTTGTTGACCATGGCGGCATAGAAGGCCGCGCGCCCCGCCGTATCGGCCCGCAGCAGGCCTTCAACCGCAAACTTGGGGTAGTAGCGCTGCCGCTCGGCAGGGCTCAGCAGGTCCTTGACGATGGATTGCTCAATGCGGCGCAGCCAGGGGCCCAGCGTGAAGGTGAGGAACCCGATCATTTGCTGCTCGATGCCCGTCCCCCAACTGGTGGATTTCTCCGTGTGTCCTACCATCCAGGGAGGGACGCGGAACCAACGGCAGATTTCTTCCACACTGAAGCCACGCGACTCCAGCAGTTGGGCGTCGGCCGGATTTATACCTACTGCACCAACATCGATGCCGCCCTCCAGCACCGGCACCTCTCCGCGCTCGACCGAGCCAACGTACTCCTTCTTGAATTCCTGTCGCTGCTCTGGCGTGAGCCACTTTTCCACCTTGTAGTAAAGCGTCTGCAGCAGGCCAGTCTTAAAAGTTTTACCCGCTGCTTCATCAGCCGCCAGCGCATTGCCGAAAACCTGGGCGCCGTACTCGATCACCGAAACCCCGTTTTTCCCATCCAGGGAGAATCCCGGGATGTGCCAGATCCGGTCATTGGGGATGATCCGCTGCGTGCCGTTCTCTTCCGTGTAGCGGTATTCCTTGCTGCCATCACTGCGGCGCGTCAAGGTCAGCCTATTGGGCGCCAGGAACTTGAGCCCCACAATGCGCGGGCCAATCATTAGCTTTTCAGCGTTGGCGCCGTCACGCAAGAGCATGGCCGCAACCACCGCCTCCCAGAACACGGATGCGGTGCTGTCGGCGTTCGGCTGCGCATGGATGATGCGGTGCAACCAGTGGTCAGGCGCGGCCCTCTTGCCCGTGGCGGTGCGCTCGTTCATCCCGAGCGGGAGCGTTGCAATGGTCTCGGAGATCAGCCGCGTACAGGCCCACACCGTGGACAGGCGCAGTAGCTTCTGGTCGGTCAGCACCGCACCACTGACATGAATCACTGTGCCGGCGCCTCCGCCGCCACTGGGCAGAAGCCAACCGAGCACAGTGGCTCGAACTCGCCCGAGCGCTGTTCTCATTGGATTTTTCATCGTCCTGCCTTAATTCCACCCTTGAGAAAACCATCCATGTCACCCTCTGTCACAGCGGTCAGGCTCGCGCCCGTTGCCATCAGGAGAGCTGCCATGTCATCGATCTTCTCGGTTGATTTGCGCTTGTCGGGCGCGTTGTTCAAGTTCTGATCCTGCCTCGCCACCAGGTTCGAGGCATTCCAGTTCAAAACCGGGTCATTGCCGTGAGCCAGCCGACCAGCCAGGTAGTGCAGCTCTAGATCCTGCATTGCAGGGTGGTAGCTCTGCGGGCCTTGCCGGAATAGCTCCATTGGGACGCCGGCTTGCTTTAGCCGCTGCGTGAGCTGCGGGGCGTTCCAGTTGTCATAGGCCAGCAGCCGCAGATTGAAGGTCTCATTCACCTCCAGAACCTTGGCCTCAATAGGCGCATAGTCGATTACCTCTTCCCCGCACTCGATCAAAAGCCCAGCCTCAACCCAGGCCTGATAGGGCACCAGGCCACGCGCCACGCGCCTGCGCGTTGCAGCAGGCGGCACCCAGCGCCAGCCATAGGTATAAAGCCAATCCTCCAGACGCCACACCAGGCGAAATGAGGTCAAGTCGTTGGTGCTCGACAGGTCAAGACCGCCCCAGCAAGGCACCGAGCGCAGCAGCTCCAGATCAACCAGGCCCTTGCACTCGCGCCATTTGGTGAGGTTCACCCAGCCGCCCGCCACCGATGAAGGCCGGTTCAAGCGCTTGATCTTGAATTCGCCGTGCGTGCCGGGCTTCTCCCGCGCCTCGATGGCAGCCTTGCGAATCTCATCCTTGAGAATCGGGTTCACATCCATGAGCGGGTTGGCCTTGGGCCATGCCGACTCATCAAAATCATCATCTGCAACCGTCCCGAGGTCTTCGTCCTTCTCGTCCACCGCGTAGTAGATCGCCAGGAAGTGATCTGCAAGCACGATGCCGCGCAGCACCTTCTTGGCAAATTCGCGCTCTTCTGCCCATGGGCCAGGGCTGCTATAGCCCTCGGTCGTGAGGAACAGGAAAAGGACGTTTGCCCGGGCGCCAGCAGCCGACACCAGGACGTTGAGCAAGTCATGGTCCTTGTGCGCGTGTATCTCATCGAGGATCACGCAAGAAGGGTTCAGGCCATCCTGCGTGCTTGCCTTGGCATTGATCGGCTTGTATGTGCCGCCGTTGTTGATGCTGGCAATCGCATTGGCGAATGGCACCAGGCCGAACGCCTCGCGCAGGTCGGAGGTCTTCTCCACCATCCGCTTGGCCACGTTGAACACAATCCGCGCCTGCTGGCCAGTGGTAGCGCCGGTGATGATCTGGGGTCCGTTCTCGCCTTCGCAGTTCTGGCAGTACAGCCCGACGATTGCCGCCAGCGTAGATTTCGCATTCTTGCGTGCGACCGCAAACAAGGCCTTTGAGAATCTGCGCGTACCGTCCGGTTTGCGGAACCCGAAGAGCTGCACCAGGAAGAAAACATGCGATTCGTGCAAGACGATGGTCGGCGTCTCCCAAACCCCCTCTACGTGAGGCAGCTTTTCTGCGAAGTCGCATACATCGTTGGCATGCCAAACATCGAAGTAGAACGGGGCTCCCTTCGTCTTGGCGCGCTCCAGGTCATCAAGAAAGCGCTTGGCAGCCAGACGAATCCAGATGCCGAAGCGCTTGCGGTTCTTGGGGTCCAGGGCCTTCTTTGCGTAGGCCTTGGCAATCGCCACATAGTCTTTATCGTGCGTTTGCTCGCTTTCCGTTTTTTGCGAAGGCATTTGTTGTCGGCCCTTCCCCCATTGGCTTTACCTTGCCCTGGGCTACCGGCGTCAGGCCGAAGTCGTTTATCAGGTTGCGGAGCTGGCCAACCATCGAGGCATTGGGCGCCTCGCCGGCTGCGTAGAGCTGCACGGTCTTGCCATGCAGCGCACACAGATGGCCGAGCGCCTGTAGGCCCGCCTCCGTCAGCAGTTTGTTTGCCACCAGGATCGGCGCCAGCCGGTCCCACTCCTTAAACGCATGTGCGTTGGGCAGCCAGTCGGGAGCCTCCGGAACATCGGAGATGATCGGCAGGTCCAGGACGTTTTCAGGTGCGCGGTCTTTGCGCTCCGTGCCTGCGATCGCTTTGAGACGGGCAGGCTTCTTTGCGGGTCCAGGCATGAAGCACCTCCCCTCCAAAATTGAAATTTCTATCTTGACTGTGCAAAAAAAGTGGTCCCGTGTCGGTACTAGCTGGAAGCGGCCTAGACTTTTTCCACGCCCCTCCCGTCGTGATCGATGAGAATCAATCTCGTTTGACCCGCCTCGGCTCTGCCTGATTGCGAATCGCTCTCAGTCGTCAAGCCCCGGGCAGTTCGCGCCTCACATGCCGATCGAATGCTCGTAGCAGGTCGTCCACCTCACCCAGCACCTTGAGACCCTTATCAAAGTCTTGCCGCGTTGCCTCGGTCGGTATGCCTGCAGCCTGGGACCTATCCCGGTGGAAGGTCGCGCACGCTATCCGCTCCTCTGCGTGTCGTGTCACCCACTCGGGCAAGCCATGATCTACACAGCGGCGCAGTCTTGCGCTCACGTTACGCTTCAGCTCAGCGAATGCCATGCTCACTCCTCTATCGGGTAGCCGTCCACTCCGACGCGCACAGCGGGCCTGTATCCCTTCTGCAGGGTCGTCAGCTTTTTGTGGCAGTCTCGGTTCACTGACCGCAGGTTGCTTGGATCATCCGGGTTGCCTTGCGCCTTGCCCGACTTGAACCAGGCCTTTGGCTTGATGTGATCCACCTCATGGGCTGGCAGTGGCTGGCCCCCTGCTCTCCTGCAGTCAGGGCACTGGCAGAGGTGGCCGTCACGCTCCAGGATCTGCAGGCGCAACCTATCCCACTCCGCGCCGTATCCCCGCGCGTGTCTGCTTGTCTTGCTCCAGACCATTGGTAATCCTTGTTGCTGCCTGGGTCAGTGCTCGACTCAGGCCAGCCCATGCCTCACATGCTTTGTGCGCAGCTTGTTTGAAGCGAGAGACAAGTGCGTTGCAGGCATTGCGTGTGTTGGTGATCGGGCGTCCGGCTATCTGGTAGCCCATCTGCCGGTAGATGCGGCGCTTCTTGGTGCGCATGTTCATGGCAGCCTCCCGTAGCAGTGGAACAAGCAAGGCTTGATGCCTCCGCCATAGATCGGGTGGATTGCATCGAAGTGGATGGTCTCTCGTTCGACCGAGCCCTTGTGATTCAGTCGCAGCGGCTGCTTGGCCACCACTACCGATCTGGTCTCTGTGTTCACCATGAGAACCTGCTTGAGCTGCTTCTTGGTGTCAACATCAAATACCGTTGCGCGGTCAACATTGCGTGGGGTGAATTTCATCGGACCTCCTGCACGTCAACCTTGAGCGCCTTGCTCACCAGCCAGTCGATAGCTCCCTGATTCGGAGGCTGACCAGCCAGCCAGCAGACGATGCCTACCAGGTACACAGATGGGAGCATCCACCAGGCGAATTGCGTTGATAGCCGCACGTTGACAGTGTTCATGACGCGCTCCAAAAGAAAAAGCCAGCACTTGGCTGGCCTTATGGGAAATGCATAGTTGCGATATCTACTATTCGAGCAGTCGTTTTCACCTATGAAAACATGACACTTGATAGATGATAGTTACATGTGCATGAAGGGTGAATATGAAAAGACGCTTGCAAATGGGATTGAGCACACTTGGCCTTGCTATCGGGCTGTCGGCAGTCTGTGTAATTCTTGCGCTTGCTGTCTACTTCAGAGGGAGCCACTAGTCTGGTAATGCTGTACAGAATTAGGCAGCGCGCAGAAGCTCTTCACCAAAGTCCGATCCGATCTTAATTGCAATATCGAACTCACCAACCCTCACCGCGTCGCCTGAGTACAGCACCTGACGCTTGACCCGAATTCCATTGACAAATGTGCCGTTCGTACTGCCGTGGTCCTCAATCACCAAGACACCCAGGTGGTAAACGAATGCGCCATGATCACGGCTGATGCTGAGATCATCCAAGCAGATTCCGCATTCCTTTGCCCTGCCAATGAGGGTAGTCCCCTTCTCCAAAACTATGGTGCAGGGTGTTGATTCTGAGGGCGATTTAACAACAATTTCTGGCTGCATTCTCACCTCCAAGTTTTGGAAGGCAAACTCTCTATTGCTAAGAGGTAGTTGAGCGGATGCGGATTATCCAGTCTTTGAGCTACATCAAAATTCAACAATTGACAAAAGTAAAGTTACCGTGGTTAGCTCAGCAAGCACCCCATGAGCTTGGGGCGGAGATATGCCACTCCATCAAACCACTCTGGAGTGGGCAGCGCTTGCTGCAGCTGGACATGAAAAAGCCGCCCATAGGCGGCGTTGATCTGTAACCGAGAACGCAGGCTAGTTGATTTCAGACCTTCTTCTTTGATGTCCGGTTGCGAGAAATTCCACCGACAGCAACCATCGACAAGAAACCAGTAAGAACAAACAAACCAACTGAACTTAAGCCAGGCACTGGGGTGGGCGCTGCGGCAGCAGGAGGCACTGGGGGCTTTTCAACCAATGCAACCATGCTCTGGTACGTAGGGTCAGTACTACCAAACAGATCGATCGTGTATGTCTTCGAACGATATGCCCCACCCAGTGTTGGCAATGTTGATGTCATTGCCTGATACATCGCCTGATATGCAGCAATGAATTCTGGATCAGTGCTCTTGTATCCATCTTCAAACGGACGTGACAAGCCGCTAGTGGCACTGATGCTGCTGATGGCGCCGTTATAGTCGTTTCCAAGCTCCCAAATAGCGTACTGGAATGCCCATTTTTGAGCATCTGATCCGCCCTTGAAATAGGTCGCGTAATACTGATCAAATAGCCAATTAACGGCTGCAACTCCCGCCTCTCCAGATCCACCCTTCAAAGCGCTGCCGCCAGCTTCGGATTGGTAACTCACACTTCCCACCGGGTACGTCTTGGTCACATCTATGCAGATCATGAACACCGGTAGATCGCTGTATGGCGTGCCATCCGCATATTTCAGATCGGTTGAAATTGCAGATTCAGCAAAGTCACCCGACCAAGCAGACGTTCCCGTCAGCGGCGCAGCGGTAGACGAGTTTGCAAACCCCACACCCAATGTCACTAGAAATGAAAGAATGGTTTGGCGCAGCATATAAACCTCGATGTTGGATTGAGCTACTCTGACTCCAGATGAGCATTTCGCACAGCTTGAGCCCGAGTAAGCCAAAATGACGGAAGCGAATTAATTGTAACAAAATAATTCTCTTGGCATTCTCGCATACTTCAAAGTCATCTTTGGTTAATAGCCGACATCAAAGCGTAATCATCTTCTCAACTACAAGGCAGAAAAACCCCGCACTAGGCGAGGCTCGGTGTTGGTGGGCCCGGAAGGAGTCGAACCCTCATCGTCCGGTTCGTAGCCGGAAGTCCTGTCCATTGAACGACAGGCCCAAACTGGCGGAAGCACAAGGAATTGAACCCTCACCCGCTCTGCACGGATGGCGACGGTTTTCAAGACCGTTTCCCGACCTTCGGGGCATGCTTCCTAAAGTGATGAGGCAGAAACAAAAAAGCGCCCCCTTCCGGAGCGCTCTACCTGAGCGTTGCGCATAACTGCGCCTCCACATAGGGTAGGCGACTCGTTGCTGTTGCTCAGTCAATGGGCCGACTGTACCAGATCAGAAGCCAGTCGTCAACATAGAGAAGCTCCTTCTTGGAATATAGTTTTCCAGCGTCATAGCGCCAGCTTCAACAATCGCCTCGGCCTGTGTGTCAAAGAACGGAGTGCGCAAAACTGCGCTGTCCTTCCGGATCTCACACGCTGTCCGGCCATTGACTCCGAAATACTTCACGCGCCAGCCCTCCTTTTCAAGCGCCTTCTCGACCTGGGAGCCATTCACTGGGCTTACTGCAGTCTTCACATGCTCAAGGCTCCAGGCCTCGGCCAGTACGTCATCCGGTAGGCGGGTGCAGTGCGAGTGATAGCCGATCAAGATTTCCTCTCCGCAGTCGAGACAGCGGCTACCCCACCCCATGGTGATGCTCTTCCACACCTTGCGGTTCTCATGCAGGCAATGGCCCAGGTAGCGGACATTCACCAGGCGCTCAGCCTCGGTCAGTGGGCGGTCAGCCGTGTATTCGCTATCCATCGGTCATGCTCCTCGGTTGATCAGCATCTGGCGGGCATCGCGCAGTAGGTCAGCCAACCCTTGAAAGCTGGTGCCCAGCTTCTTGCATGCCCTTGTGGGGGAAGCATCTTTGCTCCTGGGGTCCAGCACGTAGCACCAGTTCAAGGCTGCGCGGTGCTTCTCTGGAAGCCTGGAAACTTCCTTGGCAACCTTGGCGGCATCCATGGTGTCTAGCGGCTCAGCGGCTATGTCTCCCGGCTGGCGGAGGTGAGGTTGTGGCGGCATGCCTCGAAACATTGGGGAAACATCGCGGCGTGTTGGACCGTGGCACCAGCGCCCCCAGTTGGCCAAGCGTGCATCTATTGCGCGGTGCTCAGGCACCACAGAGGTGAAGTCAACATAGCCGCGACCGCTGCGGCGCGCTGGCGCGGAAAGTGCTGCTGTCTCTGCAAAGTTCATTGGTCCCCCGTTAGATAAAGTCTGGTGCTCTGAAAAGCTCCCGGCCATGTTGGCGGTCGCTCATGGTTTCTCTGGCCAGCTCTGCGGCCTTGCGGCACTCCTCATCGCTGCCCATGTGGATCGGCAGATAGTCCGACCCGTAATTGCTGGCGTAGGCCCTGCGGTTTGCCTTGAGCATTTGGGCCACTGGCTCGATGTGCAAGGCGCATTGGCTGCAGCTCCACAGAAGGACATGGGTTGCCTCAATCTGGTTAGTAGTCATCTGGATACCTCTTGTGTGGGCGAGTTGGAGTGCTCTCTGGCTTGGCCAGGGATTCGGTCGATTCAGTCCAGCGCTGGTATTTGCCCTCGAAATGGAGCGCCATGTCGCTCTGCCCCAAGTCCCGGCCCTTGATGGCACCAAGCCCCTTGATGGATGGCTCATCAATGTCGCCCTTCTTGTGGTCCCACAGCGCCAGCACAATGTCCGCGTCCTCCTCGATGGCCCCGCACTCCTTCAGATCGGCCAGCATCGGCTTGGGGCTGGAGCGCTTCTCTACCTCTCGATTGAGCTGGGACAGGAGCGCGATCGTGATACCTAATTGGCATGCAAGGCGCTTGAGGTTGCGGGTGATTTCCTCCAACTGGACTCTGCGATCCTTGCGCTCATCGGTTGCTGCCATGAGTTGCAGGTAGTCGATTACAAGCAGCTTGATCTTGTGTTTGCGGACCAGTTTTCTAGCCTTGGCTGAAATATCGGCAAGGTTGGCGCCTGGGCAAAATTCAAAGTACAGAGGCAGATCCCGCATGCGCTCCATTGCGTCAGGCACTCGGCCATAGTCATCGGGGCTGAGCTTGCCGGTCTTGAGCAGGCGCAGCGGCACCCGGCTCAGGTTCGCCACCGTGCGGCGCATCAGCTCCTGCTCATTCATTTCCATGCCCAGAAATGCGGCTGGATAGCCTCGCTCAGCCTGGTTGAGCGCTAGCTGTTGGGCAAAGGATGATTTACCCACTGATGGGCGAGCAGCGATAACGATCAACTGCCCGTCATAGGTGCCACCGGCCAGGGCGTAGTCCAGCCTCGGAATGCCTGTTTCACGCCCCAGCACGGCCTTGCCGTCTGCCAAGTCCTCCAGCTCATCAAGAAAAGGGACTACCAGCTCACCTACCGACTTGGCCTCGGAGGTCATGCGCTCATCTGCTATGGCCTCAAACAGGACCATTGCACGGCTGGTAATGTCCTCGGCAGACAGCCCCTTGTCTTGCAATAGCTCATTCACCTCTGCGGAAGCCGCTGCCACGCGGCGCAGCCTGTGCAGGTTGGCGACAATCCGGGCATGGTGTTCCACCAGCCGCCCGGTAGACGCGCTGGCCAAGCTGGTGAGGTACATCGGGAGCTGGTCGTTGTACGCCTCATCGACCTTCCCCTGCAGGCTGTGCAGCACCACAACAGGATCGACTTCGCGCCCAGACAGGACAAGCTCCTCGACTGCCTTCCAGATGCAGCCATTCAGGGGGTGTGCAAAGCTGGCAGCCGACAAGAGTCCAGCGGCCTTGTCAAAGGCTTCAGCGCCAGCCAGCAGCAAGGCTCCCAAAACGCTCTGCTCCGCCACCTGGGTAGGGTCCGTCCGGGGAGCAATGGGCTCAGCACCGAAATATTGGTCAAGTTCCTGCATATCCACCCTTGCGTTCATTGCGCCCCCTTGCGATGGCTTTCCCAGTTGCAGATGTGCATTTCTGCGCCATCACGCAGGCGGTCAAAGGCCCGCACGCCTAGCACCTCCTTCACATCGTCAGCACGCAGGTTTGACAGCACCACGGTAGGACGGCCCAGCTTGTAGCGGCGGTCGATAACGTCCAGCAGTTGGATGCGCTCAGCATCGGAGCGGAAGCCCACCCCTACCTCGTCAAGCACCAGCAAGCCGATCTCACCCAAGCGGTCGATCACTTGGCTCTCTGTTTCCACCTCGGGGTCGTATTTCCGGTCCCAGCTGGCGCGCAGCATGCGCACAATCTCCCGGGCGCTGTAGATCGCTGCAGGGATGCCGCGTGCGCGAATGAAGTGGCCGACCATGGCGCTGCCCAGGTGGGTTTTGCCGGTTCCAGGGGGGCCGATGAGCCAGATGTTTTTCCCGCCGTCCAGCTCGGCCGACTCAGCGAAGGCGCGGCACGCTGCCAGAACATTTGCCTGGGCCTGCTTGGCTGCCGTGTAGTTCTCGAAGCTGGAGAGCAACATGCGCCCCTCCATGCCGCTCTCCTCGATCATTCGCGCCAGCAGCTTCTCACCCTCTGCGGCTTGAGCCTGCTGGCGCTCCATAGCCTCCAGCTCCTTGATTTCGGCGTCCACGCAGCCCCAGCAGCGCGCCCACTTGCCTGTTTCCCGGTTCCGGCGGGAGTTGTAGCCCCCATGGATGGGGCAGTGTTCGTTTCGGATTTCAGTCATTACCAGTTCCCCGCTCCTTCGTAGTAGCTCGGATCAAAGTTCTGTTGTTTTGCGCCAGCCACTGCCCCGCCTCCTCCAGAACGCTTGCCAACCGCTCGCATGCAGGCTGCTTTCAGGTACTGGGCAGGGTCTGCAGGCCGCGCCACCACAGCGGCTCTCACGGCTTCAACCACCACCCCTTCTCCGTAGTCCTTCACCAACTTGCCGACAAAGCTGCCGCACTGCGCCGTTGGCATCCCGGCCTGCATCAGCAATGACTTCCCCGCTTTCCACAACTCATCCTTTGGCAGCTCGGCTGGAAGGCTGGCGGCACTGCCGCCCGTAGCGATAGCTACGGAGTTATCTATCTCTTCTCTTCTCTTCTCTTTCTCTAGCTCCGCAACTTGGCGAATTTCTTCCGGCTCATGTCCGTTGCTTGTCTGCGACTTGTCCGCATCCGATGCGGACGGCTTGCGCGAATTTGCTTTTCTTTGGGCTTCTGAAGCCCGACGTTTTGCGGACGCTCCGTTGTGCTCGGTGAAGTTTTCCAAGCAAACACCCTCTGGTCTTTCCGCAAGCCATCCGATATCGCACAGGGCTTTTCCCAGACCAGCAACACCCGTTTTGCGGTCAATCTGCCGCAGAGTTAGGCCCGGCATCAAGCCGTCCTCAGTGTGTTGATCAGCAGTTGCCCAGAGCCAGTACAGGCCACCGATTACTGCCGCCTCGCTGGTTTCGGTGGCGTCCACCAAGGCAGCAATGCGGGGGTCATCCCACAGGTTCCCGCGCATCTTGATCCAATCACCTGCCATAGTCAGCCCTCCTCTTTTATCGCTCTCTGCTTTGCAGAACGGATTGCGCGGATCAGTGCATCCACGTTTGTGATGGCCACAAAGACATGGCTTGTGGGTCTATCAAGGTCTGAGGTGTCCTGAGAGATGACTATCTGGCCACCCTTGCTGAAAGTGACTTGGATCTCGTCTTGTTGCTGTACTGCTGTTGTCATGTGTCCACCACAAAAAGGAAGGAGCACCACTGATAGAAGGCCAACGACCGGCAGGTGGTGGATCTGCTTTGCGGGAGCTACCCTGGTCGTCGGCGAAAACTTAGGCCGTCGCAGCCTCGTCGCGCATCGAGCGCACCGGCAGATCCAGATGGCGGCGCTCACTGGCAGGTTTGCCAGCAGCATTCACAGCACGGGCGGCTTGGCGCAGCAGACGCAATGCCTCTTCGGCTTCTGCAATCTCGCGCTCGATCACAGCCAGCTCGTTGTCGCTGATCACGCCGTCTTGCATGGAATCGATCACCACGGAGGTGACATGCGAGGTTTCGAGCACCAGCTTGGAAACCTTGGCGATTGGGCTTTGCTCGACTGGTCCAGACTCGCCCGCCAGCTCGAAGCGCCCGCCGCACTCCTGGGCCACGAAATTCGCCAGGTCGTAGCAGTGAGGCGTTTTCAGCTCGCAGCACATGGCGGCAATGGCGATGCCATCAGCCAAGCCCAGCTTGTGGGTAGCGGCTCCCGAGAGTTCCTTGCGGAATGTGTCATCTACCTTGTCGGGGCAATGGCGGGCACGGATCGCGGCGCGGCCCCCTGGGTAGTTGTTCACTCCACGGCTCACACAATCAACTGCACTCATGTCCGGATCTCCTTTTTTTGGACATGGACTCGATAGGCGCTATGCCCGAGGATTGAGCCCATGAAAACGCAAACCACCTCCACCACCCGCCTCCCGCAATTGCTGGGAGCCCTCGTACACGAATCGCAGCGCACAGTGCTGAGCACCAACGTCGATGCGTCCGGAACG
Source organism: Comamonas odontotermitis (assembly GCF_014207855.1). Taxonomy (GTDB): domain Bacteria; phylum Pseudomonadota; class Gammaproteobacteria; order Burkholderiales; family Burkholderiaceae_C; genus Comamonas; species Comamonas odontotermitis_A. The sequence continues at coordinate 119,212 of NZ_JACHKZ010000010.1, read as the reverse complement.
AAAACGCGTCTGCTGCAGACAAGCAGCCTGCAGATCAATTGGTGCAATGGGGAGGCGCTCATTCGGTTTCGCTGTAGTTCGGTGGAATTAGCGAAAGCAAGCCATCAGGCGTGAGCTGGCTGCTGGCGCACGCCGTGCCAGGGAAAGCCAGGCGCAAGGTCTTCGCAAAGAATCTTGTTGCCAAGCGCTGCAGTCGCCAGCTCAATCAAAGGAGCCCAGGAATCAGGCATGGGGCGTTCCCCTTTTTTGATCTGGTTGATGAACTGGGCAGGCTTGTCGATTGCCCGCGCCAATGCGGCCTCGCTGCCAAAAACAGCAATGGCTTTTAGAAAATGAGGGTTAGGTGCTTTCGCCATGATGTGCTGATGATACAGCATTGCTGTATTAAATAAAGCATTGGCTGATCGGCACCTTGAGAACGAGAATACAGTGATGCTTGATTCACCACCATCCGACAAATCCACCGCTGAATTGGTGCGGACACGGCTTGCTATTGCATTTGCAGCATGGAATCCCACTGACGGGAAGAAGACCAAAAGGCACTTGGCGCTGCTCTGTGAGGAGATATCTGAGCAACCATGCTCGCCACAGACTGTGCAAGGCTGGTTTGCAACTGGGCGCATGGATAAAAAGTGGATACCTGTCCTAGCATCCATTTTTGGCGTCGATCTGCTGACGGGGCGCTCTACAGAATCACCAATTGAAACAACCAATGTGGCTTTGGCTCCAGCTCTGGCCCCTTCGCGCCTGATCCCTGTTGTTGGGCATGTCAAAGCTGGACCAGATGGCTTCCTAGAGGAGATGCAATACCCAGTTGGCCATGGCGAGGGTTTTGTTGAATACTGGGTCAAAGACCAGTCAGCCTATGCCGTGCGAGTAAAAGGCGACTCCATGCACCCACGTTACCGAGCTGGCGAGTTCATTGTTGTCACGCCAGGAATTGAGGCGCTACCAGGTCGAGACGTTGTTGTGAAGCTCGCTGATGGACACAAGCTCCTCAAGCAATTGAACTGGATACGTGATGATGAGATTCAGTTGCTGAGCATCAACAATGGATACGCACCAATGACCATCTCCAAGGATGAGATTGAGAGCATCCACCGTGTTGCGGGAAGCGTTCCACCAGACGCCTTTATTCCTGCATAAGCATCCTCCTGCCTCCAAACAGCCGCCACCCTAGGCGGCTTTTCTTTGCTCTTCATCATCAAGTAATGTTGTATTTTTTAGTCAGGAATCGTGCATCGCTTGATTTAATACAGCAATGCTGTACATTACATCCCGTCGCAGCAACAAACGCGAAACGACCGAAGGGGTAGCGATCCGGCCCCCATAAGCCCTACAGGATGCAGCGGGCGGTCCAGCTCCAGAGGAGTGCAGTGGGAGTTGCACCAGGCGATGAGTGCCAGTGATCGCGCCAGCACCCTCTCAGGTCTTTAAAAAGTCAGCCTAGCCGATGTTGCTTGCCTCTCCTATGTGAGGCATTCGCCCGGCTCAATGCATCTGCGGGCATGGCCGCAGCTCTGTGCGGTGCCCAGCCGTAACCCTGCAAGGTTGAATTTGGTGAGGTGAATGCGACCAAGATCAACAACGGCAACGCTGGTTGGAATCCCAGCGCGCCTGCCCGGAGCGCATCCGGGCGGGAAACCCAAGCCTTGTGACAGAGGGCTTAGGTTTCAACGACTGTTAACAGGAATGTCGGATGTAAGCATCAACTTCAAGCAATGTCTTGTTGTGGCGGGCAAGAATTTTTGAAATACTAGGAAAAAGCATCAATAAAACATGATCGATAGATAAAAATTATGATCGAAGATCCTAGATTCAAAGAGCTATCTCCGCGCACCTACCTTGCCCTACAGAGGAATGGGATTGATTCGGTTGAAAAAATCAAAGTTAGATACCCTGTTGGCCTATTAAGGCTCAGGGGCTTTGGTTGGCGTGCTCTTCGAGATGTGGAATCTGTTTTTTTGCCAGGCGAGAGATACGACCCGATCCGATACAAAACAGTAGGAAGACGGATCAAATCAAATGACAGCGAGTTTTTGCAATTCCTCTATTCGCAGAACACAAATGTACGTAAATAGCTTTTAGTTTCGCCGGTCCGAGCGTGTCCTTCTCCGCGCTTGGCTTGCCCTCACGGGACCGGCACCATACCCCAGGGCTAGCTCAGCAGGCCAATTAGCAGGGCCGGAGAGAATGTGCTAATCTCCTAAGCATGACCATTATTTACACGCACGCCCATGGACGCAGCGCTCTCAAGCGCAGTGCGGGCTACTCTGTGCGCCCTCTTGCCTCCAAGCGCAAGCAGGTGGTGGTCATCGATTCGCCCACAAAGGGCAATGCTGTGCGCACATTTCAGAAGATTTCCAATCCAGCTAACGCCCGCCTTTTTAGTGCCAGGGCGGCGCTGGAAGATTTCGCCGACTTGGAAATCTGACTCCTTCTCTCATGAAGACGCAATGTACCGCTGCGATCTGCAAGCAGTTAGGTAGGCTTGGAGAGTCTCCAGAGGCATTCGCTGCTGAGTTTGAGAAGTGGCGCAACGATGGCGAATACAGTTCCTATTTCTTTGGCAAAGACGGCTTATACATTGCCCCGACACTTTCCGATGGCTCCATGGGACTGCGCCATGTTCACTTGGTGCCACTGGCCAATGCCCAGCCATTGCGCAGATGGAATGCTCAATGGCTGCGACGGGGACGCAAGACCAGTGATCGAGTGCTAGTTTATGCCCAGGATCCTACTCACGGCTACCTGCTGATCTACATCTTGAACGAACCCGAGGCACATGAAGTAGCCAAAATGCTCACGCCAGATTCCGCTCTGCTAATGGGCAAGCTCATCAAGATTGCCGAAAAATTCATCTATACCGGCCAAATTATTGGCTGATCACACAAGCCGCTTGCTCAGCGGTTTCTTCAATCCACCAGCCCGCAACACCAGCGGGCTTTTGTTTTTCTAGGAGCCCACCATGGCTGAACAACTCTCTCTCGCCTATCGCCTCTTCAAGATGCGCCGCTGGGCTGGTGCCAAGTGGTCCACTGCTGCCCGCTGGGCCTGCAGCCTCGTATGGCGCAACGCGCGCAACGAATGGGCTGAGCGCCGCGCCCGCCTGGATCGCCGCGAAGAAGTCGAGCGCGCCGCGCGCCAACGCCTGTAACCCTAACTCGGAATCCAACTATGTCGAAAAAGCCCATGTTCATCCCCAATCCGGACGGCAGCGAGGGATACCTTATCAACTTGGCCGGTGTGCTCCTGATGGCTGGAGATGTAATCTTTGGCGATCCAGCTGAAACCACTCCCACAGGCCGCGCAAACGCTATGCGGATGGTTGAACGGATCTTGCAAGAAGCTGAGAAACGTGGATTCAAGCATACCGGCACAGTATGGAATCTGCTGCGCCGCAATGAACCGAATCCACGCCTGAGAAATCTTGCACAGGAGGCTATGGACTTGATACCGAAGGAGGTGCAAGGCCAAATCATGCGGGAGGAATTCAGCCAGGCCAAATCAGGCGGAGGCGACATGCCGCCACTGGTTGCAAAGAAGCACCCGGGAAGCCATGAGCCAGAGAGCAATCCCAATTTCACGCGACCCGGCCCCGATGGCATTGACCCGCGTTTTTGGGAAGCTGGCCGCGCGCTTAAAGAGATCAGGAAACGTGAAGGCAATGCCGCCATACACAAGCCTGAGCATGCCCATCTGTACGCACAGATGCACAAGTTTGCGCCGGAGTCGTTCAAAAAGGAAATGGCTGCCATGGCTAAAGAGATGGACCTGATGCCGAAAGCCACTCATGTAGGGGCCGATGGTCAAGCGGTCTATACGTCACAGCAGATCGCGGACAAGCATGGCGTGAGCGTTGAAGTGGTCGAACGCCTCATTGCCCAGGCTGACATTGGCCCTGATGACCTGTACAGCGGCCCGGTGTTCCCGATCCAGTGAAAGGTAGCCATAAATGCAAGAGCGTCAACTGATGGCAATCGCTGTAGCAGCTCGCCGCTGGCGTGATGCCCAGCGCCTACGACTGGAGGCACGCCGCGCGAAGCGCAAAGCCCATGAAGCCGTGTATGTGGTGTTCTATAGCCCGCAACTCATGGCCGCAAGGGATGCTGCAGACAAGGCCGTTACCGACACCCGACGGGGCGAACGCAAGGCCTTGAAGGCGCTGGCCAAGCTGTGTGACCAGGCTTGGCCATACGAGGATGCGCTAACCGTGGATGAGGTACTGGCGCTGCCGCCTTGAAGCGAGCAATATCTGATCACATCACTAATGCGCGCCGACCCCGACCAACTCGGACCAGGTCTGTTGCAGATTAGACAGTTCTGCCACCAGGCGCGCGTACTCCATGTTGATCTCAGACAGCCATTTGCCTTCAGCACTAAGTTCAGACTCAAGCGCTCTGCATTTCACTGGATCATCTTCTTCAGCTTTCATGACAGCATCAGAAATGGCCTTGACGATTTCTAGCTGGCGTGTGCGGCGGTGTTCGCAATCGCGGAGCTGGCTCTGCAGCCCCATGATTAACACTGCTAAGTGAGCCTCCTTGGCGCTTCTCTCCACGCGCCTGCCAATTGCTTCAACGCGCTCTGCGGCGCTCTCGTCTGCCTCATGCTTAAAAGAGAACGAGTCAGAAAGCCGACCAATAATTTCTGCGTTCAAGCTCTTCGAGGTTTTTTCTGCCGCCTCGCTCAAAGAGGTATGCAGCTCTTTGGGTATGCGTAGAGTAATTCTGGTGTAGCGGTCTTCTTCGTCCATGGCCTCAATTTTCCACCAAAACAGTGTCACTGGCTATTGACACCATAACAGTGTCACATCCATAATTCAAACGCGACACCATAACAGTGTCACATGAAAGATTCGCTATGAGCAGCAACCAAGATCAAGTCACCTTCACCCTGAGAGTGCCAGTTGCGCTGCAGGAAGCCGCCAAGGCCCATGCAAAGCAAGAGCACATCAGCCTGAATAGCCTGATCGTCCGTCTACTTGAGCGCGAAGTTGCGCAGAAAGGAAACCCTTGAAAGTTACAACAGACAGCACCGTGACGCCTCAGATCACGGTGGATACCGAGCGCGATGATGCCTTCAGGCTCGGCGAGGACACAGCACGCGAAACATGGCGTCATCACTGTGAGGGCGACACCGTGGACGAGGCAGCGTTGTACTTGGCCACAAACGTCATGGAGCAATTCGTGACGGAAGACCTAGAGAACGGCACAGCATACGCCTATGGCCTGATCCGTGGACTGCTGCGCAAGTCCCGCAAGCCTGAGGGCGCCCCTGTCAACATGGAAGGAGCGTCGCAATGAGCAGCATCGTGAAAAGCGGCGGCATCCCCGCCAAGATGAGCACCAAGGAAATTGCCAAGGTCACTGGCAAAGAGCACAAGCAGGTTCTGCGTGAAACCCGTGTGATGCTTGTTACGTTGTTCTGCGGTGATTACATAGACAGCGTGATCCCTGCCGGAAAAGTGAGCCAGCGTGGGCAGTACATCCGAGACAACGGAGATGCCCTATTCAGGGGATGCTTTGAAGATGGTGCAGATCTGCACCATGAACAAAATCAAGGCTTTACCCTGCATTGGGACAAGCGCGGATACCTGATTCAGGTGGATCTCGATCGCAACCTCACGCTGACCTTGGTAACTGGTTACGACATCGTTCTGCGTAATCGTGTTGTCAACCGCATGGACGAGCTGGAGAAGAAGCTGGCCGCACACGCCAAGCTCCCCTACTCTGCTGGGCACACTGACAAATTGTCCAAGGAAGAAGCGGATGAACTTCGTAACGTGCTTACCGAAGCAGCGGAAGCACTACCCATCAAGCAGCGTGCGGGCTTCTTGAAACAGGGTTGGGCCAAGCTGAAGGCTCATTTCAAGGTCTACTACCGCGATATTCCGCGTAGCGAACTCACCGAGGCACTCGCAATCGCCAGCCGTCATATCGCTGAATACGAAACACCGCCAGCACTCCCAGCGCCAACGGTTACTGACAAGGCACTGACCCAGGCAATGGAAAGTGTGCAGGTTATGGCTGCATCCATGGCGGATCTCTCTGCTGCAGTCCTGAAGCTGTCCGGACAGCGCCAGCAGGCCACCCAGCCGATTGCAGTTCCTGTAGGGGCTCCAGCTTGACCCCAAAGACGAAACCCCTGAGCAGGTGAGAGCGCTCAAGGGTTTCTAGATCAAAAACCATAGCAAGGAATTCAGATCATGGAAGCGATTATCGCGCACCCCGCGAAGGGTGCCAAGCGCAGCCCTGCCCGCAAGACTGCTGCGAAGCCTCAATTGCAAGACGAAGCAGCACAACTGCAAGCCAGCGCACTGCAGATCCTGGGTTTTATGTGCTCAGAGCTGGCTGAGACCGGATTGGACGATATACCCGGTGCAGCTTTGGCAGCGTATGAGGCAAACAGCGTTGTGTTTGTGCTGCGCAATCCAGACGAAATCGACGAGCCCATTGGTGTCCTGGTAGCTCTTGAGCAGTTGCACCAGCACCTCGACCGAACCGCGCTCTGCTTGGAAGCGGCTACGGGCCTTGACTTGCCCGTAGCGGTCCATGCCTTTGGCCTGGTTGATCACATCGATCAATTCTCCAAGCGCCTGCATGCCGCCTTATCAGGACTGCCCGCCATACTCGAAGATCTTCGGGCCTTGACTACCTTCGCTGGCGCAAAACCCTTCCGCGACCGTCCTACGCCACCAATCCGCCGCGTGGAAAGAAGTGATGACGAGCTGAAAGATACCCCAGTTCATGAAGCCGGTCGCACAGGGAAGGTGCTGGCATTGCAATGCACCTGGGATGTTGGCGTCGTAGCCGAGGAAATCGTCAAGCTTGGTGACTGGCTGGAGGACTACAACCCTGCGACATTGGAAGGTCTGCTGCGCTGCTATGGCCTGCGCATCCAGGCACTCAATGGCAAGTTGATGGCATACCTTGACGGAGATGGCACCACCGCTGGTGATGTACACCGCGAACTGTTCAAAGGCTCACGCCCATTCAGAGGAGAAGAAGAATGATCGCAGTAGCAGAGAAGCCAAAGGCCACGGCAAAAAGAGCCACTCGCAAGACAGATCCGGCGGTTCAGAGCCAGAAGCCACAGCCACCTATCCAGCGAGCAGCGCAGGCCCCAACCATTGAAGAAGAAAGGGCACTCTTCCGTGAAATCGCGCTTGATCTTGATACAGCGGCTCTGACTGATGAGGACCACGCACATAGTGGTGACTCAGACCGGCTACTGAACATTGCCGCAATGATCGCGTCCAATGCAGCCAAGGGCATTTTGTGGAACAACAACCATGAAAACGCTGGCTACGATATTGCCGCCTGCATCAATGCCGCGCGCCTTGTCCCAGGAGATACCGAGTCCCTTGAGCGTACAGCCGCTATCAATCAAGCAGGGGTCAAGCTGGGCGTGATCACCGAGACAAGGCCTGACATGCTTTTGTTCACGCACATTCCGCGTCCGAGCCCTGTACAAGCGCCGCTTCACACGACAGAGCCCGCCGCAAGCGCCCAACAGTTCACACAAGATCAACTGAATGAGCTGCATTGGCGTTCCTATGTGAATATGGATTGCGCCAGGAGCGTGATCTTCCACTATGCAGAGCACGCCAATTCAGAAGAGGTGTTTGCTTTGCGAGACCTCTTGGACATGTACTGCGAAGCGACTGATGAGGCGATGAAGGCCAAGGAAACTGGAAACCTCAGTTCCGGACCGCTGCCCGACCTCTCAGCAGACCTGAGCAAGATCCTCCATCTCTTCTATATCGTGAACGACGATAACCGCGATGACGGCGTGTTGCATGGGGTGGAATACCTGCTGCAAGCCGCTAAGCGCATCGCAGACGGCGACTTGGGGGTACTGGAATGACCAGGCATTACGCACCACCACCCCCTAAGCCGCCGCAGCGCACCGGCTCCGCGTTCTACATTCTCAAGGAGATTGCAGAGCGCCGGGCTAGGCAGACATCATTAACCCCGCACTCTCAAACAAACGAAATAGAAAATTCAAAGGCGAAGCCATGATCGACAAGCTATTTTTTGGAGCCCTGCTACTCATTGCAGCAATGGTTTTACTCATGGAGTTTTCCGTTGATCGCAAAAGACGGCATGAATGGGAGACCTTTAAGACAGCGAATGAATGCAAGGTGATATCGAAGACCGACAGCGTACGCTTATCCGGCTCTAGCACTGGCACCAGTGACCAGCCCGTCAATGCACAAACCACGACGCCAAGTAAAACCGGCTGGATCTGCAAAGACGGCATCACCTATTACAAGTGAGATCGCAATGAATAACGAAATTGGCGGCCACTTGAAAGCCGTTAATCAGGCTCCAGCCCGCATGAGTGCTCAATCTGGAGCGGCCAGCAGGACAACCAAAAAGCTGAAGGCCGACCAGAAAACTGCAGGTCTGACCAAGTTGGCCAAGGTTGAAACAGTCGCCCTTTGGCATGCCGTCAACTGGATGGAAGTCGTATTGCGCGAATGGAAGCGCGACGGGTTCAAGGATGACCAGGACCAAGCGCAGCATGAGGTGCAGCGCCAGCACCTCACCACCGCCAAGCGGGCGCTGCGCAATGTCAATGCGATAAGAAAGGAGCAATGATGGCCGCACGATTTGTACGCATAGTCAAATTCTGCGCAGAGACTGGATACTCTGATCGCGCAGTAGAGACAAAGATTCATCGGGGCGTCTGGGTTGAAGGCCGGGAATATGTTCGCGCTCCAGACAACAATATTTTGATTGACATGGAAGGTTATTACCAATGGGCCGCAAAGCAACGACAGGAGGTGTTAGACCGCGAGGCGACCGCATAGAGGTTCGCTTTACATGGAATGGCAAGCAGGTTTCTCCTACGCTTGATCTACGCCCTACTGCAGCGAATCTAAAACATGCAGCACGGCTGCGAGCAACCATAGTCGAGGAAATAAAGCATGGCACTTTCAGCTTTGCAGCACATTTCCCCGACTACAAGCACCTGCAGCAGCACCAGCCAGAAAGCGAGGCTGGTGTCCGCACCTTCGCAGAATGGGCCAAAGTCTGGGAAACCTTGGCCGCTCGGAGTCTGGAGCATTCAACCCACGCCATTTACATAAGGCACCTAAATGCCTATTGGGTTCCAAAATTCGGCAAGCTGCGACCGGAGAAGATCAGCCATGAAATGGTGCTTACCCATTTGGCAACGCTCAGCAAGGATCGTATTGATTTAGAGACGGGTCGAAAAATGAAAGGTCTATCACGCAAAACGCAGAATAATATTCTGATCCCCATGCGCGGTGTTTTCGACCTGATTTGCAAACCACCCAGCCGCATAGCCAATCCTATCGAGGGGATTGATAATCAGAAAATCCAGAAGGCAAACCCAGATCCTTTTGCGCCTGATGAGGTTGAGCTGATTCTCAGGGAAATGCAAAAGCGCTTTGGCGATGTGATGGCGGATTATTTCGAGTTCTCGTTTTTCGCTGGCTTGCGGGCAAGTGAGCACATTGCGCTGAGATGGGAGGATGTGGATTTGCGAAAGTCTACGGTACTTGTGCGCCGCTCCAAGGTTATGACCATGGAGAAGGACCGTACCAAGACCAATGTGGAGCGCACTGTCGAGTTGAATCAACGCGCGGCAAGCGTGATCCAGCGCCAGCGCGCCAGAACTGCAGCCATGAATGCCGAGGTGTTCTATAACCCCAACACCGGAGCGCCCTACCATGATGAACAGTCGCAGCGCAGGGCATGGCGCCTGACACTACGCGCAATAGGCGTGAGGTACAGGGCACCAAAGGAATGCCGGGACACCAGCGTGACCCTTGCCCTGATGGCCGGGGCCAATCCGATGTGGGTGGCAATGCAGCATGGCCACTCGGTCCAAGTGATGATGCGCGACTATGCGAAGTGGATTCCATCGGCGGATCGAGGCGCCAATCTCGCCGCAGTCAATGCCGCGATCAGCACCCAGGCCGCACCACGCAAAGAAGCGATTTAGGGATAGATTAGGGATGGACTAAGCCCCCTACATCGAGACGAAGAAAAAGCCCCAAGTGAATCAATCACTTGGGGCTTATCTTTTTGGCGGAAACGGAGGGATTCGAACCCTCGATGAGGCTCTACACCCCATACTCCCTTAGCAGGGGAGCACCTTCGGCCACTCGGTCACGTTTCCAATACAGCCATTGTAACCTGAAAATCAGGCCGTTTTGGAAACTTCGGCAGAATCCAAGCCAAAAGCGGTATGCAGCGCGCGCACCGCCAACTCAAGGTACTTTTCGTCGATCACGACCGAGGTCTTGATTTCAGAGGTGGAGATCATCTGGATGTTGATGCCCTCTTCGCTCAGGGCGCGGAACATGGTTGATGCGACACCTACGTGGCTGCGCATGCCGATGCCGACGATGCTCACCTTGCAGATGTTGGAGTTGCCGATGACTTCATCGGCACCCAGCTTAGGCAGAACCACTTCACGCAGCAGGTCCATGGTACGGTTGTAATCGCCCTGGTTCACGGTGAAGCTGAAGTCGGTCTTGCCATCTTTGCCGATGTTCTGCAGGATCACGTCCACATCGATGTTGGCCTCCGCGACGGGCCCCAGGATCTGGTAGGCGATACCGGGGGTATCGGGCACACCGCGCACAGAGATTTTGGCTTCGCTGCGGTTGAAAGCGATGCCGGATACGACGGCCTTTTCCATCTTTTCGTCTTCCTCAAAAGTGATCAGAGTGCCCGACTTGGCCTCTTCGTCCAATGCAATATCCCAGGGCGTGAAGCTCGACAGCACACGCATGGGCACCTTGTATTTGCCAGCAAATTCCACCGAGCGAATCTGCAGCACCTTGGAGCCCAGGCTCGCCATTTCGAGCATTTCTTCAAAGCTGACGGTCTTGAGGCGCTGCGCGGCAGGCACCACACGTGGATCAGTGGTGTAGACGCCATCCACGTCGGTGTAGATCAGGCATTCAGCCGCTTTCAGGGCGGCAGCAACGGCCACGGCAGATGTATCGGAACCGCCGCGTCCCAATGTGGTGATGTGGCCTGCAGGATCAATACCCTGAAAGCCCGTGACGATCACTACACGGCCAGCATCCAGGTCGGCCCGCACACGCTTGTCGTCAATCGATTCAATGCGTGCCTTGGTGTAGCTGTCGTCCGTGCGCACGGGCACCTGCCAGCCGGTGTAGCTGACAGAAGGCACGCCTTCGGCCTGCAGCGCAATGGCCAGCAAGGCGGACGATGCCTGCTCACCAGTCGCGGCCAGCATATCGAGCTCGCGATAATAGGATTTATCCGCTCGGCTGGGAGCCAGTTCGCTGGCCAGGCCCAGCAGGCGGTTGGTTTCACCACTCATGGCGCTTGGCACTACCACCATCTGGTGACCAGCCCGAGCCCACTTGGCGACGCGTTTGGCGACATTGCGGATACGCTCCGTGGAGCCCATCGATGTGCCGCCGTACTTATGAACGATCAGTGCCATTGAATATCACGATGACGAAACACGAAACTCGGCGTTGATGCAAAGTGTTTTGGCACGCCGTCGGATTCGTACATTAGTCAGACCAAAACCGACGGATTGTACCAATCGATCACCCCACCGCGGCGTTGTATGGTACCGAGCCCCACTTTTAGATGGATTTGGTGGCCGCGTGTGGTGCAATGCTGCAACTGCTGTACCAGTTGCGCAAGCTGCGCTGAACTGGGAGTTTGACAATGCTCAATGCGCAGCCAGTAGCGAAGCACATTGCCCATGCGCGCCACAGACAAGGCCTGCAGCGCCTTGATGGCTGGCGGTCTGCCTGTTGCCTGCAAATCCATGTGCGCCAACTCATCCAGTAACTCAGCCGCCTGCGCGGCATTGGCGGCGCTTCGTGCCAGCGTGCTGGCAAACTGTGGAAAAGCCTGTGCCAACGCGGGCGCGACCAGGGCACGAATGCGATTGCGCGTCAGGCCCAAGTCGGCATTGGTCGGGTCTTCCACCCATTCAATACCAAGCGCCCGCAGATCGGCACGGATTTGTGCGCCGCCGATTTGCCCTCGCCCTGCCAGATAGGGCCGCTCCCAACGCACACCATCCTGCTCCCAGGCGGGCCGCATACCCGCGAGCCCCGCAACGCCAGCGCCGCGCGACAGCGCGAGCAACACGGTCTCTACTTGATCATCCGCATGCTGCGCCAAAACTATTGTTTGGATGGCATTTTGCGCATTAGCAGCGTGCGCCAGCTGCTCCAAAGCCTTGTAGCGTGCGATCCGGGCAGCGTCTTCCGGGCTTTGCCCTGGTGCATTGTGTGCCGCCACCCTGGCGATGTGCAGTGGAATGCCCCAAGCCGCGCACTGCTGCTGGCAGTGCATCGCAAAATCAGTAGCTGCAGCCTGCAAACCATGGTTGATGTGAAAGGCCGCCACCTGGCCCGCAAAGCGCTGCGAACAGGCCCACAGCAGCGCGGTTGAATCTGCTCCGCCGCTGTAGGCCACCGCCAGCGGCAAAGCGGGCCGCCAGCCTTCGAGCACCGACAGAATGCGAGGATCAGCCACAGCAGGCCCCCAACAGCAAAAAGCCTCCGCACCGGGAGGCTTTTTCTGTGCCGTGCAAGCGCATGGACTGCATCAGTTCTCGGCCTTGGTGTCCGAGAAGCGACCATAGCTTTGCAGGCGCTCGTAACGGCGATCCAGCAGGTCCTTGGTTTTCAGATCGGCCAATTGGCGATAGGCGTCGCTCAGACCGCGCTTGAGTAAGGCTGCCATTTGCTTGTGGTCGCGGTGCGCGCCACCCACGGGCTCATGGATGATCTTGTCCACCAGGCCCAAAGCCTTGAGGCGATGGGCGGTGATACCCATGGCATCGGCGGCTTCCTGCGCCTTTTCGCTGGTCTTCCACAAGATGGAAGCGCAGCCTTCGGGGCTGATGGTTGAATACACAGAATACTGCAGCATCAGTACCTGGTCGGCCACGGAGATACCCAGTGCGCCGCCCGAGCCGCCTTCCCCGATGATGGTGGAGATGATGGGTACTTCCAGTTGCGCCATTTCAAAGATGTTGCGGCCAATGGCTTCTGATTGGCCGCGTTCTTCGGCATCAATGCCGGGATAAGCGCCAGGCGTGTCGACAAAGGTGAACACCGGCAGCTTGAACTTTTCTGCGGTCTTCATCAGGCGCAGCGCCTTGCGATAGCCTTCGGGCTTGCTCATGCCGAAGTTGCGCAAGGTACGCTCCTTGGTATCGCGGCCTTTCTGGTGGCCGACCACCATGCAGGGGTTGCCGTTGAAGCGCGCGAGCCCGCCCACGATGGATTGGTCGTCCGCAAAGTGACGGTCGCCATGCATTTCGATGAAGTCGGTAAAGATTTCACCAACGTAATCCAGCGTATAGGGGCGCTCGGGGTGGCGGGCAATCTTGGTGATTTGCCAAGGCGTGAGCTCGCTATAGATGTCCTTGGTCAGCTGCTGGCTCTTCTTGCTGAGCTGGTCGATTTCTTCCGAGATATCGACTGCGCTCTCGCTCTGCACGTAGCGCAGTTCATCAATTTTGGTTTCCAGCTCCGCAATCGGCTGCTCGAAATCCAGGAATGTTCTTTTCGCCAAAATGATTCTCCTCGAGGGCAACTGCCAGGCAGCCAGCCTCTAAACGACCGACAGTGTAACCGCACGCGGCCACCGCCAGTCAATCCATATGCAAGGCCATCGGCATGGCATTCTGAGAGCGCCAGATCAGCCAGGCACCCACACTGCTCCACGGTTGCCAAGCCTGCGCCACCTCGCGCACATCGCTGCGGCTGACCGGGTCCCCTGAAAAATAGTGCGCACTGATCCCCGCCTGCAGGGCTGCATCATCCAGCGGCAGCACATTGGGTCGCCCCAGGTGAAAGATCAGAAACATCTCTGCATTCCAGCGCCCAATCCCCCGCAAAGCCAGCAAGGTGTCAGCCACGGCATCGTCATCGTCGCCCACCCAGCTCAGGGCATCCTTGGGGGAAGCCGCAAACCATTGGGCCAGATCTTTCAGGTAGCCGATCTTGCGCTGTGGCAAGCGAATGGCCTTGAGTGCATCATCGCTGGTGGCGAGCAGCCCCTGGGCCGTACAGGCTCCCGGCAGCGCCAAATAGCGCCTCCACAGCTGCTGCGCCGCTGGTTCAGACAACTGCTGCCATACCACGCTGCGTACCAGCAGGGCAAACCCATCCGCATCACGACGCAGCAATTGACCCGCATGTTCGGGTATCAGCCGCCGAAGCACCCGGTCCTTGCGCACCAGATGCTTGCAGGCAGCCGCCCAGTCTTCTGCCGATAGCGGCTTGTTTGCTACATTAATCATAGCAATTAACGCTTGCCAGCAGTATGCAAAGCAGCGTTTTTTCTCAAAATGCAGCAGTCCATCAAGAAACCGCCTGTACGACAGTCCAGGTCGTACCCTGGGCGGAATCCTTCAGCTCCACCCCTTGGGCCAGCAGGTCCGCCCGGATGCGATCCGACTCGGCATAGTTCTTGGCAGCCTTGGCAGCGGCGCGCAGTGCAATCTGCTCTTCGATGTAGGTGGCGTCCACCGTCGCACCTGCCTGCAGATAAGCCGCAGGGTCCGCCTGCAGCAGGCCCAGGATACCGCCCAATCTCTTGAGCAAGCCAGCCACCTCAGGAGATTTGCCGCGATTGACCTCGGCGGCCAACTCAAACAGCACGGCAACGGCTTCTGGCGTACCAAAATCCTCATTCATGGCTGCCTGGAAGCGCGCTGCATAGGCGTTGGCCCAATCGATCTGGATCTCTGCAGCAGGCACCAGGCTCAGCGCGGTGTACAGGCGCTTCAAGGCACTTCGAGCGTCGTCCAGGTGCACATTGCTGTAGTTCAGCGGGCTACGGTAGTGGCTGCGCACAATGAAGAAGCGCACCGTCTCGGCGTCGTATTCCTTGAGCACATCGCGAATGGTGAAGAAGTTGCCCAGCGACTTGGACATCTTCTCGTTATCCACGTTGATGAAGCCGTTGTGCATCCACAAGTTGGCCAGTGGCTTGCCATGCGCGCCTTCGCTCTGCGCAATCTCGTTCTCGTGGTGGGGGAACTGCAGATCCGCCCCGCCTCCGTGAATGTCAAAGGTCTCGCCCAACAATGCGCAACTCATGGCCGAGCATTCGATATGCCAGCCAGGGCGCCCCATGCCATAGCTGCTGGGCCACTTGGCCTCGTCGGGCTCGGCAGGCTTGGCGCTTTTCCATAGCACAAAGTCGAGCGGATCATCCTTGCCATCCTGCACGGCGACGCGCTCGCCCGCTTGCAGCTCATCCAGCGACTTGCCCGACAGCTTGCCGTAGCCAGGAAATTTGCGCACGGAGTAATTCACATCGCCGTTGCCTGCGCGGTAGGCCAGGCCTTTGCCTTCCAGCTGGCTGATGATGGAGAGCATCTGCGGCACGTACTCGGTCGCACGCGGCTCGTGCGTAGGACGCTCGATGCCCAGGGCGTCCGCATCCTGGTGCAGCGCCTCGATCATGCGATCGGTCAGGCTGCGGATGGTTTCGCCATTTTCGATCGCACGTTTGATGATCTTGTCCTCGATATCGGTGACATTGCGCACGTAGGTCACCTCGTATCCACTGGCACGCAACCAACGCTGCACCACATCAAACGCCACCATCGAACGCGCATGCCCCAGATGGCACAGGTCATACACGGTCATACCGCATACATACATGCGGACATGGCCCGGCTCCATCGGGGTAAAAGACTCCAGCGCACGCGATAGCGTGTTATAGATACGCAGACTCATGAAAAACTAGCGTGATAATGGTTGGAAAGATTGCAAGCGGCAATCCGTGGCGCCTTGCATAAGGCTCCTGGCCCGGCATTTTATGGTAGCCGATACCCATGTCTGTGCGGCAGCAAACCGTTGCCAGCGGCGGGCCAGGGGCGCGGCGCCCCTCAGCTACAATGCGCTGCAGTATAAGCCTGCAGGCTCCAGATTGCGCGCGCTCCGCGCTTGAAACCTATGAAGTTAGTCAGTTGCATTCCGTCCTTTGTGCTGCCCCGTGCTGCGGTCCTTGCGTTGGCCCTGTGTGGTGGATTCGCCCATGCCGACCAGTATTCGGCGGTAGAAAAGCTGATCCAGTCGGGCCAGTCTGCTCTGGCGCTGGAACAATTGGATGCCAAGATCAAGGATGCGCCACGTGACCCCCAATGGCGCTTTTTGCAGGGCCTCGCCCATATGAACGAGGGCCATGCGGCCCAGGCAACCGCCACCTTTGAAAAACTGGTGCAGGAATACCCCGAACTGCCCGAACCCTATAACAATCTCGCCGTGCTCTACGCGCAGGGCAACGAACTGGAAAAGGCCAGCCGCGCGCTGCAAGACGCCATCCGAGCCAACCCCAGCTACGCCACGGCCTACGAGAATCTGGGCGATATCTACATCCGCCTCGCAGAGAAGGCCTTGAGCCAGGCCGGTACGCTGGCGCCGGCAGAGCAGACGCGCCTGCAACCCAAGATCAGCGCACTGCGCCTCTTGGTGACGCGTGCGCAGCCAGCCAATGCAGCCGGAGCAATGGCGCCAGCGGCTACGCCAGCAACAAAAAAGTAGCTGCCCCCGCTTGAATCCTGCGTACATTGCCCTTATGTCGATGCAACGCAGGCCTGTTCAACCATGTTTGCATGGTGCTGCGTTGTCGGCGCCTGTAGCGTTCTTCACTGACCCTTGAAAGGATACAGATGCCCAACAAACGACAAACCCTCTCCATCATGGCCCGCGCAGGCGGCATGGTGTTGGCAAGCACGCTGTTCTTTGCCGGCCATGCGCAGGCTGCAGACAACCCCAAGGTGAAGATCGCCACCTCCATGGGCGACATCGTGGTCGAGCTGAATGCAGAAAAGGCCCCCAAGACCGTGGCCAATTTCGTGCAGTACGTCAATGACAAGTTCTATGACGGCACCGTTTTCCACCGGGTCATCAATGGTTTCATGATCCAGGGCGGCGGCTTCACGCCCGAGATGCAGCAAAAGCCTACGCGCGCTCCAATTCCGCTTGAGGCCTCAAACGGCCTGAAGAACGACACTTACACCATCGCCATGGCGCGCACCGGCAATCCAGATTCGGCTACCTCGCAGTTCTTCATCAACGTGAAGAACAATGACATGCTCAATGCACCGAGCCCTGATGGCCATGGCTATGCCGTATTTGGCAAGGTGATCAGCGGCACCGACGTGGTGGACAAGATCAAGGCCGTCGAAACCGGCAACGCGGGCCCGCACCAGAACGTCCCAAAAACTCCGGTCGTCATCAAATCGGCCACTATCGTCAAGTAACGTACAGGCTCGCACGGGCTGCGCCATGCAGCCTGTCCCCTCCTCCCTTTCTCTACAGGAAAACATACCATGAGCAACCCCCAAGTCGAACTGCACATCAAGGACTACGGCGTGATCACGCTGGAGCTGGACGCAGACAAGGCGCCCAAGTCCGCCGAGAACTTTCTGGCCTACGTCAAGAGCGGCCACTATGACGGCACGATCTTTCACCGTGTGATCAATGGCTTCATGATCCAGGGTGGCGGCTTTGCCTCTGGCATGGACCAGAAGCCCACACAGGCTCCTATCGAAAACGAAGCCAAGAACGGCCTGAAGAACGACCAGTACACGATTGCCATGGCCCGTACCAGCGATCCGCACTCGGCAACGGCCCAATTCTTCATCAACGTGGCCAAGAACGATTTCCTGAACCACACTTCGCCTACGCCCAGCGGCTGGGGCTATGCCGTGTTCGGCAAGGTGGTCAAGGGCAACGACCTGGTCGACAAGATGAAGGGCGTCAAAACAGGATCCAAGGGCATGCACCAGGATGTGCCCAAGGACGAAATCGTGATCGAAAAGGCCGTAGCCCTGTAATTCAGGACTCCGATCACATCACCAGGCTCGCATGGATAGTCCGACCCCATTGCCCTCCGCCAGCGCCGCAACAGTGCGAGCAGCGCTGGCGCAAACGGCTATCGGGCACCTGGTGGCGCCATCTTCATGGCGCAGTGTGGAGTTCATCTCCGACCTGCATCTGCAGCCCCAACTGCCCGCTACCCATGCCAGTTGGCAGCAATACCTGCAAGCCAGCACGGCAGATGCGATCTTTATGCTGGGCGATCTCTTTGAAGCCTGGGTAGGCGATGACGCACTCGATGAACCGGGTAGTTTTGAGGCCCAATGTGCTTCAATCCTTCACCAGGCAAGTGCCAAGCGCTCTCTTTTTTTCATTCACGGGAACCGCGATTTTCTGGTGGGCTCGCATTTTGCGCAGCGCTGCGGCGTGCAACTGCTGACAGATCCCACTTGCCTGAACTTTGCGGGCCAACGCTGGCTGCTGAGCCATGGCGACGCTCTGTGCGTGGATGATGCTGATTACCAGCGCTTTCGTACGCTGGCCCGCAGCCCTGCCTGGCAACAGCAACTGCTGGCCCAGCCTCTGGCGCAGCGGCGCCAATTGGCTGGCAGCATGCGCAGCGAGAGCGAAGCGCGAAAAATGCGTGAAATCATCACCGCCGATGTCGACCATGCCGCAGCGCTGGAATGGTTGCAGCGGGCGAGCGCCTCGACGCTGATCCATGGCCATACGCACCGACCTGCCGTTCACGCGCTGGACGACTCGCACAAGCGGATCGTACTGACCGATTGGGACACGGATCTGGAGCCTGCGCAGGCACGTGCCGAGGTGCTGCGTATCGATGCATCCGGCCTGCAACGCCTGCCTCTGGCAGATTATCTGGCACATCCGCCAGGGCTCCAACGCTAAGCCATGGCCTGGTGGCGACGCACCTGGTTGAAGTTGCGTGCACGGGTGCGGCCCGTGCCCGAGATTCCCTCATCGCTCTGGCTGCATGTGTTGCAGCGCCATCCCTTTTTGCAGGCCCTGTCGCTGGAAGAAAAATCCAAGCTGCGTGCGCTCAGTGCCCTGTTTCTGCACAACAAACAGTTCTCGGGAGCCAACGGTCTGGTGGTGGACGATCGCATGGCCTTGACCATCGCAGCGCAGGCCTGCGTGCCCCTGCTGTACCGTGGCGATGCCAGTCGGGCCATTGCACTCTACGATGACTTCGTCGGCATCGTGGTGCACCCCGGCACCATGGTGGCAACGCGCGACGTGCATGAAGGCGCGGGGCTGGTATCGCAGCGCCGCATGATGCTGGAGGGCGAGGCCATGGAACGCGGCCCAGTGACCCTGAGTTGGGCAGCCATCGATCAGAACCCCACTGCACAGGCCGAGCGCGGCACCAGCGTGGTGATCCACGAGTTCTGCCACAAGATCGACATGCGCAATGGTGGCGCAGACGGCTACCCTGCCCTGCCAGCCGGTTTTTTAGGCATCCAGGCCGCAGCAGAAGCGCGCAAGGCGTGGGAGCATACCTGGACCCAGGCCTTCGAACAATTTCGCCACGCCATCACCAAGGCGGAGCGTTTTGGTGAAACAGCGCCCTGGCTCGACGCTTATGGCGCCACAGCCCCTGCCGAGTTTTTTGCCGTGGCCTGCGAGGCTTTTTTTGTCAACCGCGGGCGCTTTGCGCACGAGTGGCCACAACTCGACCGCATGCTCGCGGGACTGTTTCATTGGCCGACACCGCCACTTCACCCATAAAAGCCTACACCCAAGGGCTACCCCTTGGCCAGCGAATGCAGCCACTGCATGCTGTCTCTCAGTTCCTCCGGATGCAGATTGTGCTGGCAAGGGTATTCGCGGTAGACCAAATCCACCGGGGTGGCCTGCAGACGTGCGCGAATGGCATGGGCCTGCTGCAAGGGAATGACGTTGTCAGCACTGCCATGGCTTACCCATGCCTGATGCCCGGCCAGCGCGGCTGCTGGCGCCTCTTCACCGGCAATCTCCGGCAGCAGGCGGCTGTGCCATACCAGAACCGCTTTGAGCAACGCGGGCTGCGTCAGCAGCACAGACAGCGACATGATGCCTCCTTGGCTGAAGCCTCCTACAACCACCCGCTCCGCGGGCACATCCAACTGAACGCAGGCTTCACGGCAGGTCTGCTCCACCAGCGCACGGCTGGCGCGCTCCTGCGCAACATCAATGATGCGGCTGCCATCAGGATTGACACCGAACTGGAACCAGGCGTACATCTGCGCAGCCATGGCATATGGCGCGCGCAAGCTCAGCACATGGAAGGATCGCGGCACCAAGTCTGCCAGCCCGAACAGATCCTGCTCGTTGCTGCCCACGCCGTGCATCAGCACCAGCAGCCAGGGTTGGGGTTCGGAAGGATCGGCAGCGCGGTACAAATGGGTGAGAGGCAAATTCAGCATGGCAGGAGTCCAGCAAACACAAAGTGTCCAAACAGTCGGTGCAGGTGCAAAAAGAAAAAGGCGGCTGCATCGTATCAGCAGCCACCGCGCATTCCTTGTAGGGGCAAGGGCCTACTTTTTCTGGTGCAGCGCCACCCAGGCCAGGAACTTGTCCATGTAGCTGCTCAGGAAATCCCTGCTCGCTGCGGCAACCTGCCCCTGTGCATCTACCAAACCCTCCGTCCAGCGGATGAAGCCCTCTGGCTGAGCCATGGCTGGCATATCCAGAAAGACCAGAATATTGCGCAAATGCTGCTGCGCCATCGCTGTACCAGGGCCGCCGGGCGAAGTACCGATGACACCGGCGGGAATGCCCGACCAGGCACTGGCTCCATAGGGTCGGCTGGCGCCATCGAGGGCATTTTTCAGGTACGCGGGCACGGAGCGGTTGTGCTCCGGCGTTACCAGCAAAATGCCATTTTTGCTGCGCACCTTGTCTTTGAAAGCCGTAAATGCAGCCGGATAGCTATCGGCATCACTGTCCCGGTTGTAAAACGGCAAAGCACTCAGATCGAGAAACTCGAAATCGGCCTTGTCTTTTGCGAGATTCACGAGGCCGTGCGCCAGTTGTAGATTGATCGATGCCTTGCTATTGCTGCCAACGATCACGCCGATTTTCAGTTTTTCCACGGTCATTCTCACTTTCCAGACATGCAGGGGATGAAGTCTTGTGGTTATACCCCTTGTTTGTGACCCGCCGTGTAGGCAAAAGCGAAAAGCATTGCCGCACGCATCTCAGTTGCTGACAGCCCTGCCCTGTAATCCGGTACAGGCCTGGCCCGCAGTCATCTGCCACACCCGCGTACTACCCAGGAGCAGCGCCGGAGCCTCGCCTTGCAAAGCTCGCCATTGGCGCTGCGCGGCTTCCGCCGTGCCAATGATCCACAAGTGCTGCCGCGGATGGGCACATGCATAAGCCTGCAGTGACTGTGCATCCAGCAGCACAGTGCTGCCTCGCTGCGGATCAAATTCGGCCGCATCCGTCAATTCCTTCTTCCAGTTGTCGGCCCCATGGCCGTCACCGGCCTGCCAGTTATCCACCACCAGAGGGGGCTGCATGGCGGGCAGGTAAAAGGGAACCTCGTAGTACAGATGCTCCAGCATCACCAACCGGTCTGCCGCCTGCACCGGCAAGGCGCGCAGAGTGCGCCACCGGGCCTTGGCAGGGACGGCCACGGTGCCCAACACCAGGCCCAGCGTCACACACAGCGCAGCTGCCACGCCTGCAACTGGTCGCCCATGCCGCTGCCAGCCAGCTGCCAGCACGACGCGTACCACGCCGTAGGCCAAGGGAGGCAATGCAGGCAGCACGTAGCCAACAATCTTGCTGTGGGGCACAGAGAAAAAAACCACCACCACCGCAAACCAGGCCAGCATCAACCGGTCCAGGCTACGGATCGCGGCGGATGGAGCCCCGGCAGTCAGGGCACCGTGCGCCGCTGTAGCAAGACTGACGATGTGGCCACCTGCCGCTCCTGGTTCACGCTTGTAGCAGCGCCAGCCGGCAGCCAGCGCCCAGCCAGTCCAGGGCAAGGCAGCCAATGCAATCACCGCGCCATAGAACCACCAGGGTTGCGGGTTGTTGAACGTGGTACCGGTGTAGCGCTGGAAGTGCTGCGTGACAAAGAAATAGTGAAAAAACCCGCCATGGCGCTGCTGCGCCATCCACACCCAGGGCCCCGCAATCAACAGCACCGGCACCCATGCAGTCCCATGCAGGGGCAACCACCACTGGCGCCAGCGCCTCTCCCACACGAGCCAAATCGCCCAAACCAGCCCAGGCAGCACCAGGGCGATGAGGCCTTTGGCCAAGAATCCCATTGCAGCCCATACGCCTGCGCCTGCCAACCAAACCATCCAGGGCCGCCGCCCCTCCCCTTTACCCGCCTGCAGCGTGGCGATGGCTGCGCAGCAGATGCAGGCGGTCAAGCATCCTGCCAGCAGCATATCCATATTGGCGTATTGCGCCGCCAGATAGACATAAGGCATGGTGACCAACACCACAGCCGCTGCAACAGCAACGGCCTGGCTCGCACAGCGCTTGAGCAAGGTAAACAAGGCCATGGCAGCCACCCAGGCCCCCAGCAAGGAAGGCAGGCGCGCCACCCATTCATGCACGCCAGCAACCTCAAAGCCCAGCGCCGCAAGCCAATAGTAAAGCGGAGGCTTGTGAAAGAAAGGCAGGCCATTGAGCGAAGGCGTTATCCAATCGCCGCTGCGCAGCATCTCCAAAGCGGCTACTGCGTAACGCCCTTCATCTGGATCGCTGAGTGGCCGCACCCAGGCCAGCGCCAGCAGCCAGACGCCAACCCACAAACCAACCCTGACCTCGGTGGCCCATGCAAAACGGGCAGGCGCCGCCCGCGCAGTGACGAGGCTGTGCATGCCCTACTCCGCCGCCGCAGGCACAGAGTGCTGCCCAAATGGTGCATGGTTCTGCCGCTCTTTGGCACCTTGCTCCAGCGTCGCAGGACTTGCATGGCGCCACGTCCATCCATAAATGCCCGCCACCATGAGCCCCAGGGCCGCACCAGCAGCGATGTCCAGCGGGAAATGCACTCCGCAGTACACCCGCCCCCAACTCACGGCCACACCGGCTGCCAGGATTGCCGCACCTGCAAGACGCAGCTGCCGCAGCCCCAGCAGGCAAAATCCGATGGTAAAGAGCGCACTGGCGTGGGCGCTGGGCAGGGATCCTCGAGCGGCATGGTCGATATAGGCAGGGCTGAGTCCCATGACAAATGGGCGAGGATGGCCTATCCACAGCGCCAGACGGTGCGCCAGCAATACGGCGGCAGCACAGCAGATGAGGCTGCCCATCACATAGAGGCGATTTGCCGGATGCTTCCACCAAATCCATACCAGCACAGCCGCTGCCAGCACCACGCCATAGGTGCCCAGCCACCGGGCAATCACCAGCGCCCAGGCTGTTGGCGTAACCCCACCGGCCATCCATGCAAACCATTGCAGATTTATCTCTTCCATTGCAACCCTCTGAGGCAGAAGGCCGCCCTGGATGGGCATTCACCCGGTAGCAGCGCTTTCCGCAGGAAGGCACTGTGGCGTCACGAACTTACCGATGTCTTAATGCAAGAAGCTTCTGGTGAAACACGTTTTTAGAGAGCCGTACTGCTGTCCTGCACCACGGCACCAGCCGCAATGGTGATGGCGCGGTTGCATTGCGCTGCAATGCTGCGGTCGTGGGTCACCATCATCAAGGTGGTACCAAACTCCCGGTTCAGATCCATGATCAGCCGCATCACCGCCTCGCCTGTGGCGAAATCCAGGCTTCCTGTCGGCTCGTCGGCCAGCAGCACTGCGGGCTCCACCACAAAGGCCCGCGCCAGCGCCACGCGCTGCTGCTCGCCACCCGAAAGCAGCTTGGGATAGTGCGACAACCGCTGACCCAGACCCACACGCTCCAGCATCTGGGCCGCCAGCTTGCGTGCATCGCGCCTGCCCGCCAACTCCAGCGGCAGCATCACATTCTCAATGGCCGTCAGATTGCCCATGAGCTGGAAGTTCTGAAATACAAAACCCATGCTGCGCGCGCGCAGTGCCGCCCGCGCGTCTTCATCCAGCGCGAACAGGTCTTCGCCGCCCACCCGTACCGTGCCCGTGGTCGGTGTATCGAGGCCCGCCAGCAAGGACAGCAAGGTGCTCTTGCCCGAGCCCGATGCACCTACGATGGCGACGGTTTCGCCCCGTGCGATACTAAAGTCCACATCATGCAGGATCGTCAAGGTGCCGGTGGAATCGGTGACCGATTTACCCAATCCGCGGGCCTCAAGCACCGCAGGGGCCCCCTGTGTCTGCGAAAGCAATGCGTCATTCATGAAAAACAGCTTCTCTCCATCCAATTGCGGCGCGCGCCTTGGCAGGCGGCATTTTGTCCGCACCATCGTAACGGCACCCTTGATGTCCTGGGCTGCTATGGGTTTTACAGTGGCAAGCGCCCAGCCATCTGCGCCAGCGACGATTCTGGTCGTCGGAGACTCCATCAGTGCGGAGTACGGCATCGCCCGCGGAAGCGGTTGGGTGGCGCTGCTGCAGAGCCGGCTCGCGCAGCAGAAGAGCCCTGCCTACCAGGTCGTGAATGCCAGCATCAGCGGAGATACGAGCTCCGGCGGCCGCGCTCGCCTGGCAGGTCTTCTCAAGCAGCACCAGCCAAAGATTGTGGTGATTGAGCTGGGTGCCAACGACGCCCTGCGCGGCCTGCCGCTTGCCAGCACACAGGCCAATCTGGCCGCCATGGTGGACAGCGCGCAGCAATCGGGCGCCAAGGTGCTGCTGCTGGGTATGCAGGTGCCACCCAACTATGGCGCCCGCTACACCGCCGATTTCGCCAAGGTCTTTACCACACTGGCTGCCGACAAGAAGACCGGGCTGGTACCCTTCTTGCTGCAAGGCGTGGCCGATGTACCCGACGCAGGCAAGAACTTTCAGGCCGACCGCATCCACCCGCTCGCCAGCGCCCACCCCACACTGCTGGCCAATGTGTGGCCGCAGTTGCAGAAGCTGATGTAGCGCGCGGAGCTGGTTTTTTTACCTCAAGAAACCTGAACAGCGGCGCTGCACCGCTTCACGCTGCATTCAGCCAAACGCCTTCTGCAGCGCCTGCGCCAAGTCTGCCTGCAGATCAGCCACATCTTCCAGGCCAATCGAGAAACGCACGACCGTGCCCGGCTTCAGGCTCTCTTCCGGCAGCGAACGCATGCTGCCGATCCTGTAGGGCACCACCAGGCTGATGGGGCCGCCCCAGCTATACGCCAGCTTGAACCAGCGCAGGCTTTCGCAGAACAGATCAATCTGCGATTGCGTGTAGCGCGGATCGATCACCACACTGAAGAGCCCTGCTGCGGCGCCTTCAAGCCCATGTGGCCCGGTTTTGCCTCCGCATTGCGCTTTCCAGTGCGCATGGCCCGGCGAGCCCGCCAAGGCAGGATGCAGCACCTGCACCACCGCCGCCTGCTGCGCCATGAAGCCTGCCAACTGGCGCGCTGCCGCGTCGTGCGCGTAGTAGCGCAATGACATGCTGGGCAGGCTGCGCAGAATGGTTTCCACATCATTGACGCCCACGCCAAAACCCATGTGCATGTGTGTGGCCTGCAGCCGGCGGTGGATGGCCGGATCACGCGAGGTGATGGCGCCCATCAGCACATCGCCGCCACCGCTGGGGTATTTGGTGAGTGCATGCGCCGAGATATCGACACCCAGGCGGTGAGAGCCGTCGCCGTCCAGATCGAACACATTGAAGGCAAGGCCCGCACCCCAGGTGTTGTCAATGGCGGTGGGAATAGCTTTTTCCTTGCACAGCTGCACCAGCGCTCGGAGATCGGGAAACTCCATGCTCACCGAACCCGCAGCCTCCAGCCAGACCAGACGGGTGTTGGGCTGGATCTGGCTGGCACAGTGCTCTACGCTCAACGGCTGGTAATAGCCCACGCTCACGCCATAACGCGCCAACTCGCTCTCGGCAAAGCCCTTGCTCGGGCCATAGACGTTGTCGGGCAGCAGCACATGGTCGCCCGCGCGGAGCATGGCAAGGCCCACCACAGAAATCGCGGCGAGGCCGCTTGTCACCAGCAGGCAGTGCTTGCCGCCTTCCAGCGCGGCAATGCGCTCTTCCAGAATGTAGGCGGTAGGCGTGCCATGCAAGCCGTAGGTGAAAGCGCTCTTGTCCTTCCAGTCCCAGCTGCGCATGGCCTGCACATTGGGGAAAAAGATGCTCGATGCCTTGAATACGCCCGGCTGAGGCGCGGAAAACGGGGCGGTCGGCTCGTAAGGGTGGTGGATCAGGTCAGTCAGCGCCGATGGCGCGGGTGTACGTGGCTCGGTCATGGCAAAACGTGTGGAAGCAAAAACAACGAGGGCTGCGCTTGCAAGGGCCTGCAACAGGCATCTTCATGCGAAGAATGCAATGCCCCAGCCCAATCTGCGCAAACCGCAACAACTTTGGTCAGCAGCCATTGTGCAGCAGGGCAAGCCCGATGGCACGCCCGGGCGGGCAAGCACAGTCACATTGTCATCACTGCTGCGGTGTGGAGCGGAAAAAAGCGGCGTGCTCCAGCAACGCCTGCGGATTTTGCAATGGCAGCCAATCCCCACCTGGACACAGGCGCGGGGCCGTATCCAATGCCGCCAGTGTTGGCCACGGCCACCATTGGGCGCTTTCTCCCACGCTCACCAGACTGGCATCCGGCAGATCCAAGGAGGCATTCATGCTGCCCGCCTCTGCGTCCACCCATGCCTGCGCATCGCGCGCCCAGGCGCGCAGCCCGGCGCGGTGCCCCTTGTCGGGGAACTGTGCCTGCCACTGTGCGATATCTGCACCAGGCAACCCATCCAATGCACTGCTCTGTAGTGCTTGCACTACATCCAAGGCAGGTTTGCGCTGCACCTGCTCCAACCATTGGCGATAGGCCGGTGTGGCGTGGCGCGGCAGTGCGGGGTTGATAAGCCACAGCCCCATGCGCGCGAGCGGCACACCGGCCTGCGCGAGCAATCGGTACAGGGCCAGACCCAGACGCGATGCATCGCCGTGCGCGGCAATCACCAGCTTTGCAGGGGCTGGCAGTGCATCGGGCAGCAGCTGTAAATGCTCTACCAACGCCTGCAGCACCGCCAGGTGCAAGGCGTCACTCACCGCCGCGTCCTTCTTGGGCCTGTCACTGCGGCCCAGGCCGATCCAGTCCGGCACGACCACGCGGTCTCCCTCGGCCGCCAATGCCTGGGCCAGCGGACGAAAAAGTCCCTGGGGGGCCGGACTGGCAGGCAGCATCAACCAGCGCATGGCAGCAGGTGCACCAGAGCCATTCGCATGGCTGTCTTTGACATGCAGGCGCAAACCCGCCAGCACAGGCCAATTACTATAAAAACAGGAGCTACCAGCGCAATCACAACCAGCACTGAATATCTTTTCATCCACACGAAGCGCATCATCGCGCAAAGGATGCGCGGCCCGGGCAGCCACTTGCTGGGCCTGCCTGCGCCCCGCGAAAAATCCGGTCAGCAAGGCAGCTGCGTCTTCGGCCAGAACCCCGGCTGTGGTTTGCGTGTGGTGGTTGAGCTGGGCATTGGCAAACAGATTGACCACCGAACCCGCCGCGCCGGTGCGGGGCTCGGCAGCGCCCCACACCACACGGGCCAGGCGCGCGTTCAGGATGGCCCCTGCGCACATGGCGCAAGGCTCCAGCGTCACATAGAGCGTGCAGCCTTCCAGCCGGTAGTTGCCCAGATGCTGCGCCGCATCGCGCAGCGCCTGGATTTCTGCATGGGCGCTGGGGTCGTGCAGCCCTACAGGCTGATTGCACCCACGGCCGATGATGACGCCGTCCCGCACCACAACAGCGCCCACCGGCACTTCGCCAGCTTGCGCAGCCGCCTGCGCCTGCTGCAGCGCCGCCCGCATCCAGTGCGTATCGTCTTCAAAATGGGGAATGGATGGATCCGCTGTCATGGATTGGAGGCCGGTGGACAGGCTTGCACCATGTCCATCACTCGAAATGGCCATGGCATCGATTGCCGTAGAACAAGCTTTAAGACACAAGGACATGACAGAAAGGGTTCAACGCCCACTGCATGCGCTCACAAAAAATAGCAATCATCAATTCCAGGGAACACGCAGAAGGCCATTTTCATTCGGCCTCTTTCACACGGTCTGCACCCTGCTGCAAAGCCTGGTTCAGTTCTGTCTGCACCTGCTGTTGAATCTGCTGGCTCTGCTCACGCACATTCTTGCTGGTATCAACCTGCGGCACCTTGACGCCTTCCACAGCAGGCGGAGAGCCTGCGGTGCCCGCACTGCGCGTGGCCTGCAGATTCTGTTTCATCAGGATGGCAACAATGGCCATGACCACCAAGATACCTACCAAACCAAAAACAGCGCGCATACATCCCTCTACAACCAGTTGTGATGGCGCGATTATCGCGCGGCAGGGCCTAAGAGCCTGTTCAAAGTCTCTACGCAGCCGCGTTGAGGCGCAATCGGGATGCGTTCGAAGCGATGTAGCGATGCTTGGGCTCATGCCCAAGCGAAATGCAGCGCGCAGAAATCGCCCGATTGCGCCCCAACCCGCAGGGACAGTAGCTTGGCGGGCGATCTACGTCGTTGCAGATCCTCGCAATAGCAATGCTATTGCTGCGCTACTTCGCCTCGTATCTCATCCCGCCAAGGTACTGTCGCGGCGCGAGGAGACTTTGAACAGGTTCTAACATCCTCAGCCCGGCGTCTGCACCTGCCATCAGCGAACCGCCCGCTCCCCGATGCCACACAACCTGCACCAAACGACAAACCGGTTAAAATTGACAAAAATCAACCACTTGCTTCACCCAGATAGCGCAGACACCCTGTTGCCCATGGCGGAAGGATCGCTGCGGCATTGGGCTGCGGGCCACTCCGCAGGCGCGAAGCAAGTATCATCGCGCCCCTATGTCCCTCTTGCCCCACCAGCTCGAACTGCTCTCTCCGGCCCGTGATGCCGATATCGGCATTGAAGCCGTCAACCATGGCGCCGATGCCGTCTACATCGGTGGCCCAGCCTTTGGCGCGCGTGCAACCGCAGGCAACGATATCCGTGAGCTGGAGCGACTGATCACCCACGCCCATCGCTTTGGCAGCCGCATCTTCATCACGCTCAACACCATTTTGCGCGACGACGAGCTGGAAGCCGCCCGCCAGATGGCCTGGCAGGTCTACAAGGCCGGGGCCGACGCGCTGATCATTCAGGACATGGGCCTGCTGGAGCTGGACCTGCCACCCATCCAGCTGCATGCGTCCACGCAGTCAGACATTCGCACCCCTGAAAAAGCCCGCTTTCTGCAGGACGCAGGCCTGTCGCAGATCGTGGTGGCGCGCGAGCTGGATCTGCGCCAGATTGCCGCCGTGCGAGCAGCCACCGATCCGGCGCGCACCACCATTGAATTCTTTGTGCACGGCGCGCTGTGCGTGGCCTATTCGGGCCAGTGCTTCATCAGCCACGCCCACACGGGCCGCAGCGCCAACCGTGGCGACTGCAACCAGGCCTGCCGCCTGCCCTATGAGGTGCTGGATGGCAGCGGCCGCATCATCGCCCACGAGAAACACGTGCTGTCGATGAAGGACAACAACCAGAGCGACAACCTGCGCGCATTGATTGACGCAGGCGTGCGCAGCTTCAAGATCGAGGGCCGCTACAAGGATATGGGCTATGTGAAGAACATCACCGCCCATTACCGCAAGCTGCTCGACGAAATCATCGAAGAGCGCGAGTTCTCCGACGCGCCGCTGGCACGCTCGTCCTCGGGACGCACCACCTTCAGCTTCGAGCCCGACCCGGACCAGAACTTCAACCGCGAGTTTACCGATTACTTCGTCAACGGCCGCAAGGATGACATCGGCGCCTTCGACACGCCCAAGACGCCGGGCCGTGCCATCGGCTGGGTCACGCAGGTGGGCCAGACAGGCGACAAGTGGTTCGAGCTGGAAGTGCGCGACAAGACCGCCGTGCTGCACAACGGCGACGGCCTGTGCTACTACGACCTGCAAAAGGAACTGGTGGGCGTGCACATCAACCGCGCCGAATGCGTCAGCGCCAAAAAGGGTATCTGGCGCGTGTTCCCCAAAAACGAGATTGCCGAGTTCAAGGACCTGCGCAAGGGCCTGGAGATCAACCGCAACCGCGACATGGACTGGGTCCGCACGCTGGACAAGAAATCCAGCGACCGTCGCATCGGCCTGTGGGCAGAGCTGCGCGAGACCGCCGACGGCTTTTCCCTGCAACTGACCGACGAGGACGGTTTTACCGGTAGCGCCGCCATTGCCCAAGCCCACCAGACGGCCACCGATGCCGCCAAGTCCGAGGCATCGTTGCGCGAGCAACTGGGCCGCTTTGGCGCCACCGTTTTCGCCGTACACGACATCAGCCTGCAGCTTTCGCAGCCCTGGTTCGTGCCAGCATCGGCGCTCAACCAACTGCGGCGCGATGCCGTGACCGCACTGGAGCAAGCGCGTGCCAAGGGCTTTGTGCGCCTGCCGCGCGCCAAACCCGTGGAGCCGCCCGCACCCTTCCCCGAAGACACCCTCACCTACCTCGCCAATGTGTTCAACCACAAGGCCCACGACTTCTACGTCAAGCATGGGGTGAAAGTGATCGACGCTGCCTACGAGAGCAAGGAAGAGGAAGGCGAGGTCTCGCTGATGATCACCAAACACTGCGTGCGCTTCTCGATGAGCCTGTGCCCCAAGCAGGCCAAGGGCGTGATCGGCGTCAAGGGCACCATCAAGGCCGAACCGCTGCAACTCATCAACGGCAAGGAAAAGCTCACGCTGCGCTTTGACTGCAAGCCCTGCGAGATGCATGTGGTGGGCAAGATGAAGAAATCGGTGATGAACCAGCACTTCAAGGAAATGCAAGAGTTTCCGATGCAGTTCTACCGCACGCGGCCTGCGGCAACACAGCCCTGAAAAGCGGGCTCACCATAAGAAAGAGCTGCCTTCAAACAGCTCTTTTTCTATCAAGGCGGAGGCCGTCAGGTCAATCCGCGGCTCCAGTCTTCAATAGACCATTCCCTGATAAAACCGGGTTTCCGGACCGCTCCGGATAGGCGCTCAATCAGCACCGGCCGACTCCCTCGACTCCAGCGCACGGTTGATGCCCAGGGCTGCCAAGGTACAAACCGCACCGGAGAGCAGATACAGGCTCACCGCTATCAAGCCAAACCTCGAAGACAGCCCCAGCGCCACCACGGGCGCAAACGCTGCACCCACCAGCCACGCCATGTCAGTGGACAGAGCAGCGCCGGTGTAGCGGTATTGGGGTGAGAAGTTGGCAGTCACGGTACCGGAGGACTGGCCATAGGACAGACCCAGCAGCACGAAGCCGACAATGATGAAGATGTCGTGGCCGACTACGCCGCTCGACAGCAACAGGGGCGTTGCCAGACTGAACAGACCGATCAGCACGGCCATGGCGCCCAGGGTATTGCGACGGCCAAAACGGTCGGCCAGCTTGCCCGATGCCACTATGGCGAACGCAGCGCATACAGCACCCACCATCTGCACCAGCAGCACTTCGGTGATCGGCTGGTCGGAATACAGCGAAATCCACGACAGGGGGAACACCGTCACCAGATGAAACAGCGCAAAGCTGGCCAGGGCGGCAAAAGCGCCAATGGCGACGTGACCACCCTCTTCGTCGATCAGACGTGTCACGCTCACGGGCTCCAGCTCACGCTCCTGCATGGCCTGGGTGTACGTGCGGCCCAGCACCAGTTGCAGCCGGGCAAACAGAGCCACCACATTCAGTGCAAAGGCCACAAAGAAGGGGTAGCGCCAGCCCCAGCTCAGAAACTCGCTCTCACTCAGGGTTCCATACAGATAGGCAAAGAGGCCCGCCGCGATCACAAAGCCCAATGGCGCCCCCAACTGCCCGATCATGGCGTACCAGCCGCGCTTGCCCGTGGGCGCAGTCATGGCCAGCAGCGAGGGCAGACCATCCCACGAGCCCCCCAGAGCCAGGCCTTGCGCAAAGCGAAACAGGGCCAGCAGCACGATGGCCGTTCGCCCTATCGAATCATACCCGGGTAAAAATGCAATACCAACCGTCGCAACGCCCAGCAGAAACAGGGCAATGGTCATCTTGGCGGCACG
This sequence comes from Comamonas odontotermitis, assembly GCF_014207855.1. GTDB lineage: Bacteria > Pseudomonadota > Gammaproteobacteria > Burkholderiales > Burkholderiaceae_C > Comamonas > Comamonas odontotermitis_A. Next base: position 87,291 of record NZ_JACHKZ010000010.1, on the reverse strand, counting down.
CCCCCAGCGGCGCTGGATGGCCATCGAGATTGCAGTGCCCACGGGACGGGCGATAAAAGCTATGGAAAATATAGCAAACGACAGCAGCGTGCCGTTGAGTTTGGAAAAGTGAGGAAAGAAGACGGCCGGAAAGACCAGTACCGACGCTATGCCAAATACGAAAAAGTCGAAATACTCCGACGAACGGCCGATAATAACGCCGACCGCAATTTCGCCAGGTGTGACGTCATCATGCACAGCGGACCGTGTATGTTGATCAGCGCTCTGATTGCTGCCGACAGGAGATGCTGCGTAACCGAGACTACTCATACAAAAGCTCCTTCCTCAAGCTGTAACAGGCCTGTTACGACCGTACCCATCCAGGAGCCTAGCAGGGTACTTTTCGAGAGGACGTAGGACAAAATGTCCAATCGACAGGCCTGCCTCTAGCATTTACATTTGGCGGGATTTTGCAATCCATGTTTCTACCTAAGCGCGCTTGCCGTGCCTTTTCGCATGCCTGATCTCAAAAAACTTCGCGGGCCCTCGCGGCTCGTCGCGGCGTTACTAGCCGCCGCCAGCCTTGCGGGCTGCAATACCGTTGTGCTCAACCCCGCCGGGGATGTTGCTGCGCAGTCCGGCAACCTGGTGATCATCGCCACCTTGCTGATGCTGATCATCATCGTTCCGGTCATGGTGCTGATCCTGCTGTTTGCCTTCAAGTACCGCGAATCGAACGAGCCAGCTGATTACGATCCCGAGTGGCACCACTCCACCGCCCTCGAACTGGTGATCTGGTCGGTGCCGCTGCTGATCATCATCGCGCTGGGTGCGCTCACCTGGATCTACACCCACAAGCTTGACCCCTATCGTCCGCTGGACCGCGTAGCGGCCGGTCGCCCTGTTCCAGCCGATGTCAAGCCGCTGGAAGTGGAAGTGGTGGCCATGGACTGGAAGTGGCTGTTCATCTACCCCGAGCAAGGCATCGCCACCATCAACGAACTGGCTGCACCCGTGGACCGTCCGATCCGCTTCAAGCTGACCGCCACCACCACGATGAATGCGTTCTACGTGCCTGATCTGGCCGGCATGATCTATGCCATGCCTTCGATGCAGACCCAGCTCAATGCCGTGATCAACAAGCCAGGCGTGTACAAGGGCATGAGCTCGCACTACAGCGGCGCAGGCTTTGCTGGCATGACCTTCAAGTTCCTTGGCCTCGCCGACGGCGATTTCAACGCCTGGGTGCAGAAGGCCAAGACCGAAGGCGCCACCCTCGATCGCGCTGAGTACGTGAAGCTGGAAAAGCCGAGCGAACGCGATCCCGTCCGCCTGTTCGGCAATGTGGACAGCACCCTCTACCATGCCATCGTCAACCGCTGCGTAGAAGCGGGCAAGATGTGCATGGACGACATGATGGCCAAGGACGCCATGGCCAATATCAATGCACGCACCAAGGCTGGCAAGAGCGTTTCGCTGCTGCCGCAGGATGACGTGTGCACGGCCGCCAATGCCACGCAAGTGGTGGCGGCCCTGCGTGTGGACGAAACTGCCTCCACCGTGGCGCAATAACCCATCGCGAATTTTCAAAGAGACTCAATATGTCCGTAGCTACTAACGTAAGCCATGACCCGCTTCTGGGGCGGTTGACATGGAATGACATACCGATGGTGCATGAGCCCATCGTGTTGTGGACCTTTATCGCCGTGGTCCTGGGCGGCCTCGTCGTCGTCGCCGGTATCACCAAGTTCAAGCTCTGGGGCCCGCTGTGGAAGAACTGGATCTGCTCCATCGACCACAAGAACATCGGCATCATGTACATGATCCTGGGCCTGGTCATGTTCCTGCGCGGCTTTGCTGACGCCATCATGATGCGTGGCCAGCAGGCCCTGGCCGCCGGTGACGCCATGGGCTACCTGCCTCCGCACCACTACGACCAGATCTTCACCGCCCACGGCGTGATCATGATCTTCTTCGTGGCCATGCCTTTCGTGACGGGCCTGATGAACTATCTGGTGCCGCTGCAGATTGGTGCGCGCGACGTGGCCTTCCCGTTCCTGAACAACTTCAGCTTCTGGATGACCACCTCAGGCGCCGTGCTGGTGATGGCTTCGCTGTTCGTCGGTGAGTTCTCCACCCTCGGCTGGCTGGCGCTGTCGGGCCTGGGCGAATACCACCCTGGCGTGGGCCTGGATTACTACATCTGGGCACTGCAGATTGCCGGTGTGGGTACCACGCTCTCAGGTATCAACCTGATCGTGACCATCATCAAGATGCGCGCCCCTGGCATGAACCTGATGAAGATGCCTATCTTCACCTGGACCTCGCTGTGCACCAACGCGCTGATCGTGGCATCGTTCCCCATCCTGACCGCTGTGCTGGTGCTGATGACCCTGGACCGCTACGTTGGCACGAACTTCTTCACCAACGAGCTGGGCGGCAACCCCATGCTGTACGTGAACCTGATCTGGATCTGGGGCCACCCTGAGGTCTACATCCTGATCCTGCCCGCCTTCGGCGTGTTCTCCGAAATCGTCGCCACCTTCTCGCGCAAGCGCCTGTTTGGCTACACCTCGATGGTGTATGCCACCGTGTGTATCACCATCCTGTCCTGGCTGGTGTGGCTGCACCACTTCTTCACCATGGGCTCGGGCGCAAGCGTGAACTCGTTCTTCGGCATCACCACGATGATCATCTCGATCCCGACCGGTGCGAAGATCTTCAACTGGCTGTTCACCATGTACCGTGGCCGCATCCGCTTCACCGTTCCCATGCTGTGGACCGTGGGCTTCATGCTGACCTTCACCATCGGCGGCATGACCGGCGTGCTGCTGGCCGTTCCTCCTGCAGACTTCGTGCTGCACAACTCGCTGTTCCTGATCGCCCACTTCCACAACGTGATCATTGGCGGCGTAGTGTTTGCCGTGTTCGCCGGCATCAACTACTGGTACCCCAAGGCTTTCGGCTATCGCCTCGACGAGTTCTGGGGCAAGGCATCGTTCTGGTTCTGGTTCGTCGGCTTCTGGGTTGCTTTCACGCCGCTGTATGTACTGGGCCTGATGGGTGTGACGCGCCGCGTCAACCACTATGAAGACACGTCGCTGCAGATCTGGTTCATCATCGCTGCCTGCGGTGCCGTGCTGATCGCGCTGGGCATTGCCTGCTTCTTCATCCAGCTGTTCGTAAGCTACCTCAAGCGCGACCAGCTGCGTGATGTGACCGGCGACTGCTGGAACGGCCGTACCCTGGAATGGGCCACGTCCTCGCCTCCTCCCCAGTACAACTTCGCCTTCACGCCAGCCGTGCACGACAGCGATGCCTGGTGGGATATGAAGAAGCACGGCTTCAAGCGCAAGCTCAATGGTTTTGTGGAAATCCACATGCCCAAGAACACAGGCGCCGGCTTCGTGATCTCGATGATCGCCCTGGTCTTTGGTTTTGCCATGATCTGGCACATGTGGTGGCTGGCTGGCCTGAGCTTTGCCGGTATCGTGCTGGCCTCGATCATCCACACCTTCAACTACAAGCGTGACTACTACATCCCTGCAGCGCAGGTAGAAGCCACCGAAGAAGCCCGTACCCAACTGTTGGCCCGCCATGTCTAATCACAATACCCTCGCCGGCGCGACCGGTACCCGCGACTACTTCCTCAAGGAAGAGCCGCACGTCGAAAACGGCACTGCTCTGGGCTTCTGGCTCTATCTGATGAGCGACTGCCTGATCTTTGCAGCCCTGTTCGCCACCTATGGCGCCCTGGGCCGCAACTATGCAGGCGGCCCTGGCGGCGCCGAGCTGTTTGACCTCACCCTGGTGGCGATCAACACGGCCCTGCTGCTGCTGTCGTCCATCACCTTCGGCTTTGCCATGCTGGCCAAGCAAAAGGGCTCGGTCAAGGGCACGATCACCTGGCTGATCATCACTGCCCTCTTTGGCGCGGGCTTCCTGGGCGTGGAACTGTATGAGTTCCATCACCTGATCCATGTGGGCGCTGGCCCGCAAAGCAGCGCTGCCATGTCGGCCTTCTTTGCACTGGTGGGCACCCACGGCCTGCACGTGACCTTCGGCCTGGTGTGGCTGGTGGTGCTGCTGCTGCAGATCGGCAAGCATGGCCTGACCCATGAAAACAACCGCCGCCTGATGTGCCTGTCCATGTTCTGGCACTTCCTGGACGTGGTCTGGATCGGCGTCTTCTCCTTCGTATATTTGATGGGAGTGCTGTAAATGAGCGCACAACACAACCCCGCCGCACACGGCCATGACCACAGCCATGACGGCCATCATGATGATGGCCCGCACAGCACCTTCTCGGGCTACATGATCGGCTTCTTCCTCTCGATCATCCTCACCGCCATCCCCTTTGCCGTGGTGATGGGCGATGTGTTCGAGAACCGCACCACCACCGTGGTGGTGATTGCCTTCTTCGCCGTGGTGCAGATCATCGTGCACATGATCTATTTCCTGCACATGAATGGCAAGATCGAAGGCGGCTGGACCCTGATGTCCACCATCTTCACGATCGTGTTCGTGGCGGTGACCCTGGCCGGTACCTTGTGGGTCATGTACCACATGAACGCCAACATGATGCCTGGCCACAAGCACACGGCCCCCGCAGCAGCTACGCAACCTGCACAGGGCCATTCCAACCACTGAGCTGTTTTGACCAACGAAACGCAACGGAATGCGGATGTAAAGCCCCCGCATTCCGCCCTCTTCCAGGCGATGCTTGCATGTGTAGGCATCGCCTTGTTTTTAGGCTTTTGCGCATTGGGCACCTGGCAGGTACACCGCCTGCAATGGAAGCTCGATCTGATCGACCGGGTGGAGCGCCGCGTGCACAGCGCGCCGCTACCCCCTCCGCCTGCCGCAAGCTGGCCCGCGCTGGATGCGAAGGCGCTGGAATACCAGCCCACCACCTTGCACGGCCAGTGGTTGCCCGCCCAGACGGTGCTGACGCAGGCCACCACCGCACTGGGCGCAGGTTTTTGGGTGATGACGCCGCTGCAGCAGCGGGATGGCACGCAGGTGCTCGTCAACCGCGGTTTTGTGCCAGACAGCCTGCGCAGCGCCTGGAACGACGCGGCGCAGGTAGCTGCCGCAACACCGGCTGGCGATGTTTCCATTACCGGCCTCTTGCGCGCCACCGAACCCAAGGGAGGCTTTCTGCGCAGCAACGATCCGGCAGGCAACCGCTGGTATTCACGCGATGTACAGGCGATCGCACAGGCGCGCGGCCTCGCGCAGCCTGCTCCGTTCTTTGTCGATGCCGGCCTGCCGGACGACGGCCCCACCGTGGTGGGCGAGACCAGGCGCAGCAGCAGCGCCGAACTGCAAGGCCAGCAATGGCCACAGGCCGGGCTCACCCAGATCCGCTTTACCAACAACCACCTTGTCTATGCGCTGACCTGGTACGGACTGGCGCTGATGGTGGTGGGAGCGGCGTGGCTGGTGGTTCGCCACCAGCGGCGCACTGGCGGGTAGCCCCGCAGACGTTGGGAAAAAGCCATAGCAGACTGTGCTTGAATTTTCTGCGTTTTAGGTAAAAAACTCAGTAAAAACCAATCCAAGAGAGCGCTGGCCGCTCTCTTTTTTTATTAGCGCAGCGCAGAACGCAAAGCCGTTTCCTGGCTTGTCCACCTGGCTGGGGCTGGGATACCGTGGCTCAGGCACAATTGACCTGTGTCATTTTCTGCAGTTTCCCCGTTTCACGTCACCCACACCACCGACCGCCAGAACATGCAGTTGCTCATACAGCTGCGCTGGCTGGCCGTGGTCGGCCAGGTGGTCACCATCTCGCTGGTGCACTGGGGGCTGGATATCCATTTGCCACTTGGCGAGATGCTGGCCGTGCTGGTGGGCCTGGTCATCATCAACCTGGCCTGCATCTGGTGGTTGCGCTGGCGCCAGCACGATATTTCATCGTCGGACCTGTTCGTGGCACTGCTGGCCGATGTGTCTGCCCTCAGCATGCAGCTGTACCTGAGCGGAGGAGCCAACAACCCCTTCATCACACTGTTCCTGCTGCAGGTTACCCTGGCGGCGGTGCTGCTCAAGCCATTCTATGCCTGGGCGATTGTCGTGGTCACGGCCTGCTGTGCGGTAGCGCTGGCCTTTTTCTCTCTGCCGCTGCAGATCATGACGAACCGGGGCGGCGCGATGCACACGCTCTACCTGATCGGCCTGCTGATCAGCTTCGGGCTCAACGCCACCTTGCTGGTGTCGTTCATCAATCGCATCATGGCCAATCTGCAGTTGCGCGATGCGCGCCTGGCTGACCTGCGCCAGCGGGCCGCCGAAGAGGAGCACATCGTGCGCATGGGCCTGCTGGCCAGCGGCGCAGCGCATGAGCTGGGCACGCCGCTCTCCACCCTGGCCGTCATCCTGGGCGATTGGCAACATATGCCAACCATTGCCAGGGATGGCGAGCTGATGGACGATCTGCACGAGATGGAACACCAGGTGCAGCGCTGCAAATCCATTGTGACCGGCGTGCTGATGTCTGCCGGCGAGACGCGGGGCGATGCGCCGCAGACGACCAGCCTGGTGCGCTTTCTGGACCGGGTGGTGGAACAGTGGCGCAGCCACCGCCAGCCCGCCAATTTCGAGTTCCGCAAACAGCTGGCGCGCGATGTACCCATCATCTCGGATACCGCGCTGCAGCAAATGATTTTCAATGTGCTGGACAATGCCCTGGAAGCCTCGCCCGGCTTTGTGCAGCTGTGGGCCGCCTGCCCTGCAGATGGATCGGACGATGACAACGGCCACGCCCAGCTGGAGCTGGTGGTGACCGACAGCGGCCCGGGTTTCCGCAGCGACATTCTTGCCCAGCTGGGCAAGCCTTACCAATCCACCAAGGGCCGACCCGGCAGCGGCCTAGGCCTCTTCCTGGTGACGAATGTCGCCCGCTCATTGGGCGGCCATATCGAAGCCCGCAACCGGGAGCAGCACCTGGGCGGCGGCGCACTGGTACGCATCCGCCTGCCGCTGGCTGCCATTGCCCTGCATGACGAACAACACCATGACGCAAACGCAAGAACGCCTGTTACTGCTGGTTGAAGACGATGCGGCTTTTGCCCGCACCCTGCGCCGCTCGTTTGAACGCCGCGGCTACCGCGTGCTGCACGCCAGCAGCGCCGATGAAGTACAGGCCCTGCTGCAGACCGAGCAGCCTCAGTATGCGGTGATGGATCTGAAACTGGCCGGCAATTCGTCGGGGCTCTCATGCGTGCAACTGCTGCATGCGCAAAACCCCGAGGCATTGATTGTGGTGCTGACCGGCTATGCCAGCATTGCCACGGCGGTGGAGGCCATCAAGCTGGGTGCCTGCCACTACCTGGCCAAACCGTCGAACACCGACGATATCGAAGCCGCATTCGGTCGCCTGGAGGGCACGACCGAGGTCGATCTGCCCCAGGCAACCACATCCATCAAAACGCTGGAGTGGGAAAAGATCCACGAAACCCTGGCCGAGACCGGCTTCAATATCTCGGAAACCGCACGACGCCTGGGCATGCACCGGCGCACGCTGGCACGCAAGCTGGAAAAGCAGCATGTGCGGTAGCTCCGTAGTGCTGTAGTTCGCTATCAACAACGATAGCTGATGGCGCTTTTGTGTTCTGTGGCTGAAAACAAAACACCATGAAACTGGGCCTCAGCAGCCGCGAACGACTCAGTAGTTCATAGCATCACGCAGCATCCGTACAAGCTTGCACCAGGGCCTGCAACACGGGTGAGCGCTTCTTGCCACGGCGTTGCAACAGGGAAAACGGCCGCTGCATGGCGGGCAGCTCAGTCGGCAATATGGCCAGCTCTCCCCGGTCCACCCAGGGCTGCGCAATCACCCGCGAGAGGCAGCTGATGCCAGCACCGCGCGCCACGGCCGTGCAGATTGCCTCGGAACTCCCCAGCACCGCCACCACCGGCCATTCATGCAGGTGCGACAGCACGGCAAACTCCACCGCCTCGCGCGTACCCGACCCCTCCTCGCGCAGCAGCCAGCGGCAGGCCCGCAACTCCTGCACGGTCAGGGGCGCCTGCCGGGCGTGCTGCACCAGTGCATCGCCCGCAGCGGCAATCAGCACCAGCTCGTCGTCGCGCCAGGGTTGCACCTCCAGCTCGGTCCAATGGCTGGCACCCTCGATGAAGCCCAGATCCACCCGCGCATCCGTCACCGACTGGGCCACCTCACGCGTATTGCCGATCACCACGTCAAACCGCACCTGCTCATACCGCTGCATGAAACCCGCCAGAATGGGCGGTAGCACATGGTTGGCAATAGTGGTGCTGGCCGCCAGCCGCAGCTGCACAGGCGCAGCAGGGGCCGTGGCCCGCGTCGCCTGCTCCAGCAACTGGGCCTGCTCCAGCAGCGCCTGGGCCTCGGGCCACAGACTGCGGCCCAGGTCATTCAGGATGAGACGCTTGCCCGTCCGCGCAAACAGCTGAGCTCCCATACCGGCTTCGAGCTGCTGCAAGGCCGCACTGACTGCCGATTGCGACAGCCCCACGGCATCCGCCGCAGCTACCGTGCTGCCACTTTGGGCAATGGCGCAAAACACTTCCCATTGGCGCAGTCTGAGATGAAGCATGGAATCCTTGCAGAGACAGCGGGAACAAACACAGACAGGTAGCACCACAATGGATCGATGTGATTGCTCATTCCTAAACAATCAACCCATTTTATAGGTAGATAATACAAAAACAATTAGTTATACGAATATAAGAAAAATTTCTATAGTGGCGACATTCCCGCTTTGGTGGTGCCAGCTCCCGGTCATTTGGAAGAGACGGCATCGCCCTCTCCTCCGCTTCATGTCACACGCCACTTCATCCCTTTCTCCATCCGGCAGCCATTCGTGGCTGACGGCTGGCAAACAACTGGTTCCCGGCCTGCTGCTGTGCGGAGCCATCACCTGGGTTGCCAACGACTTGGCAGCCCTGCCCTGGTTCAGCAGCAAGGGCCTCTCAGCGCTCACCATCGCCATCGTGATCGGCATGCTGATCGGCAATACCATCTATGGCTGGATGCAGGCGTCCGCAGATGCGGGTGTTGGCCTGTCCAAACAGAAACTGCTGCGCCTGGGCATCATCCTCTACGGGCTGCGGCTGACATTTCAGGACATTGACGCGCTGGGCATGCATGGCGTACTGGTCGACGCCGTTGTGCTGGCCAGCACCTTTGTCCTCGCCCAATGGCTGGGCAAGCGCTGGCTGGGGCTTGATTCACGCACAGCGATTCTCGTGGGTGCAGGCAGCTCGATCTGCGGCGCTGCTGCCGTTCTGGCCACGGCCCCCGTGGCCAAAGCGCGTGCCGACGATGTGGCGGTTGCCGTTGCCACCGTGGTGGTGTTCGGCACCATAGGCACCTTTCTCTACCCTGCCTTCTACCAATGGAACCTGGCGGCACAATGGCTGCCATTGCCCGAGTCCACCTATGGCCTGTGGGTAGGCTCCACGGTACATGAGGTTGCCCAGGTCGTGGCTGCAGGCGAAGCCGTCAGCACCAGCGCCGCCGACATGGCCGTAGTGGCCAAGATGGTGCGGGTGATGATGCTGGCGCCGTTTCTCATCATCCTTTCGGCCTGGCTGGCCCGGCACGAGTCCGTAGAGCCAGCAACACCCGCAGAATCCGCTATTGGCAACACTGCAAATGACGGAAAAAAACCATTGCTGGCGCGCATCACCATCCCCTGGTTTGCTCTTGGATTTGTAGCAGTTACGGGTATCCACTCGCTGGAAATCATCCCACAGGCTGCGCTCTCCGTAGGTACCCAGCTGGACAACATTCTGCTCACCATGGCCATGGCAGCCCTCGGGCTTACCACCCATGTGCGCGCCGTCAAGGCAGCTGGCGTCAAGCCGCTGCTGCTGGCCCTCATTCTGTTTGCATGGCTGGTTGGCGCAGGCCTGACACTCAATAGCTGGCTGTAGCGCGCCACTCTGCGCCGCCAGGACCCTGCCCTCGTCGGCCCGCATGGGCGCAATGACTTCATAAGCAAATGCGAACAATGTATTTGTCGGTCTGGGCAAAGCTGTTACAAATATCGTTTTCGCCAAAGCAATCCTGGAGCCACTTCCCATGCGCATCGAAACCCTTGCTGTCCACGCCGGTTATTCGCCCGAGCCCACCACCAAGGCTGTGGCCGTGCCCATCTACCAGACGGTGGCCTACGCGTTTGACAGCGCCCAGCATGGCGCCGACCTGTTTGACCTCAAGGTTCCAGGCAATATCTACACCCGCATCATGAACCCGACCACCGACGTGCTGGAAAAGCGCGTGGCGGCCCTAGAAGGCGGCATTGCCGCGCTGGCCGTGGCATCGGGCATGGCAGCCATCACCGCAGCCATCCAGACCCTGGCCGAAGCAGGCGACAACATCGTCAGCGCCAGCACGCTCTATGGTGGCACCTACAACCTGTTCGCACACACATTTCCGCAGCAAGGCATTGAAGTGCGCTTTGCCGACCCGCGCGACCCTTCCAGCTTTGACAAATTGATCGACGACAAGACCAAGGCCGTCTTCATCGAGTCCATCGGCAACCCGCTGGGCAATGTGACCGACATTCGCGCGCTGGCTGATGTGGCCCACAAGCACGGCGTGCCGCTGATTGTGGACAACACCGTGCCCTCCCCCTATCTACTGCGTCCGTTTGAATTTGGCGCCGACATCGTCGTGCACTCGCTCACCAAGTACCTGGGCGGCCATGGCACCAGCGTAGGCGGCGCCATTGTGGACAGTGGCAAGTTTCCCTGGGCAGAGCACAAGGCCCGCTTCAAGCGCCTGAACGAGCCAGATGTGAGCTACCACGGCGTGGTCTACACCGAGGCGCTGGGCCCGGCGGCCTTCATCGGCCGCGCCCGCGTGGTGCCGCTGCGCAATATGGGCGCGGCCATCTCGCCCCAGAACGCGTTCCAGATTCTGCAGGGCATCGAAACCCTGGCGCTGCGCATGGATCGCATCTGCGAGAACACCCAGAAAATTGCCGAGGCCCTGCAAAGCCACCCCAAGGTGGAATGGGTGCGCTACGCGGGCCTGAAAGACCACCCAGACCACGCCATCGTGCAAAAGCAATCGGGCGGCCGCGCCTCGGGCATTCTGTCATTCAGCCTCAAAGGCGATGGTGGACGAGCCGCCGGGGCGCGCTTTCTGGATGCACTGCAGCTGTTCACCCGCTTGGTGAACATTGGCGATGCCAAATCGCTGGCCACGCACCCGGCATCTACCACCCACCGGCAGCTTGATGCCGCCGAACTGGCAAAGGCAGGCGTGACCGAAGGCATGGTGCGCCTGTCAGTCGGCATTGAGCATATCGACGACCTGCTGGCCGATCTGCAGCAGGCGCTGGCCGAAGTCTAAGAGCCAAAGAAACCTGCAGCACCCAACTGCAGAACGCATGAAGCTTATTTTTATAGAAAAAAAGCATGCCAATATTGGCATGCCTTTTTGCATGAAACGAGGATGGTGGTCAGAAGCGATAGCCTACGCCAACACCCACGAGCCAAGGATCGACCTTGAGCGAGCCGACCTTTTTGCCAGCCGAGCTGACATCGGTCTTGATATAGACCTTTTTCACGTCAAAGTTGATCGACCAGTTCTTGTCGAGCATGTAATCAAAGCCAACCTGCATGGCAGGGCCAAAGCTGTTTTTCTTGATCGAAGGATCCAGCGCGGCCTCTACAGCGGGATTGAAATTCACATTCGAAAAGCGCGTGTAGTTGATACCTGCGCCCACATAGGGTTTGAACGCGCCCATGCCGGTGAAGTGGTACTGCGCCAGCAAGGTGGGCGGCAGATGCTTGAGCGAGCCGATCTTTGCACCGTTGGAGCGCAGATCGTGCTTTTGAGGATAGGTCAGCACCAATTCGGCTGCGAAATTGGGAGTGAAGAAGTAAGACACATCCAGCTCGGGAATGGTCTTGTCATTGATCGACAGGCCAAGCCCGGTGGAGTCCTTGTTGGCGCTGTCCAGATTGACGGCGCGTACACGCACCATCCAAGGTCCCTCAGCCTGCTGTGCCATGGCCGTACCGGCCGTCAGAGCACAAACAGCCACTGCTGCCATCATTGCTTTCTTCATCATCATTGCCTTCACTGCGGCTTTCGCCGCATGGATTGAGAATTGACTGGAATCCCCCCAATTCGGCAGCACCCCGGAGTAAAAGTCCGCTGCCGAATTGGAGCGTGTCCATGGCAATCATGATCACCAATTCTGGCAATGGCTGCTTTGACACAGATCATGTCTCATGCCCCGCACCATCAAAAACGGCCAGGAGTTCCCGGCCGTTTCGTGATGCCCCAGGGGCTCAGAACCTGTTTGCAATCTCCACACGTTCTTATAGATACATCAATGACCGCGCAGCTTGTGCCATGCTTCCATGCACAGCACCACAATTGCGCCAATGATGGCTCCCACCACCACATGTACCAAGGTCGGGCCGAGCGCTGCAGCGACGCCGCCCAGAGGTTCAATGCTGTCCTTGATCCAGTGCTCGATCGGACCGATACCGTGCACCAGCAAACTACCACCCACCATGAACATGGCTGCGGTGCCGACAATGGACAGCCCGCGCATCAGCCACGGCGTGAAGGCGATCATGCCGCGACCAAATGCCTGCGCTGCAGCACTCTTTTTGGCCATCAGCCAGCTGCCTACATCATCCATGCGCACAATGCCTGCAACCAGGCCATAGACAAATACGGTGATGCCAATCGCCACCGCAATCAGCACCGCAGCCTGCTCCCAGATGGGCTTGGTCGACACCGTGCCCAAGGCGATCGCCATGATCTCGGCAGACAGAATGAAATCCGTGCGCACCGCGCCTTTCACTTTCTGCTTCTCGTACTCCAGCGGATCCATTTGCTTTTCGTGTGCAGCGCGCACGGACGATGGCGCAACGCCAGCCTTCTGCGCCTCGGCAGAATCGGCCAACACGGTCTTTACGTCGTGCTTTTTCTCCTTGTGGAACAGATCCATGATTTTCTCGACACCCTCAAAGCAGAGAAAGGCGCCCCCCACCATCAAGAGCGGCGTGATCAACCACGGCGCAAAAGCGCTGATCAGCAACGCTGCGGGCACCAAAATGGCCTTGTTCCATAGCGAGCCCTTGGCAACAGCCCATACGACGGGTAGTTCCCGGTTGGCCTTGACCCCGGTGACCTGCTCGGCATTGAGGGCCAGATCATCTCCCAATACACCAGCCGTTTTCTGCACTGCCACCTTGGTCTGCGTGGCCACATCATCAAGAATGGCCGTGCTTTTACCCGCTGCAGTTTTCGTCATCAATGCGACGTCATCGAGCAGCGTCGCGATGTCGTCCAGCAGCATCAATAGTCCAGCACCTGCCATTCAAGACTCCGTGTATGAAAAGGTGGCAAATCATAGCCAGTTCGGCCACTGTTGCGTCCTCAAATCCCGCCGCATCGTACGTTTTGTTGAACACTATTCACAAAACTTTATACAAGCTTGGTCAACGACCATCGCCCACCAGCCGTTGAACACCTATCTCCACCAATAAGGTGAAAGGACGTGAAAATGAATACCGTATTTGCTGTATGGCCTGAAGACGAACGTGACCGTAAGCGCGCACCTGCCCGTTTCTGATATCACCTTGTGCGTCACCCGCAGATGAAGCCCCGCCTTCCAGCGATGTAGCACCCTATTCACAAAGCAACCGCATTTTCTCAACAGCAAGTCCCGCAGCCCAGGCTGGCGGGACTTTGTTTTTGGCCTCGTACCGCCAAAACGGCAGTGGTCACGAGCCCGCGCTCCTCACCACCGCCTGTCTCCCGGTGCCGCCTCAATCAGGCAGGATCACCAATGGGGTTGATGCCACCACGTTGACCGCATCTGCAGCAGCAGGGGTTTCCTTGATTGGCGGCACATTGCTTGCTGCAATCGGATTGGCTGCACCAGGTGTACCCCCACGCGGCGTGGTACGCACTACCTGGCTGGCAGGTAAAGCTGCCCCCTTGGTCACGTTGGCCCACACGGCATCCATGGCCTGGTTGAAGTAGGTATGCAACGGAACAAACCGGGTATCAAAACCAGCAAAGGGCAGGAAGGCATCAAAGTGCTGGGCGTTGGTCACTTCAACGTAGCGCAGCTTGCTCTGCCCTCCTTCGACGCCACTGTTCAAGGCCGTGTAGGCGCGCGCATTCACATTCACCGGAATCAACGCATCGCTGCGCCCTGCCACGATGATGGTGGGCTTGCCACGCAAATTGCCTGTCACCTTCACTTCCTGCATGCCCGCGCGCACCGCATCGCTTTGGGCCTGGGTTGGCACACTTCCCGCAGACAAGGACTTGCCTGTCACAGGATCCTGCCCTGATACCAAGGCGTACTGACACAGCGCGTTGTCCAACCCCAGGTCGGCCTTGCCGGTCGACGGCGACACCGCCATCAGCCATGAACGGGCACCGCCTGCCGAATCGTTGTACACCACGGTAGCAGGCGAGCCATTGGCAGTGCCATTGGCCACGGCCGCGCTCTGTGCCAGGGCCGCAGGCGTGGCAGCAATCACCTCACCCATTGCGTTGGCTGCTGCAAAGCTGGTGTTGCACAAGTTCGCATCTGCAGCAAAGCGCCCATACGCCATGGTGTACATGGCAGAAAGAATCGGGCCATTGCCCAGGCCATAGTGGGCGTTGTGCATCTGGTCATGCTCCTTGGTCCAGCCCTTGGCGTGCAATTTGCTCAAGGCGTCGGCCGCGCGTTCTGCCGTGGTACTGCCTGTCACCAGGCCTTTGGCAGCCAGACCTTCGCAGCGCGCTTCTGCTCGCGCCTTCATTGCCGCAAGCCCAATGTAGTTGAAGATCGATGTTTCCGTCAGCGCAGCCGCATCGGCCAGTGCCGCACAGGGCTGGTAGATATTGCCCCAGGTGGTGTACTCGGCCAGCGCCGTTCCTCCTGGGTTGTGCCAGGTGGTGTTGTTGCTTGCCGATCCCTGCCGCACGGTGGTGGCGAATCCCGACGGAATCTGCGTCACCGGCTCGCTGGCCACCACCCCGTCCACAAAACCATCGCTGTCCAGCTCAGCCGCCCTCAGCACTGCTGCGCCTCCATTGGATGCAGAGCCTGCAATCACCACCGTATTGTTTCGGTCAAACGGCACCGGTTCATCTTTGGTGCCGTACCTGGCATTGAGCACATACATTGCATAGTGACCGGCCACCAGCGTGTCACTGCCCCAATCCTTCTCGGGGTTCTGCTGCGAATGCGCATGCTTGATGGCGATGCGGTTGGGAAAGGCTGCGTTGTATGCCGCGCGCGCAGCATCGGTCAGGTTGGCGGCAAAAAGAGACAGGGCTCCAGCGTCCTTGCGCGCAGCGCGCGAGCCGTCCACCTTGTTCACGGTATCGTCGGCAAGATTGTGCAGTCCCACGCCCTTGCCTGCGTCCGTCAAAGCCACGGCGCAGCCCTTCTTCAGGCCCCATTCACCCGCCGTGCCGATGGCACCATACACACCGCGCGAGCCAGACGATGGGCCCAACACCAGACAGGGTTTGGACTTGTTGAAACTGTCAGGAACCATCACTGCAATCACCGTCTGTTTGCGACCGGTTCCGCTGTCCAACACCGCCAGGTATTCGTTGCCCGGCACCAGACCTTCTCCTGCAGTCACCACGCCATCCGATGTGATGTTGGGACCGTACAAGGAGCCATAGCCACCGCCAGCGGTGTAGTCCAAAATCCCTCGGTAGTTGGAGAACAGGGCATTGCGGCGCAGCTCTGCCACCGTCGGGCTGGCCGGGTCAGCATAAGTGGGCGCCGCAGCTGCTCCCAGGCCGGTCTTGCCGATACCGCCTGTCAACAAGTCCTGTGTGGCAGCAGTGCTTCCTGAGCCCACGCTGGTCGCTGGATAGCTGGTCTGGCTGATTTCGGTAATACCCTGAGGCAGTTCATTCCTGGCGGATGTACCTCCGCCGCCGCCACAGGCCACCAGAACGGCACCAGCCAATGCAGTCGTTGTCCAGCGCGCACCGCGGCATACGGCGCCTACGCCCTTTGATCGGTTCATGTCGTCTCCTCTTGCTCGTTGTAGGCTGTCCATGTACCGCGCATGCTGCGATACACACCAGCCTCGCAACACTAACGACAGCACCACAAACCGACAAGAGGCTCAGGCTAGGTGAAATACCAATAACGTGGAACTACTTACTGGCCTTCAAGCCTTGTCACAAAGCGTTGATTGCACCTGTCAATTGAGGTCGTGCACGATAGCGCGATTGCGTCCGGTATTCTTGGCCTGGTAGAGGATTTCATCACAGCGTTCAAGCAGCCATTCGGGCCGCTTTGCACTGTCGTACCCTGCCACCACGCCGCCGCAACTGATCGTGAGCATGGGACTGACTTCCGACTGCTCATGCGGTATGCCCAGTGCCTGTACGGCTTCGCACAGGCGATCCAGCACCGTCTGCAGCGCAATGCTGGAGGGCAGCATCAGCACGAACTCTTCTCCACCATAGCGGGCAATCATGTCGTATGGTCGCTGCGCCGCCTTGCCCAGTGTCTGCGCCACCCGGCGCAATACATCGTCGCCAGCGCCATGGCCGTAAAAGTCATTGAAGCGCTTGAAGTAGTCCACATCGATCATCGCCAGCCCCAGAGGGGTGCCGGTGCGCACGGTATTTCCGCAGGCCCGCATGAATGCCTGGTTGAAGGCACGCCGGTTGCTGATGCCAGTCAGCGCGTCCTGCATCGACAGGCGCTCCAGCTCCTCGCGCTGGCGGGCGAGCTCCAGATGGTTGCGCACGCGTGCCTTGACCAGCAGCGGACGCACCGGCTTGGCGATGTAGTCCACAGCGCCCAGCAGCAAGCCGCGCTCCTCGTGCGCCTCTTCGATCTGGCCGGTGACGAAGATCACGCCGATATTGACGGTTTTCTCGTTAGATTTGAGGCGTCGCAACACCTCATAGCCGTCCATGTCCGGCATCGACGCATCCAGCAGGATCAGGCTGATCCGCTCCTCTGCAACACGCTGCAGTGCAGAGACGCCATCCTTGGCCAGCACCACCCGGCATTCGTCCTTGAGCAGTTCCGCAAGCGCCGTGCGATTGATGCGCTCGTCATCCACGATCAGCACCGTGGGCAGGTTCATCGCACTCATCCCCGCTCCTCCAACGCTGTGTCCTTGGCGGCGCCCAAGATCTGGCGCAACTGGCCCATGGCCATCAATGCATCATTCAATTCAATATCCTCGTACAGCACCCGCACCTCTTCAAGCTTTGCGGACGCAGGGTGGCCTTGCAGCTCCTGGGCCAGATCGGCCAACAGCGCGGTGGCAGCGTAGTCACCTTTCTGCATCAAGGGCTCTGCCTTGTCGATCAGGGCCAGGGCCTTCTGGGCATCAACACCGGCCGCTGGCTGGTGAAGTTCCGCAGGCAGCTGCTTGGCAGCCGCATCGGCCTGTCGCTTCAGGCGGTCGCTGATGACTTCCAGCACTGCCGTCAAATCAGAGCGGAAGGTAAAAGCCAACCGCTCCATGGCGGCAGCATCTCCGCGGCTTGCTTGCCGCTCCAGTGCGTCTGCCGAATGGGTCAGTGCCTTGGCCTGCACATAACCTGAGGCACCCTTTACCAAGTGAGCCAGCGCTTCCACATTTTTGCGGTCCTGTGCCGCCACCGCAGCATCCAGACGCTGCGGCACCTCGGCAAAGTC
The DNA here is from genome assembly GCF_014207855.1 of Comamonas odontotermitis. GTDB lineage: Bacteria > Pseudomonadota > Gammaproteobacteria > Burkholderiales > Burkholderiaceae_C > Comamonas > Comamonas odontotermitis_A. Next base: position 69,658 of record NZ_JACHKZ010000010.1, on the reverse strand, counting down.
ACGCACAAAGCCATGCAACAGGCGCTGCATGCGCTCGGGGTTGTCGCCCATGCGGTGCAGCGCAGCGTCGAAATCCACGGGCCCCTGCTGAGACAGGGCATGGCGGGCTGCCGTTGCCTCACCCGCCGGGTCTTCAGCCGGTGCAGGTTTGCCACCGTACGCTGCATCGCCAGAGAAAATGTCGATCAAGGTCTGGTACAGCAGATGCTCCTCAATCGGTTTGGAGAGGTGCGAGGTCATGCCCGCGCGAATCGTTGCCTCACGGTCTTCAGGACGAGCCTGCGCCGTGAGCGCGATGATGGGCAGGGTTTGCCATGCAGGATTGCGGCGAATCTCGCGCGTGGCAGTCACGCCATCCATCTCCGGCATGTGCATATCCATCAGCACCGCGTCATAGCTCTTCATTTCGAGGCGACGAATGGCTTGCAGGCCGTTGACGGCGGTATCCACCTGAACCCCGGCCAGCACCAGAAAGTCTGTAGCAACTTCAAGATTGAGGGCGTTGTCATCCACCACCAGCACCTGCTTGCCATTGAGCATGCGGCGCATCGATGGTGTGAGCACACTGCGAACCTGGCCTGAGGTCTTGAACTGTTGCGCGTGCATGCGTGGGCCTGCCAGCACATCCTGCACCGTATCGAACATCACGGATTCGGTCACCGGCTTGACCAAAATTCCCTGCAGCCCCGCCGAGGTCACCTGGTTCAGTATCTCGTCGCGTCCGTAAGCGGTGACCATCAGCACGGCAGGCACGCGCTCCTGCCGGCTTTCCTGGCGTATGCGGCGCGTCGCTTCAATGCCATCCATCTCCGGCATCTGCCAGTCCATCAACACGAGGTCATAGGACTTGCCTTCCTGCGCCACTGCTTCAATGCGCGCCAGCGCCTGGGGCCCGGAATCCACACAATCGGCCTGCATGCCAAAGCTGCTGATCATGCCCCCCAGGCTTTCCCGCGAGGTGGCATTGTCATCCACGACCAGGACGCGATAGCCGTTGAGCGACTTGGCCCGCAGCGCCATGTCGCTCGACGGCTGTCCAAGCACCACTGTGAACGAAAACAGGCTGCCGCGCCCAGGCTCGCTTTCTGCGCGGATGCCTCCATTCATCTTCTCCACCAACTGCTTGCAGATGGTCAGGCCCAGGCCCGTTCCGCCATAGCGGCGCGAGGTGCCTCCATCTGCCTGGTGGAAAGGCACGAACAGGCGGCCCAGTTGCTCCTGGCTCAGGCCTATGCCGGTATCGCGCACATTGAACTGCACCAGATTGCCGCCATCTTCACGCACCTGCAGCAGATGCGCAGACACGACCACTTCACCCAAATCCGTGAATTTGACTGCGTTGCCTACCAGATTGATCAGTACCTGCGACAGGCGCAGCGGATCGCCTCGGAAGGCGCGCGGCACATCCGGTGCAATCGCATAGACAACCTCCAGTCCTTTCTCATCGGCACGCAGCGAGGTTGCATTGGATACGGCTTCGAGCACCTGCTCCAAGGCGAAGTCCGTGTCGTCCAGCTCAAACCCACCAGCCTCGATCTTCGAAAAATCCAGAATATCGTTGATGATGGACAGCAGGGCACGTGTGGAGATATCGATTTTTTCGAGATAGTTCTTCTGGCGTGGCGACAGATCGGTTTGCAGCGCCAGACGTGTCATGCCGAGCACCGAATTCATCGGTGTGCGGATTTCATGGCTCATATTTGCCAGGAAGTCGGCTTTGGCCCGCTCGGCCTGCTCTGCCGCTTCCTTGGCCTGGCGCAGCGCCGACTCCACTTCATGCTGGCGCGTGATGTCCAGGATGATGCCGTCCCAGATCCAGCCACCCTTGACTTTGCGCGGTGCCGAACGGATTCGCAGCCAGATCAGCGAGCCGTCGGGCCGGCGCAAGCGGAAATCGCACTCGAATAGACTGTGGGCCGCACTCGCATCGCGTGAAGCATTCAAAAACGGCGCCCGGTCATCCTCGTGCATAGCGTCGAGCAACAGCCGCGGATTTTCCTGAAGCTGTTGCGCCGAGATGCCGACCAGCGATTCAATACCGCCGCTAATGTAGTTCAGACGCAAGTCGCCGCCCTCCACCGGGCCCTCGAACCCTACCTCGGGATTGACATAGCTGAGTTGGTAGAGTGCACCGCTGGGCAGGCGGTCTGCCAGCGAAGCGAGCTGCGCGCGCGCCTCTTCCCGCTCGCTCACATCTTGCACCGTACCCGTCACGCTCACCACCTCGCCGCTGTCGTCACGGATACCCTGGGCGCGCACTTCGGCGGCAAAGGTACTGCCGTCCGTGCGGTAGTGCTCGAACTCCATGGTGAACGCGCTGCCATTGGCCACGCAGTCTTCCAGCCCTGCCTTGACCTTCCGATAGCTCTCCTCCGACATCACCGAGGTGAGGCGACTGAGCGATACTTCTTCGTCGGGAGCAAATCCCACGATTTCCCGCAGCATGTCGGACACGGCAAAGACCTGCCGCTGGATATCCAAGGTCCACGAGCCCATGCGCGCCAAGCGCTCTGCCTGCTGCAGGCTCACGAAACTGCTCTGGAGTTGCCGCTCCGCCTGATGGCTTTCGGTCACATCGACCATGACGCACACCAACCGATCGGGAACCTGCCCCTGCCCCGCCACAAAACGCGCGGCAGCCGACACCCAGCGCATGCCAACATCTGGTCGAACAATACGCAATTGCACCCGCTGCGAGCCTGCACCAGAGCGCACCTCCCTCACATGAGCGTCCCATGCGGCCCGATCCTGCAGATGAATATGCCGGTGCACCGCCGCCTGCGTCAATCCGTCGCCAGCCTGCAGGCCAAGAATATCCAGCCCCTGGGCATTGCAGACCACGGCGTCCGTGTCCAGATTGACATCCAGCACACCCAGTGCGCCCACATCAATCGCCAACGCCATGCGCTCGCGCTGCAATTGCAACTCCAGCTCCGCCTGCTTTCGCTCGGTGATGTCATGGGCCACGCCCATCACCGCATGAATACGGCCGTGTTCATCGCGCAGTGGGCTGCGGGTCGTGAGCATGGTGCGCAAACCATGCGCAGAAGGCACCTTCTCTTCCAAGGTCAGACTGTCCTGCATCTGCAGCACCTGCTGCGTTGCGCGGGTATACACCGCCGCCAGCTCTGGTGGAAACAAGTCGAAATCGGTGCTGCCCATCACATCGGCTGCACTGCGCCCCAGAAAACGTTCACCCGCCGGGTTGAAGAGCAGGTAACGCCCGCCGGAATCCTTCACAAAGATGATGTCCGCCGCGCTGTTCAGCACCCCTTGCAATTTGCCTGACAGATCCTGCAGCTCGGTAGTCCGCAATGCCACACGCCGCTCCAGCTCGGCATTGGCTTCGCGCACGGCCTGCTCCGCCCGCTCACGCTCGGTGATATCGCGCGCCAACCCCATGAACAGCTTGCGCCCACCAATCTCCACGCAGGTGATCACCACCTCTACGGGGAACATGCTGCCGTCCTTGCGGCGGTGGTGGCTCTTTACCACCCGGGAGCTGCCAGGCAATGCGTCCCGAAACAATTGGTGCCGCTGGTCTGCCGTCACCCCGAAGGCCACATCGCCCACCTCCATGGTCAGCAGCTCTGCCTGCGAGTAACCCAGGCTGCGGCAGGCGCGCTCGTTCACATCGATGAATCGCCCCTGGTCGTCGTGTAGAAAATAATCATCGCCCGCGTTCTCTACCAGGAGGCGAAAGCGCTCCTCACTGGCCTGCAGGCGCTCACGCGTCACATGGTTGGTCACCAGGTCCGCACGATTGCCGTGCAGCAGCACCAGGTGGTCCTCGATGTCATCACGAATCTGAACCAACAGCCTGCGCTCAGCGTCAGTAAACACCCGGGGGGCACCATGGAGTGCATCCAGAACGCCAAACAGGCTGCCACTGGGCCAGTAAAGTGGAATGCCGACATAGCTCTGCGCCACGCGCTCACCGTCTTGATGCTTCAAAGTGACAGTTGCATCGCTCCATGCTTCCTTGCATACCAGCTTCTGGGCAACTACCAATTCTTCCGCAAAGGGGGGCGCGTCAGCAGGCACCGGGCCCTGCTCCATGCGGTCGGCGGCCGGTCCGGCTGCCGACATCAAATGCCATTTGCCCTGTTGCAGACGCAATACGCGCGCTACGGATAGCTCCAACAGATCGGCATAGTTCCGCAACAAGCCCTGCCAACGGTCCAGCAGGCCGGAAGGGATCTCTGGAAAATCTTCGTGCATGCATCAACTCCCGGACAACAGTGCAAAGGCCGTACCCCAGTCACAGCAGCGCACGGCCTCAGTACATTTTTTCAATTGAATATGTGAATTTATAGCGCAATTTGATACATATATACACACTATCAACGACGCTATTCATGAAGAATTTTAAAAAATGTAATTTTTGGTATCAACACCACAATAAAACCTTTGATCAGCCATCGCACCAACCTTGGTGACACGCCACTACCGGTCAAATGGATACCTCAATCCATCACCGCACACACTGAATCGCATACCCCAAATGCATGATGAGCTTTTGCAGCTGGAACGCATACACATGCAGGACGCTTGCATCAAGCGGATGGAGTGCACAGATGCGCCCAAGGCGGCGAGCAGTGCCCATTGGCAACCAGCACGGAGCATCTGACGAATGCAGCATCGAGATTACTGATGTGCCGATCAGCAGCCTCTATGAAAAGGAAACAAAGCGTGTAGCGCAGTGCAATGGCAAGAAGCCCAAAGCGGTTGCAGCCGCCGCCGCGACAGGCGATCCGATGCTGGCGCCCTGAAGACACTGCGAAAGAAAGAAGTACAAGACCCACACCTGCCGAAGTCCTCCGTTTTCGGGAGACATCGGAGTGGTCAAAAAACTGCCATCAGGCCGTACTTAGAACCTGTTCAAAGTCACCTCGCGCCGCGACAGTACCTTGGCGCGATGAGATGCAAGGGGTGCGCCTGGCGGCGCAGTACCGCAGCAATAGCACTGCTATTGCGAGGATCTGCAACGACGTAGATCGCCCCTAGCCCGGCTAGGGGCGCCCGCCAAGGTGCTGTCCCTGCAGGTTGCGTAGAGACTTGGAACAGGTTCTTAGCCCTGGCAGCCACAACACCCGGTTCTGCAGCCCTGCAGAACCAGGCGCTCAGCTCAACGCGCGGAGGATTTCAGCCCAGCCATTTGCGCGCATTTCGCCAGACGCGCATCCAAGGGCTGAATTCAGACTTGCCGCCTGCCTTGCCGTAATCCACCCAGCTCATCTGCACATTGCGGAAGACGCGCTCGGGGTGAGGCATCATGGCCGTGAAGCGGCCGTCGGCGGTGGTGACGGCAGTCAGGCCGCCAGCAGAGCCATTCGGATTGAAAGGATACTGCTCGGTAGCTTGGCCATGGTTGTCTACAAAGCGCATGGCTTTGATCACCTGGGCATCATTGCCACGGAACTTGAAGTTGGCATAACCCTCGCCATGGGCCACGGCAATCGGCAGACGGCTGCCAGCCATGCCTTGCAAGAAGATGGAAGGCGAATCCAGCACTTCAACCATGGAAAGACGTGCCTCAAAGCGGTTGCTCTGGTTCTGGGTGAAACGCGGCCAGTCCTGAGCGCCGGGAATGATGTCTGCCAATTCAGCGAACATCTGGCAGCCGTTGCAAACACCCAGGCCGAAGGTATCGGTGCGGCCGAAGAACTGCTGGAACTGTTCGGACAGGCGATCGTTGAAGGTGATGGAGCGTGCCCAGCCAATACCGGCACCCAGGGTGTCGCCATAGCTGAAGCCGCCGCAGGCCACCACGCCCGCAAAGTCCTTGAGCTGTGCGCGGCCGGTCTGCAGGTCCGTCATGTGCACGTCCACTGCATCAAATCCTGCCTCGGCAAATGCATAGGCCATTTCCACATGCGAGTTCACGCCCTGCTCGCGCAGCACCGCCACGCGAGGCTTGGCCGCCACGTTGAGGAAAGGTGCGGCCACGTTGTCCTGCGGATCGAACGAAAGCTGAACGTGCATGCCTGGGTCGGCAGGTTCACCGGCTGCAGCATGTTCGCTGTCGGCGCAGGCGGGATTGTCGCGCTGCTGGGCAATCTTCCAGCTCACTGCGTCCCAGACCTGGTGCAGATCGGAGAGCGTCGCGCCAAACACCTTTTTCGCGTCGCGCCAGACCTGCAGTTCGCCCTTGCCCATGTCCACGGAAGACGACTCGGGCCGGGTCTTGCCGATGATGTGGCTGCAGGTAGCCAGGCCATGTTCGCGCAGAATCTGCAGAACCTCGTCGCGGTCGCTGGTGCGAATCTGCAGCACGGCGCCCAGTTCCTCGTTGAAGAGCGCGCGCAGCGTCAGGTCTTCGCGGCGGCCCGACACCTGGGCGCCCCAGTTCTTGCCTTCGCCGCTGTCCATGCGGCTGTCGGAGATACCATCTCCTTCAGTAACCAGCATATCCACGTTCAGCGCCACACCTATATGGCCGGCAAATGCCATTTCGGCCACCGTGGCCAGCAGGCCACCATCACCCTTGTCGTGGTAGGCCAGGATCTGGCCTTTGGCGCGCAGCGTGTTCACGGCATCAACCAGTGCAATCAGGTCCTTGGCATCGTCGAGATCAGGGGTCTCATTGCCGCTCTGGCCCAACACCTGGCCCAGAATGGAGCCGCCCATGCGCATCTTGCCCCGGCCCAGGTCCACCAGCACGAGCGTGCTGTCTTCTTCGTGGGCATCCAACTGGGGCGTGAAGGTACTGCGCACATCGTCAATGGATGCAAAGCCGGTGATGATCAGGCTCACAGGCGAGGTGACCTTCTTCACCCGGCCACCCTCGCTCCACTGCGTGCGCATGGATAGCGAGTCCTTGCCCACGGGAATGGAGATGTTCAACTGCGGGCACAGCTCCATACCCACGGCCTTGACCGTTGCATACAGCGCGGCGTCTTCGCCTGCTTCGCCGCAGGCAGCCATCCAGTTGGCCGACATCTTGACCTTGGAGAGCGCAATGGGCGCAGCCAGCATGTTGGTGATGGCTTCTGCCACGGCCATGCGGCCCGAGGCGGGGGCGTTAATGGCAGCCAGCGGCGTACGCTCGCCCATGGCCATGGCTTCACCGGCAAAGCCCTTGTAGTCCGCCAGGGTCACGGCCACATCGGCCACGGGCACCTGCCAGGGGCCAACCATCTGGTCGCGGTGGGTGAGGCCACCCACTGTACGGTCACCAATGGTGATCAGGAAGCGTTTGGAAGCCACGGTGGGGTGGGCCAGCACATCGATCACCGCCTTCTCCAGCGGCACGCCGGTCAGGTCGATGGCAGGCAACTCACGCGTGACGGTGGTCACATCCTTGTGCATCTTGGGAGGCTTGCCCAGCAGTACGTCCATGGGCATGTCCACGGGGAACTTCTGGTCGCCCGAAGCAACAGCCGTGTCCTCCAGCACCAGTTGGCGCTCGCCGGTGGCAGTGCCGATCACGGCAAACGGGCAACGCTCGCGTTCACAGAACGCCGTGAACTGCGCCAACGATTCGGGTGCGATGGCCAGCACGTAGCGTTCCTGGCTCTCGTTGGACCAGATTTCCTTGGGAGCGAGGCCAGATTCCTCCAGCTTGACGGCGCGCAGGTCAAAGCGCGCGCCACGGCCCGCATCGTTGGTCAGTTCAGGGAAGGCATTGGACAAGCCGCCAGCCCCCACGTCGTGGATGGCGAGGACCGGGTTGCCCGCACCTTGCTGCCAGCAATGGTTGATGACTTCCTGCGCGCGGCGCTCGATCTCGGGGTTGCCACGCTGCACCGAATCAAAATCCAGCTCGGCGGCATTCGTGCCGCTCGCCATGGAGCTGGCCGCGCCACCACCCATGCCGATGCGCATGCCGGGGCCGCCCAGTTGGATCAGCAGCGTGCCGGCGGGAAATTCGATCTTCTTGGTCAGCTCGGAATCGATGATGCCCAGACCGCCCGCAATCATGATGGGCTTGTGGTAGCCGCGGGTGATGTCACCCACCTGCTGCTCGTACTCGCGGAAATAACCCGTCAGGTTGGGACGACCGAACTCGTTGTTGAATGCAGCGCCACCCAGCGGGCCTTCGATCATGATCTGCAACGGACTGGCAATGTGCTCGGGCTTGCCCACTTCGCTGCCCCAGAGCTTGGAGACGGTAAAACCGGTCAAGCCCGCCTTGGGCTTGGAGCCACGGCCGGTGGCGCCTTCGTCGCGGATCTCGCCGCCCGCACCGGTCGATGCGCCCGGGAAGGGAGAGATGGCCGTCGGGTGGTTGTGCGTTTCCACCTTCATCAGCACATGGTTGGTAGCGCTCTTTTTTTGATAGCTTGGTGCGCTCTCAGAACCAGCACCAGCATCGAATTTCGCTACAAATCGCTCGACAGCATGGCCTTCCATGATGGAGGCATTGTCGGCGTAGGCCACGATGGTGTGCTGGGGCGAGACCTGCTCGGTGTTGCGGATCATGCCAAAGAGCGACTTCTCCTGAGCCACACCATCGATGGTGAAGTTGGCGTTGAAGATCTTGTGGCGGCAGTGCTCGGAGTTCGCCTGGGCGAACATCATCAGCTCCACATCGGTAGGGTTGCGCCCCAGGCCATTGAAGGCCTTGACCAGGTATTCGATTTCGTCATCGGCCAAGGCCAAGCCCCATTGCTTGTTGGCAGCTTCCAGTGCGGCGCTGCCTCCGGCCAGCACATCCACAAATTCCATGGGCTGCGCCTGCAGCGCAGAAAACAGCTGCTCGGCCTCGGCGCGAGTGGCAAAAACCGACTCCGTCATGCGATCGTGCAGCAGCGCGGCGATCTGGGCAGATTGCTCTGCGCTCAGCTCCGGCGTTCCGCCCAGCAAACCGGACTTCAGGCTGACCCGGTATTCGGTGATGCGCTCCACGCGGAACACATCCAGACCGCAGTTGCGTGCGATATCGGTCGCCTTCGACGCCCAGGGCGAGATCGTGCCCAGGCGCGGCGTAACAACAAAGGCAGCGCCTTCGTCATTGCCTGCATAGGGATCGCCATAGGTCAGCAGGGCCGCCACGCGCTGCGCATCGGCACCAGCCAAAGGCTGGTTGGTGGCCACCAGATGTACAAAACGGGCAGCAATGCCCGTTATTTTTGGATGGATCGCCGTCAATGCGGTCAGCAGTTGTTGGGCGCGGAAGGAGCTCAGGGCGTTACCGCCGGCTAGCTGGGTCAGGTGCAGTGTCACGTGGCAGCCTATGTGGGACTAGGAGGATGGAGGAAAGCACACATGCGCCTTGCTCGCACTGCAGGCTGGCTGCGGCAACAGAGGCAAGGGCGGGGTTAACCCGGGATTTTACTGTGCGTTGAGAGGGTACGTAGCCGCATGGTCAACAGGCCAATAGGTGCAGTGGGATAATCATGGGCTATGACCATCAAAATCAATACCGAAGAAGACATTGCGCAGATGCGCATCGCGGGCCGCCTGGCCTCGGAGGTTTTGGACTACATCACCCCACACATCCAACCTGGCATCACCACCAAGCAGATCGACCTGCTGTGCGCCGAAGCCATGGAAAAGCAAGGCACCAAATCCGCCTGCCTGGGCTACCAGCCCCCGGGCATGACGCCGTACCCGGCCTACGTCTGCACCTCGGTCAACCATGTGGTATGCCACGGCATTCCCAATGACAAGCCTCTCAAGAAGGGCGATATTGTCAACGTGGACGTGACCATCATCACGCCAGAAGGCTACTTTGGCGACAACAGCCGCATGTTCATCATCGGTGAAGGCACCATTGCTGGCAAACGCCTGTGCCAGCTCACCTTCGAGGCCATGTGGCACGGTATCGTGCAGGTCAAGAACGGAGCGCATCTGGGCGATATCGGCCACGCCATCCAGAAATTTGCGGAAGGCCACGGCCTGTCGGTCGTGCGCGAATACTGCGGCCACGGCATCGGCAAAGTCTTCCACGACGAACCCCAGGTGCTGCACTATGGCCGCCCAGGTACAGGCGTGGAGCTGAAGACCGGCATGATCTTCACGATCGAGCCCATGCTCAACCTCGGCAAGAAGGACATCAAGGATCTGGGCAACGACGGCTGGACCGTGATCACCAAGGACCACAGTCTGTCTGCCCAGTGGGAAGTGGAAGTGCTGGTGACCGACACCGGCTACGAAGTGCTGACCCTGTCAGACGGCTCCCCTGCCCTGCCCGACTTCGTCAAGACCACCAAGTGCTGAGCCGTTAGCTCTGCGCTCACCCAGGCGGCACTGCGCACAGCATGCCGCCTTTTTCTTTGCATGGATTCTGGCTGCCCGAGATGAAGGCTGGCACAGCACATGCTTATGGGAATCATTGGTTTTCCGCTATGGCACACTGCCATGGACCGCTTTGACTTGCACCCATGAACGATCCCCGCATTCCGCAGCTGCGTGAGCAGTACCAGGCCCGGCGCGCCACCTTGTTCGAGGCCATCATGGCTGGGGGCAGCAGTACGCGCGGCATTCAGACGCAGTTGCGCAAGCTGTCCACCCTGGCTGATGGACTGCTGCGCGACCTGTGGCATCTGGCCGAACTGCCTGACCAGCTCAGTCTGGTCGCCGTAGGTGGCTTTGGCCGGGGCAAACTGTTTCCCCACTCCGACATCGATGTACTGGTGCTGCTGCCCGACGGCACCGATCTGGAGCACGACGCGCCCTTGCGCACCAGAATCGAGCATTTCATCGGCTCGTGCTGGGACGCCGGGCTGGAAATCGGCTCCAGCGTGCGCACCATCGTGCAATGCATCACAGAAGCCAGGGCCGATGTCACCGTACAGACAGCCATGCTGGAGTCGCGCCGCATCACCGGTTCTGCGCCGTTGTACCGGCAATTCCAGGGAGCGCTGGACCAGGCCATCAGCCCAGACGCCTTTGTGGTGGCCAAGGTGCTGGAGATGCAGCAGCGCCACAACAAGTACGAAAATACCGCCTACTCCCTGGAGCCCAACTGCAAGGAATCACCCGGCGGCCTGCGCGATCTGCAGACCATCATCTGGCTGGGCCGCGCCACGGGTCTGGGCGACAGCTGGAAGGCGCTGGCAGCCAAGGGCCTGGCTACCGTCTACGAAGTGCGCAACCTGAAGCGCAATGAAGACCTGATCTGCCTCATCCGCGCACGACTGCACATTGTGGCCCGGCGGCGCGAAGACCGTCTGGTGTTCGACCTGCAAACACCGGTGGCCGAATCCTTCGGCTTCAAGACGGAAACACCGGTCGGACACCGCTTCCCCAAGCGCGCCAGTGAGGAGCTGATGAAGCGCTACTACTGGGCCGCCAAGGCCGTGGCGCAACTCACGCAGATTCTGCTGCTCAACATCGACGAGCGCCTGCACCCAGCCAGCCACTCGCTGCGCCGCATCGACGACGAGTTTTACGAAAAGGCCGGACTCATTGAAGTGGCCGATGACGAGGTGTACCTGCGCAACCCGCACGCCATTCTGCGCACTTTCCTGCTGTACGAAACAGAGCCGGGCCTCACCGACCTGTCGGCCCGCACTTTCCGAGCGCTCTACCATGCGCGCCGGGTAATGACTGCCAGCTTTCGCAGGGATCCTGTCAACCGCGCCACCTTCATGCAGATCCTGCAGCAGCCGCAAGGCATCACCCATGCGATGCGTCTGATGAACCAGACCTCCGTGCTCGGCCGCTACCTGTGGCCCTTCCGCCGCATCGTGGGACAAATGCAGCACGACCTGTTCCACGTTTACACGGTCGATCAGCACATTCTGATGGTGCTGCGCAACGTACGGCGCTTCTTCATGGCCGAACATGCCCATGAATATCCATATTGCTCACAACTGGCCGCAGGCTGGGACAAGCCGTGGATTCTGTACCTTGCAGCGCTCTTTCATGACATCGGCAAGGGACGCGGCGGCGATCACTCGGAAATTGGCGCCGCCGAAGTCAAGCGCTTCTGCCGCGACCACCGGGTTGCGAAAGAAGACGCCCTGCTGGTGGAATTTCTGGTGCGCGAGCACCTCACCATGAGCCAGGTGGCGCAGAAGCAAGATACGTCCGATCCCGAAGTGATTGCAGCCTTTGCCCAGCGTGTGCACAACGAGCGCTACCTCACGGCTCTCTACCTGCTGACAGTGGCGGATATCCGCGGCACCAGCCCCAAGGTGTGGAACGGCTGGAAAGGCAAACTGCTGGAAGACCTGTACCGCGCCACGTTGCGCATGCTGGGCGGGCGGGCGCCCGATCTGGCGGCACAGGCGGAAATCCGCAAGCGCGAAGCACTGGTGATGCTCGCGCTCTCGGCCCAGCCGCACGAATCGCACAAAACCCTGTGGGACACCCTAGGGGTGGACTACTTCATGCGGCAGGAGGCTGCCGACATTGCCTGGCACACCCGCCACCTCTCGCGTCAGGTGGGGAGCAGCACACCCATCGTGCGCGCCCGCCAGTCGCTCGCGGGTGAGGGCCTGCAGGTCATGGTGTATACGCCCGACCAGCCCGACCTGTTTGCCCGCATCTGTGGTTACTTCGACCGTGCCGGTTTCTCGATCCTCGATGCCCGGGTGCACACGGCCCTCAACCGCTACGCACTCGACACCTTCCAGGTAATTGCCACCAATGCTCCGCAAAGCTACCGAGAGCTGATCAATCTGGTGGAGAGCGAGCTGAGCCGCACGCTGGCGGAAGCCAAGCCCCTGCCCGAGCCGGTACAGCGCCGCGTTTCGCGCCGCGTCAAAAGCTTTCCGGTTGCGCCGCGCGTACTGCTGCGGCCTGACGACAAAGGCCAGCGCTGGCTGCTGTCCATTTCTGCCGCCGATCGCGCAGGCCTTTTGTATACCGTGGCCCGCGTCCTGGCCCGCCACCAGCTGAGCGTGGAACTGGCCAAGATCAGCACCCTGGGAGAGCGGGTGGAAGATAGCTTTCTGCTGCAGGGCCCCGAGTTGCAGAACAATGTGAGCCAGATTGCCATCGAGACAGAGCTGCTGTGGGCCCTGGCGGCACACCCATGAGCAGTTTCTCTGTATAAAATCAGCCTCAGCGCTTACCCACAAAGCGCTGATAGCTATTGTTTTTGATCAATCGTCTTCAGCAGCGCTGATATCAGGAAACAGCACCTCGGTAAAGCCAAACTGCGTGAAGTCGCGCATCCGCATGGGATAGAGCTTGCCCCACAGGTGATCGCACTCATGCTGCACCACGCGCGCATGAAAGCCCTCGGCCACCCGGTCAATCGCATCGCCATACTGGTCAAAACCGGTGTAGCGGATTTTCTGCCAGCGCGGCACCAGCCCCCGCATGCCGGGCACGGACAGGCAACCCTCCCAGTCACTGGCCTCTTCATCCGACAGAGGCGTGATGACGGGATTGATCAGCACCGTTGGCGGCACCAGGGGCCGATCGGGGTAGCGCGGATTGCGCTCATTGGAGCCAAAAAACACCACCTGCTGGTCCACGCCGATCTGTGGCGCCGCCAGGCCTGCCCCTTGCGCAGCACGCATGGTATCGAGCAGATCCTGCACCAGCTGGTGTAGCGCATCGGTGTCGAATGCGGTGACGGGCTGCGCCGTGCGCAGCAACCGTGCGTCGCCCATTTTCAAGATCGGATGAATTGCCATTGCGGCATGGTAGCGCAATGCATACCGATTCGTTGGCACGCGCGCTCTCGCAGGCTCGCTTGCCCGGTATCCGCCTATTGTCTTGCCGGCAGATGCACAATGGCGGCATGCCCGAGCCCCGCGTGCCCTCCCCGCCACTGCATGGCAATGCGCCTCCTGCGTACTGCCCCATCCGCAGCCCACTGCTGCGTTGGCTCCTGCTGCTTGGTGCGGTGGTCAGTCTGTGCATGGGCGTCGTGGGCATCTTTGTTCCAGGGCTGCCCACCACAGTATTCATTCTGATTGCCGGGGCCTGTGCGGCTCGCAGTTCAGAACGCCTGCATGGCTGGCTCTGGCGGCACAGGCTATTTGGCGGCATGCTGCGCAACTGGGCTGCAGGCGGCTTTGTGAGCCGCCGGGCCAAGTGGAACGCCACCGCCACCATGGCGGTCTGCGCGCTCATCATGCTGCTGGTGCCTGCGCCCGTCTGGGCCAAGGCCTTGTCCATCGGCTGCATGGCCTGCGTGCTTGTCTGGCTGTGGTGCCGGCCGGAACCTGCTGGCGATGCAGCCCCTGCCGGAAATCCCAAAAAATAATTGCTTCACTTTTTGAAGCCTGAAATTCGTTCTATAATTGCGGTCTTGTTCCTCAATAGCTCAGTCGGTAGAGCGCCGGACTGTTAATCCGTAGGTCCCTGGTTCGAGCCCAGGTTGAGGAGCCAAAGAATTTTTTCGGCTTTGCAATCGAACAAAGCCTTGTTTACCGATATTCCTCAATAGCTCAGTTGGTAGAGCGCCGGACTGTTAATCCGTAGGTCCCTGGTTCGAGCCCAGGTTGAGGAGCCATCACACACACCGCCCTGCAATCGCTCAGGGCACACTGTCAAACCGACACATTCCTCAATAGCTCAGTTGGTAGAGCGCCGGACTGTTAATCCGTAGGTCCCTGGTTCGAGCCCAGGTTGAGGAGCCAAAACCGGGCGTCTTGCAATTGCACAAGGTTGCCGCCAAAAATTTGTACCGATATTCCTCAATAGCTCAGTCGGTAGAGCGCCGGACTGTTAATCCGTAGGTCCCTGGTTCGAGCCCAGGTTGAGGAGCCAGATCAAAACCCATATGCCCAGGCATATGGGTTTTTTCTTTGGCGCCCCGCCACCCGAAAGCGTCATTCAAAAGCCAGCCCAGGGCTTTACCCGGGGCCAATTTCCAGCACAATGCAGGGTGATTTTTTCATCGTGAGACTGCCAACGTGCCGCGCCCATTGCCGCCACTGCCCTGGCTGGAGCCAGACGATCCATTTCCCCCAGTGGAGCAAGCCTGGGGAGCCCATACCCCCCACCCTGGCCTGCTGGCTGCAGGCGGCAGGCTCGACAGTGCCCGTCTGCAACAAGCCTACCGGCACGGCATCTTTCCCTGGTTCAGCGGAGATTCGCCAATCCTCTGGTGGTCCACCGATCCGCGCATGGTATTGCAGCCCGCGCACTTCCGTCTGCACCGCTCACTCAGGCAAGCCCTGCGCAAAGCGGAGGCAACACCAGGTTTTGCGCTGCGCATCGACAGCGATTTCCCCGCTGTGATTCGCGCCTGCAGCCAGATCAGCCGGGATGGCCAGGACGGCACCTGGATCGTGGACGACATCCAGTCCGCTTACACCCAGCTTCACCATGATGGTTTTGCCCACAGCGTTGAAGTGTGGATGAACGAAGAGCTGGTAGCGGGGCTGTATTGTGTAGCCATCGGCCGCGCCGTATTTGGCGAATCCATGTTCACCACCATCAGCAATGGCTCCAAGATCGCCCTTGCCGCGCTGGTGGCGCTGTGCCGGCGCGAGGGGGTGACAATGATCGATTGCCAGCAGAACACTGGCCATCTGGCCTTCATGGGCGCAGCCGAAATCCCCCGCGCGCAATTTGTGGCTCACGTTGCAGAGCAGGTGCAGCAACCCGCAATGCGCTGGGAGTTTGCAGCCAGCGATTGGGCTGACATAATCCCACTATCTGAAATGACATTTCCACATACGGCACATACGGATGAGTAGGCTCAACGAACTTCCGTTGCATTCGCTGCAGTTCTATGCAACGGCACCCTACCCCTGCAGCTACCTGAGCGAGCGCATGGCCCGTTCGCAGGTGGCCACGCCCAGCCATGCGATTCAGAACGATGTGTATTCGGAGCTGATCCAGCAGGGCTTTCGCCGCAGCGGCCTGTTCACCTACCGTCCGTACTGCGACGGCTGCCAGGCCTGCGTGCCGCTGCGCGTAGCAGCACTTGATTTCAAGCCCAAGCGCCACCAGCGCCGTGCCCTCAAGGAGCACCAGAACCTGGAAGTTCGCGTACTTCCCCTGGGTTTTCTGCGCGAGCACTATGAGCTGTATCTGCGCTACCAGGCTGCACGCCATACCGGCGGTGGCATGGACGAAGACAGTGTCGAGCAGTACTCGCAATTCATGCTGCAAAGCCGCGTCAACAGCCGTCTGGTGGAATTTCGCCTGCCCGGTGCCCAGCCGCAGCAGCCCGGCCCGCTCAAGATGGTGTCGATCATCGACATCCTCAATGACGGCCTCTCAGCCGTCTACACCTTCTACGAGCCCGAGCCCCACACCAGCTACGGCACCTACAACGTGCTGTGGCAGATTGCGCAATGCCGCACCATGGGCCTGCCCTACCTGTACCTGGGCTACTGGATCGAAGAGAGCCGCAAGATGCAATACAAGGCCGATTACCAGCCCTATGAGGTCTATGTGGATCAGCGCTGGCAACCTGCCAGTTTTGCTATACATTCTGCAGCTTGATGCGCTTGCCCCTCAAGCACCACATTCTCTTTTTGCTTTTCGCCATTACACCGCCACCCAACGCATGACCAAACCACACCACGACACCGCCGCCAAACCCAGCGTGCAAGTGCTAGAGCGCATGTTCACACTGCTGGATGTGCTCGCCTCGCGCGAGGAAGCGGTGTCGCTGAAAGAGCTGAGCGAAATCACCGGCCTGCACCCGTCCACCACGCACCGCATCCTCAATGACCTGACCATTGGCCGCTTCGTCGACCGCCCCGAATCGGGCAGCTATCGCCTGGGCATGCGGCTTCTGGAGCTGGGCAACCTCGTGAAAGCCCGCATCAACGTGCGCGAAGTGGCCCTGCTGCCCATGCGCCGTCTGCATCTGGCCACGCAGCAGGCCATCAATCTGAGCATGCGCCAGGGTGACGAGATCGTGTATGTGGAGCGCAGCTTTTCTGAACGCTCGGGCATGCAGGTGGTGCGCGCCATTGGCGGCCATGCGCCGCTGCATCTCACCTCCACAGGCAAGCTGTTTCTGGCAGCCGAAGAGCCCGAGCGTGTTCGCGCCTACGCCATGCGCACGGGCCTGGCCGGCAATACCAAGAACAGCATCACCAATCTGGCTGTGCTGGAGCGCGAACTCTCCAAAACCCGCCAATACGGCCTTGCGCGCGACAATGAAGAGTTGGAGCTGGGCGTGCGCTGCATGGCAGCAGGCATTTACGACGACCAGGGCCGCCTCGTTGCCGGCCTGTCCGTTTCCGCCCCCGCAGACCGGCTGGACGACAACTGGACGAGCAAGCTGCAGGCCACCGCCACTGAAATCTCTGCCGCACTGGGTTTTGAAGAGCGCAAGTCGGCGGTAGCCCGCTGAACCATCTGCGCCACCTCGTTCTGCCCTCTTTATGAAAAAAACCTGCCAATGGCAGGTTTTTTTATAAGCCGTTGATGGCCGGCGTACAGACAAGCAGTGGTAATCCGTAGCAATCAGTGCTTGGCCAGCAATCGTCCGCCCGAGCCTTCGACCCAGTGGCGCACACGCTCGGCGTCCGCCAGACGGCTGAAGCGGCCAGCAGAATCCAGGAACACCATGATCAGCTTGCGGCCAGCCACCTGGGCTTGCAGCACCAGACAGCGACCGGCTTCAGAGATGTAGCCCGTCTTTTGCAGGCCGATGTTCCAATCGGGGTTGTGAACGAGGCGGTTGGTATTGTTGAACTGCACCGTTCGCTCGCCCACTTCCACCTGGTAAGACGGCGAGGTGGTCAGCTCACGCAGCAAAGGATCGGAGTGCGCCACATTCACCAGAGTTGCCAGATCGTGCGCGCTGGATTGGTTGGAGCTGGACAGCCCCGTGGGCTCCACATAGCGGGTATCGGCCATGCCCAGCATCTTTGCCTTCATGTTCATCTGGCCCACAAACGAAGACATGCCACCAGGAAAAGTGCGCCCCAGCGCATGGGCAGCGCGGTTTTCGCTGGACATCAGCGCCAGGTGCAGCAGCTCGCCACGCATCAAGGTCGTGCCAACGCGCAGGCGCGAGCTGCTGTGCTTTTCAGTATCCACGTCGTCTTGCGTGATGGTGATCTCTTCATCCATCGGCAAGTTCGCCTGGGAAATGATCAGCCCCGTCATCAGCTTGGTGAGCGAGGCAATTGGCAGCACGGCATGGTCATTTTTGGACAGCAGCACTTCATGCGTATCCTGATCCAGCACCAGCGCCACGCTGGACTTGAGCGCCAGCGGATCCATGACATCATGCAGCCCGGCCATCTGGCCGAAGGATTGGCGCGCTGGAGCAGCTTCCACAGCGACCAGGGCCGCCGCTGCTGCAGCGGCGCGTGCGTGGCGCCTGCCCCCCTTATCAGCCTTATCTGCCTTGCCAGCCTTGGCCACCACCGTCTTGCCCTTGGTACCCTTGCCCGCTGATTTGTCCGCTACTTTTTTGGAAGAGCCTTTGGAGGCAACTGCCTCCTTGTGCGCGCGACCATTGCGCTCGCCCTTTTGGGCAGCAGCCGCCTGCTTCTTGCCAGCCTTGGCTTCTACATGGACCTTGGCAGGGGCAGCTTTCTTTTTGGTAGCAGCATAGGCATGCGGCATACCGACGCCAATTGCCAACGCACAGATTGCAAAAATGTGTGAAAAACGACGCAAAACACTGCGGTTGGATGGCGCCATTATTCTGCTCCCTACAAAAACGATAGCTGAAGATAAAATTCGGAATCTAAAAAGTCGCGCAATTTCATTAACTTACGCGACTCTTCAATTATTTAAGTGAAATTATATTCCGAAGCCTCATCCTTGTGCAGCTACCTTCTCCGTAGGATTTTGTAACTTATTGAGCGCGGCGATGTAAGCCTTCGCCGACGCGACCACGATATCGGGGTCGGCGCCCACGCCATTGACGATACGACCGCCCTGCTGCAAGCGCACGGTCACCTCGCCCTGGCTCTCGGTGGAGCCGCTGATGGCGTTGACCGCATACAGCACCATTTCAGCGCCACTCTTGGCCTGCGACTCAATCGCCTTCATCGAGGCATCCACCGGGCCGTTGCCGGTGGATTCGCCCTTCACTTCCTTGCCATGGGCCATCAGCACCACGGTCGCCTTGGGCTGCTCGCCCGTCTCGCTCGCCTGCGCCAGCGAAACGAAGCGGAAGGCTTCGGAATCGCCATGTGTACCTTCGGTGTTGACCAGTGCCAGAATGTCCTCGTCGAAGATTTCGCTCTTGCGGTCGGCCAGATCCTTGAAGCGCGCAAAGGCGGCATTGATGTCGCTCTCGCTCTCCATCACCACACCCAGCTCCTGCAGGCGTTGCTTGAAGGCATTGCGGCCAGACAACTTGCCCAGCACGATCTTGTTGGCGCTCCAGCCCACGTCTTCCGCACGCATGATCTCGTAGGTGTCACGCGCCTTCAGCACTCCGTCCTGGTGAATGCCCGAGGCATGGGCAAACGCATTGGCGCCCACCACGGCCTTATTGGGTTGCACGACGAAGCCGGTGGTCTGGCTCACCATCTTGCTGGCGGCAACAATGTGCTGCGTGTCGATATTGACATCCAGACCAAAGTAGTCACGGCGCGTCTTGACGGCCATCACCACTTCTTCGAGCGAGCAATTGCCCGCGCGCTCACCCAGGCCATTGATGGTGCATTCCACCTGGCGCGCGCCGCCAATCTTGACGCCGGCCAACGAATTGGCAACGGCCATGCCCAGATCGTTATGGCAATGCACCGACCAGACAGCCTTGTCGCTGTTGGGAATGCGCTCGCGCAGGTTCTTGATGAAGTTGCCGTACAGCTCAGGGATGGCGTAGCCCACCGTGTCGGGCACATTGATGGTGGTGGCGCCTTCGGCAATCACCGCCTCGATCACGCGGCAGAGAAAATCCGGGTCGCTGCGGTAGCCGTCTTCGGGGCTGAATTCGATGTCTCCCACCAGGTTGCGGGCAAAGCGTACCGACATCCGGGCCTGCTCGAACACTTCGTCGGGCGACATGCGCAGCTTTTTCTCCATGTGCAGCGGGCTGGTTGCAATGAAGGTGTGGATACGTGCGCGGTTGGCAGGCTTGAGCGCTTCTGCGGCGCGGGCGATGTCACGGTCGTTGGCACGGGCCAGCGAGCACACGGTGGAATCCTTGATGATCGACGCGATGCTCTGCACGCAATCGAAATCACCGTTGGAGCTAGCCGCAAAGCCCGCTTCGATCACGTCCACCTTCAGGCGTTCCAACTGGCGGGCAATGCGCAGCTTCTCGTCCTTGGTCATCGAAGCGCCTGGCGACTGTTCGCCGTCACGCAAGGTGGTGTCAAAAATAATCAGTTGATCGCTCATCGTGTTCTCCATGGCATGGGTTTGCAGGCAGCGCTTTTGGCACCACCTCTGTTATTCAATGCGCAGCACGCCCGCAGCCGGGCTCAACCCGACAGTGTACGTGCTTTGCCTGCATTTGCTTACGCGGCAACCGTGTCGCCCGCTGGCGTATTCACACGGGTGACAGCGCCGCTGCGCGCCAGGGCGCTCATCACGGCGCGGAAGGCCGCCTGGGTAATGTTGCTGTCCATGCCTGCGCCATACAGGGTCTGGCTCTCGTTCACCCGCAACTCTACATAGGCTGCGGCCTTGGCATTGGCACCGTTCTGGCCTCCTGCGCTACCAGCGAAAGCGCCACCAGCTACGGAATGCATAGCGTGCTCACTGTAATCCAGCACCCGTACCGGCACGCCGGTAGCGCTGCTGATGGCGTGAACAAAGGCATCGATGGGGCCGTTGCCTTGTCCTTGCACCGCAATGGACTGGCCCGCAATCTGTACCCTGCCGGATACCCGCACCTCGCCCTCGTTGCTGCCTGCAGGCTCCACGCGGCATTGGGCGACGGCATAGTTGGCATCCAGCTGGTATTCGCGCTCAAAGATCTGCCACAAGTCCTTCGCCGTGAATTCAGTGCCCGTCACATCCATGGCGCGTTGCACCACCTGGCTGAACTCAATCTGCAGGCGGCGCGGCATAGTAAGGCCATATTCCTCTTCGAGCAGATACGAGATACCGCCCTTGCCCGACTGGCTGTTGACGCGGATCACCGCCTCATAGCTGCGACCCAGGTCCTTGGGGTCGATCGGCAGATACGGCATCTCCCACACATCGCCTTCGTTACGCGCCGCAAAAGCTTTCTTGATGGCATCCTGGTGCGAGCCGGAGAACGATGTATAGACCAGATCACCCGCATAGGGATGGCGGGCTGGCACGGGCAGCTGGTTGCAGTGTTCGACCTCGGCACGAATCGCATCGATGTCCGAGAAATCGAGCCCGGGCGACACGCCCTGCACATACATGTTGAGCGCCACGTTCACGATGTCGAGATTGCCGGTGCGTTCGCCATTGCCGAACAGGCATCCCTCCACTCGGTGCGCCCCCGCCAGCAGCGCCATTTCGGCACTGGCGGTGCCGGTGCCACGGTCGTTGTGCGGGTGCACCGACACCACGACTTCCGGGCGGCCCTTGAACTGCCGCACCATCCATTCAATCTGGTCGGCAAACACATTGGGCGTGGTGTTTTCTACCGTGGTGGGCAGGTTCAGGATGATGTCGCGGCCCGCACCCCAGGCAGCAATCGCGGTTTCGCAGGCCTGCAGCGAAACATCGAGCTCTGCCAACGAGAAAGTCTCGGGCGAATACTGCAAGATCCATTCGGTGCCCGGCTGGGCATCGGTCAAGGCCTTCAGGTGAGTCACCTGCGACTGCACCAGGTCCATCACCTCGGGCACGCTCATGCCAAACACCACCTTGCGCCATACGGGAGCTACCGCGTTGTAGATGTGAACGATGGCGCGCGGCGCGCCTTGCAGGGCTTCTACGGTGCGGGTGATGAGCTCGGGGCGGGCCGGTGTCATGACCTGGATCGTCACATCGGCGGGAATCCGCTTTTCCTCGATCAGCTGACGCACGAAATCGAATTCGATCTGCGACGAGGCCGGAAAGCCGACTTCGATCTCCTTGAAGCCGATCTTGACCAGCATGTCGAACATCCGCAGCTTGCGCGCCAGATCCATGGGCTCAATCAGGGCCTGGTTGCCATCGCGCAGATCGGTGGACAGCCAGATGGGTGCCTGGGTGATCTGGGCATCGGGCCAGGTGCGGTCTTGCAACTGAACGGCAGGAAAGGCGCGGTACTTGCTGGCAGGGTTCTTCAACATGGTTGTCTGGTCTTTCTCATCGAAACAAAAAGTTCGGGGGTGGAAACCAGCAACCTGCAAAAAACAGAATCGGCCCGTTGCTGGTGCAAACGGGCCGATGGATGTAGGGTGAAAACTGTGCGCGCTACTCTACCTGCCCGTTGGACATTAGTAGTAGAGCTAGGGACAGGTTTTGCATGTGGGCTACTCTAACACAGGTTTTTCGGCCTGTGCAACAGATTCTTCAATCATGGTGCAGACCGCGCTCATCGGGCTCGTCGGTCGAAGTGGCCACAATCGATACCTGCTGGCCCTTGGCACGGCGCCATGCATAGATGATGTAACCCGAGACGGAGTACGCCACAAAGATCAGGAACAGCATGGTTGCCGGCTCAATACTCACCAGCGCCAGCACCAGCACCACCACCACGAGCGAGATGAATGGCACGCTCTTGGCCATGCCCGCATCCTTGAAGCTGTAGTACGGGATGTTCGTCACCATGGTCAGCCCCGCAAACAGGGTGATGGCGAACATGATCCACGACAGGTCTTCACGGCTCGCAGGATGGCCGCCGAACAGGGCAATCACCTCGCCAAAGATCGGCACATCGCGGTGCGACACCAACAGCGCGCTGGTCAGCCAGATGAAACCCGCCACCAGGGCCGCAGCCGCTGGCGAAGGCATGCCCTGGAAGTAGCGCTTGTCCACCACGCCCGTATTGACGTTGAAGCGCGCCAGACGCAGTGCAGCGCACGAGCAATAGACAAAAGCGGCAATCCAGCCCCAGCGGCCCAGCGGGCGCAGAGCCCATTCATAAGCGATGAGCGCAGGCGCCGCACCAAAGGACACCATGTCCGAGAGCGAATCCATCTGCTCGCCAAAGGCGCTTTGGGTGTGCGTCATACGGGCCACGCGGCCGTCCAGACTGTCGAGCACCATGGCACAGAACACGCCCACGGCGGCGGCCTCAAAGCGGCCGTTCATCGCCATCACAATGGCGTAGAACCCGCCAAACAGTGCCGCCAGGGTGAAGGAATTGGGCAGCACATAAATGCCTTTGCGCCACCGGCGGTGCGCAGCAGCCGGGCCTTCTGCGCCCTGCCTGGGCTTGGTTCCGTTGTTATCCAGCATCCAATTAAACTCCAGCGCTTTCTACAACAGCGCAATCAGCTATCAATTTTATAGTTTTCTACAAAGCCAGTGCCTTGTAATGCACGGCCCCCAGTGTACCTTTACCGCTACGGCTCCCAGCCCAGGAAAACACCGCGCCAGGGTACGCCAGCAGTCAGCCCGCCATACGGCAGCCCCAGGCATCGCCGCACACGCAGCAGGTGTGTAACACGTGCTTTCCCGGTGAGCATTGCCCTACAACAAAAAGGACTGCCGAAGCAGTCCTTTGGAATCACTGGCAGCAGCCGCCTGCGCGGCCGCAGCAGCGCACTGATCAGTTGCGGGTCTGGTCCACCAGCTTGTTCTTGGCAATCCAGGGCATCATCGCGCGCAGTTGGCCACCCACCTTCTCGATCTGGTGATCGGCGGTGTTGCGGCGGCGAGCGGTCATGCTGGGGTAGCCCAGGCGGCCTTCCGAGATGAACATCTTGGCGTATTCGCCGTCTTGAATACGCTTCAAGGCATTGCGCATGGCCTTGCGCGATTCTTCGTTGATGACTTCGGGGCCCGTCACGTATTCGCCGTACTCGGCGTTGTTCGACACCGAGTAGTTCATGTTAGCGATACCGCCTTCGTAGATCAGGTCCACGATCAGCTTGAGCTCATGCAGGCACTCGAAGTAGGCCATTTCGGGCGCGTAGCCGGCTTCCACCAGGGTTTCGAAGCCCATCTTCACCAGCTCGACGGCACCGCCGCACAACACGGCCTGCTCGCCGAACAGGTCGGTCTCGGTTTCTTCCTTGAAATCGGTTTCGATGATACCGGCCTTGCCGCCGCCATTGGCCATGGCGTAAGACAGCGCCAGATCACGGGCCTTGCCGGACTTGTCCTGGTGCACGGCGATCAGGTGAGGCACGCCGCCGCCCTGGGTATAGGTGTTGCGCACGGTGTGGCCAGGCGCCTTGGGAGCAACCATCCACACATCCAGATCCGCGCGAGGCACGACCTGGTTGTAATGCACGTTGAAGCCGTGAGCGAACACCAGCGAAGCGCCTTGCTTGATGTTGTCCTTGACGTTGTCGGTGTAGACCTTGGCGATGTCTTCGTCAGGCAACAGGATCATGACCACGTCAGCGGCCTTGACGGCATCATTGACTTCCATCACGGTCAGACCGGCTTTTTCAGCCTTGGGCCACGAAGCGCCGCCCTTGCGCAGGCCGACGATGACCTTCACGCCGCTGTCGTTCAGGTTCTGTGCGTGGGCGTGGCCTTGCGAGCCGTAGCCGATGATGGCGACAGTCTTGCCCTTGATGAGGGACAGATCACAGTCCTTGTCGTAAAAAACTTTCATGGTTCGCTCCGTTGGTATCAGTCAAAAAAATCAGAAATTCAAACAACCACTTGTCAAGAATCTGCATCGTCAGGGGGCCTTGCGGTGTTTCCTGAAGCCAGCAAATAAGCTCCCGCTACAAAAGCGCCCAATCCTACTATGAGTACTAGCCAGGGGTTGGTGCGCTGTGAAGCGTTTTCGTCGGGCTCGCCAGCGGTGCCATCACACAAACGCTGCTGTGTGAAAAGGTCTTGGTTCAAGCTGCAATCCGGGTCATCGGTCTGCACCCACGCCACCACCAGCACAAGCCCCACCAGCAACAGTCCCATGCCCGCAATCTGGCGGGAATGGCGCCGCAGCTGGTGCCACCAGCGCATTACACGCGCAAGATGCGTTCGCCGCGACCGATGCCGCTGGCACCGGTACGGACGGTTTCGAGAATGGCCGAGCGGTCAATCGCACTGAGGAACGCATCGTTCTTGGATTGATCGCCAGTCATCTCGATGGTGTAGCTCTTCTCGGTCACGTCGATGATGCGGCCGCGGAAGATGTCCGCCATGCGCTTCATCTCCTCCCGCTCCTTGCCCACTGCGCGCACCTTCACCATCATGAGCTCGCGCTCGGTGTAGGCGCCTTCGGTCAGATCGACCACCTTCACCACCTCGATCAGGCGGTTGAGGTGCTTGGTGATCTGCTCGATCACGTCGTCCGACCCCGCCGTGGTGATCGTCATGCGCGACAGCGATGCGTCTTCGGTGGGCGCCACGGTGAGCGATTCAATGTTGTAGCCACGGGCCGAGAACAGACCCACCACGCGCGACAAGGCGCCTGGTTCGTTCTCCAGGAGAACCGCAATGATGTGTTTCATGAAATGAGATTCCTCTTTTCGCTGCCCTCCCCCCGCACCGGTAAGTGCAGGGCTTGGCAGGCAATAGATTCGTCAATAAAGGGATTTGCTATTGAAAAATAAGCACTCAGCGCACGATGGGCGCGCGCCGAAAGACAAATTTCTTATAGATCTTCAGCGCCCAGCAGCATTTCGGTAATACCCTTACCGGCCTGCACCATAGGGAAGACGTTTTCCGTCGGATCCGTGCGGAAGTCGATGAACACGCTCTTGCGCTCTTCACGCGCAATGCGGCGTGCTTCGCGCAGCGCGGGCTCCACGTCTTCAGGCTTCTCGACCAGGATGCCGGCATGGCCAAAGGCCTCGGCCAGCTTCACGAAGTCGGGCAGCGAATCCATGTAGCTGTGGCTGTAGCGGCCGGAGTATTCGATCTCCTGCCACTGGCGCACCATACCCAGAAAGCGGTTGTTGAGCGCGCAGATGATGATAGGCGTCTCGTACTGGCGGCAGGTGGCCAGCTCTTGGATATTCATCTGCACCGAGCCTTCGCCGGTGATGCAGAACACTTCGGCATCGGGCTTGGCCAGCTTGATGCCCATGGCGTAAGGAATGCCGACGCCCATGGTGCCGAGGCCGCCCGAGTTGATCCAGCGGCGCGATTCCTCAAAGCGGTAGTACTGCGCAGCCCACATTTGGTGCTGGCCCACGTCGGAGGTGATGTAGCAGTCCGCATCCCGGGTCATGTTCCACAGGGTTTCGACCACGTATTGCGGCTTAATGACTTCCTTGTTGTCGCGGTCATAGCGCAGGCAATCGCGGCTGCGCCAGCCTTCAATCGTCTTCCACCACGCTTCCAGGGCCGCAGCATCGGGTTTGGTCTGCGCTTCACGAACCATGGCGATCAGCTCAGTCAGCACTTCCTTGCAATCGCCCACAATCGGCACATCGACCTTGACGCGCTTGGAAATGGACGATGGATCGATGTCGATATGGATGATCTTGCGATCTGCCACCGACATGAAGTGCTTGGGGTTGCCGATCACGCGGTCATCAAAGCGCGCACCCACGGCCAGCAGCACATCACAGTTCTGCATGGTGTTGTTGGCTTCAATGGTGCCGTGCATGCCGAGCATGCCCAGGTATTTCTTGTCGCTGGCCGGGTAGGCGCCCAGACCCAGCAGGGTATGGGTCACAGGATAGCCCAGCAAATCGACGAGCGTGCGCAGCTCCTGCTCGGCGCCGCTCAGCAGCACGCCGCCGCCCGTATAGATATAGGGGCGCTTGGCAGCCAGCAGCAACTGCAGTGCCTTGCGAATCTGGCCGCTGTGGCCCTTCTTGACCGGGTTGTACGATCGCATTTCCACCGTCTGTGGATAGCCGCTGTACGCCACCTTCTTGAAAGACACATCCTTGGGGATATCAACCACCACGGGGCCAGGACGGCCGGTGCGGGCAATATGGAAGGCCTTTTTCATCGTCATCGCCAGATCGCGCACGTCTTTCACGAGGAAGTTGTGCTTGACGATGGGACGGGTGATACCGACGGTATCGCACTCCTGGAAGGCATCGGAGCCGATGGCGGTGGTCGAGGTCTGCCCCGAGATCACCACGATGGGAATGCTGTCGGTATAGGCGGTGGCGATACCGGTCACCGCATTGGTCAGGCCCGGACCGGACGTGACCAGTGCCACACCCACTTCGCCCGTGGCCCGCGCATAGCCGTCAGCGGCGTGCACGGCAGCCTGTTCGTGGCGTACCAATACGTGGTTGATGGTGTCTTGCTTGTAGAGCGCGTCGTAGATGTACAGAACGGCGCCGCCTGGGTATCCCCACAGCTGCTGAACACCTTCTGCCTGCAGTGCCTTGACCAGCACTTCGGCGCCCATGAGATCTTGTGCTTTTTGTGCGGACTGATTGGCCGCTTGTGCCGAGTTTTGTTCGGCCTTGGACATTTCCATGATCAACCTTTGCGAATTTCTCTAACGAAAAACCTCTGGTGCCCCTTGCCCAGCTCTTGTGAAGCCTGCTTGGAACTTGAGGCCAACGGACATGGGCGAGATGCTTGCGACGCCGGACCGTGACCCTTTTGCCTTGATGTGACTTGAAAACATTATCGCACTGCAACATTGGTTTGCGACAAAGTGCAGAAAAAATTTGCATACGATGCGATAATCTTGCGTTTAGCGCGGGGTTTTTTGCCACACAGGCAGGGTTTACCCGGGTACAACCACTAGCTTCCCCGCAAATAACCACGGTGTTGGGTACGATTTGGCAACAGAACGAGAACTGTCCGATTTTCTGAAAAGCGTTGAAAAGCGAGCTTTCAAGCGCTCGCTTTTTCATGTGCGCGACGAAGAAGTAGCCCTCGACATCGTGCAGGACAGCATGATGAAGCTGGCTGAGCATTACGGCGACAAACCCATTGGCGAGCTGCCCATGCTATTCCAGCGTATCCTGTCCAACAGTACGCTGGACTGGTTTCGCCGCCAGAAGACCCGCAATGCGCTCTTTACCAATATGAGCGCCTTTGAGGGGCCTGACGATGAAGGCGGCGATTTCGACCTGCTGGAGACTTACAACGCCCAGCAGGGGGAGTCCGAACAGAGTGCCGAAGACCACACCAACCGCAAACAAACACTTGCATTGATAGAAAAAGAGATACAAGAGTTGCCCGCGCGTCAACGCGAAGCGTTTTTGATGCGTTATTGGGAAGAGATGGACATTGCAGAGACTGCAGCGGCCATGGGTTGCTCGGAAGGGAGCGTCAAAACCCATTGCTTCCGAGCCATCCAAACCTTGAGCAAAGTGCTCAAGGCCAAAGGAATCGTGCTATGAACCGCCCAAACACCGCCCAACAAGTCGCCCACGCCGAAATCTTTGCCCGCCGCGTCACCGCCCGGCTGAGCGAAGCCGAGGCTGATCTGGACTATGACATCACCGAGCGCCTGCGTGCTGCGCGTGAGCAGGCACTGGCGCGTCGCAAGGTGGTACCTACCCCGGCCATCGCCCGTCACCCCGAGCAGGAATCTGCCGCTGCTGCCCCTTCCGGCAAACGCAACTGGTGGCGAGCAGTGGTGTCTGCGGTTCCTCTGAGTGCCATGGTGGCAGGTTTGACTTTCTTCAATGGCGTGCAGGCGGACGAAGGCGCGACCGAAATGGCCGAGTACGACGCCACCCTGTTGGCTGACGAATTGCCGCCAACCGCCTATACTGATCCTGGTTTTACCCAGTATCTGAAGATCGCTGCCCAACAAAAGCAGCCCACCGACAAGCATTGAGACACGATCACGACTTTGACGAGGTAGCCGCCAAGGCGCCCACCTCCTCCCTCCCCGCTCTCGCAGCCAGCATTTTGCTGGCTGCTTTTGCTGTAACTGGTATCTACGCCAGCACCCAGGCCCGCAACGTCTATGGCAGCGCGCCCAGCGATCTGGTCAGCGCCGGTGGCAACACCCGCACGGTCACACCGCGCAACGAAGGCCCGGATTGGGACAGCCTCGATACCGACCAGCAGACTACCCTGGCGCCCCTGCAAGAGCAGTGGTCCTGGCTGACAGAACAACAAAAGCGCCGCTGGCTCCTGATTGCCGACAGTTTTGACGACTTCTCGCCCGACGAGCAGTACCGCATCGGTGAGCACATGAAGGAATGGGCCAAATTCAGCCTGGTTGATCAGAGCCAGGCCCGACTGAACTATTCCAACGCCAGCAATCTGTCTGCCGAAGAAAAGCGCAAGCTCTGGGAAGACTATCAGGCCCTGAGCGTCCGCGAACGCAAACGGCTGGCGCAAGGCGGCGCCCTGCGCCCCGGTGGCGTTGCCCTGGCACTGCGCCCCAATAGCAAGACCAGCGGACGCCTGGTCAAGGTGCCGGCAGCGGCGGTGAACCCCAACCGCGCCAACCCACCCAAGATTCTGCCGCCACCCGAGATTCGCGTGCAGTCGCGCGGCGTGGTGACGCCTGTAGAGGTCGGCCCGCTGCAGGGCCCCTCTGCCAACCCCAACAACGTACCCGGCCCTGGTGGCGTGAGCCCCACCAGCATTGCGCCCCCTCCAGCGACCGCCCCCGCGGTGGAGACTGCGCCGGTGCAGGTGCCTTCACCGGTCACCTCATCGCCTCTGCCTCCGCTGGATAGCCGTCCGGCTCCGGTAGCGCCCGCTGGCGAGCCGCAGTCGCGTCTGGGCGATAGCCCGATTCATCCGCCGGCCTGACACCGGCACCATGACTGGCACCATGCCATCCACACACGCCACCGCCGCCCCCGATCAACCTGCTGCAGCCCCCCTGTTGCAGGCACCTACCCTTCGAAGGCGCATAGCGTGCTGGCTGTACGAAGGCATGCTGATGTTCGGCGTGGTCTTCATTTCGGGCTACCTCCACGGTACCCTGAGTCAGACCCACAACGCCCTGGACAACCGCCACGGGCTGCAGTTGTTCCTTTTCATCATCTTCGGTATCTACTTTGTGTGGTTTTGGCACAAAGGCCAGACACTGGCGATGAAAACCTGGCATATCCGCATCGTGGACGCCATGGGCCAGCCACTGAGCCAGCGCCGCGCACTCGTGCGCTATGCCTGCAGCTGGCTGTGGTTTCTGCCACCGCTGATCGCCACCATGCCATTCCACCTTCCCGTCGCAGAAGTTCTGGTTCTGCTGGCGGGCTGGATTGTCATGTGGGCCCTGGCCAGTCGCCTGCATCCGCAAAAGCAGTTCTGGCACGATGCACTGGCTGGCACACGCCTGATCAGCAGTGTGCCCCCTGCACCTCGCAGCAAGGCTTGACCTGGTCGCATCAGCGATTTTGGAAAAATCACTCCTAATCCATAACTGCATTACGCAGAATGCTATATTTAGAATAGCAATTATCAGCATTCGATGGCCCATCCTTGCTTGGCCTCACCGATCTGCTGCAGTGCAATATAGTTATAGTGGCGAAGTGACAGCTTGCGCCAATCTTTCCTCCGTGGGCCATACGTAAATGGCCCGCTACCCGCACTTGACTCTCGCTCACCCATAGCCCTTCCATGACTGAACCGCTTGCACCTCGCCCCCGGCAAGAGCCTGCCTCAACGCAACAGGCGCAGCAACCGCACCAGAACCCGGCGTCTGACGCATTTTTGCAGGTCAATCCGCACAAGGCGCGCAGTGGCCTCAGTCGCTTGCGGCATGCAGCCGGTTATTCCCTGCAAGGTCTGCGTGCAGGTTGGGGAGAAAAGGCCTTCCGCATGGAAGCCTTGCTGGCCCTGGTGTTGCTGCCTGCCGCCTGCTGGCTGGCACGGGACTGGCGCGAATGGGTGCTGCTGACCCTTCCAGTGTTTCTGGTGCTGATCACCGAACTGCTCAACAGCGCCATTGAAGCGGCCATTGACCGCTTTGGCCCCGAATGGCATCTGCTGTCCAAAAAGGCCAAGGACATGGGCAGTGCTGCCGTGTTCCTGGCTCTGGTATTGTGCGCTGCCGTATGGCTGGCGGCGCTGTATGAAAGATGGTTGAAATGACGATGACTTCCCCTGCTTTTTCGATGTGTGTGTACTGCGGCTCACGCCCAGGCAAGGATGCGGCATTTGCCGCCACGGCAGAGGCCGTAGGCGCCTGGATTGGCAGCCACGGGGGCCAGCTGGTCTATGGCGGTGGCAAATCGGGGCTGATGGGCATGGTGGCGCGTGCTACCCGCGAGGCGGGCGGGCGTGTCGTCGGCGTCATTCCCAAAGCCTTGGTCGACCGTGAACTGGCCAACGAGCTGTGCGACGAATTGCATGTGGTGACCACCATGCACGAGCGCAAGGCGATGATGGCAGAGCGCAGCAATGCCTTCGTCGCCATCCCCGGTGGTATCGGCACCTTTGAAGAGCTGTACGAGATCTGGACCTGGCGCCAGCTGGGCTACCACGACAAGCCTATCGGCATCCTCAACACCCAGGGCTATTACGACGGCATGCTGCAGTTTCTGCAGCAATGCGTGGGTCAGGGCTTCATGGACGAGTGGCAGATGGGCCTGGTGCAAAGCGGAAACGACCACGCCACGCTGCTGGCCCGGCTGGTGGAAGAAGCTGGCCTCTCCCACCAGAAGGATGCCCTGCGCGACGTGATCTGAACACGCAGCCTGCCGGGCCCTTTTTGATACCGTTCAAACCGCCATCAAGAATAGAAGCACAGAGCGCAAGCTACCGTTGATCTGCAGATTATTTTTATCTGAATACCAATACCAGAAAGCGCATATCGCTTCTGCTTCAATAGCAAGCAAGTGCCAAAAAAACGGCGACTGCCCTCACCAGCAGCCGCCGTTTTGCTTTCGGGCCAGGCCCGAAGGCACGCCAAAGCGTCAGTCGTTGTCTGCCACGGTCTTGGCAAAGGCAATGCCGATCAGCGAAATCACCGCCGTGCCAACGATGTACCAGGCCACGGGCACCCAGGAGCCGTCATAGGTCTTGAGCAGCCAGGTGGCCAGCAGCGGAGCCGTGCCGCCCGCCAGGGCTGCGCCAATCTGATAGCCCAGGGTGATGCCGGTGTAGCGCACGCGGGTCGAGAAAATCTCCGAAAACAGGGTTCCCAGCACGGCCGTGATCGGCGCCCACACCAGGCCCAGGCCGATGACGGTGGCGATCACCAGAGTCGCAGTCGTGCGCTGCTCCAGCAGCATGAAATACGGGAAAGTGAACACCGCCATGATGAGCGTGCCCGCTACAAACATGCGCTTGCGGCCCACAGTGTCGGAGATTCGGCCCATGACCGGAATCATCAGAGTCGTCACCAGGGTGGCCAGCGTCACGGCATTGAGCACCGAGATGCGGTCAAAGCCCAGGCTGCTGGTGGCATAGCTGACAATGAAGGTCGAGAAGATGTAGAACGGCGCTGTTTCGACAAACTTGATCGCCACGGCCACCAGCACGGCACGCCAGTGATAGCGCAAGGTTTCGATCAGCGGCATCTTGGCCACGTTGCCGCTGGCCTTGGCCTGCTTGAAAGCGGGCGTCTCGTCAATGCCCTTGCGGATCCACAGACCCAGGAACACCAGCACCGCGCTCAGCAGAAAAGGTACGCGCCAGCCCCAGGCGAGGAACTGCTCATCCGGCAAGGTACTCATCACCGTGATGGCCAGGGTTGCGAGCAACATGCCGATGGTCACACCCATCTGCGGCACGCTGCCGAACAAGCCCTTGCGGTTTTGCGGCGCATATTCGTAGGCCAGCAGCAAAGCGCCGCCCCATTCCCCACCAATGCCCAGGCCCTGGATCAGACGCAGCACGATCAGCAGGATGGGCGCCCAGATGCCGATCTGGTCGTAACCGGGCAGCAGGCCGATGAGCACGGTGGCGCCACCCATCAGCGACAAGGTGATCACCAGCGTTTTCTTGCGCCCGATGCGATCGCCAATGTGCGAGAAGATGAAGCCGCCCAGCGGACGAATGAAGAAGGTCAGCGAAAACGTCAGGTACGACAGCATCAGCCCGACAACCGGGTCGCTGGTGGGGAAGAACACTTTGCTGAATACCAAGGCAGCGGTGGTGGCGTACAGGAAGTAATCGAACCACTCGATGGAACTGCCCATGAGGCTGGCCATCAGTACGCGCTTGTTCGTGGCCGCACTTGCTGCGGGCATGGTTGGGGTTGGGCTCATGAAAAGAGAGGGGATGGGGTTGTAGAAAACAGCCAAAGCCGCCCGCGCAACACCTTGGAGGGTGCCTGCACGGGCAGAGAGGACGTCAGAAAGTCATGAAACGATGGTGGGCGCTATCAGGCAGTTGCCATGAAGGCGTCATAGGCGAGTGATGCTGCGGCCACATCTTCGAGCGCTGTGCCCACGGCCTTGTAGACCGTGATTTCTTCTGCGCTGCTGCGGCCAGCGTGCTTGCCGCGGCACAGGTCTTCCAGGGTGGCGGCCAGGCGCGTCGCCTCCCAGGCACCGCTGGCGATCGGCTCCAGAATGTCGCCCGACTTCATCAGCGCTTCGCTGGTGTCGACAAACACCGTGCCGCGTGCAAAGCAGGCATCGTCGCTCTCGCGCATGGCAGGCGTAAAGCCACCAATCAGATCCAGGTGCGTGCCCGGTTGCAGCCACTCGCCATGGATCAGCGGCGCCGTAGACAAGGTGGCGCAGCTGATGATGTCCGCCGCGCGTGCCGCCTGCTCCAGATCGGTCGCCACGCTGGCGTCCATCCCCTGCCCCTGCAGGCGCTCCACCATGGCTTGCGCTGCCTCCGGGCGGATGTCCCAGACCTGCACGTGGGCGATGTCGCGCACGCAGCGGTAGGCGTCGGGCAGCAGGCTGGCGACGCGGCCCGCGCCCACCACCAGCAGCCTGCGCGCATCGGGGCGGCTGAGCCAGCGCGCCGCCAATGCCGATGCGGCCACCGTGCGGCGCGAGGTGATGGTGTCGCCGTCCAGCACCGCCAGCGGCACGCCGGTGGTCGCGTCGTACAGGATGAACACCGAGTGCAACCCCGGCAGGCCCTTGGCCTGGTTGCCCGGGAAGATGGAGACGGTCTTGATGCCAATGCGCTTGCCGCTCTGCCACGCGGGCATCAGCAACACGATGCCGTCCTCGGCAGGCGTGCTACCCGCAATCTTGTGGTTGTGGCGCAGCGGTACCTCGCAGCCTTCGATAAACATCTGCTCCAGGCTGTCGATCAAGGGCCCAAAAGGCAGGTGCTGTACGGTGGTTATCTGGTCAAGTATCTGCATGCGGGTACGGTCGATTCAAAAATCCACTAAAGAGGAATAAATTTCGTATAGGAAATTTTATGTAGAATTGTTCACGGGTTTTCCCGAGCGGCATTGGTTTTTTCCTAGGGTTTACCCCTGTGGATGGAATGAAATACGGCCCGGGCCTGGGCTCCATAGGTGCTTGCCGGGCCCTACACTTGCTGGCGCCCAGAAGAACACGAGACATGCCTCCCTCCATGCCCGACACCCTTGCCCCATCGCACGGCAGCGCCAATGCCAACGCCACCACCGATGTGCTGGCCCACAAGCTGCGCTTGCTGCGTCGCAATGCCGGGCTGACCCTGCAGCAACTCAGCCAACGCTGTGGTATTTCGGCCTCGGCACTCTCGAAGGTGGAGCACGGCCAGCTCTCGCCCACCTACGAAAAGATCGCGGCGCTGGCGCGGGGACTGGAGGTGGACGTGGGCGAGCTGTTCAGCCCCGTGCAGCAGCCCGCGCTGCGGGCGCGCCGCAGTGTCACGCGCGCGGGCGACGGCCTTGCGCACCGCACGCCGCAGTATGCGTACGAATTGCTGCATGCCGATCTGGCGGACAAGCGCTTCATTCCCCTGCTCACCACCATCAAGGCGCACGAGCGCTCAGCGTTCCCACAACTGCTGAGCCACGACGGGGAGGAAATGGTCTATGTGCTGCGCGGCAAGGTGGTGGTCCATACCGACTGCTATGCGCCGCTGGAGCTGGCAGCCGGTGACTCCTGCTACTTTGACAGCGCCATGGGCCATGCCTGCATCTCTGGCAGCGATGAAGATGCGCAGGTGCTGTGGATCTGCTCACACACCACCATCCAGCCATAGCCGCAGGCGCCCGGCCCGCGCCGCTTTCAGATCAAACGGGCCAAAAGAGTGCACGAAGTAGCCACAGCCCACTTATTCACTTTTTAGCTGCAGGCATAAAAAAAGCGCCTTGCAACCAAGGCGCCCTTCACGTTCACGGTGCAGCCAAAGGATCAGCTGCGCGCGCGCATCAGACCGCAGCCTCGTCCAGATCGCCGGTGCGGATGCGGATCACGCGTTCGACTTCGGTCACAAAAATCTTGCCGTCACCAATCTTGCCGGTGCGGGCAGCGTTCACGATGGCGTCAACACAACGGTCCACGTCCTCGTCCTTCACGGCCACTTCGATCTTGACCTTGGGCAGAAAATCGACCACGTACTCCGCGCCACGGTACAGCTCGGTATGGCCCTTCTGGCGGCCAAAACCCTTGACTTCGCTGACCGTCAAACCCGTCACGCCCACATCG
The DNA here is from genome assembly GCF_014207855.1 of Comamonas odontotermitis. GTDB lineage: Bacteria > Pseudomonadota > Gammaproteobacteria > Burkholderiales > Burkholderiaceae_C > Comamonas > Comamonas odontotermitis_A. Next base: position 34,439 of record NZ_JACHKZ010000010.1, on the reverse strand, counting down.
GCCAAGGCTTCGCGCACCTCGTCCAGCTTGAAGGGTTTGATAACGGCGGTAATCATTTTCATAAGTCACTCCTCGGATCGGCCAAACATACGCCGCGTGTCACGGTCACACGGCAACTGCAGCTATTGTGCGCCAAGAACTCCGCGCCCACATGGGGGCGCAGATTCAACCGCGAAAACCGTTCGTGATCGGATAGCGCCAGTCGCGGCCAAAACCGCGTGCCGACAGGCGCGGCCCCACGGCGGCCTGACGGCGCTTGTATTCGTTGACGCGGATGAGCCGCACCACGCGCTCCACATCGGCCCGCGCGTAGCCAGCGGCCACAATGCTGTCGATATCGGCGTCCTGCTCCATGTAACGCACGATGATCGCATCCAGCACCTCGTAGGGAGGCAGGCTGTCCTGGTCCTTCTGATCGGGGCGCAGCTCGGCACTCGGCGGGCGGGTGATGATGCGCTCTGGAATCGGCTCGCGCCCCGTGCCAAAGGGGTCGTTCGCATTGCGCCAGCGCGCCAGCTCGAACACGCGGGTCTTGAGCACGTCGCGGATCACGGCAAAGCCGCCCGCCATGTCGCCATACAGGGTGCAGTAGCCAGTCGCCATTTCGCTCTTGTTGCCGGTGGTCAGCACGATGGAGCCAAACTTGTTGGACAGCGCCATCAGCAAGGTGCCGCGAATGCGCGCCTGCAGGTTCTCCTCGGTCGTGTCCTCGGCACGGCCCGCAAAATCCTGCGCCAGCGCGGCCTTGAAACCCTCGAACATCGGCGCAATCGAAATTTCTTCGTACTGCACGCCCAGCCGCTTGGCCATGTCGCGCGCATCGATCCAGCTGATGTCGGCGGTATAGGGCGAAGGCATCATCACCGTGCGCACCTTGTCCGCGCCGATGGCGTCCACCGCAATGGCCAGCACCAGGGCAGAGTCGATGCCGCCAGACAGGCCCAGCACCGCACCGGGGAAACCGGTCTTGCCCAGGTAATCACGCACCGCCAGCACCAGCGCCTGCCACAGCTGCTGGTTAGTGTCGCCCTGGGGAGCGATTTCACCAGACAATTTGATAGCAGGCCCCGATGTATCGACGTGCGTGAGCAATAGCTTTTCTTCAAAGCCCGGCGCACGGGCCACCACACTGCCATCGGCGTTCATCGCAAACGAATGGCCGTCAAACACCAGCTCGTCCTGCCCGCCGACCAAGTGCGTGTACACCAGCGGCAAACCAGTTTCGCGCACACGCTCGGCCACCACCTGCTCACGCTGGCCCACCTTGTCCATCTGGAAGGGCGATGCGTTGATGACCGCCAGTACCTGCGCGCCTGCAGCCCTGGCGGCGCGCGCAGGCTGGCTGGCCCAGGCGTCCTCGCAGATCAAAAGTCCCACCTGGGTACCTGCCACGTCGAACACGCAGGTCTGCGCGCCCTCGACAAAATAGCGCGTCTCGTCGAATTCGCGGTAATTGGGCAACAGCTGCTTGCGGTAGCTGGCCAGCAGTTGGCCACCGCGCACCACACTGGCAACATTGTAGCAGCGGCCATGCGGCGCATGCAGGGCGGCTTTGGGGTGGCCTACCACGATGGTCAGCTCCGGCCACTGGCTGGAGGCATCCACCACCGTCTGCAGCGCCACCTCACAGGCGGCCAGGAACGAGGGGCGCTGGAACAGGTCTTCGGCCGCATAGCCGCAAATGGCCAGCTCGGGTGTCAGCAGCAACTGCACGCCCTCAGCCACGGCTTGGGCCGCTGCGTCAATGATCTTGCGGGCATTGCCCTGCATATCGCCCACAACGAAGTTGAACTGGGCGCTGGCGATGGAAAAATTGGACATGGTGCTTGGTGAACCTGGTGCAGCGAAGAACGTGCCTGTCTGTCTGTGCACCGCAACATTTGCATTGCGACGCGGTGAAAGCATTGATACGTTCTATGAGTCTAGCGCGAAAACCAGCCACAGCCTGGCTCGTTGGCAGCAGTCTGGCAAATCAGGCAGATCAGACATGTCCAGCCTGTCAGGCAAGTGCGCCACTAAACGGGTTTCCCCAGGCAAAATCAGAAGATTCCCCAGCAACACCCCGATAACAATGAACTTTGGCAGTGACAACCAGGCCGGCGTCTCCCCGGCCATCTTGCAGACCCTGGTACAGGCCGCGAGCGGCATCCAGTCCGCCTACGGCAACGACGACTGGTGCGCGCGCGCCGAGCAGATGCTGTGCGAGGCCTTCGACACACCGCTTAAGGCCTTTTTCGTCGCCACAGGCACCGCCGCTAACTGCCTGGCATTGTCCACCATCGCCCAGCCCTGGAATGCGGTGGTGTGCCACGACATGGCCCATATCGCGGTGGACGAGAACAGCGCGCCCGAATGGTTCACCGGCGGGGCACGCCTCCTGCCGCTTGCCACGGACAGCGGCAAGCTTCTGGCTGGCGATCTGGAGCGTTTTCTGGCCAGCTACCCGGCCAGCCCGCCGCACAACATGCTGCCCAGCGCAGTCAGCATTTCGCAAGTCTCGGAAAACGGCCTGGTCTACCAACCCCATGAAGTGGCCGCCCTTGCCGCCAGCGCCCACGCCAAGGGCCTGCGCCTGCATATGGACGGCGCACGCCTGGCCAATGCGGTGGCCGCCCTGGGCTGTCACCCGGCAGACATCACCTGCAAGGCAGGGGTGGACGTGCTCAGCCTGGGCGCCTCGAAAAACGGCGCGCTGATGGCCGAAGCCGTGGTGTTTTTTGACCAAGCGCTGGCCGAGCATTTCCGCATCCGCCAGAAACGCGCCGGGCAACTGGTATCCAAAAGCCGGCTGATCGGCGCGCAGTACTGCGCCTGGCTGCAGGATGGCCACTGGCTGCAATTGGCGCGCCACGCCAATGCGTCTGCCCGCAGCCTGGCCGATGCCCTGGTGGCGACCCGGGCGGTGCGCCTGGCCTGGCCCGCCGAGGCCAACGAGGTGTTTGCCATTCTGCCGCGCGCCCTGCATGTACAGCTGCTCTCCCACGGCGTGCGCTGCTCCGACTGGTATGACACCAGCATTCCCCGTGGCACGGCCTTGGCGGCCGACGAGATGGTGGTGCGCTTTGTTGCATCGTGGTCGTCCACCAGCGACGAGGTACAGGCGCTGGCAGACCTGGTACGGAGCCTCGCCTGATTTCCGCACCCGGGCAGAGGCACAGCACAGCAGCCACAATCGGGCCATGATCGTTTCTTCGCCCTCCCCCCTGCAACTGCGCGTGCTGCACCAGATGGCCGATGTCGACGCCGCCGCCTGGGATGGCCTGCTGGCTCTGCAGGCCCAGCCCACTCCCTTCATGCGCCACACCTATCTGAAGGCACTGGAGGACAGCGGCAGCGCCACGATTGAAACGGGTTGGCAGCCCTGCCACATCACCCTGTGGGAAGGTGACACCTTGGTAGCCGCCTGCCCGCTCTACGCCAAAACCCACTCCTACGGCGAATACGTGTTTGACTTCGCCTGGGCGCGGGCCTATGCCGACCATGGCCTGCACTACTACCCCAAGGCTGTGGCTGCCGTGCCTTTCACCCCCGTTCCAGGCAGCCGCTTGCTGGTGGCGCGACCGGCATTGCGCACTACCTTGCTGCATGCGGCGACTGCCTGGTGCCGAGAGCAAGGCCTGTCTTCCCTGCACCTGCTGTTTGCCGATACTGCAGATCTGCAGGCCGCGCAGCAGGCAGGCCTGATGCAGCGCGAGACCATGCAGTTCCACTGGCACAACCGCCACGCACGCAATGCGCAAGATGACAGCGCCCCACCCTATGCCGATTTCGACGATTTTCTGGCAGAGCTGCAGCAGGAAAAGCGCAAGAAAATCCGCCAGGAGCGGCGCAAGGTGCGCGACGCTGGCGTAACGTTCCGCCACGCAACAGGCAGCCAGATCACCACCGCTGACTGGGCGTTCTTCTACGAGTGCTACGAACGCACCTATCTGGAGCACGGCAATGCCCCCTACCTGACCCCTGCCTTCTTTGAAGCCATGCGCAACAGCATGCCCGAGCATTGGCTGCTATTTGTCGCAGAACGCAACAACCGGGCCATCGCCTGCAGCTTGGTCGCCATCAGCGGACCGCAGGGCAGCACCAACGGACAACAGGAGCCCACCGCCTATGGCCGCTACTGGGGTGCGATCGAGCGCGTGGACAACCTCCATTTCGAGGCTTGCTACTACCAGCCGCTGGAGTGGTGCATTGCCAGTGGCTATCGGCACTTTGAAGGCGGCGCCCAGGGCGAGCACAAGATGGCACGCGCTCTCTTGCCACTCTCAACGCCCAGCGCCCATTGGGTGGCCGAGCCGCAGTTTGCCCGTGCCATTGCCCATTACCTGGAGCAGGAATCCGCACACCTGCAGGCCTACCAGCAGGTGCTCCACAGCCACAGTCCGCTCAAAAGCGATTCATCCCCTGCTTGAAAGGCTCCACGCCTCCCCATTTGTAATTAGTTTTAACGATGTCGGTCATCCCGCACAACCAAGTATTGGCATGGCTGACATGGCCTGCGCCCATGCCAACACACAATGCAATCCATCACCAACGCATCTGAAGGAGATTGCATGAACAAGGATCAAGTAGTTGGCAAGATCAAGGATTTGGCTGGCGAAGCGCAGGCTGGCATTGGCAAGGCCATCAACAGCCCCGAGCAGATTGCCAAAGGCAAGGCGCTGGAGGCCGAAGGTGAATTGCAGAAGGCCGCAGGCGACGTGAAGCAGGCCGCCAAAGATGCCGTCAAAGAAGTCAAAAAGAACCTCTAAGAACCAGCCACCACGCATGTAACAGCCAAGCAAACGATAGTCACCAACTTACACAAATTTGGCTGCACTGCTCTGCCGATTTCGGGCATCATGCCTTCATCGGTTTTCACAGAACCCCTCCTTGGCCAGCCTCAGTGCTGGCATTTTTTTGCCCGGCGTTTGCACGGCAGCACCCACGCCCATCCCTCCGCACCATGCGCCTTGTGTTCTGCAGCAGACAAGGCGCCAGAGGAAAAGCAAAAGCGCCAGCCCTGCGCTGGCGCTTTTGCTTCAAAGCCGTCCCAGGCTGTTCAGGCAAAGGAGACACGACGACGAACCAAGCCTCCCCGCCCTGCCTTCACGTATCCATATTGGCAATCATCTCATCACCAAAGCGCGAGGTGCTTACTTGCGTGGCGCCGTCCATCAGGCGCGCGAAGTCATAGGTCACACGCTTGGACTCGATGGTGGCTTCCATCGAGCGGATGATGAGATCGGCGGCTTCGGTCCAACCCATGTGGCGCAACATCATCTCGGCCGACAGGATCATCGAGCCAGGGTTCACATAATCCTTGCCTGCATACTTGGGCGCCGTGCCGTGGGTGGCTTCGAATACGGCCACGCTGTCCGACAGATTGGCGCCCGGTGCGATGCCAATGCCGCCGACCTGGGCTGCCACCGCATCCGAGATGTAGTCACCGTTGAGATTCAGGGTAGCGATCACCGAGTAATCGGCCGGGCGCAGCAGCACCTGCTGCAGGAAGGCATCAGCGATCACGTCCTTGACGATGATCTCCTTGCCGTTTTTGGGATTCTTCAGGCGCAGCCAGGGGCCGCCATCGATGGGCTCGGCACCGAACTCCTTCTGTGCCAGCGCATAACCCCAGTCGCGGAAGGCCCCTTCGGTGAATTTCATGATGTTGCCCTTGTGCACCAGGGTGACGCTGGGCTTGTCATGGTCGATGGCGTATTGGATGGCCTTGCGCACCAAACGCTCGCTGCCTTCGCGCGAAACAGGTTTGATGCCGATGCCCGAAGTCTCGGGGAAGCGGATCTTCTGGCTGCCCATTTCCTTGCGCAGGAACTCGATCAGCTTGACTGCCATGTCCGAGCCTGCAGCAAACTCGATGCCCGCGTAGATATCCTCCGAGTTCTCGCGGAAGATGACCATGTCGGTCTTCTCGGGCTCGCGCACCGGCGAAGGCACGCCCGCAAAATAGCGCACCGGGCGCAGGCACACGTAGAGGTCCAGCGTCTGGCGCAAAGTCACATTGAGCGAGCGGATGCCGCCGCCTACCGGTGTGTTCAGCGGGCCCTTGATGGCGACGAGGTACTGGCCGATGGCGTCCAGCGTCTCTTGCGGCATCCATTGGTCTGCACCGTACACCTGCGTCGCCTTCTCGCCCGCGAACACCTCCATCCATGCAATGCGGCGGACATCGCCATAGGCCTTGGCCACGGCGGCGTCGACCACCTTGCGCATCACCGGGGTGACATCACGGCCCACGCCGTCGCCTTCGATGAACGGAATGATGGGCTGCGGCGGCACCTGCAGCGCTTGGCCCTCACGCGCAATGATGGGCTGGCCGCCATCAGGCAGGCGGATGTGTTGGTAAGACATGGAAACTCTCTCCAGAATCATCAGGAACCGTTCAGCGCTGCATGCCCTGGCGTGCATGCAGCAGCTTTGCTGCGAAGGATTCTATCGACATTGGCCGCCTCTGCTGTCGCGCACAGTGGGCCCGCGCTTGTCGTGCAACGCTGCACCCAGATCGTGTATAAAACCCCCACGGCGCTTTGCGCTGCCCGTTTTTTGAGAAGGCCCTGTTTCCTATGTCTTGCCTGAATTTTCTTGCCCGCAGTACCGGCGCCGCCCTGGCCCTGGGTACGGCAGCACTCAGTCTTTCTGCCGCTGCCCAGACGGCTGGCGAGCCGCAGATGAACCTGCCGCGTGCCGAGCTGTCCGTCGGCATGCACCGCATCCACGCCCAGGTGGCGCAGACACCACGCCAGCGCGAAGTTGGCTTGATGCACCGCAAGGAAATGCCTGCAGCCGAAGGCATGTTGTTCGTGTTTGAGCAGCCCGCCATGCAGTGCTTCTGGATGAAGAACACCTTGCTGCCTCTGACCGCTGCCTTTGTGGCCGACGACGGCACCATCGTCAACCTCGCCGACATGCAGCCCATGACCGAAGATTCACACTGCTCGCGCAAGCCGGTGCGCTATGTGCTCGAAATGAACCAGGGCTGGTTCAAACAGAAGGGCATTGCCGAAGGCGCCCAATTGCGCGGCAAGCCTTTCAGCCAGTAAGGTCTGCCACAGGGGCGCTGCAAGCTTCGGCTGGCACCAGCTACAGCGCACTCTTCAAAAAGCCTGTAGTGCTTGATGCCTGAGCTCAGATAGCTATCATACATATAGCAAATAAGAAGTACATTGAGCCCTGCGATTGCCGAGCACAAAAAAACACCGCAGCCCGAAAGCTGCGGTGTTTTTATGGGAGCCCGTGCCTTGCGCAAGACACGAGGTTTGTCAGACCGCCTTCACGATCTCAGATTTCGGCAACCACCTTGTTGAAGGTGGCGCTGGGGCGCATCACAGCATCCAGCTTGGCGGTATCGGGCTGGTAGTAACCGCCGATATCCACGGCCTTGCCCTGCACAGCCTTCAACTCACCAACGATCTTGGCTTCGTTGTCGGCCAGTTGCTGGGCGATAGGCGCAAACTTGGCAGCCAGCTCCTTGTCTTCGCTCTGCGCGGCCAGTGCCTGGGCCCAGTACAGCGCGATGTAGAACTGCGAGCCACGGTTGTCCAGCTCACCGGTGCGGCGCGATGGAGACTTGTCCAGATCCAGCAGCTTGCCGGTGGCCTCGTCCAGAGTCTTGGCCAGCAGCTTGGCGCGGCTGTTGTTGTTCTTGATACCCAACTCTTCAAACGACACGGCCAGTGCCAGGAACTCACCCAGCGAATCCCAGCGCAGGTGGTTTTCTTCCACCAGCTGCTCGACGTGCTTGGGAGCGGAGCCGCCAGCGCCGGTCTCGTACAGGCCGCCGCCTTCCATCAGAGGCACGACAGACAGCATCTTGGCCGAGGTGCCCAGCTCCAGGATCGGGAACAGATCGGTCAGGTAGTCGCGCAGGATGTTGCCGGTCACCGAGATGGTGTCCAGGCCGCGGGCAGCGCGCTCCAGCGTGTAGCGCATGGCGCGCACTTGCGACAGGATGTAGATTTCCAGGCCGCTGGTGTCGTGGTCCTTGAGGTACTTGTTGACCTTCTGGATCAGCTCGGACTCGTGCGGACGGTAGGGGTCGAGCCAGAACACGGCAGGCATGCCGGAGTTGCGGGCGCGCGTGACGGCCAGCTTCACCCAGTCGCGGATCGGTGCATCCTTGACCTGGCACATGCGCCAGATATCGCCCGCTTCCACGTTCTGGCTCATCAGCACTTCGCCGGTGGCGATGTCAACGATGTTGGCCACGCCGTCTTCGGAGATTTCGAAAGTCTTGTCGTGCGAGCCATATTCCTCGGCCTTCTGCGCCATCAGGCCCACGTTGGGCACGGTGCCCATGGTGCGCGGGTCGAAGTTGCCGTGCCACTTGCAGAAGTTGATCACTTCCTGGTAGATGCGGGCAAAGGTCGATTCAGGCATCACGGCCTTGCAATCGTAGGGCTTGCCATCGGCAGCCCACATCTTGCCGCCGCCGCGGATCATCGCAGGCATCGAGGCGTCCACGATCACATCGTTGGGCGAATGGAAGTTGGTGATGCCCTTGGCCGAGTCGACCATGGCCAGACGCGGACGGTGCTCCTGGCACTTGTGCAGATCGCGGATGATCTCGTCGCGCTGCGACGCGGGCAGCGTGTCGATCTTGGCGTACAGATCGGCCATGCCGTTGTTCACGTTCACGCCCAGCTCGTCAAACAGCTTGCCGTGCTTTTCGAAAGCTTCCTTGTAGAAGATCTTGACGCAGTGGCCGAACACGATGGGGTGGGACACCTTCATCATCGTCGCCTTGACGTGCAGCGAAAAGAGGATGCCCGATTCGCGGCAGTCTTCGATCTCGCGCTCGTAGAAAGCCAGCAGGGCCTTTTTGCTCATGAACATGGAATCGATCACTTCTGCATCCTGCAGCTTGACCTTTTCCTTCAGCACAATGGTCTTGCCGGACTTGGTCTCCAGCACCATCTTCACATCACGGGCCTTGTCCAGGGTCATGGACTTTTCGCCGTGGTAGAAATCGCCCTCTTCCATATGCGAGACATGGGTCTGCGACCACTGTTTCCATTCACCCATCGAGTGCGGGTGCTTCTTGGCGTAGTTCTTGACGGCGGCTGGCGCGCGGCGGTCGGAATTGCCTTCGCGCAGCACGGGGTTCACCGCCGAGCCGATGCACTTGCTGTAGCGCGCCTTGATGTCCTTTTCTTCCGGCGTGCTGGGGTTCTCAGGATAGTCGGGCAGCTTGTAGCCCTTGTCCTGCAGCTCCTTGATGGCTTCCTGCAACTGGCCCACCGATGCCGAGATGTTGGGCAGCTTGATGATGTTGGCGTCCGGCGTCAGGGTCAGCTTGCCCAGGTCTGCCAGATTGTTGGGAACGCGCTGTGCCTCGGTCAGAACATCGGGGAACTCACCGAGAATGCGGGCTGCCAGCGAAATATCACTCTCGGCCACATTGATGCCTGCCGCGCCCGCGAAGCTGCGCACGATGGGCAGGAACGACGCGGTCGCCAGGCGAGGCGCTTCGTCGGTCAGGGTGTAGATGATGGTGGGTTGCTGGGTAGTCATCTGGTCTTTCAAGTGGCAAAAGTTCGGGGGAGCGCTGCAACTGCAGGCAGTGGTCTCGTCTGCCTATATATACACATATACGCCCGCGTGAAGCCATCTTATGACGTGCGCCGCAACCAGCTCCGGGTAATCCCATCAATGGCGCAATGCAATATCACAATACGGAATTCAACGGGAAAGGATTGTCGCTGGTTTTTAAGTCTTATACAAGAGTTGCCCCAGCGAATTGATCACCCAAGGCGCCGGCATGCGCACAGGCCGCGCTGTCGCAAAGCCCTGCCACCTTCATAATGCGCGCTGCCTGCTGCACATTTGTGAATCTCCCAAACCATATACCTGCCATGACCGCTCCACGCCCCGCCACCCTGGAACTGCACGAAGCCGACGTGCAGTGGACAGCCGTGCGTGCACAGGGGCCAGGTGGGCAGAACGTCAACAAGGTGAGCAGCGCCGTGCACCTGCGCTTTGACATCCGGGCATCGCGCCTGCCCGAGGCCGTGCAGCAACGCCTGCTGGCCCTGAGCGACAGCCGCATCACGACCGAAGGCGTGATCATCATCAAGGCCCAGCAGTACCGCACGCAGGAACACAATCTGTGGGATGCCCTGCAGCGCCTCAACGCCCTGGTGGCGCAGGCTGCCGCCGTGCCCCGCAAGCGCCGCGCTACCAAGCCCACCTGGGGATCGCAGCAGCGCCGCCTGCAGGGCAAGAGCCTGCGCTCCAATGTGAAGGCGCTGCGCGGCAAGGTGGTGGATTAGGCATCCATTCAACGATCCACCAAGGCCAGCGCGGCTTCGGTGTATCTGTCACCCTGCACGCGCGACGGATCCATTGCAGCGCCAATCTCTTGCAACTCTGCACTGCTGAGCACCACGTCGGCAGCGAGCGCGTTTTCGCGCAGGTGCTGCTCGCGCCGCGCACCGGGTATCGGCACGATGGATGGCGACTGCGCCAGCACCCACGCCAGCGCCAGTTGCGCCGCCGTGAGGCCACGCGCTGCCGCCATGCGCTGCAGCGTAGCCACCAGCGACTGGTTGGCGCCCCAGGCCTCGGCCTGGAAACGTGGTAGGCCGCGGCGGAAATCGTCCTCGGACAATTCATCCGGCGCGGGCAGCTTGCCGGTCAGCGCGCCGCGCCCCAGCGGGCTATACGGCACAAAGCCGATGCCCAGTTCGGCGCAGGCCGGCAACACTTCGGCTTCAGGTTCTCGGCTCCAGAGCGAATACTCCGACTGCACGGCCGAGATGGGGTGCACGGCATGCGCCTTGCGCAGCGTGGCAGCCGACACCTCCGACAGCCCCAGAAAGCGCACCTTGCCCTGCCGCACCAGATCGCCCATGGTGCCAACAACCTCTTCTATCGGAACGGCTGGGTCGACCCGGTGCTGGTAGAGGAGATCGATTGCCTCAATCCCCAGCCGCTCAAGGGACGCCTCGACGACAGCGCGGATATGCGCGGGGCGGCTGTTGACCCCCACCATGCGCTGTGGCCCGCGCCGCTGTGGGGTCTCGGGGGCGATGTCGAAGCCGAATTTGGTGGCCACCACCACTTCGTCGCGGCGCCCTTTGAGCGATTGCAGCGCCCGGCCAATGAGCTGCTCATTGGTGAATGGCCCGTACACCTCTGCCGTGTCCCAGAAGTTCACCCCCAGATCAAGCGCACGGTGCAAGGTGGCAATGGACTGCGCGTCGTCGGCACCGCCATACGCAAAGCTCATACCCATGCAACCCAGACCGACCGCCGACACCTGCAGGCCCTGAGAGCCCAGTTTTCTCCATTGCATTTCACGTCCTTTCTACGAAAACAGCACCAGTGTGGGCCAGCGCACTGCATTTGATAATCCCTACAATGCTTGATGAATCATTGAGCAGATTTCACAAATGAAAAACCTCTCGGAAACGGGTGAAACCAGCCTCGACGCCCTTGCCGCCTTCGTGCAGGTGGCCCAGCAGCGCAGCTTCAGCAAGGCAGCCCGCCAGCTGGGTGTTACGCCCTCGGCCCTCAGCCACAGCCTTCGTCAGGTCGAAGAGGCGCTGGGCACGCGCCTGCTCAACCGAACGACGCGCAGCGTGACGCCGACGGAAGCCGGGCAACTGCTGCTGGAGCGGCTCTCTCCAGCGCTGCAGGACATCCACGGAGCGTTGCGTGAGGTGCGCGAATTGGGCGGCACGCCATCGGGCACGCTGCGGCTCAATGTGCCCCGGCAGGCCGCAAGGCTGGTACTGGCGCCGCTGCTGGCCGCATTCCACGCGCGCTGCCCGAAGGTGCTGCTGGAGATCGTCACGGACGACCGCATGGTGGATATCGTGCAAGACGGGTTCGATGCCGGCATCCGCTTCGGCGCGCGCGTGGCAGCAGACATGGTGGCGCTGCCGCTGCGGCCTGCGCCCCGCTTTCTGGTGGTAGCCACGCCTGCCTACCTTGATCTCCATGGCCGCCCCAAGCACCCACGCGACTTGGCGGCACATGCCTGCATCAACCGCCGCTTTCCGGGCAGTGCCCCCTACGCATGGGAGTTCGCCAAAAGAGGCCAGAGCCTGGAAGTACCGGTGAGCGGCCCCTTGACGCTGGATGACGACCAGCTGGTGCTGCAGGCCGCACTGGACGGCATGGGCCTTGCCTATGTCTATGACGGCATGGTGGGCGAAGCACTGTCGTCCGGCCGACTGGAATGTGTGCTGCAGGACTGGTGCCCCCAGACCGAGGGCTTTTATCTCTACTATTCGAGCCGCCGCCATGTGCCCGCTGCGCTGCGCGAACTGATACGCCTGTTGCAGGCAGCGCCCTGAAGCGCCTGCCTGGCATTGGTGGATATAAAAAGAAAACGCCTCCTTACGGAGGCGTTCGGGCTTGCCTGAAAGCAAGCCGCTATGCGCTGGAAGATCAGGCGAAATTGGCTTCAGCGAACTTCCAGTTCACGAGGCTGGCCAGGAAGGTTTCAACGAACTTGGGACGCAGGTTACGGTAGTCGATGTAGTACGCGTGTTCCCACACGTCCACGGTCAGCAGGGCCTTATCGGCAGTGGTCAGCGGCGTGCCTGCGGCACCCGTGTTGACGATGTCGACCGAGCCGTCAGCCTTCTTGACCAGCCAGGTCCAGCCCGAGCCGAAGTTGCCCACGGCCGATGCCTGGAAAGCCTTCTTGAACTCGTCGAAGCTGCCCCACTTCTTGTTGATGGCATCTGCCAGCGCGCCGCTAGGAGCGCCACCGCCATTGGGGGTCATGCAGTTCCAGAAGAAGGTGTGGTTCCAGATCTGGGCTGCGTTGTTGTAAATACCGCCGGAAGACTTCTTGACCACGTCTTCCAGTTCCATGTTCTCGAACTCGGTGCCTTTTTGCAGGTTGTTCAGGTTCACCACATAAGCGTTGTGGTGCTTGCCATAGTGGTACTCCATGGTTTCCTTGCTGTAGGCAGGAGCCAGGGCATCAAGCGCATAAGGCAGGGGTGGCAGAGTGCGTTCCATCGTCGTTTCCTCGTGGTTGGTATGGGTTGCAAAACGGGCAGCAGCGTGCGCTCCGCAAAGGGCGCCGCGCTTTCGCTGGCATCGGTCGATTGTAGAAAGGAAAATCGACCTGATGACCAATAGGGTTCAACAGAAATTCATATGACCACCATAGCACGCAGACATGGCAGTACGGGGTCAGCGGTTGCCGACAATCTACCGCCTCAAAAGCATGTCCGGAACAGTTCTGCATCGCGCAGTCGCGCGGCAACGTCAGCCCCGCCTGGCTCACACCAGCAGGCGCTGGGTGGCCACCACATCCACACTGCCATCGGCCAGTTCTGCATGCATCGCCTTGCCCGGTGTCGCCTGCGTTACTGAATGGATGACCTGGCCATCCATGCCCGTGAGCAACGCATAGCCGCGCGAGAGCACCTGCCGCGGGTTGAGCAACTCCAGCCGCGCCCCTAGCTGCTCAACGCGCTGCTGCTGCCGCTCCAGGCTGCGCGACACGCTCTTGGGGAAAGTGCTGGCCAGATGCTGCACGCGCTTGTCCTGCCCGTGCAGCTGGCTTTGCACCGCTGCCTGCAGGCGCTGTGCGCTGCGGTCCAGTCCTTGCTGCTGGCGGTGGACCAGGCCCGAGGGCCGGGCGATCTGGCGCGCCGCCATGTCCAGGCGTTGCAACTGGCGATCAATGTGCCGCTCCACCGCGTCATCCAGACGCTCCTGCACCAGGTCTAGTGCGCCCAGCCACACGTCCCGAGGCTGGCACACCAGCTCGGCGGCTGCCGTTGGCGTGGGGGCGCGCAGATCGGCGCAGAAATCGGCAATGGTGAAATCTGTCTCGTGCCCCACGCCGCTGATCAGTGGCACCGGGCTTTGCGCGATGGTGCGCGCCAGCTGCTCATCGTTGAAGGCCCACAGGTCTTCCAGCGAACCACCACCGCGCACGAGCAAGATGGCGTCAATGGCCGCCGCCGGAGCCTCATCCGTCAAACCCGCATCCAGCGCAATCTGCGCCTCCGCCAGCCGATACAGTTTTTGTAGCGCTTCAACCATCGATGGGGCTGCCTGCCCCCCTTGCACCAGGGCGGGCACCAGCACCACGGGCAATTGCGGCACACGGCGGCGCAAGGCGGTAACCACATCGTGCAGTGCAGCCGCACCCAGCGAGGTGACGATACCGATGCCGCGCGGCATCAGCGGCAACGGACGCTTGCGGGCAGCGTCAAACAGGCCTTCGGCATCCAGCTGCGCCTTGAGGCGCAAAAACTGCTCGAACAAAGCGCCCTGCCCGGCTCGGCGCATGTCCTCCACAATCAATTGCAGATCGCCACGCTGTTCATACACGCCGAGCTTTCCCACCACCTCCACCAGCTCGCCATCGCGTGGCGCAAAGCCAAGCGACTGCGCGGCGCGCTTGAACATGGCGCAGCGGATCTGGCCATTCACATCCTTGAGATTGAAGTAGCAGTGACCACTGGCCGCCCGCGAAAAGCCGCTCAGCTCCCCGCGCACCGCCACCGGATTGAAGCGCGCCGCCAGCGCGTCGCCCACGGCGCGGCACAGCGCGCCGACTTCCCACGTGCGCGGGGCGGCGGTGGCCGGAATGTCAAAGTTATCCATAAATTTGCCTCTAACGCCCCATCAACAAGCGCATTTTGCTATTCTTAACATAGCAAATCTATCCCAATCTGCACCCAATATCCTGCGGGATCGCCGGGCGCCGACGGCATGGCAGCTTGCGCTTTACAGGCGCCCATACCTGCTCATTGCCACCATCCACTCTAAAAAACAACATCGTGCAGCATTCTGACTGGTTTTGCCCGCAACTTTTGCAGAGCGAGAGGGTTGGGGCCTCCGCCCAAAGCAGGGAGCACCCAGTTCCGCACAGGAGGCAAGGCAGTAGTCCACAGCGGGCAAGGCGCCTCAGTACGTCATCCGATCGTCATACTCTGTAGCACAAAATATCGAATGCACGTACAAGATATTGATTTATAAATATTTTTATCAGCTTATTTTTTAAGCAATCTAAGAAAAACCCCGTGCTTTCAGCAATTTTTCTGGCTGATGACAGATTGCCCACAAAGTTATCCACACATTCTGTGGAAGACTCGACGCAACATGCCACCATTTCTTTCACCCTGTTGGCTGCAGGCCGCGCCCGACATGATTTTAGGCTGACAGCAGGCCACGTTGGGCCATAATGCATTGCTGAAAAAGAACGAGCGGAGAGAGATTTTGTTTTCCATTATTCAAGCCGCAGGCTGGCCGATCTGGCCTTTGATCGTCTGCTCCATCCTGGCCCTCGCACTGGTTGTTGAACGGTTTCTGGCACTGAAGACGGCCAAGGTCGCCCCCCCTAATCTGCTGCAAGAGGCGATTTCCGTCTCTGCCCACAACGTACCCAGCGCCGAAGTGGTGAACCAGCTGGGACAGAACTCTGCCCTGGGCGAGGTACTGGCCAGCGGTCTGCGTGCCATCAACAGCGAACCCCGCATCTCCGAAGCCGACCTGCGCGCCACCATGGAAAGCGCAGGCCGCCGGGTTGCCCAGAATCTCGAAAAATACCTTACAGCGATTGCCACCATTGCATCGGCCGCTCCTCTTTTAGGACTGCTGGGCACGGTCATCGGCATGATCGAAATCTTCGGCTCGCAAAGTGGCGGTGGCAACAACCCCACCTTGCTGGCCCACGGTATCTCGATTGCGCTGTACAACACCGCCTTTGGCTTGATTGTTGCGATTCCTGCGCTGATTTTCTGGCGCTATTTCCGCAGCCGCGTCGATGGCTACCTCCTCACCCTGGAGCTGTCGGCCGAACAGTTCCTGCGCCACCTGAACAAGCTGCGCCGCGGCTGATTACCTCAGGAGCCGCGCATGAACTTTCGCCCCCGCACCAAGGAAGAGCCGGAGATCAACCTGATCCCCTTCATCGACGTGCTGCTGGTGATCCTCATCTTTCTGATGCTGTCGACCACCTACAGCAAGTTCACCGAGCTGCAGCTCACCTTGCCCATCGCCAATGCCGAGCAGCTGCGCGACCGGCCCAAGGAAATCATCGTCGCCGTAGCCGCTGACGGCCGCTATGCCGTCAACAAGACGGCGCTGGAAGGCAAAACGGTTGCCGACATGGCAGCCGCTCTGCGCAGCGCCGCCACCGCCGGCAAGGACAGCGTGATCATCATCAGCGCCGATGCCATGGCACCGCACCAGTCCGTCGTCTCCGTGATGGAGGCCGCGCGCCGCGTGGGCCTGAACCAGGTCACCTTCGCTACCCAGTCAGCCGCAGGCAAATAATTGCTGCTGCAGGTCTCGGGCAACCGGGGCCTGCAGTGCTAGCATGCAGCCTGCATGACCGCCCCCCTGCCAAACGCCTCCCAGCCGTCCACCAGCCGCCCCCGCTCTGCCCGCATTACCGATGCCTGGCAGCACAAGGGATTGCTGGCACGCGCATTGCTGCCTCTTGCGTGGATCTACGCCGGCCTGGGCAGCCTGCGACGCAGCTTGTACCGGGCGGGTGTGCTTCAAAGCTGGCGCGCGCCCGTGCCGACCGTGGTGGTGGGCAATCTGATTGCGGGCGGCGCTGGCAAGACCCCTGTCACCATTCATCTAGTACAGGCTTTGCAAGCCAGGGGTTGGCGGCCTGCCGTCATATCGCGCGGCTATGGGCGCGCCACCTCGGGTAGCTCTGCTGCACTGGAAGTGACAAGGCACAGCGACCCGCGTGAGGTGGGCGATGAGCCCCTGCTGATTGCGCAGCGCACCAACGCCCCTGTGTTTGTGGCAAACAAACGTGCAAATGCAGCACAGGCAGCACTTTCGGCGCATAAAGATATCGATGTACTCATCTGCGACGATGGTCTGCAACATCTGGCTCTGGCGCGAGACCTGGAAATTGCCGTGTTCAACCGCCAGAACGTGGGCAATGGCTGGCAACTGCCGGCCGGCCCGCTGCGCGAACCCTGGCCGCGCCCGCTCGATATCGCCCTGTATGCGGGCGAGCCCCCCGTCAAGCTGGCCCGCTGCGGTGCCGCCGCCTGGCCCGTAGATCGCCAGCTGGCCGATTTCGCCATTGCGAAAGATGGCCGCCGCATCCCGCTGTCCAGTCTGCGCGGGCGCCGCATCCATGCAGTGGCCGCCATTGCCTACCCGCTGGAATTCTTTGCCATGCTGGAGGCAGCTGGATTGCCGCAGGCGCGCAGCAGTGCCTTGCCGGATCACGCAGACCTGGCCGATCCACAATTGCTGGCCCGGTTGGGATTGGTGGATTCGGGGGCACCTACAATGGAGACACCCGTGCTGCTATGCACCGAAAAGGATGCCCACAAGCTATGGCGCATTGCCCCCCAGGCTTTGGCTGTGCCACTGCAGGTGCAGATTGACCCGGCCTTTGCCTCGTATGTGCACTCCCGCCTGCATGCCCTGGTATCCGCGCCGCACACGCCCCAACCACAGAAAGATTGACTGCCGTTATGGACCCGAAACTGCTTGAACTGCTGGTGTGCCCCGTCACCAAAGGCCCCCTGCGTTACGACCGCGAGCGCCAGGAGCTGGTATCGCGCAGCGCCCGCCTTGCCTACCCGGTACGCGACGGCATTCCCGTGATGCTGGAGGTGGAAGCCCGTCCCCTGACCGACGATGAGATCGATGCCATCGCAACCCCAGCCTCCGGTGAAGGCGCCTGAGCTGCGGGATACCTATATTGGATACCTACCCAGGCAGCACGCCGCCAGGCTGCTCCCGGAGTGAGGGTATGGGCCTCACTACTTTCATAGGAAAAATAGCGGTCAGGTAAATCCCTAGTACACAGTTTTTTCCAGCTGGTCACAATTCGCTGACATTTTCGTGACACATCCAACCGTCTGTTACCAGCGGTATGGCTTTTTCATCGACAGCGAATTGCCATGCAAACCCTCATCCTGAAAAAGACCGACAAAGGCCTTGAGGCGCTACGGGCACGCGACCCCGTCCTGCCTCCGCGCATGCGTACCGCGTTCATCCTGTTCGATGGCAACAAAAGCGTCGAGCAAGTCATTGAGCTGCTCCCTGGCAACACGGGTCGCCTGCAACTGCTTGAAGACATCAAGCTGCTGATCCAGCAGGGCCTGCTGGAATTGCTGCGCCCAGCCCAGAGCGGCGAAATGGGCAGCTGGCTCTCCCATCCAACGCCTTCGCAGCCTGCAGCTACAGCGCCTGCGGCCACCGCCCCGGCTCCTGTGGCCTCTTTGGCAGACGAGCGCCAGCAAGCCGCGCGGCATGCCACTGCGCCCGTCCAGGCCAGCAAGCCGCGCGGCATGCCACTGCGCCCGTCCAGGTTAGTGATCCAACGGATCGCTATATGAAAGCCTATGCCATCGTCGGCCAGCTGGTGGGCGAGTTGGGCCTCAAGGGCTTTCGCTTGCAGCTGGCGGTGGAGAAAGCCCAGGGTTACGAAGGCTTGGTCGCCTTGTTGCCCCGCCTGCGCGAGGCCATCGATGCCAGGAAGCTGCGCGCCGTCGAAAAAATACTGCTCGCTCCCGATGCGGTGAGTGTGCCTGCCAGCAACGCGCCAACACCAGCCATCATTCCCTGACCTGGGAGCCATCGCCCCCCTCGCTACAATGGCTCTTCGCCTCTGGGTTGCATCCGTTGGGTGCAGCCCTTTTTGTTTCGCCCCTCTCCACCCGGCACACCATGGCAACCGTCCACAGCTCCGCGCCCTTCACTGTATTGATCCCCTCGCGCATGGCGTCATCGCGCCTGCCGGGTAAGCCCCTGGCTGATATCGGTGGCCTGCCCATGGTGGTTCGCGTGGCCCAACGTGCCCAGCAAAGCAATGCCCAGCGGGTGGTGGTGGCAGCCGATGATGCGCGCATTCTGGATGCCTGCAAACAACATGGCGTGCAAGCCGTACTCACCTCTGCAAACCACCCGAGCGGCAGCGACCGCCTTGCCGAAGCCTGTGAACGGCTCGGCCTGTCGGGGGACGATATCGTCGTCAATGTGCAAGGCGACGAGCCGCTGGTGGCCCCCGGCCTGATCGACGCCGTGGCACAGCTTTTGACCGACCGGCCAGAAGCCAGCATGGGCACTGTGGCGCACCCTGTGGCCAACCTGGAATCGCTGCTCAACCCGAACGTGGTCAAAGTGGTGCTCGATGCCAAAGGTCTGGCCGCCTACTTCAGCCGTGCACCCATTCCCTGGGGACGCGAGCACGTCAATGCAAGCTGGTGGAAGAACCCCAATGCCACCACCACAACCGGCTTCGCCCCCCTGCACCACATGGGCCTGTACAGCTACCGCGCCAGTTTTCTGCAGACCTTCCCCACGCTCGCGCAGGCACCTACCGAGCAGATCGAGGCACTGGAGCAGCTGCGGGCTCTCTGGCACGGCTACCGCATTGCCGTGCACATCACACAAAGCCACCCCGGCGCAGGCGTTGATACTCCCGAAGACCTGCTGCGCGTGCGCCAGATCTTCGCGTCGCAGGTATAACGGCACGCAGTCTGCCCACTGCGATATGAAGTGCTGAAATACCGACATGCAAGCGCCTCGTAAGCAAGGCGGTGCATGCTGAGAGCACGTTTCAAGGCAAGGTAATATTGCACATTCGGAGACACTACATTAGCTTGCATTTTGGTGACAATCCCCCGATGCGTGATATGCTCAAGCCCAGTTTTTTTGTGTAAAAGCGGGCTTGGCAGCCCGCTTTTGCCGTGCAAGTTTTCTAATTTCCAAGGACCGTCATGAAACTGATTCTGTTGGGAGCGCCCGGAGCCGGCAAAGGCACGCAAGCCGCGTTCATCTGCCAAAAATACGGTATTCCGCAAATCTCCACCGGCGACATGCTGCGTGCTGCTGTCAAGGCCGGCACCCCGCTGGGCCTGCAAGCCAAGGCGGTGATGGATGCAGGCCAACTGGTCAGCGACGAATTGATCATCAACCTGGTCAAGGATCGCATTGCCCATCCCGACTGCGCCAACGGCTTCCTGTTTGACGGCTTTCCCCGCACCATTCCCCAGGCGGACGCCATGAAGGCCGCCGGCGTCAAGCTCGATTACGTTCTGGAAATCGATGTACCGTTCGATGCCATCATCGAACGCATGAGCGGCCGCCGCAGCCATCCTGCATCGGGCCGCACCTACCACACCAAGTTCAACCCACCCAAGGTGGCAGGCAAGGACGACGTGACTGGCGAAGACCTGGTACAGCGCGAAGACGACAAGGAAGAAACCGTCAAGAAACGCCTCGACGTCTACAGCAACCAGACCCGCCCGCTGGTGGATTACTACAGCAACTGGGCTCGGCAGGATCCCGCCGCCGCCCCCAAATACCGCGCAATCAGCGGCCTGGGCAGCGTCGACGAAATTACCCAGCGCGCCATTGCCGCATTGGAAAACTGATTTCACACCGCAAACGATGCGAGCCTTGGCGCCTTAGGCTTTGAAACATCCAGCGCCCATACGGCAAGGCAAGCCACTATCTTTTTTGATAGTGGCTTTTTTATTGTCCTGCTTGATGGCAGCTACACAACGGTTCGGCGTTGGCGCCGCCCTTTTGCATCGCAATCTGTTTTAATAACCACGTTAAGTTTTGGCGGAAATGCTCCCTGCCCCATTCAATTCACATAACAAGGACCCAATGGCATGAAGTGGATCGTCACGGCCTTTTTGGCACTGGTGTTTGCAGTGCTCTCATTCAATGCCTTCATTGGCAACAAGCTCAGCACCCGCAGTGGCAATCGCATCATTGGCCTACTCTCCGAAATCTACGGATGGTTGATGACCACCATTGGAGGTATTCCGACGGGCATCCTTTTTGCAGTGTGCGCCGTGGGTATCGTCGTAGCAGCCGTACGCGATGGACGCCCCGCGGCTGAAGCTGAATAACCAGGCAAAACATTGCGCCTGAATCCCCCTGCTGCACATCACCGGGGTGGGTAACCCGCTCTGGCCTGAGCGCAGGCAAACGCGCTCCATCACATCTCGTATATCTCCAGCGGTAACCCATCCGGGTCGCTGAAAAAGAAGAACCGCTTGTCGGTGGCCTCGTCCCGGCGAATCTCTTCGCATTCCACGCCTTGCAGAACCAGGTAAGTGCGCGCGGCCTCCACCGCCTGCACGGCGATGGCGAGGTGGCGCAGGCCGCAGGCTTCGGGCCGAGACACGCGGGGCGGGGGTGATGGAAAAGAAAACAACTCCAGTTGCCCGCCGCCGGGTACAGCCAGATCCAGTTTCCAGGAATCGCGGGCGGTGCGGTATTCCTCGGCAAGCACGGTGCAGCCCAGAATATCGGTATAGAACGCCTTGGAGCGAGCATAGTCCGATGCAATCAAGGCAACGTGGTGTAGGCCGCAGGCTCCCAGTGGATTGCTCATATTTGGTGATTTCTGGCTTGCAAAGCGCAAGGCACAAACACCTACAGCTTCATTTTTCATAGCACTATCCATCAGTGCAGAACGCCCAGCAAGGCGAGTTGCAGGCTGATGCGCGCTTTGTAGGGATTGATCGCCACCGCAGCGTCTGCGCCCAATTGGGCCCGCGTCGGCAACCCTGCGCCGCTGATGGCACCGTCACTGCAGCGGCTGCTGCGCCACACGGCCACCCCTTGGCTGCGCGCCCGTGCCAGGGCCGGTTGTAACGCAGAGTGCACCGTACCGTCTCCCGTCGTAGCAACCACAAGGCCTTGCACCCCCTGGGCCACCAAGGCATCCACTGCAACGCCCCGCGCACCTGCATGGCTGGTGATGATTTCCACCCACGGCCAATCCTGGGGCGCAGGCAGACTTGCCATGACAAGAGTTGCCTGAGCAGGCGCGGGCATGCCACCGAGCACCTGTTCATCGCGCAGACGCACCCCATCCCCCCCCACCCAGCCGATGGCGCCTTGCTCCCCTGATGAGAAAGCCATCAGCCGATGCGGATGCACTTTTTGCAGCCACCGCGCGCTGTGCAATTCGCCGCCTCCGGTGACGGCAACCACCTCGGTCAGCAACGGCTCGCCCGAGGCGCTGCGCGCGGCAGCGGCGAAGACGGCGTCCTTGAGGTTTTGTGGCCCGTCGGGCATCAGCGCATTGGCCGGGCGCATGGCGCAGGTCAGCACCACAGGCTTGGGCAAGCGCCCCAGGCAACTGTGCAAAAACCAGGCGGTCTCCTCCAGCGTATCGGTACCGTGGGTGATGACGATGCCAGCGACCGTGTCGTCGCGCAGCGCCTTGTCGCATGCCTGCAACAGCGCCAACCACACCGATTCGTCCATGTCCTTGCTATCAATTTGCGCAATCTGCTGCGCATCCAGACTGCCTCCAGCAGCCTTTTCGATACCGGGGATCGCTGCCGCCAGGGCGCCCACCGACAGTTGAGCCGCCCGGTATTTACCCGGGCGCTCGGCGTCTTCTGCCATGCCTGCAATGGTACCGCCAGTGCCCAGGATCAAAATTTTTTGCTGCAAGGCTTGCCTCTCTGAAAAAACTGGTTAAAAATACAGGTACTGGATTGATGTACAGGTGTTTGAATGCACAGCCCATTGGCAGTGCGCTTGGCACCACAGATCACACGGAGATCTTATGCGAGACCAACCCAAACTGACCGCGCGCCAACAAGAAATTCTGGATCTGATCCAGACCGCCATCTCGCGCACCGGTGCTCCCCCTACCCGTGCCGAAATCGCCAGCAAACTGGGCTTCAAATCCGCCAACTCGGCAGAAGACCATTTGAAGGCCCTCGCCCGCAAAGGTGTGATTGAGCTGGTCAGTGGTACCTCGCGCGGCATCCGTCTCAACAACGACACGGTGCGCTCCATCAACGCAGCACGCGGCACGCGGTTTTCCTCGCCACTGGCAGGCCTCTCCACAGGGGTTGCCAGCATGGCCGCCAGCGTGGGCCGTATCGTGCAAGAACTTGCGCCGCTGTCGCTGCCCCTGATTGGCCGGGTTTCAGCCGGCTCGCCCATACTGGCGCAAGAGCATGTCGACCAGACCTACAGCGTGGAAGGCAGCCTGTTCCAGCAGCAACCCGATTACCTGCTCAAGGTACGGGGCATGTCCATGCGCGATGCGGGCATCATGGACGGCGACCTGCTGGCCGTCAAATCCACGCGTGAAGCGCGAAACGGCCAAATCATCGTGGCCCGCCTGGGAGACGATGTCACCGTCAAACGCCTGCAACGCACCAAGGATGGAATCGAGCTGCTGGCCGAAAACCCAGATTACCTGCCCATCGTCGTGCAGCCCGGCGAACCTTTCGAGATTGAAGGTATTGCCGTTGGCCTGATCCGCAACACGATGCTGATGTAAGCCAGCCTGTACCGCTAAAAATTCGACGCAGCTTCAGGTAGCGGGCGCCGGGGGAGCGATCTCACGGCCCTGGGGCCAGCGTCTGCTATGAGCAATCCTGCTGTTCTCATACACAAGGAGTTCCTATGCTCGTCGCTGCCGCACTGCGCGCCCTCGCGCCATTCTCTCTCGTTGCCGGCTCGCCCCTCTTCCACATGGTAAGCCGCACCATCACCAGCTTACCCGCCCGCCGCAGCCGCAAAGCCCACAGCGGGGCTGCCAATGACAGCCAGCATGGGGCCCAGGTGCACTGCTTTGCCGCTGCGTCATCGGCCTCAACTGCACAGCGCAGCACCAGCGGCCAACTGAGCCTGTTGGATGCGACCGATGAGAAGCCTGCCGATCCTGTTGAGCGCCCTATTGACCGCATTCGCCTGCCGCGCAAACCGGCCAGCCGCAGGCGCACCACCACGGCTGCAGCAACTGCAAGCCGTGCCTTTCTGTCAGTGCAGCGCTGCAGCGCGCAGGCGGCCAATGATGCATCCATCAAACGCTATTGGGCCAAACCCGGCAGCTTGCAGCGTGAGCGTGGCATGCGTTGGGCGATGACAGGCACCATGGCCGACATCTGCGCCGAGCTGGAGCGGCTTGAGCGCCTGGAGCACCAGCACTGCTGAGAGGCGTTGCACAGCACCCAGGAGCCTGCCAAACGCAGACCAACCGCGACACGAAAAGCCTGCCGGCGGAGTTGCGTTCGCTTGCGCTGCATGGCGTGCGGCCACCCCGCACATGAAGCCGGTTCCGCAATTGCTGCATAACCGGCTCTGCGGCCAGGCCACAAGCTCTGGCTGCACGCCGTTCAGTCGCTCTATACCCAAGAATGTAGACGGCAGCGCAGATGGCCCCACAGATGGCCGCATTGAGCGGCCATCTGTTTGCTATTCCTGCTTAATTTGCTGTGCCCGGTATTGCGTATTGCATTTGCCGGGCTGCTTCAGCCCTTGAAATCCGGTTTGCGCTTTTCCAGAAAGGCGCTGACCGCTTCGCGGTGATCCGCCGTCTGGTGGGCCAGCGCCTGGTAGGCGGCCGACAGCTCCAGAATGGATGCCAGGCTTTGGTGCATGCCCTCGCGCATGAGCTTTTTCGTCATGCGGGTGACTTGCGGCGGGTTGGCGGCAATTTCCTCCGCCAGCGCGCGGGCAGCGGGCATCAGTTCGTCATGCGGCACCACCTGCGACACCAATCCCCATTGCAGCGCAGTGGCAGCATCGATCATCCGGCCGGTCAGCGACAGCTCGGCAGCACGCGACATGCCGATCACACGCGGCAGCAGCCAGGCGCCGCCATCACCCGGAATGATGCCGACCTTCACAAAGCTCTCGGCAAACTTGGCCTTGTCCGACGCCACGCGCAGGTCGCACATGCAGGTCAGATCGAGGCCTGCACCGACGGCAGGGCCGTTCACGGCGGCAATCGTTGGCACTTCCAGGTTGAACAGCGCCAGTGGCAGGCGCTGGATTCCCTGGCGGTAGTCTTCGCGGATGCGCATGCCGTCCACGTCGCCAAACGACTGCTCCTGCATGGTCTTGATATCGCCGCCGGACGAGAACGCTGGGCCCTCGCCCGTCAGGATGACGGCGCGCACCGTGCTGTCGGCACGGATTTTCTCGATGGCGGCGAGAAACTCTTCGACTGCCGTGTTGCCGGTCAGCGGGTTGCGGCGCTCGGGTTGGCACATGGTCAGGGTGACCACATGGCCGGATTGTTCGTACTTCAAGAATGCGCTCATGGCTTGCTCCTCATGCATCGTTTGCCTGCAAGCATACGGGCAAAGCCCCTGTTGCAACGCATATCAGCTGAGAGCAATTTGATATTGGACGCGACTGACAAACCGGCCTAGTGTAGTCGCAGGTGCAGCAGCCACTGCGGCCTTCACCGCCAAAAGAGCAGGCCACTGCCAGCGCTACATCATGCATAGCAGACAGGAGACAAACATCGTGCCCAACAACCATTTTCGGAGCCGTTTGCGGCGCCATTTTCTGCACCGCGCTTTCTGCTTTGCGGCAGGCGCTGCCATTGCCGCAACGGCGCTGCACAGCCAGGCCGCCGATGCCCCGCTGCGCTGGGTGGTGCCCTACCCCGCTGGCGGCGCTGCCGACCAGATTGCCCGCATTGTGGCCCAGGACGTGGGGCAGGCCAGCGGCCAGGCTATCGTCATCGAAAACAAGGGTGGCGCCGCAGGCATGATTGCTGCAGAAACCGTACTGCGCGCCCCCGCCGATGGACAGACATTTTTCGTCGGATCGAACGCCCCACTCGTCATCAACAGTGCCATCTACGCCAAGATGAACTACGACCCCGCCAAGGATTTTGTGCCGGTAGCGGGCCTGGGCAAGGCGCCACTGCTGCTCGTCACCCGCAAGGATCTGGGCGTGCAGGACGCCAAGGGTTTGATCGCCAGGGCCCAGCAGGCGCAAAAAGAGGGCAAACCGCTCACCATGGGATCGGCCAGCAGCGGCAATATCACCCATCTGGCAGGCGAATTTGCCAGCGACCGCATGGGCTTCAAGGTGACGCATGTGCCATTTGCAGGCAGCGCCCCGGCCATCACCAGCATGATGGGCGGCAATGTGGACATCATGTTCGACGCACTGCCCTCTTCGATGCAACAGGCCATCAGTGGCCGCATTGTGCCGCTGGCGGTGCTGGACAACCAGCGGTTTCCGCAGATACCCCATGTACCGACGCTTGCCGAGCTGGGCTTTGCGGGTACCGAGGCAAGCGCGTGGTTCGGCCTGGTGGCGCGCCAGGGCACACCGCAGGCCGCCATTGATCGCATGAACCTGGCCGTCAACCAGTCGCTGGCCAAGCCCGATGTGCAGGACAAGCTGCGTCGCATAGGTGCCCAGCCGATTGCGGCAAGCGCCACAGAATGGGGCCAGTTCATTACTGCCGAGCGCGAACGGTGGATTCCTGTTGCCAAGCGCCTTGACATCAAGGCGGAATGAGTCTGCGCCGCGCAGTCGTTTTTCTCTCCAAGCCACGCCATGACATCTTTGATCCTCTCCATGCACGGCAGCACCGCCGTGCTGACCATGAACCGCCCCGAAGCCCGCAACGCGCTCGACCAGAGCATGCGCGAGGAATTCACCCGCCTCGTGCCTCAGATTCGTGACGACCGCGCCATCAAGGCTGTGGTACTGACTGGCGCGGGCGGCCATTTCTGCGCCGGTGGCGACATCAAGAGCATGCAGGCCACGGTAGCAGGCAAGCAGGACGTGTTTGACAGCCGCAACCGCATGCTGGGCCTGCACCGCTGGTTTGACGAGCTGCTTGACCTGGAAAAACCCGTTATCACCGCCGTGCAAGGCAGCGCCTTTGGCGCGGGCTTGTCGCTTGCCCTGGCAGGCGATTTTGTGCTGGCTGCGCCCAGCGCCAAGTTCTGCTGCGTGTTTGCCAAGATCGGTTTCGTGCCGGACCTGGGTGCCATGCACCTTCTGCCACGCCTGGTGGGCTTGCAGACCGCCAAGGAACTGGCCTTCACCGCCCGTGTGGTGGGAGCCGAAGAGGCACGGCAGTTGGGTATGGCGTACCGGCTGACGAGCGAGGATGTGCTGGCCGATGCCATCGCCTTTGCCGAGCGCTTTGCCAATGCGCCGACCGAAGCCATTGGCTACACCAAGCGCGTGATGAACCATTCCTTTGAAAGTCAGCGCGCCGAGGTTTTCCAGCAGGAGGCCCTTGCCCAGACGCTGTGCCGCGAAAGCGCCTTTCACCAGGAGGCCATCCAGCGCTTTGTGAACAAGCAGCCGGCGCTGTACCAGTGGCAGGACTGAGCAACACTTGAACTGCACCAGTCACTATCAAAAAAATAGCTTCTGGCACTTTAAAGATAAGCGCCATAAGCGCCAGCAGCTATCTTTAGCTTCAATCAGTATTTGACATTGACGATGGTTGCCTGCATCAAGGCCACCACCTTGGGGGCAGCGTCGATGTCTGCGGTGTAGGCGAGCAGTTCGCCCGTGCACACGGTCAGCAGCTTGCCTGCGTTCTGCACCTTGCCCACCGCCACAAAGCGCTCACCAATGGCTGGTCGCAGCAGGTTGATCTTGAATTCGGCAGTGACCACGTCATACCCCGCAGGCGCCTTGGTAAGCGCGGCATAACCCACCGCACTGTCAACCACACTGGTCACCGCGCCAGCATGCAAAAATCCGTGCTGCTGCGACAGGGCCTTGCTATAAGGCAGCGCAATCTGCACTTCGCCGTCAACCACCTGCCGCAGGCTGGCACCCATGGTGTGCATGAGCCCCTGGGCGTGAAAACTGGCGGCAACGCGGTCAAACAATTCGCTCATGGCTGTCGAATCCGAAGGAGTGAGAGGCCCAATCTACCATGCGCTACCGACTATGCCGTAGTGCGCCGTCTTGTACATGACATGGCACTGCCAAGACCGCCTCCCGCTTTGCCGCTATGCTTGCGCCATGGTTGCCCCGCAATTGCTCATCGTCTACCACACCCTCACCCAGGGCACGCTCCAGATGGCGCAGGCCGCGCGCGATGGCGCGCTGGCAGAAGGCGGTGTGGATGTACGCCTGCTGCATGCACAGGCCACCCAGCCCTCCGATGTGTTGGCTGCCAACGCCTATGTGTTTGCCACGCCGGAGAATCTGGCTGCGATGAGCGGCATGATGAAGGACTTTTTTGACCGCTGTTACTACCCGGTGCTCGATCGTATCAATGGCCGTGCCTATGCAAGCCTGGTGTGTGCGGGCAGCGATGGCCATGGCGCGGCGCGCCAGATCGAGCGCATCGCCACAGGCTGGCGGCTCAAGCCGGTGGCTGAGCCGCTGATCATCTGTACCCATGCACAGACGCCCGAGGCCATCCTGGCCACCAAGCGCATTCCCGATACCGATCTGCAGCACTGCCGCGAACTTGGCGCCGCGCTGGCGGCGGGGCTGGGGCTGGGCGTTTTCTGATCTGGTTTCTATATTTTCAATAGCAACTTGCGCGCACCAACCCAGCGCTACAGACCTCTATCATTCAGAATTACAGCAGACTGGGGCCGATCCAGCACCCGCTGCGCAGGCGCTTGGGCGGGCTTGCTGCGCACACCTGGCCGCTCACCTCCCAGCTGTCTTCCTGCACATTGAGGCCTGCAAACACCCCGTAGCCTTCGCCCGCGCAGATGGCATCACCTGCAGCCAGGCTTTCCCCCGCTTTGATGGCCCCGCTGGCGTGGATGTGCTCACCCGCACGAATGCCCCAGCCTGCATCGATATGCGATACGCCTTCGATCGCGCCGCCCACCGCGATCCCGTGTCCCGCACGCAGGGGGCCCGCTCCGGTCAGGTGCCCGCCAACGCGCAGGTTTTTCTCGCAGTGCAAGCTGTCATTTGCAATCACATCCTGCCCCACCACAGCGGAGCCGCGCACGCTGATCGCGCCTTGCGCAACCAGGTCCCAAGCCACCCGCAGATCGCCGCCAACGGTCACACCCTGCTGCACATCTACACCCCAGTCGGTGCGCAGGTGGCCACCGCAATGCAGCCTGCCACCCGCAAAAATGCTGGCGCCCGCGCGGATGTCCTCCCCCACGACGAGATCGCCGCCGCTGCGCACTCCACCACCAGCCTGCAAGGAGCGGCCCACATGCACCACACCATCTACTTCCACGCCAGCGCGTACCTGTACGCTGCCCGCAAACACGACGGCATCGGCTTCCAAGCGATCCAGCTCAAGCACGGCATTGGTAGGGCCAAAGTTGTTCAGCAACCATAGCGCATCGTCCACACGGCCAGCGGCCACCAGGGTGTCCAGCGCCTTCTGATAACTCACGCCATCTTCGATGTTGCGCACGAACCAGCGAAAACCCATTGCACAAGGGCTTTTGGAGCGCAGAAACTGCTTGGTAAATTCCATGGATTGGTCCATGACGGTCTTCCCATTCCGTGTGACGGCACGCAGTGCGTGGCCACGGGCTTGTTCCATGGCTGGGCGCCGGGCAGGTGCGCAGCCGCGATCGCGCTGGGTAGAAGCCCGGCGATACTGCGTTTGCGCAAATGAATGTGGGGGGTTATCGCCGGGCGAGGGAATGTGCGACGGGCTTGTAATTCATCCCGCGCAGCACGGCGCCTCCAGGCAGGGCAACTGGCGCGTGCGAGCAGTGCGTGGAGGCAGAAGACAACATGCGGCGCATGGTAGCAGCCAGCCACAGCGCCAGCAAATGCCCGCCGCCATGTCGCACGATGCAGCGTGGTCTTTGGCCTGTGTTTTTTCTTCAAAAGCGCAAGGCAGCTTTCATGACCAGAAGGCGAACAACTGACCAGGCAAGGCAGGTACGATACAGCCAAGCGCCCTCCTCCAACTATTCTTTACCCGCCCCATGCTCTACATCACTCTCAAAACGGTTCACCTGCTCTCCGTCATTGTCTGGCTGGGCGGCATGGCGTTCGCCC
Source organism: Comamonas odontotermitis (assembly GCF_014207855.1). Classification (GTDB taxonomy): domain Bacteria; phylum Pseudomonadota; class Gammaproteobacteria; order Burkholderiales; family Burkholderiaceae_C; genus Comamonas; species Comamonas odontotermitis_A. The sequence continues at coordinate 4,772 of NZ_JACHKZ010000010.1, read as the reverse complement.
ACTTCTTCCTTCGCCCTGCCGCTGCGCAACTGCAGCCGCCCGAACGTCTGCCCCTGATGCGCGATGTGCTGCAGCGTTTTTTTGCCGCCGTGCTGGTGGCTGTCGTGCTGATTCTGGCAAGCGGCCTGGGCATGATCGGCCTGGTTCACCAGATGGCCGCACAGGCAGGCGCCAAGGCGCCCATGCCGGTATCGTGGATCGTGATGGCGGTGCTGGGGATCGTAATGATGGCGGTGTTCGGTCATATCCGATTTGCGCTGTTCAAACGGCTTGATGCCGCCGTAGGCGCCAAGGACTGGCAGGCTGGCGCCAAGGCCATGGCCCAGATCCGCAAATGGGTGGCATTGAACCTGGCCCTGGGCACCGTGATTGTGGTGACTTTACGACTACCGTTCTGAGCCTTTTCATAGGCTGTAGGTGCAGTCCCAGCCCAGCTTGAGGCAAATACTGATGGGCAAGCTATTCCTGATAGGTAACAGTAAGCATTACAGCCCATTCCCCCTCAGGAGGCCATATGACACCGATGCTCACCATGCCAAGCCGCCCCTTGGTTGCCAAGCCGGGCCAAAAGAGTTTGCGCTACACCAACAAGGACAACACCGACATTCGCAAGACCTTCGAGAAGGCTCGACGGGTGCTGGCGCAGCAACACAGCAAGCATTGAAGGCACCCATACCCGCAGTCCTGAGCGCAGACTGCTTTTGCATCCGCATCAGTCCATCGCCGCGCCACTATGCGCGGCGATGTTTTTTATGCCCAACATTGATCTGGCCTGCATCAATTGCTATCAAAATAAAGTGAAATCGCAAGCGTGCATCGCATACAAGAAAGCCACCCGAGGGTGGCTTTTGGCATATCAGACCGGGCGGATAGCGTCAGATCAATAGATCCAGGGTACGCCGTAGTAATCGTGCACCTTGCGGCCGTATTCGTCCGAGTAATCCTGTGTGGTGTCGCGCCCATAGCGGGGGGCGCCTTCGAGCTGCTCGCGCGTCAAGGTCACGACATATCCACCCAGGTCGGTGTCGTACTTCAGTGTTTCCCAGGGCAATGGGTAAACATCGGTGCCCATGCCGAGAAAACCACCAAACTCCATGACGGCGTAACGAACCTTGCCCGAGAGCTTGTCGAGTACCAGGGATTCAATGGAGCCCAGTTTTTCTCCATTGGGATTGAACACGTTTGTGCCATGAACCTTGTCCGAAGAAATGACGCTGGATGCGCTGTGAATGGTATCCATGGTGTCCTCCTGTGTAAGAAGCGTTGAACAAAAGACAAAGCCATTGCACGCCTTTTGACCAGTGCATAGCTGCTACATCTGGCCTCTTCATGCGGCCATTGCTTTGTCCTGGTACCCATGCTACGTGCCCACAAACGCTTGCAGGGTAGTCGTCGTCGTGGCCCACGGGTAGGACATGCCGCGCAGCGGTCAAGCCTTGCTACAGATACACACGTTCCCAAACAAAATCAGGAGACTGGAAACAAGACGGGCGGGCGCGCAGTTCCCTTCATGCACGAGACAGATAGGTTTCCTTCCAGAGAGATACTTTGTCCTTTGCATCGAAATGCATGAGCAGCATGGCGATGAAATCTTCCCTGCGCCCATCGGTATGGGCGATCTGCACAGCCATATCCAACACCACGCCATCGTCATCCGCCACGGTGTGGATGACCCGGTATTCGATACCCGCCATGGTCGCCCTCATTCCGTTGAGAAACTCCAGGTAGTTGGCGACGTCTGCACGGTAGTGTCGGCCATTGGGCTCAACAATGAAATCTTCTCCAAAGCACTGCCTGACCTGCGTTTCGGTCAACAAAGCATCGTGCCGGAGATGCGCCCTGTTCCAGTCCAGAACAGCATGCGCCAGCTGGATGTTTCGCTCCCTTTTTGTACCCATACCCAAAATCGTATTGATGGATCCGTTGCTTGCCAAGCCGAAAATGACCGCAGGCGCACCTGCTCCATGCGGGCCGCGCGCTACCGCGAATCGGGCTGTTGGCCACCATGGAGGTAGCCGGTCAGCATGTCGATGATAGCCTGCTCGGTTTTCTCGATCGGGTGCGGAGTGCCCGGAGGGATGATGGCGGCATGAATCAATGATTCCATGCTTTGCAGAACAACCCAGGCGGCCAGGCTCAAATCCTGGGGCACCAAGCCATCCCGGTGCGCTTCCAGCAACTGGTGAACGCGCGCGTAAATGCTTTGGTCTGCAGGGCTTTGGTCAGGCGGGGCATCAAAGAACGGAAACTCTTTCTCCAGCACCCTGTGCAGCTCAGGCGCGATCTGGTGAGCCGCCATCCATGCACGCACGATGGCGGCCAATTGCGCCCGTAGCCCCTGCGAAGGCATTCCGGCAAGAACCGCCTCCATGGCTGCATGCATTTCTGTGGCGTGCCGCTCATGCAGTGCCGAGATCAGCGAATCCTTGTTGGGAAAGTACTGGTACACCGAACCCACGCTGACGCCCGCGCGTTCTGCCACCAGATTGGTGTTGGTGCCTGCGTATCCGCGCTCGCTCAGAACATGAGCCGTTGCTTCAAGAATCGAGTCCACCAACGCACGAGAGCGGCTTTGGCGCGGGATACGGCGGGGCTGGGGCAAGTCGGGCATGGGCTTATCCAAACGCGAGTTTTCAATATGAGCTATCACTCATATTATTTCAAATATCGAGCAAATGCTCATATTTGGAGTAATCGATGCCTTTTCGCATCCATGTCACACCCGCGGCGGCCGTTGCTGTTGTACACGTTGCCGCACATCGCCCCACTGGCACGGCTTTTCTGCGGGCCCGCATGATCACCGAAGCATGCCATGCTTGAGGCCGCGCCAAAGCCCCAAACGAGAAGAGCCGCTGCAATCGTGCAGGCAGTCCATTCCGTTACACCCCATATGCGTCGAATCACCATAGGTGGCGACGAGGTAGCAGAGTTTCTGGATGCCGAGGGAATCAGCGACCCGGCAGCCTGGGTCAAGGTCTTTCTACCTTCTGGCGAAGGTCGTGCCTATACGGTGCGAAGCATTGACCACAAAGCGGGAACCTTGGATCTGGATTTCGTTCTGCATGGCGCGAATGCCGATTCCGGCCCCGCCTCTGCCTGGGCATCCCAAGCTGCGGTTGGCGAGCAACTGGCAATTGCAGGGCCACGCAGCGGAGGCTTTTTTCTGCCTGGCGATGCAAGCTGGGTAATGCTGGCGGGCGACGCTACAGCCTTGCCCGGTATCCAGAGCATTGCAAGCAGCTTGCCCGCAGGTATCAATGCCAAGGTTTATATCGAGGTACTCTCCACCGAAGACCAACAGCCTGTTGAAAGCCCCGCCAGGCTGCGCATCCAATGGATCAATGCACAGGCCAAGCACGGCCTCGGCTTGTGTCAGTCGCTGTTGCACCGCCCCTTGCCAACGGGGCCGGGCTACATCTGGATAGCGGGAGAGTCTACCGCCATCCGAAGGCTAAAGCAGCACTACCTTCAGGAGCGGGACATTCCGCGCCGCTGCCTCAGCGCCAAGGGGTATTGGAAGGCTGGAGAGGCCGATCATCGGGATGCCTAAGCGCAGCACCACAACCGACCAGCAGCCGACAAGCTCATGGAGTGGCACCGGATGACGCCATCCGGATAAAGTCGCTCGGCACCCGCCCAAGCCGCTTGCGGAACATGGTGGAAAACGCACTGGGGCTGTCGTAGCCAAGATCAAGCGCCACCTGTGTGACCGACTCTCCGGAAGACAGCCTGGGCAATGCAGCCAGCAGACAGGCTTGCTGCCTCCAGGCTCCAAAGCTCATGCCCGTCTGCAGCCTGAACAATCGGGTGAAGGTGCGCAAGCTCTTGTGCAGTTGCTCTGCCCATTCCTGGGGCGCTGCCTGGATGTGAGGCGATTTGAGAAAGGCCTTGCACAGCCGTGCAAGTGCCTGATCCTGCGGAATCGGTGCGAACAACGGCATCGTCTGCGCCATGCGCACCTCATGCAAAAGCAATAGCGCCAGCGCGCCATCTCGCCCTTGCTCGTCATACAGCGCAGGCATGCCCAGCGAAGCCAATAGCAACTGGTGCAGCAGTGGGGTGATCACCAGCACCTCGCAATGCGCCGCTTCCCGCGGTGCGGCGCCGGGCTCGATATAAAGGCTGCGCGTGCTGACGCCTTGCATGCGCACCCGGTGGCGTTTGCCCGCCGGAATCCACACACCGCTGTACGGTGGGATGACCCAAGCGCCGTCGTCGGTTTCCACCTCCATCAACCCCATCATCCCATACAGCACCTGCGCGCGGCGATGGGTATGGGTGTCCAGCAGTGTGCCAGGCGGATAGTCGGTACCAATGGCCAGCAACGGCCGTGCCACTGCGTCCACCGAATCAAGCGAGATGTTGTGCATCAGAAAGGTTTGGCTGAAACGAAAGGATTATTGGCCATCCTTCGAATGCTAGCCAAAGACTGCTCCTCTATCGTGAGGTTTTACAACATCACGACGACTTCTTTCCATGTATTTTCTGCTGCTGTTTTTTGGGCTGCTCGCGGGCACAACCACCGTATTGTTTGGCTTCGGAGGCGGCTTTGTGGTCGTTCCCGTTCTGTACTCCACGCTCTTGGCAGTCTACGGCGCCGATAGCGAAATCGGACACGCCGCCATGCATATTGCCGTCGCCACCTCGACCTGCGTGATGATTTTCGGAGCCGCAATGGCGGCTTTGTTGCACAAATCCGGGCCGCAGCGGTAGTAGGCTCGGATGATGAGTGAGACGAACTGGGGTCGGCGCAAGTACCGCACCACAAACTG
>NZ_JACHKZ010000009.1 GCF_014207855.1 Comamonas odontotermitis | reverse complement strand
GCGGGCATCTCGGGTGCGATCCAGCACTTGGCGGGCATGAAGGACTCGAAGGTGATCGTGGCGATCAACAAGGACGAGGAGGCACCGATCTTCAGCGTGGCCGACTATGGCCTGGTGGCCGATCTGTTCGAGGCGGTGCCCGAGATGGTGGGCAAGCTGTAAATTCAGCCCCTCCGGAGCAAACGCGGCCTGGCCGCGTTTTTTTATTGCCGGGCCTTCACCGGGGAGGGGAATGCACCCTTGCGGGCGCAGGCTTCGACACCGGAGCAGGCCGTTTTCGAAGCCCGGAATGGCCCTGCATCCAGCCGGTGTAAATGCCTCGCAAGGGTATTTGCACGGATGCTACGCGCCCTTTTGCTGGTTATCAATAACGAATCACGGGGAATGTAAGTTGTTTGTAAGTATTCAGGGGGTCTATATATTTATTACTGGTGGATTCCCTAGCAATCCATGCGAAAAGCGTCAGTTTTCGTGACCTTTTGGTGCAAATGACTAGGGAAAGCGCTAGCGACGAAAGAGCGTGAAAACACCGGCCCGTCGATAGAATTCCTGCGATCCGCATAAAACTGTTATCGCGGTTAGAGGCGGTCTGTATTACAGGGTAATCACCAGGTGAATGCAGTCTTTGCCATCGTGGTTCAACTGGTGAAGGGTTGGTTATGGATATTTTGCTGCAGCAGATCATTAATGGTCTGGTACTGGGCAGCATGTACGCTTTGATAGCCTTGGGCTACACCATGGTGTACGGCATTATTCAATTGATTAACTTCGCGCATGGCGAAGTGCTGATGATCGGTGTGCTGACGAGCTGGAGCATCATCGGCTGGATGCAGGGCGCGATGCCCGACACGCCCGGCTGGATCATCTTGCTGATTGCCACCTTGATTGCCTGTGTGGTGGCGGCAGTGCTCAATTTCACGATTGAAAAGCTGGCCTACCGGCCGCTGCGCAACAGCCCGCGCCTGGCGCCGCTGATCACTGCCATTGGCATGTCGATCCTGCTGCAGACGCTGGCCATGATCATCTGGAAGCCCAATTACAAGCCCTATGCAACCTTGTTGCCGGCTGAGCCCTTTGAAGTGGCGGGCGCGGTGATCACGCCGACCCAGATTCTGGTGCTGGGCGTGACGGCCATTGTGCTGGCCGTGCTGATGTACCTGGTGAACTACACGCGCCTGGGCCGCGCCATGCGTGCCACGGCTGAAAACCCCCGCGTTGCTGCATTGATGGGTATCAAGCCAGACATGGTGATTTCGGCCACCTTCGTGATCGGTGCCGTGCTGGCGGCGATTGCCGGCGTGCTGTGGGCATCGAACTACGGTACGGCCCAGCACACCATGGGTTTCCTGCCGGGTCTGAAGGCGTTCATCGCCGCGGTGTTTGGCGGCATCGGCAACCTGGCGGGCGCCGTGGTGGGCGCCATGATCCTGGGCCTGGTGGAGGCCATCGGCGCCGGTTATATCGGCGAGCTCACCGGCGGCATTCTGGGCAGCCAGTATGTCGACATCTTCTCGTTCATTGTGCTGATCATCGTGCTGACCCTGCGTCCTTCGGGCCTGCTGGGCGAGCGTGTGGCCGATCGCGCGTAAGGGGAAAACAGCATGAAGAACAACAAAGCACAATGGATTGTGGGCGCGATCGCGCTCCTGGTGTTACCGCTCATCCTGCAGTCCTTCGGCAACGCCTGGGTGCGGATTGCCGACCTGGCGCTGCTCTATGTGATGCTGGCCTTGGGTCTGAATATCGTGGTGGGCTTTGCCGGCCTGCTGGACCTGGGCTATGTCGCTTTCTATGCGGTAGGCGCCTACATGCTGGGCTTGATGGCCTCGCCCCATCTGGCCGAGACATTCGAAGGCTTCAAGGCCATGTTCCCCAATGGTCTGCACACCTCGATCTGGCTGGTGATTCCGCTGGGGGCGCTGCTCGCGGCCGTGGCGGGGCTGATTCTGGGTTTTCCGGTACTTAAGTTGCGGGGCGATTACCTCGCCATCGTGACCCTGGGTTTTGGCGAGATCATCCGTATCTTCATGCTGAACCTGGACCAGCCTGTCAACATCACCAACGGCCCCAAGGGCCTGGGCCAGATTGATTCGATCAAGATCTTCGGCTTTGACTTTGCCAAGCCGCTGGAAATCGGCAGCTACACGGTCTCGTCGGTCACCTTGTACTACTACCTGTTCCTGGTGCTGGTGGTAGCCAGTGTGGTCATCTGCTACCGCCTGCAGGATTCGCGCATCGGCCGCGCCTGGATGGCGATCCGCGAAGACGAAATTGCCGCCAAGGCCATGGGCATCAACACCCGCAACCTCAAGTTGATGGCGTTTGGCATGGGCGCAACGTTTGGCGGCGTGTCCGGCGCCATGTTCGCGGGTTTTCAGGGTTTTGTGTCTCCCGAGTCGTTCAGCCTGATGGAGTCGATCATGATCGTTGCCATGGTGGTGCTGGGAGGCCTGGGCCATATCCCCGGCGTCATTCTGGGGGCGGTGCTGCTGTCGGCCCTGCCGGAAGTGCTGCGTTATGTGGCCGGCCCGCTGCAGCAGATGACGGATGGGCGCCTGGATGCCTCCATCCTGCGTCAGTTGCTGATCGCCGTGGCGATGATCGTGGTGATGCTGCTGCGCCCGCGCGGCCTGTGGCCCGCACCCGAGCACGGCAAGAGCGCCATCCAGAAAGACTGAGCAGGAGAATAGAGCATGACGAGTACACACGCTCCTGCACTGAAAGTGGCAGGTATTTCCAAGCGCTTTGGCGGTCTGCAGGCGCTGTCCGATGTGGGTTTGACCATTGAGCGCGGCCAGGTCTATGGCCTGATCGGCCCCAATGGGGCGGGCAAGACCACATTCTTCAATGTGATCACGGGTCTCTACACGCCCGACAGCGGCACTTTCGAGCTGGCAGGCACGGCTTACCAGCCGACCGCGGTGCACCTGGTGGCCAAGGCGGGCATTGCGCGCACGTTCCAGAACATCCGTCTGTTTGCCGAGATGACGGCGCTTGAGAACGTGATGGTGGGGCGCCATGTGCGCAGCCAGTCCGGTCTGTTGGGCGCTATCTTCCGCACCCAGGCTTTCAAGGCCGAGGAAATGGCGATCAAGGAACGTGCCCGCGAACTGCTGGCCTACGTGGGCATTGAGCGCTATGCCGATTACAAGGCGCGTACCCTCTCCTATGGCGACCAGCGGCGCCTGGAGATTGCGCGCGCGCTGGCAACCGATCCGCAATTGATCGCGCTCGACGAGCCAGCGGCCGGCATGAATGCCACTGAAAAGGTGCAGCTGCGCGAGCTGATCGACCGTATCCGCAACGACAACCGCACGATCTTGCTGATCGAGCACGATGTAAAGCTGGTGATGGGCCTGTGTGACCGGGTGACCGTGCTCGACTATGGCAAGCGCCTGGCCGAGGGCACGCCTGCCGAAGTGCAGAAAGACGAAAAAGTGATTGAGGCCTACCTGGGCACCGGAGGACATTGAGTATGACGGACAAGACAAGCAACCCGGTGTTGTTGAAGGTACGCGGGCTGAAGGTGGCCTATGGTGGCATTCAGGCCGTCAAGGGCGTGGATTTCGATGTGCACGAGGGCGAGCTGGTGTCGCTGATCGGCTCCAATGGTGCGGGCAAGACCACGACCATGAAGGCCGTGACCGCCACGCAGGCCATCAACGACGGCCAGATCGAGTTCCTGGGCCAGAACATCAAGGGCCTGGGCGCCTGGGATCTGGTGGCCAAGGGCCTGGTGATGGTGCCCGAAGGGCGGGGCGTCTTCACGCGCCAGACCATCACCGACAACCTGATGCTGGGCGCTTACCTGCGCAAGGACAAGGCGGGTATCCAGGCCGACATCGAGAAGATGTTTAACATCTTCCCGCGCCTGCGCGAGCGCATGGATCAGCTGGCGGGCACCATGTCCGGTGGCGAGCAACAGATGCTGGCCATGGCGCGCGCGCTGATGGCGCAGCCCAAGCTGCTGCTGCTCGACGAGCCGTCGATGGGCCTGTCGCCCATCATGGTGGACAAGATCTTTGAAGTGGTGCGCGATGTGTACGCCATGGGCGTGACGATCGTGCTGGTGGAGCAGAACGCGAGCCGCGCGCTGGCCATTGCCGACCGTGGCTACGTCATGGAGTCGGGCATCATCACGATGACCGGCCCGGGCCAGGAGCTGCTGGCCGATCCGCGCGTGCGAGCTGCCTATCTGGGCGAGTAGGGCGCACAGACCGCGCGGCGAGCGGCGTGCCACATCGACTTTCTTTCAGAAGCACCGCATGGCGGTGCTTTTTTATTGCTCTCAATATAATAGCTTCTGGTGATTGCTGTATAAGGTCTGTGGGGGAATTTTGTTCGTTGAAAGATGGGTGGCGAGAGGGCGCGCAGCAAAAATCGGCGGCTTGCATCACAATGGCGCAACTTTTTTTCAAGGTGGTTGTGTGAATTTTCTCCAGTCCATTCCCGTGCCCGTGCAAACGGTGCTGCTGCTGGTGCTCAGCAATGTGTTCATGACCTTCGCCTGGTACGGTCACCTCAAGAACCTCTCCACCTCGCCCTGGTACATTGCCGCCATCGTCAGCTGGGGCATCGCATTTTTTGAATACATGCTGCAGGTTCCCGGCAACCGTATTGGTGCGACGCAGTTCAATGTGGGCCAGCTCAAGATCATGCAGGAGGTCATCACCCTGCTGGTTTTTGTGCCGTTTTCGGTCTGGTTCCTGGACCAGCCGCTCAAGCTCGATTACCTGTGGGCCGGGCTGTGCCTGTTGGGCGCGGTCTACTTTGTTTTTCGGGGCGCTGCCTGAATTAAGACAAAATAATGACAGCTGCATTTAAAATTGATGAATTGTGCAGTGCAGCAACCTGTTCCTCTCCTGGGTGGGTCACCCGCCCTCACTCCCTCTCCCGCATTGAAACCGTATAGGTGCCCCCATGCTCTTTGGCAAACTCTTGCCGCGCGAAGGTAATTTTTTCGAACTGTTCAACCAACATGCGGACCGCATCGTCGAAGCGGCCCATGCATTTGCACAGTTGGTGGCCAACTACAACGATCCGCATCTGCGCGAGCGTTACAACCAGGACGTGGACAATGCCGAGCGTGCCGCGGACCGTGTGACCCACGAAGTCAACCGTACCCTGCACAAGACGTTCATCACCCCGATCGACCGTGAGCAGATCCACGCGCTGATCAACACCATGGACGATGTGGCGGACCTGATTCAGGATTCGGCCGAAACCATGGCGCTGTACGACGTGCGCCACATGACCGAGGAAATCACCCGTCTCACCGACCTGAGCGTTAAGTGCTGCGAGCGCGTGCGCGATGCGGTCAAGATGCTCGACCGCATTGCCGAGCCCGCCACGACCGAAGCGGCCATCAAGACCTGCGAGGAAATCGACCGCCTGGAGAGCGATGCTGACCGTGTGATGCGCTCTGCCATGAGCAAGCTCTTCCGCGAAGAGCCTGATGTGCGCGAGGTGATCAAGCTCAAAGCCATCTATGAGCTGCTGGAGACCATCACCGACAAGTGCGAAGATGTGGCCAACCACATCGAAGGCATCATCCTGGAAAACTCCTGATCGGGCAGCCCCATGGAACCGATGCAAACCGCCCTGTGGGTGATTGTCGTGCTGGTGGCGCTCGCCATTCTGTTCGACTTCATGAACGGGTTTCACGACGCGGCCAACTCGATTGCGACCGTTGTCTCCACCGGCGTGCTCAAGCCCACCCAGGCAGTGGTGTTTGCGGCATTCTTCAACTTTGTTGCCATCTTTGTCTTCCACCTGAGCGTGGCGGCCACCATTGGCAAAGGCATTGTGCAGCCCGGCATTGTTGATACCCACGTGATCTTTGGTGCCCTGGTGGGTGCCATCAGCTGGAACGTCATCACCTGGTACTACGGCATTCCGTCGAGCTCATCCCATGCGCTGATCGGCGGCATTGTCGGCGCGGTCATTGCCAAGGCGGGCGCAGGCTCGCTGATTGCCAGCGGCATCTGGAAGACGGTCGCCTTCATCTTCGTCTCGCCGCTGCTGGGCTTTGCCCTGGGCTCCTTGATGATGGTCATTGTGGCGTGGGTGTTCCGCCGCGCCACGCCCGGTCGTATCGACAAATGGTTCCGCCGGCTGCAACTGGTATCTGCCGGTGCCTACAGCCTGGGCCACGGCGGCAATGACGCGCAAAAGACCATCGGCATCATCTGGCTGTTGCTGCTGTCCACGGGCTACGCATCGCCCAACGATGCCGAGCCGCCGCTGTGGGCCATTGTTTCGTGCTACGCCGCCATTGGCCTGGGCACCATGTTTGGTGGCTGGCGCATCGTCAAGACCATGGGCCAGAAGATCACCAAGCTCAAGCCCGTGGGTGGTTTCTGCGCAGAGACCGGTGGCGCGATGACGCTGTTCATCGCCACTGCACTGGGTGTGCCCGTATCCACCACGCACACCATCACCGGCGCCATCGTCGGCGTGGGCTCCACGCAGCGCGCCAGCGCTGTGCGCTGGGGCGTGGCGGGCAATATCGTCTGGGCCTGGGTGCTGACCATTCCGGCAGCCGCCTTTGTTGCTGCGTTTGCGTACTGGGTCAGCCTGCAACTGTACTGATTTCGCTCGTGATAAAAGAGCTGCCTGCGTTTCGGAGAAAACGCAGGCAGCTCTTTTTTGTGGGGGAACGCAATTGTTTATTGGGAAATCTTGCGCGCCTCTTCGATCTGGTACTGAAAATAGTGCTCAAAGCTGTAGGCGAAGCTGGCCATCAGGATGGCGGTGCCGATCATCAGCGCGGCGCCAATGCCAAACACCGTGATCCAGTTGGTGCGGCCAGGGGCGGCCTCCTGATCGAGCGAGGGATTGAAGCGCGCGTTCCATTTTTCGGGTGCCATCAGCCCGTAGATGATGGCCATCAAGGAGCAGGCTGCGATGGTGAAGCCCAGAAGCGGCACCAGCAGCCAGCTCATCTGGTCGTCAATGCCATTGGCGGCAATGCGCTCCATGCCATACAGGCCCAGGGCAGTGGGAATGGGCAGCAGCCAGCCGATTGTGTCTCCCAGGCCATGCAGGTAGAAACGGTGCAGGCCCAGCGGCCCGCCCAGAAAGGCCAGCCAGGTGGCGAGGGTCTTGTTTTTTGCAGATTTCATGGGGCGGGAGGCGTGCTGTCGCCAGCACCCAGGGTTTTTTCCATCATCACGATATCAAGCCAGCGGCCGAACTTCCAGCCGACGGAGCGCATGGTGCCCACGGGTACAAAACCAGCGGCGGCGTGTACACCGATGGATCCATGGTTGCCCGAATCGCCGATCACTGCAATCAATTTGCGGACACCGGCCTGCTCACATGCGTCGATCAGCGCCTGCATCAGAAGCCGGCCAATGCCTTTGCCGTGCTGGCCGTCTGCCACGTAAATTGAGTCTTCCGCCGAGAAACGGTAGGCAGGCCGCGCCTTGAACCAGTTGGCGTAGGCATAGCCCACTACCTGTCCATCGTCTCCGACTGCAACCAGATAGGGCAGCTTGCGCTGCAGCACCTCATCGCGGCGGCGGGCCATTTCCGATTCGACGGGCGCTTCGGTCTCGAAGCTGCCGGTGCCATGCAGCACATGGTGGGCGTAGATCCGGGTGATGGCGGGGATGTCTTCCAGGGTGCTGATCCGAACGCTTGGCATAGTTTCCAGAAATTTGTATAATGCACAGCTTTGCTGCGTGTCGCTGGCCGGGTGGCTAGTCGCGTGTCTCAAACGTGGCAAGAAAATTTCACCACCCGAAGGATTATTATGGTCGTAGTTCGACTCTCCCGCGGCGGCTCTAAGGCCCGTCCGTTCTACAACATTGTGGTTGCTGACAAGCGCGTGCGTCGCGACGGCGCTTTCATCGAGCGTCTGGGTTTCTACAGCCCCCAAGCCAAGGACGGCACCGAAGGCCTGCGCCTGGCGCTGGATCGTCTGGCTTACTGGAAGAGCGTGGGCGCCCAGGCTTCTCCAACCGTGGAACGTCTGGCCAAGCAAGTCGCTGCCAAGGCTGCTTAATACGCCATCTCTCCGGATCGGTTGCGCTTGATGTGCAATCCTCCGCGCGGGCCGTTAGTTGCGACAAGCACTACGGCCCGTTTTTTATCGCCATGCCGCTTTCCCATGGGGAAAACCCTCTCCGGGGCCGAGGCTACCTTTCGCACTGCCATTTTTGCCATGCCTGCTACCGAACTCATTCTGTCGCCCGCCACCCTGCCAGACGATGCCATTGAAGTGGCGCGCATTGCCGATGCCTGGGGCGTCAAGGGCTGGTTCAAGGTGTTTGCGCTCAGCAGCGATCCGCAAGCACTGCTCAAAGCCAAGCACTGGTTCATCCAGCCACCGGAAAAAGGCGCCCGCCATTTTCAGGGCGTGGCCTCGCTGGAGATGCGGCAGGCCCGCTTCCACGGAGACGGCATGGTGGGCTGGGCGCAAGGCGTTGATGACCGCGACCAGGCCGAAAAGCTCAAGGGTGCGCGGGTCTTTATCTCGCGCGCCGAGTTTCCCAAGACCGATGACGACGAGTATTACTGGGTCGATCTGATGGGGCTCGCCGTAGTGAACCGCGAAGGGCTGGCGCTCGGCATCGTCAAGGATCTGATGTCCACCGGCCCGCAGACGGTGCTGGTGGTGGGCTACGAGGAAGATGGCAAGGCGCAGGAGCGCCTGATTCCCTTCGTGAACGCCTTTGTGGACGAGGTATCGCTGCCCAACAAGCGCATCACGGTTGATTGGCAGCCTGATTACTGATGAAACAGGCACGGCACTGGGCGCGGCCCCTCTCCAGGGATTGGCGCCGCTTGGATGCCGGAAAGGATCGCTCGTATGCGCTTTGACATCATTACGCTGTTTCCTGAACTGTTCGCTCCTTTTCTGGAGGTCGGCGTCACGCGCCGCGCCTACCAGAGCGGCCAGGTGGCAGTGCATTGCTGGAACCCGCGCGATTACGCTCCCGGCAATTACCGCCGTGTGGACGACCGCCCCTTTGGCGGGGGACCCGGCATGGTGATGATGGCGCAGCCGCTGGCCGATTGCCTGGCGGCCATCCGTGCCCAGCGTGCGCAGGCAGGCGAGGGCGACAGGCCCGCGCCGCTCGTGCTGTTCTCGCCCATTGGCCGTGCCATCAACCACGCCGAAGTGCAGACATGGTCGGATTCGCAGGGCGCCATTTTGTTGTGTGGCCGCTACGAGGGCGTGGACCAGCGCTTCATCGACCAGTTTGTGGATATGCAGCTGAGCCTGGGCGATTTTGTGCTTTCAGGGGGCGAGATTGCGGCCATGGCCCTGCTGGATGCGGTGACGCGCCTGCAACCGGGCGTGCTGCACGACGAGGGCAGCCACCAGCTGGACAGCTTCAACCCCGCGCTGGACGGCTTGCTCGATTGCCCCCATTACACGCGGCCCGAGGTGTGGAACGGCCAGCCGGTGCCTGCCGAGCTGCTGTCGGGACACCACGCCCACATCGAGCGCTGGCGCCGCGAGCAAAGCCTGCGCATCACCGCCGCGCACCGCCCCGAGCTGCTGGAGGCGGCCCGCACGCGCGGCCAATTGACCCGCAAAGATGAGCAGGTGTTGGCGGATTTGCCAAAACCACTATAATTGCCGGTTTACCGATCCTCTGCCCGGCCGCTTTGTTCAATGGTGAACCAAGCAATACGCTGGTAACTCTAGGTCGCCAGCTGCCAATCCATGGCGCGTGCAAGATCGTTGGATGAAACCATGAACCTGATCCAGATTCTCGAGCAAGAAGAAATTGCTCGTCTGAACAAGACCATTCCTGAATTTGCCCCTGGCGACACCGTGATCGTGAGCGTGAACGTTGTTGAAGGCACCCGCAAGCGTGTGCAGGCTTACGAAGGCGTGGTGATTGCCAAGCGCAATCGCGGTCTGAACAGCGGCTTTACCGTGCGCAAGATCTCCAGCGGCGAAGGCGTGGAACGTACGTTCCAGACCTACAGCCCTATGATCGCGGGTATCGAAGTGAAGCGTCGCGGCGATGTGCGCCGTGCCAAGCTGTACTACCTGCGCGAGCGCAGCGGCAAGTCTGCTCGTATCAAGGAAAAGCTGCCAGCACGCAAGGCAGCTGTTGCAGCAGAATAATTCTGCGCAGCCCTGTGCTGAAAGCCGCTACGGTGCAAGCTGTAGCGGCTTTTTTCATGGCAGCCGGGCAGCGCCCCACGGGGGGCAGCGGCCACATGCCAGCGGGCAAGCGTGGGGGCTGCATGGCCAGGTGGCTTGTGCCGTGACCGCAACCGAGCCCAGGCGACAACCCTGCTCGGCAAGGGGGGCTGGGTTTTCTTATGATGCGGGGGAGAGGTTCGCATGAACAAGAATTCCAGCAGCCAGCCGGCGATGGCCGGTTTTGAACAAGATCAGGCATTGGCGCCCATCCAGAATGTGTCGGCAGCTATCAAAAAAGTAGTCCCCATTATGGACCCGCGCACGGTGCCGGTGGTACAGGTCGATACCGGCCTGCCCGCTGTGGCGCCTGCGTGCCTGAGCGCCGAGCATCTGCGCCAGGCGTTTGGTGGCGGCAGCCTGGATTGGCAGCCGGAGCTGAGCAATGAACACCGCTGGACGAGCAAACCACCAGCCAAGGCGGCGGTACTCGTTGCCCTGGTGCAGCGGCAGGAGATCAACGTGCTGCTTACCCAGCGCAGCGCGGGCCTGTCCAACCATTCGGGGCAGATTGCCTTTCCCGGGGGGCGACAGGACCCGGAAGACCACAGCGCCAATGACACCGCGCTGCGTGAAGCCTGGGAAGAAGTGGGGCTGGCGCGCGACCGGGTCGAGGTGCTGGGCAGCCTGCCGGTCTATGCCACAGGCTCGGGTTTCGACATTACTCCAGTGGTGGGGCTGGTCAAGCCGCCGTTCGCACTCGCACCCAATCCGGGCGAGGTGGACGATATCTTCGAGGTACCGCTGTCGTTTTTGATGAACCCGGCGCACCACCAGTGGCAGCAGCTGGACACGCCCGAGCTGTCGCGGCGTTGGTTATCCATGCCATACCAGGATCCGCTGTCCGGTCATCAGCGCTTCATCTGGGGCGCTACCGCAGGCATGCTGCGCAATCTGTACCGATTTCTGGCCTTCCAGACGCCACGCTGATTAGTAACTACTTGTATGTTGCAGATCAGCCGGTATGATCACCGACCATGAGTTTTTTTGCCACGCTGATCGCCTTGCTGCTGGAGCAGGCCAAGCCCTTGTCGCGCGACAACCCGGTGTACGCTGCCGTGCGCGCCTGGGTACAGTGGATCAGCCGCAATCTGGACGCGGGCCAGCAGCGCCACGGCTGGCTGGCCTGGTGCGTGGCGGTGTTGCTGCCTACGCTGCTGTCACTGGGCATGCACTGGCTGCTGACCTGGCTGGTGGGCTGGCCGCTGGCCATGGTGTGGCATGTATTGGTGCTCTACGTCACGCTGGGTTTTCGCCAGTTCAGCCATCACTTCACACGTATCCGCGATGCGCTGGAATCGGGCGATGAAGAGCAGGCCCGCCAGTATCTGGCAGCCTGGCAGCAGGTGGATGTGGGTCAATTGCCGCGCAGCGAGATCGTGCGCCATGTGATCGAATACTCCGTGCTGGCTGCGCACCGCCACGTATTTGGCGTGCTGGCCTGCTATTCCATTGGCTCAGCCCTGGGCCTGGGGCCGGCAGGCGCAGTGTTCTACCGCATGGCGGAATATGTGTCGCGCTTTGCCAGCAAGCCCGCCCAGGCCAGCGAGCTGGCGCATGGCGCTTTCCAGGACGTGGCGGCCCGCGCCTGGGCCATGGTGGATTGGCTGCCCGCGCGCCTGACCGCGCTGAGCTTTGCCATCGTCGGCAATTTTGAAGAAGCCATCGACGGCTGGCGCTTTCAGACCCAGCACTTTCCCAACGACAACGACGGCGTGATTCTGGCCGCCACCGCTGGTGCCATCGATATCCGCCTGGGTGGCGCCGCGCTGCGTGCACGCACGGCAGATGTCGATGCTGGCGAAGCAGCCCTGTTGCAGGGCGATGGCTCCACCACGCCAGGGCGCGATCCGGAAGTGGCGCACCTGCGCAGTGTGGTGGGCCTGGTGTGGCGCTCGGTGGTGGTGTGGATGCTGTTGCTGGCGCTCTTGACCCTGGCGCGGCTGTTGGGGTGATCGCTGCTTTTCTTTGGCGGTAGGTGGAGAGCTCCTGTGCGCAGCAAAGCCAGCGAACCTTTTTTGTGGTATCGCTGGCTTTTGGTTTTTGGGGCTCTAGCGCTTGCTGAGCAAGCACCTTCAGCTATGTCTTTTATAGTGTTCGCACACTGGAACGCACCGCAGGTGGCGCCAGTTCGCTGAACTGGCCGTTCCAGTACGGGTAGTAAGGGTAGGGCGGCATCACGGCGCTGGCGTCATCGAGCAATCCGATCTGCTCGGCGCTCAGTTGCCAGCCCACGGCGCCCAGGTTCTGCTGCAATTGCTCCTCGTTGCGTGCGCCAATCAACACACAGGCGACCGTGGGGCGCTGCAGCAGCCAGTTGATGGCGACCTGGGCCACGCTCTTGCCCGTATCTTGCGCCACGGCCTCCAGCGCATCCACCACTTTGTACAGATGCTCGGTGGCTACGGGCGGTGCAAACTGCTCGGTCTGGTGCAGGCGGCTCTGTTCGGGCAGAGGCTGGCCGCGGCGAATCTTGCCTGTGAGCCGGCCCCAGCCCAGCGGGCTCCACACCATGGTGCCGATGCCCTGGTCCAGACCCAGCGGCATCAGCTCCCACTCCATGTCACGGCCAATCAGCGAGTAGTAGGCCTGGTTGGTCACATAGCGCGGCAGGCCGTGCCGGTCAGCGGCGGCCAGCGATTTCATCAGCTGCCAGCCCGAGAAGTTGGAGGCGCCGACATACCGCACCTTGCCAGCCTGCACCAGCGCATCCAGGGTCTGCAGCACCTGCTCGACCGGCGTGTGGGCATCAAAAGCGTGCAGTTGCAAAAGGTCGATGTAATCGGTCTTGAGGCGCTTGAGGCTTGCCTCCACCGCGCTCACCAGGTGCTGGCGCGAACTGCCCGCATCATTGGGGCCGCTGCCAGTGCGCAAGCCAACCTTGGTCGAGACGATGGCTTGTTGGCGGCGCCCGGCGAGCGCCTCTCCCAGCACGGCTTCCGATGCGCCGTCCGAATACACATCGGCGCTGTCGAACAGGTTGAGGCCTGCATCCAGGCAGATATCGATCATGCGCCTGGCATGGTCTGCGCCACTCTGTCCCCAGGCCGAGAACAGAGGGCCTTGGCCGCCAAAGGTGCCGGTGCCCAGGCCCAGCGCGGGTACTTTCAGGCCGGATTGGCCAAGGTAGCGGTATTCCATGACAAAACCTTTCCAAAAAGCTTATGCAGAAGCGCTGGCGGCGCAGGCCACGCCAGCCGTGCGGCGCTGGCTCATGCCCACCAGCACCAGGCCCAGGGCCGACAGCGCAGCGGCTCCCCAGGCCACCGACAGCAGGCCAGCGCCTGCAATCAGGCTGCCACCCACCCAGGCGCCCAGCGCATTGCCCAGGTTGAAGGCAGAAATATTGAGGCTGGATGCCAAGGTCGCTCCCTGGCTGCCCACGCCCTGCATCACACGCATCTGCATGGGGGCCACGGTGGCAAAGGCCACCACGCCCAGCGCTGCTACGTAGGCCATGGCCACGGCGCCTGACTGGCCGAACGCCCAGCGGCCCAACACCAGAACCGCCACCAGGCCGCCCAGTGTGATCCACAGCGCCCGCACCACACCGCGGTCGGCCAGCTTGCCGCCAGCGATATTGCCCACGGCCGAGCCCGCGCCAAACAGCAGCAGGCTAATTGCCACGCCGGTGTTGCCCATGTGGGTGATCTGCGAGAGCAGTGGCTCCACATAGGTGTAGAGCGCAAACACGCCGCCAAAGCCGAACACCGTCATGCCCAGGCCGAGCCACAGCGGGGTGCTCGACAATACCGACAGTTCATCGCGCAGCGCGGCGGGGGCCGATTGCTTCAGGTCACGCGGCACGAAGAGCGCCAGAATGCCCTGCGCCACCACACCCACCACGGCCACGGCGGCGAAGGCCATGCGCCAGCCAAAATGCTGGCCGATCCAGGTGCCGGCGGGCACACCCAGCAAGGTAGCCAGCGTCAGGCCGGAAAACATCAGCGCAATGGCAGAGGCCTGCTTGTCCTTGGGCACCAGGCTGGTGGCAACGACTGCCCCCACGCCGAAGAAGGTGCCGTGCGTGAGCGAGGTGAGCACGCGCGCTGCCATTAGCGAGCCGTAGTTGGGCGCAAACACTGCCGCCACATTGCCTGCGATGAAGATGAGCATCAGGCTCAGCAGCAGCTGCTTGCGCGGCCAGTGGCGCGTCAGCAAGGTGAGCACTGGCGCGCCTACGGCCACGCCGAAGGCATAGCCGGAGATAAGGGTACCTGCCGTGGGAATGCTGATGCCCAGGTCCTGGCTGACCTGGGTGAGCAGGCCCATGATGATGAATTCGGTGGTGCCGATGCCAAAGGCGCCGGCGGCGAGTGCCAGTAGGGATACAGGCATGGGGAAGTTCCTTTCAGTGCGGGCTAGCGGACGGCTTCATGCCCGGGAGAAGGAATTGTCGTGACTGGCACTGCCTTTGTGTAGATGGAATAATGGAAACGCATTTGTGCTGCTGTGGCACAAATAAAGCGCTCCCGGCAAAGGATCACCCATGCAAGCCACCCGCTCCGCTGCGGCCCCGCAGTTTGAAATCAACCGCTCCGGCGAACTCGAAGTATTTGTACAGGTGGCGGAAAAGGGCAGCTTCTCGGCCGCGGCCCGCCATCTGGGCGTGTCGCCCTCGGCCATCAGCAAGATCGTTGCCCGCCTCGAAGCACGCCTGGGGGCCCAGCTGGTACTGCGCAGCACGCGCCGCGTGCAGTTGACGCCCGAGGGTTGCCAGCTGTACGAGCGCGGCCAGCGCGTGCTGGCGGATCTGAATGATGTGGAAAGCGTAGCCTCGCAGCGCAGCGTTCCCAAGGGCGTGGTGCGCATCAATTCCAGCTCGTCCACGGGGCAAAAGCTGCTGGTTCCCTTGGTGGCGCGGCTGATGCAGACCTATCCCGAGCTGGTGCTGGATCTGAGCTTTACCGACCATGTTGTGGATCTGATGGAGGCACAGGCCGATATCGCCATCCGCTGGGGCAAGCTGCCATCGTCGGATGTAGTGGCGCGGCTGCTCGGCCATACGCGCCAGGTGATCGTGGCCGCGCCGTCCTATCTGGCAGCCCATGGCACGCCAAAGGTGCCGGGCGATCTGGCGCACCACATTCGCATCGGCTGGAACTACCAGCGCACCGTGCCCCACTGGCCGTTTACCGTGGACGGGCGGGCCGTGGAGGTACCGATTGGCGAAGCGCTGCGCGTCAACGACGGGGATGTGATGCGCAATATGGCGGTGGAGGGGGCGGGTATGGCCAGATTGTCGCTTTTCCATGCGTGGAATGACATTGCTGCGGGTCGGTTGCAGGTCGTGCTGGAGCCCTTCAACACCGGCGTACTGGAGCCCATCCACGCCGTGTACCTGGGCAAGCCAGACCAGTTGCCATCGCGCACGCGGGCGGTGCTGGATTTTCTGAAGGCCCATGTGGATCTGACGCACGCCGAGCAGTTGCCTCCGGCGTGGTTGCAGGCTTGACCGAAGCTAGCTTCCCGATCGGTGATCTTTTCAATAGCTGACGCTCACCCTGTGGGTGCAAGGTGCTATCACATCAACCGTTCGGATGACGCCGGGGATGGCGCCGGTGGTGTGGAGCAGGAAATAGCTTCAATACGCGCTCAGATTGAGTTCGTCAAACAGTTCGCGGTAGATGCGGTAGCGGTTTTCGCTGATGGGCAGGGTCTCCGAGCCATTCGTGACCGCGTCAATCACGCCGCAGCCGGGCTCATGCAGGTGCGTGCAGTTGTAGAACTTGCAATCCTTGGCATGGGCGCCAATGTCGGGCATGCAGGCGGCCAGTTGCGTGGGCGCGATGTGGTAGAGGCCAAACTCCTGAAACCCGGGTGAATCGATCAGTGCCATGGTGCGTGCCTCATCCACCCAGTACAGCGTTGTGCTGGTGGTGGTGTGCTTGCCGGTGTTGAGTGCCTGCGAAATCTCGTTGGTGGCGACGTTGGCGCCAGGGATCAGCAGGTTGATCAGGGTACTTTTGCCCACGCCGGAGGGGCCCAGCACCAGCGTAGTCTTGCCTTCGAGTAGGCCGTAGATGGCGTCGCGGTCTTCCTCGTCTGCGCCTTCCAGCGCAAAGGGCAGCACCGTGTAATGCGGCGGGTCATCGGCCTGGTCGCGCATGGTGCGGTAGGGTTCCAGTCGTTCCCAGGCACGCAGAAAAGGCTCGCCCAGGTCCATCTTGTTGAGGGCGATGATGGGCGTGATGTGCGCGGCTTCGGCGGCAATCAGGGCGCGCGCCAGCTGCACTTCGCTGAACACCGGCTCTGCGGCGATCAGGATCAGGAGCTGGTCGAGGTTGGCCGCAAAGGTCTTGGTGCGGATGTCGTCCTGGCGGTAGAAGACGTTGCGGCGCTCCTGCACCTTCTCGATCGTGCCCTCGTCGCCCTGGCCGGGCGGCGGCGCCAGCCAGAGCACATGGTCGCCCACCACGGCCTGGCTTTTCTTGCCGCGCGGGTGGCAGATGCGGCGCTCGCCGTCGGGTGTCTCCACCACGCAGTGGCGGCCATAGCTGGCCACGACCAGGCCGGACTGGGTATCGCCCTGGCCTGGCGCGTGGGCGCCGGGGCGCCGTCCGTGTTTTGCCATGGGGATCAGGCCAGTTGCAGCAGCGCTTCGATTCGGCGCGCGCATTCAAAATCGGTGGCCGACAGGCCGTTTACATCGTGCGTATTGAAACGCACCACGCAGCGGTTGTAGTGCACCGATAGGTCGGGATGGTGATCCTGCGTGTGGGCGATCAGCGCCACACCGTTCACAAAGGCCATGGTCTCGTAGTAATTGGCAAAACGGAAGGTCTTTTCGATTGCCACGTCGCCGCCATCGCCAGCCAGCACCCAGCCGGGCAACTGGCCCAGTTGTGTGACCACCTCGGAGGCGGTGAGCGCGCGGCGCGTCTGGGCGGACCAGTCTTGTTTGGGCAGGTGGGATTGCGTCATGGTGTCAATTGTTGCATGTGGCTGATCCGCTCCACTGCGGGCGGGTGCGAATAGTAGTAGCGCACATAGAGCGGGTCGGGGGTCAGGGTCGAGGCATTGTCCTCGTACAGCTTGAGCAGGGCGGACTGCAGATCCTGTGCGCGCGTCTGTTGCACGGCATACGCATCGGCTTCAAATTCATGCTTGCGCGAAGAATGCGCCATCAGTGGCGCGACAAAACCGCTGAACACCGGCGCAGCCAGCAGGAACAACAGCAGCGCCAGCGCATCATTGGGGGCCGAACCTGCCACTCCTTGTACGTTGAAATTGGGCGTGACGCCCAGCCCGGTGTAGAACCAGCCTTGGCCCGACAGCCAGCCCAGCAGTGCAAAGCCCAGCAGGGTGAGCGCAAACAGCGCCACCATGCGTTTGATGATGTGCTTGTGCTTGAAGTGGCCCAGCTCGTGCGCGAGCACCGCGTCCACCTCGTCGGCATTCAATTTTTGTAGCAGGGTATCGAAGAACACCACACGCTTGCTGGCGCCAAAGCCGGTGAAGTAGGCATTGGCGTGCTGGCTGCGGCGGCTGCCGTCCATCACGAACAGGCCCTTGGCAGAGAAGCCGCAGCGCTGCATCAACGCCGTGACGCGGGCCTTGAGCGATTCGTCTTCCAGCGGCTGGAATTTATTGAACAGCGGCGCGATGAACGCCGGGTAGATCACCATCAGCAGCAGGTTGAAGCCCATCCACACGGCCCAGGCCCACAGCCACCACCAGCGGCCGGCGGCTCCCATCAACCACAGGATCACGGCGAGGATCGGCAGGCCGATGATGGCGCCCATGGCTGCGCCCTTGAGCAGATCGCCCAGCCAGAGGCCCGGGGTCATCTTGTTGAAGCCAAAGCGCTGTTCGATGACAAAGGTCTGGTAATAGCTGCCCGGCAGGTCGATCAGCCCGCCGATCAAGGCGAAAACGGCCACCAGCGCCAGTTGCTGCAGCATGCCGCCGCCCATGGCATCCAGCAGCCAGTGGTTCAGGGCATCGAGGCCGCCCAGCAAGGTCCAGCCCAGCAGCACCACGGTGCCAAGTGCCAGCTCCAACAGGCCAAAGCGGGTTTTTGCAATGGTGTAATCGGCTGCTTTCTGGTGCGCAGCCAGGCTGATGCGGTCTGCAAACAGCGAGGGCACGGCATTGCGGTGGGCGGCCACATGGCGCATCTGGCGCGAAGCGAGCCAGAGTTTGAGCAGCACGCCCAGCGCTAGCGCGGCGGCAAAGATCAGGGTGAACGACAGCGATAAAGTCACGAGTGGGGCTGTTGAAAAGCGGAAAGCAATCAAGTGTAGGGCATCGGCGACAATCACCCGCATGCAAGACAAGAACACCCCTGCCGTCGCGCCAGAGTCTGCGCCGCAGCTGGACAAATCGGACCTGAACCTGGTCTGGCTGGACTGTGAGATGACGGGACTGAACCCTGAAGAACACCGTGTGATCGAGATCGCACTGGTGGTGACCAATGCCGACCTGAGCGTGCGCATCGAAGGCCCGGTGATTGCCATTCACCAAAGCGATGAAGAGCTGGCCAAGATGGACGCCTGGAACCGGGGCACCCACGGAAGAAGCGGCCTGACCGATCGCGTCAAGGCATCGACCGTGACCGAGGATGAGGCGCAAAAGGAAGTGCTGCGCTTCATGAAGCGCTACGTGCCCAAGGGCAAGGTGCCCATGTGTGGCAACAGCATCGGCCAGGACCGCCGGTTTCTCGCCCGGTACATGCCGGAGCTGGAGGCCTATTTCCACTACCGCAATGTCGATGTCAGTACCCTCAAGGAGCTGGCAAGGCGCTGGAAGCCCGCAGTGGTGACCGGCTTCAAGAAGGCGCAGAAGCACACGGCGCTGGCCGATGTGCATGAATCGATCGACGAGCTGCTGTACTACCGGGCGCATTTTTTACAGCTAGCGCCCGAGCCAGCGGCTACTTGATGTCGAACTGATTGACCTGGCTTGCTTCGGTCACCAACGTGTCTGTTTTGCCAGCCGAGCGGGTGACGGAGCGCTCCTTGAGCGTGAGCCCCCGGTAAGTGCCTGCAGATGCCACCCAGGAGGTGGTTTGGGTATCGCTTTTTGCGTCGGGATTGCCTTGTGGGCTGGCAACAACCGTGGTGGTGAAACGGCAAGCCTCGAACTGACCGAGGGCGGTGGAGATGGTCTCTCTGCCCTCGTAGGTTCTTGTGTAGGCCAGCGTGGTCACCGTCTTCGTTTCTTGATCAGATGTAGAGCGGCTATCGGTTTGCACGATGGTCTGTGAAGTGGCCTGGCCTGGCTCCATGGCAATCACGGACTGGCGCGCTGGCGTCATGCTTTGTCGGCTGGAGGCGCCGATATTCAGTGCGCTATAGCCGTGGTATAGCAGCGCTCCGCCTTCGATGGTGTAGTGAATGCTGGTCCGCCCGGTATCTGGCGAGACATAAATGGTGTTGACGCCGTTCTCTTCTTTCTGGCTGGTAACCCGGTGGAGAAAGTGAGATTCCAGTGCAGGCGCATCATTCAAGCGGCTGCTCTGTGTGACATTGATCTGCGTGTCCTGGCGGTAAAAACCGGTGTTGAAACAATCGCTGGAATCCTTGGCTTCTTCTGAACTATCACTGCCGCCACCACCGCAAGCTGCCAGCAGGGCGGCACTGAGCAAGCCGGCGATCGCCATGAAATTTCGTGAATACATGGTCATGTCAGTCTCCTTGTTCTCATGCGTCTGGCGACATCGTAGTGGAAGCGTGACCTTGGTTAAGCAAAATGACCTGGGCCGCTGCGTTTTCCACCGCTTCGGGCTTTTGCGCTTGCTGGCACAGGGACGCTTGGGCGCACAGATGCCCTCTGCTTGATGCGGGAAAACCCGAAACGTGCGATAATCGCTGCTTCTTTCCGCCACTTACGGCGGTGATACGCACATCTCCCTTCATTCTCTGGGCGTCCAGGCCATGCGATTCGCAGCACGGCCGTTTGAAACAAGCCCACGGCACACACTTTGGCCGATACCGTTTGATGGTTGATGTATTTACAACCATGAACGGACCGGAACTGCGTTGCGAACCGCGCAGCGGCCGGCCATTGCTATTTTTCAAAATGACGCAAGACCTCCATCTGCAGGGCGAAGCCGCGCCTGCCCAAAACTTTGCCGACGCTGAAAGCCACGTCGAAAACATCGAATCCACCGAATCAGACGCCGTAGAAGCGCAAGCCGACGAACCCAACGGTTTTGTCGAGCTGGGCCTTGCGCCCGAGCTGGTGCAAGCCGTCAAGGACCTGGGTTACACCCAGCCTACCGCAGTGCAAGAGCGTGCCATTCCATTGGCCATGCACGGCGAAGGCGAAGCATCGGCTCACTTCACCGACCTGATGGTGTCGAGCCAGACAGGCTCGGGCAAGACCGCTGCCTTCCTGCTGCCCGTGCTGCACACGCTGATCGAACAGCAGGCTGCCAGCGCCGCGGCCGAGCGCGCCGAGCACGATCGCCTGGTGGCAGAAGCCCTGGCCCGTGGTGAGCAGCCACCCAAGCGCGCCAAGCGCAAGAACCCGCTGAGCCCGCGCAACTTCAAGGCCGCCCAACCCGGAGCCCTGGTGTTGTGCCCTACGCGCGAGCTGGCACAGCAGGTGGCGCATGACGCCATCGAGCTGGTGCGCCATTGCAAGGGTCTGCGCATTGCCAACGTGGTGGGCGGCATGCCTTACCAGTTGCAGATTGCCAAGCTGCAGAACGCCGATCTGGTGGTGGCAACGCCGGGCCGCCTGCTCGACCTGCAGCGTTCGCTGCAGATCAAGCTGGACAAGGTCCAGTTCCTGGTGGTCGACGAAGCCGACCGCATGCTGGATCTGGGTTTCTCCGACGATCTGGCCGAGATCAACCAGCTGACCATCCAGCGCAAGCAGACCATGATGTTCAGCGCCACCTTTGCGCCGCGCATCCAGCAACTGGCCATGCGCGTGATGCACGACAACGGTGCAGGCGTCAAGAAGCTGACCATCGATTCGCCCCAGGAAAAGCACGCCAACATCAAGCAGGTACTGTTCTGGGCCGACAACTCCGACCACAAGCGCAAGATGCTGGACCACTGGCTGCGCGATGCCTCCATCAACCAGGCCATCGTGTTCGCCTCCACGCAAGTGGAATGCGATGGCCTCGCCAATGACCTGCAGCAGGACGGCTTCTCCGCCGTGGCGTTGCATGGCGCACTGAGCCAGGGCCTGCGCAACCGCCGTCTGATGGCGCTGCGCAATGGCCAGGTGCAGATTCTGGTGGCCACCGATGTGGCGGCACGCGGCATTGACGTGCCCACCATCACCCACGTCTTCAACTACGGCTTGCCGATGAAGGCCGAAGACTATACCCACCGCATTGGTCGTACCGGCCGCGCGGGCCGCTCAGGCCTGGCGGTGACTTTTGCGGAGTTCCGTGACCGCCGCCGTGTGTTCGACATCGAAGGCTATACCAAGCAGCAGTTCAAGCCCGAAGTGATTCCAGGCCTGGAGCCGGTGCAACGCTTCCCAGCGCGCAGCGAAGGCCCACGCGGTGGCCGTGGTGGCGACCGTGGCCGTCCAGGCCGTGGCGGCTTTGGTGGTGGTGACCGTGGTTTTGGTGGCCGACGCGACGGCGATGGCTATGGCCGCAAGTCTGGTTTTGGCGACAGCGGTGCTGGCCGCCAGGGCGGCTTCGGTGGCGCACCACGCAAGCCTGGCTTTGGCGAAGGCTTTGGTGCCAACCGTGGTGGCGACAGCCGTCCGCGTTTTGACCGCGACGACCGTGCGCCACGCTTTGAGCAGCGCGCCGAGCGTGGTGGTGACCGTTTCAATGATCGTGGCGGTGACCGCTTCCAGGATCGCGCGCCGCGCCCGGAAGGCCGCAGCTTTGACCGCGCCCCTGCCGACCGTCGCTTTGAACGTGGCGACCGTCCCGAGCGCAGCGACCGCTTTGGTGGCGGTGGCGGTGGCGACAACCGTGCCCCACGCAGTGCTGGCCCTCGCCATGGCGGTGGCGATTTTGCGCCGCGCCGCCCAGGTGGTGCCGGTGAGAACCGCTTTGGCGACCGTGGCGGCCGTCCTTACGCACCAGCGGGCGACCGCAAGCGCACCGAGCGCAATCGCTGATCATTGATCGCACAACAAAAGAGCTTCCTTCGGGAAGCTCTTTTTTTTGGGAGCATTTGGCGCTTGATGGATAAGCACTACATGCCGTTTTCAGAATCAAAGCTTTGAGGAATGGCGGCCAATGTCGGGCCAGCGGTGGTGAAAGTAGACCCAGCTGATGAGACCGGCCGCCATCAGGCAGATTGAAGCAACGGCCAGCGCGATGGTGGAATCCATCACCAGCGGCGCCAGAACACCGGCTACCAGCCCGTTGGCAACCGAGGACACCACGGCTTGCAGCGACGAGGCAAGGCCGCGACGTTCAGGGTGCAGATCGAGCACCAGCAAGGTCACCACGGGGGTCATCAAGGCCCAGCCGAACGAATAGATGCCCAGTGGCACCAGCGCCCAGGCGGGGTGGGGAGGCAGCACCAGATTCAGCAGCAGGTAGATGCTGGAGGTCACGAACATGATCAGGAACCCGTGGCGCACCTGGCGTTTGGGTGGAATCTTGCCCGCCAGGCGGCCGCTCACCCACGCACCGGCCATGATGCCGCCAATGGTGCACAGGAAGAACCAGAAGAACTGGGTGGGCTGCATCTTCATGTGCGTGCCCAGAAAGGTGGGCGCTGACAGGATATAGATGAACATGCCGTTGAAAGGCACACCGCTGGCTGCGGCCAGCAACAAAAAGCGTGGGCTGGTGCACAGCTGCCAGTAGCCGCGCATCAGGTTCTTCAGATCAAAGGGCTGGCGCTTGGCCGGTGGCAGGCTCTCGGGCAGCAGGCGCCAGTTGTACGCCCACAGCAGTACGCCGATCACCGTGAGCAGCCAGAAGATAGACTGCCAGCTGGCGTAGGCAATGAAGGCGCCGCCAATCATGGGTGCAATGGCCGGGGCGATGCCGAAGTAGATGGTGATCTGGCTCATCACCCGCTGCGCTTGGGCGGGGGGAAACAGGTCGCGTACCACGGCCCGCGACACCACGATGCCGGCACCTGTGGTGCAACCTTGCAGGGCGCGGAACAGAATCAGCTGTTCAGGCGTTTGGGCCAGCGCGCAACCCGCAGAGGTCAACGCAAACGCGGCAAGCCCCCACAGCACCACGGGGCGGCGACCCAGGCTGTCGGACAGGGCGCCGTGGAACAGGTTCATGAAGGCGAAGCCAAACAGATACGCTGACAGCGTTTGCTGCATTTGCAGCGGAGACGCGTGCAGCGATGCGGCAATTCCGTCGAAGGCGGGCAGATACGTATCGATGGAGAACGGACCCAACATGCCCAGAAGCGCCAGCATGACCGCCAGAACCCATTGGGGCGTGGGCTGGGGTGAGGCGGGAGCAGTGCGAAGATCGTTCATGAGAAGCGCGCCACGCGCTTGCAGCGGGCGGCGCCAGTGTTAAAGGCGAAAAAAGGGGAAGGCACCAACTGCCGCTGCCGTAAAGGCCTTGGCTTCAGCGCAGGTTGTAAGAACATGTTCCCGATCTCTGCACGGCCGCGTTGGAGTGCAATCGGGAGGAGTTCGTAAACACGTTCTCAGGGACAGCGGTGCAGCTTACCTGAAGCTGCGGGTCTGTGCAGTCGCTCTGGTATGCCTCGCCCAATGAAAGGCAGGCAAAAGACCGGTAAAAGGGGCCGATCAGGCTGCGGTTTCGTCGGGAAGCATCGCGGCGATGATGTCGAGGGTGTCGAGCATCTGTGCCGGGTTGCGAGGGTCGGCGCTGAGCACTGGCACGGCGCACTGCGGGTAATTGGACAGGCGCACGGTGAACATCTCCTGCTGCGCAGCTGAGGCGGGGCGCGAGATCAGCACCACCACCACCTGCAGCTTGGGCGAGCGAAAGCACTGCTGGATCAGGGTTGCAGTGTGCTCCAGTGCATGGGGCTCATGGATATCGACCATGACAATCGCACCAAAGGCCAGCGACAGCGCCCATTCGCGCACGAAATCGTAGCGCTCCTGACCGGGACAGCCGTAGACCTGCAAGGTGTCATTGTCGTCCAGCTTGATCTCGCCAAAGTCCAGGCCCACGGTGGTGGTTTCCTTGGCGTGGGCCTGTTTGTCGAGGTTGGGCACCTCGCACTCAATGGCCAGGCTCCCGCAGAGGCTGCGAATCGCCGTGGTCTTGCCAATGCCCATGGGGCCCACCAGCACGATGCGTTTAATGAGATGTTGCATGTGAGCCTGACTTTAGATGGAGGTCGTGTTAGAGCCGGTGGAGTTGCGGTTCTGGCCGATCCAGCGGCTGAGTTGGCGGAACAGGCCCCGCGCGATGCCCTGGTTTTGTGTGGCGGTGGCGGCTACCACCGCAGTCTCGGGCGCAGGCGCTGTAGGGGCAGATGTTAAGGGTGTTGGTGTGTGGAGTGCGGGGAATACCGTTTCCACCAAAACGCCCTTGCCGCGCAGCACTTGCAGCAGGCGCAGCAGCTCGGCGCGATCCAGCGGCGCACGCTCGCCCAACTCTTCCAGAGTGCGCTCGCCGGAAATGAGGGCGGCCAGCACCTGGCGATGCGCCTGTCCGGCCATGCTGCCGGTCAGTTGCGTCCAGCGCTTGATGCGAAAGCGAGTGCCAGCGGCGGGCTCGGCATCCTCTGCCAGGAAGGCGGGATGCACTGGCATATCGGCCACGGGGGCAACGGCGGGCTCAGGTGCTCTGCCGAGGTCGGTGGCCTTCAGAAAGACGGCATCCGCGTTCTTGATCTGCACGTCATGCTGCGTAGTCATGCCCTGCATCCGGCGGTTCTTCAGCGTCTCGCGCAGGCGCTTGCTATGGGCTTGCAGGCTCATTTGCTCCAGCATCTGCGTGAGGCGGCCCACACTGTAATCGGGGGGCAGCTGTCCATCGATCTGGTGCGGCCATTGCGCGCGCAGGGCATCGGCCTGGTCGTCACTGGCAATCAGCAGGACGCACGCATTGTCGGGCCGCTTGCTGATGGCCTCGGATGCGCTCTGGGCGTCTACCACCCACAATTCAGTGGCTGGCTTGGTGGCGCCCGTGGCTTGGCTGTCGCGCCAGCGCTTGGAGGCCACATCAAACAGATAACTAAAGCGCAGTTGATGTGCTTCACTTAAATGGGCGGCATGCAAAATCAGGTCAGACATTCATACTCTCCCGTGCAGCAACATGTTCAATCCCAGAAATGACAAGCATTACTGTGCCTGCTATTTCTTGCTCTCGGCTTGCAGGTAAATACATTTTCAGAGGTTGTAAATGAATGTCAATAATCTAAATTCATGATAAGCAATATGCTTATTGAATTTATCGAATTTTCTCTATGAAAATTGGGGAAAACCCTTATTACGTGACAAATGTAACCTGTGCTTAAAGGTGACACTGCGGCGGCGCGAAAATCCACATGCCGCACTGCGGCTCATGGCCTTTGGCGATAAGCGCAAAAGAAAAAAGCCGCTGGACCGCAGCGGCTGGCAGGAGAGGGGCGTGTTGCCGTTGACAGCAATCAATGCTGGTGGGCTCCGTGCGGGTGCACGTCGCTGTTTCCGGCCTTGGGGGCAGGATTGCCGCTATTGAGGGCACGTGCCGGTGCTGTCACAGCAATGCTTTCCTTGAGTCCGTCTTCATGCACCACTTCCAGCGTGAGCTGTACGTTGTCGCCAGCATTCAAAGGCTGCTTGAGACCCATCAACATGATGTGGAAAGAGCCGGGCTTGAGGTTGACGGTCTGGCCATTGGGCAAATCCACGCTTTGTACGGCGCGCATCTTCATGACATTGTCCTGCATGCTCATTTCGTGGATTTCGGCGGACGCAGCCGCCTCGGTCTTGACGCCTACCAGCTTCGCATTGTCATGGCCAGAGCGAAGGTCCATGAACACCCCCGTAGCCTGTTGCCCGGTCACCGACGCGCGCGCCCAGGCGTTGCTGACGGAGACATGGGCGAATGCGCTGCTGGCCGCAGCAAAGGCAATGGTGGCGAGCAGGGGGCGAAGCAGGCGAGGCATGGCAGTGGTTGGTTGAAGAAGGGTAGAAAGATGCAGTGCGGGCAAGGTCGCGGCACGGCGGGAAACTGACCGGCCCATTTTACAAGTCTGGTCTTCATTGCGCATGGGGGGCGAGGTGCCGCTGCGGAGAATAGGCAAAAGAAAACGGCCTAGGCATGAAGCCTAGGCCGTGTCTGGTGGGCCCTGAGTGATTCGAACACTCGACCAACGGATTAAGAGTCCGCTGCTCTACCAACTGAGCTAAGAGCCCGTAACCATGCACCGCAAGGTGTCTGATTCGGTTGCAACCGGCAAGAAGCCAATCGCTGAAAAATGTGGTGGGCCCTGAGTGATTCGAACACTCGACCAACGGATTAAGAGTCCGCTGCTCTACCAACTGAGCTAAGAGCCCACATTTGTTTGCTGTCGGCTGTGTGCTGCAGCAAGCCTTGTATTATGCACCAATTTTTACGCCTGTCAGGGAAAACGTGGTCGTCGGCTTTGTTTTTTCCGATCAACCGACGATTTTCATGACAGCGAATGCTATCGATAGGATAGCTATCTGTACTTTCCAGGCCAGCTTTAGTGCCCTGTTTTGCCAGTTATTTGCTGAGATTTGGCCGACAAGGCACCCCTGCGTGCGTCAGGGTTACATCAGCAGGTGTTCGCCCGCGTTGTCGCCGCCCAGAATGACGTAATTGACCTTGCGAATATCCATGAGCTTCTTGCCGCCCGAGTAGCTGATGGAAGATTGCACATCCTGCTGCATCTCGGTCAGCGTATCGGCCAGCTTGCCCTTGACGGGCTCCAGAATGCGCTTGCCTTCCACATGCTTGTATTCGCCCTTGTTGAAGTCCGATGCCGAGCCGTAGTATTCCTTGAACAGTTCACCATCGACTTCGACGGTCTTTCCAGGCGACTCTTCATGGCCGGCAAACAGCGAGCCGACCATGACCATGGTGGCGCCGAAACGCACGCTCTTGGCAATGTCGCCATGGCTGCGGATGCCGCCATCGGCAATGATGGGCTTGGTGGCCACGCGGGCACACCATTTGAGGGCCGACAGCTGCCAGCCTCCTGTGCCAAAGCCTGTCTTGAGCTTGGTGATGCAGACCTTGCCCGGGCCGATGCCGACCTTGGTGGCGTCAGCGCCCCAGTTTTCCAGGTCAATCACGGCTTCGGGCGTGCCCACGTTGCCAGCGATCACGAAGGCGGCAGGAATCTTGGCCTTCAGGTACTGGATCATGTTCTTCACGCTGTCGGCATGGCCGTGCGCGATGTCGATGGTGATGTATTCGGGGCAGATGCCTTCGGCGACGAAACGGTCCACCGTGTCGTAATCGGGTTGCTTCACGCCCAGCGAGATCGATGCGAACAGGCCCTTGGATTGCATGTCCTTGGTGAAGGCCACGTTGTCGATGTCGAAGCGGTGCATCACGTAGAAGAAGCCGTTCTGCGCCAGGAAGGTGCAGATCTTTTCGTCCACTACGGTCTTCATGTTGGCGGGCACGACCGGCAGCTTGAAGCTGTGGTTGCCCAGCTCCACGCTGGTGTCGCATTCCGAGCGGCTTTCCACGCGGCACTTGCGAGGCAGGAGAAGAATATTGTCGTAATCGAAGATTTCCATTTGGTTCCAAGCTCCATGAGAGGTTGCCGCGAACTGTTTCGCAGCGATTGCATAGCAAAAGGCGCTTGGCTTGGAAACCGGTCTTGCGGGCGCATCACGCATGGGGGCGATACGCCAATCCTGCGCGTGCAGGCGCAAAAAAACCGGGTCACAAGAAACTTGGGCCCGGTGATTGATTCTAACAGCAAGCGTCGCCGGGGCAAAAGCCTTGGTAGCAGGTGCGGTACTCGCAAGGCGGGCGAAGGGTTTCCGGGCTTGGGTCTCGCCTGGCGCGTGCTCCCTACAATGGCGGTATGGATTCGAATGATTTGTTTGCCGACCCGCCGGTGTCTGGTTCTGCCCACCTGCCGCTGCTCAATGGACTTAATGAAGAGCAGCTCGCCGCCGTCACCCTGCCTGCAGGCCACGCGCTGATTCTGGCCGGAGCCGGTTCTGGCAAGACGCGCGTGCTCACCACCCGCATCGCCTGGCTGCTGCAGACTGGTCGCGCCACGCCGGGTGGCATCCTGGCCGTCACCTTTACCAACAAGGCGGCCAAGGAGATGCTCACGCGCCTGTCCGCCATGCTGCCCATCAATGTGCGCGGCATGTGGATCGGCACTTTCCACGGCCTGTGCAACCGCATGCTGCGTGCGCACCATAAATCAGCCAACCTGCCGCAAACCTTTCAGATTCTCGACACGCAGGATCAGCTCTCGGCGGTCAAGCGGCTGTGCAAGCAGTTCAATGTCGACGAGGAGTCGCTGCCCCCCAAGCAACTGCAATATTTCATCAGTGGTTGCAAGGAAGAGGGCCTGCGCCCGGCCGATGTGCAGGCGCGCGACATGGCTGAGCGCAAGAAAGTGGAGCTGTACCAGCTGTACGAGGAGCAGTGCCAGCGCGAAGGCGTCGTCGATTTTGGTGAGCTGATGCTGCGCAGCTACGAATTGCTGCGCGACAACGCACCGATCCGCCAGCATTACCAGCACCGCTTCCGCCACATCCTGGTGGACGAGTTCCAGGACACGAACCGGCTGCAGTACCTGTGGCTCAAACAACTGGCTGGCGACATGGTGGGCGGGAGCTTTCAGTCCAGCAGCAGCGTGATTGCCGTGGGTGACGACGACCAGAGCATCTACGCCTTCCGCGGTGCGCGGGTTGGCAATATGCAGGATTTCGTGCGCGAATTCGATGTACGCCAGCAGATCAAGCTGGAGCAGAACTACCGCAGCTACAGCAACATTCTCGATTCGGCCAACGCCCTCATCAGCCACAACAGCCACCGCCTGGGCAAGAACTTGCGTACCGATCAGGGGCCGGGCGAGCCGGTGCGGGTGTCGGAGAGCGTGACTGATCTGGCTGAGGCGCAGTGGATGGTGGATGAGATCAAGTCGCTGGTCAAAAGTGACGACGTGGCGCGTAGCGAGATTGCCGTGCTCTACCGCAGCAATGCGCAAAGCCGGATTCTGGAAACCAGCCTGTTCAATGCGGGCGTGCCCTACCGGGTGTATGGGGGCCTGCGCTTTTTCGAGCGAGCCGAAATCAAGCACGCGCTGGCCTATCTGCGCCTTTTGGAGAACCCGCACGACGACACCAGCTTCATGCGGGTGGTGAACTTTCCGCCACGCGGCATTGGTGCGCGCACCATGGAGCAGTTGCAGGAGGGCGCGCAGGCGGCTGGTTGCTCGCTGTATGACGCGGTAACGGCCGTGGCGGGCAAGGCGGGCACCAAGCTGCAGGCCTTTGTGGCGCTGATTGACGTGCTGCGCGAAGAAACCCAGGGCAAGACCCTGCGCCAGACGATCGAGCAGATGCTGCAGGCCAGTGGCCTGATCGAGCACTATCAGACGGAAAAGGAAGGTGCCGATCGCATCGACAACCTGGGTGAATTGGTGACAGCGGCCGAGAGCTTTGTCACCCAGGAAGGCTTTGGCAAGGATGCGGTGGCCATTCCGCTCGACGAGCAGGAGGCCATGGGCGTTCCCGGTGCGGGCCAGAGCCCGGTGAGCCAGGGCCTGAACCCGGATGCACCGGTGCTGGATACTCCGCTGCCGAATGCATCGCCCAGCGCACTGCCCGATGTGGGCAATGCGCAGATGATCAACCCCGACACCGGCGAGACCCTGTCGCCGCTGGTCGCGTTCCTCACGCACGCAGCGCTGGAGGCGGGCGACAACCAGGCACAGGCCGGGCAGGATGCCGTGCAACTGATGACCGTGCACGCCAGCAAGGGGCTGGAGTTTGATGCGGTGTTCATCGCTGGCCTGGAAGAAGGTCTGTTCCCCCACGAAAACGCAATGAGCGACATGGGTGGCCTAGAGGAAGAGCGCCGCCTGATGTATGTGGCGATCACCCGTGCGCGCAAGCGCCTGTACCTGTCCACATCGCAGACGCGCATGCTCCATGGCACCACGC
This sequence comes from Comamonas odontotermitis, assembly GCF_014207855.1. Taxonomy (GTDB): domain Bacteria; phylum Pseudomonadota; class Gammaproteobacteria; order Burkholderiales; family Burkholderiaceae_C; genus Comamonas; species Comamonas odontotermitis_A. The sequence continues at coordinate 126,687 of NZ_JACHKZ010000009.1, read as the reverse complement.
GCTACAACGTGCGCAGCCGCTTTCTGGATGAGCTGCCCGAAGAAGCGCTCAAATGGCTCACGCCCAGGCATTCGGGGTTCGGCAGTGGCATGGGCAGCCTGGCTTTCAGTTCAGGCGCGGGCGGCGCACGCGGGGCAGGCGCTGGCAGCTGGAATGCAGAGTCATCGATGAGCATGTGGGGCAAAACGCCGGTGCCTGCCCAAAAGGCCGAGCCTGCGCATGGCATCAAGGTGGGCATTCAGGTGTTTCACAACAAGTTTGGCGAAGGCAAGGTGCTGGCGGTGGAAGGCACTGGCGACGATGCGCGCGCGCAGGTGCATTTTCCGCGCCATGGCACCAAGTGGCTGGCGCTGTCGGTGGCCAAGCTCACGGTGGTGTAGGACTGCTGCATTGCTGATGCAATTGAATGCGTAGCGTTTTGCGCAGGCCGGTATTGCGGGTCATGCGCATTTGCCTCTTGCTTTGCATGCCGATGGGCGCGTGCAGCAGCGGTGCGCTGACGTATAGCGTATGGCTGGAAGACCTTGCTGATGCAAAAAATGGTTGCCTAGGATACTATGTGCATGCCCAGAGGCAGTGATGACTCACATCTGCAAGTTTGTGCAGCAAGCGGTGCATCGCCATCAGCAGGCGATTCACTGTTTGCACGCTGACACTGTGAAATCGCTGTCCGGCATTCCCAAAGCACCTTCTACCCGCCCGCGGCCATGGCCAAGCCGCCTTGCAGGCCTCTTTGGGACGATTTCCCGGCCGACAAGGAATCTTGCGTATGCCTTCTGCCACCAGCTTTCGCCGCCACCAGGCCTTGCTGCAACTGCTTTCTCCCCGCCAGTTGCGCGACAGCCTGAGCCTGGCGCCCCAGCCTTCGCTGCGCATTGCCCTCGTAGCAGCGCTGCAGGCGGCATTGGCGGTGCTGGCGGCGCTGGCAATGGCGCGCCTCTCGCCGTGGCCGCAACTGGTGGGTTATCCTGCGCTGGGTGCGCTGGCTGCCTTGTTCGGGCGCTTTGCACCCGTCGAAAGGCGCATGCGTATCGTCGCGCTGTGTGCCGCGCTGTTGGCACTGGCGGTATTCGTTCCATCGCTTGCATCGCTGGCGGGCGCGCCCCCGTGGGCAATGATGGTGGTGCTGGCGCTGATTGCCGGGGGCTCGACCCTGGTCGTCAGCCGCTGGCAGCTAGGTGGCCCTGGCGCGGTCATCCTTGTGTTTGCGGCAGGCGCTTCGCTGGCACCTGTTGATAGCTGGAGTGTGCTGGGTGGGCGCACCCTGGGCGCTTTGGCAGGCGGCGCAGTGGCCTGCCTGGTGTGCGGGGCCACCGACTGGATGCGCCGTACCGAGCTGCCGCGCATCCAGATGCCTGCTGCCGCTGTGCCGTCACTACGGGCGGGGTGGATGGCGGCTGGCCGCATCACCGCTGGCGCAGGACTGTCGGCGGCTGTTGCCCATGCCCTGGGGTGGCACCACCCGGCGTGGGCGGCCATCGGCGCTACTGCGGTCATGCAAGGAGCCCACCTGCACATCACCATGAACCGTGCGCTGCAACGCATGGCTGGCACCGTGGTCGGCGCGGTCGTGGTGGGGCTCATCCTGGCGCTGGATCCATCGTTCTGGTGGATTGCGCTCTGCGTCGTTGCCTTTCAGTTCGTCACCGAGATCATCATTGGCTACAACTACGCGCTCGGCCAGATCACGGTCACGCCAATGGCGCTTTTGATGACCCATCTGGCCTCACCAGTCGCCAGCGTTGGCATGCCGCAGGAGCGGGTGATGGACACAATTCTGGGCGCGGCGTTGGGGATCGTTTTTGCCGTGGTGTTCTCGTCGTTGGACGACCGGGTGCATTTGCGCAAGTTGCATCAAAAACAATAGCGAAAGGCGCCTTCGGGACGTGCGCCTGCCGGCAAATTCTATTGAATCTATTGAAACTTGCGTTGCGACTCTGCCTTATTCCGACGGGTCGGCAGGCAGTGCTGCAGACTGCTCGGGGGCCTCAAAGCAGTCGCGAAAGCTGAAAACTACCGAGACAAAGTACACCACCGACAGCACCAGCGAGCCTGCGATCAGCACAATGGCGCCACCGGCAACGCCTGCGACCGAGGCCACCAGTCCGCCCAGCAGGCTCAGGGCGATGAGCGCGCCCATATTGACCGCCAGCCATACCAGCCCGTAGGTGGCGAAGGCGCCGATATTGCGCATGCAGGCCACCACGCTGAAAAACAGCGCTTTTACCGCAGGCACGCGGTGCCAGTACACAAGGCCCGGAGCGTGCCAGAAGATGGCGGTCAGAGCCAGGTACATCACCGTCATCGTGAGGGCTGACAATTGCACGCCGGACTGGGTCAGTGCTTCCTGCTTGATCTGCTCTCCCAGAATGAACATGCGCGCGAACTCTCCGCCGTCAAACAGGGTGGAAAGGCCCACGGCCAGCAGCAGCCCGAGCACAAACAGGGCGCCCAGAATGACGAAGGATTTGCGCTGGGCTAGATCCATGCGCAAGGCCTGCAGCACCACCGGCAGCGTGGGTTTCTGGCCCTGCATGGTCAGTGCTCCCCCCAGCATCATGCACAGCGAAAACAGAGGCACCAGGCCGAAAGTCAGTACAAAGCCGATCACAGGCACCGCACCGACAATGCCCAGCACCAGAAAGCAGAAGAAGAACAGCGAGGTGAGCGCTATGGGTTGCTGGCGAAAAGCCGCAAATCCATCACGCACCCAATGAACGCCCTGGGCGGCCGTTGCAATACGAAGTTTCATGCACAAAGCGGGCTGCAGCGTGTGGCCGCAGCACATCAACTAAAAAGGGGATGGTTCACTGTAACCCATGCCCGGATGGGCGAGGGCGCGTGAGGAATTGGCATGCCATGCGCAGCGGGCCGGATGTTTCCTGGCCACACCGGAGTGCATGGCTGGCCGCTATCAAAAAGAGAGCGGATGGCGCCCGGCGCTGCTGAATCTTGATGATGTATTTATTTGGAATTCAATGTCGCATAGCGCTGCCAGCCATCATTTTATGGCGGCTGGCGTGTTCAGCACGAATGGCGAGGCCAGACGGGCACGCAGCACGCGCTCGAAGTGCGTGGGGTCGTGGGGCTTGAGCATCGAGGCCTCGCGGGGGAGGTAGAAATCCCACAGGCGTGAAATCCAGAAGCGCAAGGCGCCGGCCCGCAGCATGGCTGGCAGCAGTTGGCGCTCGGGCGCAGTAAAGGGGCGCACCGCCTGGTAGGCGGCCAGCAGGGCGTCCGCGCGCGCCTGGTCGATGACGCCCGTGGCAAGGTCGATACACCAGTCGTTCATGACAACGGCAATGTCGAACAGCAAGGTGTCGACACCAGCGAAGTAGAAATCGAAGATACCTGTCATCTCGTCGCCGTCAAACATGGCGTTGTCGCGGAAGAGATCGGCATGCACCGGGCCACGCGGCAGCGCCGTGTAGGCGGACGAGGCGGCAATGTGGTTCTGGTAGGCCAGCTCGCTCGTGAGCAGTTCGGCGGCGGGTTGCTCCAGGTGCGGCAGTACCACCGGCACGGTTTCGTTCCACCACGGCAGGCCACGCAGATTGGGCTGCTGTCGCGGAAAATCCTGTCCCGCCAGATGCATGCGGGCGAGCATGCCGCCCAGCGATTGGCAGTGCGCCACCTGGGGCGCCAGCTGGCTCTTGCCACGCAGCTTGTTGACGATGGCTGCGGGCTTGCCTTCCACCTGCAGCAGAATGTCGCCGGTCTTGCTTTCGGCCTGTGGATCGGGCACCGGAATACCGGCTTGCGCCAGGTGCTTCATCAGGTACAGGTAGAACGGCAACTGGTCGGCGCGCAGGCGCTCGAACAGTGTCAGCACGTACTCGCCTTCGCTGGTGGTCAGGAAGTAATTGGTGTTTTCAATGCCGCCTTCAATGCCGCGCAGCGACACGAAATCGCCCAAGGGGACGCGCTTGAGCAGGGCTTTGGCAGCCTTGTCGGATACTTCGGTGAAAACAGCCATGTCGAGGTCGGTGAGAAGGCGATGAAGGGGAGCACAACAAAAACAAAGCCAGCCGGCGCCGTTGCCTGGCTGGCTGTGCTGCTTGCCGCCAGGGGCGGCAAGTCACAAGGGGCTGATTATCGCAAGTCTGGGTCAGGTGCCTGATTTGATGCAGTGCGGCACTCAGAAATTGCCGATGTTCCAGACGCGCTTTTTGCTTTGTGTATCGCCAAAGCCATCGGGGCGGCTGCGGGCGCCATCCGTGGGCTTGACCTCGTAGCCCGGCATATTGCCTACCTTGGGCTGCACATGGATGCTCTGCGTCTGGCCGCCAATACGCACTTCGTCAATGCGGCTGCCAGCGTCTTCGACGTGGATGTATTCGGCCTTCTGGTTGTACTTGTCGTTGGCTTCGGGCTTTTTCCCGGACTCGCTCTGGCTGGCGGCCGCAGGTGCGGGCTCTTGAGCAGGAGGCGGTGTCTGGGCGTGGGTCGTTGCCAGCACCAGGGCCAGTGCAGAGGCGATCAAAGAAGTGGATATAGCGCGCATGACAGGATTGTAATTTGTCACCCGGCCTTTGCGTAGCGGGCACAATGTCAATATGAGTAATCCTCCTACTTTAGTGCTGGTGGACGGTTCCAGCTATCTGTACCGTGCCTACCACGCCATGCCCGATCTGCGCGCCGTGCCCGGCGACCCTGCCAGCCCCGCAACGGGCGCCATTCGTGGCATGGTCAACATGATGCAGGCTTTGCGCAAGGATGTGCAGGCGGACTATGCCGTCTGCGTGTTCGACACGAGCGGCCCGACCTTTCGTGATCATCTGTATACCGAGTACAAGGCCACGCGTTCGCCGATGCCGGACGATCTGCGCAGCCAGATCGAGCCGATTCACGAAGTGGTGAAACTGCTGGGCTGGAAAGTGGTGGCCGTGCCGGGCGTGGAAGCTGACGACGTGATCGCCACGCTGGCGAGCACCGCAGCCGCACAAGGTATCCAGGTGATCGTCTCCAGCGGCGACAAGGATTTGAGCCAGCTGGTGAACGCGCATGTCACCATCATCGACACGATGAACGGCAAAAAGCGCGACGTGGCAGGCGTGACCGCAGAATTCGGGGTGCCTCCGTCGCTGATGATCGACTACCAGGCGCTGGTGGGCGATGCGGTGGACAACGTGCCTGGCGTGGCCAAGGTCGGCCCTAAAACGGCTGCCAAGTGGCTGGAAGAGCATGGTTCGCTGGACAACCTCATTGCCAATGCCGCCAGCATCAAGGGCGTTGCGGGCCAGAACCTGCGAGATGCCATCGCCTCGGGCCAGTTGGCACTGAGCCGCCAGTTGGTGACCATGAAGACCGATTGCGATCTGGCCGGGCACATTGTGGGTTTGCCGCAACTCGATGGCATCACGCTCACGGAGCCAGACAGTGCAGGGCTTGCGCCTTTCTACGAAAAATACGGTTTCAAGGGCCTGGCGCGCGCGCTCGGTGCGGTGGCCACTGGCGCGTCTTCGCCACGGGTGGAGGGCGCGCAGGGCGGCCTCTTTGATGCCAACGATGCCGAAACCACCGAGATCGCCATCAACGCCCAGCAGCGTGATGTGGTCTACCACACCATCCTGACCGAGGCGGAGCTCGATGCCTGGATCGCCAAGATTCAGGCCGCTGAGCTGACGGCAATCGATACCGAAACCGATTCGCTGGATGAAATGGTGGCGCGTATCGTGGGCATCAGCTTCAGCGTCGCCATTGGCGAGGCCGCCTATATTCCGCTGCGCCACGAAGGGCTGGACGTGCCCGAGCAGTTGCCGTTGGATGCGGTATTGACCAAACTCAAGCCTTGGCTGGAGGATGCCAGCAGGAAGAAGCTGGGCCAGCACGTCAAATACGACCAGCATGTGTTTGCCAACCACGGCATCACGGTGCGCGGCTATGCCCACGACACCATGCTGCAAAGCTACGTGCTGGAGGCGGACCGCCCCCACAATCTGACCAGCCTTGCACTGCGCCACACTGGGCGCACCGGCATCAGCTACGAAGACCTGTGCGGCAAGGGCAAGAGCCAGATTCCCTTTGCCCAGGTGGCAGTCGACAAGGCGGCCGCATACAGCTGCGAGGATTCCGACCAGACCTTGAACGTGCATGAGGTGCTGTGGCCGCGCATCCAGGCCAATGCTGGTCTGCTGCACATCTACGAATTGGAGATGCAGACCAGCGAAGCGCTGTTCCGCATCGAGCGCAATGGCGTGAGCATTGACGCGGGCGAGCTGGCACGCCAGAGCAACGAGCTGGGTACGCGCATTCTGCAACTGGAGAGTGAGGCCTACGACATCGCTGGCCAGCAGTTCAACCTGAGCAGCCCCAAGCAGTTGGGCGAGATCTTTTTTGACAAGCTGGGCTTGCCCGTGGTCAAGAAAACCGCCACCGGCGCGCGCAGCACCGACGAAGAAGTGCTGGAAAAGCTGGCCGAAGACTATCCGCTGCCTGCCAAGATCCTGGAGCACCGCTCACTCTCCAAGCTCAAGGGCACCTATACCGACAAGCTGGCCCAGATGGCCTTGCCAAGCGACGGCCGGGTGCACACCCACTATGCGCAGGCCGTGGCGGTGACGGGGCGCCTGTCCAGCAACGACCCGAACCTGCAGAACATTCCGGTGCGCACTCCCGAGGGGCGCCGCATCCGCGAAGCCTTTGTTGCGCCCGAGGGCAAGCTCATTGCCAGTGCCGACTATTCGCAGATCGAGCTGCGCATCATGGCCCACCTCTCGGGTGACGAGGCCTTGCTCAATGCATTCCGCGACGGGCTTGACGTGCACCGGGCCACCGCGTCCGAGGTGTTTGGCGTGCCGGTCGATCAGGTCAGCAGCGAGCAGCGCCGCTACGCCAAGGTCATCAACTTCGGGCTGATCTATGGCATGAGCAGCTTTGGTCTTGCCAAGAACCTGGGCATCGAAACCAAGGCGGCAGCCGCCTACATCGACAAGTACTTCCAGCGCTACCCCGGCGTGAAGCGCTACATGGACCAGACTGTGGAGCTGGCGCATGCGCAGGGCTATGTGGAAACCGTGTTCGGACGCCGCCTGGTGCTGCCCGAGATCAACGGCGGCAACGGCCCGCGCAAGAAAGCGGCCGAGCGTGCCGCCATCAATGCTCCCATGCAGGGCACGGCAGCTGATCTGATCAAGAAGGCCATGGTGGCGGTGCAGGCCAAGCTCGACGCGGAAAAGCCCGGTGTCCTGGTCATCATGCAGGTGCATGACGAACTGGTCTTCGAGCTGCCTGCTGCGGAGCAGGACTGGGTCAAGGCCGAGATTCCGGCCCTCATGGCCGGTGTGGCCGAGCTGAAGGTGCCCTTGCTGGCTGAAATCGGCTTTGGGCCGAACTGGGAAAAAGCCCACTGATGGGTAGTGGCCGGGTGCCTGGTTGCACCCGGGCCGATTCTGCAGGTTGGCCCTGGTACTTCTGGCGTCAAGTATCGGCACCGGCTGCCGGGTATCCCGTACAGGACTTTTTTCCTCCAGATGGAAGCGGGAAGCGTCCCGGCAAGGTAGTCCGCGCAGCCTTGCCTTTTTCTGCCAGGGTTATTTTTATTATTGCAACAGAGTCGCAATAAGGTGCTACCATTTGCAGCTTCAAAAATGGGTTTGGCGGTAGTTTTTGCCATTCGCGCTTTTATTTATTGGATAGTTTGCAATGACTTTGATAGCAATCGTGCTTGCGACGCTTGCCGCAGGCCTGGGCAGCGTATGGATAGCAGCCGCATTGATGCGCAGTGGCATCGGCCGCGAAGACAGCCGTTTTGGCGCGCAGCATCTGCTCAGTCTGGCCGCGGGCGCATTGCTGGCAACGGCCTTTGTGCATTTGCTGCCCGAGGCGTTCGAGAGCCAGATCAACCCCAAGGCGCTGTTTGTGACCTTGCTGCTGGGGCTGGTCTTCTTCTTTTTGCTGGACAAGGCCGAGCTCTGGCACCATGGCCATGAACACCGCCATGCGCCGCCCCAAGAGCGAGGCCACAGCCACGACGAAGCTCACCACGATCACGCCCATGCTGCGGCGCCGCATGGCCACAGCCATGCACACCACCACAACACGGCGGGCGGCTGGTCGCTGCTGACGGGGGACAGCGTGCATTGTTTCGGCGACGGCATCCTGATCGCCTCGGCATTCATGGCTGATATGCGTCTGGGCATCGTGGCAGCCATCTCGGTGCTGGCGCATGAGGTGCCACACCACATGGGCGATCTGGTGGTTCTGGCCGGCAATGACAATCGCAGCCAACGCGGGGTGGCTTTGCTCAAGCTGTCGCTGGCCGGGGCGGTGACGGCGCTGGGCGGCGTGGTGGGCTACTTTCTGGTCAGCTCGCTGGACGGCTTTCTGCCGTACTTTCTGGCCATCGCATCGAGCAGCTTCATCTACGTGGCGCTGGCGGATCTGATCCCGCAACTGCAGCGCCAGTTGACGGCCAGGCAGACCGTGCAGCAGGTAGCCTGGCTGGCTGTAGGGATGGTGGTGGTCAGCGCCGTGAGTACCTGGGCCCATGGCTCGCACGGCCATACTGGCCACGATCACACGGAGCAGCATGAAGCGCACGACGAACATCAAGGGCACGCGCACTGAAGGAGCTTTCGCATTGCGGCGAAAGCTGAATCAGCAAAGGCCTGTTGCGCAATGCAGCAGGCCTTTTTGCTTTTATTTTGATAGCGGCTGGCGCTTGGCCATCAACCCACGGAGACCGACAATTCAATGATTCTCCGGCTGGTGGCGCTGCACGGCCCAGCAGACGCCGCCAATCATCAGCGCCGCAGCGGTCAGCTCCTGCCAGTTGGGGCCGCGTTGCAGGTAGATAAAGCTGTAAGAGAGTGCAAACAGCGTTTCGAACACGATCATCTGGCCCGACAGTGAGATAGGCAGCAGGCGCGTGGCGGCGTTCCACATCCAGTTGCCAAACAGCGATGCGAGGATGGAGACCGCCAGGTTCACCAGCCAGAACATTTGCCAGCGTCCGGCGTCCAGCTGCTGGCCGCTGCGGGCTTGCCACCACAGCGCCAGCGGCCACAGCAGCACGCTCCAGATGCCGACGGCCACGCCGCTCATCGACGACCATTCCAGTGCCGTAAAGCGGCCCGATTGCAGGTAATGCGCATTGCGGATGGCGTAGTGAGACCAGATGACGAGTGCGGCAAACGCTGCCGCCACACCGCCGAGCACGCGCCAGACCGGGCGCGCGGCCTCCTCTGCGGTCAGCAGCTCATGGGCATTGATCAGCACAATGCCGGCGCACACCGTCAGCATGGGGCCCAGCAGGCGGCGCAAAGGCAGCGCGCCTGCCTGCTTGCGGTTCATGATGGGCATGGCAAGTGGCACCATGCCGATGATGAGGGTGGTAATCGCCATGCCCGCCCACTGCACACCGGTGGCCATCAGCACCAGATAGAGAATGCTGCCCGTCAGGCCCAGGTACATCAGCGCCCCCAGGTCGGCGCGGGTGACGCGGGGCGCCAGCTTGCGCACCAGCGGCGCCAGAATGAAGATCGACATCAGCCCGTAGAGCATGAAGCGAGCGCTGGTAATGGCCAGCGGATTGAAGTCCGGCAGCAGCGCGGGCACCAGCAGCATCGAGCCCCAGCACGCACCGGCCACGGCAGCGTAGGCCACCCCACGCGGGATATTGGTGGCTGGCGCCAAATGCAACGGGCCAGGGGCTGCGGGAGGAGAGGATGCGGTTGAAGCGCGATTGCCGTCTGTCGAAGTAGGTTGCATGGCACAAATGAAAATACGGCTGGCGCGCATCAAGCCGGTGCCGGAGATCGCTCCGGTGGATCGCTGGCATGCGGCTTTCGCATTTCTGCCTGCATCAGCCCTCAAAACGCGGCATCCACACCTGCGCCCGCTTTCGCACTGTTACGGCATGCTGCGATGCACAAACGAAACACGCACCAGTGGTGCGTGCGCAAGGGGGATGGTTGCCGGTATTGTCGCCCAGCAGTGCAGATGTTGCCGGGGAGGGGGCTATCGTGCCTGCCGCACTTGAATGTCAGCGGCCCTTGGCCAGCAGGGCGCGCACCTGCGGCAGTTGGCGGCGCGAGACGCGCAGCACATCGTTGATGCCAAAGAGGCGCAGTTGCCAGCCATCCACATCGTGCGGATCGCTCGTTTTCTCCAGGCTGCGAATTGCACCCGGCACCACCAGCGCGTTGCGGTGAACCCGCAGGTAGCGGTCGGCATAGCGCTCTTCCAGCTCGTTGAGGCTGCCCGACCACAGGTATTCATGGGCCGAAGTGCGCACGGTGACGTACTTGAATTCTGATTTGAAATACACCACCTCCGCCAGGCGCACGCGCTCGGTGTTGCCACGGTTGGTGATCAGCAGTGTTTCATCTGCTTCTGCCTCGGGCTCGCTGGTTTCCTTGGTGTTTTTGATGATTTGTGCTGATTTGGCTTGGGCCAGAAGCTCTACTTTCTGTAGCGCGGCATTGAGCCGCTCGCGGCGTACGGGCTTGGTCAGATAGTCGGCGGCACTGACTTCAAATGCCGAGAGCGCATGCTCGGCGTGCGCGGTCACAAATACCACGGCCGGGGCATGGGGCTGGGATTGCAGGGCTTGGGCCAGCTCCATTCCGCTCTGGCCGGGCATATGGATATCAAGCAAGGCCACATCAAACGGCAGCCCCATGCTGGCGGCGCTGTCAATAGCGCGCAAGGCTTCGGCCGCATTGGTAGCTTCGTGGATGGCAGACGGGGCAGGGAAGCGCTCTACAAGCAGGCGCCGCATCCGGTTTCGCGCCAGAGCCTCGTCATCAACAATCAGAATTCGCATGGGCGACATGCTATGCGGACTGAACGGCACTGCCAATGCCGGTGGGCGATTGTTTGACGCCGCTCATAACTTGTTTACGCTGGAAAACTGATATGCACGGTATAGATGCCGTCCTTGGCCGTGGCTTGAAAGTCACACTCCAGGTCATACAACAGCCGCAGGCGCTTTTTCACATTGGAAATCGCAGTTCCTGTGCCCGGGCGGCGCTCCGGCAGTGGGGCCGCAAATGGGCGCGGCATGGTGTTGATGATCTGCACATGCACCCGGTTGCCGCGCCTGCGCGTGGTGATTCGGATGCGTCCATTGCCATGGCTGGGCTCGACACCATGCTTGACGGCGTTTTCGACGAGCGGCTGCAGAAACAGGGGCGGCACGGTGGCGGCATCGGTGCGCGAATCCAGGTTCCATTGCACCTCCATGCGGTCGTCAAAGCGGACCTGCTCGATGGACAGATAGCGTTGCGCCAACTGCACTTCCTCGGCCAACGTCGAGGCTTCGCGCTGCTCGGTCAGCGCGTGGCGGAACAGGTCGCTCAGGTCTTCGAGCATGGATTCGGCCTTGTGCGGATGGTCTTGCACCAGCGATATGGCACTGTTGAGTGCATTGAACAGGAAGTGCGGACGGATGCGCGCCTGCAGTTCGGCCAGGCGCGCCGTGGTGGCCGCTGGCGTTCGGCCCTGGGCTCGCCACTGCAGGCCCACCACCACCATGGCAGCAATGAAACCGCCTGCTGCTGCACTGGTCAACCACGGCATGCGTGGCGCCACCGTCGCCCATTGGTAGAGCACAGCCGCGGCCAGCCCGCACAGCGCACCCCAGGCCGCGCCAACCAGGTATTGCACGCCAGTGCTGCAGCGCTGCAGCAGCTTTTTCTGATGACACGCCACCAGCAACCACAGCAGGCAGGTGGGCAGAGTCACTGCGGTGACCAGTGCCAGCTGGAAAAACCATTCACTCATGCTGGCTGACACAAAGCCTACGGCAAGGGCAGCCAGTATTTCCACCAGCAACACGGTACGGCCGATCACGCTGGCCGTGCATGCATCAAACACATAGGCCGTGCCAACGATCACATCACGGGCAGCGGTAGTAGTTGATGATGGTGGCATGGTGGGGCAGACTCTATAGAATCAAAAGGTTTTGCTCCCGGGGCTTTTGGCGCAGCCGGGTGCAGTGTTTTTGGCAGGACTGACGCGAACGGGAGCATACGCAAGGCGCCCCTCTCCCGTGTGCGTGGGTCGTGTTGGGTCTGTGCCGCAGGGCGGCACAGCTGGCAGCTTAACCGGAATATCGCGAACTCCATGTCTACACCACAAGCTTCGTCTTCTTCGCACAACCAGCTCGACACCAAGGCAGAAGCCTGGTCGGCACTGTTCTCCGAACCCATGAGCGATCTGGTCAAGCGTTACACCTCCAGCGTGTTCTTCGACAAGCGCATGTGGCAGGCGGATATCCAGGGCAGCCTGGCGCACGCCGAAATGCTTTCGGCCCAGAAGATCATTGCGGCGGAAGATTTTGCGGCCATCCAGAAGGGCATGGCCCAGATCACCGCCGAAATCGAGGCTGGCAGCTTCGACTGGAAGCTGGATCTGGAAGACGTTCACCTGAACATCGAAGCGCGCCTGACCCAGCTGGTGGGCGACGCTGGCAAGCGCCTGCACACCGGCCGCAGCCGCAACGACCAGGTGGCTACCGATGTGCGCCTGTGGCTGCGTGGCGAGATCGATCTGATCGAAGGCCTGCTGGTGGAGTTGCAGCGCTCGCTGGTCGAAGTGGCGGGCAAGAACGTCGATGTGATCCTGCCTGGCTTCACCCACCTGCAGGTGGCGCAGCCCGTGAGCTTTGCCCACCATTTGCTCGCCTATGTGGAAATGTTCAAGCGCGATGCGGAACGCATGCTGGACGTGCGCAAGCGCGTGAACGTGCTGCCTTTGGGCAGCGCGGCCCTTGCCGGCACCACCTACCCGCTGGACCGCGAGCGCGTGGCACGCACGCTGGGCATGGAAGGCGTGAGCCAGAACAGTCTGGACGGCGTGAGCGACCGTGACTTCGCCATCGAATTCACTGCTGCGGCCAGCCTGTGCATGGTGCACATCTCCCGCCTGTCCGAAGAGCTGATCATCTGGATGAGCCAGAACTTCGGCTTCATTCGCATTGCCGACCGCTTCACCACCGGCTCTTCGATCATGCCCCAGAAGAAGAACCCCGACGTGCCTGAGCTGGCGCGCGGCAAGACCGGCCGCGTGGTAGGCCACCTGATGGGCCTGATCACCCTCATGAAAGGCCAGCCCCTGGCCTACAACAAGGACAACCAGGAAGACAAGGAGCCGCTGTTCGACACCGTGGACACCTTGAAGGACACGCTGCGTATCTTTGCGGAGATGATCGGCGGCCAGGTAAACCCGGCCACGGGAGCCAAGGAAGGCGGCATCACGGTCAATGCAGGCAACATGCGCGCTGCAGCGCTCAAGGGCTATGCCACGGCCACCGACCTGGCCGATTACCTGGTCAAGAAAGGCCTGCCTTTCCGCGACGCGCACGAGACCGTGGCCCACGCTGTCAAGCTGGCCACGCAAAAGGGCGTGGATCTGACCGAACTGCCGCTGGCCGAGTTGCAGGCCTTCAACCCCAATATCGAGGCCGACGTGTTCGACGCCCTGAGCCTGGAAGGTTCGCTGAATGCACGCAATACGCTGGGCGGTACCGCGCCTGTGCAGGTGCGAGCCCAACTGGCCAAGCATCAGGCACGCCTGGGCTGACCGCGCCCGATCCTGCCCCCACTTCTGCCCGCACTCGCAAAACCTGAAGCCCCGAAAGCCTGTATGACACTGAATCGTCGCCATTTCTCTGCGCGTTTGCTGGCCGCAGGTGCAGCCGTAGCGGGCCTGTGCGCCAAGACCAGCTGGGCTGCTGCCTACAACAAGGGCAAGCCGGTGCGTTTGCTGGTGGGATTTCCGCCTGGTGGCGGAACCGATGCCATCGCCCGCCTGCTGGCCGAGAAAATGAAGGACAGCCTGGGCACGTCGGTGGTGGTGGAGAACAAGCCCGGCGCAGGTGGCCAGATTGCGGCGCAACTGCTCAAGGCCTCGCCTGCCGATGGCTCCACCTTCTTTGTCACGCACGACCACACGATCTCCATCCTGCCGCAAGTCGTCAGGAACCCGGGTTTTGATCCGCACACCGATTTCGTGCCCGTAGCGGGTTTTGCCAGCTTTGTGAATGCACTGGCGGTGCCGTCGGGTCTGGGCGTCAAGACGTTTGACGAGTACCTGCAGTGGATCAGAAAGCAGGGCGGCAAAAGTGCTGTGGGCATCCCGGCGCCCGCCTCCACGCCCGAATTCCTTGTGCAGGTCATCAACAAGCGCTTCCAGACCGATCTGGTATCGGCGCCATACCGTGGCAGCGCGCCCATGCTGGCTGACATGATGGGCAACCAGATTCCCGCGGGCATCGGCTCGGTGCAGGATTTCATCGAAAGCCAGAAGGCGGGCAAGATCCGCGTGCTGGCTGTGCTGGGCGGCAAGCGGCAGGCCTTGCTGCCCGATGTGCCCACCTTTGGCGAGCTGGGCCTCAAAGGCCTGGAGGACATGCCTTACTACGGCATGTATGCCCCCGCTGGTACCCCGGCGGAGATGGTCAATGAGGTCTCGCAGGCGGTGGCTAAGGCCGTGGCCGCACACGATGTGCATGAGCAATTGGTGGCCATGGGCTTGTCTGTCGGTTACATGACGCTCGAACAATTGCTGGCGCGTGAGAAGGCCTATACCGGCGTATGGCAGCGCATCATCCATGACAGTGGCTTCAAGCCGCAGTAATACTCATCTTTTGATAGCTTTCTGCGCCCCGCTGTTGAATGGCAGCGGGGTTTTTTCATGGCTGACGATATTGCCGTCATATATGTTGCCAAATGAAACACGCAGGCGGCGTTCCGCGTTGAACCTGAAAAGAGGCCCGTCAGCAGGGTGAAGTTTGGTACGCTCTCGCCATCCATGGGGAGAGCTTTGTGAATCAACGAATACAACACTGGCTGGCAGGCTTGGGATGGGCGGCCCTGGCAGCTGGCGCGCAGGCCACGACGATCACTGCAGTGTCACCGCAGGGTGAGGTTGCGCGGGTGCGCCAGGTCGTCGTCAAGTTCGATGCGCCGGTGGTGCCGATGGGCGACCTGCGTGCGACCGCTCCGGTCAAGGTGGACTGTGACAACAAACAGGTGATCAGCAGGGCAAGCGGCCGCTGGACGGGGCCCAAGGAGTGGGTGCTGGATCTGGCCGATGATCTGCCGCCCGGCGTGAGCTGCACGGTGGACAAGGTGGCCGGGCTGAAGGACGCTGCGGGCGAGCCAGTCAAGGGGACGGCCCAGTACCGTTTTGGTACGGGTGGCCCATCAGTGGTGCGCAGCGAGCCGGGCAGTTACCAGGAGCTCGATGCGCAGCAGTATTTTGGCCTGCAGTTCAATGGTGACGTGATCGACAAGACGGTGGAGAGCAGCAGCTGGTGCGCCGTCAAAGGCATTGGCGAGCGTATTCCTGTCAGATTGCTGAGTGCTGCGCAGTCGCAGACTTTCATGGAGCATGAGTTCGGCAAACAGCAGCTGGCGCAGCACCCGCAGCGCTTTGTGGCGCTGCAATGCCAACGTGCGCTGCCCGATGGCGCGGAAATGAGCCTGGTGATCGGCCCCGGGGTCAGCACCCACAATGGGGTTTTGCAAAAGCGCGAGCGCCGGTTCAACTACCGTGTGCGGCCGCCATTTACTGCAGAGTTCACCTGTGAGCGCGCCAATGCGCAGTCAGGCTGCCTGCCAATCCGCCCTCTGGCGATGATGTTCAGCGCCCCTATCAGCCGCAAGCTGGCCAAAGACATTCGCCTGGAAACATCCAAGGGCACGCTCAAACCTGATGTGGAGGAGGGCGATGACGACACCGAAGTCGCTCGGATCGACTTTGCGCCTCCGTTTGCTGAGAAAGATCAGTTGCGCATTGTGCTGCCCTCGGGTTTCAAGGATGTGCATGACCGCAAGCTGAGCAATGCCAATCTCTTTCCTCTCAAGGTACAGATCGGGCTGATGCCTCCGCTTGCCAAGTTTGCCGCTTCTCCCTTTGGCGTGGTGGAACGCTTTGCCGAAGGCGACAAGGGCCCGGCCATGCTGCCGGTGACCTTGCGCAATGTGGAGCAAGACCTCAATCTCAGCAATATTGCGATTGAAGACAAAGGCACCGTCAGTACCTTGCAGCTGCAAAACGATGCGGACATCATCCGCTGGTACTACAAGGTGCAGCGCTATGACGGATGGAGTTCGGTCAGCCGCGCCGATGCGGCCAAGGATTCAAAGACGCCATTGCCAAAGCCCCTGCCAGAGGGCAGCAAGGACAGTGTGGAAACCCGCATGCTCTCGTTGCTGGACGGCCAGAGCGGCAGCAAGAAGCTGGCCCTGCCCAAGGCTGACAGCAAGGATCCGCGCCCGTTTGAGGTAGTGGGCATACCGTTGCCTACGGGCTTTCATGTGGTCGAGATTGCGTCGCCAATGCTGGGCGATGCGCTGCTGAATACTGATTACGAAGCCTCCAAGCGCGTAATGTATGTGCGCACCTCGGCCCTGGTTACCAATCTGGGCGTGCATTTCAAGCTGGGCCGCGAAAACGCGATGGCCTGGGTGACTTCGCTGGACAAGGGCAAGCCCGTGCCGGGCGCGCAGGTGCGTGTATCTACCTGCGACGGCAAGACCCTGGAAATGGCCACGACCGACAAGGACGGTGTTGCCCGCTTTGACAAGCTGCAGACGCAGCGCGCTGTGCAATGCCTCGGATCGCAGGACAGCACCAGCTCCGCTTATTTTGTGAGTGCGCGTGCCACGGTCGACGGTAACCCCGACATGGCCTTTGTCTGGACCGATTGGCAGCGCGGCATTGAGAGCTGGCGCTTCAACCTGGAAACCGATACCAGCCCGCTCAAGGATGTGGTGGCCCACACCGTGCTCGATCGCAGCTTGCTGCGCGCAGGTGAGACGGTATCGATGAAGCACATCATTCGCACCCAGACCATGGGCGGTCTGGGCCTGGTAGACAAAGAGCAATTGCCAGGCACCGTGGTGATCACGCACCAGGGCAGCAATGATGAGTTTGAACTGCCGCTGCACTGGAGCCGCCCGGGCAACAGCCTGTCTGCCAACTCCGAGTTCAAGATTCCCAAGTCGGCCAAGCTGGGTACGTACAACATCAGTCTCAAGGGCGGAAAAGGCAAATGGGGTTCGCAAGAGATCGGTACCGGCTCGTTCCGCGTCGAAGAGTTCCGCCTTCCGGTGCTCAAGGGCAGCGTGGTGCCCGATATGGCTGCGCCCATCGTGCAACCGGACAAGCTGGGCGCGCAGGTACAGCTTTCGTACCTGTCGGGCGGGGCTGCCGCGCGCCAGGCTGTCACTGTCTCGGCTGCAGTGCAGTCGCACTATGTGGGGTTTGAGGATTACGACAGCTTCTCGTTTGGCAGGCCCTACCTCAGCCGCAGGCTGCCGGGTGCCGACAGCGATGACTACAGCACTGACCGCCGCGTGATCGCCGACAAGCTGCCGCTGACCCTGGATGCGAACGGCACGGGCACAGCCAGCATCGAAAAGATCCCGACATCGAAGGCTCCCCAGGATCTGCTGCTGGAGGCAAGCTTCTCCGACCCGAACGGTGAGGTGCAGACCCTCAGCCACAGCAGCGTGATCTGGCCCGCCGCCGTGGTGGCTGGCATCAAGGCAGAAAACTGGGCCTCGACGGACAAGAAACTGTCCTTGCAGGCACTGGCGCTCACCCCTTCGGGCAAACCGGTCTCGGGTGTCAAGCTGCAGGTGAAGGCGGTGGCGCGTATCGTCACCTCCACCCGCAAGCGCATGGTGGGTGGCTTTTACAGCTACGAAAACCATGAAAGCTTCCAGGACCTGGGCACCGTATGCAGTGGCAAGAGCGACGCCAAAGGCATGCTCGACTGCAGCACCCAGCTCAAGGACAACGGCGAGGTCGAGCTGATTGCAGAAGCGCTGGACGACAAGGGCCGCATGTCGCAGGCAGCGACCTCCGTCTGGGTAACCAAGCAGGGCGAGCTGTGGTTTGGTGGCGATGACAACGACCGCATGGATCTGCTGCCTGAAAAGAAATCGTACAAGGTGGGCGATACCGCCCGCTTCCAGGTGCGCATGCCCTTCCGCGAAGCGACTGCCCTGGTGACGGTGGAGCGTGAAGGCATCATCCAGAGCCAGGTGGTGACCTTGCGTGGCGACGACCCGACCGTTCACCTCAAGATTCAGGAAGGCTGGGGCCCCAATGTGTATGTGAGCGTGATGGCCCTGCGTGGCCGCCTGCGCGACGTGCCCTGGTACAGCTTCTTCACCTGGGGTTTCAAATCTCCGCGTGAATGGTGGACTGCCTTCTGGTACGAAGGCAAGGAATACGTGGCGCCGACCGCGCTGGTAGATCTGTCCAAGCCTGCATACCGCCTGGGTGCAGCCGAAATCCGCGTGGGCATTGCCGACCGGCAGTTGGCCGTCACGGTCAAGAGCGACAAGGAAAACTACCGCATCCGCAATACCGCCAAGGTGACGATCGAAGCCAAGCTGCCCAATGGCAAGCCTGCGGCTGGTGCGAGCGTGGCTGTGGCGGCGGTGGACCAGGCCCTGCTGGAGCTCAAGCGCAATGACAGCTGGGCGCTGCTCGATGCCATGTACCAGAAGCGTGCCTGGGGCGTGGAGACTTCAACGGCGCAGATGGAAATCATCGGCAGGCGCCACTATGGCCGTAAAGCGGTGGCGGCGGGTGGTGGCGGCGGCAGCGGGCAGACCCGCGAACTGCTCGACACCTTGCTGCTTTGGAAGCCGGATGTGATCTTGGACGCCAATGGCCGCGCCGAGGTGGACGTGCCGTTGAACGACGCGCTGACCAGCTTCAAGATCGTGGCGGTGGCCGACAGCGGGCTGGAGCTGTTTGGTACCGGCAGCACGCAGATCCGCACTTCGCAGGAGCTGCAGATCATCAGTGGCCTGCCGCCGCTGGTACGCGATGGCGACAAATACGACGCGCAGGTCACCTTGCGCAACACCACCTCCAAGCCCATGCAGGTGGTGGTGACTCCCAAGGCGACCCTGCTGCAGCTGGAGCCGCAGATCGTGGAGATTCCCGCGGGAGATGCCAAGCTGGTGTCGTGGACGGTGACGGCGCCTGCCGATATGTCGCAAAGCCGCCAGGGCGAGCTGCTGTGGGAGATTGCAGCCAAGGACAAGAATGGCGATGCAGCAGATGCGCTCAAGGTCAGCCAGCGCGTGGTGCCCGCAGTGGCCGTCACCACCTTGCAGGCGACCCTGGTGCAGCTTGATGGCAACCTGGACATGCCAGTGAGTGCGCCTGCGGACGCGCTGCCAGGGCGCGGTGGCCTCAAGCTGTCGCTGGTGCCGCGCCTGGCCGAAGGCTTGCCTGGCGTGCGGGACTGGTGGGTGAATTACCCCTATGCCTGCCTGGAGCAGAAATCCAGCAAGGCCATCGGCCTGCGCGACGCTGCAATGTGGAAGGACACGATGGACCGCCTGCCCACCTACCTGGATGGCGATGGCCTGGCCAACTACTTCCCGCCGCAGCCCGGCAGCAGCAATACTGGCAGCGATACCCTGACTGCATACCTGCTGCAGGCATCGTTCGAGATGAAGAAGCTCGATCCACAGTTTGCGTTGCCCGCCGCGTCGCTGGACCGCATGGCCGCGGCGCTGGGCAAGTTCGTCGACGGCAAGATCGAGCGCAAGTTCTGGAGCCCGCGCGCGGACCTGGACGTGCGAAAGATTGCTGCCATCAGCGCGCTCGCCCTGCATGGCAAGGCTCAGCCGCGCATGCTCACCAGCATCAACATTGCTCCCAACGACTGGCCGACGCAGGCCGTGGTGGACTGGCTGTCGATTCTGCAGAACATGAAGGATGCGCCCAACCGCACCAAGTTGATGGAAGAGGCCAACCAGATTCTGCGCTCGCGCCTGAGCTACCAGGGCACCAAGGTGTTGTTCGCCAATGAGAACAACGACTACTGGTGGTGGCTCATGCAAAACGGCGATACCACCTTGGCGCGCTTTCTGCTCGTCATCATGGGCGATCCCGCGTGGAAAGACGATCTGCCTCGCCTGGCCAGCAGCTTCATCAGCCGCCAGAAGAGCGGTGCCTGGAGCACCACCACCGCGAACCTGTGGGGGGCGATGGCGCTGGAACGCTTCTCGCGCACGTATGAGTCCGAGCCGGTGACGGGTACCACCGAAGCCAGCATGGGCGGCAAGAGCGCATCGGTGGACTGGAGCCGCGTTACCAAGGCGCAGGATGCGATTGAACTGCTGGCCAACGAAGCCCAGGGCGGCAAGCGCGCCGTGGGGCCTACGGAGCAGATCGCACAGTGGTTGAACAACACCATGGATCTGCCCTGGGCCAGCGGGCAGCAAAGCTTGAAGGTACGCCAAAAGGGCACGGGCAAGCCGTGGCTGACGGTGCAGTCGCAGGCGGCGATACCGCTCAAGTCGCCACTGTCTGCCGGTTACACCATCAGCAAGACCATCACGCCGGTGGAACAGGCCAACAAGAGCCTGCCTGCAGGCCAGTACACGCGCGGCGATGTGCTGCGCGTGACCTTGGAGGTCAATGCCAGCGCCAACATGACCTGGGTTGCGATCACCGACCCGGTGCCGGGCGGTGCCACCATTCTGGGCAGCGGCCTGGGCCGCGATTCGGCACTGGCAACCGATGGCGAAAAATCCACCGGCTGGGGCTGGAAGGCCTTTGAGGAACGTTCGTTCGAGGCCTACCGCGCCTACTACGGCTATCTGCCGCAGGGCAAGCTCAGCTTGCAGTACAGCTTCCGCGTCAACAACACGGGCGAGTTCGCCATGCCTGCCACCCGCATCGAGGCCTTGTATGCGCCCGAGATGTTTGGCATGGCGCCCAACGCCAAGATGACGGTGGTGCCAGCGGGCAAGTGATGCAGCCATGGATCAACCTCTTGCGTGCGCTGGCCGTGGTATGGCTGGTGCACGCACCGCTGGCGCATGCCGTGCCCAGCTTTGCCGAGGTCCAGCAGGATTTCAAATCGTCCGAAACCCGGGTGCTGTCGCGCGAGGGTGAGCTGCTGCAGCGCGTGCGCACGGATGCCACGGTGCGGCGGGGCGACTGGGTGCCGCTCGCCGAGGTTTCCGCTGCATTGCGCACTGCCATGGTCTTGAGCGAAGACCGGCGCTTTTATGAACACAGTGGCGTGGACTGGGCGGCGGTGACGGCTGCAGCCTGGGGCAACCTGTGGAACCAGCGCACGCGAGGAGCCAGCACCATCACCATGCAGCTGGCTGGCCTACTGGATGGCGACTGGCGCCGCAGCAGCGGGGGCCGCAGCGTCGTGCAGAAGGCGGGGCAGACCGTGGCGGCGCAGGTGCTGGATCGGCGCTGGAGCAAGACCCAGATTCTGGAGGCCTACCTGAACCTGGTGCCGTTTCGCGGCGAGATGGTGGGCATCGACGCGCTATCACGTACCTTGTTCGACAAGGCACCACACGGGCTGGACGACCGTGAAGCCGCCGTGGCTGCTGCGCTGGTGCGTGCGCCGAACGCGCGCCCCGCGCAGGTGGGGCAGCGGGCCTGCGGCGTTCTCAAGGACATGCGCGCGGGCGCCGGTGCTGGCGTTGGTTCTGTGGATTGTGACGCTGTGGTGTTCTTCACCGAGGTGGCACTCAAGAAGCGGGCTTTTGAGGCAAGCTATGGCATTGCGCCTCACTTCAGCCGCATTGCGCTGCGCGAGCAGCGCAACACCAAAACGGCTGCATCGCGCCTGCAAGGCGTAGCGAGCCTGCGCACCACGCTCAGTGCGCCGGTGCAGCGCTTTGCGATCGACACGCTGAACCAGCACCTGCAGGAGTTGCGCGCAGGCAATGTGCAGGATGGTGCCATCCTGGTGCTGGACAATGCCACGGGCCAGGTGCTGGCCTGGGTCGGGTCATCGGGCGCGCTCAGCCAGGCTGACGAGGTGGACGCCGTGCTGGCCCCCCGGCAGCCAGGCTCCACTCTCAAGCCATTTTTGTATGGGCAGGCCATTGCAGAGCACAAACTCACGGCGGCCTCGCTGGTCGAGGATTCGCCTGCGCGTATTCCTACTGCCAGCGGCCTCTACATTCCGCAAAATTACGATCGCAGCTTCAAGGGCTGGGTGTCGGTGCGAACGGCGTTGGGCGCATCTCTGAATGTGCCGGCCGTGCGTACCCTGGTGATGGTGGGGGTCGATGATTTCTTTGACCAACTGAACCACCTGGGCATGCCCATGCGTGAATCGGGCAGCTATTTTGGCTACAGCCTGGCGCTGGGCAGCCCGGAGATTCCGCTGCTGCAACTGACCAATGCCTACCGCGCGTTGGCCAATGGCGGACGCTACAGCGTGGTCGCTCCATCCATCACAACCGCTGCAGCCACCAAACCGCAGTACCAGCAGGTGATGGATGCGGGCGCGGCCTTCATCGTGGGTGACATGCTGGCCGACAACAATGCCCGCGTGCGCACCTTTGGCACCAGCAGCGTGCTGGGTACGCGCAGCTGGACAGCAGTCAAGACAGGTACCAGCAAGGACATGCGCGACAACTGGGCCATTGGCTGGTCCGACCGCTACACCGTGGGTGTATGGGTGGGCAATGCCAGCGGCGCGGCCATGCATTCGGTCAGCGGCACCAGCGGTGCTGCGCCCGTGTGGGCGGCAGTGATGGGTTTTCTGCACCGGGACCAGCCCAGCCGCGCGCCGCAGGCACCCGCAGGCGTGACCGCGCAATGGGTGGATTTTGGCGCAGCCCCGGAGGGGCAACCAGGCGCAGGTTTTGCGCTGGAGGCGCGGCGCCAGGAGTGGTTTCTGGCTGGCACCGCACAAAAGCGCTTCGCGCTCGACGGCCAGGCGAGCGGCGTTGACGAGCTGCCCGCGAGCCGCCAGCCGGGCGATGCACAGGTGCCCGCCGCTGCACGCATCGTGGCGCCGGCGAACGGCACCATCGTGGCGGTTGATCCGGACATTCCACCGGACCGCCAGCGCCTGCAGTTCGTGGCCGACAGCGCATCGGCCCGCTGGCGCATGGATGGCAAGGAAGTGGCCCGTGGCGCACGCTGGGCCTGGCTGCCGTGGCCCGGCCGCCATCAGGTGGAACTGGTGAATGCAAAGGGCGAAGTGCTGGACAGCATCCGCCTCGAAGTGCGGGGCGCGGGTGTGAAGCAGTCCAAGCGCTGAACTTCCATTCAAAGCGGTTTTTGCTCCCTGCTGACAACCACTAAATGCGACTGAAACAGTAGCAATACTTGCCTGCCTTGCAACAGAAGGTGATGCCATTTGCAACGGTCGCTGTTGCAGATTGGAACAGCAGTGTTCCAGAGGCATGGCCGAGCACGCATGAACAGGCAGTCTCCGTCTGGCACAGAGTTTGCAGATAGCTCCATGACCGGCTGTTCTCGCAGTCGGGCCGCTCCCAAGGCAAAAGTGGCTTGCTCCAACGAGGTGGCACAGCATGCTGGTGCACAGATGAGGGAGCCTTTTCTATCCTATCGGCAACACGAACCAGGAGACAAGCATGGACATGTTCGAACTCAAGCGCTTCAATATCGATATCGACTATCCGTACAAGCAGCAGTACGACAACTTCATCGGCGGCAAATGGGTGGCACCGCTGGCGAGTCGTTACTTTGACAATGTCTCCCCCATCACCGGCAAGCCATTTTGCAAGGTGGCGCAGTCGGATGCAAACGACGTGAATCTGGCGCTGGATGCGGCACATGCCGCTCAAGACAAGTGGGCTGCCACCTCGGCCACCGAGCGCTCCAACATCCTGCTCAGGATCGCTGACCGCATGGAGCAGAACCTGGAGTTGCTGGCGATTGCCGAGACCATCGACAACGGCAAGCCACTGCGCGAAACCATGGCGGCCGACATTCCGCTGGCCATTGATCATTTCCGCTATTTCGCCGGCTGTATTCGTGCTCAGGAAGGTGGCATCTCGGAGATCGATGCCAACACCGTGGCCTACCATTTTCACGAGCCTATCGGCGTGGTCGGGCAGATCATTCCGTGGAATTTCCCGCTTTTGATGGCGTCGTGGAAGCTGCCGCCAGCCCTCGCTGCCGGGTGCTGTGTGGTGCTCAAGCCCGCCGAACAGACGCCTGCCTCGATCATGGTGCTGATGGAGCTGATCGCTGACCTGTTGCCGCCAGGTGTGGTCAACGTGGTCAATGGCTTTGGCAAGGAGGCGGGCGAGGCGCTGGCCACCAGCAAGCGCATCACCAAGATTGCATTCACGGGCTCGTCCGCCGTGGGCCAGCGAATTCTGCACGCTGCCGCCGACAGCATGATCCCCTCGACCGTGGAGTTGGGTGGCAAGAGCCCCAACATCTTCTTCGCCGATGTGATGGATGCTGACGACGATTTCCTCGACAAGGTGATGGAGGGTTTTTCGATGTTTGCGCTGAACCAGGGCGAGGTCTGTACCTGCCCGTCGCGCATTTTGATCCAGGAATCGATCTACGACCGATTCATCGAGCGCGCCGTCAAGCGCGTGCAGCAGATGAAGCAGGGCCACCCACTGGACAAGAGCACCATGGTGGGTGCGCAGGTTTCGCAGGCACAGCTCGAACGCATCCTGGGCTACATTGATGTGGGTCGCCAGGAAGGCGCCGAGTGCCTGACGGGAGGTGAGCGCAACCGTCAGGGCGGCGAGATCGACGACGGCTTCTTCGTCAAACCCACCCTGCTGTTTGGCCAGAACAATATGCGCGTGTTCCAGGAGGAAATCTTCGGGCCGGTGGCTTCGGTCACTACCTTCAAGACCATGGAAGACGCGATCCGCATTGCCAATGACACCGAATACGGCTTGGGTGCCGGTGTCTGGAGCCGCAATGGCACCACGGCCTACCAGATGGGCCGCGCCGTCAAGGCGGGCCGCGTGTGGACCAACTGCTACCACCTCTATCCGGCGCACGCTGCGTTTGGCGGCTACAAGAAGTCAGGCATTGGCCGCGAGAACCATAAGTCTGCGCTGTCCAACTACCAGCAGACCAAGAATCTGCTGGTGAGCTACAGCCCCAAGGCGCTGGGGTTTTTCTAGGACACCCTCTGAGGCGCTGCGTGCCTTCTCCCTGCTCTCGCTCGACTTAGCCGTGCGGGCAGGGGGCGGCAGCTTCGGTGCAAACGGCCCTTGCTCGCTGTCTCGCGCTTGGGCTGCCGAATTTTTGGGTGATGGTGATGTGTCACGCGCAATTGCGCGATAGATGGTTCTGATGACCGATTGCTCTCTGATCTCTCTCAAACCCTGGCTTGAGGCACAGCCGTTCTTTTTACTGGGCTCGGCGAGCTTCGCAGGCGATTGCGACAGCTCGTACCGAGGGCGGCAGACGGAAGGCGGCGCCGAACCATTACTGCGGGTGGAAGGCGCGGCGCGCCTCGTCTTCCCCGACTACCCGGGCAACCATCTGTTCAACACCATTGGCAATCTGTTGGAACACTCCCAACTCGCGCTGCTGTTTGTCGATTTTTCGCAGCAGTCCACGGTGCTGTTGCAAGGGCAGGCAAAGCTGGAAGGGCCGGACCCGGCCTGGCCCAGGGCTCCACGCACGATTGCGGTAGATGTAGCACGGGTGCTACATGCGCCGGTGGCAGGCCTGCCGCATTTGGAGCTGACGGGGTGAAGGCAGCGGCTGGATCTGGCTTCGGGCGCCCGTTATTCAAGCGCTTGGAGCGATTGTTTTTGACTTTTCCGAGGCTGAGGGGTATGCGCATCATTCTTGAAGATCCCTATGAGCGCGACATCTTCCATGCGGGCGAGCGCGAAGCGCATCGCCGTTTTGGCGTGGAGGCCGAAGCCCGAGAGATGAAAGGAACCATCAGCGACCAGTTGAGTGCGGGCAATGCCAGCTTCATTGCCAGTCAAGCTTTCTTCTTTATCAGCGTGCGCGAGGAGGGTGGTGCCATCCATACCCAGATGCTGGCCTGCGCCACCCTGGCACAGGGCATCTACCCGTTGGTGGCATTCGGTGATGCGCAGACTTTCTACTTTCTGCTGCACAAAGCTGCAGGTAGCCCCGTGCTTCGACTGGCGCAGGGGAATGGCTGCAAAGCCGGCACTGTCTTTGTGGACTTTGCGCGGCGGGCCCGTCTGCGTATCAATGGCTGTCTGCGCGTGGCGGCAAGCCAAGCGCTGCCTGGCTTTCAGTGCCCCGCGGGCTATGAGTTGATGCAACTGGGGGTGCAGCAGGTCTATGCCAATTGCCAGGCGCGTATCGTGCGGATGAAGCTCGCGGTCGCATAATGTCCTCCAAGGCTGCCCTGACCTCCACAAGAGGCGGCCACAGGAGACCGCATGAACCCTGATCTATTGCGAGGTGACACCAGCGTCATCGATCAATCGCACCAACGTTCGCGCAGCTTTGGCATTGCCGTGGACGATGCACCTGATTGCTCTGGCTTGGCGGCGGGCAGGTTGCAGGGCATGCTGGAGGAAAGCCGCCTGCTGTTCCAACATGCGGCCCCGGTGATGGAGACGCTGTATGGCCAGATTGCCAACACCCACAGCATGGTGCTGCTCACCTCCGCCCAGGGTGTGGTGCTGCATTCTCTGGGGGACAATGATTTTCTGGAGAAGGCATCGCGCGTGGCACTGGTGCCCGGGATGGACTGGTCCGAGCAGACCAAGGGGACAAATGCCATTGGAACGGCGCTGATCGAGCAGGCACCAGTCACGGTGCTGGGCGATCAGCATTACATG
Source organism: Comamonas odontotermitis (assembly GCF_014207855.1). Classification (GTDB taxonomy): domain Bacteria; phylum Pseudomonadota; class Gammaproteobacteria; order Burkholderiales; family Burkholderiaceae_C; genus Comamonas; species Comamonas odontotermitis_A. The sequence goes on along the minus strand of NZ_JACHKZ010000009.1, from coordinate 100,153 downwards.
CGCGTCAACCAGGGGCTGACCTGTTCCTGTGCTCCCATCTTCGATCCGCATGGCCAGATCGTCGGTGCGCTTGATGTGACGGGAGATCATCGCAGCCACCACCAGCACACCCTGGCTTTGGTGCGCATGTCGGCGCAGATGATCGAGAACCAGATGTTTGCAGCCAGCTTCCCTGATGCCATGCGGCTGCACTTTCATGCGCGGGCCGAATTTCTGGGCACCTTGGTCGAGGGCATTGCAGTGTTCACGTCGGATGGGCGCTTTCTGTCAGCCAATCGCAGTGCGCAATTTCAACTGGGTCTGCCCTTTGCTGCTTTGCAGGCGCATACCTTCTCGTCGCTGTTCGGCTTGCCTGTCTCGTTGCTGCACGAATGGTTCCGCACCAACACCGCGCCGCGCCAAATCGGAATGCACAACGGTGTTTCGGTCTGGTGCAGGGCGCGATTGCAGCCGCGTGCTGTCTGGCCAGGAGGCGTGGTTTCACAAGATAGTGTTCCGCAGGCGCCTCGCCGCATGCAGCTGTCGTCGCTGCAATACCTGGACACTGGCGATCCGCAACTGGCTGCCGTCATCCACAAGCTGCGTCGCGTGGTGGACCGTGACATTCCGGTCATGATTCTGGGAGAGACAGGCACCGGCAAAGATCTGCTGGCGCAGGCCATCCACCATGACTCCGCCCGCGCGCGTCAGCCGTTCGTGGCGGTCAACTGTGCCTCCATCCCCGAGTCGCTGATCGAGGCAGAGCTTTTTGGATACGAAGAGGGCGCCTTCACCGGCGCGCGCCGCAAGGGCGCCATGGGCAAGATCGTGCAAGCCCATGGCGGCACGCTGTTTCTGGACGAGATCGGCGACATGCCCGCGCACCTGCAGGCACGCCTTTTGCGCATGCTGCAGGAGCGCAAGGTCAGCCCCTTGGGCGCGGCCAAGGACGTGGTGGTGGACGTCAACGTCATCAGCGCCACGCACAAGAACCTGAAGGACATGGTGGCGCGCGGTGCATTCCGCGAAGACCTGTACTACCGTCTCAATGGCCTGGTGGTGCGTCTGCCTGCATTGCGCGAGCGCACCGACCTCGACCTGGTTGTAAAGAAGCTGCTGAAATCGCTGTGTGATGAAGCGGGGCAGGACACCGTTGATATTGCGCCCGAGGTGATGGCACTGCTGCGCCGCCACCATTGGCCCGGCAATGTGCGCCAATTGCACAACCTGCTGCGCACCGCAGTTGCCATGGCCGATGATGGAGCCATCGCCCCTGTGCATTTGCCTGATGATTTTTTGGATGAGTTGCGGGAGCGCGGCGAGCTCGCCGCCAAAGCTCCGCTGGCTGATGTTCCCGATCCCGAAGAAGCCGCTTCAGCCAGCCCGCTGCTACAGGATGTGACCCTGGACGCCATGGCTCGGGTGCTGCTTCAGCACCAGGGCAATGTCTCTGCAGCGGCGCGGGCACTGGGCATCTCGCGCACCACCATCTACCGCAAGCGGCATTTGCTGCCGCCCGGGTTGCTGGGGTGATCGAGATTGCGCCTGTGCTTGTCAGGCCTCGCTACAGGCGCAAGCACGTCAGATAGGGAGTCAGTTGCTGGCAGAGATGGCGCGCAGCAGTTTCTGGCCGGCGCGGCCGTCGGCCTTTTGTCCCAGCCGGGTTTGCTCGGCCTTGATGGCATCGCGCGTTTTGGCGCCGATCATGCCGTCAGCGCTGCCGATGTCGTAGCCACGGGCGAGCAATGCCTGCTGCAGCTCCTTGTTCTGCGCGCGCGACAGGCCTGGGTCATCCGTGGGCCAGGCAGCGACAAAGCCGGTGCGGCTTTCAGCGGGGTTGGCCACCAGATTCGACAATTGGGCAATCGCCAGCGCATAGTTTTCCGATGCGTTGTAGCTGTAGAGTGCATCAAAATTGCGCCCCACCAAAAAGGCCGGGCCACCGGCGGCAGGAATCATCAGGCCCGCAGTGGGCAGGCTGTCGGGCAGCGGCTGGCCGTTGACCAGTGTCACCCCTGAGGCGCGCCAGGTGGCGATCGGTTTTTTGTTCTTGCGGCCTGCATCACTGGTATCAAAACCTGCGGGCAGCTTCACCTCAAACCCCCAGGGCTGCCCGGGGCGGTAGCCGGCGTTCTTCAGGAACGTGGCGGTGGAGGCCAGCGCGTCGGGCACGCTGTCCACGATGTCGCGGCGGCCGTCGCCGTCAAAATCGACGGCGCTGCGGAAAAACGTGGATGGCATGAACTGGGTCTGGCCAAAAGCACCAGCCCACGATCCGACCAGCTTGGATTCTGCAATGTGGCCTTCCTGCAGAATACGCAGTGCGCTGGCGAATTCGCCGCGAAAATAAGCTTGGCGACGGCCAAAGCAGGAGAGGGTGCCCAGCGACTGCACCAGGGAGCGGCCACCCAGGTTCTGGCCGAAATTGCTCTCGACGCCCCACACACCCACCACGATCTGCGGCGCCACGCCAGTGCCCTGTTCGATCTTGGCCAGCGTGTCCTGCCACTTGGCATAGGCGGCGCGGCCATCGGCCACACGCTGGTCGTCTACCAACACCGCCAGGTAATCCCATACCGGCATGCTGAATTCTGGCTGGCGGTTGAGCAGTGGCAGCACGGTGGCATCGGGCTGCAGGTGCTCGGTGTATTGGGTGAACGTGGCGGGGGTGATGGCGGCAAATGCCTTGCTGGCACGCAGTTCCGACAGACAGGATTGGAACTCTGCATTGCTGAGCTGGGGCGGCTCTTGCGGAGAACTGGCTTGCGCCAATACGGCGGGTGCTGAAAAACCCAGGCAGGCAAACAGGGCAAGCTGGGGCAAGGCAGGGGGGATGCGGCGAAAGTTCATGCTGCGCAATATACCTGTTTGGTGCTCTGTACCCTGGTAAACCCTGTACCGACAGCCGCTGTTGTTGCTGGAATTGCCCCAATTTGTACGGGTTAACCCAAAACTATATGGGCTGTGCAATAGCGCTTATCGCCGGGTTGTTATGCGCTTGGCGGCGCGGCACACTACGCTGAGAGGAAATTTGAAACCGCGTGCCAGCCGGGCGCGGCAATACCCACCATGAGCCAGTCGACCGTACCCCAACCTATCCGTTTCTACCACCAGGGCCGCATCACGCAAGTCGATGGCGCGGCGCCCACCCGTTCCGTGCTGGACTGGTTGCGCGAAGATGCCCATTGCCATGGCACCAAGGAAGGCTGCAATGAAGGCGATTGCGGCGCCTGCACCGTGCTGGTGGCCGAACTGGCCGAAGCAGGTGATCCGCAGGCGGTGCAGGGTCTGAAGCTGCAGACGGTGAACGCCTGCATCCAGCTGCTACCCAATCTGCACGGCAAGGCGCTGTTCACCGTGGAAGACATGAAAACCGCCTGCAAGCCGGCGCAGGCCGATGCGGGCTGCGCCGATCTGCATCCCGTGCAACAGGCCATGGTGGAGTGCCACGGTTCCCAGTGCGGCTTTTGCACACCGGGTTTTGTGATGTCTCTGTGGTCGGTCTACGAACAGCAGCAGGCGCAGCGCAGCCAGGCTCCCACCAGGCAGCAACTGGCCGACGCGCTGTCGGGCAACCTGTGCCGCTGCACGGGCTATCGGCCCATTCTGGATACGGGCCAGCGCATGTTCGATCTGCCCGCTCGCCAGCTTGATACGAAGCCTGTGGTGGAGGCGCTGCAGTCGTTGCGCAGTGATGCGGATTGGCAGTACAGCGATGGCTCGGCGCAGTTCCACGCCCCTGCCAGCCTGGAGAGCCTGGCCCGTTTGCGCGCGCAATTGCCGCAGGCGCGGCTGATCGCGGGAACCACCGACGTGGGCCTGTGGGTTACCAAGCAGTTCCGCGAGCTGGGGGACATCATTGCCATTGGCCGGGTGGCCGAGCTGCGCCAGATCGAGGAGCGTGACGGCTCGCTCCATATCGGCGCCGGAGCCTCTCTGGAAGACGCCTGGGCCGCGCTGGCGCAGCGCTTTCCCAGCTTGCAAGATGTATGGCTGCGGTTTGCATCGCCTCCCGTGCGCCATGCTGGCACCATGGGCGGCAATGTGGCCAATGGATCGCCGATTGGTGACGCACCTCCGGTACTGATGGCCCTGGACGCCGAAATTGTGCTGCGCAAGGCCGAGCGCGTGCGGCGCATGCTGCTGGCTGATTTCTATCTGGACTACATGAAGAACCAGATGGAGCCCGGAGAGTTTGTGCAGGGACTGGTGGTGCCATTGGTGCAGCTGCGCCAGCAGAATTTCCAGGTAAGGGCCTACAAGATCAGCAAGCGTTTTGATTGCGATATTTCGGCACTGTGCGCCGGCTTGGCTGTGGCACTGGATGCGCAAGGCCAGGTACAGGCAGTGCGCATGGCTTTTGGCGGCATGGCGGCCACCGTCAGGCGCGCGGCCAAGGCGGAGGCTGCAGTGCTGGGGCAGCCGTGGACGGCAGAGACTGTCAAGCTTGCACAGCAGGCGCTGGCCCAGGATTTTCAACCGATGACCGATATGCGCGCCAGCGACAGCTACCGCATGAAAGTGGCGCAGAACCTGCTGCAGCGGCTGTGGCTGGAGACGCGGGCTGATGCACCGCTGGCCAGTGCCGATACCACCGTATGGTCGGTGATGCCCCATGTGGCGCTGCAAGGAGCCTGACATGAACCAAGCAATTCCCAAACAGGTACTGGCGGGTGCAGAAGCCTTTGCCCATTACAGTGACAACCAGGCGCTGCGCATCGATACCAATACGGAAGCGCAGGCCCTGCAGCAGGGGCGCCGCGTCGGCATCAGCCGCACCCACGAATCGGCCGCGTTGCATGTGGCGGGTGAGGCCGCCTACATTGACGACATGCCTGAGCTGGCGGGCACCTTGCACTGCGCGTTGGGTCTGGCGCCGATAGCCCATGGCCGCCTGTTAGGGTTGGACCTCGACGCCGTACGCGCCATGCCCGATGTGGTGGCCGTGCTGACGGCGGCTGATATTCCGGGTGTCAATGATTGCGGCTCGATCATCCATGACGACCCGATTCTGTGCGATGGCGAGATCCGCTACCTGGGCCAGCCCCTGTTTGCGGTGCTCGCACGCACGCGGCAGGCCGCACGGCGCGCAGCGGCGCTGGCCAAGAAGATCGCCAGCGTGGAGGCGGCCGAGCCGGTGCTGACCCCGCAGCAGGCCCATGCGCGCGGCCAGTACGTGGTGCCGCCAATGAAGCTGACGCGCGAGACGCAGGCAGGTGCAACCACGCAGGCCATCGAAAGCGCTCCCCACCGCCTGCAAGGCCAGTGGGAGGTGGGCGGCCAGGAGCAGTTCTATCTGGAAGGCCAGATCAGCTACGCCATCCCCAAGGAGGGGCAGGCCATGCATGTGTACTGCTCCACCCAGCACCCGAGTGAAATGCAGCATCTGGTTGCGCATGCGCTGGGCGTGCACGCGCACGATGTGCATGTGGAATGCAGGCGCATGGGCGGCGGTTTTGGCGGCAAGGAATCGCAATCGGCGCTGTTTGCCTGTGTGGCGGCGGTGGCGGCACGCAGGCTGGGGCGTCCTGTCAAGCTGCGCCTCGACCGGGATGATGATTTCATGATCACGGGCCGACGCCACTGCTTCTGGTATGAGTACGACATCGGCTTTGACGATGCAGGCCGCATCGTGGGCGCGGAGGTGACCATGGTGTCGCGCGCAGGGCATTCGGCGGATCTGTCGGCACCAGTGATGACGCGGGCGCTGTGCCACTTCGACAATGCGTACTGGCTGCCCAATGTGCGCATGCAAGGCTTCATGGGCAAGACCAATACGCAGAGCAATACTGCTTTCCGGGGTTTTGGCGGGCCGCAGGGCGCGATCGTGATGGAGAACATCATGGACTCCATTGCACGCCAGTTGGGTAAGGACCCGCTGGATGTGCGCCGCGCCAACTTCTACGGCAAGACCGAGCACAATGTCACGCCTTATGGACAGGTGGTGGATGACAACATCATCGACGAGTTGGTGACGCAGCTGGAAGCGCGCAGCGATTACCGTGCGCGCCGGGCGGAGGCGGCTGCATTCAACGCGCAAAGCCCGGTGCTCAAGCGTGGCATTGCGCTCACGCCGGTCAAGTTCGGCATCTCCTTCAACGTCAAGCACTTCAACCAGGCAGGGGCCCTGGTGCATGTGTACAACGATGGCTCGATCCTGGTGAACCATGGCGGCACAGAAATGGGCCAGGGCCTGAACACCAAGGTGGCCCAGGTCGTGGCGCATGAGCTGGGCGTGGCTTTCGAGCGCGTGCGCGTCACCGCGACCGATACCACCAAGGTGGCCAATACCTCGGCCACTGCGGCATCGACGGGGACCGACCTGAACGGCAAGGCCGCGCAGGACGCGGCGCGGCAGATCCGCGAGCGCCTGGCTGCCAGCATGGCCGCGCGCCATGGCGGAGCAGCCGAGGCAGTGCGCTTTGCCAACGACACGGTGCAGGTCAACGGCAAGACCCTGGCTTTTGAAGAGGTGGTCAAGGAGGCGTACCTGGAGCGGGTGCAGCTGTGGTCGGACGGGTTCTATGCGACTCCCGGCCTCTCATGGGACAGCAAGACCATGCACGGTCGCCCCTTCTTCTACTTTGCATATGGGGCCGCCGTGAGCGAAGTGCTGGTGGACACCTTGACCGGTGAGAGCAAGCTCTTGCGCGCCGATGTGCTGCACGATGTGGGCCAGTCGCTCAACCCTGCCGTCGATATCGGCCAGGTGGAAGGGGCCTTTGTGCAGGGGATGGGCTGGCTCACGATGGAAGAGTTGGTCTGGCATCCCAAGACGGGCGCGCTGATGACGCATGCCCCCAGTACCTACAAGATCCCGACGGCCAACGATTGTCCGCCGGTGCTGAATGTGCAGCTGTTCGAAGGGGCCAACCCGCACGACACCATCCACCGCAGCAAGGCCGTGGGTGAGCCACCGCTGCTGCTGCCGTTTTCGGTGTTCTTCGCGATTCGCGATGCAGTGGCCGCTTGCGGCGCACCCGGCAACTGCCCGCCGCTGCGGGCGCCTGCAACCGCCGAAGCGGTTTTGAACGCGATAGAAAACGTGCAGCAAGGGGTTTGAGCGGCCGGGCATGCGGCCGGCCTGCCTTGCTGCGATACTCGCCGCCTTTTACAGGTTTTGCGGGTTTTGCAGCATGCTTTGCGCAATCAGGGAAATGCCTTTCACACCAACGATTAACAACACGGAGACGCAGCGATGAACTGGCTGGAGAAATATTTCAAACTGGGGGAGCACGGGACCACCGTGCGTACCGAGGTTCTGGCAGGCCTCACCACCTTCCTCACCATGGCATACATCATGTTCGTCAACCCCTCCATTCTGGGTGACGCGGGCATGCCCAAAGGGGCGGTGTTTGTCGCCACCTGCCTGATCGCTGCGCTGGGCTCGGCCGTGATGGCCCTGTACGCCAACTACCCGATCGCAATAGCGCCCGGCATGGGCCTGAACGCCTACTTTGCCTATGTGGTGGTGCTGCACATGGGCTACACATGGCAGGCCGCGCTGGGTGCGGTGTTCATCTCCGGCTGCCTGTTCCTGCTGGTCACGGTGTTCCGCATACGCGAGCAGATCATCAAAGGCATCCCGCAGTCGATACGGGTGGCGATCACCGTCGGTATCGGCCTGTTCCTCGCATTGATCGCGCTTAAGAGTGCGGGCGTTGTGGTAGGTGACAAGGCAACGCTGGTGACGCTGGGAGACCTGCATTCGCCATCGGTGATCCTGTTCGGCCTGGGCTTCTTGCTCATCATCGTGCTGGACCGTTTGAAGGTGCCGGGTGCCATCCTGATCGGGATTCTGGCCGTGACGGTGGCGTCCTTCTTCTTTGGCGGCAACCAGTTCAACGGCGTGTTCTCGGCGCCGCCGTCGATCGAGCCGACTTTTCTGAAGCTCGATATCAAGACGGCGCTCTCCAGCGGCTTCCTCAACGTGGTGCTGGTGTTCTTTCTGGTGGAGCTGTTTGATGCGACCGGCACCCTGATGGGCGTGGCCAAGCGCGCAGGCCTGCTGGTGCCGGGCAAGATGGAGCGTTTCCACCGTTCGCTGCTGGCAGACAGCGGCGCGATCTTTGCCGGATCGCTGCTGGGCACCTCCAGCGCCACGGCCTATGTGGAAAGCGCATCGGGCGTGCAGGCTGGTGGCCGCACGGGTTTGACGGCCATGACGGTGGCCGTGCTGTTCCTTGCCTGCCTGTTCATTGCGCCGCTCGCAGGCTCCGTGCCCGCCTATGCAACGGCGCCTGCGCTGCTGTTTGTGGCGTGCCTCATGCTCAGGGAGCTGGTGGAAGTGGAATGGGACGATTCGACCGAGGCGATTCCCGCAGCCGTCACGGCCGTGATGATGCCGTTCACCTATTCGATTGCCAACGGCCTGGCTTTTGGCTTCATCTCGTATGCGGCCATCAAGCTTTTCACCGGCCGCGTCAAGGAAGTGCACTGGATGGTATGGATCATCGCAGCGCTCTTCCTCTTCAAGTTTGCCTATATCGGCGGGCATTGATGAAATGCTATTGATCTAGTAGTCATGGCGCACACCCATTGCGCGCCGGGCAGCAAAAAGGCCATCATGCGATGGCCTTTTTCATGGGGAGTGGATGGAGCCGGGGGGCTTACTTCACCACCATCAGGGTGAACGGATAGACATAGGCCTGCAGGGTAACAAAGATGCCGACCAGGGACGCCAGTGCAATGGAGTGGAAGAACACGTAGCGCAGGATGTCACCCTCATGGTTGAACCAGCGGGTGGCGGTTGATGCCACGACGATGGATTGCGCATCGATCATCTTGCCCATCACACCGCCCGAGCTGTTGGCGGCGCCCATCAGGTTGGGCGACAGGCCCAATTGCTCGGCTGCCACTTTCTGCATACCGCCAAACAGCACGTTCGATGCGGTGTCAGACCCGGTGAGCGCCACGCCCAGCCAGCCCATCATGGTGCCAAAGAAGGGGTAGAGCACGCCGGTATTGGCGAAGGCGAGGCCCAGCGTCGTATCGGTGCCCGAATAGCGGGTGAGGGTACCGAGTGCCAGCATCAGCACGATGGTGAGCAGCGAAAAGCGCACGAGCCAGATCGTCTTGAAGAATTGCCTGACGAGTGCCACCGGGCTGTACTTCATCACCAACCCACCCACAATGGCGGACAGCAGGATACCGGTGCCGGTGGCCGACAGCAGATTCAGCACATAGACAGCGCCTTCCTTGGTCGGGTTGGGCACGACGGGTGGCACCTTCTCGATCATGTTGTGCAAACCGCTCATGGGGAACGATGGCGAGAACAGGCCATTGAGCGCAGCCTTGACCGAAGGCAAGCCCCAGATGAAGACAAACACGGTGAGGATGGCCCAGGGCGTCCATGCGCGGATCACATCGGCACGCGAGTGGCGGGTGATGGCACGCGGTGCGTCGCCCTCGCTTTCACCGTTGTCACGGCCTTTGAGAGAAGTGCTGCGCCAGATGTTCTTGGGCTGCCAGATGCGCAGAAAGCCGATGAGGCAGACCATCGAGACGATGGCGGCGATGATGTCCACCAGCTCGGGGCCGATGAAGTTGGAGACCAGGTACTGCGGAATGGCAAACGACAGGCCGGTCACGAGGATGGCGGGCCAGATCTCCATCATGGCCTTGCGCCCTGCAAAGGCCCAGATCAGCCAGAAAGGCACCAGCACCGAGAAGAATGGCAACTGGCGGCCCACCATGGCCGTCACTTCCATCACGTCGTACCCATGCACCTTGGCCAGTGTGATCACCGGCGTGCCCAGGGCGCCAAAGGCCACCGGCGCGGTATTGGCAATCAGCGACAGGCCGGAGGCTGCCAGTGGCGAAAAGCCCAGTCCGATCAGAATGGCCGCCGTGACGGCCACCGGCGTGCCAAAACCAGCGGCGCCTTCAAAAAAGGCGCCAAAGGCAAAGGCGATGAGCAGCAACTGGATGCGCCGGTCTTCCGTGATGCCGGCGATCGAGTCCTGCAGAATCTTGAAGCTGCCGTTCTGCTCGGTCAGCTGGTGCAGGAAGATGATGTTCAGCACGATCCAGCCGATGGGCAGCAGCCCGGTGAGGCCGCCCAGCACGGCGGCGCGTCCCGCCATGTCTGCCGGCATGCCGTATACGGCGATCGCGATGATGATGGCGCACAGCAGGCCTGCGCCCGCTGCGATATGCGCCTTCAGGTGTAAAAAGCCCAGCCCTACCAGCATGACGACGACGGGCAATGCCGCCAGCAAGGTGGAGAGCACCATATTGCCCAGGGGGTTGTAGATCTGCTGCCAAACCATACCTGACTCCTCGTTGTGGCGGTGCTCCACGGCGCAGGTGTTCGGGGCCTGCGCAACCAAGGCAAGGTGGTGCTGCAACCGTCATGGGAACTGAGACCAGGGCATGCGCGATTCCGAGGGTATATGAGCAGGCCCCAGCGCTATCGAACCTCGACATAATGTCGGGCTGACATTTGGTTTGCAGTTCAGAAAAACCCGTAGCCGCTTGCCGATCGATGCTGAATCTGTTGCTTTTGTGACATACAGCAAGGCGAATCCATGGAGGCGGCGCGGCGCGCGCTGCAAATACCAAACGCTGCATTCATCAGAGGAAGATTTGTGTCTGATTTATCCAAGATCACCTGTATTGAAGACTTGCGCGTGGTAGCCCAGAAGCGCGTCCCTCGCATGTTCTATGACTACGCGGATTCGGGCTCCTACACCCAGGGTACCTACCGGGACAACGAGGCGGCATTCCAGAAAATCAAACTGCGCCAGCGCGTGGCGGTCAATATGGAAGGCCGCAGCACCCGCACCACCATGGTGGGGCATGACGTGTCCATGCCTGTGGCGATTGCTCCGACAGGCCTTACCGGCATGCAGCATGCTGACGGCGAGATCCTGGCCGCCCGGGCTGCCAAGGCCTTCGGCATTCCGTTCACGCTCTCGACGATGAGCATCTGCTCGCTGGAGGATGTTGCCGCAGGCACCGACCGCCATCCGTTCTGGTTTCAGCTGTATGTGATGCGTGATCGCGGTTTCATGGAGCGCCTGATCGACCGCGCCAAAGCCGCCAATTGCTCGGCCCTGCAGGTGACGCTGGATCTGCAGATCCTCGGCCAGCGCCACAAGGACATCAAGAACGGCCTGTCGACGCCGCCCAAGCCCACCATCAGCAACCTGATCAACCTGGCAACCAAGCCACGCTGGTGCATGGGCATGCTGGGTACCAAGCGGCGCACATTTGGCAACATTGTTGGCCACGTCGATGGTGTGGGCGATGTGAGCTCTCTGGCGTCGTGGACGGCGGATCAGTTCGATCCGCGCCTGAACTGGAATGATGTGGAATGGATCAAGAAGCGCTGGGGCGGCAAGCTGATCCTCAAGGGTGTCATGGAGGCGGAAGACGCGCGCCTGGCTGCGCAGACAGGTGCCGATGCCCTGATCGTGAGCAACCACGGTGGCCGCCAGCTCGATGGTGCGCCCGCCACTATCGATGCGCTGCCCTCCATCGCCCAGGCGGCAGGCAAGGACATCGAAGTCTGGCTGGACAGCGGTATTCGCAGTGGGCAGGATGTGCTCAAGGCCCGGGCGCTGGGCGCGAAAGGCACCTTGATCGGCCGCAGCTTCCTCTATGGCCTGGGTGCCTTTGGCCAGGAGGGCGTGGCCAAAGCCTTGCAGATCATTCACAAGGAGCTGGATGTCTCCATGGCCTTTTGTGGCCACACCGATATCAACCAGGTGGACAGCACAATTTTGGTGCCCGGAACCTATCCTCTGCCTTATTGACGAGGGGAAAGCCCGCCTTGCCGGGCGGTGGCTGACCAGGGGAGCGAGAGCAGGCGGGCATATTGCAAGTATTTGTTATTATTTGAAAATATCGAAAGCGTTTTCTGACGCCTGCGTCTTGTCCTACAAGCCCGGCGCATTCCTCTTCCTACACTGATTCGATCGCCTTGGGCATCCGCTTGCTGGCGATTTCCATCACAGGAGGACGAGAATGTTCGACACCTTGATTCGAGACATGGCGGACCGCTTCGGTCTGGGCAATAAGGCCAAAGACCTGGTTGCCATGGTGCTGGCCTACATCACGGACCCGGCCAACGGGGGCCTATCGGGCTTGCTGGAGCGCTTTCGTTCTGCCGGCCTGGGTGGGTTGGCAGACAGCTGGCTCAGCACCACGGAAGAACCCCGCATCCCCACCAATGACCAGGTCAGTACCGTGTTCGGCGCATCGGGCGGTCTGCTGTCTGCATTGAGTGACAGGCTGCATCTGCCCAAAGAGGCCGTTACGTCTGCAGTGGGGGCGTTGCTGCCTGCGCTGGTTTCGCGCCTCTCACCCAATGGCGTGCTGCCCGCCACCTTGCCTGCGGAGGCGGTCGCGCTGATCGGCAGCGGTAAATCTCTCCTCGGTGGTCTGCTGGGCAGTGGCGCTGCTGCTGCGGCAGGGGCCCTGGGGGCAGGCACTGCCGCGGCATCGTCTGCTGCGTCCTCTGTCTCTGCTGCCGCTACCCATACGGCCACCGCAGCCAGCAGTGGCATTGGCAAATGGCTGCCTTGGATCATTGGCGCGCTGGTAGTGATTTTCGGCATCAGCTACTGCGGCAAAAAGACGCCAGACACGGCGACTGCGCCCCCTCCTGCCGCACCAGCGACAACACCTGCTCCGGCCCCTGAGCCAGCACCGGCTTCAACCCCCACTCCGGCGCCGGAGCCCGCTGCGACGGCTCCCGCTCCGGCATCTGCACCGACTGCGGACGCAGCGCCAGCGGGTGCTGCTGTGATCGACAGCATGGTGCAGGATGTGCCCAAGCTGCAGGTGTTCTTTGACTCGGGCAAGACCGATGTTCCGCCTGAATTTGCAGACAAGTCCAAGGCGCTGGTTGGCTATCTGCAATCGCACGCCGACATGAAAGCAGTAGTGTCGGGCTTCAACGACCCCACGGGCGATGCGGCCAAGAACGCAGAGCTGTCCAAGCAGCGTGCCATGGCGGTGCAGGCGGCCTTGGCGGCGGCTGGCGTGCCCGTTGACCGTACGGTGCTTGAAAAGCCAGTGGAAACGTCAGATACGGGCAACACCAACGCGGCTTCCCGCCGGGTAGATGTGTTGCTGCGCGCCAACTGAGGCGGGGCATCCTCTCAGCAAGGCCACCTGCGGGCGGCCTTTTTTGTGTGGGACGCACATCGCCAAATGCATGGGCTGCGGCTCAACCGTTCATCTACGATCGCAGGCATCTTGAAGGAGCGGGCTGGGTATGGTGGACGGGGAAGTGCAATGGGGTGGCTGGTGGATGCTGCTCGTCGTGTTTGCTGCAGTTGCGCAGACGGCGCGCAATGCGGCCCAGCGCTCGCTGACGGCAGATCTGGGCACATGGCCCGCGACTCTGGTGCGTTTCCTGTATGGGTTGCCGCTGGCGGCATTGGCGCTGGTGCTGCTCTATACCTTGCCGCAGACTCCTGCGCAGATCGACCACTGGAGCTGGGCCTACTTTGGCTGGATTGCGCTGGGAGCGTTCTTTCAGATTGCCGCCACTGGCGCCTTGCTGTTGGCGATGCAGCAGCGCAATTTTGCGGTGGCGGTGACCCTGTCAAAAACCGAGGTGCTGCAGGTCGCCCTGTTTGGAGCGGTTTTTCTGCACGAGCTGCCAACTGCATGGGCGGTGGGCGCAATGGCAATAGCCACCCTGGGCGTTGCCTTGCTGTCGATGCCGCCGCGCCTGCCGGGCGCCCGGTTTGAATGGCGCAGCAAAGCCGCCTTGTATGGCCTGGTATGTGGCGCCTGCTTTGCCATTGCCACCGTTGGTTTTCGAGGGGCTGCTCTTGAATTGAAGGCGCCTGGTGCGCTTCTGTCGGGCGCTTGGGGCGTTTTTGTTGCCCAATGTATGCAGACTTTGACCATGGGGCTGTGGTTTGCATGGCGTAACCCAGCCGTACTGGTACGCATTGCCAGGGCATGGCGGGTTTCGCTGATTGCAGGCTGCATGGGCAGCGCAGCCTCACTGGCCTGGTTCAGTGCCTATGCGCTACAGAGCGCCGCCTCGGTGCGCACTCTGGGCATGGTTGAAATCATCTTCAGCTACATCGTCTCGCGCCGCTTTCTGAAGGAACAATTGCGCCTGAATGAGAAATGGGGCATTGCGCTGATGCTGGTCGGCATTGTCATCATTTGCACCCAACTGTGATAGCCAGTAACCGTTTTCAGTGCCCGTCTGACAAGGCCGGTATCGATGCGCGGAGCATGATTGTTTCTTTCATCGGACCATGCCAATGACAACTACCAATCCGAACTCCGCCACCCCATCGGCCACGGCGCCGCACTACAGTCCAGAGGAGAAGCGGCACCGCATCTTCGCCATCATGGCGGCCTCGTCAGGCAATCTGGTCGAGTGGTTTGATTTCTACGTTTACGCCTTTTCATCCATTTACTTTGCAGCGGCATTCTTTCCCAAAGGCGATCCCACAGTGCAGTTGCTCAACACGGCAGGGGTGTTTGCTGCGGGCTTTTTGATGCGGCCCATCGGCGGCTGGCTGTTTGGCCGTATTGCTGACAAGTACGGGCGCAAGAAGTCCATGCTCATCTCGGTCACCATGATGTGTGCCGGCTCCCTGGTGATTGCCTGTCTTCCCACCTACGCGCAGATCGGTGCGCTCGCGCCGTTTCTGTTGCTGGTATGTCGTCTCTTCCAGGGCCTGTCGGTTGGCGGGGAATACGGCACCACCGCTACTTACATGAGCGAGGTCGCTCTCAAGGGGCAGCGCGGCTTTTTCTCATCGTTCCAATATGTGACGCTGATCGGTGGCCAGTTGCTGGCCGTGCTGCTGATCGTGATCCTGGAGGCCTTGCTCACCGATGCAGAACTGCGCGCCTGGGGCTGGCGCATTCCTTTTGTCTGCGGCGCCGCCGCCGCCGTGGTGGCAACGCTGTTGCGCCGCACGCTGCATGAGACGCAGAAGCAGGAGACCATGCACGACAAGGAAACCGGCACGCTCGGCAACCTGTTCAAAAACCATTGGCGCGCCTTCGTCACGGTGGTGGGCTATACCGCCGGCGGTTCGCTGATTTTCTACACCTTCACCACGTACATGCAGAAGTACCTGGTCAACAGCGTGGGCCTGCCGATCAAGACGGCCAGCTATGTGATGACCGTCTGTCTGTTCATCTACATGTGCATGCAGCCGCTGTTTGGTGCACTCTCAGACCGCATCGGTCGTCGCACCAGCATGATGCTGTTCGGGAGCCTGGGCGCCATCTGCACCGTGCCGATTCTGACTGCCATGCACAGCGCCTCGTCGCCGGAGATGGCCGGTTTTCTGATCGTGGTGGCGTTGGCCATCGTGAGCTTCTACACCTCGATCTCCGGCATCGTGAAGGCAGAAATGTTTCCGCCTGAAGTGCGCGCACTGGGGGTAGGGCTGGCCTATGCGGTGGCCAATGCCATCTTTGGCGGATCGGCCGAATTTGTGGCGCTGGCGCTCAAAAATGCAGGGCATGAGACGGTCTTTTTCTGGTACGTGTCGGCCATGATGGTGGTGGCGTTCCTGTTCAGCCTGCGGCTGCCCAAGCAGGCTGCCTACCTGCACCACGACCATTGACGAGCTCTGTGCACCCATGACCGAACCCGGCTGCCGCGCCGGGTTTGTTGCGCCCGGCGACAATAGGGCGTGAGCCCCGATCCCGCCCCCGAACTCGCACTGCCCCCCTTGCCGCCTCGTCGCCGCGTGGCGCACCTGGACATGGATGCGTTCTACGCGTCGGTCGAGCTGCTGCGCTATCCGCAGCTCAAGGGGCTGCCGGTGGTTATCGGAGGCGGGCGGCGGCGCGAGGACGACGCACTGACGGCTGCCTACGGCGGGCGTCTGGCAGATATTCCGGTGGACGCTTTTCCCCTGCTCAAGGACTATGTCGGGCGCGGCGTGATCACCACGGCCACCTACCAGGCACGTGCCTTTGGGGTGGGATCGGCCATGGGCATGATGAAGGCGGCCAAGCTGTGTCCGCAGGCGATTCTGCTGCCGGTGGATTTTGCGCGCTACAGGCAGTTTTCGCGCCAGTTCAAGGCCATCATCACATCCATTGCGCCGCAGATGGAAGACCGGGGCGTGGACGAGGTGTACATTGATTTCACCCATGTCGATGGCGGGCAGCACGACCATGGGCGCAGCCTGGCGCTTCGCCTGCAAAGCGAGATACACGCCGTCACGGGCCTGACCTGCTCGGTTGGCGTGGCGCCCAACAAGCAGCTGGCCAAGATGGCCAGCGAGTTCAACAAACCCAATGGCGTCTCCATCGTGCTCGAGAGTGACCTGCAGACACTGATCTGGCCGCTGGCCTGCCGCAAGATCAATGGCGTGGGCCCCAAGGCGGACGCCAAGCTGCAGGCCCTGGGCATTACGACCATCGGCGATCTGGCCGCCAAGGATGTGCAATGGCTGGTGGAGCATTTTGGCCGCAGCTACGGTGCGTGGCTGCATGCCTCCTGCTGGGGGCTGGACAGCCGGCCTGTGGTGACAGAGAGCGAGCCGGTTTCGATGAGCCGTGAGACCACGTTCGACCGTGACCTGCATGCGGTACGCGACCGGGCAGAGCTGGGCGCGATCTTTACCGAGCTGTGCGAGAGTGTGGCTGCCGACCTGCAGCGCAAGGGCTATGTGGGGCGCACGATCGGCATCAAGCTACGCTTTGCTGATTTTCGTATCGCCACCCGAGACCACAGCCTGCCGCTCTATACCAATGATGCCAAGGCCATCCGCCAGGCGGCCGGTCAGTGCCTCAAGCGCGCGCCGCTGGAGCAGCGCCTGCGCCTTTTGGGCGTGCGCGTCGGCAACCTGCTGCCCCAGGAACAGGCCGCAGCCCAGGGGATTGCCGCAGACGCGCAGGCAATCAGGGAAGCGGAGATGCGTGCGCTGCGGGAAGGGCAGGAGAAATCTGCCGATCCCTATACCTTGCCGCTGTTCACGGACGACTGAGCTTGTTCCCCGAAGGGCGCCAGGCAGAGGTGCTTATTGGCGCGCCGTGCGCACGTTGGCAGGCAGGGCCATGGGCTGGCTGGTGCGCAGCGGGTTGATGTCGAGCCCGCCGCGGCGCGTATAGCGTGCATACACCGTCAGCCGGATGGGGTGGCACTGGCGCCAGATATCGACAAACATGCGCTCCACGCATTGCTCGTGGAATTCGTTGTGGTTGCGGAAGCTGACGATGTATTGCAGCAGCTTTTCCTGGTTGATGGCGGGGCCGCTGTAGCTGATGCGCACACTGCCCCAATCGGGCTGGCCGGTGACCAGACAGTTGCTTTTGAGCAGGCGGCTGGTCAGGGTTTCGGTGACTGGCGGCTCGTCGAAGGCGGCTGTCAGCAGTTCAGGCGCGGGTTCGTAGCGGTCGCATTCGATATCGAGGCGATCCAGGTTCAAGCCATCCAGCTCCTGCACGGGCTGGGCATCAAACAGTTCGGGCTCGATCAGCTGGACGCCAATGGTGGCGCTGTGCGGTGCGCCGCGCCATACGGCTTCGCTGAGGTCGGCCACCAGCTTGGCGCGCACGTCGCCAGCGCTGGCGAAGCGGCTGTTGTTGAAGCTGTTGAGATAGAGCTTGAAGGACTTGCTCTCGATGATGTTGGGCGTCTCGCAGGGGATGGTGAAGTTCACCAGCGCGACCTGCGGCTTGCCCCGCAGGTTGAGCCAGGAGACCTCATAAGCCGTCCACAGGTCGGCGCCAAAAAACGGCAACCGGTCGTCCTGCAGACCGATTTCAGCGCGCTTGGCCGCACGCGGCAGCGGAAAGAGCAGGGTCGGGTTGTATTGGTCGATATAGGCCGAGCGCTGGCCCAGGGGCGATTGCTCGGGCTGAGAAGAAAAAATCATGCTATTAAATGAATAGCTGCTGGCGCTTTGAATGACAATGCGCCAGCAGCTGTTTTTACTTGAATTCGCTTTCGCGCAGCCACTTGGTGGCGATCCACTTCTCGCCACGCACTACGGGCGAACCGCCATGCAGGGTTTTGGTCGAAGGGTCAGGGGCTGCGTAACTGAAGAACACGGCATTGCCACGGCGTGGTGCGACCTCGACGCCGACATCGGGGAAGCTGGTGCCGCCCCCGGCTTCGGGGTTGTTCAGGTAGATCACCAACGTGCCCACACGCTGGCCACCCCGCTTGAGGATGGTGGGGGTGCCGGGCTGGGTCGGGTCAAAATAATCGTAGTGCGGTTTGTACTCGGCGCCGGGCTGGTAATGCAACACCTGCAGGCCTTCGCCGTGGTTCTCCGGCCAGTTCAGCAGCCTGGCAATGCGCCGCTCCAGGGTGGCCACCACCGGGATTTCTTCTCGCTGGAAGAACATGCCGTCGCTGGTGCGGTCGGCGTTCACTTCTTCGCCGCCGGTCTTGGTCTCCACCGTCAGCGATCGCTTCATGCGGGGCCTAGCGGCATTGATGATGGCGTCGCACTCATCGTCGGACAGCAGGTTGCCAAAGACCACCACGCGCGGGTGCTTCATGGTCAGCAGCACGTTCACATCGCGGTCGCCCACGTTGATGGAGCCGGGCGCATCGCCCAGTTTGGGCTCCGGCAGCGGCCGCTGGATGATGGTGGTGATCTCGGTATCGGCGCCGTGCAGGTTTTGCAGGTGCTCGGTCAACACCTTTTCCATGGCGGATTCGGCGACATCTTCGTTCCAGCCGGCGTCGCACATGGCCTTGAATACATTTTCAGCGCTGACACCGGCCGTTGCCTGTTCAATAATCCAGGCGCGCAATTCCGGGGTGATGGGTTGCGAGGCTGTCATGGCACTCCTTTCGCGGCCATTGTGCACCAAAGCGGCATCAACCCACTTTGCGTCGGAAGAGGAAATGGTCAGCAGTCGAAACATCGCTGGCATAGGCATAGCCGTCGATGTTGAACTTCTTCAGCGCCGCAGGCGTCTTGGCCTGGTGCTCGATCGCGTAGCGCGCCATCAGCCCGCGGGCTTTCTTGGCAAAAAAGCTGATGACCTTGTACTGGCCATTTTTGTAGTCTTCAAAGCTGCAGGTCACCACCCGCGCACGTAGCGCCTTCTGGTCCACGGATTTGAAATACTCCTGCGAGGCCAGGTTGACGACGACGGGCGCGTCTTCGCCTTGCTGCTGCTCGTTCAGGTAATCGGCAATCTGCGTGCCCCAGAAATGGTAGAGATTGCTGCC
The DNA here is from genome assembly GCF_014207855.1 of Comamonas odontotermitis. GTDB lineage: Bacteria > Pseudomonadota > Gammaproteobacteria > Burkholderiales > Burkholderiaceae_C > Comamonas > Comamonas odontotermitis_A. Next base: position 81,033 of record NZ_JACHKZ010000009.1, on the reverse strand, counting down.
TTTGGCGGTGGCCAGGCGCGTGCCCATTTCCAGCCGGTAAGGCTGCATCCAGTCCAGCGGGCGCAGCACGCCATACAGGCCGCTGAGCATGCAGACATGCGACTGCGCCCAATCGAGCTGCTTGGCGGTGAGGCTGTGGGCCTGCAGGCCGTCGTAGACATCGCCATTGAAGGCCATGATGGCCTGGCGCGAGTTCTTGGCCGTGAACTTGGGCGACCAGGCCTCGTAGCGCGCCACGTTCAAGGCTGCCAGCTTGTCGCTAATGTCCATCAGGCTGGCGATCTGCTGGGGCGATTTTTCGCGCAGTACTTCAATCAACGCCTGTGACTGCTTGATGAACTGAGGCTGCGTGTGCGGCATACCGGCAGGCAAGGGGGTCTCGTAATCCAGCGATTTGGCGGGAGAGAGCAGAAACAGCATGTCGTACGGGCTCCAGGAATGAAACAGGCCGGAGGAAGTCCGGCCTGTGGGCTCTAGCGCAACGGCTTAAGCAGTTTGCGATTCGCGTTCAAAGGGCAGCACCATGGCAGCCAGGTCCTTGCGCGTTTCAACCAGCACCAGCGGGCCTTCGTCGAGCATGACGACCGGGCGGCGTTCGCGGGGCACATGCACAGGCTTGGGCTCCGCTGCAATTGCGGCCTGCACAGCGGCTACCTTGTCGGCATCCGAGTTGACCCATTGCAGGCCAGCTTGGGCCGCGATGGTGTTCAACTGCTCCAGCGGCAGCGTGTAGCTGGCGATCTTGGGCAGGCCCTGTGGGGCTGCTGGCTCGGCGGCCGGTGCAGGCGCAGTCTTGGCGCTGGCAGCAGGTGCTACTTGTTCTGCAGCTGCTGGCGCTTGTGCTGTGGGCACTGAAGCCGGTTTTTCTTCGATGACTTCGGACTGCGCGGTGGCCACAGGTTCGGCAGCGGGCACGGCCAGGTCAACGACAGGGGTTGCTGCTGCCTCAAAGTAGCTGCGGCGGGGCGCTGGGGCGCTTTCGGCGTCGGCCATGGCTTCTGCCGGGGCTGCGTCGGTCTGCGCGTCTACAGCTTGCTCATCGCGTGGCAGGCGTTCACGGTCACCGCGGTTGCGACGGTCGCGGCCGTAGCGATCACGGGAGCGGCGCTCGCGGCGCTCTGGCGAGGCTTCACCGTCGGCAGGCGCTGCAGTATTGGCGTTGCCGTCCAGATCCAGCGAGGGCAGGGCGGCGATCACGGCTTCAGCGTCGACCGGTGCAGGCGCTGCAGCGGCGTTGTCGCGTACGGATTCTTCACCCTGGTTGCGACGCTCGTTGCGTTCACCACGCTCGCCGCGATCCCGGCGGTTCTCGCGCGGGGCGCGCTCTGGACGAGGCGTACGTTCCTGGCGTTCGCTGGTGGCCTCAGTGGCTGCGTTGTCGCCATTTTGTGCGTTGATGGCAGCATCGTCGCGGCGGGGACGGTCATTGCGCTCGCTGCGTTCTGGACGGTCACCACGTTCATTGCGACGGCGGTTGTCGCGGCCTTCCTGATCGCCACTGCGAGCTTCACCACGGCCCTCGCCGCGTTCATTGCGGTTGCGGCCATTGCGTTCGCCCTCGGCGCGTTCGCTGTTGCGGCGATTGCCGTCCTTGTTGCCCGATCCGCTGCGCTCGCCACGTTCGCCATTGCGGCGGTTGCCACCACGGCCTTCACGGTTTTCCCTGCGTGCATCCTTGGCTGGCTCAGGAGCAGCCGGGGCGGGCGCGGCCACAGTTGCTGGCGTTGCAAACCCGAAGAAGCGCTTGATGGCTGCCCACAACCCGGTTTCGGGTGCGGGGGCAGGAGCCGCGGGTACGGCGGCGGCCGGCTTGCTGGTATTGGTGCGTGCCGCAGGTGCCGGGCGGGGCTCGGCAATGGGGGCTGGCGCATCGGGCAGCACGCCCTTGATGACCGGGGTCTGTTTGTTGGTGGGCTCTTGCGAGCGGCGGGTAAAGCCGACCTGCTCTTCCTCTGCATCAGCCAGCTTGTAGCTGGCTTCCATCGAGTCGAGGCGCGGATCGTCGTGCTTCATGCGCTCGAGCTTGTAGTGCGGCGTCTCCAGGGCCTTGTTGGGCACCATGGTGACGGACACGCGCTGCTTGAGCTCGATCTTCTGGATTTCGGTACGTTTTTCGTTGAGCAGGAACGATGCGACTTCGACGGGCACCTGACAGTTGACGGCTGCCGTGTTGTCCTTCATCGACTCTTCCTGGATGATGCGCAGGATCTGCAGCGCAGAGCTTTCCGCATCGCGGATGTGGCCGGAGCCGCCGCAGCGCGGGCAGTTGATGTGGGCGCCTTCGCTCAATGCGGGCTTGAGGCGCTGGCGGCTCATCTCCATCAGGCCGAACTTGCTGATGGTGCCGAACTGCACGCGGGCGCGATCCTGGCGCAGTGCATCGCGCAGGCGGTTTTCGACGTCTCGGCGGTTCTTCGACTCTTCCATGTCGATGAAGTCGATCACGATCAGGCCGCCCAGGTCGCGCAGGCGCATCTGGCGGGCCACTTCGTCAGCTGCTTCGAGGTTGGTGCGGGTGGCGGTCTCTTCAATGTCGCCGCCCTTGATGGCACGGGCCGAGTTCACATCGATGGAAACCAGCGCTTCGGTGTGGTCGATCACGATGGCGCCGCCAGAAGGCAGGGTCACGGTGCGCGAGTAGGCCGACTCGATCTGGTGTTCGATCTGGAAGCGGCTGAAAAGCGGCGCATCGTCGCGGTAGCGCTTTACGCGGGCGGCGTGTTCCGGCATCACATGCGCCATGAACTGCTGGGCCTGCTCATAGATGTCATCGGTGTCGATCAGGATGTCGCCGATGTCATTGTTGAAATAGTCGCGGATGGCGCGGATCACCAGGCTCGATTCCTGGTAGATCAGGAAGGCGCCCTTGCCAGCCTTGGCGGCGCCGTCGATGGCGCTCCAGAGCTTGAGCAGGTAGTTCAGGTCCCATTGCAGCTCGGGCGCCGTACGGCCAATGCCTGCAGTGCGGGCGATGATGGACATGCCCTTGGGGTATTCGAGCTGGTCCATCGCCTCTTTCAGCTCGGCACGCTCGTCACCCTCGATACGGCGCGACACGCCACCACCGCGGGGATTGTTGGGCATCAGCACCACATAGCGGCCAGCCAGCGAGATGAAGGTGGTCAGCGCCGCACCCTTGTTGCCGCGCTCTTCCTTTTCGACCTGAACGATCAGCTCCTGGCCTTCCTTGATCACATCATTGATGCGGGCCTGGCTGGGCGATACGCCTTCGGCGAAATACTGCTTGGAAATTTCTTTGAATGGCAGGAAGCCGTGGCGGTCTTCGCCGTAGTCGACAAAGCAGGCTTCCAGAGAGGGTTCTACCCGGGTAACAACGGCTTTGTAGATATTGCCTTTGCGTTGTTCGCGGCCTTCGATTTCGATCTCGTAATCCAGCAGCTTTTGGCCATCCACGATGGCGAGGCGTCGCTCTTCAGCTTGCGTGGCATTGATCAGCATCCGTTTCATGATGCGCGTCCTTCGTAATGCGGGGCCGGCCACCTTTGTCAGACAGGTGCCAGCCTCTAATCCCTAACAATAAACAGGCTCTTACTGGAGCCACAGATGCCGGGACAGACGCAGAGAAACGAATGAAGATACAGAGCGTGCCATGCTTGCTGGTAATACTTATGTCAGCACAGGAGGCTTGGGCACGCGAGAGAGGGCATATAAATAACCGGCCAGCCAGCGGACAGCTGCCGCCGGTTGTGAGATTTGCCCCGAAAACATGCGCACGGCGGGCGCGGCACGGCACACTGGCATGCAGCGAGCGCTGCGCCAGAGAGTTGCCATCCAAGCCCACAAAATCAGCATGTCAGTGTATGAGCGATCAGTTGGGACAAGGCCAGGAGTCCTGACCACTGCAGCAACTGCCGCTGGGAATCTGTAATTTCGTTGTTCCAATGTGTCTGTCCACCCGATTTGCTTGCATGGCCTGCGCAATTTCTTGGTATGCAGGCACTGGAGCAAGGTCGTCGGTCAGACATCGACCGGCCTGCGCGGGTACTGGCGGGTGAATTAAACTGCTCACCGGTCAACCAATAACTTTATTGCGCAGGTGAAACACATTATAGGGGGCAAACCGGGCGAGCCCCGCAGTCCAGAAGCACCCCCAGTGGCTGTAAGGCTGGTAGAAGTCCATCCCGACGATGCCGGCCAGCGCCTGGACAATTTTCTGATGCGCCATCTCAAAGGCGTGCCCAAGACCCATATCTACCGCATCATCCGCAATGGCGAGGTGCGGATCAACAAGGGGCGAACTGCGGCCGACGCCAGGGTGCAGGGCGGCGATGTGGTGCGTATTCCGCCGGTGCGCGTGTCTGCCAAGCCAGAAGAGGCCGAGCGCGCCATTCCTGGCCGGGAGTTCCCGCTGCTGCTGGATGACGACGCGATGCTGGCCATCAACAAGCCTGCAGGCGTGGCTGTGCATGGCGGCTCGGGCGTGAGCTTTGGCGTGATCGAACAATTGCGCCGCGCAAGGCCTGGTGCGCGCTTTCTGGAACTGGTACACCGGCTCGACCGCGAAACCTCGGGCATTCTGTTGGTGGCCAAGAAACGCTCGGCGCTGACCCACCTGCAAGACCAGTTCCGCGAACGGGAAACAGGCAAGACCTATCTGGCACTGGTGATCGGGGAGTGGCCAGCCAATAAAAAGGTAATTGATACGCCGCTGCGCAAGTACCTGTTGCCCGACGGGGAGCGCCGCGTGCGTGCCACTACCGCAGACGATGCGGAGGGCATGCGCTCCGTCTCGCTCGTCAAGGTGCAAAAAGCGCTGCCTGCACGCCATGGCCTTGGTTTGCCGGCCATGACCTTGCTCGAAGTGACGATCAAGACCGGCCGTACTCACCAGATTCGCGTGCATCTGGCCAGCAGCGGCCACCCGATCGTCGGGGACGAGAAGTATGGCGACTTCGACCTGAACAAGCGTCTGGTCAAACACGGCTTGAAGCGTATGTTCCTGCATGCCTGGCGCCTGCAATTCACCCATCCGCAGAGCGGCGAGCGGGTGCAACTGGGCGCAGAGTTGCCGGACGAACTGGCGGACTTCGTAGGGACAGCAGAGCTGTCAGATGAAAAAAGTAGTGAAAACCATAGCGGCTAGCGCAGGCTAGTATTGGTTTTGATAAGAAATATCTTGAATTCGTTGCACAACTAGCGCTTCCAGCTATTGTTTTAGATAGCGACTAACCCATTGCCTTATGAACCGACGCTTTGACCTGATCGCCTTTGACTGGGATGGAACCCTGTTCGATTCCACTGCGGCCATTGCACTGTCCATTCAGGACGCGGTGCGCGACGTGGGCGGCACTGTGCCGACGCTGGACGTGGCCAAGTATGTCATCGGCATGAGCCTGCAGGGCGCCTTGCGGCATGCTGCGCCCGATGTGCCGGCTGACAGCATGGTGGAGTTGACCAACCGCTACCGTTATCACTATCTGAAACGCCAGGAAGAGGTAAACCTTTTTGAAGGCGTGCTGCCCTTGCTGGATCTGCTGACAGCCAGGGGGCATCTGCTCGCAGTGGCCACCGGCAAGAATCGACGGGGGCTTGATGAAGTGCTGGATTCGACCCTGCTCAAGGGTAGGTTTGACGCCTCGCGTACTGCCGATGAAACTGCCGGCAAGCCGAATCCACTGATGTTGCAGGAGTTGATGGCAGAGCTGGATGTGGCGCCCGAGCGCTTGTTGATGGTGGGTGATACCACCCATGATCTGCAGATGGCAGTCAACGCAGGCTGCGCCAGTGTGGCCGTGAGCTATGGCGCTCACCACCCTGATGGCTTTGAGGCCTTTGGCCCGCTGTTCATTGCGCATTCTGTTGCTGATTTGCAACAATGGATGGCAGGCAATGCCTAGCGCATGGCCTGATTACTGTTTGCATGTACAGTGATTGGCGCGCAGCAAGCAGGAGCAACAATGGCAGAGGTACAAGCCCGGGCAATAGCACTTTGTAATAGCAAAGACTTGAGCAATGGTGGGCGCGCCGTGCCTTTTGATGTGATCTTTGCTGGCCAGACCTGTCGCGCATTCGCCGTTCGCTACCGCGATGTGGTGCACGCCTATCTGAACCGTTGCACCCATGTGGCGATGGAAATGGACTACCAGCCCGACCGTTTTTTTGATGACACCGGTAACTGGTTGTTATGCGCAACCCATGGTGCTGCCTATGTGCCGGATACTGGAGCCTGCGCTGGCGGCCCTTGCCGTGGTGGCCTGGTCAAAATCGTGTTGAGCGAACAAGGCGGGGTGGTGTACTGGCACACCGACTACCGCCTCCAACCTCTTGAGTTTTAAGATGAATCCGATGGACAAGAACCCCGAGCAGAATCCGCAACCTGCGCCTGATCTGTGGGGACAGGCCGCTCCAGCGGCAGCGGCTGTATCCACAGCGGCAGCGCAGGCGCCCGGCTGGGAGCGCTCCGTGCTGGAGCGCCTGGCCTTTGATACGCTCAAGGAGCAGCGCGCCGCGCGTCGCTGGAAGATCTTCTTTCGACTGGCCTGGCTCATCGCCTTCATTGCGCTGGTCATCTACCTGTTCAGTTCGGAAAGCGCTTCGTCTGCCTCGTCGACCGAGCATACGGCCGTGGTGGAGCTGAAAGGCGAAATCGCGTCTGGCGCAGACGCGAGTGCCGAATACGTGATTGCTGCACTGCGCACCGCATTCGAGGACGATGGCGCCAAGGCTGTGGTGCTGCTGATCAACTCTCCCGGCGGCAGCCCCGTGCAGGCCGGCATGATCAATGACGAGATCGTGCGCCTCAAGGCCCTGCATAAAAAACCCATGTACGCGGTGGTGGAGGAGTCCTGTGCTTCTGCTGCCTATTACATTGCAGCCGCAGCGGACAGCATCTATGTCGACAAGGCCAGCATCGTGGGGAGCATCGGCGTGCTGATGGACGGTTTTGGCTTTACCGGCACCATGGAAAAGCTGGGCGTGGAGCGCCGCCTGCTCACCGCTGGCAGCAACAAGGGCATGCTGGATCCATTCAGCCCCATGAATGACAAACAGAAAGCCTATGCCCAGCAGATGCTGGGGCAGATCCACCAGCAGTTCATCGCTGTGGTGCGCCAGGGGCGTGGCGAGCGCCTGAAGGAGACCGAAGACACCTTCAGCGGCCTGTTCTGGACCGGGCAGGAAGCGGTCAAGCTGGGCCTGGCTGACGGCCTGGGCAGCCTCGATCAGGTGGCGCGCGATGTGGTGGGCGCCGAAGATGTGGTGGACTACACCCGCCGCGAGAACGTGGCCGAGCGCTTTGCCAAGAAGTTTGGCGCTTCAGTGGGTGCGGGGGCTGTCAGTACCATGCGGTCAATGATGCCCAGCCTGCGTTGATCAGGTGATTTAAATGCTAGCTATTTAATAGCTATAAACATAAAAGCGGTGCACGAGCACCGTTTTTTTTATGCCATCTGGCCGAGCGGAGGCGCACACCCTTTTGGAAGGGGCAGCGCTGCCTTATGGTCAGCCAGCACTTAATGAGTAGCGAAAAGCGGGTGCGCGCCTGGCAGGATCGCCTCAGCGCCCAATCGCGAACACCATCGGTGTGCGATTGTCCAGCTCGGGGTTCAGCGCCTTCCACTGCTTGACCAGACGGCTTTGGGTGCGGGCGCTCTCCAGTGTGAGTCCACCGGATATCGACAGGCGGGTGTTGGCCTGCAGTGTCTGCAGCAGGGCGCTCATCAGGGCAGGGTTGCGATAAGGTGTCTCAATAAATATCTGTGTCTGGCCTTGCCGCAGCGCCAGTTGCTCCAGCTCGCGCAGCCGGGCGACGCGCTGCGCGCCGTCGCTGGGTACATAGCCGACAAAGGCGAAGTTCTGGCCATTGAGCCCGCTGGCCGCCAGTGCCAACAAGAGGGAAGTAGGGCCTACCAGCGGCACCACTTCAACGCCCGCATCATGCGCAGCACGTACGACTGAGCTGCCGGGGTCGGCAATCGCGGGCATGCCTGCCTCGCTGACCAGGCCAATGTCATGGCCTTGCAAGGCAGCGGCGATCAGCATGCTGGCATCGGCGCCAGAGGTCGTTTGCGGAAGGTGATCACCTTTTTTGTGCGCTTCACGCGGCAGCTCCTGTATGGCTTGTTGCTGCAGGGGCACGGCCAGTGGCGCCACGGCGTCCACGCGTTTGAGGAAGGCGCGGCAGCTTTTGGCGTTTTCGCAAACCCAGTGGGTAATGCGGGCAGCGGCCTGCACGGTATGGGCGGGCAGTACATCGGTCAGCGGTGCATCGGTGGTGCAGCCGAAGTCAAGCGGGGTGGGGACGAGGAAAAGCCGTCCCTTGCGGGTGTTCTCGCTCATGGCAGGATCACTCCTGCGGCGCGCAACAGGCGGGCGGTGCGGATGAGAGGCAGCCCGATCAGTGCCGTCGGGTCGTCGCTCTCGATGGCATCCAGCAAGGTGATGCCCAGGCCTTCGCTCTTGGCGCTGCCTGCGCAGTCGTACGGCTCTTCGGCGCGCAGGTAGCGTTCAATTTCAACATCGCTCAGGCTGCGGAACACGGTTCGCACCACGGCGGTGTCTGCCTGCGCAAAGCCGGTGGTCTTGCAGACCACGGCGACTGCGGTGTGGAATTGCATGCTCTGGCCACTCATGGCGCGCAACTGGGCCACAGCCTTGTCGTGTACCAGGGGCTTGCCCAGCGGCTGGCCGTTCAGGTCGGCCACCTGGTCGGAGCCGATGACGATGGCCTCGGGAAACTGGGCAGCCACTGCATGGGCCTTGGCCAGAGCCAAGCGCAGAGCCAGCGCGCCCGGTGCCTCGCCGGGCTGCGGGGTTTCGTCAACATCGGGCGAAGCGGTTTCAAACGGAAGGCGAAAACGAGAAAGCAGCTCGTGCCGGTAACGGGAGGTGGAGCCCAAGACAAGGGCGCGGGGCGAGTGGGATTCAGACATGCCCAGATTCTCTTACACTGGCGCGCATGACAAAGGAATTTTCAGTCAACCGCCTTGATATCAAGGCTTTTGCGCAGCACGAGGCCGCACTCGACGGTGAGCAGCCGATGGGCCAGTTTCCCCGCCTGATGGCAGAGGACCTGCGTGGCGAGGCCGCGGCCGATCAGTCCGTGCACTGGTCCCTGGATGGTGAGTGGCGCGAGGCTACGGGCGGCCCCGGGCAGGCCTGGTTGCACCTGCAGGCCGACACCGTAGTGCAGATGCAGTGCCAGCGTTGCCTGCGCCCGGCCGATATCGCCGTGCAGACGGAGCGGTCTTTCCGCTTTGTCAAAGACGAAGCGACTGCCGCAGCCCTGGATGATGAGAGCGAAGAGGACGTACTGGTGCTGGAGCCGCTCTTCAATGCCCATGAGTTGATCGAGGACGAGTTGCTGATGGCGCTTCCCATGGTTCCCATGCACGAGGAGTGCCCGGTGGAGCTCAAACTGGAGTCTGCCACCCAGGATTTCGAGGCGGCAAATACGGAAAAAGCCAATCCTTTTGCCGCTTTGGCATCACTGCGACTGGATAAAACCAAACCTTGAGGGGAAGGATTGAAGCCTGCCAGCGATCTTTGCTATAATTTGAGGCTTCGCGCGAATCCCCCTCGTGTCTTTAATGGGCTAATCGCGTATTTTTAGGGCATGCGTCTGTTTTACGCAGGCCGTGTCACCAACCCTTTCAAGACTCAGGAGCCATCATGGCTGTTCAACAAAACAAGAAATCTCCTTCCAAGCGCGGTATGCACCGTTCGCACAATGCACTGAATGTGCCTGGTATCGCTGTGGAGCCTACCACCGGCGAAACCCATCTGCGTCACCACATCAGCCCCAACGGTTTCTACCGTGGCCGTCAAGTGCTGAAGAACAAGTCGGAAGCCTAAGCCATAGCTGTACAAAAAAGGCCCGCGGCTACCGCATGTGTAGCGCGGGCCTTTTTTATTCTGTTGCAGGATTGCTGCGCACTGGCTTGGCCTCTTTGCTTATATGCCAATAGCGTGCGCTGGCGCAACATCAAAGAATTGCAGAGCGAATGATCACACTGGCCGTGGATTGCATGGGTGGTGATGCGGGTCCCCGTGTCACCCTGCCTGCATGCAAGAAATTTTTGGACGCCCATCCTGATGCCCGACTGTTGGTGGTGGGGCAACCCGAGGCATTGCAGTCATTCCAGCACGAGCGTGCAACCCTGGTAGCGGCAAGCGAAGTCGTCACCATGGACGATCCCGTGGAAGTGGCGTTGCGCAAGAAGAAGGACTCTTCCATGCGCGTGGCTATCAGCCAGGTCAAAGAGGGTGCTGCACAGGTTGCGGTATCTGCGGGCAATACTGGCGCATTGATGGCGATTGCGCGCTATCTGCTCAAGACGCTGGAAGGTATTGACCGCCCGGCCATCGCTACACAGATTCCCCATGCCAAGGGCGGTGCCACCACGGTGCTGGATCTGGGAGCCAACGTCGATTGCACGGCAGAGCACCTGGTTCAGTTTGCCGTCATGGGCTCGGCGCTGGTGAGCGCCCTGCAGGAGAAGGAAAACCCCAGCGTAGGCCTTTTAAACATTGGCGAAGAAGCCATCAAGGGCAGCGAAGTCATCAAGCGCGCGGGTGAGTTGCTGCGTGCTGCCGGGCAGTCGGGTTACCTCAATTTTCAGGGCAATGTGGAAGGCAATGACATCTTCAAGGGTACGGTCGATATCGTGACCTGCGATGGTTTTGTCGGCAATGTCGCGCTCAAGGCGAGCGAGGGCGTGGCCAGCATGATCACAGGGGGGCTCAAGCAGGAATTCAAGCGCAATCTGTTCACCAAGCTGGCGGCAGCTGTCGCCTATCCCGTGCTTGCACGCCTGATGAAGCGCATGGATCACCGCCGCTACAATGGGGCTGCGTTACTCGGTTTGCGCGGCCTGGTGTTCAAAAGCCATGGCTCGGCCGATGTGGTGGCCTATGAGCATGCGCTCAATCGCGCTTATGATGCGGCCCGTAACGATTTGCTGGGGCGTGTGCAGACCAAGATCCAGACGGCTGCGCCCTTGCTGATGCCGGCAGACAGCCCTGCTGTTGCTGCAACTGTGACGTCTTCTATCTGAAATCGATGAGCATTTATTCACGCATCACCGGCACTGGCAGCTACCTGCCACCGCGCCGCGTCACCAATGATGATCTGGCGGCCGAAATGGCTACGCGCGGTCTGGAAACCTCGGATGAGTGGATTGTCGAGCGTACCGGAATCAAGGCGCGCCATTTTGCCGCTCCCGATGTGACGGCCAGCGATCTGGCCGTGGAAGCATCGAAAAAGGCGCTCGAAGCTGCGAAGTTGATGGCTGCCGACATTGATCTGATCATTGTGGCCACTTCCACGCCGGACATGGTGTTCCCGTCGACAGCGGCCATCCTGCAGAACAAGCTGGGCATCACCAATGGCTGCCCGGTGTTCGATGTGCAGGCGGTATGCAGCGGTTTCGTTTATGCCCTGTCGGTGGCTGATGCCATGATCAAGACCGGCACCGCCAAGCGCGCGCTGGTGGTGGGGGCCGAAGTATTCAGCCGTATCCTTGATTTCAATGACCGCACTACCTGTGTTCTGTTTGGCGATGGAGCCGGGGCCGTGGTGCTGGAAGCTTCGAGCGAACCCGGCATTCTGGCCACCGAGCTGCATGCCGATGGCAGCCATGTCGACATCCTGTGCGTGCCGGGCCATGTCTCGGGTGGCGAGGTGATTGGCTCGCCCATGCTGCGCATGGACGGCCAGGCCGTATTCAAACTGGCGGTGGGTGTGCTCGACAAGGCAGCCCGTGCTGCATTGGCCAAGGCCGACATGCAAGAGTCCGATATCGATTGGCTGATCCCACACCAGGCCAATCTGCGCATCATGATGAGCACGGCGCGCAAACTCAAGCTTTCGCCCGAGAAAGTGGTGGTCACGGTCGATCAGCACGGCAATACATCAGCGGCATCGATTCCGCTGGCGCTTGACCATGCCGTGCGCGCAGGCCAGGTCCGACCAGGGCACAACGTGATGCTCGAAGGCGTTGGCGGTGGCTTCACCTGGGGGGCGGTACTCCTGAAAATGTAGCTTCAGGTGCTTGGTGTACTTGGGCTATTGCCGTATTTCATTCGAAAATTTAACTAAAATCGAGACATGAATTCTTTTGCGTTTGTATTTCCGGGCCAGGGCTCGCAGGCTGTTGGCATGCTCGACGCCTGGGGCGATCACCCTGCTGTGCGAGAGGCGCTGCAGGAGGCATCCGATGCGCTGGGTGAAGACATTGGTGCTCTGATTCAGGGGGGTCCCAAGGAGGCACTGGCACTGACTGCCAATACCCAGCCTGTGATGCTGGTGGCCGGTGTGGCCGCTTGGCGCGTATGGCGTGCGGAAGGCGGTGCGTTGCCCATGGCGGTGGCAGGCCATTCGTTGGGAGAGTACTCTGCATTGGTTGCAGCGGGCGTGCTGACGCTGGCCCAGGCGGCGCCGCTGGTGCGCCTGCGCGGTGCTGCCATGCAGGAAGCCGTGCCTGTGGGTGCTGGCGCCATGGCTGCTGTGCTGGGCCTCGATGCAGACAAGGTCAAGGCGGTCTGCGCTGAAGTGACGGCCAAGATGGGCGGCGCGGAGGTGGTGGAAGCTGTGAACTTCAACGATCCCGGCCAGACTGTGATCGCCGGCTCGAAGGCCGCTGTCGAGGCTGCCAGCGTGGCGGTGAAGGAGGCGGGTGCCAAACGTGCGCTGCCACTGCCGGTGTCTGCGCCTTTCCATTCGAGCCTGATGAAGCCGGCGGCGGAAAAGCTGAAGGCTGCGTTGGCGGGCCTGCAGCTCGCTGCCCCGCAGATCCCGGTGCTCAACAACATCGATGTGGCTGTGCAAACGGATGCCGATGCCATTCGCGACGCCCTGTACCGCCAGGCTTTTGGCCCGGTGCGTTGGGTGGAGTGCGTGCAGAAGCTGCGTGCCATGGGTGCAACCCATCTGGTAGAGTGCGGCCCGGGCAAGGTGCTCACCGGCATGACTAAGCGCATTGATCCGGATATGGTGGGTGTAGCCCTGTATGACCCTGCTACCCTGCAGGAAACCAAAGAAGCAATCGCATGACTGAAGCAACCCAAACAGCCAAAGTAGCCCTGGTGACAGGTGCATCGCGCGGTATTGGCGCCGCTATTGCGCAAGCCTTGGGCGCTGCTGGCTACCAGGTGGTAGGCACGGCAACCACTGACGACGGTGCTGCCAAGATTTCGCAGGCTCTGTCGGCTTTTCCAGGTTCACGCGGCGTTGCGCTGGATGTGAACAACGGCACGGCCGTCGAGGCGCTGATTGACGAACTGGTCAAGACCCAGGGCGGCCTGCATGTTCTGGTGAACAACGCTGGCATCACCCGGGATACCCTGGCCATGCGCATGAAGGACGAAGACTGGGATGCCGTGCTCGGCACCAATCTGAAGGCCGTCTTTGGTGCCAGCCGTGCGGCCATCCGCCCGATGATGAAGCAGCGTTTTGGCCGTATCATCAGCATTACCAGCGTAGTGGGCGCTTCCGGCAATGCCGGTCAGGCAAACTACGCTGCCGCCAAGGCTGGCGTTGCCGGCATGACGCGATCACTGGCCAAGGAGCTGGGCAGCCGTGGCATCACGGTAAACTGCGTGGCGCCTGGCTTTATCGAAACAGACATGACTGCCCAGCTTCCCGAGGAACAGAAGAAAGCACTGCAATCGCAGATCGCCTTGGGTAAGCTGGGACAGCCGCAAGACATTGCCAACGCTGTGGTCTATCTGGCATCGGATGGTGCTGGTTATGTGACCGGGCAGGAGTTGCATGTCAATGGCGGCATGTACATGTAGGTTTAGCAGAAGTTAAATGCCGTTTCCTCGCGACGGCAAGTTGCACTCAGGTATTGCTGAAGCAGCTAGAATCGCGGGTTCATTCACAACCCCCAGAGGGAAACCATGAGCGATATCGAAGCACGTGTCAAGAAAATCATTGCCGAACAACTCGGCGTGGAAGAGTCTCAAGTAACGAACGAAAAGGCTTTCGTAGCCGATCTGGGTGCAGACTCGCTGGACACCGTGGAACTGGTGATGGCTTTGGAAGACGAGTTCGAGATCGAAATCCCTGACGAAGACGCAGAAAAGATCACGACGGTGCAAAACGCCATCGACTACGCCAAGAGCCACCAAAAGGCCTAATTGATTGCGCATGCACTTGGCGCCCGACAGGGCGCAAGTGTCTTGCCGCAACTCCGAGAGACCAACAAGAAAGCTGTAACGCATGAGTCGCCGTCGCGTCGTCGTGACTGGTCTGGGTTGCATCAGCCCCGTGGGAAACACGGTTGCTGAAGCCTGGTCCAACATATTGGCTGGCCAGTCCGGCATTGACCTCATTACCAAGTTTGACACCACCGACTTCAGCTGCAAGATTGCAGGCGAGGTCAAAGGGTTCAATCTTGAGTCCTATATGAGTGCCAAGGAAGCACGCACGATGGACACCTTCATCCACTATGGCATTGCCGCTGCACAAGAAGCAGTGACAGATGCCGGTCTGGCCACTGGCCAGGCGCTGGACGAGGAGTTGGCTGCGCGTATCGGTGTGGTGATTGGTTCCGGCATCGGCGGTCTGCCGCTGATCGAGGACACCCACAGCGAATACGAACGCCGTGGCGCCCGCCGAATCACGCCTTTCTTTGTACCTGCCTCCATCATCAACATGGTTGCAGGCCATGTATCGATGCGGTTTGGCTTCAAGGGGCCCAACCTTTCGGTAGTGACTGCTTGTACGACCGGCTTGCACTGCATTGGTGAAGCGGGTCGATTGATCGAGTACGGCGATGCCGATGTCATGATCGCAGGCGGTACCGAATCTACTGTTTCTCCGCTGGGAGTGGGTGGCTTCGCAGCAATGCGTGCACTCTCCACTCGCAACGACGATCCCAAGGCGGCTTCACGCCCCTGGGATAAGGGCCGCGACGGCTTTGTGCTGGGCGAAGGCGCAGGCGTGGTGGTGCTTGAAGAATACGAGCATGCCAAGGCCCGTGGTGCCAAGATCTATGCGGAACTGCTGGGCTACGGCATGAGCGCAGATGCGGGTCACATGACCGCCCCCAATATGGACGGCCCACGCCGGGCCATGCTGGGTGCTCTGCGCAATGCGGGTGTGAATGCTGATCAGGTGGACTATCTGAACGCGCATGGCACCTCGACCCCGCTGGGCGATCTGAACGAAACCAATGCCATCAAGGCGGCCATGGGGGACCATGCCAAGAAGATGGTGGTGAGTTCGACCAAGTCGATGACGGGCCACCTGCTAGGTGGTGCTGGCGGTCTGGAAAGCGTGTTTACCGTGATGGCGCTCAAGGATCAGAAGATTCCTCCTACCATCAACCTGGTGGACCAAGATCCTGAGTGCGATCTGGACTATTGCGCCAATACGGCGCGCGATGCCAAGCTGGAAATCGCAGTCAAGAACAATTTCGGTTTTGGCGGTACCAACGGTACTTTGGTGTTCAAGCGCGTTTGAAGCGTGCTTTGAAACTCCGCTCAAGCCTATCATCAGGTCTCCTTTTAGGAGACCTTTTGTTTTGTGCATTTTCAACAAATGCATTGCACCGTGCTCCGGCGGCCTGAAAGCTTGCACAATCCATTCCATGGAGGTATCTGCCCGTCGTCGATCTCAGCATGCAGCCTTGGCTGCACCGGTGGCATATCCTTTGGTTCATCCCCTGTGGATTCGCTGCGGGGTGTTTGCGGCTCTTGTCGCCTCTGCCGTGCTGGGCATGGCTTGGCGTCTGGCCTCGGAGCCGTTGCAGTGGCAGCAGTGGGGGCTGGTTGCTGCGTGGTTGCTGGCTTGTCTGGCTGTTACAAATTTGCCCCTCTGGCGGCCTGGAACCTTTTTGCATTGGAATGGCTCCAAGTGGCGCATTCATGGAGCGGCGTTGCCTGCAGATGGTGAGGAGCTGACGCAGTGGAAGGTGGCCGTGGATGGCCAACGCTGGCTGCTGCTGCGTGCCATGGTGCTGCCGCCAGCGGCGGCCGGATATCGCTGGATGCTGATTGCACGAGCCACTAATCCAGAGCGTTGGCCGGATATTCGGCGCGTTTTATACTCATCCATTGTTGCTGATCAACAGAGCGCCCCTGTGGCGTGACGCCTGCAGCTGACCAACCACAACAAGAGCTGCATGTCTGTAGCGCGAAGAGAAAACAACTTATGACGGGAACGCCAATGGCACCAGCCCCGGGCGCGAACGATACCGACCTGCAATTGGTGCAGCGCACCATTGCGGGCGACCAGCGGGCTTACGGCTTGCTGGTAATGAAGTACCAGCGACGCATCGAACGGCTGATTGCACGCATGATCCGTGACGTGGATCTGGTGCCGGATCTGGCGCAGGAGACATTCTTGCGCGCCTATCGTGCATTGCCGCAATTTCGCGGAGAAGCGCAGTTCTACACTTGGCTCTACCGTATCGCAGTCAATACGGCCAAAAAGGCCATGGTGGAATTGAACCGCAATCCGGTGATGACGGAGAGCGCTCTGCGAGGAAATGATGATGACGATGAAACTTCTGCGCCGACAAGAGAACTAACCAGCGACGAAACCCCGGAGACGGTCATTGCGGCCCAGGAAATCGCCCAGGCGGTCAATGCGGCCATGGACGCTCTGCCTGAGGATTTACGCCAGGCGATCGTACTGCGGGAAATCGAGGGCATGTCGTATGAAGACATTGCCGAGACGATGGACTGTCCTATCGGAACGGTGCGCTCGCGCATTTTCCGTGCCCGAGAGGCAATTTCCACCAAGGTAAAACCAATGCTTGAGCGCCAGTCTGGCAAGCGTTGGTAGCGATCATTTGAGGACTGGTTGTAAGGGCATGGGCCCGCGAGGAATATGGCTATGAATCTCGAAAACCAAGCATCCAACAAGATGTCGGCAGCGACGTTGGAGCAGTTGTCTGCATGGATCGATGACGAGCTCGACGATGACGGGCTTGCGCAGCTGCTGGCAGAGATGCCGCAGACCGGTGGCATGACGGCATCGCATACGGCTTCGGTGCACTCCTATTTGCTCATTGGCGAAGCCATGCGCGGGCCTTTGGCAATGCAGGCGGCGCCCATCCATACAGAGCCTCAGGCCTTTTGGGCTGATCTTCAGCGCCAGATCGATCAAGAGGCTCCATTGGTTGCATCCAATCAACCCGAGGCAGGCGAAGTGAAAGTGCCTGAATTGGCCAAGGCTGCGCGACCGGTTGCCATGCAGGAAGCTGCCAATCACTCCGTATTCCGCTGGAAGATGGTGGCGGGGCTGGCCTCCGTTGCAGCGGTAGCCATGGTGGGGTGGAATTCCATGGCGTTGCTATCGTCCCCTGGTTCGGGCAAGGGCGGTCAGCAGTTGGCAAGCGCCACGGTGCCGGTATCCACGCAGGGCTTGGTGCAGATGCCTGTGACTGTCGGCCAGAATGCCACCATCATGCTGCGTGATCCGCGACTGGACGAGCTACTGGCTGCGCGTGGCCAGATTGGTGGTACTGCCAACCTGCAGATGCCTGCCAGCTTTCTGCGCAATGCCACCTTCAATGCTGAAAAGAAAGCTGGGGACTGCGCGGACAAGTCTTCCAAGCTCTGCTGACGTACAGGGCTTGGGCTTGATGCCTTTTATCTAAACACCTGCCTTGGCAGGTGTTTTTTTATGGCCGAAGTGGCTTTAATCACTTGAAACCCGTGTTTTACGGCGCATCTGTCAAAAGATGCATCGGGGAACCTCGCAAAGATTTGTGTCTCCAATGCTGCATTGCGCTATTTTCAGGTGTGATCAGCCTCAGGGTTGCACACAGTAATTCTTTGTGAGGAGTGATATGTCTAACAAGCGTTGGAAGCCTTTCCAGGTCAGTGCATTGGCGGCCATTCTGTCTATCAGCAGCGCGGTCATGTTGCCTGAGGTGGTACAGGCACAACCCGCACCAACGGTTGTGCGCGGGCTGCCTGACTTTACCGATCTCGTGGATCAGGTCGGTCCGTCGGTGGTCAATATCAGGACCATGGAGAAGGTCTCCAACAGGGTTGCGCAGGGCGGCATCGATCCGGAGATGCTGGAGTTCTTCAAGCGCTTTGGTTTGCCTGTGCCCAGCATCCCCCGGCAACAGCGTCCGCAAAAGCCCGACAGTGACGAAGAGCAGCCCAGCGGCCTGGGGTCAGGCTTCATCCTCACCTCAGATGGCTATGTGATGACCAACGCCCATGTGGTTGAGGGGGCTGACGATGTGATCGTGACCCTGACCGACAAGCGGGAGTTCAAGGCCAAGATCATTGGTGCAGACAAGCGCACTGATGTGGCAGTGGTCAAGATCGAGGCTACGGGCTTGCCTGCAGTCAAAATCGGCGACGTGAATCGCTTGCGGGTGGGTGAATGGGTCATGGCCATCGGCTCGCCCTTTGGCCTGGAAAATTCGGTCACTGCCGGCATCGTGTCTGCCAAACAGCGTGATACAGGCGACTATCTGCCATTCATCCAGACTGACGTTGCCATCAACCCTGGCAACTCAGGAGGACCCCTGCTGAATATGCGTGGCGAGGTGGTTGGTATCAACAGCCAGATTTATTCCCGCTCGGGTGGTTTCATGGGGATTTCATTCTCCATCCCGATCGATGAAGCGGTGCGAGTCAGTGACCAGTTGCGGGCGACCGGTCGTGTCGTGCGCGGCAAGATCGGTGTGCAGATATCGACTGTCAACAAGGATGTGGCTGAATCCATCGGTTTGGGCAAGGCGCAGGGCGCTCTGGTCACAGGGGTGGAGAGCGGATCTCCTGCGGAAAAGGCCGGGGTGGAAGCGGGCGATGTGATCACCAAGTTTGATGGCAAGCCGCTGGAAAAACTGGCAGATCTGCCGCGTTGGGTGGGTAATACCAAGCCGGGCTCCAAGAGCACGGTCACGGTTTTCCGGCGTGGCAAGACGCTGGATCTGCCCATCACCATTGTGGAAATTCCATCTGAAGCCACTGCAAAGGCTGGCGCAGGCAAAGAGCCCGAAAAGGCCAAGCCCTCCACAGCTGCGCAGCAATTGGGGCTGGTGGTCAGCGATCTGACGGACGCGCAGCGCAAGAGCCTCAATCTCAAGGGCGGTGTTCAGATCGTGTCTGCAGACGAGGCAGCTGCCCGTGCTGGTCTGAAGCAAGGGGATGTCATCCTGGGAATTGCAAACACGGAGATCGCGGACGTCAAACAGTTTGATGCTGCGGTAGCCAAAGCCGACAAATCCAAGCCTGTGAATGTATTGTTCCGTCGTGGTGAATGGACCCAGTATGTTCTGATTCGTCCATTGAAATAATGCGAAAAGTGGAGTGAGGCAGGCCTTGGGGCCGTTTCACCTGCCAAGGCCGATGGCAGATGCCATCGGCTTTTTTTCTGGGCCAAAAATCAAAAGCCCATGGAACAGCGCGAGAGACGGAAAACGAAAAAGCCTCAGAACATTGCTGTTCTGAGGCTTGTCGTTTGGTGCGGCTGGCAGGAATCGAACCCACGACCCCTTGGTTCGTAGCCAAGTACTCTATCCAGCTGAGCTACAGCCGCTAAGCTGCGTATTATAGCATGTAATTTCTTTGGTGTTTTGGTGACTGGTTCCCCGTATAGCTACGAAGGTGAGATTGCCATGAAAAAAAGCCAGCCTGGTGACAGACTGGCTTTGGCAAGAGATGGCTCTTGAGGTTGTCCTTTATCAGCGGCTCTGGTCGATCAGGCGCTGGGCTTGCGCCTTGACGGTTGGGCTGGTCGATTCGGAGAGAACCTCCTGCGCCAGCGACCGCGCGCCTTCCTTGTCACCGATGGCAAGAAACTCCTGAGCCAGGGTCAGTTTGGTCGTCAGCGGATCGCTATCGTCCATTTCCAGGCCCGGCACATCATCGGGCAATGCAGCAGGGTGGGTACGCTCAGGCTCGCCGCTGAGTGGCAGGTCCAGCACGGACAGCGATGTCATGTCGAAGTCCATGGAGCGCGTGGTGGCGTCGGTAATCGGCAACTGCGCGGTGCTCGGCATGTCAAAGTCGCTCATCTTGAAATCAAGCGCACCGGGCTGGGTCTCAAGCCCTTGTACGTTCAGCGACGAAGGCGCAGGCGACAGCTCCGATGGAATGTTCAAGGCTTCTGCAAGCTGGCGATCAAAATCGCCCATCGTTGCCGCAGGAGCAGCTGGCGCGGGCTGGTGAGGCGCTGCTGCAAGGCCTGCACCCACTGCCGCAGCACCGGCTGCAAGACCCGCCGCCACTGGAGCCGCGGAAGATGCGGCATAGGCAGATGGCGCATCAGGAGTTTCCGTCAGCTGGCTGCTCATGGCGAAGTCCAGGCCAGAGATGGGGCCAAAATCGCTGTTGGCTCCGTTCTGGTTGCGATTGACGGCGCTGGGCGGCTGCGTATTCTCAAATGCAAGCGGTTGGGCGCGTGCGGCTTCGGCAGCGGCTGCAACTGCAGCAGCAGACATGGCCTCTACGGGGGGCACGGCAGCCACCGCATTTTGGTACAGGGCATTGCCCGGATCCAGCTCTTGGCCCAGCGCGGCAATACGGAGCCACTCGGGGCCGGCGCCATTGGTGAGTTGGCGTGCTTCCTTGGCGATGCTCTCCAGCGCCAAGCGGTCTTTGCGTTTGGCATAGATTTCCGCCAGCTTGGCATGCAATGCGCTGCGGGTTGGGTTGGTGCGCAGGGCTTCCTTCAGGATTTCCTCTGCTTGCAGGTCGCGGCCATAGGCCAGGTAGACATCGGCCTCGGCGACCGGGTCCACATCGCCTGCGTCAAGTTGGCTTGGTGTGTAAGCCAGCGACGATGCGCCCGTGGTCATTGCGCTGACCGAGGTATCGATGTGCTGGCCACCACTGGCACCGAAGAACGAGTCTTGCGACAAGCTGCTTTCCATGGCGGAGTCCGAGACGCCAGCAACAGCTTCCTTGCGCTTCTTGTTGCGGTACCACAGGCCGCCCAGCAATGCGATCACGGCCAAGCCACCCGCTGCGGGCAGCATGGGGTTTTCCATCAGATCATCGACAAAGCTGGGCTCTGCAACCGGCGCGGGAGGTGGAACAGGCGCTGGTTTTGGGGCTGCTGGCGGGGCTGCCGCGGGTGTCTGTGCAGCGGGCGCTGGCGTTGCAGGCGCTTCAGCGGGCGCAGGCGCGGGGGCGGCTTCTGCCACAGGAGCGGGGGCGGTCGCCGGTGCAGGTGCAGCGGGAGCGGGAGCTGCGGGGACAGCTGCGGCAGTCACAGGGGTTGTGACAGCAATGCCCGGGGCTTTGTCTGCTGGCTTGTTTGCTGCAGCGGGCGTTGACGCGGCTGCAGGTGCCGGGGCGGGCGCAGATGTTGCCGCTGCGACCGTTGCGGTCTTGCCTGTAGCAGCTGCGTCCTTGATCTTGTTCAGCTCTTCCAGGTTTTTGTCCAATTCGGACTTGCGCTCCTGCGAGGCGTTTGCCTGCTGGGCCTGCGCTACGCTGGCCTCGGCTGATTTTTTGCCCTTGATGCCAGCATCCTTGGTGAGCTTGAGTTGGTCAGGCGCGACGTTGCTGGTTTTTTTGTCGTCGACAGATGCTTCCACCTTGCCGCTGGCTGAGCGTGTATCGCTTGCCACATTGGCAGGGGCCGCTTTGGATGCGAGCTGATGGCGGTAGTTGTTGAAGTCGCGGCTTTGGGCTGCCACCATTTGGCGAGCCTTGCTGGCCGATACGGAGCGCGCCTGCTCAGCGCTTGGCATGTTCAGCGTCACGCCAGACTTCATGCGATTGACGTTGCCACCAATGAATGCGTGCGGGTTGGCCTGCATCACGGCGATCAGCATCTGGTCGAGCGATACGTCGGATGGCTTGTTCATGGCGGCAATACGGCCTGCCGTGTCGCCACGCTGCACCAACACAGAATCACCGCTGCCAGACTGGTTGGAAGCGGTGGCTGGAATGTTGGCGCGGGAGTTGGACTTGGTCTTGCTGCTGCCTGTGCTGGCACGGGCGGGCGTGCTGTCTGCAGAGGTCAGCGGCTCCTCGATCACACGCACAGGTGGTGCAGGGCGGGGCGCTGGTGCCTGTGCCGTGTCGCTGGTGATCTGGGGTGCGGTGGTGACTGTTGCCTCGGCCTTTTTCAGATTGGGTGGGTCGAACAGCATGGTGTAGCTGCGCACGACCTGACCTGAGTTCCAGTTGGCATCAATGACGTAGTCGACGAATGGATCATTCACGGCCCGCTGTGTGGAAAGCACAATGACGGCAGTGCCATTGGCACGGCGCTGCAGTTGGGCCTTTACGCTGCTGGCAGTACCCGTGTAGTCCATGCCCTGGGCACGGAAAACGGATGAAGAGGCAGTCTTGACTTGCAGGGTTTCGGCTTCGGCAGGGGTGATCTGTTGGACTTCGATCTCGGCGCGCAAGGGCTCGCCCAAGGCCGATTTCACATTGATCTTGCCCAGTGCCAAGGCCGATGCTTCTCCCGAATACAGGCCGATGGCGGCCACGGCGGCGGCCAGTGCAGTGATTTTCCAGCGATGCATAGTGCTACTTGATTGATTTAACGAAAGCGCACGGGGTTGTTTTTGTACTCATGCTGAATCCCTCCCCCCAGACGCGAAATTGGTAATTATCAGTAAAAAGTACCTTACCAGTAATGTGTTGGAGTGACAAGTTAACGAATGCGGTTGTGTACTGATAAACGGATTCTCATAAATTTCCATAACTCATAATGTTGTTCAGGCACAACTTTGCCCGCATTGTGCCCCAGCCAGCGGGATGCGGAAAACTGGCCGGTGCAAGCAAAAACACCCTTTTTGGCGCTGAAGGGCACCAAAAAAGGTGTGGCGTATCGGGGTCGGTAAGTCAGGGACGTGCGATCACTTGCCCAGCAGGATGCGCAGCATGCGGCGCAGCGGCTCGGCAGCGCCCCACAGCAATTGGTCGCCGATCACGAAGGCGGACACGTACTCGGGGCCCATGTTGAGCTTGCGCACGCGGCCAACGGCCACTTCCAGGCCGCCGGTGACGGCCGCCGGAGTCAGTTCCTTGACCGTGAGTGCGCGCTCGTTGGCCACGAACTTGACCCAGGGGTTGCCGCTCTTGATCAGGGATTCGATTTCGGCCAGCGGCAAATCCTTCTTGAGCTTCAAGGTCAGCGCCAGCGAGTGGCAGCGCATGGCGCCGATGCGTACGCACAGGCCGTCCACGGGAATGGTGCTTGCGGTGCCCAGAATCTTGTTGACCTCGGCCTGGCCTTTCCATTCTTCCTTGGACTGGCCGTTGTCCAGCTGGGCGTCGATCCAGGGGATCAGACCACCGGCAAGCGGCGCGCCAAAGAACTCGGTAGGCACGTCTTCGCGGATGGTGACAGCCACCTTGCGGTCGATATCGAGGATGGCAGACGCAGGCGTTGCCAGCTCGTCGGCCACTGCGGCGTGCACCACACCCATGCCTTTGAGCAGTTCGCGCATATGGTTGGCGCCGCCGCCCGATGCAGCCTGGTAGGTCATGGAAGAGACCCATTCCACCAAGCCCGCCTTGAATAGGCCGCCCAGGCCCATCAGCAGGATGGAGTTGGTGCAATTGCCGCCAATCCAGTTCTTGCCGCCAGCGGCGAGCTTTTGCTTGATCAGGTCTTCATTGACGGGGTCAAGCACGATGACGGCGTCACTTTCCATGCGTAGCGAGGAGGCAGCGTCAATCCAGTGGCCGTTCCAGCCCGTGGCGCGAATCTTGGGGAAAACTTCCTTGGTGTAATCGCCGCCCTGGCAGGTGATGATGATGTCGCACTTGGCCAGCTCGGCGATGTCATTCGCATCTTTGAGCTGGGTGTGCACCGTGGCCATTGCAGGGGCCTTGCCGCCTGCATTCGATGTGGAGAAGAACACGGGCTCGATCAGTTCGAAGTCGCCCTCGGCCTGCATGCGATCCATCAACACGGAGCCGACCATGCCGCGCCAGCCCACCAAACCTACCAATTGCTTGCTCA
Source organism: Comamonas odontotermitis (assembly GCF_014207855.1). Taxonomy (GTDB): domain Bacteria; phylum Pseudomonadota; class Gammaproteobacteria; order Burkholderiales; family Burkholderiaceae_C; genus Comamonas; species Comamonas odontotermitis_A. The sequence continues at coordinate 57,164 of NZ_JACHKZ010000009.1, read as the reverse complement.
TATAACGCCCTTGTGTGCCAAAAAAGTTGTGCCACGGGGCCGATTTGCCTGGCTCGTCTGGCCAGTGGGAGGCGCACGACGAACCAGGCTGGATCAGCCGGTAATCGTCGTGGTTTTGGAAATGCTTGCGCGCGCAGCCATACCCGCTTCAATAGCGGTGATGGTGTTCAGCCAAGAAACAGGGCGGTGCGCAAACATAGTGGAAGGTATTCTAGCGCCAAAATTTGTTGCAGTGCACGCTTTTTTATAAATTTCAAGTGCTGGCGCATCGAAGCGCATGGAGATATGTACTGAAAATAATAATTTCGTCGTTATTTTGAAAATGATTTCGTCGTTTTGACGATTTTGAGACTTTCTTGTGCCGGGAGGTCGTTGTTCTGATCAAACAAATAGCGTCAAAACTGGCGGAACAATGAAAAAGGGCAAGGAAGAATCCCTGCCCTTGCTCGTATCGCCTGCGGTGATGGTGCTGGCGTTTTACAGTGCGGCGACCACGGCATCACCCATCTGCTGCGTGCCGACCTTGGTGGTGCCTTCGCTGTAGATATCGGGCGTGCGCAGGCCTTGGGCCAGCACCTTCTGTACGGCCGCTTCGATCTTCTGTGCGGCGGCTTCATGGCCGAGGCTGAAGCGCAGCATCATCGCCGCGCTCAGGATGGTGGCCAGCGGGTTGGCAATGCCCTTGCCGGCAATGTCGGGTGCCGAGCCATGGCTGGGCTCATACAGGCCTTGCTTTTTGTCGTTCAGGCTGGCCGATGGCAGCATGCCGATGGAGCCGGTCAGCATGGATGCCTCGTCGCTCAGGATGTCGCCGAACATGTTGCCGGTCACCACCACATCAAAGCGCTTGGGCTCTTTCACCAGCTGCATGGCGGCGTTGTCCACATACATGTGATCGAGCTGCACATCGGGGTACTGTTTGCCCACTTCGGTCATCACGTCCTTCCACAGCTGGAAGGTTTCGAGCACGTTGGCCTTGTCCACGCTGGTCACGCGCTTGCCGCGTTTTTGGGCGGCCTGGAAGGCCACATGGCCGATGCGCTCGATTTCAGGGCGGGTGTAGCGCATGGTGTCGAAGGCTTCTTCGGCGCCGGGGAAGTGGCCATCGGGCGAGACGCGGCGGCCGCGTGGCTGGCCAAAGTAGATGTCACCGGTCAGCTCGCGGATGATGAGGATGTCCAGGCCCGCAACCAGCTCGGGCTTGAGGCTGGAGGCGTGGGTCAGTTCCTTGTAGCAGATGGCGGGGCGGAAGTTGGCGAACAGGCCCAGCGCCTTGCGCAGGCCCAGAATGGCCTGCTCGGGGCGCAGCGCACGCTCGAGCGTGTCGTACTTCCAGTCGCCCACGGCGCCAAACAGGATAGCGTCTGATTCCTGCGCCAGCTTCAGGGTGGACGGTGGCAGCGGGTGGCCTGCGGCCTCGTACGCGGCTCCACCCACGGGGGCGGATTCCATCTGCAGATCGAGCTTCAGCGCATCCAGCACCTTGACGGCTTCTGCAACGATTTCTGGGCCAATGCCGTCTCCGGGCAATACTGCAATTTTCATAATTGACTCACTTCTTGATAGCTGGTTGCGCTTGACGATCAAGCATCGGATGGGTTTTATCGACTAAAGGGCGCGGCCCTGCACTCAGGCTTTTGCCTGCATGAGGCTGTGCGCCAGCCAGGGCTTGGTGGCCAGGCGGTTGGCTTCAAAGGCCTGGATCTTGTCTTTCTGTCGCAGGGTGAGGCCGATGTCGTCAAACCCGTTGAGCAGGCAGTACTTGCGGAAGGCGATCACGTCGAACGGAATTTCCTCGCCCTGCGGGCGCACGATCACCTGGCGCTCCAGGTCGATGGTCAGTTCGTAGCCAGGAAAGGCCTGCACTTCGTGGAACAGCTGGTCGATGGTGGTCTCGGGCAGCACGATGGGCAGCAGGCCATTCTTGAAGCAGTTGTTGAAGAAGATGTCGGCAAAGCTGGGGGCCAGGATGGCGCGAAAGCCGAACTGATCAAGCGCCCAGGGCGCGTGCTCGCGGCTGGAGCCGCAGCCAAAGTTCTTGCGCGCGAGCAGCACGCTGGCGCCTTTGTAGCGTGGCTGGTTCAGCACGAAATCGGGGTTGGGCTTGCGGGCGCTTTCGGGCACACCGGGCTGGCCGGGCTGGTCCAGGTAGCGCCACTCGTCAAACGCGTTCACGCCAAAGCCGGTCTTCTTGATGGACTTGAGGAACTGCTTGGGGATGATGGCGTCGGTGTCGACGTTCTCGCGGTCCATGGGCGCCACGAGGCCTTTGTGGATGGTGAATTGTTGCATGTTCAAGCCTTTGGGACTGCCAGCGCTCATTTATCAAGCGCTGATAGCTATATATTTGATAGTGTTAGCGTGCTGCGCGCGAGATCGCGTTGCCCGCGCCCTGCACATCCTGGCCGATGCCGTGGACGGTGTTGCAGCCCGATAGCAGCGCGGCAAGCGCGATGGTGATGAATGCAAAACGGGTTTTCATCGCAATAGCTCCTTGGCGTGTTTCTGGGATCAGGCAAAACGGCGGATATCCACAAAGTGCCCGTGCACGGCAGCGGCAGCGGCCATGGCGGGGCTGACGAGGTGGGTACGGCCACCGGCGCCCTGGCGGCCTTCGAAGTTGCGGTTGCTGGTAGATGCGCAGCGCTCGCCGGGCTCCAGGCGGTCGGCGTTCATGGCCAGGCACATGCTGCAGCCGGGCTCGCGCCACTCAAAGCCTGCGGCGGTAAAGATTTTGTCCAGGCCTTCGGCCTCGGCCTGCGCCTTCACCAGGCCAGAGCCGGGCACCACCATGGCCAGCTTCACGTTCTTGGCCACTTTCTGGCCCAGTTTCTTGACCACTGCCGCCGCTTCGCGCATGTCTTCGATGCGGCTGTTGGTGCAGCTGCCGATGAACACCTTGTCGATAAAGATGTCGTTGATCGGCTTGCCGGGCTCCAGATTCATATAGGTGAGTGCGCGCTCAATGGCGCCGCGCTTGTTCGGGTCCTTTTCCTTGTCAGGGTCTGGCACGATGGCGTCCACGCCCAGCACCATCTCAGGGCTGGTACCCCAGGTGACCTGCGGCACGATGTCTTCGGCGCGCAGGGTGACGACGGTGTCGAATTTGGCATCGGTGTCGGAATGCAAGGTTTTCCAGTACGCCACAGCCTGGTCCCATTCCACACCAGTCGGGGCGAGCGGGCGGCCTTTGATGTACTCAATGGTCTTGTTGTCCACGGCTACCAGACCGGCGCGCGCGCCACCCTCGATGGCCATGTTGCACACCGTCATGCGGCCTTCGATGGACAGGTCACGGATGGCGGAGCCCGCGAACTCGATCGTGTAGCCCGTGCCGCCAGCGGTGCCGATCTTGCCGATGATGGCAAGCACGATGTCCTTGGCGGTGACGCCCGGTGCCACCTTGCCGTCCACCTTGATCAGCATGTTCTTGGCTTTCTTGGCCAGCAGGGTCTGCGTGGCCATCACGTGCTCGACTTCGCTGGTGCCGATACCGTGCGCCAGCGCACCGAATGCGCCGTGCGTGCTGGTGTGGCTGTCGCCGCAGACCACGGTCATGCCGGGCAGGGTGGCGCCTTGTTCGGGGCCCATCACGTGGACGATGCCCTGGCCCTTGTCCATGAAGGGGAAGAATGCGGCAGCGCCGAATTCGCCGATGTTGTCGTTCAGCGTGGTGATCTGTTCCTTGCTGATCGGGTCTTCAATGCCGTCATAGCCACGCTCCCAGCCTGTGGTGGGCGTGTTGTGGTCGGCGGTGGCTACTACGGAGCTCACGCGCCACAGCTTGCGGCCGGCCATGCGCAGGCCTTCGAAGGCCTGCGGGCTGGTCACTTCGTGCACCAGATGGCGGTCGATATAGAGGATGGTGGTTCCATCTTCCTCGGTATGGATGGCGTGCTCGTCAAAAATCTTGTCGTAGAGGGTGCGTCCGGTCATCGTGGTCTCTTTCGGTCAAGTGTTTGTAATGGTGGATTTCAGAACTTATATCGCACCAAGCCCAATGGATGAGTGCAGGGCGCGGATTGTAGGGTCGGCATCATCACCGGGCGCAGGCGCGTCGGCAACAGGCCGGGGGCTGAGGTGTTCGACCAGCAGCCTGGCGGTCACCGGCAGCGCGTCAAAATCGCGCGCCATCAGCCGCAGCTCGCGGTGCGCCCAGTCGTCGGTCAGTTGGATGCCGCGCAGGTTACCCACGCCGTGCATCAAGGTGAAGGCACGGTCCGGCACCAGTCCGACGCCCAGGCCGTTGTCGATCATGCGGCACATGGCGTCCAGGCTTGTTACCTGGATGCGCTGGCGCAGCGGGCGGCGCAGTTGGGCAGATGCCGAGCGCATGGCCTGGCTGATGCTGCTGCCCGATTGCAGGCCGACAATGTCCCATTCCAGCGCTTCTTCAAAGCTGATCGCGTCGCGTTTGGCCAGCGCGTGCGAGAGTGGCACTACCAGCATCAGGTGGTCAGACCGGTAGGGGCGCGACTGCAGTTCCATCTCGGCGGCGCCCGGCACGGCCTCGGGGTTGCAGATGCCAAGGTCTGCCGTGCCTTCGTGCACGGCCTGGATGACGTCTGCGCTCAGGTGTTCCTGCAGATCGATCTTGATCTGGCTGTGCTCGCGCGCAAAGCTGCCCAGGTCCTCGGGCAGGAACTGCACGATGGCCGAGATGTTGGCGTGCACCCGCACATGGCCGCGCACGCCATCCGCGTATTCCGACAGCTCGCCCTGCATGCGCTCCAGCCCGAACAGCACATTGCGGGCATGGTGCAGCAGGCTCTCGCCCGCAGGCGTCAAGGTCACGCCGCGGCTGTGGCGGTAGAGCAGCTGGGTGTCGACCGCGGTTTCCAGATCTGACAGGCGCTTGCTGACAGCCGATGCAGCAATGAACTCGCGCTCCGCCGCACGGCCGATGCTGCCTAGCTCGCACACGGCCACAAACAGCTGGAGCGAGGTCAGGTCAATACGGCGCGCAAAACTGCGCTCGGAGCTTTTCATGGTGGGGAGATATCGTGGTTTTAGAAAGCGAAGGCCATTTTACGCAATAAAAGGCATTTCGGCATCGCCATTTGCGATGGCTTACGTGTTTGAAATTTGACGGCGCGGTGACAGCACTGGGGGCGATGCATGCCCAGAGGTGGACGAAGTCGGGTTGCCGCTGTGTGCCGGTAATTTGTTTGCTTGTGTAACGGCTTCACCCCACAACGCCTCCGGCTCCGATTCAGTCGGTGTCTCAGATATTCACCGGAGAAAACTGCCATGTCCCACCACCCATTGCATTCAGATCGGCCAAGCCTGTCTGTGCTTCCTCAATCTGTCCGCCTGCTGGCTCTGGCGCTGGCTGCATCCACCCTGGTGGCCTGTTCACCGGATGCCTCCACCGCTGTCTCGGAGGCGAAGAGTGAGGGGGCGGACGCTGCGGCATTCACATCAGGCGCGGGCCAGGCCGATGGCGTGGCGCTGGAGAGGCGTGCTCGTCCGCGTACCATGCTGGAGGAGGCCTCGCCCGCGAAGGCTGTTGCTGCCAAGCTGATGTCTGCGCCCATGCCTGCACCAGCTCCCATGGCCCCCGTGGCTGCAGGCGCAGGCATGGATACTGCAGCCTCTGTCAGCACCGCGCCCAGCCAGCGCTTTCTGGCCGTCAGCCACCGCATGCAGATCGAAAGCCCGGCCGCCGAGCTGGCTGGCCTGTGGGAGACAGTCAAATCCACCTGCGAGCGGCTTGACTGCTATGTGGAGGGCTCTGCGCTGCAGCGGGAAACCGCGCAATCGGCCGCCAGTGCGTATCTGACCATGCGCATCAACCCGCGCGACTTCGCCATGCTGACGGCCACCCTGGGCGGCAACGCGAAAATCCTCAACCACCAGACTTCTACCGAAGACAAGACCAGCCAGGTGATTGACGTAGAGGCGCAGATCAAGAACCGCAGCGAGTACCGCGACAGCCTGCGCGAACTGCTGCGCGAGAAAAACGTGAAACGCACCTTGCAGGACCTGATCGAAATCCGCGACACCATGTCGCAGGTACAGGCAGAAATCGATGCAGCAGCCACCCAGCGTGCCCTGCTGGAGCGTGAAACGGCCAAGCAACTGGTGCAGATGCAGTTCCAACCCCAGCGGGTCATCGTCAGCGGTACCTACAGCCCCTGGCGGCAGACCTGGCAGCGCAGCTGGGATACCCTGGCCTTCAGTGCGCAAAACCTGGTCGTTACGGCTGCGGGGCTCATTCCCTGGCTCGTGGTGCTGGCGGTGGTTGGCGTGCCGCTGTGGCTGGGTGTGCGCAGGCGCCTTGGCAGTAGGTCGAAGGCTGCATCTCCAGCTGCAGCCAATGCGCCCGCTCACACCGAATGAGCATAGTGCCGATGTACTTGCAGGTTGCCGATGCTATTGGCGGGCCACGCGCTGGCGGGAGGGGCGCTCCGCCACGCTGATGGCGATGGTGAGTACCGCAATGCCGATCAGTTGCGCGGTGCTCAGGGTCTGGCGGAAGTAGAGCCAGTCGATCACGATGGCCACGGCCGGATAGACAAACTGGAAAATGGCGATGCGCGATGTAGGCAGGCGGAGTGTGCCGGCATAGATCAGGGTATAGGCCAGTGCGGTGTGCACGAGACCCAGGCCCGCCAGCCAGAGCCAGGCGCCTCCCCAGGCGGGCCATCCATACTGCGCGGGCCAGATCCACAGTGTCAGCGTACCAAGAAGGCATTGCCACCACGCCAGAGCGCTGGCGCTGGTTTGCGCCTTCTTGGCGCAGAGCGTGACACCGGCCATGCACACCGCACCCACCATGCACAGCGAAACGCCCAGCCAGTAGCCATTCTGGCTGGCATCCTCTGTGCCAAATACCGCCAGGTGCTGCAGCACGCCGGTGGCCAGAGCGAGGCCGAAAAGGGCTGCCAGCACGGCAGCCAGGCGTTGCCTGCCCACCCTCTCGCCCAGCCACAGCGCGCCAAACAGCAGCAGCCATAGCGGCTGCACATGGAAGAGCACAATCGCCATTCCCGCCGAGGTGTAGGTCATCGCCTGAAAGAAGAGGGCCCAGGAAGCGATCATGAGTACCCCCGATGCCAGCACCCATGGCGCGGTGCTGCGCGACAGGCGCAATTGTGGCCATTGCCGCTGCCAGGCCATCCATGCCGTCAACCCCAAAAGGCCGAATGCGCAGCGAAACCAGGTAGCGGTAATGGGGGCGGCATGCGCCTCTTGCACAAACACGCCGACCGTGCCAAGCAGCATGCAGCCCAGCAGGAACGGCAGGGCGCCATTGTTGACGGCATGGTGCCGGGGCGAGGGAGTGGATGCCGCCATGACGGCGCTGGATGGGGTATGCATGCACGCAGTGTGTCGTTGTCCATAAAAAACGAAAAGCGCATAATTTGGCATTCAATATTTCGATAATCGAATAGATGAGGGCCCATGGACAACCCGCGCGACATGCAGCTCGATTGGCTCAAATGCTTTGTGGCGGTAGTGGATACGGGAACGCTGTCGAGTGCGGCCAGTGAAGTGTTCCGCTCGCAATCGGCGGTCAGCATGCAGATCAAGAAGCTCGAAGACGCCATGGGCCATCGCCTGCTGGACCGCAGCAGCCGCAGGCTGCAGCTCACCCCTGAAGGCCAGACCCTGCTGGGCTATGCGCGCCGCATGCTCGATCTGCAGGCCGAGGCGCAGCAGGCGTTGCACAACCAGCCCCTGACCGGGCGCGTGCGCCTGGGGGTGCCGGATGACTATGCGCAAAAATACCTGACGCCCGTGCTGCGCCGCTTTGCGCTGCGCCACAGCAGCGTGGAGATCGAGCTCAATTGCGAGCAGTCGACGTCGCTGATTCCGCGTGTGGCGCAGGGCGATCTGGATCTGGCGCTCGTGTCGCGCGACCATGCCCGGCGCGGTATTCTGCTGTTTCACGAGCCGATGGTCTGGGTGGGCTCGCCGCAGTTTGAGCTGTGGCGACGCGATCCGCTGCCCATTGCTGTCTACGAGGAGGCCAGCCTCGCGCGGAGGGGGGCCATGCACGCGCTGGCCCAGCAGGGGCGGCGCTACAAGGTGGTCTACAACAGCTCCAGCCTGGCCGGGCAGATTGCTGCCGTGGAAAGCGGCCTGGCCGTTGCTGCGCTCACCCAGTGCAGTGCGCCCGCGCATTTGCAGCAGCTGGGCATCGAGCACGGCCTGGGGCCCCTGGCTCCCATGGAGGTTGCCGCCTACCGCAGCCGTGCATCGCGTGGCAATGCAGCGGTCGATGGGCTGCAGCAGCTCCTGGTGCAGACCTTGCGGCAGGCCAGTCGCCCGGCGGGTTAGCAGCGCGGCCAGCCCGCGCCATCTGCGTTTTTGTTGACCGGGTGCCGCAGCACGCCTCACCACCTGAGCGGGGCGTCCTTGTTGTGTGACATCGGCTTTGCACCAGAGGCTGCTGCTCTGCTGCTCCCTACCACATTTGTGTGATGGCGCAATACCTGTTTGCAGTAGGCGATCACTCTCTTGCTACAAGTGCCGGAAATTGGAAATAATGGGCGCGCAAAATATGTTTCTATTTGTGCTTTTATAGAGAAAATTGTTTTACCACGAGGCCCCCCATGAACAACGACCCTTCGCCCAAGACGCCAGCGCCGCCAATACGGATGATTTCTGGCGGGTGGCGAAGCCGTTCGATAGGCGCATTGGTGGTTGCGGGGGCATGGCTGATGGCCAGCACGGCTTACGCACAGAGCTGCCTGCAGGGCGAGACGCCGCTGTCATTTGCTTTCACCGGGGGGGAGCAGACCGCCACCGTGCCGCCGGGCGTTCATTCGTTGACCGTGTACCTCAGTGGCGCGCAGGGCGGGGCTGGCAGAAGCGGGGCGGGAACCATTGGCGGCAGCCCCAATTCGCCCGGAGGTGCGGGTGGCCTGGGCGGGCGGGTCAAGGGTACGCTGGCGGTAACCCCTGGTGCGCCATTGTCCATATGGGTAGGAGGGCAAGGTTCGCAAGCGGTCAACCCAGGGGGCATTGGGCAGGGCGTTGATGGCATCGGCGGGGGTGGTACGGACCTGCGCATCAATGGCAACGCCATCGGCAATCGCGTGGCGATCGCTGGCGGCGGCGGAGGAGGTGGAAACGCGGGGTGGAGCACTACCGTAGTCATCGCAGGCGGAGATGGTGGAGTGGGTGGCGGTGGCACGGGCACCGCAGGAGCCAATGTGCCGGGCGGCCCGGGGCCGTTTGGGGGCGGTGGCGGGGCTGTCGGAACTGGCGGGGCCGGTGGTGGGGGTTGCGGAACCTTTCCCGCCACGGCTGGCAATCCGGCCAATGGCGATGGCGGTGATACCTTCAATTTTTCGGGCTCGTTCAGCGGTGCTGGCTATGGCGGCGGCGGTGGCGGCGGCGCTACCGTGGGCGCCGGGGGTGGAGGGGCCGGCGTAGGAACCACGGCCTGCCAGCAGAACTGGAATGGCGGTGGTGGTGGCGGTGCTGGTGGAAGCTCTGCTGCTTCTGGACTGACGGCGGTGACTTTCTCCAATGGCGTGCAATCGGGCAATGGGGCGGCGCTGATCTGTTTCGCGCCGACCGAGTTTTCGGTGGGTGGAACGGTGTCGGGCCAGACGGGCCCCGTGAGCCTGGAGCTCTCTGCTACCAATCCGAGCAGTACTCAAAGTCTGGTGATTGGACAGGCAGCTTCCAGCTTCAATTTCTCCACGCTGCTGCCGCAGGGCGCGAACTGGGCCATCAATGTTTCTGGTGCGCCTGCGGGGCAGCTGTGCAGTGCCAGCCCGGCCAGTGGGTCGGCGATCAGCGCGAACGTGACGAATGTGGTGGTGAGCTGCACCACTGTGGCTGTTGATGTGACCCCCGTCTCTTTGCCTGGGGGCACGTTTGGCACCAGCTATTCGCAGAGCTTGGCGGCGTCGAGTTCCAATGGCGCGGTGGGGCCGTACAGTTTTGCAGTCTCGGCGGGCACCCTTCCAGCCGGTATTGCCTTGTCGCCCGCGGGCGCACTGTCTGGTGTGCTCGGCGCAGCCGGTACCTTTAATTTCACGATTGGGGCGACTTCGGCCAATGGGTTTACCGGGCAGAGGGCGTACATGCTGAGCGTGCTCCAGGCCGGCCAGGCGATCACCAATATGGCGGCTTCGCCTGCAAGCCCGGTTTTCAGCCAGGGTGGGTCGTTCACGGTATCCGCCAGTGGCGGGGGATCGAGTGCGCCGGTCACTTTTGGCGTGGCATCAGGCAGTACCAGCGTGTGCTCGGCGGGCGGCACCAACGGCTCTCTCATCAGCATGCTCTCGACAGGTACCTGTACGGTGCAGGCCAACCAGGCGGGTGATGCGAACTACCTGGCTGCGGCGCAGCAGGTGTTGGATGTCGTGATCGGCAAGGGGCCGCAGACGATTTCCATCAGCTCTGTGCCACCTGCCAATCCGCGTGTCGGTGGCAATTACGAGCTGGTGACTGTGGCTGGCCCATCGACCGAGCCGCTCACCTTGGCCGTCAGCGGCACATGCAGCCGGGCTGGCAACACTGTCAGCTTTGATACCGTGGGTACTTGCACCATCACGGCGAGCCAGAAGGGCGATGCCAATTATCTGGACGCAGCGGATGTGACGCAGACCATGGTAGTCGCCCAAGGCGGCTCGGGTGTCGATATCGGCTCCAGTTCGAATCCCTCGTTGTCGGGGCAGAGTGTGACGTTCACCGTGACGGTGGCCTTCGATGCCACCAAGAATGCAGCTTTGCAGGCCAAGGCCGCGCCGATTCCTTCGGGGACGGTCGAAATCACCGATGGCGCGACCGTGCTGGGCTCGGCCACGCTGAATGCTGGCGTGGCGACCATTACCACGCAGCAATTGGTTCTGATTGGCGATCACCAGATCGTGGCGAGCTACAGCGGCGATGCGAACTACCCAGCCACGCAAAGCAGTGCCTTTGTGCAGACGGTGACTGCCCGCGCTGTGGAGCAGGTGCCGGGTCTGCAGCCGCTGGCGATTGCATTGCTCGGCCTGGTGGCAGCGGGCATTGGCGCCCTGAGCTTGCACCGCAGGGGTGCCACACGTTCTTAAGCTCAGCCGCCTGACGGCCTGAAATGAAAATAGCTGCCAGTTCTTTACAGATAAGCACTAGCAGCTATGAATTCAATAGTGACTTGCCGCCAAGGCAAGCCCGTGGCGATCAGGTGAACAGATTCTTGAGGCGATCTGCCCACGACTGGTTGTTGGGCGTGTGCTTGGCGCCGCCTTTTTTCAGCGACTCGTCCAGCTCCTTGAGCAGCTTGCGCTGGTGTTCGGTCAGCTTGACGGGGGTTTCGACCACGATGTGCACATACAGATCGCCCGGATAGCTGGCGCGCACGCCCTTGATGCCTTTGCCGCGCAGGCGGAACTGCTTGCCCGTCTGCGTGCCCTCGGGAATGTCGATGGCTGCCTTGCCGCCCAGCGTAGGCACTTCGATCTCTCCGCCCAGAGCGGCGGTGACCATGCTGACTGGTACTTCGCAGTGCAGATCGTCGCCATCGCGCTCGAACACCTCATGCTTGCGCACCCGGATCTCGATGTACAGGTCGCCGGGCGGGCCGCCATTCTGGCCGGGCTCGCCGTTGCCGACGGAGCGAATGCGCATGCCGTCGTCGATACCTGCTGGAATGTTCACTTCCAGCGTCTTTTGCGTCTTGGTGCGGCCCTGGCCGTGGCACGCGGTGCAGGGCTCGGGAATCACCTTGCCGGTGCCCCGGCAGTGCGGGCAGGTTTGCTGCACGGCAAAAAAACCCTGGCGCATCTGCACCGTGCCGCTGCCGTGGCAGGTAGAGCAGGTCTTGACCTGGGTGCCGGGCTTGGCGCCGCTGCCGTGGCAGGTGTCGCACTCATCCCACGAAGGAATCTTGATCTGTGCGTTCTTGCCGTTGGCCGCTTCTTCCAGCGTGATGTCCATTGCATACGACAGGTCGTTGCCGCGGTAGACCTGGGGGCCGCCGCCGCGCCTGCCGCCGCCACCGAACATATCGCCAAAGATATCGCCAAACGCTTCGGCAAAACCGCCAAAGCCTTCACCACCCATGCCGCCGCGCATGCTGGGGTCCACGCCAGCGTGGCCGTACTGGTCGTAGGCGGCACGCTTTTGGCTGTCGGAGAGCATTTCGTAGGCTTCTTTGCACTCCTTGAACTTCTCTTCCGCTTCCCGGGCCTTTTCGCCCTGGTTGCGGTCGGGGTGGTATTTCATGGCCAGCTTGCGGTAGGCCGTTTTGATCTCGACTTCCGTGGAGGTCTTGGTGACGCCGAGGACTTCGTAATAATCGCGTTTGGACATGGTGTTCTTGAATTCTGTGGGTGATTAACCAGCGCCGTGCAGGTACGCCCGGGCATGGATGCCCACAAAGCTGCGGCCGGGATTGTCGCCGTCAATCCATTGCTGCGGCGGAAAAAGCTCAAACAACCCCACCTTGAACAGCGTAGGGATCGCCAGCTTCAGCTCTTCTTCGACTGCGCCGCGCTCGCCGGCGTTGTAGAGCGCGATGTTGTAGAGCATGGTGGCCACGGTGCCGGTCTGCACCCGGCTGCCGTCCTTGAGCGTGACGGCAGGCAATGGGGCCGCGCCATCGGTGATCTTCTGGTTGACACGGTAGAGCTCTGCAACATGCAGTGCGTCGGTCGCAGGTGCTGTAGAAGATGTCATCGTGTACCTTGGATTCCTGAATAAAACGGGCTTTACTCCAAGCCAATAAAGCGCTATCAGTTATAAAAACAATAGCGTTTCCGTAGAAAAGCCATGCCGGAGTGCGGCGATGCGGACTCCGGCATGGGGTTCATTGGCGGTTGGCGCGAGGCCCGGTTATGAGAAGGACTTAGTCCTTCTTCACTTCCTTGACTTCCGCATCCACGACGTTGTCGTCAGCAGCAGCGGCGCTGGATCCGCCGGCAGCGCCCGCTGCGCCTGCGGCCTGAGCAGCCTGGGCGTCGGCATACACCTTCTCGCCCAGCTTCTGGCTAACGGTCATCAGGGCCGTGGTCTTGGCTTCGATGGCGTCCTTGTCTTCGCCCTTCAAGGCCTCTTCCAGTTCCTTCACGGCAGCTTCGATCGCGGTCTTGTCGGCAGCGTCGATCTTGTCACCGTGTTCGCCCAGGCTCTTGTTCACGCTGTGGACAGCGGCTTCGCCCTGGTTCTTGGCCTGCACCAGCTCCAGCTTCTTTTTGTCGTCGGCGGCGTTCAGCTCGGCATCCTTCACCATCTTCTGGATTTCTTCCTCGGACAGGCCGGAGCTTGCCTTGATGGTGATCTTGTTTTCCTTGCCCGTGCCCTTGTCCTTGGCGCCCACGTGCAGGATACCGTTGGCGTCGATGTCGAAGGTCACTTCGATCTGTGGCGTGCCACGGGGTGCGGCAGGAATGCCTTCGAGGTTGAACTCGCCCAGCAGCTTGTTGGCGCTGGCGATTTCACGCTCACCCTGGAACACCTTGATCGTCACGGCAGGCTGGTTGTCTTCCGCGGTCGAATAGGTCTGCGCAAACTTGGTCGGGATGGTCGTGTTCTTGGCGATCATCTTGGTCATCACGCCGCCCAGGGTTTCGATACCCAGTGACAGAGGCGTCACGTCCAGCAGCAGAACGTCGGAGCGGTCACCGCCCAGCACCTGGCCTTGGACGGCAGCGCCCACGGCCACGGCTTCGTCAGGGTTCACGTCCTTGCGTGGATCCTTGCCGAAGAATTCCTTGACCTTTTCCTGCACCTTGGGCATCCGGCTCATGCCGCCGACCAGGATCACGTCGTCGATGTCCGACACGGAGATGCCTGCATCCTTGATGGCGGTGCGGCAAGGAGCGATGGTGCGCTCGATCAGGTCGTCCACCAGCGATTCCAGCTTGGCGCGGGTCAGCTTGATGTTCAGGTGCTTGGGGCCCGTGGCATCAGCGGTGATGTATGGCAGGTTGATGTCGGTGGCAGCCGAGCTCGACAGTTCGATCTTGGCCTTTTCGGCAGCTTCCTTCAGGCGCTGCAGGGCCAGCACATCCTTGGACAGATCAACGCCTTGTTCCTTCTTGAACTCGGCAATGATGTATTCGATGATGCGCTGGTCAAAGTCTTCACCGCCCAGGAAGGTGTCGCCATTGGTCGACAGCACTTCGAACTGCTTTTCGCCGTCCACATCGGCGATTTCGATGATGGACACGTCGAACGTGCCGCCACCCAGGTCATACACGGCAATCTTGCGGTCGCCCTTGCCGCCCTTGTCCAGGCCAAAAGCCAGGGCTGCAGCGGTAGGCTCGTTGATGATGCGCTTGACATCCAGGCCTGCAATGCGGCCTGCATCCTTGGTCGCCTGGCGCTGCGCGTCATTGAAGTACGCGGGCACGGTGATGACGGCCTCGGTCACGGCCTCGCCCAGGAAGTCCTCGGCGGTCTTCTTCATCTTGCGCAGCACTTCTGCGGAAATTTGTGGCGGGGCGAGCTTCTGGTCGCGCACCTGCACCCAGGCGTCACCGTTGTCGGCCTTGATGATCTGGAAGGGCATCAGGTCGATGTCCTTTTGCACTTCCTTGTCTTCGAACTTGCGGCCGATCAGGCGCTTGGCAGCGTAGATGGTGTTCTTGGGGTTGGTGACCGCCTGGCGCTTGGCCGAGGCGCCGACGAGGATTTCGCCGTCGTCCTGGTAGGCCACGATGGACGGGGTGGTGCGTGCGCCTTCGCTGTTTTCGATCACCCGGGTGTTATTACCTTCCATCACAGCCACGCAGCTGTTGGTCGTTCCCAGGTCAATACCAATGATCTTTCCCATTTCTCTAACTCCTTTTATTCCGTTGGACGGTATCCCCGCCCGAATTGACTGTTATCTGTGGCGCTTTTTGAACCCTTCAAGAGGCGGGTTGCAAAAAACGCCAGGAGGTGCGTTATTTCGGTGCAGTCACCGTGACCAGGGCAGGGCGCAGAATGCGGTCCGCGATCATGTAGCCCTTTTGCAGCACACCAACCACCGTGTTGGCAGGCTGGTCGGCAGGCACCATCGAGATGGCCTGGTGGTGGTGGGGGTCGAACTTCTCTCCGGCAGGCGGGTTGATTGCGATGACCTTGTTGCGCTCCAGCGCGGCATTGAGCTGGCGCAGGGTGGCATCGGAGCCTTCGCGCAACTGCTCGGGCGTGGCGTTCTGGATGGACAGAGCGGCATCCAGGCTATCGATCACTGGAAGCAGGCTTTCGGCAAAGCCTTCGATACCGAACTTGCGGGCCTTGGCCACATCTTCTTCAGCGCGGCGACGGGCGTTTTCCACATCGGCCTTGGCGCGCATGTACTGGTCGGCCAGCTCGGCGTTCTTGGCTTGCAGTTCGGCCAATTGGGCTTGCAGATCATTCTGGGCATCGGCCGCGTTGGCTGCAGCCGCCGCTTCGATCTCTTCCGGAGACAGGGGTTGACCGTCCATGGGGTTGAGGTTGTCTGACATTGTTCTTTCTCGTATTCCCTAAAAACAAAAACTCTGGAGTGCATGTGGGTATGCACGCCCGCTTTTCAAGGGGGAATGGCGGCGTGGCGCGGAAAAATGGCGCCTGCCCTGCCATTGCCCCTGTTACCGCCCGGCTTTTACCCGGGTGGTGGGTTCAAACCTGTGCACATTGACAGGGTTTACCAGGCTTTTTATAATGCACGGTTTCCCCTTGCCACACCGCAACAAGACGCGCTTGAAAAAGAATTCTATTTTGAGTGAGATGCGGGTGGCGCAATCCATAAGGAGTTTGCATGCGTCACTATGAGATCGTGCTGCTGATCCACCCCGATCAGAGCGAACAGGTTCCAGCAATGCTGGAGCGTTACAAGGGCATGATTACGGCCGGCGGCGGTAAGATTCACCGCGTTGAAGACTGGGGCCGTCGTCAACTGGCCTATCTGATCAACAAGCTGGCCAAGGCCCACTATCTGTGCCTGAATATCGAAGCCGACCAGGCTGTGATGGCTGAACTGGAACACGCGTTCAAGTTCAACGATGCCGTGCTGCGCCAACTGACTGTGCAGAAGAAGAAGGCTGAGACCACTCCTTCGGCCATGATGAAGACCGTGGAGCGCGAAGAAGCACGCAAGGCCAACCAGGCTGAGCACGCTGCCGCCGAGCGTTAATTCACAGTAGGAGGTGGAGAACCGCGTACTTGTGACAGCCGCCCTCGCAGAGATCAAGATTCTGCGATTTACCCCGGCGGGATTGCCTGCGATCGATGTTGTGCTGGAGCACCGCTCCACCCAGACCGAAGCCGGGCAAGCAAGACAAGTGAACGCGCTGCTCAAAGCCGTGGCCTTCGGGGCACTGGCAGAGCGGATTGCCCGGCAGGCAGTAGGAAGCAGCTGGATATTCCAGGGGTTTCTCGCCACACCGCGCAACAGCAAATCGCTGGTTCTGCACATCCAGGATATTCAACCAGATACATATTGAGAGGTCCGAAATGGCCACGTTCAAGAAATTCAACAAAGACAAGCGCCCCAAGCGCAACACCCAGTCGCTGCTGTTCAAGCGCAAGCGCTTCTGCCGCTTCACCGTGACCGGCGTCGAAGAAATCGACTACAAGGATGTCGACACCCTGCGTGACTTCATCGCCGAAAACGGCAAGATCATCCCCGCACGCCTGACCGGCACGCGCGCCATCTACCAACGTCAGCTGAACACTGCCATCAAGCGCGCTCGCTTCCTGGCCATGGTTCCTTACTCTGACCAGCACAAGATCTAAGGAGCACGAAACATGCAAATCATTCTGCTCGACAAGGTTGTGAACCTGGGTAACCTGGGTGAGATCGTCAAGGTCAAGGACGGTTACGCACGTAACTTCCTGATCCCTTCGGGCCGCGCACGCCGCGCTACCGAAGCTGCCAAGGCTGAATTCGAAGCCAAGCGCGCTGAGCTGGAAAAGGCTGCTGCTGAAAAGCTGGCCGCTGCTCAAGTGCAAGGCGAGAAGCTGGCTGGCCAGACCGTGAAGCTGACCCAGAAGGCTGGCGTTGACGGCCGTCTGTTCGGCTCGGTGACCAACCACGACATCGCTGACGAACTGAACAAGATGGGTTTCCAGGTTGTGAAGTCGCAAGTGCGTATGCCTAACGGTCCTATCAAGACCGTGAGCGAAAACACCGTGGAAGTGGCTCTGCACACCGACGTGGTGGTGGAAGTCAACGTGTCCGTCTACGGCGAGCACGTCTAAGCATCCGTGCGGCTGGCAGCCACGGCTGCCGGCATGCGCTGCAAAGGCAATGGGTCTTCGGGCCCATTGCCTTTTTCTTTGGGCCTGCTGGCGCCCACCTCCAAGGGGTTGTCCAAGGAGGCGCTGAAATTCTATAAAGGCAGCGACTTGCGCTTGCCAGTATTGGACTTGAGCGATTTTTGTATTTGATTTCACGCCATGGTCTACGCAGCCTGCTATGGTTTTTGCATCAGCCTTTGTGCCGTTGCCGCCGGTTGCTAATGCCTCGAGCGCCACGGTTTTCCTGGTTCCATTAATGTTCTGGGTTGGCAATTCCTTTTCGCCACCTGACTGCAATGCTGTATGGCGCTTCTGGCAGTGCCATGCGTGCGAGGAATTTCCAGTTTGGAAGAAGGCCCATCACATGGATTTCATCATCGTCCTGATCCGCGAATACGGCGTGGGGATCGTCTTTCTCAATGTGCTGATTGAGCAGTTGGGTGCGCCCATTCCTGCGTACCCGGTTCTGATGGTGACGGCAGCCATCCACGGCGGCGCGCTGGCAGACCAGTTGCAACTGGTGGCCGTTGCGGTGTTTGCGGCGCTGGTGGCCGACTATATCTGGTTCGTACTGGGCCGCCGCTATGGCCGCCGTGTGCTCTCGCGCATCTGCAGGATTTCTCTCTCGCCCGATTCCTGCGTGCAGAACACCGAATCGGTGTATGGCCGCTGGGGCGCCAAATCGCTGCTGGTTGCCAAGTTTGTACCGGGGTTTGCATCCATTGCCAGTGCCCTGGCGGGGGCGGTGGGCACTACGCCAGGCCGCTTTGTGCTGTTTGATGGCCTGGGGGCGTTGCTGTGGGTGGGCTCTGCGGTGTTTCTGGGAGGGCTGTTCAGCTCTACAGTGGCCGATTTGTTGGCCGTGCTCGCGCAACTGGGCCAATGGGGCTTGTTGCTGCTGGCGCTGGCGTTTACCGTGTTCATCGCCCGGCGCTGGTGGAGCCGCCGCCAGGTGATACGCTCGCTGCGCATGGAGCGGCTGACGGTGGCCGAGCTGAGCGATATGCTCCAAGGCGGCGAGCAGCCCGTCATTCTGGATGTGCGGCCCAGCATGGCGTTTGATGCCTCGCACATTCCCGGCGCGCATTCCTACGATCCACTGCACAAGGGGGCGGTGCTGCCCGCCATCGATCCGCAGGCGCAGGTGGTGGTGTACTGTGCCTGTCCCAACGAGGTATCGGCTGCGCGCGTGGCCCAGCTGTTGCGAAAGGCGGGCATACCCAGAGTGCGCCCTCTGTTGGGGGGCATTGATGCCTGGGTGGATGCGGGTTACGGCGTGCACGGGGCCGCCGCCACGCGCCAGGCTGCGCCCTCGGCTTGATGGGTTTAAAACCAGCCGATGGCGCTTGCCGGGCTTTCGTTAAAACATCAAAAACAATAGCGAGGCGATGGCCGTGGGCAGCAGGGCGCCCAGCAGCAGGCCGCCAATGCTGATGGAGGCATTGCTGAAGCCCTGTTTGAGCAGCGCAACCCCTGCCGGGTTGGGCGCATTGGCGATCACGGTGAGGCCACCGCCCGCCACGGCGCCTGCCATCAGCATGTACTTGGCAGCATCGCTCATGCCGCTGATCTGCGAGCCCAGGTAGGTCAGGGCGGCGTTGTCGGTGATGGCTGTGAGCCCCAGCGCGCCGAAGAACAGGGTGAGCGGGTCCATGCTGGCCACCAGTGGCTGCAGCCACCAGCTCTGCAGGCCCCCCAGCACCACGAGGCCCGCCAGGAAGAATCCCACGAGCAGCGCTTCTTTCAGGATCAATGGGCTCTGGTAGCGTGCATAGGCATGTGTATAGCCCAGAAACAGCAGAAAAATACCCAGAAACAGCACCGCATGGTGCGCCAGCATCACCACGGCAGCCAGCAGGACGAGATGGATGGCCACGACGGACCAGGGAATGGCATGCGCCGCGCTGTCTGGCTGTGCTGTGCTCGCCACCAGGCGCTTGCGAATCACCCAGGTGGCAAGGCTGGCGTTGATGAGCACGGCAATCGTGGCCTTCCAGCCAAAATGCTGCACCATGAAGGCGCTGTCCCAGCCCCAGGCGCTGGCCACCATCAGCACCGGTGGCGCTGCGTACGATGTGAGCGTGCCACCAATCGACACGTTGACGAACAGCACGCCCAGGGCCAGGTATTTGTAGCGGGAAGGCATGGCGGGCGTGAACACCAGTGGCGCCAGGGTGAGGGCGGCGATCGTCATGGCGGCAGGCTCGGTGATGAGTGAGCCCATCAGCGGCACCACGGCCAGCCCAAGCCACGCCAGCGCCAGCGGCGTAGGCAGCGGTACTGCCTTGGCAATGCCTGCCAGCAGATTCTGCACCGTTGCCACGATGGGACGTGAGGCCGCCATCACCATGACGACGAATACAAAGAGCGGCTCGGTGTAATTGCGCGATTCGGCGTAGCCAATGGCTTGCTGCGGGCCTGCGACGACAGCCATGGCGGCGATCAGCACCATGGCCCAGAAGCCGAAGACGATTTCTACCTCTCCCAGCAGATGGAAGACGCCAGCATGGCGGGGATAGCGGTGCGAGAGCCGCTCAAACTGTGCGGCAAGGAATGTGTGGACGAGGGCAATGGCAAAGATGCCTGCCGCGAGAATTTCGATCGAGGGCATGGAAGGTGTTTTTCCCATGCAAGGCTGGTGAAGAGCGGCTCATCTCGGCGCACTTCTGTCGGATGCGCGGAGGCTCCGGCAAGGCTCTACCTGCATTGCACAAACCGCGAGGCGGCCCGACCTTCGCTACACCTGCCGCTGCACCCTATGTGACGACACCCTGCCTCTATTTTACGCGAGTGGCGTATCCGGCCCGCTTCGGCTTCAAATATCCCTAGGCCCGCGCCGCTTGCGGATGGCCCAGATGGCCAGCAGTATGGAGAACGCCACCACCACGCCCATGACAATCCAGAACCCCAGCGGGTCCTGGCTCAACGGAATGCCGCCCACGTTCATGCCGAAAAGGCCCGCCATCAAGTTCACCGGCAGGGCTAGAACCGTGATCATCGTCAAGGTATAGAGCGAGCGGTTGGTGTCTTCGTTGATGCTGGCAGCCATCTCTTCCTGCAGCAGTTTGATGCGCTCTTCCAGCGATTGCATGTCGCGCAGAAAAACCGAGAACTCCTCGCTGGCCGCGCGCAACGCCTGCCGGTCGTCATTGCCCATCCAGCGCGGCGGTGTCTGCAAAAGGCGCAGCAGCGCCGATGGCTCCGGTGCCAGCAGGCGCTTGAAGCGTACCAGCAGGCGGCGCAGCGCTCCGAGCTGGCGCGGGCGCATGGGCACGCGCCCGCCCAGCATCTGGTCTTCGATCTGGTCTACGCGCTGGGTCACGTTGCGCACAATGCGCACCAGCACATCGGCCTGGGCACGCAACAGGCGTTCGAGCAGCTGGGTGCTCGACTCCGGGATGTCGCCCTGGCGGATCTGCTGGCGCAGCGTATCGACGGAGCGCAGCGGATGTGCGCGCGCCGAGATCACCATCCGTGGCGAAACCTGGATCCACATGGTATGGATGTCGCCAGACTCGAAGTTGAAATCGAAGTCGATGTCGTTGATGACCGCCAGCAGCGAATCGTCCAGCCGCTCGATGCGGGTGGAGGCGACGCCGTCGCGCAGCGCCTCAAAATACTGCTCATCGAGCTGGCCGTACTGCTCCAGCCAGCGCAGGCAGTGGGCATTCGACAGGTTGAAATGCAGCCAGATGAAACCATCGGCAGCTTGCGGGGCGGCCAGCCATTCCTGCGCCTGGTCGGCGGTCAGCGGCTCGGCTGCCGCCGTGCCCGCGAAGGCATAGCCCCAGATGAGGCCGCTGTTGTCGGGAGGGGTGAAGAAGGGAGGCGTCCCTGCGGTCGCCGTGGGCTCGGAAGTCAAGGCTGCTGCACTCCGGCGCAATCAGAGCAGGCGGCCGTGCAGCCTGCACGCCCTTTGTGGGTTGCCTGAAGTGATGGTTGCTGTTGTTGGCATGGCGGAGTCGGTGAGGACATGGAGCCCGATTGTTCGCTCGTCATATGACAGAAATTTGACAGATTTTCGACAACGAGATGCGTCTGCCTATGCGGCGGGCCTGCCAAGGCGTAAAAAAACCATGTGGGCGAAAAGCCGCACATGGTTGTGGGTGGTCGTGGCGGAGAGGCGTGCCGGGGTCTTCAGTCCGGCATCGAGCAGTGCCCGCCGCTGGCATGTTGGCCGGAGCCAGCGGCGATCAGGGGCGCCTCAAAGCGCAGATCCACCGGCTTGCTGTGGCTGTAGTCCCAGGCAATGAATGCGACCAGCACGATCCAGAAAGCGCTGCGTAAAAGGGGGATGTTCATGGCGGTTTTCCTTGTGCTCAGAATCCAAAATGGCGGCGGACGCGCAGCCCGAAAATCGTCCCGGCAAAGGCCAGCGGCACCCAGATCCAGCCGTGGATGCTGCCAGTGCTGATGCCCGAGAGCATGGCGCCCACATTGCAGCCAAAGGCCAGGCGCGAGCTGTAGCCCAGCACCAGCCCTGCAGCAAGCGCCACCAGCCATTGCGTGCCGGTCAGCGCCTTGGCCGCAGCCGGTTTGCCTGCGGCAATCCACAGGGCGCCGGCCAGGATGCCGATGTTGGTGATGCTGGTGATGTCGAGCAGCACTGTTTCCTGCAGACGCTGGGCGTTGCCGGGCTGGCTCCAGAACCAGTTGGTGCCGAGGTCAACGAGGCCCGCGCCGTTGGCCACCTTGGCCGCCCACAGGCCAAAACCGTACACCACGCCCCAGGGCTGGCCTGCAATGACGAGGTTGAGCGTGGCAAAAATGGCAAGGCCGATGGCCCCCATGACCCATTTGCGCTGCCACACCGGCGGCGTACTGCGCTGCTGCGTAGCATTGGCCTTGGCGCAGTAGGCCTGCACGCCCAGGCCAATCACCAGCAGCGCCGCCAGCGTGGCGCCCAGCGCAGGCGCCCAGCCCCAGGTGCTGACCAGGCCCACGGCGGGCATGCGGCCCAGGTCAAGCCACCAGCCCAGGTGTATCGATCCGAGAAAGCTGCCCAGCGCGAACATTGGCAGGATGGCCGTGTTCATGGGAATGCCCATGCCTGCCTTGTACAGCGTGCCGCTGCCGCAGCCGTCGGCAATCTGCATGCACAGGCCGAACACGAAGGCGCCCACCAGCAGGCTCACGCTGGGCGGGCCGAGGGCAGCCGTCAGCTCGGGGTAGTGGCCCAGCAGCGGCATGGCCATGGCAGCGGCCAGGGCCAGCAGCAGCAACTGGCCGAACACGCCGCGTGGGTCCTTTTCTTCCACCAGCATGCGCCAGCCGGTGGTAAAGCCAAAGCGCTGGCCTGCCAGGATGGCGCCCAGGCCGATGCCAACCAGGAAGAGCGCCGCCTGGCGCGCAGAAACGCTCCACAGCAGCCAGCCAAAGAAGGCAGCCATCAGGATCGACAGGGGAAATCGCTTCATATCCATGCGCGGTAATACTATAAAAATAATAGCTGCTGGCACATCACAGGATTGCGCCAGCAGCCACAATGAATTGGATTATTTGAACTTGCGCTGCCACCACTGCTGGGCGTCGTAGGCGAGCGACTGTGCGCGGCCTGGCTGGTTCTGCATCGCGGGCGCATCGGGCTGCTGCGTCCAGTCAACCATCGAGCCCGCGTAGAGCTTGACGTGGGGCAAGCCAGCCATTTCACTCAGGCCAAACCAGTCGGTGGCGGCCCAATGGCCGGTGTTGCAGAAGGCAACCGTGTCCTGGCCGTCCTGGCGGGTGATCTTCTGCGCGATCTGCCGGGCCGTGTCGCGGTCCACGAATTGCGCCGTGCCTTTGACGAACCACTGGTTGAAATCCAGCTGCTGCGCGCCGGGCAAGGTTCCCGAGAGCTTGGCTGCCGGTGCGCGTGTTTCGCCCTTGTAGAAGGCGTCGGGACGCGAATCGACCAGCGCTGCATTGCTCAGGTCCACATGCTGACGCACCTGGTCGCGTGTGGCGATCAGGCTTTCGTCCAGGGTGGGCTGGTAGCTGCTGGCTGCCACCTGTGGCACTTCGGTGCTCACAGGCTTGCCACCGGCCACCCAGCTCTTCATGCCGCCGTTGACGATGGACAGCTCTTTGAGGCCCAGCACCTTCAGGCTCCAGTACACGCGCGCCATGGCGCCAAAATCGGTGGCATCGGCGCCTGTGGACACGACCACGGCGTGGCTGGCAGGCGTCAGGCCCAGCGATTGCACCAGTGCCGTCAGCTTGGCGGTGTCGGGCAGCTCGCCCGGATTGGTGGCCGGGCCACGCCATTTGCCATACGGTGCATTGAGCGCGCCGGGAATATGGCCCTGCGCATACAGCTTGGGTTCGCGGATATCGATGACCACCGGCGCAGGCGATGCCTGCTGGGCAGTGGCGAGCTCGGCCGGGGTGAGCAGGGGCTGGGCTGCATGGGCAGCGGAGGCGAGCCACGAGGTGGCTGCCAGCGCGCCGGCCACGCTCAGCAGGCGAATGGTTTTCATGGCGATACCGTTTGGTTTTCTGACAGCCGGTATTGTCCCGCCATCTGTGGCGCCGCGAATCTATTCTTAAGGATTGAATATATGGCGATAAGGTTATATGCAATCCAGGAATATCAACTGATTGGTCGCCACCACAGCCGAGGCGCCAAGCCTGGTCACACCTCGATGCAGGCCCGAAAGCCGCGTGCGGCGTAGTAAGACTGCACGCCGTTGTGGTAGGTGAACACGCGGCCATAGCGCCGGTCGCCAAACAGGGCGCCTCCCAGGGCGCGCAGGGCCTCGGGCGTGGCCAGCCAGCTCGATGTCTTCAGGTCGAACTCCCCCAGAGTCTGCAGATGGTGGTACTGGGCTTCGTCCAGCATCTGCACGCCCATCGCTGCGGCCATGCCGGTGGCGCTGCCTGCGGGCTTGTTTTCCTTGCGCGCGGCAAGCGCTGCGTCGTCAAAGCACAGGCTGCGCCGACTTGTGGGGCTTTCGGCAGCGCAGTCGCAGAACAGCACACTCCCGCCTGCGGCGCCTGCGCCGATCACGTCGGGCTCGCCGCCCGAGGCCTCCATCTGCTGCAGAGAAGACAGCGCATCGGGCGCGGCTTCCAGGCGGCTCTCGACGC
Organism: Comamonas odontotermitis; assembly: GCF_014207855.1. Taxonomy (GTDB): domain Bacteria; phylum Pseudomonadota; class Gammaproteobacteria; order Burkholderiales; family Burkholderiaceae_C; genus Comamonas; species Comamonas odontotermitis_A. The sequence continues at coordinate 32,936 of NZ_JACHKZ010000009.1, read as the reverse complement.
TGGCCCAGGTGATGCCCGGATGCCGCTGGGGATGGGCGTCAAAGCGCGCCTTCAGGGTGGTGATGAGTTGCTGTCGTTGCGTTTTGTTCATGGTTGGCAAACCCTTGTCAAGCGGCTGCTACTGTCGCGCACTTCTACAATTGCTGCAACCTGTTATTGATTTGGACAACGGCGGCGCCAAGCCGCCGTATTGCGTGATGGATATTGTTGTCAACGAAGAACTCAAAGCCTATATCGACCCCTTGACCCCTGACGAGCATGCCGCGCTGGAGCGCAGCATTCTGGCCGAAGGCTGCCGCGATGCGCTGGTACTGTGGGGCAATGTGCTGGTGGACGGCCATAACCGCTATGGCATCTGCCAGAAGCATGGCCTGCCGTTCAACACCGTGCAGAACACGCATTTCCAGTCGATGGAAGATGTGTACCTGTGGATGATCGACCAGCACCTGGGTCGCCGCAGCGTGTCTGACTTCCAGCGTGGCGTGCTGGCGCTGCGCAAGCGCGAGATTCTGGAGCACCGCAAGCTGGAAAAGGCCCACCCGGTGGCGGCAGCGCCTTCGGCAGAGGGCGAGGCGACGGCCGTTGCCAATGCCGATGAGGCGTTCTCGCCCGTGGACGCGGCCGAGCTGGAGAAAGTGGCCACGCGCGAAGCCATTGCCAAGGCCGCGCGTCTGTCCAGCAGCCAGGTGGCGCAGATCGAGAAAATCCAGAAAAGCGCCGCGCCCGAGCTGGTGGAGGCGCTCAAGGCTGGCGATATTTCGATCAACGCCGCAGCCGTGGTAGCTACCTTGCCGCGCGAAGAGCAGCAGGCTGCCGCGCAGGGCGGCAAGGACGAGCTCAAGCAGGTCGTCAAGCGCGTGCGCGAAGCCAAGCGCAAACCCAAGGAAGACAAGCCAGAGGGCGCTGCAGAACCCGCGCCCAGCGCCGCCCACGGCGCCGAGGCGGTGGACGCGGCACTCGACAAGGCGCAGCAGCAGATCAGCGACCTGCGCGCCCGGGTGCAGGAGCTGGAAACCGAAAACGCCCAACTGCGTTTGCAACTGGCCGCTGCGGCTTCGAGCGACCTGCCGGTGCCGGACGAATCTCCGTTCTAACTCAAGATCGGCTCTGCTGCGCCAGATTACGCATCTGGCGCTGGCGGGCCCGTTGCGCACGCGGGCGGGCCGCTTCGGCCTTCTGGCAGGCCAGGCGGTATTGCAGCAGGGTGGCTTCGGCGCCCTGCATCACGGCGGCGGGCAGGCGGCGCGGCGCTACATGGGTGTCGGCCGGTACATCGCACTGGCCCATCATCAGCGCAATGCCCTGGCTCACATGCTCGGCGGTATGCACATGGAAGAGCCCCGCCTGCACGGCGTCCACCACGCGCTGGGCCAGCATCAGGTGGCGCTGGTTGCGTGCGGGGATGAGTACGCCATGACTGCCGTCAAGACCTTGCTGGGCGCACAGGTCAAACCAGCCTTCGATCTTTTCGTTCAGGCCGCCCACGGGCAGCACCTCGCCATGCTGGTTGAGCGCCCCGGTCACGGCAATGTTCTGCAGCAGCGGCAGGCCCGACAGCGATGACAGCAGCGCATACAGCTCGGCGCAGCTGGCCGAATCGCCTTCGACGCCGCTGTATTCCTGCTCGAACACCACCGAGGCATTGAGCGCCAGTGGCGCCAGATGGCCAAAGAGCGCCGTCAGGTAGCTTTGCAGGATCAGCACGCCCTTGTCGTGGATGGGGCCGGAGAGGGCGACTTCGCGCTCGATGTTCAGCACCCCTTCCTGGCCCGCGTAGGTGCGTGCGGTGATGCGGGCGGGCAGGCCGAAGCGGTGGTCGCCGGTATCGATCTGCGACAGGCCGTTGAGCTGGCCCACGGCACTGCCGGCAAACGAGATGACGTGTTCGCCCTCGGCGATGGCGTCGTGCAGCGCTTCTTCCATCGCGTTGTGGCGCATGCGGTGTGCGGTGAGCGCAGCTTCCACATCGGCGGCCTGCACCAGGCGGCCCGTGCCCGATTGGCGGGCGCGCTGCGCGCTTTCGATCAGCAGGGCTTCGAGCTGGTTCAACTGGCCGCTCTGGCGCTGCTGGTCATCGGCCTCGCGGTGCGATTGCTCCAGCAGCCGCGCCACGGCGCTGGCGTCGCAGTGCGGCAGCTGGTAGAGCGCGCAGCGCTGCGCCATCAAGGCGGCAGTGGCGCGGTAGGTGGCAGCCGTGGCCTTGAAGTGTTCGGCAAAATCGACCTTCACGCGAAAGCGCCGCGCCATGTCCGGGTCGTGCTCCTGCATCTGGTAATAGCTCTCTTCCGAGCCTACCAGCACGAGCTTGAAGTGCAGCGGCAGCAGCTCAGGCTGCATGCCGCCGCTGTTGCTGGGCCCCTGGGCGGCGTGCACGTCGTCGATGCGCAGCTGGCGGGTGCGCAGCACGCGGCGCAGCGCTTGCCAGCAGGCTTCGTCGCCGACCATGTCGCGCAGGTGCAGCAGCAAAAAGCCACCATCGGCGCGCAGTACGCTGCCCGCGCGGATGCATGAGAAATCGCTGCGGTGTTCGTCGTCTTCGGGCGGGTCGATGGTGCCAAACAGGTTGCGCAGGCTGGGCTGGTCTTCGGTGATGACAGGCGCTCGCGTCTCGCCATGGTGATCGACCACCAGGTTGAGCTGGCTGAGCTGGCGCAGCGCCTGGCGCCGGGCTTCGAGGCGGGCGCGGGCGTCGTCGCGCGCATCCTGCGATTCGCCTTCGCCTTCGATGCTGTCTGTGGTGTCGAGCAGGGCATCGGCATCCTGCGCGATGCTGCGCGGCACCCACAGCGCCATGTTCTTGAGCCATTCGGCCTGCATCTGCGACAGCCAGCGCTGCAAGGTGGCGGCGTGTTCGGGCGCGGGGCTCAGGCCCTCAAGCGCCTGGGCAGCACCAGCCTGCCACAGCGGTGTGGCCAGCGACTGGTAGAACAGGTGGAGCGCCGCATCGCGCGCGCTGTGTGCCTGGCGCAACTGGCCGCGAAACTGGGCCAGCTGCAGCCGCAACTGGTATTCCAGATCGATGGCCGGGGGCGCTGGCTCGACTGCAGCAGAAGCGCTGGCAGACGCCTCTGCGCCTGCAGTGGCGTGCGGCGCGCTGTCGCTGTCTGCAACCGGCAGGTTGAGCTGCACTACCACGGCGCCTTCAGCGGGTGCCGTGGCGCTGAAGGCTTCTGTGCCAAAAGCTTCTGTACTGATAGCTGATGGCGCTTGTCCATACTGCGCCAACGCCTCATTTTCTTCAAAAATCTCGTTGCTGTCCTCGGCGCCGGGCTCGGCCTGGGCGTTGGGGTCTGCTGGGCTGGGACTGTCGGTGTTCTCGGCAGGGTCGGCCGCCGATTCCACCACCAACTGGCCTTCCTCGCGGCGAATGCGCAGGCCTACGCTGCTTGCCCAGTCGCGCAGGCTGGCAAAGCCCGCCTCTTCGGCCTGGCGTGCCTGGTTGTAGAGCTGCTCGATCTGGCGACGGTGCTGCGCTTCGTTGACGGCCTTGTCCAGCTGCTCGGGCAGCTTGTCGATCAGCCCTTCGATGCGCTTTTTCAACACGCGGCCCTGGCCCGCAGGCAGGCGCACCGCCAGCGGCCGCTCGGGCACGGCAAAGTTGTGGACAAAAGCGATGTCTGGCGCTGCAGGGCGGCGCGCGGCCTCGGCCTGCATGGCCTGCCGCAGCAAGGAGGTGCGGCCGCTGCCTTCTTCGCCCAGCACAAACAGGTGGTAATCGGGCTGGTCGAGCCCCAGGCCAAACTCGGCAGCCGCCTGGGCACGCTGCTGGCCGATCCAGGAAAACGGCTCGTTCACCAGCTCGGCGGTGCTGGCAAAGCCCAGGCTGGCGGGGTCGATGGTCAGGCGCAGCTGGCGCGCATGCAGCAGCTCGGCGCAGACGGAGGAAGAAGCGGCAGGAATGCGGGAATCAGACAATGGGGAGTATTCCTTGGTCATTGGGGAGCTGGGGCTGGCACAGCCAGCGCCAGGTACATGATGTGCTGTGGCCCGTAGCTGCCGCCCAGGTACAGTTCGCCGGTTGCCACGAATCCGCTGCGCTGGTAGAGCTGGTAGGCCGCATCGTTTTTGCAGTTCACCGTCAGGTACAACTGGCTGGCGGGCAGGCCCAGGTGATGAATGTAGGCGGGCATGGCCTGCAGTGCCTGCCGTGCCAGGCCCTGGCCCTGGTAATTGCTGCCGACAAAGAAGGAGCGCAGGCCCAGGGCACCTTCCGGTGCAAACGGATGGCTTGCGGAAAACTGCGCGTCGAGCCGGAAAAAGCCAACGGTCTGGCCGTCCTGCACCATTACGTGGCGGCTCACGCCCGGCTGCTGCGATTGCAGGAGGGCATCCAGATCACCGATGAACGGCTGCTGGTGAGGGTGGATGGTCAGCTGGCGTACCTGAACTGCCCAGGAGGTATCAGCTTCAAGAGGGCAAAGCTGCATCATGCGGGCCTCTGCGCAGGGCTGGCGCCTTGGGTTGACCAGCCCTGCAGATGCTGCTGGGCCAGCTCGGACAGTGCGGTGATCCACGCGGGCTGGTCGTTCAGGCAGGGAATGTAGTCGAACCGCTCGCCGCCAGCGTGCATGAAGGCTTCGCGCACCTCCTGGTTGATCTCTTCCAGGGTTTCCAGGCAATCGGCGGCAAAGCCGGGGCACATGACCTGCACATGCCGGGTGCCTTGCTGCGCGAGGGCGATCAGGCTGGGTTCGGTGTAGGGCTCCAGCCACTTGGCCTTGCCAAAGCGCGACTGGAAGGTGACCATGTACTCGCCCTCACGCAGCCCCAGCGCTGCGGCCAGCAGCGTGGCAGTTTCCCGCGATTGGTGCTCGTACGGATCGCCCAGGCGCACATTGCGCTGGGGAATGCCGTGAAAGCTCAGCACCAGCTTTTCGGCGCGTCCCTCCTGCTGCCAGTGTTTGCGTACCGATGCGGCCAGCGCGGCAATGTAGCCGGGGTGGCGGTGGTAATCGTTTACGAAGCGCAGCTCGGGGAGGGCGCGCACGCCACGGCTCCAGGCGCCCACGGCGTCGACCACGCTTGCCGTGGTGGTGGCCGAGTACTGCGGATACAGCGGCAGCACCAGTACCCGGCTCACGCCTTCGGCCACAAAAGCGTCGAGCTGGCTCGCAATGGAAGGGTTGCCATAGCGCATGGCAGGCCGCACCCGTACGCGATGGCCGGCTTCGCCCAGCCAGCCGCGCAGCAGCTTGGCTTGCTTTTCGGTCCAGACGGCGAGCGGAGAGCCTTCGGGCATCCACACGGTCTGGTACTTGGCGGCCGATTTGGCAGGGCGGGTACGCAGGATGACACCGTGCAGCAGAGGCTTCCAGACTATGGGCGGAATCTCGACCACGCGGGGGTCGCTCAGAAATTCGGCCAGATAGCGGCGGGTGGCGGCGGCGGTGGGAGCGTCGGGCGTGCCCAGGTTGCACAGCAGGATGCCGGTGGTGATCTGGGGTTCGGTGCCGGAGAGGGGGCTGGGGCTTGAAACCATGCGGCCATTGTCGCAGCTTGGCCGTGGGGGTGAGGGCCAAGGACTTGCTCAAAGTAGGCAAAATACATGCCATGCTTGATATTGACCGTATCCGTGCCATCAGCCTCGACCTGGACGACACCTTGTGGCCCGTGCTGCCCACCCTCAAGGCAGCAGAAGCGGCGCAACACCGCTTTCTGAGTGAACATGCTCCTGCCACGGCTGCCCTGCTGCAGGACAAGGTGGTGGCCGGGGCCATTCGCCAGTCGGTGCGCGACGATTTTGTGCACAAGGCCCATGACATGACGCATTTCCGCCAGCAGTTCATTCGCCGCGCGCTGCTGCAGGCTGGCGAGGACGAGGCGCTGGTCGAACCCACGTTTGCGCAGTTTTACGCGGCGCGCAATCAGGTGACATGGTTTGCCGAGGTGGAGGATTCGCTGGCGTGGCTGTCGGCGCGCTACCCCCTGGTCGCCGTCTCCAACGGCAATGCGCGGCTGGACTGGGTGGGGCTGGCGCCCTGGTTTGCAGCCTGTGCCAGCGCCCATGAAGTAGGCGTGGCCAAGCCTCATGTGGGTATTTTCACGGCGGCATCGCAGGCGATTGCCGTGCCGCTGGCAGCCTTTCTGCACGTGGGAGACGATGCCGCGCTGGATGTGGAAGGCGCACTGGCCTGCGGCATGCAGGCAGCCTGGGTGCAACGCCAGGAGCTGGATTACCACCAGGCTGCCGCAAGCGCCACCCATCTGCAGTGGCCGCTTGCCAGCCAGGCGCCTCAGGCCATGGTGCGTGATCTGGCCGAGCTGTGCCTGTTGCTGGGGCGGCCAGATCGATGAACCGCTGTTGAAAGCAGAGAAATCGGCTTGCCGCGATTGTCAATACTGCGCAATATGCTCTTGATAGGATAGCGCTAAAAATGGGCCAGCGCACGTGCCGCCGCAACGCCGCTGCGCACGGCGCCTTCCAGCGTGGCGGGGTAGGGGCCATCGATGTAGTCGCCGCAGGCCACCAGTGCTGGCGCCACCTGCATATCGGGCCGGGCAAGGCCCGGCGTGCAGGCAAAGGTGGCGCGCTTTTCCACCACGGTCTGCAGCGGCTGCAGGGCCAGGCCCAGCTGGGCTTGCCCCTGGGCGATGACCTGCTGCTCGATCTGTGCCCGGCCACCAACGCTGGTGCTGATGACGAAAGCCAGCAAGCCCGCCGGACCACCCAGCTGGCCCCGGTCAAACACGAACTGCGCAGGATGCTCGGCGGTATTGCGCAGCGCAAGCAGTGGCGCAGGCAGGCTGTGGCCTGATGGTAGCGTGGCCGGGTTCCAGGCGTAGACGGTGGCGATGGCCGTATGCTCCAGCGCGCAGGCAGCCTGCAACCAGTCGGCTGCGGGTATCTGTGCGCCAGCCACCAGGCGCGCTGCTTGCCAGGGCGACGCTGCCAGCACCACTGCATCGAACGGAATGCCCTGAACCAGCCAGCCGCCCTGGGGCGCGGCGCTGAGGTGCTGCACTCGGCGGCTGGTATAGCCGCTGTGGCCGCGCGCTGCCAGCCACTGTGCGGCTGTTCCGGGAAAGAGGTTGCCCAGGTCGATCTGCGGCAGCCAGAATTGCGAGCCTTTGCGGGTGGCAAACAGGCTGTCTTGCAGCACGCGCAGGAAAACGCGGCCGCTCGCCTGGCTGATGGGCGTGTTCAGTGCTGATATGCACAGCGGATCAAAGAACTCGGCCAGCAGGCGCTCTGGCAATCCTGCGCACAGGTCGGCCACAGTCGCCTTCGGGGCGCAATCAAAGCCCTGAAGCCGCCAGCGTGTGGCTCGGGCCAGTAGCTGCGCCCGCTCGGCCAGCGACCAACCTCGGGCGCTGGCGATGCCCCACAGCGCGTCCCAGGGCGTGGGCCAGTCTGGAAACCGGATGCCGCTGCCATCGGGGTAGCGCATGGACAGCGGTACCTGCGTGAAAGCTGCCTCGGCGTGGATGCCGACGCGCTCCATCAGGGTGCGGCAGGTGGTGTAGGCACCAATCAGGATGTGCTGGCCGTTGTCGGCGGTACATGTCTCCCCGCCGGGCAGTTGCAATGCCAGGCCACGCGCACGCCCACCCCACTGGGCAGCAGCTTCGTACACAGTGATCTGGTGCGGTGTGGAGAAGGCCAGCTCCACCGCTGCGGCCATGCCAGCCCAGCCGCCGCCGATGATGGCAATGCGCTTGTGTGTCGCCATGCCAGCTTACATGCGCCCTAGCGCCTGCACGCGCCAGGCCAGCCACAGCTTGCGCAGCGGCGTGAGGCTCACCCGCTGGTGCAGCACCTGAAACTGATCGGCCTCGATCTCGCGCAGCAGCGTGCGGTAGATGCTGGCCATCATCAGGCCGGGTTTTTGCGTGCGCCGGTCCTGCGGGGGCAGCAGCGCAAGCGCCTCGTCATACAGCCGGTGCGCACGCTCGGCCTGAAAACGCATCAGCGCGGCAAAGCGGTCAGAGTACTTGCGGTTCAGTATCTCGTGCGCCTTCACATCGAACCGCTGCAGCTCCTCCACCGGCAGGTAGATGCGGCCCCGGATGGCGTCTTCGCCCACATCACGGATGATGTTGGTCAGTTGAAACGCCAGCCCCAGCTTGTGGGCGTATTGCGTGGTCTGCTCGCTGGTCTGGCCAAAAATGCGCGCGGCAACTTCGCCTACGACCCCTGCCACCAGATGGCAATAGCGCTGCAGGCCTGCAAAATCGAGGTAGCGCGTCTGCTCCAGATCCATCTGGCAGCCTTCGATCACCGCCAGCAGATGTTCGGCCTTGATCTCGAACGGCGCGGCGTACGGCATCAGTGCCTGCATCACCGGATGGCTGGGCTGGCCGGCAAAGCTCTTTCTGACTTCGGACTGCCACCAGGCCAGTTTGGTGGCGGCAACGCCCGGGTCGCTCACTTCGTCAACGACATCATCCACTTCGCGGCAAAAGGCATAAAAGGCCGTGATGGCGGCCCGGCGATCCTTGGGAAGAAAGAGGAAGGCGTAGTAGAAGCTGCTGCCGGATGCGGCGGCCTTGTCTTGAACGTACTGCTGGGGCGTGGTCATAGGGGGCGTATTGTCCCATGGCACAGGCGACTGTCGGGAGTTGCAGAGCTGGCTGGAAGGGCGTTGCCAACCACCGATCTATGAACCCGCCAGTGCAAGCCTTTCATAGATGCAACCGAATGGCGCAAACTTTGTGCGGAAAATACTCTGAAAGTTGTTGACAGTTGGATAAAACCATCAATTTTCATGAGAAATTTTTGAAATTTTCTTTTAAAAACAAAAACTAAGTATTTCTATCTATTGGTGCTCAGGAGGGGGCCGTGTACCCCATAAATTGCAATTTTGTTGCTAAACGGATTCGGTGTTCGATAGTTTACATATATCTAAAAGTTTATTTCAATACAATGAAGCTCTCCAAGGAGGGGGAAGAGGAGAGCACATCTGCCTCATGAGGGTGAGAACAAGCAGATGCTGCCTTTGGTATTGGCCAACCAATACCTTTGCGTGATGATCAGCTGCAGGCGGTGTGATTGGCACACTGTTTGCAGCTGATTTTTTTACGCTTCTGTTCTGGAATCGGGCTGGCGGCCATTGCGGCGGCCAGCCCTTTTTCCTTCTGGGCGCCATAATTCACGCATGCGCATATTGCTGGTAGAAGATGATCAGATGATTGGCGAAGTGGTGCTGGACGCGCTGCGCGCCGAATCCTGGGCGGTGGACTGGGTCAAGGATGGCGCCATGGCGGAGACGGCGCTCGCCACCGGCGGCTATGACCTGGTTCTGCTGGACCTGGGGCTGCCCCGGCTGGACGGACTGCAGGTGCTGCGCGGCATGCGTGCCCGCAGGATGCGCACACCCGTGCTGATTGCCACCGCGCGCGACGCCATCGCCGACCGTGTGGCAGGTCTGGACGCAGGGGCAGACGATTACATCATCAAACCCTACGATCTTGACGAGTTGTTTGCGCGGATTCGTGCATTGGTGCGCCGTGCCAACGGCCGGGCCGAGCCCGAGTACGTCTGGGGCAAGGTGCGCATTGTGCCCGCCACGCACGAGGCTTTTGTCGATGGCAGCCCGGTCAACCTTTCTGCCCGTGAGTGGGCGGTGCTGGAACCCTTGATCGCCCGGCCGGGCCGGGTGCTCTCTCGCCCCCAGCTGGAGGAAAAACTGTACTCCTGGCGGGATGATGTCAGCAGCAATGCCGTCGAGGTCTACATCCATGGCGTGCGCAAGAAGCTGGGGGCGGATCTGATCCAGAACGTGCGGGGCCTGGGCTATCTGGTGCCAGCAGAGCAGCCAGAGATAGGAAGCGCGCCGTGATGCCGCAGGTGAATGCATCCGGCCAGCGCGCTTCCAATGCCGCCGGCGTGCATGCGGCCAAGCCTTTCTCGCTTCGCGCCAGGCTGACCTGGGCCTTGCTCGCTGTGGTGGCCGTGGCCGCTTGCCTGCAGGCGTTCAGCATCTACCGTACGGCGCGGGCGGAGACCGAAGCACTGTTTGATGGCCAGATGCAGCGCATCGCGCTGGCACTGTCGGCGGGGCTGGCGTCCGAGGTGGCATCCGATGCGCTGGCCGACCCGCAGGCCAAGGCTCAGGACATGATCGTGCAGATCTGGCGTGCCGACGGCATCATGCTCTATCGCTCCAGCAATGCGCGCCTGCTGCCGCAGGTGGCTGTGCTGGGCTTCAGCGATGCCCGGGCGCATGGCACGGCGTTTCGCATCTATGCGCTGCAGACGCCCACGCAGGTGATTCAGGTGGCGCAGGAGATCGCCTCCCGTCGTCAGATGGCGGGCGATGTGGCGCTGCGCTCCATCGTGCCAGTGCTGCTGCTTGCGCCGCTCATCATGCTGGTGGTGTGGTGGGTGGTGACACGCACCCTGGCGCCGTTGCAGCGCACGCGCAGCCAGCTGGCAGCGCGCAGGGCCGATGACCTTTCACCTCTGCCCGATGCCGACCTGCCGCTGGAAGTGCAGCCCCTGGTGCAAGAGATGAACCTGTTGCTCGCCCGGCTTCAGGCTGCATTTGATGCGCTGCAGCGCTTTGTGGGTGATGCCGCGCATGAACTGCGTTCGCCACTGGCAGCCCTGCGCCTGCAGGTGCAGAGCCTGGCCCGCGCCCCGGATGACGCAGCCCGCCGTGTTGCGGGCGAACGTGTCACTGCCGGTATCGACCGGGCCACCCGCATGGTGGAGCAGCTGCTGTCCCTGGCGCGGCAGGAAGCGGGGCAGATACAGGCTGCTACGCTCCAGGCGGTGGACATGGCCTTGCTGTGCCAGCGCTCGGTCGATGAGCTGCAGCCGCTGGCGCAGCAGGCGGGTTTGCACCTGGCGTTTGCGGCAGATGCGGCGCAACCGGCCATCACCGGCCAGCCCGATGCGCTGGCGCTGCTGCTGCGCAACCTGCTGGAAAATGCGCTGCGCTATACACCGGAAGGCGGCCAGGTGCAGTGCAGCTGGGGCAGGGCAGCTGACGAGGCCAGCAGCTCCAGTGTTGCCGGGCGCAGCTCTGCAGTCCTCACTGTGGAAGACAGCGGCCCCGGCATTGCTGCTGCAGAACGTGAGCGCGTGCTCGACAGGTTCTACCGCGTACCCGGTACGGTGGCCCATGGCAGCGGCCTGGGCCTGGCCATCGTGAATGCGGTGGCCCGCCAGCATGGCGCTCGCCTGGCGCTGGACGATTCGCCGCTTCTCGGTGGACTGCGGATTCGGGTGTTTTTTGATGCGATTTCTGCATCTGGCGCATGACCAGTGCATGACCGGTATCTGCATTTAGCTACTTTTTTTGATCGCTTTATGCCTGGCCGATTCGCCTGTCTGCATCCATGCCGGGGCATTGCTGCAGGCCGGGCAACCGCCACTGCCATCCTCTGCACTGCAAAGCCAGCCTAAGCTTCCTCTAAGTCTGCGCTGGCACAGTAGCGCCATCGACAGACTGAATGCGTCAGAGGAGTTCAAAAAATGTCCACCCCTTCTTTTCAACTGGGTTCCAAAAGGCTGGTTGCCGCCTTGCTGGCGGCAGGTGTTCTGGGCGGCGTGGGCGCTACGGCCGTACAGCATATGCAGTGGAGTGCGAATGCGCAGGCAGTGCCTGCAGTCGTGGCACAGGCTGCAGGCACCATGGCGCCCGCGGTCAGTGTGCCCAATTTCGCTGCCATTACGGCACAGGCGGGGCCATCCGTGGTCAATATCAGTGTGCGAGGTACGCGCAAGGTCGGCAACGACGAGGATGATGGAGATGACAGCGACACGGCCCCTTCGGCCAATCGTGGCCAGCAGATGGACCCGGGCGATCCGATGCAGCAGTTCTTCAGGCAGTTTGGCTTTGCGGTTCCGCAGCAAGGCATGCGTGGCTTTGGCCGCCAGATTCCGCAGGAAGTGCCAACGGCAGGCGAAGGCTCGGGCTTCATCATCAGCCCCGATGGCACGATCCTGACCAACGCGCACGTGGTCAAGGGTGCCAAAACAGTGACTGTCAAGCTCACCGACCGCCGTGAATTCAAGGCCAAGGTGCTGGGCACCGATCCCAAGACCGACATCGCCGTCATCAAGATCGATGCCAAGGACTTGCCGGTGGCGCGGCTGGGTGACTCCAAGGCTGTTCAGCAGGGCGAATGGGTACTGGCCATTGGTTCGCCCTTCGGTTTCGAGAATTCGGTGACGGCCGGAGTGGTCAGCGCCAAGGGACGCGCCTTGCCCGATGACAGCGCTGTTCCCTTCATCCAGACCGATGTGGCCGTCAATCCCGGAAATTCGGGAGGCCCGCTTTTGAACACCCGAGGCGAGGTGGTGGGTATCAATTCGCAGATCTACAGCAAGAGCGGCGGCTACCAGGGCCTGTCGTTTGCGATCCCGATCGACCTGGCGGTCAACATCAAGGACCAGATTGTGGAGCACGGCAAGGTGAACCACGCGCGGTTGGGCGTCGTGATTCAGGAGGTGAACCAGGCCTTTGCCGATTCCTTCAAGCTGCCCAAGCCCGAAGGTGCGCTGGTGGCCAGCGTGGAAAAGGACGGCCCCGCAGACAAGGCTGGCTTGCAGCCTGGCGATGTGATCACCGGCTACAACGGCCAGGCCATCGTCTCTTCCAATGATCTGCCTGCTGCCATAGCCACTGCACGGCCGGGCGCGGAGGCCCGCCTGCAGGTATGGCGCCAGGGCAAGCAGACCACGGTGCAGGCGACCCTGGGTGGCAACACAGGCAAGGGCGAGCAGGTGGCCAGCAATGACAAGGTGGGCAAAGGCAAGCTGGGCCTGGCGCTGCGCGAGCTCACGCCGCAGGAAAAGCAGGCGAGCGGCAGCAAGAACGGTCTGATCGTGGAGCAGGCCGCTGGCCCCGCGGCCCTGGCAGGGGTGCAGCCTGGGGACGTGGTGCTGTCCGTCAATGGCGCAGCGGTGACGGGAATTGACGAACTGCGTAAACAAGTGGCGCAATCCGACAAATCGGTGGCCTTGTTGATCGAGCGCAACGGGCAGAAGATTTTCGTGCCGGTACAGTTGGGCTGAAGCGTTTCTTGCTGCACCACATTTTGTAGGCACTCTCCTCGGGGGTTCTGAACCCCTTTTCAGGCCGAACCTTTGCGGGTTCGGCCTCTTTTATGGGCTGCAGGGCAAAGGTCTACATCCACAGGCTGCGCCAGAGCATGCGCGGCACATCTGCCTTGCCGATGGTGCGCCTCTCCCACAGGCTGCGTCCTTGCAAGGCCTCGACCTTGTCCAGAATGCGCAGGCCGCCTTGCACCACCAGGCGCAACTCCCAGCCAGCGCGCCCGGGGATGCGGTGCACCAGTGGAGCGCCGCTGTTCATCAGTTCGCGGGCCCAGCTTGCCTGCTGCATGACCAGCTGGCGCAGTGCCAGGCTGTCCTGGCGTTGCTGCATGGCGACCAGGCTGACACCGTGTTGTGCGCGGTCAGCGTCGGTGAGGTAGTAACGCCCGCGCGGAATGTCCACGCTCAGGTCCTGCCAGAAATTGATCAGTTGCAGTGCGCTGCAGATGGCGTCGCTCTGCGCCAGCGATGTGGCGTCCTGCACGCCATACAGATGCAGCAGCAGGCGCCCTACCGGATTGGCCGAGCGGCGGCAGTAATCCAGCAGCTCCGCCCGGTTTGCATAGGTGTGGGTGTTCTCGGTTTTGCCGATGTCCTGCATGAAGGCGTCGAGCAGATCGTCCAGCAGTTGCACCGGCAGCTGCCACTGGGCGATGGCAGCTTGCAACGGCGCAAATACGCCTTGCCACTGCGGTGCTGGCGCGTGGCCTTGGGCAATGTGGGCCAGTTCTTCGCGGTAGGCCTGCAATTGAGCAATGCGTTGGGCGGCGTTGGCATCGCCTTCGTCGGCAATGTCATCCGCAGTGCGGGCAAAGTGGTAGATGGCTGCAATGGGGGCGCGCAGGGCAGGCGGGCACAGCCACGAGGCAACCGGAAAGTTCTCGTAGTGCGTGACGGCGGGCGCCGCAGCGGCAATGGGCCGGGGGGCGGCAGGGCTGGATGGAGAGGGAGATTCGTTCACAGCCGGGATGCTAGCCGATTGACAGCAGAGGATGAAAACCCTAGATTAATGACCCATTGGTCATTAAATGACTGCCGGGCGAGTCTGTGAAATCAACATGGGCGGCTGCGGCGATCTGTCTTCCTCTTTCTGGCTCACCACCATGTCTCAAGCTCTTTTCAAGCGCCCTGCGCGCGCTGCTATTGCACTGGCAGCTGTCATTTTGATAGCGGCCTGCTCCAAGAAGGAACCTCCGCCGGAGCCGATCCGTGCCGTCAAGCTGCAGACGGTGGGCGCTGCACCTTTGGTGGCCAAGCCCGAATTTGCGGGCGATATCCGTGCGCGGACCGAAGCGCAGCTCGGTTTTCGGGTGGCGGGCAAGGTACTCAGCCGCAACGTGGAGCTGGGCCAGGCGGTGAAGCCCGGCCAGTTGCTGGCACAGCTTGATGGCGCGGATTACGCACTGGCTGCGCAGGGCGCCCAGGCGCAGGTGCAGGCGGCGGTGACGCAGCGCGATCTGGCCGCTGCCAATTACCACCGTTTCAAGGAGCTGCGCGACAAGAATTTCATCAGCGCGGCCGAGATGGAGCGCCATGCGGCATCGCTCAAATCGGCGCAGGCCCAGCTGGACCAGGCCAAGGCCAATGCCGCTGCGCAGGGCAATCAGACCGGCTATACGCGGCTGGTATCCGATGTGGCAGGCGTCGTGACGGCGGTCAATGTAGAGCCTGGCCAAGTGGTGGCCGCAGGCAGCCCGGTGCTGCGCATTGCCAAGGACGGCGCACGCGACGCTGTATTTGCCGTACCTGAAGACCGCATTGCCCAGTTCAAAGTGGGGCAGCCGGCGCAGGTTCTGGTGTGGCCCGATGGACAGACGCTGGGCGCGCACATCCGCGAAGTGGCGGCCAGCGCCGATGCCGCCACGCGCACTTACCAGATCAAGGCATCGCTCGACGCGGCGGACACCGATGTGCTCCCCAAGCTGGGAGCAACCGTCACCGTCATTCCGCAGGGCGCTCAGGCGGGTGCAACGCAGGATGCAGGCGTCATCAAGCTGCCGTTGGCGGCGCTGTGGGACAAGGCAGGTGTCAGCAACGTCTGGGTGTTTGACCCGGCGACTTCGGCCGTGCAGCCGCAGCCGGTGAAGGTGGCACGCATGGACGGCAACGATGCCGTCATCCAAAGCGGCCTGCAGCCGGGCCAGCAGGTGGTGATTGCCGGTGTGCATGTGCTCAATGCCGGGCAAAAAGTGACCGTGTTTCAATCAAAATACGCTCCCGCGCAAGACAGCAAGGCGCCAGATGCTACTAATTCTGTAGTTTCCGGTGCTTCTGGTGACGCATCGCCTGCGGCGGCCAAGTAAGAGGTGGCCATGCAAGACAACGCAACACCAGGCACGCCGCTGCAGGGCGACCAGGAAAAGCACCTGGACACCAAAGGCTTCAACCTGTCGCGCTGGGCGCTACAGCATATTCCGCTCACACGCTACCTGCTCATCGTGTTGCTGGTGCTGGGCCTGGGTGCCTATTTCCAGCTGGGGCAGGACGAAGACCCACCGTTCACCTTCCGCGCCATGGTGGTGTCCGCCGCATGGCCGGGCGCCACGGCGCAGCAGGTGGCCGAGCAGGTGACCGACAAGATCGAGCGCACCCTGCAGGACGTCCCCAACGCCGACAAGATCGTCAGCTACTCCAAACCGGGTGAGATGCTGATCATCCTGAACCTGCGCGAAGACACCAAGCCGGGCGACGTGCTGCAAACCTGGCTCACGGTGCGAAAAAAAGTGGGTGACATGCGAGCCACCCTGCCGCAAGGCGTGCTGGGGCCGTTCTTCAACGACGATTTTGGCGATGTGTATGGCGTGATCTATGCGCTGCAGGGCGACGGCTACAGCTACGCCGAGCTCAAGGAGTACGCCGACAGCGTGCGCCAGAGCTTGCTGCGCGTCAAGGACGTGGCCAAGGTGGAATTGTTTGGCGTGCAGGATGAGAAGCTGTTCATCGAAATCTCGCGCACCAAGCTGGCCCAGCTGGGCCTCGACATGAACCAGGTGATTGGCCAGCTCGGCCAGCAGAACGCCGTGCAAAGCGGCGGAGAGGTGCAGGCCAGTTCAGACCGCGTGCAGGTTGAAGTGACGGGCGAATTCACGCGGCTGGAAGACGTCAAGGCCATGCCCATCCGGGGGCCTGCGGGCGTGCAGCTCAAGCTGGGCGATATTGCTGATATCTACCGCGGCTACATCGATCCGGCCAAAACCAAGGTGCACTACCAGGGGCGGCCCACGGTGGCGCTGGGTATCTCGATGCGCAGGGGCGGCGACGTGATTGCGCTGGGCAAGAACCTGCGTGCGGCCGTGGACAAAATCGCTCCCACCCTGCCAGCTGGCATGAGCCTCGCAAATGTGCAGGACCAGCCTAAGGCCGTGGCCACCTCGGTCAATGAATTTGTGCAGACCCTGATCGAGGCGGTGGTCATCGTGCTGGCGGTGAGCTTTTTGAGCCTGGGGCTTCACATCCGCAAGGGCAAGGAACCACTGTGGCGCCGTGTCTCCGTCGATCCGCGCCCGGGGCTGGTGGTGGGCATCACCATTCCGCTGGTGCTGGCGGCCACCTTCCTGGCCATGTGGTACTGGGGCATTGGCTTGCACAAGGTATCGCTGGGGTCGCTGATCATTGCGCTGGGCCTGCTGGTGGATGACGCCATCATTGCCGTGGAGATGATGGTGCGCAAGCTGGAAGAAGGCTACGACAAGGTGAGCGCAGCCACGGCGGCTTATGACATCACGGCCAAACCGATGCTGACCGGCACCCTGATCACCGCTGCGGGCTTCATGCCCATTGGTATCGCCAAATCCACCACCGGTGAATACACCTTCGCCATCTTTGCGGTAACGGTGATTGCGCTGGTCATCAGCTGGGTGGCATCGGTGTACTTCGTGCCGTACCTGGGGACGGTGTTTCTCAAAAAGCCCAGGCATGCACCCGAGAGCGGAGACGCTGGTCACCACGAAATGTTTGACACGCCTTTCTACAACCGCTTTCGCCGTACCGTGGGCTGGTGCGTGGAGCACCGCTGGCTGACCATTGGCGCGACATTGCTGGTGTTCGCGCTGGGCCTGTTTGGCATGTCGAAAGTACAGCAGCAGTTCTTCCCCGATTCGAACCGCACCGAAATCCTGCTGGACGTGTGGTTGCCCGAGGGTGCCAGCGTAGCTGCGAATGAACAGGTGACCCAGCGCATCGAAAAGCGCATGCAGGAGCAGCCGGGCATGGAGTCCGTCACCTCCTGGATCGGCTCGGGCGTGCCGCGTTTTTATCTGCCGCTCGACCAGATCTTCCCGCAGTCCAACGTATCGCAGTTGATACTGCTGCCCACCAATCTGGCCGAGCGCGACCGGTTGATGAAACAACTGCCTACTTTGCTGGCGCAGGAGTTTCCTGAGGTGCGGGCGCGCGTGAAGCTGCTGCCCAGCGGGCCGCCTGTGCCGTATCCCGTGCAGTTCCGCGTCATGGGGCAAGACCCCAAGCTGCTGCGTGAGCTGGCCAACGAAGTGCGCGCGAAGCTGGAAGCATCGCCAGACATGCGTGGCGTGAACGACAACTGGAATGAGGCCATCAAGGTGCTGCGGCTGGAGGTAGACCAGAGCAAGGCCCGCGCCCTGGGCGTGAGCAATCAGGACATTGCCCAGGCCACGCGGACCCAGCTGTCGGGCAACACCATCGGCCAGTACCGCGAAGGCGACAAGCTGATCGACATGGTGCTGCGCCAGCCCGTAGACGAGCGCAAGGCGGTCACCGACGTGGGCAATGCCTACGTGACGTCCAGCAGCGGCCGGGCGATTCCGCTCTCGCAGATCGCCAAACCCACCTTCGTATGGGAGCCGGGCATTCTGTGGCGGCAGGGGCGCGAGTACTCCATCACGGTGCAGGGCGATGTGGTGGCCGGACTGCAGGGGCCGACGGTGACGCAGAAGCTCTGGCCCGATCTGCAGAAGCTGCAGGAAGGCTGGACAGCCAAGGGGCTGAACCAATACCGCATCGAAATCGCAGGAGCGGTGGAGGAGAGCGCCAAGGGTTCGGACTCGATCATGGCGGGTATGCCGATCATGGTGTTCATCGTCTTTACCCTGCTGATGCTGCAGCTGCACAGCTTCAGCCGCTCGGTGCTGGTCTACCTCACCGGTTTTCTGGGCATCTCGGGGGTCACGGCAGCGCTGCTGCTGCTCAATCGCCCCTTCGGCTTTGTTGCGCTTTTGGGCGTGATTGCGCTCATGGGCATGATCCAGCGCAACTCCGTCATCCTGATCGACCAGATCGAGGCCAACCATGCAGCGGGGCTGTCCACCTTTGATGCCATCGTCGAAGCCGCTACGCACCGCCTGCGCCCGATTGCGCTGACGGCAGCTGCCGCGGTGCTGGCGATGATTCCGCTCTCGCGCAGCATCTTCTGGGGCCCCATGGCGGTTGCCATCATGGGCGGCCTGATTGTTGCCACGGTGCTGACACTGCTGGCGCTGCCTGCCATGTATGCCGCATGGTTCCGCGTGAAGAAGGAGCACAGCAGCACCCCGCTGTCCGCGGCGGTCTAGTCACCAGGTTACGGGCAGATGCAGCGCTTTTTTGCACAGAACGGGCCAGAAGGCACAGGTCTTGCATGTAGAATCACGGATTGACCTGAACGGGATATGGCGCCTGCCATGACCCGGACCGCGCGGGTGGCGAAATTGGTAGACGCACCAGGTTTAGGTCCTGACGGTGGCAACACTGTGGGGGTTCGAGTCCCCCCCCGCGCACCAATTTGATAGCAGTCCTTCCAGAGGAAGGGCGCATGCATTGTTTGAAGGCCGGCTTTCACTGGAAGTCGGCTTTTTGTTTTCTGATTGCATCCGCGTATGAGCGATGAATGGCAGAAAAAAGCCTTTCAGAAATCGGGCTTTCCTGTGTGTCTCTGGATTGACAAGCGCCAACTTGCTGGCATGATTTGTTACTGGTTCCGTCCTCAGAATCTGTTCAAACATCGTAAACAGGTTCTCCATGCAGCAATAGATATCTGTAATGACAAAAATCCTGCAAGCGGCGCTCTATGGGGTATTGCTGGCGGCGCTGCAAACCCATGCGCAAACGCTGGATGCCTTGCTGTCCCCTGAACCGGTCAGCTCCAGTCCAGAAAGCCAGGAGGCCTCGGCGCGCACCCTGCGTGATCTGACGGAGCGCTTTCAAGAATCCCGTACAGTGACCGAGAAACTCATGTTGCTGCAACAGATGCGCGATCTGCTGGATGAGGTGCGCGATTCCGGCACCCTGTTGTCCTTGCGTGCCGAAATGCAGAAAACAGTGGAGGGCGCAGACGAGGTATTGAAGCCTGATGCCATCCGGGTCTTGATGGGCACAGGGAGTGCCGACCAGAATGTGCCGGTGCTGGTGCATGCCTGGGAAAAGAAACAGCTGGCCGAGCCTTTGTTCCACCGCAGTCTGGCGCTGCTGTACCCGCGTGCCAGCAAGCCCTGGCGGATGGAGATCATGAAGCTGCTGCTGCAGGGCGAGATGGTGCCCAGCCGGGTCAAGCTTGTGGAAATATGGGGCAGGCCTTCCATTCTGCAGAAGCTGGATGCAGAGGAACTCCAGGCCGTGCATGGCTTTCTGGACAGGTGGCAGGGGGTTGTGCTGCGCTTGCAGCCCGGCCTTGGGAGCCTGGTGGTTCGCAACCTGCAACTGTGGCTGTCGGCGAAGGCCAATCTGATGCTGGCCGAGAGCGGTACGGCGCGGGCCGACGCGATGCTATCCATCGTGCTTGACCCCCAGACAGCCCCGCGCCTTTTGGTGGCATGGATTCTCTCACCCGATTTCAAATCCCAGGCCTATGGCTCCCAGATCAGTCAGCCCACCTGGAAGAAGTGCTACGAGCGCCTGCATGCATTGCAGGCCAGCGCGCCGGATGACGAATTCATCCGTGCTGCCTGGCTGGTGCTGGAGCAGACCGGCCCCATGCGTTGAGGTGCCTGCCCGCTGGCAGATGCATGCATGCAGGCATGCTGCAGTGCGTTTGCCAGTGTGGTTCGCACTTTCCTGTAAATTGCGGCTACGGGACGGCAGTTATATATAATGCTCGGTTTCGGCTTACTGCGCCAGGCGTTGCCATACCCAGGGTATTTGTGCTGCTTGCGCTATAAGCCATTGATTTTTGGCGTGTTGATGGCAAATTTGCCGCTCGGGCGCCGCTTCGATGGAACCCAGGTACGAGACAGCGTCGGTGCACTGCACCGGTGTTGTTGCCAGCAGGGTTCGTGCCCAACTAGGAATTACCATGGCAGTGAATGTTGAAACCCTTGAGAAGCTCGAGCGCAAGATCTCGCTGAGCTTGCCCCTGGCTTCGGTGCAGACCGAAGTGGACAGCCGCTTGAAGCGCCTGGCTCGTACCGTGAAGATGGACGGCTTCCGCCCAGGCAAGGTGCCAATGAATGTGGTGGCGCAGCGCTATGGCTATTCCGTCCAGTACGAAGTGCTGAACGAAAAGGTAGGCGAGGCGTTTGCCAAGGCTGCCAACGAAGCAGAACTGCGCGTGGCGGGTCAGCCCAAGATCACCGAAAAGGAAGGTGCTCCCGAGGGCGAACTGGCATTCGACGCCGTGTTTGAAGTGTTCCCTGAAGTCAAGATCGGTGACCTGGCCACTGCAGAAGTGGAAAAGCTGACCGCCGATGTGGACGATGCTGCCATCGACAAGACCATCGATATCCTGCGTAAGCAGCGTCGCACGTTTGCTCAGCGCCCCGCTGACGCAGCCGCTGTGGACGGCGACCGCGTGACCGTGGACTTCGAAGGCAAGATCGACGGCGAACCCTTTGCCGGCGGCAAGGCTGAAGGCTTCCAGTTCCTGATCGGCGAAGGCCAGATGCTCAAGGAATTCGAAGACGCAGTGCGTGGCATGAAGACGGGTGAGTCCAAGACTTTCCCTCTGGCGTTCCCTGAGGACTACCACGGCAAGGAAGTGGCAGGCAAGACCGCCGATTTCCTGGTGACCGTCAAGAAGGTGGAAGCTGCGAACCTGCCTGAAGTGACCGAAGCCTTTGCCAAGACCCTGGGCATTGCTGACGGCTCCGTCGAAGGCCTGCGTGCCGACATCAAGAAGAACCTGGAGCGTGAAGTGAAGTTCCGCGTTCAGTCGCGCAACAAGCAAGCCGTGATGGAAGCCCTGGTGTCCAAGGCTGAACTGGATCTGCCAAAGGCCAGCATCGACGCCGAAGTCGGCCGTCTGCTCGAAGGCGCCCGTGCCGAGCTCAAGCAGCGCGGCATCAAGGATGCTGACAAGGCAGAAATCCCTGCAGATGTGTTCCTGCCGCAAGCCGAGCGCCGCGTGCGCCTGGGCCTGGTGGTGGCTGAGTTGGTCAAGGCCAACAAGCTGGAAGCCACCCCCGAGCAGATCAAGGCCCATGTGGACGATCTGGCTTCGAGCTACGAAAAGCCTGAAGACGTGGTGCGTTGGTACTTTGGTGATCGCCAGCGTCTGGCCGAAGTCGAAGCCGTTGTGATTGAAAACAATGTGACGGATTTCGTGCTGGGCAAGGCCAAGGTCACCGACAAGAAGGTGTCGTTCGACGAATTGATGGGCCAGCAGGCCTGATAGGTTGTCGCACACAGGGCATTGCCGCGCTGGCTCACCCTGTTTGTCTGCCTACCAATGCAGGGGCTTGTGCTTTTGGGCACAGGCCCCATTTTCTTGGGGTACAGTTAGCCCATTCATATGGAATTTGAAGCTAGCTTCCACCTATCCTCAATGGAGATTCAATGAGCGCACAAGATATTCAGAACTTGGGTTTGATCCCGATGGTGATCGAGCAATCGGGCCGTGGAGAGCGCTCGTTTGATATTTATTCGCGTCTGCTCAAGGATCGCGTGATTTTCCTGGTCGGTGAAGTGAATGACCAGACGGCCAACCTCGTGGTTGCCCAGCTGCTGTTTCTGGAGAGTGAGAATCCTGACAAGGACATCTCGCTTTACATCAATTCGCCAGGCGGCAGCGTGACGGCCGGCATGGCCATCTATGACACCATGCAGTTCATCAAGCCGCAGGTCTCTACCATGTGCCTGGGCTTTGCTGCCAGCATGGGTGCGTTCCTGCTGGCTGCGGGTGAGAAGGGCAAGCGCTATTCATTGCCCAATTCCAAGATCATGATCCACCAGGTGCTGGGCGGCGCGCGTGGCCAGGCAACGGATATCGAAATTCATGCCCGTGACATCATCCGCACCAAGGAGCAGATGAACCGCATCCTGGCCGACCGCACGGGTCAGAGCTACGAGAAGGTCAAGAACGACACCGAGCGCGACTATTTCATGACTGCGAACGAAGCGCATGAGTACGGTCTGATTGATACTGTGGTAGAAAAGCGCCCATAAGCAGGATCAAACCGGTGAAGGCGGCCTCAACCCTACCCGGTTGAGGCCGCTTTGTAGTTGGTTATCATTGTTTCCATATAGATTTGATCGAAGGCATTGCCCCCATGGCCGAGAAAAAAGGCTCATCCAGCGAAAAAACCCTGTACTGCTCGTTCTGCGGAAAAAGCCAGCATGAGGTCAAAAAACTCATTGCAGGCCCTTCCGTGTTCATCTGCGATGAGTGCATCAACCTGTGCAACGACATCGTGCGTGACGAAGTGGCTGCAGAAGGCAAGGAGGGGGAAAAGCTCAAGGGCAATGACCTGCCAACGCCAGCGGACATCAAGGCCAATCTGGACAATTATGTGATCGGGCAAGACGCGGCAAAGCGCACCTTGGCCGTGGCCGTGTACAACCACTACAAGCGTCTGCTCCACAAGGACAAGGCTGGCAAGGACGAGGTGGAGCTGGCCAAGAGCAATATCCTCTTGATCGGCCCGACCGGCTCTGGCAAGACCCTGCTTGCCCAGACGCTGGCGCGCCAGTTGAACGTTCCATTTGTGATGGCCGATGCCACCACGTTGACCGAAGCCGGTTATGTGGGCGAGGATGTGGAAAACATCGTGCAGAAGCTGCTGCAAAGCTGCAACTACGATGTGGAACGTGCCCAGCGCGGCATCGTCTATATCGACGAAATCGACAAGATCACCCGCAAGGCTGACAACCCGTCGATCACCCGTGACGTGTCCGGCGAAGGTGTGCAGCAGGCGCTGCTCAAGCTGATCGAAGGCACGATGGCCTCGATTCCTCCGCAAGGCGGTCGCAAGCACCCGAACCAGGATTTTCTGCAGGTAGACACTACCAATATCCTGTTCATCTGCGGCGGTGCGTTCGCGGGCCTGGAGAAGGTGATCGAGAACCGTTCCGAAGCATCCGGCATCGGTTTCAGCGCCACGGTCAAGAGCAAGCAGCAGCGCTCCATCTCGGAGGCTTTCCGCGACATCGAGCCTGAGGACCTGATCAAGTTCGGAATCATCCCCGAGCTGGTGGGCCGCCTGCCGGTGGTGACGGCTCTCGCCGAGCTGTCGGAAGACGCTCTGGTGCAGATCCTGACCCAGCCCAAGAACGCCTTGGTCAAGCAATACAACAAGCTTCTGGGCATGGAAGGGGTGGAGCTGGAAGTGCGCCCCGACGCGCTGACGGCCATCGCCAAGAAGGCGCTGGCGCGCAAGACGGGCGCCCGTGGCCTGCGCTCCATTCTGGAGCAATCGCTGATGACCACCATGTTCGATCTGCCAACGACCGACAATGTCGCCAAGGTTGTTGTTGAGGAAGCAACCATCAACGAAGGAAAGCCGCCCCTGCTGGTTTATCGGGAAGCGGCCAAGAAGGCCTGATGGCACTTGCGCACATCTGGTGCCCGCCAGTAGCTATTGTTTTTGATGAGCCTGCGTTTGCAGGCTCTGCCCTTTGGCAGGCTGTGGGTGCTTGTGCGGGGCCCTCTCAGCTCCTACCCGTGGTTTTTCGAAAGCCGCAGGGTTGAAAAATTGCTTTTGCGAAGCATCTTCGTAAAAGTTTTAAAAGGATTTTCATGTCCGATACCCAATCCCTCACCACTTTCCCCTCGGAATTGCCCATGCTCCCGCTTCGGGATGTTGTGGTGTTTCCGCACATGGTGATCCCGCTTTTCGTGGGCCGCCCCAAGAGCATCAAGGCGCTGGAGACGGCCATGGAGGCCGACCGCAAGATCATGCTGGTGGCGCAGAAGACGGCCGCCAAGGATGATCCTTCGGTCGCAGACATGTTCGATGTGGGCTGCGTCTCCACCATCTTGCAGATGCTCAAGCTGCCCGACGGTACGGTCAAGGTGCTGGTCGAAGGCGTGCAGCGTGCCCAGGTGGTTGAAATCGCAGAAGGCGAAGAATATTTCACCGCCAAGGTCGCTCCCGTGGAGCCTGGCGATGCGGCCGAGAAGGCCAGCGAGATCGAGGCATTGCGCCGCGCCGTGATGCAGCAGTTTGATCAGTACGTCAAGCTCAACAAGAAGATTCCCTCCGAGATCCTGACCTCGATTGCCGGTCTGGAGGACGCGGGGCGTCTGGCCGACACCATTGCAGCGCACCTGCCGCTCAAGCTGGAAAACAAGCAGGCCGTGCTGGAGCTGCAGAACGTGCAGGACCGGCTGGAAAACCTGTATGACCAGCTGGAGCGCGAAGTCGACATCCTCAATGTCGACAAGAAGATCCGTGGGCGGGTCAAAAAGCAGATGGAAAAGAGCCAGCGCGATTTCTATCTGAATGAACAGGTCAAGGCCATCCAGAAGGAACTGGGCGAGGGCGAGGACGGTGCTGATCTGGAAGAGCTGGAAAAGAAGATCCAGCTGGCCAAGATGCCGCAGGAAGCGCGCAAGAAGGCTGAGGCGGAGCTGAAGAAGCTCAAGCTGATGTCGCCCATGTCGGCAGAGGCTTCGGTGGTGCGCAACTTCCTCGAAACCTTGACAAACCTGCCTTGGAGCAAGAAAACCAAGGTCAAAAAGGACCTGGTGGCCGCCGAAGAAGTGCTCAATGCCGACCACTATGGCCTCGAAAAGGTCAAGGACCGCATTCTTGAGTATCTTGCTGTGCAGCAGCGCGTGGACAAGGTCAAGGCGCCCATCCTGTGCCTGGTGGGGCCCCCTGGCGTGGGCAAGACCTCGCTGGGCCAGTCGATTGCCAAGGCCACGGGCCGCAAGTATGTGCGCATGGCGCTGGGCGGCATGCGTGACGAGGCCGAGATCCGCGGCCACCGCCGCACCTACATCGGCGCCATGCCGGGCAAGGTGCTGCAGAGCCTGACCAAGGTCGGTACCCGCAACCCGCTGTTCCTGCTGGATGAAATCGACAAGCTGGGCATGGATTTCCGAGGCGACCCATCGAGTGCCTTGCTGGAGGTGCTGGATCCTGAGCAGAACAGCAAGTTCGGCGATCACTATGTCGAAGTCGACTTCGATCTGAGCGATGTGATGTTCGTGGCGACCTCCAACTCCATGAACATTCCACCGGCTCTGCTGGACCGCATGGAAGTGATTCGTCTGTCGGGTTATACCGAAGACGAGAAAACCAATATCGCCATGCGCTACCTGCTGCCCAAGCAGATCGAGAACAACGGCGTCAAGGATGGCGAGCTGGAACTGCGCGAAGATGCCGTGCGCGACATCGTGCGCTACTACACCCGCGAAGCCGGTGTACGCTCGCTGGAGCGTGAACTCTCCAAGATCTGCCGCAAGGTGGTCAAGAACATCCAGCTGGGCAAAGTGCAGGCCCCGGTGCTGGTGACGGCCGATAATCTGCCCGATTATCTGGGCGTGCGCAAGTTCACCTATGGCCACGCCGAGCAGAAGAACCAGGTCGGTCAGGTGGTGGGCCTTGCCTGGACGGAAGTGGGCGGCGATCTGCTGACCATTGAAGCTGCAGCCATGCCCGGCAAGGGCGTCATCAATCGTACTGGTTCGCTGGGCGATGTGATGAAGGAATCGGTGGAGGCTGCCCGCACCGTGGTGCGCAGCCGTGCCCGTTCACTGGGTATCCGTGATGACGTGTTTGAAAAGCGCGATATCCACATCCACGTGCCGGATGGCGCCACTCCCAAGGATGGCCCGAGCGCAGGTGCGGCGATGACGACGGCGCTGGTATCGGCCCTCAGCGGCATTCCTGTGCGCGCCGATGTGGCCATGACGGGCGAAATCACGCTGCGTGGCGAAGTGACGGCGATTGGCGGCCTGAAAGAAAAGCTGCTGGCGGCGCTGCGCGGCGGCATCAAGACGGTGCTGATCCCCGAAGAGAACGTCAAAGACCTTGCCGAGATTCCCGACAACGTCAAGAGCGCGTTGGAAATCGTGCCCGTGCGCTGGATCGACAAGGTGCTTGACATTGCCCTGGAGGCCAAGCCCGCGCCGCTGACCGATGAGGCCGCAGCAGATACGCCTGTTGTGCCTGCTGTAGCAGTGGCCGCGACCGCCGCGAAGGCAGAGCCCGCTCGCCGCAGCCGGGCAGTGAAGCACTGATGGAAAAGCGAACAGCCCCGTGCGAATAAAACGGGGCTGTTTCGCCAAAACGCCAAAAAAAGTGCGATACAATGCATTCCATTGCGAAGACGGTATATAATCGCTGTCTTCCGATAAAACGGATACACGCGGGAATAGCTCAGTTGGTAGAGCGCAACCTTGCCAAGGTTGAGGTCGACGGTTCGAGACCGTTTTCCCGCTCCAGATTCGCAGTGCTGGTATGCCAGCGGTGCAAACAATCCAAGGCGCGATAGCAAAGCGGTTATGCCCCGGATTGCAAATCCGGTTAGACCAGTTCGACTCTGGTTCGCGCCTCCAGAAGATGCTTGTCAGTATGTTTTGGGTTCGTGGAAAACGAACATTTTTGCGGGAATAGCTCAGTTGGTAGAGCGCAACCTTGCCAAGGTTGAGGTCGACGGTTCGAGACCGTTTTCCCGCTCCAGTTTCAAAGCTGGTGTGATGCAGATCATGCCGGCAATGCGGGAATAGCTCAGTTGGTAGAGCGCAACCTTGCCAAGGTTGAGGTCGACGGTTCGAGACCGTTTTCCCGCTCCAGTTTTCAATGCTGGCGTGATGCAGATCATGCTGGCAATGCGGGAATAGCTCAGTTGGTAGAGCGCAACCTTGCCAAGGTTGAGGTCGACGGTTCGAGACCGTTTTCCCGCTCCAACACGACAAGAAGGAAGCCTCGGCTTCCTTTTTTGTTGTCGGCCCACAAATCGCCAAACTGCAGGGTTTGCCCCGCTAGAATAAGCGGATGTGCTGCCTCGGTGGTGAAATTGGTAGACACCCGGGACTTAAAATCCCGTGCCGCGAAAGTGGCGTGCCGGTTCGATCCCGGCCCGAGGCACCAGTCAAGCGAAGCCAACAGGCCTGCCCTGTTGGCTTTTTCTTCGGCTGTCATCGACAAAACGGGCACAATGCCTGATAGTGTGGATGCAGTGCCGCTCGGGTGGGCGGCTTGCGCAACGGCGATGCGGCGTGCCGTGTCATCTAGTGTGGAGCAGCAGGCGCAAGCGGCGGCTCCGATTGAGGAAGGTACAGAACATGCCCAGTTACAACCCACCCTTTGAGATTCATGTCCACGGCCAGGTGTTGCTGCGGGCCGATGTCGGCTTCGACCAGTTGCAGGAGGCCTTGAAGCCCCTGTGGCAGTATGCGGGTGCCAAGTCACTGGTCGATGGCGCTGAAAGCGCCTATGAGGAAGAGCCAGGCATTCTGTTCGAGCCCAAGGACCACATCCTGCAGATGTGCTGGACGGTGCGCGGCGACGACGATTTTCGCCAGGCGCTCGATGACATGTGCATGAACCTCAATGAGCTGGCCGAGCAGGGTGCGGCCATCGAGGTCACGTTCTACGACGCCGAGTTTGATGACGAAGACCAGGACCGCAGTGCAGAGTCGCGCGATGACTTCATGATGCTGTTCGTCGGCCCGACGCCCGCGGCCATCATGCAGGTGCAGCGCGACATGCTGGTGCAGGACGTGGTGAACATGATGGAGCGCCACTTTGATGCGAGCGAGCTGCAAGGCGTTGTGGGCGAGATCGACAAGCTGTTCAGCCAGCGGTTTGATGCCCTGGTCGATTCGCTGGAGATCGGCAAGCCTCCGCGCGGTGCAGGTGGCTCGGGCGGGCACGGCGGTGGCCGCCGTCCACGTCATCTGCATTGAATAGGGTGTTGGCGTCTGATGGATGGGCGCTGACAGCTATCCATCTTGTAGTTTTATTTCTCTGACCAAGGCAGCCATGTGCTGCCTTGGCTGCTTTCCAGCCATGACTGCTTCTGTTCCATTGCCCTATCTGCAAGCCTATCCGCCCAGTCTGCAGCAGCAGGCGATGGGCCTGGTGCAATCGGGCAGGCTGGGCGATTGGTTGTTGCAGCGCCACCCAGAGGCGCACCAGATGCGCTCGGACAAGGCCTTGCATGGCTATGTGACCGGCTTGAAGACCGAGTACATGCGCAATGCCGCGCCGCTGGCCAAGGTGGTCTACGACAGCAAACTGCAGCTGGTGTACCAGGCGCTGGGTATCCATATGCGCAGCGGAAAGAACCATGGCGGCAAAACCCAGTCGCGGCATGAGATTCGCATTGGCAGCCTGTTCAAGCACGCGCCTGAGCCGTTCCTGCGGATGATTGCCGTGCACGAGCTGGCTCATCTGCGCGAAACCGATCACAACAAGGCGTTCTACCAACTGTGCGAGTACATGGAGCCGGCCTACCACCAACTGGAGCTGGAGACGCGACTGTATCTGACCTGGCTGGATGCTGGTGGCAAGCGGTTGTGGAAAGATGCCAGGGACAGCGACGATTCAGTCAATGGCCGCTGAACGGGCGCATGTTGCCGGTAAACCCAGCCATTGACTGGCTGCATGGCGCAGAGCGGAGACATCGCCCGTTGTGAAGAGGTGGCAGGCCTCCTTAGCCGCGCCCGCGCTCTGCTTGCGCAGCATGCCGGTGGCATGCAGCAGGCTGTATGTGCGCCGCGCCACGGGGGTGCCCGTATCGATCAGGGCGATGCCGGGGCCGACGAGACTGCGCAGGGTATCGGCTGCGAATATGTAATGCGTGCAGCCCAGCACCAGGGTATCGATCTGGTCAGGTTCGGTGCCAAACGCGCCCATGGCGTTTGTGTATTGGGTGCAAAGCGCTCTTATTTGTGCAGCGTTTTTGGGGGCTGAAATGCCGGGCAGGGTACTGTCTTCAATGGCCCGTGCAAGGCCTGCACAAGCCTGTACCACGAATTGCGTATTCGCCGAATGGGCAGCCTGCAGCGCAGCAAAGCGGGCGCTGCCTACCGTGCCGTGCGTGGCGATCACCCCCACCTTATGGGTTTTGCTGTGCTGGGCTGCGGGTTTGAGCGCAGGTTCTACACCGATGATGGGCAGGCCGGGATTGCCGTCGCGCAGGCCGTCAATGGCCGCTGCCGTGGCAGTGTTGCAGGCGATGACCAAAGCCTTCACATCGTGCTGGCTGCGCATCCAATCGGTGATGCGGGCGCTGCGCGCCTGCACAAAGGCATCTCCACGCTCGCCGTACGGGGCATTGCCGCTGTCGGCCAGGTACACAAAGCGCTCGCCGGGCAGCACTTCACGCAGGGCCTGCAGCACGCTCAGGCCGCCGATGCCGCTGTCAAAAACGCCAATGGGAGAGGTGGGGGTAGGCATGGCCGTGCGTGCTGTCCGTCTACAAGGTGCCGCAGATTGTAGGCACGCCCGGGTACCTATGCATCAACCTGGGCCAACAGCATCACCGATGTGGCGACAATGCTGACCGCGAGCACCAGCAAGGCTGTGGCTGCCACATGCAAGGTGGGCGGCAAAGCAGGCTGCCAGCGGCGCAGCAGACAGTGGACGGGGGTGATCAGCAGTGCCTGCAGGAAGCTGGCCGAGATGAGCACCGGCCACAGCTTGTCGCCCTGGATGCGATCGAGCAGGGCTGCATCGCCCGCAAGGCGGAACAGCTGTTCCGCCGGCCAATAGCTGGCAAAACCGGGCAGGCCCAGAAAAACAAAAGACAGCACCAGCCCCGCTACCGAGCACAGCAAGGGCGCGCGCTGTTGTCTGATCCACCCCCACAGATTTTGCAAGACAGCCATGCCTGCATTGTGCCTTGGGATATGAATATCAAAAATGATAGCTATAAGTCTATTAATTTATAGCACTGTAGTGCAAAAATCCTAAAATGATTCGATGCAGAATAGCTGTTGCTTTGACCCATAATCCTGACTCAGCCTCTGGCTGTTGTGCAAGCAGGACAATGGGCGCGGGTGTATAAATTTGCCTTCGTCAAATGGGAGCGTCTTCGGCTGGAAGGCGCGCCATCCGCAGCTCTCGCGCTGCCAAACCAACAACAAGGAACTCGCAGCCATGGGCGCGCAATGGAAAGCAAAGGGCAAGGCGCTGGTCGCTGATGCCAAAGGCAAACTCTTCGGCAAACTGGTCAAGGAAATCACCGTGGCGGCACGCCTGGGAGGTGGAGACCCGGCCAGCAACTCGCGTCTGCGCATGGCAGTGGAAGCGGCTCGCAAGGCCTCCATGCCCAAGGATACGCTGGAGCGTGCCATCAAAAAGGGTTCGGGCGCCGGGGCGGACGCGGTCAATTACTCGACCGTGCTGTTCGAAGGATACGCACCGCATCGCGTGCCGGTAATGGTCGAATGCCTGACAGACAACCCCAATCGCACCGCACCCAATATGCGTGTGTGCTTCCGCAAGGGGCAGCTGACGGCCGTCGCCTGGGATTTTGACCATGTCGGCATGATTGAAGGCGAAGCCGAGAACGGCGCTGACGTGGAGCTGGCTGCCATTGAAGCGGGCGCGCAGGATTTCGAGGCGGGCGAGGAAGAGGGCGTAACCCTGTTCATCACCGAGCCGACCGACCTGGACACCGTGAGCAAGGCGCTGCCTGAGCAGGGCATCAAGGTACTGTCCGCCAAGCTGGGCTACAAGGCCAAGAACCCTGTCAGCATGGGTGGCCTGTCTGCCGAGGCGCAGGAGGAAGTGCAGGCCTTCCTGGCTGGCCTCGAAAACGATGATGATGTGCAGCACGTCTACGTGGGCCTGGTTGACTGAGCCAAGGGCAGCACATTCATGGAGCAAGCAGCCTGCGTGGCTGCTTTTTTATGTCTGTGGCGAAAAAATTCTCGCAAAATGTAGTTCTTGGTGAATGCCATGCTTGCGGCCCATTGACAGGGCGTGCAACTTGTGCCGAAATGCGCCTGCGCTGGTCTTCGGCGTAGTTTTTAAAAGAGCGTATTCCATGAAAAAACTCATCGTTCTCGCCGGTATCGCGCTGGCATCCCAGTTTGCCTTGGCGGCCGACAAGGCGCCTACTGCGCAGCAGCAGCTGATGGGCACTTGCAACACCGAAGCCAAGACCAAGGAACTCAAGGGCGACGACCGCAAGAAGTTCATGTCCAGCTGCCTGTCTGACGGCCGCAAGCGCCAGCAGGAACGCATGAAGGCCTGCAATGTGGACGCCACCGGCAAGAAGGGTGACGAGCGCAAGGCTTTCATGAGCGAGTGCCTGAAGAAGTAAGCGCCGCTGCCTGATGAAGAAAGGCCTGCACGGTGATGCAGGCCTTTTGCTTTTCAGGCGATGGACGACGGGCTGGTGCTTTGGCGCGCAGATCAGCTTTGTGCCTGGGCGATTGGTGCTGCGTTCCATTGCTGCACGAATGCCTGGCGAAAATCGGTAATCCACTGCGCGCGCCGCTCTGCCTCCTGCCTGCCCGCTTCGGTCTGCATGGTGGGAGGTAACTGCAGCAGCTTGGCGGCGATATGGTCCAGCGTGAACTGTTGGTCGTCAAGGGTGCGCTCTGTGGCAAGCGGATCTGTTGCATGCGCCAGCGTGCGGCCCAATTGGCCTCCGATATGGAACATGCGCGCCAGGCCCACGGGCCCCAGGGCATCGAGCCGGTCGGCATCCTGCACGATTCGGGCTTCCAGGGTGCGTGGTGCGATGCGGGCAGAAAAGCTGTGGGCCGCAATGGCATGGGCCACGAGCTCCAGCTTCTGTGCGGGAAAGCCCTGGGCGAGCAGCAGGGTGGTAGCCCGCTCAGCGGCCATGCATGATGCCTGCGGGCGGTCTGGATGGTTCTTGGGGAGGTTCACCACGTCATGCAAATAGCAGGCTGTCAGTACCACCAAGGCATCGGCCTGCGGATAGTGTTGCAGCAGCAGCTGTGCATTTCCCCACACGCGCTGCAGGTGCGAGGTGTCATGGGCGGCATCCTGGCCCGTCTCCTGCGCAGCCAGTTGCTGGCAGAGCGCTTGCCAGCGCTGCAGATCGTCTGGTATGGTCATCATTCGCCCTGACGCTGAAACACCAGCGTGCGGTTGTTGGCTGGCATTGCATGGTCTTGCAGCAACTGCAGGCCGTGGTGTTGAGCGAGCGCCAGCACATCCTCAAAATGGCGGATGCCGCTTTGCGCATCGCGTTGGCGTAACCAGGCGTCGAAGGCACGGTTGCTGGCGCTGGTGAACTGGCCTGCGTAGTTGAAGGGGCCGTAGACGGCAAAGATTCCACCACCTGGCAGGTGCGCGCCCACGAGTGCCACCAGCCGCTCCACCAGGGGCCATGCCATGATGTGCAAGGTGTTGGCCGTGAACACCGCGTCAAAGGCGCCGTCTGCTGTCTGGGGCCACTGTGCGTTGTTCAGATCCAGTGGCAGCGGCGCGCGCAGATTGGGAGCCGGATGCGCGGCATGCCAGGCCTGGATACCGGCATGGTGTGCGGGCAGATCGCTGGTTTGCCATACCAGCTGCGGCAACTGGGGCGCAAAGTACACGCTGTGCTGGCCCGTACCGGAGCCGATCTCCAATACATGGCGCCGTTCCGCCATTGCATCGCGCAGCACGGCCAGGATCGGCTCTCGGTTGTTTTCACAGGCTTGGGAGAAGGGCAAGTCGGTCATGCTGCGGAGGGCGAAAAGCGAGCTGCCGAGTATGCCGCAGGCAGCCCGGGCATGAACGCGTAGGTATTTAGAGCCGCTTGTATGTTTACAGGTGTCGGGGTGAGGGACCAGAGCCGCTATCGGCTGTTGGCGCAGACCGACCGTGTTAGACCCCTCTCAACC
>NZ_JACHKZ010000008.1 GCF_014207855.1 Comamonas odontotermitis | reverse complement strand
ATGGCGATGTCGCTCCTGCTGGTGGCGATGGGCGTGGTGCAGCTACGCAGGCGCCAGCACTGATGCAAAAAAACAGCCACCTTCGGGTGGCTTTTTTTATAGCGCGCCTGCAACGCACAAACAAACAAACGAAAGAAACAAAGAAAGAGTCTCCCAGTTCCATAGTGGCGCCAGGGAGCTCTTTCTATTGTTCACAGCTATTGCGCCCCATCCGAGCGCGAAAGCTTGCATCCATCGCGCACGCACGGTGGCTGAATTTGTAAAAAACTATCGCTTATTGCACAATTATTAAGACAACGTTAATATTACAAATATTAACAAATAAGTTGTCATGGCCGTTCTGCCAACGGCTTCCTTCACCGACCAAGGTCGTTTATGACTCGCATCCTCAATACCCCACATTCGCTGCGACCTTTTCCCTTCTGCTTGCATCAAGCTCTTCAACCTGGGCGCAGAGCACGGCCGGCGCTTGCGAGATCGCACTTGGATATGCCGCAGTTGCGGCTCCTCCTGCTGTCACTCCCACCGCCGTTCCGGGTTTGACATTGCTTGGCATCGGAATTCTTGGAGGCCTCTTTGCCGCCATCACCTGGCGCAACAGGCATAAAGGCGGCTTTAACCGGCTGATGTCAGTAGCGCTGATGAGCGGAGCGGCTCTTCTGTCGGTCGCAGGTGGCGATTCCCTGGTCAATGTGGTTCGGGCTGCCGGGCCTTACGAGTTCTCCAGTGCTACAGGCGGCACGGTGGCCGATACACAGGTTGCCTATGCCGATCCAGCCCCCATGCTCACCGTTACGAACACGAGCGGCGGACGCATCAAGATCACCTCCAACGGCAACGCCTCCGAAACAGGCACCTGCACGGTAAATGCAGAGCTAGCGCCAGGAGCCTCATGCACAACACAAGCCTTCGCATGTACTCCACCCCCTCCTGTCGTACAGGAGATCATGATCCTGGCGGCTCCTACATTTACCTGTGACTACAGCACAATTTTGACAACATACCCACAAAGCAACACCAGCGCGTCAGGAGGCACGTTAACCGTCAATCCCCCGGTATTGGATGCAGCGCCATCGTTTGACATCAATGGCGTAACAACTGCTTCAACGTTCACCAGAAATGCAACCCAAGCGGCGTATGCTTCGAATGGAATGATTTCAAATACAAACGACCTGATCTCTGGAATCTTTACTGTGATAGCGACAGCTCCAGCTGGGTATGGATTTGGAGCCAGTCTTTCAAGTACTACGACTTGGGATTTGCCTTTCTCCTGTGGTGTGCCAGAAATGTGAGGTCACCCTATGTGAGCTCCCATAAATGAAATGAGAACCTCCCTGTGCCGAATGGAGCACCAGGGAGGTTCTTTCGTTTCTGGGCTACTCGCCCCGTAGGCCTGATGGCCCGCATCCCCATTCAAGCTGCGCTCAACGGCCACCTGGGCGCACAGCGCGACTACGTCGGCGCCTCGCTGTTGAAGAGCGCCGCCGGTGCGTCAGGTTTACACGGAAATCTACTGGCAACCCGCTTCATCTGCCCGGTCTGCAGCGGCTTGAATCCACAGCGCCAAGTTCTTCGCGTTTTTCCTGACGCAAGTCTAGGACCTGACGAATCCGTTACAGTAATATGCTCACCCGGTTTCAGCAGCTCGGCTGCTCCTGCGTCCAATGACACGGGAAGGCCTCTACCTGGTTAGGCAGATGCAGCGCAGGAAAAAAGCACGCTCCCAGCTCAGCGCAGCGAGTATTCGAAATACGGCTTTGTTTCGCACAGTTCAGATGTAGATCTGACTCATCGTTGTTGCAATGATTAGGATTAGGCATCTTCCACCTAAATCATGCACTTATAGATTTGAACGCAGTAAATCAACAACATAGACCAACCGATCTACTGCCCAGTACCCCATGTCCCAGCAATACCTCACCGCCGCGCTTTACCAGTTCATCGATTTGCCAGAATTTGCGGACTGGCAGCAGCCCCTGCAGGATCTGTGCGACGCCCGCCAGGTCAAGGGCCTGCTGCTGCTTGCCCACGAAGGCATCAACGGCACCATTGCAGGCCTGCCCGATGATGTGCATGCGGTGCTGGACTGGCTCAAGCGCGATGCGCGCCTGTCCGATCTGGTGCACAAGGAGGCCTTTGCGGCCACCAACCCTTTCTATCGCATGCGCGTGCGCCTCAAGCGCGAAATTGTCACCCTGGGCGTGCCAGAGCTCAACCCCGCGCTGAACGCCGGTCAATATGTAAAGCCCGAGGACTGGAATGCCCTCATCAGCCAGCCCGATGTGGTGCTGGTGGACACGCGCAATGATTACGAGGTCGGCATCGGCAGCTTTGAAGGCGCGATCAACCCGCACACCAAGAGCTTTACCGAGTTTCCGCAATGGGTGGCCGAGCAATCGCAGCCAGGCGGTGTGCTGCACGGCAAGGAGCGGATTGCCATGTTCTGCACCGGCGGTATCCGCTGCGAAAAATCCACTGCCTACATGAAGTCGCAAGGCTTTGACAACGTCTACCACCTGCAGGGTGGCGTCCTCAAGTACCTCGAAGAGATTCCGCAGGAAGCATCGATGTGGTGGGGCGACTGCTTTGTGTTTGACGAGCGCGTATCGGTGGGCCACGGACTGCAGCGCGGCCCGCACCAGCTGTGCCGCAGCTGCCGCATGCCCCTGGGCAAGGCCGAAATGCAGCACCCCCACTATGTGCGCGGCGTCAGTTGCCCCTACTGCCATGGCACCCGCACGCCCGAGCAGGAAGCCGCTCTCGCCGAGCGCCAGCGCCAGATGGATCTGGCCGCCGCGCGTGGCGAATCGCACCTGGGCCATACGCAAGCAAGCTCACAACAATCGCGCCAGCAGAAGATGGCAGAGCAGCTGACCGCCATGCAGGGCCTGCCGGTGCTCTACTCCTTCCGCCGCTGTCCCTATGCCATGCGCGCGCGGCTGGCCCTGGCCCAGGCAGGCGTACAGTGTCAGCTGCGCGAGGTCGTGCTCAAGGACAAGCCTGCGGCTCTGCTGGCAGCCTCGCCCAAGGGCACCGTGCCGGTGCTGGTGCTGGCCGACGGCACCGTCATTGAGCAGAGCCTGGACATCATGCTGTGGGCGCTGCGTCAAAATGACCCGGACAGTTGGCTCTCCCCCACGGCAGGCAGCCTGGACGACATGCGCGCCCTGATTGCCCGCAACGATGGCGAGTTCAAGCAGGCGCTGGATCGTTGCAAATACCCCAACCGCTACCCGGAGGCCGATGCTGCTGCCGCGCAAGGCGCAGCCCGTGCTTTCCTCTTGGGCCTGAACGAGCAGCTCGCCGCCACCGGCTACCTGTTTGGCCGCGACCCGAGCCTGGCTGACATGGCGATCCGCCCCTTTGTGCGCCAGTTCGCCGGTATCGACGAAGCCGCCTGGCAGGCCCAGCCCTGGCCGCATCTGCAGGCCTGGCTGACACGTCTGACCGATTCGGCCCTGTTTGAACAGGTGATGAACAAGTACCCCGCCTGGCACCCGGACGAGGCAGGCGTGCTGTTTCCCGCAGACGCCAATACGCTGGAAGGTGAAGCCTCCGTCTGAGTAGAAGTAAGTACGGGCCGCGCCCACACTACAAAATCAATAGCTGCTAGCGCCATGTAGATTGGTGCTAGCAGCTTTTTATATCACCAAGAACCTGAAATCTGTAACCCAAATGGGGTCAGACTCCATTGACTCGACCTTTTCAAGACCGCGGCATCCCAAGAGGCAGATCTGCGACTTTTTCGTTCTATATTCCCAAAACACCATAAATAAAAAAGAATATATTCGTTTGAGTTTTAAAAACAGAAGTCCACAATTTGCTACATCAATCCATACAAGCGGGTAGCAGAACATGAAATTCGGTGGAATCAAGTCTTTGGTGGTAGCGGCTGCTGTGGTGGCCAGTGGTTCGGCCCTGGCCCAGAACCAGTTGCTCAATGTGTCGTACGACGTGGCGCGCGAGTTCTACAAGGACTACAACGCCGCCTTCATCGCTCACTACAAAAAGACCAAGGGCGTTGATGTGAAGGTGGACCAGTCACACGGCGGATCAAGCGCGCAATCCCGCGCCGTGGCCGAAGGGCTGGCCGCCGATGTGGTCACCTTCAACACCACCACCGACGTGGAGTACCTCGCCGAAAAGGGCGTGGTCGCCAAGGACTGGACCAAGAAGTTCCCCAACGACGCATCGCCCACCACATCGACCATGCTGTTTCTGGTGCGCAACGGCAACCCCAAGGGCATCAAGGACTGGGATGATCTTGTGAAGCCCGGCGTGCAAGTCGTGGTGGTCAACCCAAAGCTCGGCGGCAACGGCCGTTACGCCTATCTGGCCGCCTGGGGCCAGGTGCGTGAAAAGGGTGGCTCGGACGCCGATGCGCAAGCCTATGTCAGCAAGCTCTACAAGAACGTGCCCGTGCTGGCCAAGGGCGGGCGCGACGCAACCGCCGCCTTCCTGCAGCGCAATGTGGGCGATGTGCTGATCACGTTTGAGTCGGAAGTCGTCTCCATCGAGCGCGAATTCGGCAAGGGCAAGGTCGATGCGGTGTACCCATCGGTCAGCGTGACGGCCGAGAACCCTGTGGCGGTGGTCGAGCGCACCGTCGAGAAGAAGGGCACCAGCGCCCTGGCCAAGGATTATCTGGATTACCTGTACTCCGACGAAGGCCAGGAAATTGCGGCCAAGCACGCCATCCGCCCCCGCAGCGAAGCCGTGCTGAAAAAGCATGCCGATGTGTTCAAGCCGATCAAGCAGTTCACGGTCGCCAAGTACTTTGGCAGCCTGGGCGAAGCGCAGAAGACCCACTTTGGCGATGGCGGGCAGTTTGACAAGCTGTTCACCGGCGACAAGAAATAAGAGCCAAATTTGTCTATAGCGCCCGCCAGTCGGGCGCTCTGCGCTCCTGCACTCATCGTAAATACCGGACTGCGATTCATGTCTGCTGCACTCACTGCCCCGGCCACCGCCGCGCCTGCCCCCCGCCGGGGTGCGGCTCGGCGCGTGCTACCGGGCTTTGGCCTCACACTGGGCTACACCATTTTCTACCTCAGCATCATCGTGCTGATTCCGCTGGCCACCCTGCTCGTCAAGACCTTTGAGCTCACCTGGGCACAGTTCTGGAAAGTCATCTCCGACCCGATCGCCGTGTCGGCCTACCAAGTCACGTTTGGCGCCTCGGCCATTGCCGCGGTGGTCAACCTGGTGTTTGGCATGCTGATCGCCTGGGTGCTGGTGCGCTACAGCTTTCCGGGCAAGAAGATCATCGACGCGCTGGTCGACCTGCCCTTTGCGCTGCCAACGGCTGTGGCCGGCATCTCGCTCACCGCCCTGCTGGCCGACAACGGCTGGATCGGCCAGTACTTTGCGCCGCTGGGCATCCAGCTCGTGTTCAACAACGTGGGCATCGTGATTGCGCTGATCTTCATCGGCCTGCCTTTTGTGGTGCGCACCGTGCAGCCCGTGCTGGAAGATTTCGAGAAAGAGCTGGAAGAGGCCGCCGGAAGCCTGGGCGCCTCGCGCTGGCAGACCTTCTACAAGGTGATTCTGCCCGCCATCGGCCCGGCCCTGCTGACCGGCTTTGCCATGGCCTTTGCACGCGCTGTGGGCGAGTACGGCTCGGTCATCTTCGTGTCGAGCAACAAACCGATGGAGTCGCAGATCACGCCCTTCGTCATCATGGCCAAGCTGGAGTTGCACGATTACGCAGGCGCCACCGCCATTGCGATGGTGATGCTGGTGATCTCGTTCGTGCTGCTGCTGCTCATCAACGGCCTGCAAAGCTGGCAACGCAAACGCGCGGGGATCTGAACCATGCAATCCATGTATCTGTATCTGCTGGCCGGTGTGGTTGCCGTGCTGGGCGCGGTGATCGCCAGTTACCTGTATGTATCGCACCGCGAGGGCCCGCAACCCACCAGCACGGTGACCGAGCCGCGCTGGGTACGCTGGAGCCTGATTGGTGCCGCGCTGGTCTTCATGCTCATCTTTCTGGTGCTGCCGCTGCTGGCCGTGTTTGTGGAAGCCCTGCGCAAGGGCTGGGACACCTACGTGGCGGCGCTGACCGAGCCCGACGCGTGGTCGGCCATCAAGCTCACCCTGCTGACGGCGGTGATCGCCGTGCCGCTGAACCTGGTGTTTGGCGTGGCGGCAGCCTGGGCCATTGCCAAGTTCGAGTTCAAGGGCAAGGCGCTGCTCACTTCGCTGGTCGATCTGCCGTTCTCGGTATCGCCCGTGGTGGCGGGCCTCACCTATGTGCTGCTGTTTGGCGCCAATGGCTGGTTCGGCTCGTGGCTGGAGGGGCACAACACCAAGATCATCTTTGCCGTGCCCGGCATCGTGCTGGCCACCATCTTTGTGACTTTCCCATTCATCGCCCGCGAGCTGATCCCGCTGATGCAGGCCCAGGGCAGCGATGAGGAGCAGGCCGCCATTGTGCTGGGCGCCACCGGCTGGCAGACCTTCTGGAAAGTGACCTTGCCCAATATCAAGTGGGGCCTGATCTACGGCGTGATCCTGTGCAACGCGCGTGCAATGGGCGAGTTTGGCGCGGTGTCGGTGGTTTCGGGCGCGATCCGGGGCCAGACGGTGACCATTCCGCTGCAGGTCGAAATCCTGTATGCCGACTTCCAGTCGTCAGCCGCATTTGCCGTGGCCTCGCTCCTGGCACTGCTGGCACTGGTCACGCTCGTGCTCAAGACTTTTGCCGAGTGGCGGGCCGAAAAAGACCGCCAGGCCGCCGCCAGTCTGCCACCCGAGCGCCCGCGCGATGACAGCGCCGTGGCCGCCTGAATACATAAAATTTTGAAAGTTTGGATATGAGCATCGAAATCCAAAACATCTCCAAGTCGTTTGGCAGCTTCCAGGCGCTGAACAACGTGAGCCTCGACATCCAGTCGGGCGAGCTCATTGCGCTGCTCGGCCCCTCGGGCTGCGGCAAGACCACCTTGCTGCGCATCATTGCAGGGCTGGAAACCGCAGACAGCGGCACCATCCAGTTCAGCGGCGAAGACACGACCGACGTGCATGTGCGCGACCGCAACGTGGGCTTCGTGTTCCAGCACTACGCACTGTTTCGCCATATGACCGTGTTTGAGAACGTGGCTTTCGGCCTGCGCGTCAAACCGCGCAAGGAACGCCCCAGCGAAGCGCAGATCAAGGAAAAGGTGATGAGCCTGCTCAAACTGGTGCAGCTCGACTGGATTGCCGACCGCTACCCCTCGCAGCTCTCGGGCGGCCAGCGCCAGCGGATTGCACTCGCGCGCGCATTGGCTGTGGAGCCCAAGGTGCTGCTGCTTGACGAGCCCTTCGGCGCGCTGGATGCCAAGGTGCGCAAGGAGCTGCGCCGCTGGCTGCGCCGCCTGCACGACGAGCTGCACGTCACCAGCATCTTCGTCACCCACGACCAGGAAGAGGCGCTGGAAGTGGCTGACCGCGTGGTCGTCATCAACAAAGGGCAAATCGAGCAGAGCGGTACGCCGCAGGAAGTGTGGGACCACCCCGCCAGCCCCTTCGTCTACGGTTTCCTGGGCGATGTCAACCTGTTCCACGGCCGCGCCGTGGACGGGCATACCGTCGTGGAAGGCGGCGTGCAGATCGATTCGCCAGAGCTGGCCGCCGCCAATGCAGCCAACGGCGCCCAGACCCTGGCCTACGTGCGCCCGCACGAGCTGGACGTGGAGCGTTACTCGCCCGGCCAGGAAAAGGACGCCCAGGGCCGCCCGCGTGGCATCATCGCCCAGCTCGACCGCGCCATTGTCGTGGGGCCGATTGCGCGCCTGGAACTTATTCCAACGAACGGACACCAAGCCCAGGGTGCTGATGGAGAACGGTTGATTGAAGCGCAGATTCCTGCACAGCAATACCGCGCCATGGGCCTCAAGGAAGGCGAGACGCTGGTGGTGACACCGCGCCAAGCCAAGGTTTTCGTCGATTACGCCGCCAACATCTAGCCTGGTCCGGTTATCGCCCTTTTTGATGCATTGTCGCCGAAGCCTCGCTGCAGCATTGCGGCAGCAGGGTTTACTGCCTTGGCTCAACTGCGTATCTGTGGCGGGCTGAGCGCGGCTGACCGCTTCGCTTAAGATGGCTGGATATCGGGCTTGTCCCGGTGAGGCTGCAACAAGGACAACAACATCGTGAACTGGATCTGGAACGCACCGCGCCGCACCCTGGCGCTGATTTTTGTGGACTGCGCGGCCATGATGGGCTTTGGCATGTACCTGCAGCATGTGGTGGGGCTGGAGCCCTGCCCCATGTGCATCGTTCAGCGCTACTGCCTCATTGCAGTCGGCGTGCTTGCGCTGATTGGCAGCTTGAAACCATCAACCGCCGGCTGGTGGAAGAGCTTTGCCTGGCTGGCGGTGCTGTTTGCCGGTTTTGGCGCCTTCACCGCCGCCCGCCAGAGCTGGCTGCAGTGGTATCCACCCGAATTTGCGACCTGCGGGCGCGATTTTTACGGCATGATCGAAAACTACCCCATCAGCCGTTCGCTGCCCATGATCTTCCGCGGCTCGGGCGACTGCACGGCGATTGACTGGACTTTCCTGGGTGGCTCCATCGCCAACTGGTCGTTCGTGGCTTTCACGGTGTTCTTCATCGTGCTGCTGCTGGCCATCTTCAAGGCCAAGCGCTGATGGAGTCTGGCGCAGAGAACGCGCTGACCGCATCTGCATCGAACGTTCACCAAACGCCCCTTGCGAGGGGCGTTTTTATGGGCTCTTCAAAAGCAGCCCGGAGCGGCCCTGCCCATGGCGTCAGGCAACGGCCATGGGTACTCTTCCACCAGTCCTTGGCCAAAACGGCCTGCGCCACTTTATCCCCTAGGTGACTGGCATGGCACCGGCACAGTTTGCCTGCGCGGCGGCTGGCACTACCATCAATTGTTGTCAGGCCCGCATGCGGGCTGCGCCACTACCGATTCGACTACGAAGGAGACAGTCCATGATCAGCTACGAAGTCACCGCCTTTGGTGAACCCCTGGTACGTACCGAGCGCGAAACCCCAGTGCCCACCGGCGATCAGGTGCTGGTGCGCATCGAGGCAGCAGGGGTGTGCCACTCGGACCTGCACATCTGGCACGGCGAGTACGACCTGGGCAATGGCAAGAAGCTGTCGATGGCCGACCGTGGCATGAAGCTGCCGCTCACCATGGGCCATGAGATTGCTGGCGAAGTCATCGCCGTGGGCCCCGACGCCAAGGGCGTGGAAGTGGGCAAGAAGTATGTGGTCTTCCCCTGGCATGGCTGCGGCCAGTGCAAGGTCTGCAAGCGCGGCGACGAAAACCTGTGCCTCGCAGGCAAATCGATGGGCGTGTACCAGCCTGGCGGCTATGCCGACCATGTACTGGTCTCCCACGCCTACTATCTTGTGGACATCGGCGACATGCCTCCTGAGCGCGCAGCGCCCTATGCCTGCTCGGGCCTCACCACCTACAGCGCCATCAAGAAGATCGACCCGCAGGTGTTCAAGGACGAGAAGATTGTGCTGTTTGGCGCCGGGGGCCTGGGCCTCATGGCCATCCTGCTGATGAAAGCCATGGGTGGCGCGGGCGTGGTGGTGGTGGAGCCCGATGCCAGCAAGCACGAAGCGGCGCTGAAGGCCGGTGCCGACACGGTGATCGATCCCAAATCGCCCACCTTCCTGGCGGATGTGAAGGCGGCCGCTGGCGGCGCCGTCTGGGCCATCATCGACTGCGTGGGCTCCAGCCAGACTGTGCAGGCCGGCATCGACCTGCTCACCAAGGGCGGCCATCTGGTGCAGATTGGCCTGTTTGGCGGCCATGTGGACCTGCCAACCCCCACGCACGCCATCCGCGCGCTGACCTACCAGGGCACCTATGTGGGCAACCTGCGCGATCTGCAGGAGCTGATCCAGCTGGTCAAGGACAAGAACCTGAGCCCGGTACCTACCACCTGCATGCATTTCAGCAAGGCATTCACGGCGCTTCTGGCCCTGGAGCAAGGCAAGGCCGTGGGGCGCCTGGTGCTGACGCCAGAAGGAGAAGCAGCCTGAGGCGCTGCCTTTTTCGGCCTCGTCGCCGACGCTTTCACTGACCACCGCATTGCGGTGGTTTTTATTTTTAAAGGCTCATTCCATTTACAGCACATCACCGAATGCTAATAAATATATAGCAACCCACACAGAAATCCGAACGCCGTCCAAACCCGCCAGCCCTGCAGAAAGAGTGACTGCGACTGGAAGCGGCAGATAACATGCGGGCGGAGATCCGGGAGGTTTCCACCTTTTAAAGCATGTAATAATTTAAAAAAATCTATCCAAAAATAATCATCCATTAAGGATAAGAACCAAGGAGCGCGTATGTGGAAGCTGCTCAAGACAGCAGGGGTATCGGTGCCCCGGCCCAATGCCTTGGCAGCCGCATTGCTGTTGCTGCTGATCTGCATGCTGGTCAGCCAGTTGGTGACCTGGCTGATCGAGTTGCCTGCGATGCAGCTGGCATTGGCTACGGACAGGAATACCGACGCAGGTGGGCAGGATCTGATGAACATGGGCCTCAGGGCCAGCGCCTTGGGCATGCTGGGTTTTCTGGTGCTGGGGTGGCTGTGGCTGGCTGCGGGCGGCACGGGTGCCAGGCTCGTCTGGTGGATCATGATGGCGCTCGGTGCATGCGTGGTGCTCTCCACCAGCGGGATAAGCCTGTACCTGGGGCATACCGTCGGCCGCGATGCCACGCTGGGCATTGTCCTTCGCAGCCTGGTGAGCCTGGGCTTTTTCATCGGCAGCTGCATGCTGATGGCGCCCAGCTATGCGCTCTGGCGCGACACGCTCCGCGCCAAGGAGCGTAATGTCTGGAAGAGGCTCTCAGCGCCCACGCCTTTGCAATAACGTTTTTTACAAGGAGAGAAAGATGATTGAAACGTCGATTCCGCGTCCTGCCAGTCTGAACAAGGGCTTGTTGATCACCGTAGTGCTCGCCGCCGTGGGTTACCTGAACAGCTTTTTCGCACAAAGCTCGATGAAGGAAGTCATGCTCCGCCAGGGCCTGCCACCCGAGGCTGTGGCGCAAAGCGGCGGCATGGGCGTTGGCATGCTGATCTTCAGCCTGCTTATCACCGGCACGCTGCTGTTCTACATTGCCAAGGGCTTCAATGTGGCGCGGGTCATCTGGACGGTGCTGGGTATCCTGGGGGTGTTGATGAGCGTATTCAGCATTGGCCTGTTGTTCAGCGTCTCGACCTTCGTCGGCCTCCTGTCGGTCGTCGGCATGGTCGGCAACGTCATTGGCATTGTGTTCATGTGGATGCGCGACAGCAGCCAATGGTTTGCGCAGATGAAGGCCGACCGTCTGGCGCCCTAACACCCCTCGCGCTACGCACATTGCACAGGGCCGCAAAATGCGGCCCTTTTTATAAACTGCAATAAATCAGTCGCCAGCGTACAGCCATCATGTGTATCTAGCTACTATTTTTATAGTAACTACAGGCGACTT
The DNA here is from genome assembly GCF_014207855.1 of Comamonas odontotermitis. Classification (GTDB taxonomy): domain Bacteria; phylum Pseudomonadota; class Gammaproteobacteria; order Burkholderiales; family Burkholderiaceae_C; genus Comamonas; species Comamonas odontotermitis_A. Next base: position 157,969 of record NZ_JACHKZ010000008.1, on the reverse strand, counting down.
GCGCCATTCACTCCACGCGCCAGCTCGGAAGCCGCCACTGCCGCCACAGGGCAATCGCGCGCAGCCCGGCCGTGACGAACACGCACGCCAGCATGGGTGCCATCTCCGGCACCGGAGAGTTGCGCAGCATGATGTCTACCCAGCCGCCAATGAATGCACACACGGCATAGGGCTGGTGGTCGCGGAAGGCCTGCGGAATCTCGCCGCACAGCACATCGCGCAGCACGCCGCCAAATACCCCGGTGATCACGCCCATCATCACGCACATCAGCGGCGACATGCCCTGCTCTGCCGCCATATCTACGCCCACGGCGGCAAAGAGGCCCAGGCCCAGCATGTCGGGCCAGAGCATGGCACGCTCGGTGACCGCAAAGTGCCGCTGGCGCATGAAGCCCACAGCCAGCAGGCTCACCAGCATGACGACCCAGACAAAGTTTTCATGACGCACCCAGAAGAAGGGCCGCTGGTCCAGCAACAGATCGCGCAGAGTGCCGCCGCCAAACGCCGCGATAAAGGCCACCACGCACACGCCCACCACATCGAGTTTCTTGTGCGCGGCCTTGATCACCCCCGATAGCGCAAATGCAATGGTCGCCGCAATCTCCAGCACCTGGCGGGCGGTGTCAATGATCTGGGGCGTGTTGATGGCCATGGCGGCATTGTCGGTGCAATGCCAGCGAATGCGCGCCCGTGCTGGCCCGGTGTCGCAAGCGCGAGACAGGCAAGGTGCCCACTTTGAAGGCCAGCGCAAGGATCAGGCCGCTGCCCGTATGGGCGCCCGCGCACGTGCCTGCGCCACCAGGGCTCCCAACAAGGCCCAGCCCAGCGGCCATTCACCGTGGCCCGATTCGATGTTGATGTGACCGCCATCGGGCACCCGCACAAAGGTGCTGGCCCAGCTTTTGGCATAGGCGCTGGCCATGCGGATGGGGCAATAGGGGTCGTTGCTGCCAGCCGCCACAATGCTGCCAAACGGCAGCGGGTGCGCGGGCACGGGACTGAAATCCTCAAACAGCGCGCGGCGCTCCGGATCGGCTGGCGCCACGAACAAGGCACCGGCCACACGCGCCAGGGCCTCGGGTGACAGGCTGGCGAGGGCGTGCACGCTGGCAATGCAGCCGAGCGAATGCGCGACAATCACCACGGGTTGCGGCGCGCCCAGAATCGCTTCCTGCACGGCAGCCGCCCAGGCTGCGCGGTGGGGCTTGGCCCAATCCAGTTGCTGCACGCGGACCGCACTCGGTATGCGCTCGGCCCACAGGCTTTGCCAGTGGCCTGGGCCAGAGTTGCGCCAGCCCGGCACGATGAGGACGGTGACCGGCAGAGCGCCTGTATCCGCGCCATGGTCTTGCGCACCTCTGCCGCTCTCAGCCGTGGCGCCGCGCACCAGCGGGCGCGCCAGCAAGGCAGATCCTTCCAGTACGGTGCGGGCAGCTTTCAAGCCCGTGGAGCCAGCGGCAGAGGAGACAGACATGGGCGCATTGTCTGGCCCATCCCTTCAAACCACAACGAATTATTTTTTGTTTTGTTATGCCTAATTGCTATTTGCACTAACTCAAGCCAGCCGGTTGATGAGGCGCGGGTGCTGCTGCGGCAGCTTCTCACCCAGGTAATCCAGAAACACGCGCAGCGCCGGCGCCATGTTGCGGCGCGAAACAAAGGCGGCGTGAAAGATACCTTCCGGCAGGCGCCAGTCCTTGAGCACCTCCACCAGATCGCCGCGCTCCAGTTCTTCGCGCACCATGTAATCGGGCATCCAGTACACGCCGATGCCGTCCATCACCGCATATTTCAGCGTCACCAGATCGTCGGCCACATAGCGCGCCTGGTGGTGCAGCACCATGGGCTCGCCCGCGCTGGTCTGCAGTTGCAGGGTGGAATGGCCATCCGCACTGTTGAGCGCCAGGGTAGGAAGCTTGGTGCCCAGATCCTGCGGCGAGGTGGGCTCGCCATGGATGGCCAGCAGCTCGGGGCTCGCCACCAGCACCTGCCGCGTCATGCCCAGGCGCTTGACGACGAGGCTGCCGCTGTCGTCCAGCGACACACGTACCCGCAGCGCCACGTCGATCCCCTCTTCCAGCAAATTGATGGTGCGGTTGCTCACCATCATCTCGATGCGCACCTTGGGATGGCGGCGCAGAAACTCCGGCAGCAGCGCGCCAACGATCCCCTGGCTGAGCGTGACCGGGCACGAGACACGCACGGTGCCCGATGGCTCGCGCTGGGTCTGCTCGATGGCAGCCTGCGCGTTCTGCGCCGCCTCCCGCACCGACTGGCAGTGGCGCAGAAAGGTCTCCCCCGCGTCTGTCAGCGACAGGCGGCGCGTGGTGCGCTGCAACAGGCGCACGCCTAGCTTGCCTTCCAGCTCGGCAATGCGCCGCGACAGACGCGATTTGGGAATGCCCAGCGCGCGGCCCGCTGCGGCAAAGCCGCCACGCTCTACCACTTCGGCAAAGTAATACATGTCGTTGAGATCGTGCATCATGGTGGTGGCTCAGAAAAATGAATGAAAACGCCTGTAGCAAATGAGTGCAAAGCATTTGAAGCTACATTTTCAATAGCAAATAGAATCCAAAAAGCAGCGCTTTGCACTGCATCGCGCCCACACAGCGCGGGCCAAGACAGTGGTGGTGATTTTGCCACCATAGTTCCATAAATAGAACAATCTATGCCCGTTTTGCCGGTCAATCGCGCCAGGCAAACCTGCCAGAATTTCTTCATCAGGGGGCGCTGCATGCTGCCGCGACAGCAAGCCCGCCTTTTTCCATCTCCGACTCCATTTTTAAGACCATGAAACTGCTGCACATCGATTCGTCCATCCTGGGCACCAATTCCGTATCCCGCCAACTGACGGCGGAGACCGTGAAGGCCTGGGTTGCCATCCACCCCAACACCGAGGTGGAATACCTGGATCTGGCCGTCAACACGCCACCTCACCTGAGTGAAGACGCTCTGGGCTTTCGCACCGGCCAGCAAGCCACCACCGAAGCACAACGTGCGCAGAACGCCATCAGCGAGCAGCTGGTGAGCCAGTTCCTCGCTGCCGATGTGGTGGTGGTGGGCGCGCCCTTCTACAACTTCACCATCCCCAGCCAGCTCAAGGCCTGGATCGACCGCGTGCTGCAGGCGGGTCGCACCTTCCGCTACACCGCCAACGGCCCCGAGGGCCTGGCCGGCGACAAGAAGGTGATCGTGGTGGAGTCGCGCGGCGGCCAATACTCGGCCACTGAAGCGGGCCGCGCCATGGAGCACCAGGAAACCTATCTGCAAACCATCTTTGGCTTCATCGGCATCACGGACGTACAGTTTGTACGCGCCGAAGGCCTGGGTATGGGCCCCGAAGCCCGTGCCGCCGGCATCGCCAATGGCCAGGCAGAGATCGCCCGCGCCGTGGCAACGCCCCTTCTGGAGGCACAAGCGGCCTGACAGACTGCCCGGAGTGGCGAGCCCCTCCGTCCCCCGCGCTCACTGCCGCCCCTTTGCGGCAGTTTTTTGGCCGCCCGGCATGGTCTTGCCCGGCGGCTTTTTTGCCACTGCGCCGCCTCATCCTGCATAATGCGGCGCCATGCAAGCCCTTCGCTCACTCCGCCTGACTGCCCGCCTCGTGCTGGTGTGGTTTGCGCTGACGCTGGGCGTGGGCATGGCCTCGCCCATCGTCGCGCCGCAGCAGTGGGACGTGGTCTGCTCCAGCAGCGGTGACATGAAGCTCGTGGTGGTGGGCGACAGTGGCGACGACAGCGCGCTGGCGCCGCACCACCTCGATTGCCCGATGTGCCTGATCACGCTGGCGCTGCCCGGGGCCGATACCGTTCCCCAGCTCCCCCAGGCCCAGCCGCTGGGCCGGGCCGTGCAGCCCATTGTTGCCGCGCGCCTTGCGGCCGTGGTGGGGGCGCCGCTGCCCCCGCGCGGGCCGCCTCCATCCGTGTAAAGCCGTTTTCCTTGCCTGAAACCAACCGGGCTCTGCTTCCACACGCGGCAGCGCCCTGCTTTACCCGGATGAACCATGTCTTCCCTGATCTCTGTGGCTGCGCCGCCTGCGCCAGCCCGCACCGCTTTGCGCGCCCCCCATGGCGCCGCTTTTTCGGCCCTTCGCGTGGCAGTCTGGATGGCGCTGGGCACGCTGCCCTTTGCAGCGAGCGCGCAATCTCCATCGCAATCGCACTCGGCCTCCTCTCTCGATGCCCCAGCCCGTGAAGCGGAGCTGCCCGCCGTCACGGTGCAAGGCAGTGCCGAGCGCCCCAACGGCACCTTGAACCTGGGTGCCCCGGCGGCTACGGGCAGCCGCCTGGGCCTGACCGTGCGCGACACACCGGCTGCGGTGACGGTGGTGGACCGCGCGACCATCGAAGAGCGAGGCGCCAGCAATACACAGGAGATGCTCAAGAGCATTCCCGGCGTGACCGCGCACGATGCACCCGGAAACGTCGGGGTGAGCTGGCGCGGCTTTGGCGGCAGCTCGCTCAACCAGCTCTTCAACGGCATCAATGTGCAATACGGCATTGCAGCGCGCCCCGTGGACAGCTGGATCTACGACCGCGTCGAAGCCATCGGCGGCGCCAGCAGCTTTCTGTATGGCGCAGGGGGCGTGGGCGGCACGATCAACATCATCACCAAACTGGCCGAGCGCAGCGATTTCAGCGAAGGCCAGCTGCGCCTGGGCAGCCATGCCACCAAGGAGGCGTCCATCGGCATCAACCGGCGCGTGACGGGCGACGGCACGGGCGCTGGCGACCACTACCTGCGCTTCGACCTGAACCACCGCAACGCCCACGGCTGGACGCAAGGCACCCGAGCCGAGGCCACGCAGCTGGCCACCTCGCTGTTGTCGGACCTGGGCGGCGGCGTCACCCACACCCTGGCCTACGAAGCCCAGCACGAGCGGGTGGACCGTCCCTACTGGGGCACGCCATTGCGCAACCCCACCGCGGGCGCGCTGCAGATCGACCCGGGCACGCGCTTCAAGAACTACAACAGCCAGGACGGCCTGTACGCCCAGCGGGTGCAGTGGCTGCGCTCGCTGACCGACTGGCGGGTGAATGACCAGCTGCAGCTGAAAAACACCTTCTACGCCTACGACGCACTGCGCGACTACCGCAATGTGGAGGTCTACCGCTTCAACCCGGACAACACTGCCGTGCTGCGCTCGTCCCCCCTGCTACAGCGCCACCAGCAGCGGCTGGTGGGCAACCGCATTGATGGCCAGTACCAGGGCGAGCTGGCGGGCCTGCGCAGCGAATGGGCCTTTGGCCTGGATGTGAGCGTGAACCGGCAGACGCGCTTTCCCAATAGCCTGTCCACCACCGTCAGCACCGTCGATCCGTATGACTTCAGCACCGAGCACTTCTTCGACATTCCGGGCATGACACCGGGCTTTCGCCCAGACCGCGAAAACCGTGTGACCACCGTGGCGCTGTACGCCGAAAACCGCACGCAGCTGGCGCCTACCTTGCACCTGGTGAGCGCACTGCGGCATGAGCGCATCGACCTGGACCTGACCAACCGCCGTGAAGTGACCGCCGCCAACCCGGCCGAGTTCTCGCGCGGCTACCAACCCACCACCGGCCGCCTCGCCCTGGTGTGGGATGTAGCGCCCGGCGCCAACCTGTACGCGCAGTACGCTACGGCGGCTGACCCGCCCTCGGGCGTGCTCACCACCGCATCATTTGCCGACGTGCGCAACAACAGCGCCCTCACCACCGGCCGCCAGGTGGAGCTGGGCAGCAAGCTGGATTTCTGGCAAGGCAAGGGCACGGCCACGGTGGCGCTCTACCACCTGCAGCGCAACAACATCGCCACGCAGGACCCGAACCAGCCGAGCCAGACGCTGCTGGTGGGCCAGCAGTCATCGCGCGGGGTGGAGCTGGCCATGGGCCTGCAGCCCACCCGGGCCTGGTCGGTGCAAGGCAATGTGGCGCTGGTGGATGCGCAGTACGACGACTTCACGCAGGGCGGCATCTCGCTCGCAGGCAAAACGCCCACCAATACGCCGCGCGTGGTTGCCAATCTGTGGACTTCCTACCACGCGGGCCCGCAGTGGCAGTTCAATGCCGGCCTGCGCCATGTGGGTAGGGTCTACGCCGACGCCGCCAATACCCAGACCTGGAGCGCCTATACCTTGCTCGACCTGGGCGCCAGCTACCAGTGGAGCCGCAACGCCACCGTGGTCGCCCGCGTGCGCAATGTGACCGACAAGGTCTACGCCGCCAATGTGGGCACAATGGCCTACCTGGGCGCGCCGCGCACGGCCGATGTGACGCTGCGCGTGAGGTTCTGAGGCCATGGCACGATCCCTCAAGCGCTGGTGGTACGTGACCCACCGCTGGCTGGGCATTGCGCTGTGCCTGCTGTTTGCGATGTGGTTCGTATCGGGCATGGTGATGATGTACGTGGGCTACCCCAAGCTCACCGCGCACGAACGCCTCGCCCACCTGCCTGCCCTCCAATCCCAAGCCGGGCTGCTGCCGCCCCAGCAGGCGCTCCACCTGGCCGGATGGCAGCAGCCCCTGGAAGAGCTGCGGCTGTCTGCCAGCCGCGCAGGCCAGCCTGTGTACCAGCTCACCCCTGTAAAAGGTACGCACCAGAAGGCAGGCGCTGGCACTGTAGTGGTGGATGCACGCACCGGCCGTCTCCTGCCCGCCGCCGATGAAGCCACGGCCCTCGCCAGCGCTGCAGCCTGGGTGAGCAGCAGCGGCCAACTCACGTATCTGGGCACCCTGGAGGAAGACGCGGCCACCCATTCGCGCGCACTTGATGCCCACCGCCCGCTGCACAAGGTGGCGCTGGCCGATGGCACCTGGCTCTACGTATCGGGCCCCACCGGCGAGGTAGTGCGCGATGCCACCCGCAGCGAACGCACCTGGAACTATGCGGGCGCCTGGCTGCACTGGCTCTATCCGCTGCGCGGCGGCGTGCTCGACAAGTACTGGAACGGCACCGTCGTGTGGCTCTCCATCCTGGGCATCGCAGGCGCCATCACCGGCAGCGTGGTGGGGGTCATGCGCTGGCGCTTTGGCGCCCGCTACCGCAATGGGCGCCGCACGCCCTACCCTGGCCGCCTCATGCGCTGGCATCACATCAGCGGTCTGCTGTTTGCCGCCGTCACCCTCACCTGGATCTTCAGCGGCCTGATGTCGATGAACCCCTGGAAAGTGCTGAGCAGCAGCGCGCCTCCCCTGCAGGCGGCCGCGCTGCACGGCAAAGCTCTGGCAGAGCTGGGCGCCAGCGCCCCCCCGGAGCAACTGCTGCAGGCCGCAGGCCCCGGCACACGCGAGCTGCGCTGGACCATGGTGCTGGGCCAGCCCGTGGTGCAAGCCTATGGCGCCAGCACCACCGCGCAACTGTTCGATGCCCGCACGGCGCAGCCCTGGCGTGTGGATACCGATGCACTGCGCGCTGCCCTGCCCCGCCTGCTGGCTGCGCCCGTGGGGCGAATCGACACGCTGGACGCCTACGACCTGTACTACTACACCCGTACCGAACACAGCATGACGGGCGGCAGCGACAAGCCCCTGCCCATCTGGCGCGTGGTGTTTGACGACGCCAACCGCACCTGGGTGCATATCGATCCGCGCACCGGCGCAGTTCTGGGCAGCCTCGACAGCCACCGCCGCGCCAACCGCTGGCTGTTTGCCATGCTGCACAGCTGGGACTGGCTGCCGCTGCTTGAGTGCCGCCCGCTGTGGGATGTCTTGCTGATCGTGCTGAGCCTGGGCGGGCTGCTGCTCAGCGCCACCGGCGTGGTGGTCGGCTGGCGCAGGCTGCGGGCAACACTGCGCCACTAAGGGGCGCAAGGCGGTGGCCCACCAGGCCGCTTTCAGGATGGGAGTTGACTTTGATCAGGCCTTTGGGGGGGCGTAACGCAGCGGACAGGCAACTACAAAATCCATAGCTACAATGCCGCCCTCGTCTTACGCTAAGAACGTGTTTACGATCTCCTCGCGCCGCGTAGAGATCGTAAACACGTTCTAAGGCCTTGCAAAGCCATGAATATCGTCGGTATCGCCCTGCATGTGTGCGGTTTGTGGATTCTCTCCAGCCTGGACGCCAGCGGCAAGCTGCTGGTGACGGCGGGCGTGCCGGTGCTCATGGTGTCGTGGTTCCGCTATGTCGGGCATGTGGCGCTGATGGCCATTTTTGTACTGCCCAGACGCGGCCGCAGCCTGTTCAGAACCCAGTCGCTGCCGCGCCAGCTGCAGCGCGGGATGCTGATGATTGCCACCACCTTGCTGTTTTTCCATGTGCTGAGCCTGGTGCCGCTGGCCGAGGGCACGGCGATGAACTTCATGGCCCCTCTGCTGGTGATGGTGCTGGCGCCGTGGCTGCTGGGCGAGCGGCCCCGCTGGCATCGACTGGCAGGCGTGCTGCTGGGTTTTGTTGGCATGCTGATCGTTGTGCGGCCGGGCGGCCAGCTGTCCACCGAAGGCGCAATCTGGGGCGCCGTCACCGCCGCCACTTTTGCACTCTTTCAGATCAGCACGCGCCGCGTGGCGGGCGATGACCCGCTGACCAGCAATTTCTACGGCGGCCTGCTGGGCGCCATCGTGCTGACGGCCCTGCTGCCGTTTTTCTGGAAAACGCTCGACCTCAGCCTGTGGCAGTGGGCACTGCTGCTGTCGACGGGACTGACCGGCTTTGCAGGCCACTGGCTGCAGATCACGGCCTACAGCAAGACCAGCGCCACCTTGCTCGCGCCCTTCAACTACCTGCAGATCGTCTCTGCCACTACCCTGGGCTGGCTGGTGTTTGGCCAGTTGCCGGGCGCCACTACCGCTGCGGGCATGGCGCTCATCTGCCTGGCGGGCCTGGCGGTGGTGCTGATCGAGTTGTGGCAGCAGCGGCGGCGCAGCTCCGGCGCGTGAGACTGATGTGTGTGAGCGGTTGCGCTAGCGGCATGCACTGACAAACCCCTGACAGCCACTGCCAGTGGCTGCCAGCAAATGGCCTGTCCCGTGATTGCAGGCCGCAAAGCCCCACTGATTTATTGCGCCATCACCGACCCTTCACCGATGCAGAAGGCTGTCTTCACCATTGGTGCACCTAGGGAAAACCCATGCTCAAAACTGATAGCTGAAAGCGCCCTGCCGGTATACAAATTACGCTATTTCCTGATTGAATAACGGGCGCCAAACCTGGAAATTTCCCTTTGTCAGCCCTTCTACGATGTCAGACGATAATTAACAACTTGCCAGCAATGCCTTACATTCGAGCGTGACCGTCGCGCAAGCGACAAAACAAAGAACTTCAGTCACTGAGACGACACGCCATGGACGATCCCATCCTCACGCAAGAAGAACGCGAAGCCATCAACACCGGTCGGTGGTTCCAGACGCTTTCACCCACCCTGCGCCATGACATTCTGCGCTGTGCGTATGTCAAGCGCTTCAAGGACGGCGCGCTGATTTTCTCGCGCGGCGATACGCCGGAGGAATGGGTATCGGTGGCCCGCGGCTCGGCCCGTGTGAGCTCTGCCTCGCTCACGGGCAAGCAGATCACACTCACTTACGTGGAGCCCGGCACCTGGTTTGGTGATGTGGGCCTGTTTGACGACGACAGCCGCACACACGATGTATACGCCCATGGCGAAACCACGTTGGTCTGCGTGAGCAAGGCGGATTTCCAGCGCATTCTGCAGACCCATGTGGAGTTTTACCAGGCGCTCTCGCGCATGCATGCGCGCCGCATCCGCAGCCTGTACGGCATGGTGGAAGACCTCAACACCCTGCCGCTGCGCGCGCGTCTGGCCAAGCAGTTGCTGCACCTCTCACGCAGCTATGGCGTGCCCGGCAAGGAAAGCACCGAAACCCGCATCGGCCTGCAACTGGCGCAGGAAGAACTTGCCCAGCTGCTGGGTGCCTCGCGCCAGCGGGTGAACCAGGAGCTCAAGTCGATGGAGCGCGAATCGTCGATCCGCATCGAGCCCTCGGGCCTGATCGTGCGCGACACGAATGCACTGCGCCGTATTGCCGCTGCCGAGTAGGCGCCGCAACCCTCCAAAAAACAAAGCCTGATGGCCTTCGTCATCAGGCTTTTTTGCGTTTGACGTTTGACGTTTGACGTTCATCCGTATCGTTAGAAGATACCGTAGCGGTAGGCCACATACAGCGCAGCCACCACACCGATCACCGCCAGAATCTGCATTGCCCGCCCCATGGCTGCTCCTTCGTCAAATATGACTTGAATCAAACCCGGCCCAGCGCCACATCCACGCCTTTGTTGGCCAGGCTGTCGGCCCGCTCGTTGCCCGGATCACCTGCGTGACCCTTGACCCAATGCCAGCTGATGCGGTGCGCGCCGCCGTGAACGAGCGCATCGAGGCGCTGCCACAGATCGACATTTTTTACCGGCTCCTTGCTTGCCGTGCGCCAGCCCTTGGCCTTCCACCCGGCAATCCATTCGGTGATGCCCTTGCGCACGTACTGGCTGTCCAGGTAGAGCGCCACGTCACAGGGGCGCTTCAGCGCTTCCAGCGCCTGGATGACGGCCATCAATTCCATGCGGTTGTTGGTGGTGTTCAACTCGCCGCCATACAGCTCTTTCTCCACCTGGCCAGCGCGCAGCAGCGCGCCCCAGCCGCCAGGCCCGGGGTTGCCTTTGCAGGCGCCATCCGTATAAATCACAACTTGGTTCAAACCAGCTCCTTGGCGCGTGCCAATATCAGTGCGGCAACTATAAGCGGTTTTCAGAAGGGGATGGCGCCAGAAGGCGCTTCACAATTAATAGCTAACTGTGCTTGACAGATAAGCGCCAGAGCGGCAAAAGCGCTTAAACGTGCCTTTCCCAGCCATCTCCCTTCGGCGGGCTGGCATCTCTTGTGTCCCTTTTCTCCAGCACGCCATCGCGCGCCGCCACGGGTCGGCCCACAGCAGCAGGTGCAGCGGCCTTCCAGGGCGCAGCCAGCATGTGCACGCCTGCGACCTTCTTCACCGCCTCCACAAAGTACACGCCACCCAATATCGGCCACGCCGTGGGCCCCAGGCTGTCCAGCCAGTCCCAGCGGCGCAGCCAGGTATCGGTGCGCATCGCCGGGCGGTAACAGCCAAAGCTGGCAGTCTGCAGGTCCAGATCGAGCAGCTTGAGCCAGTCGCGCAAGCGGCCATAGCCGATCAGGCTGCGGTCATCGGGCATGGGAGGGAGCTTTTGCAAGCCGGGAATGCGGCGACTCCAGGTGTGCATGCCCCACAGACTTGCAGGGTTCACACCGCTGATCAGCACCCTGCCCTCAGGCACCAGCACGCGGGCCACCTCGCGCAGAACGGCGTGCGGATCGGCACTCAGCTCCAGCGTGTGGGGCAGCAGCACGAGGTCGAGCGAATCATTGGGAAAAGGCAAGGCCTGCCCGGCGCACAGCAGCACCGCCGTCTGCGATGGCACCGCAGCGTTCTCAGCCCGCACCGCACCGGCGCCTTCCTCGAACGCCCCCGGCGCTGGCTGCGCCTCAGCAGGCGCAGGCTGGGGACTTTGTAAACCCTGTGCAAAGCTGTTTACATTTACAGTTTCCAGCGTCTGCCATTGCGCCTGCTGCTCCACGGAGTCGAGCGCCAGCCAGCGATGGGGCATGCGATTGGCCCGCAGCCCCTGCAATGGGAAAAGCCCGATCTGCAGGCTGTGAAAGCCAAAGATGTCGGCCACCGCATCGTCGTAACATGTTTGCTCCCAGGCCAGCATATAGCGGCCCAGCGGCATATTCCACCAGTTTTGCGTGCCTATAATTTGTTCATTCATGCACTTGCACCCTTTGCCCGCATTTACCGATAACTATATCTGGCTGCTGCACGACGGCAGGCAGGCGCTGGTGGTCGACCCCGGGCAGGCGGCCCCGGTGATGGAGGCACTGCAAGCACTCGGGCTGCATCTGCAATCCATTGTAGTAACCCACCACCATGGCGACCATGTGGGTGGTGTGGCCGAACTGCGCGAAGCCACCGGAGCTGCCGTGTACGGCCCGGCGCGCGAAGACATCCCCGCACCTTACCACCCGTTGCAGGGCGGCGATACCCTGCCGCTATTGGGCCACACCTGGCAGGTGATCGATGTGCCCGGCCATACCGCCGGGCACATTGCTTATTACTGCCCCATGGTGGAAGGCGAGGCCCCGCTGCCCGCCCCTGTTCTATTCTGTGGCGATACCTTGTTTTCTGCAGGCTGCGGCCGCCTTTTTGAAGGCACCCCGGCGCAGATGCATGCATCGCTGTCTGCATTGGCGGCCCTGCCATCCACCACCCTGGTGTGCGCAGCGCATGAATACACGCTCTCCAACCTGCGTTTTGCGCAGGCCGTGGAGCCGGACAATGCCGATATCGCCCGGTACACGGCGCACTGCCAGGCGCAGCGTGCCCAGGGCGCTCCCACCTTGCCTGCCCAGCTTGGCAACGAGCTGCGCATCAACCCGTTTTTGCGCAGCGCAGTCCCCGCCGTGGCACGTGCTGCGCAGCAATTTGATCCATCCACCCCCAGCGGCGATCCGGTATCGGTACTGGCATCGCTGCGTCGCTGGAAGAACCAATTTTGAAGAACTACCTGCACCTGTGGAGCCTGAGCGCGCTCCTCATTCTGACCGGCTGCGCCACCACCAGCCAGCCTGAGGCCAACAACAGTGAAGCGGAGGTGCAAAGCACCGCCAGCCACACCCCCAACTACCCCCGGGGGCCTCTCAGCCCCATCAACTCCGCCAGCGTGCAGCGCAATGGCGTGGCCAATCTGGCCGTGCCAGATGACCTGTGGGATCGCATCCGCCGCGGCTTTGCCATGCCCGATCTGCAAAACGACCTGGTGAGCAACCAGGAGCAATGGTATGCAAGCCGGCCCGACTACATCCAGCGCATGACGCAGCGCTCCTCCAAGTACATGTTCCACATCGTCGAGGAGCTGGAGCGCCGTGGCATGCCGACCGAGCTGGCGCTGCTGCCCTACATCGAGAGCGCGTACAACCCGCAGGCGGTCTCCAGCGCCAAGGCCGCTGGCATGTGGCAGTTCATGCCTTCTACCGGCACGTATTTCGAGCTCAAGCAGAACATGTTCCGCGACGACCGGCGCGATGTGCTCGCATCGACACGCGCCGCGCTCGACTACCTGCAAAAGCTCTACAACATGTTTGGCGACTGGCACCTGGCCCTGGCCGCCTACAACTGGGGCGAAGGCAGCGTGGGCCGCGCGCTGGCGCGCAACCAGAAGCAGGGCCTGGGCATGGGCTACACCGACCTGAACATGCCCGACGAAACGCGCAACTATGTGCCCAAGCTGCAGGCGGTCAAGAACATCATCGCCCGGCCGGAAAACTTCCAGACCGAGCTGCCGCTGATCGAGAACCACCCTTACTTCCAGGCTGTCACGCTGGACCGCGACATCGACACCGCACAGGTGGCCGAACTCGCCGGGGTGACCATGGATGAGCTCAAGTCGCTCAACCCCTCGTTCAACAAGCCCGTCATCTTCAAGGCCGGAACGCCCCAGGTGCTGCTGCCCTGGGACAACGCCAATGTCTTCCGCCGCAACCTGCAAGCCCATGAAAAAGGCCAGTACGCCAGCTGGACGGTCTGGACTGTGCCCAGCACCATGACCGTGGCCACCGCCGCAGGCATGGTCGGCATGAGCGAAGGCGACCTGCGCGCGGTCAACAACATTCCCCCGCGCATGATGGTCAAGGGCGGCTCGGCACTGATGGTGCCCCGCTCGGCAGCTGTCAAGCAGGACGTATCCAGCCACCTGGCCGACAACGCACACATTGCGCTCACGCCCGAGATCGTGACGCGGCGCACCACCGTCAAGGCGCGCAAGCACGACAGCGTGACCGGAATCGCACAGCGCTACAAGGTCACCGCCGCCCAGGTGGCAGACTGGAACGATGTGGGCGTGAAGGCCGCCTTCAAGGCGGGCCAGCAAGTGGTGCTGTACCTGCCGGTGCGCGTGGGTGCAGAGCGGCACGCTGGCAACCACAACAGCCATGCAGCCAGCCGCAGCAGCAAAGCGGGCAAGCCGAGCAAAGACAGCTCCGCAAAAAAGAGCACGGCCCGTAGTACGCCCACCAAGGCAGCGCCCTCCAAGCGCAGCACGGCCACAACCAAGAAAAAACGCTGAGCCTTGCGCAGATACTTGCAGCAAAGCGCCCTACGGGCGCTTTTGTTTTTTTGATGCATGCACGCACGCGCGTTGCGGACAAGCGGACACAGCTATCCTCCATGGATCGAAAGGATGAGCGATGCGCGAAGGTCTCGAAAAATTGCTGGCCAGCGGCCAGGACAACGCCCTGCTGCGCTTTGGCCTGGGCAATGCATTCCTGCGGGAAGAGAACCATGCCGCAGCTGCAGAGCATCTGAGCCGCGCGGTGGAACACAACCCGCAATACTCTGCCGCCTGGAAGCTGCTGGGCAAGGCCTGGCTCGCGCTCGGCGAGCGGGCAAAGGCGGAATCAGCCTGGCAGCGAGGCATGCAGGCAGCAGATGCCAATGGCGACGCGCAGACCGCCAAGGAGATCACGGTCTTCCTCAAACGCCTGCACAAGGAGCAGCCGCAGTAAGCGGCCCCATTACGTATTAAAAAAGCTGCTGGCGCTCATGAATCAAGCACCAGCAGCTTTGTTTTTGATAGCAGACCGCGTATCAGTCCATGGCGGTCGATCGTCGATCGTCGATTGTCGATTGTCAATTGTCCAGCTTGGGATCGAGCGCGTCGCGCAGGCCATCGCCCAGCAGGTTGAAGGCCAGCACGGTCACGAAAATGGCCAGGCTGGGGAAAAGCGCCACGTGCGGGGCGTTGAGCATATCGCTGCGCGCCTCGTTCAGCATGGCTCCCCACTCGGGCGTAGGCGGCTGGGCGCCCATGCCCAGAAACGACAGGCTGGCCGCCGTGATGATCGAGGTGCCGATGCGCATTGTCAGGTACACCACCACCGACGACACCGTGCCGGGCAGCAGGTGGCGCAGCATGATGACCCAATCGGGCGCGCCGATGGAACGCACCGCCTCGATATAGGTCTGCTGCTTGAGCGCCAGCACATTGCCGCGCACCAGGCGCGCAAACGCCGGCACGCTGAACACCGCCACGGCCATGATGACGTTGATCATGCCGTTGCCGAGAATGGCCACAATGCCGATGGCCAGCAAAATGCCAGGAAAGGCAAACAGCACATCGGACATGCGCATGACGATGCGATCCCACCAGCCTTCGTAGTAGCCCGCCAGCAGGCCCAGCACGGCGCCAATCACCGCGCCGATGGCCACAGAAACAAAGCCTGCGGCCAGCGAGATGCGGGCACCCACCAGAATGCGGCTGAAAATGTCGCGGCCCAGCGAATCCACGCCAAACCAGTGCTTGGCAGTGGGTGGCGAGTTGAGCGCGTCGTAGTCGAAGAAATTCTCGGCATCGAATGGCGCGAGCCACGGCGCCAGAATGGCCACCAGCACCAGCACGATGATGAAGGCCCCGGCCCACAGCGCCAGCTTCTGCCGCTTGAACTTGCGCCAGAACTCGGCCATGGGCGTGCGCATGCGCGTCGATGCGGCCAGGTTGGCGGGCAGCGCGGCTGTGGCCGCGTTGCCTGCCGGAGCGCTGGCCGGGGTTTGGGGAGCATTTGGAGTAGTCATGCCCATGCTCCTTACTTGTAGCGAATGGTGGGGTTGATCCATGCGTACAGCAAGTCAACCACCAGATTGATCAGAATGAATTCCAGCGAGAACAGCAGCACCAGGGCCTGGATGATCGGGTAGTCGCGCATTTCGACCGCATCGACCAGCAGGCGGCCCATGCCGGGCCAGTTGAAGACCACCTCCACCACGATGGAGCCGCCCAGCAGAAAGCCGAACTGCAGGCCCATCATCGTGATGACCGGAATCATGGCATTGCGCAGGCCGTGCTTGATGACGACCACCGTCTCCTTCAGCCCCTTGGCGCGTGCCGTGCGTACATAGTCTTCCTTGAGGATGTCGATGAACGAGCTGCGCGTGAAGCGCGCCATCACGGCGGCCACGGCAGCGCCCAGCGTGAGCGACGGCAGCACGTAGTGCTTCCAGGTATCTGCCCCCACGGTAGGCAGCCAGCCCAGGTTGACCGAGAAATACTGCATCAGCAGCATGCCCAGGGCGAATGACGGAAACGAGATGCCCGACACCGCCAGCGTCATGCCCAGGCGATCGGGCCACTTGTTGCGCCAGACCGCCGAGACGATGCCCAGGAACATGCCCAGCACCACCGACCAGGCCATGGCCACGACGGTGAGCCAAAAGGTTGGGCCAAAGCGCTCTGCGATCTCCTGCGAGACAGGGCGCTTGGTACGAACAGACTTGCCAAAATCGCCCTGCAACGCATTGCCGAAGAAACGGATGAACTGCTGGTGCAGGGGCAGATCGAGCCCCAGGTCCTTGCGGACGAGTTCAATCGTCTCGGGCCCGGCTTCGGGGCCTGCCGCGAGGCGCGCGGGGTCGCCAGGCAGCATGTGCACAAAACCGAACACCAGCACTGCCACGATGAGCAGCGTCGGTATCAGCCCCAGCAAGCGTTTGAGCAGGTAGCGATGCATGGATTACTTCAGGTCCAGGTCAACAAAGTTGAAGTTGCCGTCAGGAATGACGTAGAAGCCAGACAGGTTCTTGGCGCGCACCGACACCAGCTGCTCGGTGTTCAGGAAGATCCAGGGTGCGTCCTTCCAGATCTTCTGCTGCGCATCGGCATAGATCTTGCCGCGCGCGGCCACGTCGGTGGTCACCAGCGCCTTGGCGATGTCGGCATTGACTTCGGGGTTGTTGTAGTAGGCGGTGTTGAAGCCCTTGGGAGGTGCGCTCTCACCCGCCAGCAGCGGGCGCATCGCCCAGTCAGCTTCGCCGGTGGACGACGACCAGCCCACGTAGTACATGCGCACGCCCGCCTTGGCAGGGTCCTGCACGGATTCCACCTCGGCCACGCGCTGGCCTGCTTCCAGGGCGCGCACGGTCACCTTCACGCCAACCTGGGCGAGCTGCTGCTGCGCGAACTGGATCACCTTCTGGGCGGTGGAGTGGTTGTAGGCCGACCACAGCGTGCTCTCAAAGCCGTTGGGGTAGCCCGCTTCCTTCAGCAGGGCCTTGGCCTTGGCGGGGTCATAAGGCCATGGGCCGAGCTTGGTGGCAAATTCCACGCCCTTGGGCAGCACGCCCTCGGCAGGGATGGCAGAGCCCGCAAACGCCACCTTGGAGAGCGCTTCCTTGTTGATGGCGTAGTTCAGCGCCTCACGCACCTTGGGGTTGTCGAACGGCTTTTGCGTCACATTCATCGAGATGTAGCGATGGATGATCGACGGCGCCTTGGTGATTTCAAGGCTTGGCTTCTTCTCCAGGTTGGCCACGGCTTCTGGCGGCACCGGGAAGGCGAAGTGCGCTTCGTTGGTCTGCATCATCGATGCGCGGGTGTTGTTGTCCACCACCGGGCGCCAGGTGATCGTATCCACCTTGGGCAGGCCCTTTTGCCAGTAGCCGTCAAACTTGGCGACCTTCATGTAGTCGGAAGGCTTCCACTCGACGAACTTGAACGGGCCGGTGCCCACGGGGTGCTGCACGATCTCCTTGCCGTACTGCTTGAGTGCAGCGGGCGAGATGATCACGCCCGAGGGGTGGGCGAGCGAGTTGACGAAAGGTGCAAACGGCTCCTTGAGCGTGAACTTCACCGTCAGATCGTCCACCACCTCGGTCTTGGCGATGTTCTTGTACAGGTTGTAGCGCTTGAGCTTGTTGTCCGGGTTGGTCACGCGGTCAAAGGTCGCCTTCACCGCTTCGGCGTTGAAGGGAGTGCCGTCGTGGAACTTGACGCCGCTGCGCAGCTTGAAGGTGTAGACGAGGCCGTCCTTGCTCACGTCAAAGCCCGTTGCCAGCACGGGGATCATCTTCATGTCCTTGTCAAAGCCGTACAGGCCTTCGTAGAAGGACTTGGCCACGGCCTGCGACAAGGTGTCGTTGGCATCGTAGGGGTCGGTGGTCGTGAAGGTGGAAGCCACCGCCACCACAACGTCCTTGGCCGCGTGGGCCGAAAACGCAGTACCCGCCAGCAGCATGGCGGCGGCGATCGAAGTCAAACGTCGTTGCATATCAACTCTCCTCTTCAGGTTTTGCATACTCTGGCACGCCACCGTGGCCGCCAGACCCCATCAAAAACAATCCGTTCGTGGCGCTTTTCAGGCCACCGCCCGGCCAGCAGCTGCGCTTTGCGCCGCCGCTGCAGATACATCGGTCGCCACCCAGTGGCCCGGCCCCACCTCGCGCATGGGCAGCACCCTGGGTGGGTCGTTCACCGCACGCACGGGGCTGGGTATTTCGGTCACGTTCAAGGTGTGCGCACGCCGGCGCGTCGGATCGGCAATCGGCACCGCCGCCATCAGCCGTTTGGTATAGCTGTGCTGCGGGTTCTCGAACACGGCGCGGCGCGGGCCGATCTCGACGATCTGGCCCAGGTACATCACTGCCACCCGGTGGCTCACGCGCTCGACCACCGCCATGTCGTGCGAGATGAACAGGAAGGCAATGCCAAACTCCTGTTGCAGATCCATCATCAGGTTGATGATTTGCGCACGGATCGACACATCGAGCGCCGACACCGCCTCGTCGGCAATCACCACCTGCGGGTTGAGTGCCAGCGCGCGTGCAATCGCAATGCGCTGGCGCTGGCCTCCCGAAAATTCGTGCGGATAGCGGTTGGCCGCTGCAGCGGGCAGGCCTACCTTCTCCAGCAGCCATTCCACTTTCTTCTCGGCCTGCTCGCGCGGCAGGAGCCTGTGGATCAGCATGGGCTCCAGAATGCTGTAGCCGACTGTCAAGCGGGGGTCGAGCGAGGCAAACGGGTCCTGAAAAATGAACTGGATGTCGCGGCGCAGGGCCTGCAGATCGCTGCCCAAGAGCCGCGCAATATCGCGCCCCGCCACCTGCACCTGGCCCGACTGGAAATCGATGAGCCGCGCCAGCGCCCGGCCCGTGGTGGATTTGCCGCAGCCCGATTCGCCCACCACCGCCAGCGTCTCGCCCGGCTGCAGGCTGAAGCTCACCTGCTCCACCGCATACACCTGCCGCTTGACGCCGCCCAGCAGCCCTTCCTTGATCGGAAAGCGCGTCACCAGCTTGTCCACCTGCAGCACCGGCGCACCGGCCTTGACCGTGGCCTGCGGCGCAACCGATCCTGCAGCGCCAGCCGCCCCCTGGCCCAGCAGGGCAAAACGCTCGGGCAGATCCTTGCCGCGCATGGCACCCAGCTGCGGCACAGCCGCGAGCAGGTTGCGGGTGTAGGCTTGCTGCGGGTTGGCAAACAGCTGCACGCAGTCCTGCTCTTCCACCTTGTCGCCCCGGAACATCACCAGCACGCGGTCAGCCACCTCGGCCACCACCCCCATGTCGTGGGTGATGAAGATCACGCCCATCGACATCTCGCGCTGCAGCTCCTGGATCAGCGCCAGAATCTGCGCCTGAATGGTCACATCCAGCGCCGTCGTCGGTTCATCGGCAATCAAGAGCGACGGCTTGCACGACAGCGCCATCGCAATCATCACCCGCTGGCGCATGCCGCCCGAGAGCTGGTGCGGGTGGCGCGTGAGCACATTGCGCGCCTCGGGAATGCGCACCAGCTCCATCATGCGCAGCGCCTCGGCCATGGCCTCGCTGCGCGATTTTCCCTGGTGCAGGCGGATGGATTCGGCAATCTGCTCACCCACGGTGAAGACGGGGTTGAGCGATGTCATCGGCTCCTGGAACACCATGGCCATGTCCGCACCGCGCACCTGGCGCATCTGCGCGTTGCTGGCCTTGGCCAGATCCAGCTGACCTGCATGTCGCCCGCGCAGCAGCATGGAGCCGCTGTCGATCTGGCCACCACCGTTTTCCACCAGTCGCATCAGCGCCAGCGAGGTAACGGATTTGCCCGAGCCCGATTCACCCACGACGGCCAGCGTCTGGCCCGCATGCACGTCGAAGCTCAGGTTCTTGACCACCTGCACCCGGCCCTGCTCGGTTTTGAAGCTGACCGACAGATCACGAACCTGCAACACCGCGGGCAACGCAGCATTCTCGGCGGAGGAGTGAGCAAGGGTGGACATAAAATTGGGCTTTAGCGCACAAGCAGCAATCGGAATGTGCTATGAAAAAAGGAATAGCCGCAGCAGATGCGGCACCCCGAAGACTGTGTCCCACTTTGGCAAGATCGCACGGATCTGCGCACTCACTTCGGTGACAGTCCTCGCATTGTAGGAAGCGCCGAAAGCGGTTTCATATGAAATTACCCTAGTGTTTTCACCTAAGTAAAACCCGTCATCGCATGAAAAAAGGCTGCCTGCGGCAGCCTTGGTGCAACGGCAGAACCCGGACCGTTTATGCCGTTAGCAATTGATCGCTCTCATAGATCGCCACCAGTGGCTCGCCCGCAACGCCCACCTGGCCGCGGTACATGCCTTCGGAGTTGAAACACAGCGACACCTCACCGCTCGCACCCACGGCAATCAGGCCCCCGTCGCCACCGAGCGGAGGCAGCACCCGGTGGATGACGGCGCTTGCCGCATCGGCAACATCTGCGCCCAGCAACTCGATGCGTGCGGCCACGGCATGCGCGGCCGTTCCGCGAATGAAAGCCTCGCCCACACCGGTGCATGACACCGCCACCACGCCGTTCTTGGCATAGGTGCCAGCGCCCACCACGGGCGAATCGCCCACGCGGCCGGGCTTCTTGTTGGTCAGGCCGCCGGTCGATGTGGCGGCCGCCAGGTTGCCATGTACATCGAGCACCACGGCACCCACCGTACCCATTTTCTTGCGCTCATCCAGCGGCGCGTCGCCCGTGCCTTGCGGCGCAGCCAGGCTCTGCGCGGTGTGGTCCAGCGCCACGGTATCGCTGCCCGATACCCGGGCAGCTTCCTGCACCGTGCGCAGCTGCGCGAGGCGCTGCTCGGTGGAGAACCAGTCCTTGGCCACCATTTCGCAGCCCTGCCGCTGGGCAAACTGCTCGGCTGCCGCACCGATCATGAAGACCGGCCCGCCCGCCTCCATCAGTGCCTTTGCGGCAATGACAGGGTTGCGCACGGTGCTGACCCCTGCGATGGAACCGCAGGCCAGATCCCGCCCACGCATGACACAGGCATCCATCTCGTGGGTGGCGTCCGCCGTGAACACGGCGCCGCGCCCGGCATTGAACAACGGGCACTCCTCCAGCAGGCGCACCGCCTCCACCGCCACGGCTTCCGCTGGCGCGCCTTCCGCCAGCTTGCGCTGCGCGCCCAGCAGAACATCGCGCAGCGCATTGCGGTACGCCTGCTGCTGTGCGGGCGTGATCGACGCGCGGGTGATGGTGCCTGCGCCACCGTGGATGGCAATGACGGGAGTGAACTTGGTTGGACTCATATTTTGATAGCTGCCTGCGCTTGACCATCAAGCGCCATGGGCACTTTTTACATCAATAGTTGAGGAAAGCAGCGGCAACAGGGCCGCCATGAATGCGCGGGGCTGCTCGTACTGCACCCAATGGCCGCTGTCGGGCACGAGCACAAAATCCAGCAGCTGTGGCGTGGCCGCGCGAAACCTGTCGCCCAGCGCGCCCATATAGGTTTTGTAGAGCGCATCGTGCGCGCCGTAGATGGCGGCCACCGGCACTGCGATCTGCGGCAATGACTGCGCCAGGATGTCGGTATTGGCCAGGCGCCGACGTGGCAGACGGTCACGCTGCACGTTGTTCTGGTGCAGGGCCAGGGCTTCATCGTCAATGCGGGTGGCGTTCCACAGCATCAAGGCGCCCAGGTTGTAACGGTGCACCTCGCGCTGCTCGGCCATATCAGGCAGGTGGCGCCAGCCGCGCAGCACAAACTGCTTGTGCGGCACCACGCCCATGGCGGGAGCCCCCACTACCACCAGGCGCTCGGCCACATCGGGATGGGCTGCGGCCAGCATGCCGGCGGTCATGCCGCCAAAGCTGAACCCGATCAGCTTGCAGGGCAGCAGGCCCAGCTGCTGCATGCCCTGGTACAGAGGCTCGACCATGGCATCGGCATCAAAACCGGCAGGGGGCGCGGCAGAATCCCCGAACCCCGGCAGATCGGGCAGCCAGATCTGGTGGCCTGCAGCGACCAGCGCATCGATGTTGCGAATCCAGTGCGTCCAGCTGCCACTGCCGCCATGCAGCATCACCAGCGGCAAGGCACCCGGCTGGCGCTCGCCCCATGTGTGCCACACCATCTCGCCCTCGCCGCAAGGGGTGGTCAGCCGTGTGGCGCGCGCCAGTAAGGCGGCGTAATCAGCAGGCATGGCAGCAGACCATGGCTGCGCTGGCGTAGCCGCATGTTCCATGATGAACCGCCTTCAGGCAGATTGCGCCAGCAGCACCTGCGCCACGGCATCGATGGCAATGCTGTAACCCTGCACGCCCAGTCCGCAGATCACCGCCTTGGCCACGGGTGCGATATATGAATGGTGGCGGAAGGCTTCACGCGCATGCACGTTGCTGATGTGAAGCTCGATCACCGGCAGATCGGCCCCTTTGATCGCATCCATCAGCGCCACGCTGGTGTGGGTGTAAGCGGCGGCGTTGAGCACCACACCGGCCAGCTGGCCGTCGCGCTTCATCTGGCCTGCCTCATGCAGCCAGTCGATCAGCGCGCCTTCATGGTTGCTTTGGTGAAAGCGCAGGACCAGCTGGTTGCGCATGGCCGCCTGCTCGCACAGCCGCTCCACGTCCTGCAAGGTGTGCGCGCCATAAATGGCGGGCTCGCGCAGCCCCAGCAGGTTCAGATTCGGTCCATTGAGTACGAAGACGGTTTTCATGCAGGCTCCACAAGCGGTCTCTGCTATCGATTATCAGAGCAAAAGCAGCCGTCTTCATTGCTGGATGCGACAGGAGCGCCAACAAAAAGCCCCGGCAGGCCGGGGCTGGTGCACACCCGCGCAACCAGGGCGCGGATGGGGACGGGATCAGTAACGGTAGTAATCGCGGTCACGGTCCCAATGGCGGTGGTGACGGCGGTGACCGGGAGGCGGACCGTAGTACACGGGCGCAGGACGGTAGATCGGAGCGGGGCGATACACCACGGCCGGTGGCGGCGGCGCAACATAGACGGGTTGCGGTGCCACATACACAGGTTGTGGCGGCATGTACACAGGGGCCGGTGCCACATACACGGGCGCAGGTACATTGATGCCGACCGACCAAGAAACGCGGCTGGCATGTGCGGCGCCGGACACCAGGCCCAAGCCCGCCAATGCCGCAGCGGCAGCCCAGCGAGAGCACTGTTTCAGCGTTGAATTGGTCATTTGTTTCTCCTTGCGAGGGTGACCTTGAAAAATTGTCATCACAACCTTAACGCATGCCAAGGCTCAAAAGATACCAAAGCGATTGCAAATTGTCGTTTCAAGAGAGGATATCGTGTTGCCAATCGTAAACACCAGGGTAGTCCCTTAGAATAAGCCGTTATGAATGCACCTGTCTCGAGCGCTTCGCACAGTGGTAGTGACGAAGTGGTCAAACCCACCAATTTTCTGCGACACATCATCGAGTCCGACCTGGACAACGGCACCTACGCCAGTCGCCACTGGGGCGGCTCGCCTGGCGACGCCCAGCACCACCAGCAAGGCCGCGTGGATGAAGCCCGGATCCGCACCCGCTTCCCGCCCGAGCCCAATGGCTATCTGCACGTGGGCCATGCCAAGTCCATCTGCCTGAACTTCGGTCTGGCGCGCGACTTCGGCGGCGTATGCCACCTGCGCTTTGACGATACCAACCCTGAAAAGGAAGACCAGGAGTACGTGGACGGCATCATCGACGCCGTCAAATGGCTGGGCTTTGACTGGAAGGACCCGGACGGCCACGAGAACCTGTACTTTGCCAGCAACTATTTCGATTTCATGCACCGCTGCGCGGTCTACCTGATCGAGCAGGGCCTGGCCTATGTGGACGAGCAGTCGGCCGACGAGATGAAAGCCAACCGTGGCGACTTCACCCGCCCCGGCGTGAACAGCCCGTTCCGCGACCGCTCGGTGGCCGAGAACCTGCAGCGCTTTGCCGACATGAAGGATGGCAAGCTCGCCGATGGCGCCGCCGTGCTGCGCGCCAAGATCGACATGGCTGCGCCCAATATCAACCTGCGCGACCCGGCCATCTACCGCGTGCGCCATGCCGAGCACCACAACACCGGCAATCAATGGTGCATCTACCCGATGTACACCTTTGCGCACCCCATCGAGGATGCGTACGAGCACATCACCCACTCCATCTGTACACTGGAGTTCGAGGACCAGCGCCCGTTCTACGACTGGTTACTCGACAACCTGCGCGCGGGCGGCCTGATCGATGCGCCCCAGCCGCGTCAGTACGAGTTCTCGCGCCTGAACCTCACCTATGTGATCACCAGCAAGCGCAAGCTCAAGCATCTGGTGGACAACCACTTCGTGACCGGCTGGGACGACCCCCGCATGCCGACCGTCGTCGGCCTGCGCCGCCGCGGCTACACGCCTGCGTCGATCCGCAATTTCTGCGAACGCATTGGCGTAACCAAGGATTACGCCTGGATCGACTATGGCACGCTGGACGGTTGCCTGCGCGAAGACCTGGAGAACAAGGCCCACCGCGCAATGGTGGTGCTCGACCCGGTCAAGCTGGAGCTAACCAACTGGGCTGAGGTATTTGGCAGCGCAGGCCACCTGGAGCAATGCACGCTGCCTGCCCTGCCCCACCACGCCGAGGGTGAAACGGTGCCCGAGCGCCATTTCACGCTGGGCCACGAGGTCTGGATCGAGCGCGAGGACTTTGCCGAGGTGCCACCCAAGGGCTACAAACGCCTGTTCCCGGGCAACAAGGTTCGCCTCAAGGGCGGCTATGTGATCGACTGCACGGGCTGCGAAAAGGACGCCGAAGGCAATGTGACCAAGGTGCTGGCCACCGTCGTGCCCGACACCAAGAGCGGCACGCCCGGCGCAGACAGCGTCAAGGTCAAGGCCGCCATCACCTGGGTCGGCGTGCAAGACGGCATTGAAGCCGAAGTGCGCCTGTACGACCGCCTGTTCACCGATCCCCAGCCCGATGCCGGCGGCAAGGACTTCCTCGCCCTGCTCAACCCCGACAGCCTGAAGGTGGTCACTGCCTATGTCGAACCGTCGCTGAAGTCGGCCCAGCCCGACGACAAGTACCAGTTCGAGCGCTTTGGCTACTTTGTGGCAGATCGCAAGGAACATACAGGCGACAAGCCTGTGTTCAACAAGATCACGGGTCTGAAGGACAGCTGGGGCAAATAGAAATAGAGCCCAGCTCTTCTTCGGTCAAATGGTCAAAGGCTGCGCACGCAGCCTTTTTTCATGGCCGGATGAGGTGATTTCAATTCTTAAAAATAAATTAAATCTATCAAAATTCATGTATCGATATATTGATAGAAATATGTTTTATCATAGAAAAATCACATCAAGTCATAAATAGCTGCAGCACCGCGCCTACCAGCACGTAGCAGCAACCAGGGAGGAAAGCTCGCATGATCCGATTCTTCAATCAATTGCTACGCAGCTCTGGCGGCGCAGGCGCCGCATTGGCGGCCAGCCTCGCTCTGTGCTCAACGGCTCACGCACAGTCACTTCCCACGGTGTCATGTTCGACCGATCCGGCCATCTTCAATACGGGGATCGATGGCACCAACGGTTACAGCATCAACAGCCCCAAGCTCCCACTTGGCGCCACGGATATGCACTGGTTCATCGCACCGGCTGATGGCCCGGTTCCCAATGCTTCTACCGCTGCAGGTCTGACCTTCACCCAAGGGCCGCTGTACCGCCACCCGGCCTGGTACCCCTCCCCTTTCAATAATGCTGAATGGATTGGCGTCAGCTGGGGCAAAAGCTACTACGTGTATCGTTACCAGTTCAACCTGGACCCCGGCGTCGACCCGGCAGGCTTCAACCTGAACCTGAGCATGTACGCCGACAACCAGGTCTCCCGCATCCTGGTCAACGATGCCATCAACGACTACACCAACAATGGCACCAGCCTGGGCATCGGCGGCTTCCAGTCCAACGGCAATGTCTCCATCCTGCTCAATGCGGGCTGGAAGACAGGGCTGAACACCATCTATGTCGTCACTGGCAACCAGGGCGACCCATCGGGCCTGCTGGTTCAATCCACGGGTACAGCCTCGTGCGCACCACCACTGAATGTTCAGAAAAAGGCGGTGAATGCGGATGGAACGCCTTTCACCGGCCGGGCCACCGCCAATAGCGCCATTTACTATGACGTGACGGTCACCAACGCCAGCAATACCGACGCCAGCGGCACGGTGCTCAAGGACAGCCTGCCAGCCGGGTTGCAAAGCGCAGCCAGCACCTGGAGCTGCCGCGTGCCTGCAGGCAGTGCTGCAGCGTGTCCGGCACCGAGCCCCAATACGTTTCCGCTCAATACAAGTCTGCCGGTGCTGCCTGCCGGCAGTTCGCTGGTCTTTCGCATCAACTCCCAATTCAGCAATCCGCTGCCCGCAGGCCAGGCGCTGATCACCAACACCGCAACCATTGAACCGCCTGCAGCCAGCGGGCTGACCTGCGATCCGCGCGATGGCTTTCCCACCCCCTGCTCGGCGTCCGCATCGGTAGGCACGGCCCCCCTGGTGAGCGTGACCAAGAGCGTTGCGTCGCCCGGGCCGCTCTACCCTGGCGACACGGCGGTCTATACCATCACGGTGAAGAACGAGGGGGCCACCGAACTGAGCAATACCTTGCTGAGTGATACATTGCCTGCAGGTTATGCATCTGCCGTTTGGTCCTGCCTGTCTCCAGTGGGCAGCCAGGCCGTGTGCCCGTCAACCAGCGGCAGCCTGGCAGCTGGCGGCACTTTGAGCGAGACGATTGCTTCGATGAAGGCCAATGCCAGCCTGGTCTATACCATCACCGCCACCGTCGCGGGCATCACCAGCCCGGCGCCCGGCGTCGTCAATACGGCACAGGTAACAGCCAGCGAGGCCGATGCACTCTGCGTCAATCCAGATGGCACCACCAGCAGCACCAAGCCCTGCAGCGCCAGCGCCTCTGTCACGCTGTGGCCTGTGCCGGTGCTGGAGCTGACCAAAACGGTGGCGGGCTCGGGCACTTTCTATGCAGGGCAGCCCGTGGTCTACACCATCACGGCAAAAAATGCCGGGCAAGCCCCGGTCTCCAATGCGAAGGTGGTGGACACGCTGCCAGCGGGCCTCGTCAACGGCAGCTGGACATGCGCGCCCGGCGCCTCCACCCCTTGCCCATCGGCCAGCGGAGCGGCGCCTCTTGATACCACGCTGCCCCTTCTGGCCGCTGGCGATTCGGTCGTATTCACCGTCACTGCCACCGTAGCGGCGCAGCCTCCCGCCAGCATCACCAATGTTGCAACCCTGGATGCAGATGCGAAGAACAGCCAATGCCAGCGGGCTGGCGTCATCACAGGCACCGTGCCGTGCCAGGCCCAGCAGGCCATCCAGACCGCCGCCCTGCCTATCCTGGCAATCAGCAAGAGCGTGGATGCAACGGTACCCTTGAGCCCCGGTGATCCTCTGATGTATACGGTGACTGTGCGCAACAACGGCACAGGCGATCTCTCGCAGCTGACCATCACGGATCCTCTGCCCGCGTATATCGAGCTGGGCGCATGGACCTGCACTGCCACCGGCACGGCAACCTGCCCTGCCGCCAGCGGCAACGGCGCACTGAGCCAGTTCGTGGCAACACTCCCTGCGGGCACCAGTCTGGTGTACACGCTGGCCGCAAAAATCGGTGCGCAGGCCCCCGCGGGCAGCACCCTGGTCAATGAGGCCAGCGCAACGAGCGCTGTCGCCGCTACGCAGTGCGATGGTGGTACGGCCCAGCCTTGCAAGGCAAGCGCTGCTGTATCCACCAAACCTGGCGTGCCGGCAGGCGCTGCCCCCGTCCCGATGGACAAGCCTTGGGCGCTCCTGGCGCTGACCGCGATGCTGCTGGGGGCTGCTTTGCGCCAGCGAAAACGGGGTTAAGCATCCTTTTCATAAAAGGGCCATGTCGGGGCGACATGGCCTTTTTTTATCGCTGAGCAACAGTCCCCAGCAAAGCGGAGCCGTGGCAAGCGCCTCTGCGGACACTTCTGCAGAGCGCTCTTGCAGGCGCCTCCTGCGGGCGCCTCTTTCTGGCGCCTCTTTCGCTCCTTTCCTCACAGGCAGTGGAATTTGCCCGATCACCGCATACAATTCCCGCTTCTTCAATCGCCGCGCCGCAACCAAAATCACACAACAACACAGGCGTGCGACACCAGTGGGAAACACATGAAAAAGCTTGGAATCGGAATTGCAGCCGCAGTAGCTGTGCTGCTGGCTGGCAGCGTTGCCACCAGTTATGTGATGGGTGGCAAGGTGCAGGAGGGGTTTGAATCGACTGCCAAGGCGTGGAGCAAGCCACCGCTGACGGTGCAGGTGCAAAGCTACGAGCGCGGCCTGTTCACATCTACCGCCAAGACGCTGTGGACGGTCAATACTGGCGAAGAGCAGTTGAGCTTTAACGCCAGCCACGAGATCTCGCACGGTCCCTGGCCGCGTGGCCATGCCGCAGAGATCAACTCCCGCTTTGCCTGGAACGACGATGCGCCTCCCGAACTGCTGAGCCTGTACAAGGACAAATCGCCGCTGGAATGGAAGACCTCCGTCGGCTGGACCCACACCTCGCAGCACCAGTTGAGCTCGCCCGCCGTTGCTGGCCAGTTCGACAAGGACAAGGTCGCCTTTGCCGGGCTGACGGCTGATTTCGAGATGTCTGCCGATTTCAAGGGCATGAAGGGCACGGCCACCATGCCCAGCCTGCAACTGGAGTCAACCGCCCCTGCGCAAGATGATGAGGATGGCGACAACAGTGGCCCCGCCAAGATGCTGCTCAAGGGCAACAACATGCGCTTTGACCTGTTCCAGCCCCAGGGTCAGGAGTTCATGGTGGGCAGCGTGAAGTGGACGCTCGACAGCATGCACACCGAACCCAAGAATGGGGGCGAGCCTGTGCAGATCGATGGACTGACGATGGACATTGATACCAAACAAGAGGGCGATGTGGTCAACACCGGCATCAACACCGCCGTCAAGCTGGTGACGGTTCCAGGCAAGAAGATCAACGACATCGCAGTGGATCTGGCCTTGCGCAACCTGGATGCCACCTGGCTCAACCAGTTCACCAAGCAATCGCAGCAAGCCCAGGGCGATCCGCAAGCGCTGCAGGCAATGCTGATGGGGGGCTTGCAGCAGTTGCTGGCGCGCAAGCCGGAGCTGGAGATCAAGCGCATTGCCTGGCGCTCGGATGAAGGCGCAGCCGAGCTGTCGGCTGGCCTGTCCTACCAGGGCGACGCCACCAAGGGGCTCAACCCAGCCACCGACATCAAGGCCCATGCCAAGCTGAACATGCCCAAGCCCGTGCTGGAGTCGCTGATGGGCAGCAGGGTGCGTGATGCCCTGATTGCAGACAACGAAGGCGACGAAGACTACAACCCTCAGCAACTGGCCACCATGGTGCAGGACGATGTGAAGCTGCGTATCGACACCCTGATGCAGGCGGGCGTGCTGCAGGAAAAAGACAACCAGATAAGCGCGCTGATCGAGTACGCCGGTGGCGAAGTCAAGGCCAACGGCAAGAAGCTGGGTGGTGAAGAAATGATGGGAGTGATGGCGGCAATGCCGTAACAGCGGCTGCCGCAGCCAATGCTGCTTCGCACTCCATGAATCGGCCTGCCCAGCAGGCCTTTTTCATGTATTTTAGGCAGTCAGCGTATATCTACAGCGCATATAAAGCTATCAAAACCATATCAAAACGCTACCATCGTGCACTTTCATCCCAGCCGCCAAATCGCCCCCTCCCTGCTATGATCCAGACCATCCAGATGCTGCGCTTTGCAGCGGCCATGTGGGTTGCGGTCTACCATGCGCAGCTGTGGGGCTGGTTTCCCCATGCCCCCCAATGGCTGCAGACCATCGCAGCGGGAGGCTATGCCGGGGTGGACATCTTCTTTGTCATCAGCGGCGTGATCATGGCGCTGGGTACAGTGCGCAGCGCACCCGGCATTCGCACAGCCAGCCAGTTTGCCCTGGTGCGCTTTGGCCGTATCTATACGGGCTGGTGGCCCGTGATGGGCATCAGCCTGCTGGCACTCACCGCAATTGGCAGTCTGCCTGCCAATGTCGACCTGTTGCCATCGGCCCTGCTCTATCCCAGCAATTTTTCATTGCACATCAGCAATGTGATCTGGACGCTGGTGTACGAGCTGTACTTCTACCTGCTGGTCGCTGCCGGTCTGTTGCTCGCCCCGCCCTGGCGCCAGCGTGCCATGGCAGCCCTGGCAGGCGGTATCGCGGTACTGGTGTTCTATTTCTGGTGCACAGGCCGCTATGCCCCCAGCGCATTTGATCGCGCAACGCCGCTCGTGTGGTTCTACGCGGCGCCGCTGGTGCTGGAATTTTTTGCCGGGTATTTTCTTTACCTGCTGGTACAACGCCTTGGGCGCCAGCACTGGGGCTGGTGGTTGCTGGCGGCGGCTGTGCTGGCCGGTATGGCGGCCTATGTGGCCCGGTTTCACAGCCCGCACGCGCCCGGAATGAGCGGTTTCTTCCATTGGCCCGAACGCGCCCTGTGGGTGGGCTCCGCAGCCGTGGCGCTTGTCGGTGCGGCCCTGCTGGCGCCCCTGCCTCGCAGTCGCCGCCTCCGATCGCTGCAGCACAGGCTGGCCTGCCTGGGCGACTATTCCTTTGCCATCTACCTGCTGCATCCCCTGGTGTTTGTGCTGGCAGACCGCGCGCTGCAGGCGCTGGGCTGGCAGGCCCTGCCCCGCGCGGGCGCAGCGGTGGCTGTGCTGCTGCTGTTGGCCACCCTCGCCGCGCTGTACCATCACGCCATCGAAAGACCTCTCTACCAGGCCTACAGGCGCCAGATTGCGCGCTGGCTGGGCCCCTTTGCATGACCGCACCACATATCCATCTCATCTACGCCCGTGCCGCCAATGGCGTGATCGGCATCAACAACCAGCTGCCCTGGCATCTGCCAGAGGATATGGCGTTCTTCAAGCAGAAAACCACTGGCGGCACCGTCATCATGGGCCGCAAGACCTGGGATTCGCTCCCGCCCCGTTTTCGCCCCCTGCCGGGCCGCCACAATGTGGTGGTGACACGCCAGGCAGACTGGCAGCCCGATCCGGCATCCGCACATGTCACTGCTGCGGGCGATGTCGCCCAGGCCCTGGATGCAGCCCGAGCCATCGGCAAGCCGGTCTGGGTGATAGGCGGCGCGCAGATTTATGCCCAGGCGCTACCCCTGGCCGACGAGGTATGGGTGACCGAAATCGCCCAGGATTTTGCCGGTGACGCCTATGCACCCACCTTGGGCGCCGCGTGGCAGGAAGCCTCGCGCGAAGCGCACACGAGCGCCAGCGGATTGCCGTTCAGCTTTGTTTGCTATCGCCGCGCTGTCGCCTAGATATTTCGGGCAGCACAAAGCCATCAAAATTGATAGCTTATCGCCCTTATCGGCAAAGCACCAAAGCCTGCTTTCGTCCTACAAGGGTTTGCGCGCACCCGCTCTGGTGCAGCGCAACATAATCGGGCACAATGGGTCATCCGTTTGTAATACGCCGCAGCGCCCGTGCAACTGAGCGCTGCACTGTTGATGGAACAGCGACGATGAGCCTGGTACATACCCTGCCCCCCGGCCCGTTGGATGTGATCGGTGATGTGCATGGCGAGCGCCAGGCGCTGGAGCAACTGGTCAGGCATCTGGGCTATGACGACGACGGCCGCCATCCGGCAGGCCGCAAGCTGGTGTTCGTGGGGGATTTCTGCGACCGCGGCCCGGACAGCCCCGGCGTGCTGGCCCTGGTGCGCCGCTGGATCGAGGCGGGCAATGCCTACGCCGTGCTGGGCAACCACGAAATCAACCTGCTGCGCGATGACGCCAAAGATGGCTCGGGCTGGTTCTTTGACGAGCGTATCGAGGCCGACAATCGCAAATACGCCCCCTACCAGCGCGCAGACCGAGATTTTCCCCAGGCCATGTTCCCATTTTTGCGCCAGCTCCCCCTGGCGCTGGAGCGCGACGATATCCGCATCGTGCATGCCGCCTGGATAGACGAGAAGATCGCCCAGGCCCGCCAGATGCAGGCGGGTGAAGTGGCAAACGACTACGACCGGCTGGAAGAAGGCGCAGCTGTGCACGCGCGTGCACAGGGCATTCCGGCCCGCTCTGCCGCCGAAAACGCTGCCTGGCCTTACAGCCTGGAAGATGGCGCGCGCCAGCCCCCCTTCATGCCCGCCCATGCCGAGAGCGAACTGAACAAATCGCAGTACAACCCGCTCAAGGTATTGACCTGCGGTGTGGAGCGCCGTGGCACCGAACCCTTCTTTGCCGGTGGCAAATGGCGCTTTGTGGAGCGCGTGGCCTGGTGGGACCGCTATGCCGATGCCACCCCCGTGCTGGTGGGCCATTACTGGCGCCGCATCACGCCGGTTGACCGCGCCGTGCTGGGCAAAGGCGACCAGGATCTGTTTGCTGACATTGCGCCCACGTCCTGGCATGGCCTCCTCCACAATGTGTTCTGCGTCGATTTCTCCGTCGGCGCCCGCTGGACGGCACGCCTTGCAGGCACGCGCCCCGAAGACGACTTCAAGCTGGCCGCCATGCGCTGGCCCGAGCGTGAACTGGTTCTTGACGATGGCAGCCGCCACGCCACCACCGGCTTCATGACCCGCCCCGAATCCATCGCCGCCTGATACGGCAGCAACCAGGAGCGGGGGCACGCGCTCGCCACGCCCCATCGCGCCCCATCGCGCCACCTTGCCCCCAAGGCCCAATGGCTCAGTTACCCCATGGGCTCTCAAGCCGCTGATCTGCCCGTCAGCTGGCCCAGCGCTGACGCCAGGCTGGCATAGCGAAAACGGTAACCGCTGCGCA
This sequence comes from Comamonas odontotermitis, assembly GCF_014207855.1. Lineage (GTDB taxonomy): Bacteria > Pseudomonadota > Gammaproteobacteria > Burkholderiales > Burkholderiaceae_C > Comamonas > Comamonas odontotermitis_A. Next base: position 125,108 of record NZ_JACHKZ010000008.1, on the reverse strand, counting down.
GTGCCTGCGCAGGCACCACATTCTGGCCGCACAGCAGCAGCTCCGACATCTCGCCCAACAGCAGGCGCAGCGGCCAGCCAGGCACACGCAGCCACTGAGGGCGACCCACCGCACCCGAGAGGCACCGGGCAAACTGGCCCTGTGAGACCGCCTGCGGGGCCACGGCATTCAACGGGCCACGCAGCGCGGGCTCTGCCAAGGCATGGCAGACCAGGCCCACCGCATCGTCCAGGTGAATCCAGGGCATGGGCTGCAGGCCGCCGCCCAGCACCGCACCCAGCCCGCAGCGCGCCGCAAACGCCAGCGCAGGAAAGGCGCCATCGCCCCGGCCCAGCACAATGCCAGGGCGCAGACAGACCACGCGCACACCCAGCGCATTGCTGCGCGAGGCAGCGGCTTCCACCAGCCTGCACAGATCGGACTGAAAACGCCCTGGCTGCGGCGGCGCGCTCTCGTCCAGCGGCACGGCATCCAGCGGTACGCCGTAGTAGCCCACGGCCGACGCACAGACCAGCACCTCGGGCTTGTGGGAGAGGCGCGCGATCAGCCCCTGCAATTGCACCATCACCTGCAAGCGGCTTTGCAGCAGCAGGCGGCGGCGGCCGGCCGTCCATGGGGCGCCCAGAATGCCAGCGCCTGCCAGGTGCACCACGGCGTCGACGCGGGTTTCGCAGGGAATGTCGTCCAGCCTGTCCACCACCCACACGCCCTCACCCAGTGCTGCGCGCGCCTGCAAGGGGTCACGGCTCAGAACCAGCACCCGGCGGCCTTCCCGCAGCAGGCGCTGCACTAGCGCCTGGCCGACAAAGCCGGTACCGCCAGTCACCAGCACCGTCTGCTGCCCAAGACCTTGCAGTACAGCACCCTGGGCAGGTGGGATGGAATCGTTGCAGTGTGCGGTGGCGCCCAGCGTGCGCACCGCGAGGGCATTGCGCACGCTCCAGGCCAGTACGCACACCGATGCCACACTGAACATCGGCGTCCACGACCCATGCGTCACCACCGAAACACCCCCAGGCAGTTGCGCCGCCTGCCAGAACAGCGGCCCCGCAAGCCCCACCAGCAGGCCATAGCTCACCGCCAGCACCGTGTGCAGCGCGCGCTCAAGCGGCGGCAGCTTGCGGCTTCGGTCTTCTTCCAGAAAATCGGCAATGGTGATGAACAGCTCGGCCACCAGCAGGCCCGCAGGCAGCAGCACCCACCATCCGCGCCACTGCAGCCACGCAAAACTGGCAAACAGCAGGCCGTAGATGGCTTCACGCGCGGCATGCAGGCGCAGTTCGTGGCGCGCCGATGTGCGTTGCGGCAGGCGCGCTTCGCGCTCGTGGTGCCAGAAGTTGTCAAACGCACCCAAAAGCGACTGCACGGTGAGCAGTACAAAAACGATGGTCATCTCAGGACTCCAGAGGATCGGCAAAAACACCGGTTTGGTAAAAGGTTCGGCCCCACAGGGGGTGCGTCATCTCAAGGGTGAAGCGAAAGCGCCCCGGGCCTTCGTCGCGGTGCTCGACCCGGCACACGCCAGGCGTCAGCAGGGCGGGCACCGGCAGGCGCCTGCCGCCCAGCAGCCAGAAGTAGCGGCGGCTGTAGAACACCAGGGCACCCTGCTCCACACACACCTGCAGCGTCATCGACAGACCGCCCTCCGTGCACTCTTCCAGCTGGCCGCCGGGCCCCAGGCGCTTGGTGGATCGCACCGATTGGCTACCCGCACTGCCGCATTCGCCCAATTGGCGCGACCACACCACGCCACCCCGCCCGTCGCTTGCCACCTGCACCTGCGTAGGCACCAGTTCAGCGCGGCTGTCGGCCAGCGGGCTGCCCAGCAGCTGCGCCGCCCAGGCAAACAACCGGCCGACGCGCGATGTGCGCAGCTCCATGTGTCCGGCATAGGCCACCGGCGCATGCTGGCTGGCAAAACGGCGACGGATGGCGGGCGAGAGCGCTTGCCAGGCCTCAGGCCCGACCAGCGCGCTGATATCCAGCGCCTGGGCACTGGCAGAGGCCGGATGGATGTGCGAATGGGGAGCGTGCAAGGTGGTCATGCCTACACCAATGCAGCATCTGTGCCATTCACTATCTAATTGATTTAAATTGCATTTTTATTTTCACTGTAAACGCCGGATACAACGCCGTTGCCCGAGACGTCAACGCCGTATACAGTCCAGCCATGGCCATCCACCTCGCCCTGCTGCTCACCCTGCTCGAAATCCTCGCCCTTGGCAGCGTTCTGCTGCTGTGGGCCAAACAGGTGGCCGGCGCCCGGCTGCTGGTGGTGTTCCTCCTGGGTGTGGCGACGTGGATCGTCGGCAACGAGTTGCCCAACTGGGCGGGCTTGGGCAGCGTGCCGGTCGCCATGGCCCTGCTGTCATCCCTCACCTTCACCTCTGCCGCCTTCTTTCACTTCTGCGTGATCTTCTGTGGCGCACCACTGCACCGGCGTTGGGTACGCGCGGGCTATGCCATGGCGACGCTGGTGGCGCTGTTGTCGCTCGTGCGTTCGCCGGGCGAATTCATCCACTTTCCGCCATTTACCGGCTATCAATGGGTGGTGGTGCCCAATGCGGTGGGCTGGGTGCACAGCCTCGCCTGGGGCATTCTCGCGGCTGCGGGCCTGCTGGTGCTGGGCTGGGGGTGGCTGCATGCGCCCTCGCCGCTGCGCCGCAAGCAGTTCGCGTCGATTGCCGTCTCGAGCGCCTGGGGCCTGCTGGCCATTTCGGGCTTTGCCTTTGCTGCGCTCGGTATCGAGCACTATCCCTGGCCAGTGCTGACCATGCCGGTCTTTCCGCTGCTGCTGGTGTATGGCGTGCTGCGCTACCGGGTGTTTGTCGTCAATGTCTGGGCGCGGCGCGCGCTGGCGTCGGCCATTTTCATCGTGCTGGGGCTGGCGGTGGTGTCGCTCACGGTGCTGTTGCCGGTCGAATCGAAATGGCTCAATGCCGCTGCCGTGGCGACGGCGTGTTTCATCCTCAGCGGCCCGGTGTGGCGTTTTGCCTCGCGCCTCGTGTACCCAGGCGGCACGCCCTCTGCGGGCGATCTGCGCCAGTGGCGCAGCGCCATGGGCCAGGCCGAATCGATGGAGGCACTGGAGGCGGTTGCCGCCGCCCTGCTGTCCACCCGCATGGGCACACCGCTGCAGATGCAGGTACAGGCCGATGCCGCGCCGCCTGCCACCACCGACCGCAGCCAGCCCGGCCTGCTGTGCCATAAAAGCCCCCAGAGCGGCTGGCAGACGCACTTGCTGGGTTTTGAAGAGGCGCCGCCCGGCCAGCGGCATCTGGCAGCACTGTTTGGCGATACCCTGGCCGATGCGGCAGCGCAGGTCGAGCTGGCCGAGCTGGCTCAGCAGCGCGAGCGCGAGCGCCAGTTGCAGGCGCGCCTTGCGGAACTGGGCTCGCTGGCGGCCACGGTGGCCCACGACGTGCGCAACCCGCTCAACATCATCGCCATGGCCGTGGCGATGGCCCCGGCCGAAACCCGGCAGGAAGTGGGCGAGCAGATTGCCCGCATCTCGCACCTGACCAGCGATCTGCTCGACTACGCCAAGCCCTGGCAGATTGCGCCAGTGGCCACCGATCTGCACGCCCGCATCCAGGCCCAGGTGCGCCACCGCCCCGAGGTGGAACTGGGCGCCGCGCTGCAGCAGCCACGCATGGCCACGGTCGACCCAGCCCGGTTTGACCAGGCACTGGGCAACCTGCTCTCCAACGCCTGCACAGCAGCGGGCCAGCGGCGGGTGCTGGTGGATACCGAACAGCTGCCCGATGCAGTGCTGGTGCATGTGTGCGACGACGGCCCGGGCATCCCTGCCGATCTGCGCGAACGCCTCTTCGAGCCCTTTGCCTCACGCAGCCCCGGCGGCACCGGACTGGGCCTGGCCATTGCGGCGCGCATCATGGCCGCGCATGGCGGCGCTGCCTCCGTGACCGAGCGCGCGCCGTGGCGAACCTGCTTCACACTGCGCTTTCCACGGATTGCACCCACTGATTCTTCGGCCTCGGGCCTGCTTGCACCATGACTTCTGCCGCCCCATCCACACCCTCGGTATCCGGCCATGTGCTGCTGGTGGACGACGAGCCTGCCTACCAGCGCCTGGGCGCGAGCTTTCTGCGCCAGCTGGGCTACCGCGTGTCGGTGGCAGGCGATGTGGACAGCGCATTGCAGGCCTTTGCCGATGACCGCCCGCATGTGGTGCTGCTCGATCTGGCCATGCCGCCCAGCATGGATCCGCAGGCCGGGCTGTCGCTGATTCCGCACTTTGCGCAATCGGTCATCGTGGTGCTGAGCGGCCATGGCGAGCGCGACATTGCGCTGCAGGCGGTGGAGCGCGGCGTCTGGGATTTTCTGACCAAGCCCATCGACCCCGATGTGCTGCGCCTGGTGCTGACGCGCGCCATTCACAAGGCCCGGCTTGACGAGCAGGTGCGCGCCCTGCGCAGTGCCCAGCAGGGACAAGACCCGGGCGAGATGGGTCTGATCGGTCAGACGGCAGCCATGCAGCAGCTGCGCGCGCTGGTGCAGCGCGTGGGCGCCACCTCGGTCAACCTGATCGTGCTGGGCCCTACGGGTACCGGCAAGGAACTGGTGGCGCGCGCCCTGCACCAATGCAGCCCGCGCGCCGATGGGCCGTTTGCCGTGATCCACTGCGGCGCGCTGTCGGCTGAGCTGCTGGAGAGCGAGCTCTTCGGCCACCTCAAAGGCAGCTTTACCGGCGCCCACCGCGACCAGCCCGGCCTGCTGGAGACCGCGCACGGCGGCACCCTGTTCCTCGACGAAGTGGGCGAAATGCCCGCCCCCATGCAGGTCAAGCTGCTGCGCTTCTTGCAGGAAGGCAGCTTTCTGCCTGTGGGCGGGCGCGAGCTGCGCCGCGCCGAGGTGCGCGTGATTGCAGCCACCCACCGCGATCTGGAAGCCATGGTGCAGGCAGGCACCTTCCGCGAAGACCTGTTCTACCGCTTGAAAGGCATGGTGCTGCGCACCCCTGCACTGGCCGAGCGCACGGCAGACGTTCCCGTTCTGGCAGCACGTTTTCTGAAACATGTGGCGCCGCAGGCGCGCCTGTCTGCCGATGCCATGCAGTGGCTGCAGTCGCGCGACTGGCCGGGCAATGTGCGCCAGCTGCGCGCAGTGGTCGAATCCGCTGGTGCGCTGATCGCCCCGGGCAGCGCTTTGGTGGATGCCGAGCTGCTGAAATTTGCCAATGGCGACACCACCCACCTGCCCGCATCGCCCAGCACCGACGCAGCGGGCCCCCCCAGCGCTGCAGCCGACAGCCACGGTGCGCTCGATGCCGCCATGCTGGAGCTGGAGACCCGCATGCTGCGCGACGCCATGGCGCAGGCTGGCGGCAACCAGTCCGAGGCAGCGCGGCGCCTGGGTATCTCGCGCGTGGGGCTGATCAAAAAGCTGGGTCGGCTGGGCCTGAAGTGAGCATGGGTCTGCGATCCAAGCCGCCTGCGGCAATGGCGTGGCAAGATTCGCGCGGCCTTAAACTGCAAAATCAATAGCATATAGCGCTTTCTAAACAAGCGCTGCCAGCCAATTTCACCCAGCCTCTGCGGATTCAGGCCTCGGCCACCACGTAGACCTTCTTCACGAACTCGTCCACCTCCCAGTGGCCCGTCCAGCCTTCGGGCATGATGAAATGGTCGCCCACGCCAAACGCATGCACCGTGCCGTCCGGATCCACCAGGCGGCATGCGCCTTCGACGATGTAGCAAAACTCGATGTAGCCAACGATGTTGGAGCGGAAGGTGCCGGCGCTCGACTGCCAGGTGCCGGAACTCACCTTGCCGCCCAGCCCTTCAAACACCTGCATGGTCTGGTACTCGGTATCGCCGCTGATCGGGCGGCTGGGTTTGCCGATGACGGGGTTGACCAGCGTCTTGGCGGGCCAATGGATGATGGAGACGGGTTTTGCGGAGGTGCCGGACATGGTTGTGAAAGCTCACAGGGCAAAAGAAACGATTATCGATGGCGCCGCCCGATGATTCACAGCGGCAGTTGCACCGGCTGCACCGACCCCACCAACTCCATCAGACAGCGGAAGCCCATCAGCTGTTTTAGACCTCTGTCGACTGACGCATGCCAGATCCACCGTCCGCAGCCGATGCAGGGGCATCGGAGGGTGCTGTCAGGTGCCTGCGCAAGGTGGCCAGTATCTCTTCAGACAGCCGCGGGTTACCGGCGGCCGTGGCGCGCGCCAGCACCAACGCGCCCACCATGCTGCTGAGTGTGACAATGGTCTGGGTGCGGCGGGTGACGGCGTCGTCGCCCGGCAGTACCTCCATGAAGCGCGCGATATTGCGCTCCACGCCCTGGGCAAATACCTCCGACATCTCTGGCCCCGCACGTGCGGCGTCTGCGGCAAGGGCTGCGGCAGGGCAGCCTTCGCCGGGGTGATCGCGGTGGTCTGCAGAAAGATAGCCTTGCACCAGCCTGTGGAGCCTGTCAGTGGATGCGGCATTCGCATGCTCCGGCCCGCCCAGGCGATCAAGCGGAGTGATCGTCCAGTCAAAGGCACGCAAGCAAGCCTCGCGCGCCAGAGCGTCTTTCGATTCGAAATGCCGGTACAGCCCCCCGTGCGTCAACCCGGCGTCGCGCGTGATCTCGGCCACGCCCACGCCATCCAGGCCCTTTTGCCGGTACAGGCGCGCAGCGGCGTCCACGATTCCTTCACGATTTTCGGCTGCCTGGGCTTTGCTGACTTTCATACGTTAGATGATACCCATCATCAAAACTCAGTATGATGATGACCATCATCAATAGAGCAGACATGGGCTCGCTTTCAAACAGCGAGGCGGCTGCAGACGAAAGGTGCGACATGAATCGACGGGTGGTCATCACAGGCCTGGGCCTGGTGTCTCCTCTGGGGTGCAATGTGGAGGTGGCCTGGCAGCGGCTGCTGGCGGGCGAGTCGGGAGTGAGGTCTCTCGCCAGTGACGTGGGAGAAGGTACAGGGGTTGCCATTGCCGGGCGGGTACCCGGCCTGGATGAAGACCCACAGGCCGGCTGGAATGCGGAGGCCGTCATCTCCGCCAAGGAGCTGCGCCGCATGGACCGCTTCATCGCCTTTGCCCTGGGCGCGGCAGACCAGGCGCTGGCCCATGCGCGCTGGGCGCAGAGCGGTGCAGCGCAGCAGGAGCGCGCGGCAACCATCATCGGCTCCGGCGTGGGCGGCTTTGGCACCATTGCAGAAGCGGTGCGCACCACAGACACCAAGGGCCCGCAGCGCCTCTCGCCTTTCACGGTGCCCGCTTTTCTGGCCAATCTGGCAGCAGGCCAGGTGTCGATCCGGCACCAGCTCAAGGGCCCGCTCGGCGCGCCGGTCACTGCCTGCGCAGCCAGCATCCAGGCGATTGGAGACGCGGCACGCCTCATTCGCAATGACGAAGCCGACATGGCCTTGTGCGGCGGCAGCGAAGCCACCATCGACCGCGTGGCGCTGGGCAGCTTTGCTGCGGCCAAGGCGGTGGCCACGCGCTTCAACGATGACCCGGCGCGCGCGTCCCGCCCTTTCGATCTGGCGCGGGACGGCTTTGTCATGGCCGAAGGCGCGGGCCTTCTGGTGCTGGAATCTCTGGAGCATGCACTGGCGCGCGGAGCCACGCCGCTGGCCGAGGTGGTGGGTTACGGCACTTCGGCAGACGCCTACCACATCACCTCCGGGCCGGAGGATGGCGCGGGCGCGGCGCGCTCCATGCGCAACGCCTTGCGCAACGCGCGCCTGCAGCCCGGTGATATCCAGCATCTCAACGCCCATGCCACTTCTACCGCGGTGGGAGACAGGGGCGAACTTGCGGCCATCCGCCGGGTATTTGGCGCAGGAGCAGAGGCAAATACAGGCCCGTCCATCACCGCCACCAAATCTGCCCTGGGCCACATGCTGGGCGCAGCCGGGGGCGCGGCGGCCATCTTCACGGCACTGGCGCTGCGCGATCAGGTGGCACCGCCCGTGCTCAACCTCGAAAACCCAGACCCGCTGGCCGAGGGCCTCGGTCTGATACGCGGCCACGCCCAGCCGCACCCCATCGAGCATGCCATGCTCAACGGCTTTGGTTTTGGCGGCGTCAATGCCACGCTCATTCTGAAACGCTTTACGGGTTGAGGCCTGGCGCCTGGGCTAGCCACCCACGCAAACGCCAGAGCCCATGAAAAAGGCGGTCCGCAGACCGCCTTTCTCTCTTTTGCCCACCGGGGAGACCAATCCCCGGTGTGTCTTGCAGACCCGCACAGATCAGTGGAACTGCTCTTCCTCGGTCGAGCCGGTCAGCGCCTTCACGCTGGAGCTGCCGCCCTGGATGACGGTGGTCACATCGTCGAAGTAACCGGCGCCCACTTCCTGCTGGTGCGACACAAAGGTGTAGCCCTTGTCGCGAGCGGCGAATTCAGGCTCCTGAATCATTTCCACGTAATGCTTCATGCCTTCGCCGCGAGCGTACTCGTGGGCAAACTTGAAGGTGTTGTACCAGTTGCTGTGGATGCCGGCCAGCGTGATGAACTGGAACTTGTAGCCCAGCGCGGACAGATCTTCCTGGAAGGATGCGATCTGGCTGTCGTTGAGGTTCTTCTTCCAGTTGAACGAGGGCGAGCAGTTGTACGACAGCAGCTTGCCGGGCGCTGCAGCGTGCACGGCCTGGGCAAACTCGCGGGCAAAGCCAATGTCTGGCACGCCGGTTTCGCACCACACCAGATCGGCGTACGGCGCGTAGGCCACACCGCGGCTGATGGATTGCTCCAGACCGTTCTTGACGCGGTAGAAGCCTTCCTGCGTACGCTCGCCGGTCAGGAAAGCCTGGTCATTCGCATCGTGGTTGCTGGTGATCAGATTGGCGGCTTCGGCATCGGTACGGGCCAGGATGATGGTGGGCACGCCCATCACGTCGGCGGCAAAGCGCGCGGCGATCAGCTTTTCGCAGGCTTCGCGGGTGGGCACCAGCACCTTGCCACCCATGTGGCCGCACTTTTTGACGGCTGCCAACTGGTCTTCAAAGTGCACGCCGGCAGCACCTGCGGCAATCATGTTCTTCATCAGCTCGAAGGCGTTGAGCACGCCGCCGAAACCGGCTTCCGCATCGGCCACGATGGGCAGGAAATAGTCGATGAATTCCTTGTCGCCAGGATTGACACCCTTGCCCCACTGGATTTCATCGGCGCGCTTGAAGGTGTTGTTGATGCGACGCACCATCGCCGGCACCGAGTCGTAGGCGTACAGCGACTGGTCGGGGTACATGGTTTCAGACGTGTTGCCATCGGCCGCGACCTGCCAGCCCGACAGGTACACCGCTTCCAGTCCGGCCTTGGCCTGCTGCATGGCCTGGCCTGCAGAGATGGCGCCGAATGCATTGACGTAGCCCTTCTTGGCGCCGCCATTGATCTTTTCCCACAGCACATCGGCGCCGCGCTGGGCCAAGGTGTACTCCGGCTGCAGGCTGCCGCGCAGGCGCACCACATCGGCTGCGCTATAGCCACGCTTGACGCTCTTCCAGCGCGGGTTTTGCGCCCAATCCTTTTCCAGGGCGGCAATTTGCTGTTCGCGGCTGAGTTGTTGGTTCAGTTTCTGAGACATGGGGGAACTCCTATCAAAAAAGGTGAGGTAGTCGACAACTGTGGAACTGTGAGAAGAACCGGAGGACCGCTGTGCTGTCCATGGCTTTTACTGTAAGCCCGATTGGCCGCCATTTTTTGTCTTATGTCTTATATAAGACTAAAATTTAATCATTAAAAATCAAAAACATAAATATTTAATTTCGTATTATAAAAATCAATTTCTCGTATTGAGAAATTTTTGCGCATTGCAGCATTTAATGATTTCATAATGCGGAAGACCATTTTCATTGCTGAAAAATCATGCTGCTTCGCAGCAATTTCGCGCGCAGCCGGGGGGCAGCGGCAGGAGTGCACCCGGCCAAAAATAGTCTCTTCGCCTCTTCGCCGCCGCGCCGGTCGCCTGCGCGGCGCCCCAGGCATACCGGGCTCTGGCATGATGATCGGCTCGCCAAATGGCAGGCCAGTGACAGCTGCCCCCCGTGCCCATCCTGCAAGCCAGACAAGGCTTCAACGTCTGCCGAGCAATTCTTCTTTGCTATTGATTTATGAGCAATATCAGCAAACCGCTGGCTTATACCTACCTCGCGCTGAGCATGTCGCTGGTGGGCGCCTATGTCGCGCTCTCCAAACCGCTGGCAGCCGTACTGCCCGTGCTGCTGCTGGCCTGGCTGCGGTTTGGCATCGGTGTGGTGGCCATGGCAGGTTGGCTGCGGCGCCCGCCGAGTGAGCCGCGGCTGTCTGGCAAAGAGCGCGGCCTGCTGTTTCTGGAATCCTTCTTTGGCAACTTTCTCTTTACCATCTGCATGATCACAGGCGTGTCGATGACAGGCGCCGTAGCCGCAAGCGTGACCATGGCCGCCATTCCTGCAGCCATTGCGCTGTTCAGCTGGCTGTTGCTCAAGGAGCGTATCAGTGGCCGCGTGCTGTGCGCCATTGGCCTGGCCGTGCTGGGCATTGCATTGTTTGCCTTTGCCAAGCCCACACACATGCCAGAGCCGGGTGGCGCCGCCCGGCATAGCTGGCTTGGCCAGACGTTGCTGATTGCAGCCGTGTTCTGCGAAGCCAGCTACGCGGTCATCGGCAAGAAGCTCACTGCAAGCCTCAGCCCCAAGCGCATTGCCGCACTCATCAACCTGTGGGGTTTTGTGCTGACCACGCCATTTGGCCTGTACCTGGCCTGGCATTTTGACTTTGGCGGCGTGGCTGCACCGCTTTGGCTGCTGCTGCTGGGCTATGCGCTGGCTGCATGCGTCGTCACGGTATGGCTATGGATGACGGGCCTGCAGGCGGTGCCCGCATCGCAAAGCGCGGTATTCACCGTGATGCTGCCAGTATCCACGGCGCTGGTGGGCGTCGTGTTTCTGGGCGAAACGCTCAATGGCCTGCAGCTTCTGGCATTTGTGATCGCGGTATCCAGCCTGGTGCTGGCAACTGCACCACTGCCCCGACGCGAGCGCAACCCGACCTAGCATGACCCCAGGCTTTCAGGTGTTGTTGCCGGACAGGTTTTTTTTCACCAGCAATCGATTTTGCGCAAGAGAGGCGAAAAGTGCGCAATTATTTATGGAAATCAAACCAAAACTGCTTTTGATTGATAGCTGCAATCCATCAACAAAGGTCAGCGGGCCTGAAAGAAGCAACATTTCGAGGCAAAAAATTGCGCCTCTCCCTTGGAAAGCCCTTTTTTTACCGTTAGCATGGCTGTAACCAGCGGAGGGAAGCTCTGTCTGGCAGACAAAGATATTGATACAAGGAAACCAACACATGGCAACTGCATCCAAGACCGCTGCAAAGACTGCTGCTCCTGCCAAGAAGCGCACCCCTAATGCTGCTTTCATGAAGCCGCTGACTCCCAGCGCTGAATTGGGCGCCGTGGTGGGCACCGCTCCACTGCCACGCACCGAAATCATCAGCAAGCTGTGGGTCTACATCAAGGCGCACAACCTGCAAGATGCCAGCAACAAGCGCATGATCAATGCCGACGACAAGCTCAAGAAGGTATTTGGCAAGCCACAGGTTTCGATGTTCGAAATGGCTGGCCTGATCGGCAAGCACGTCAAGTAAGTCCTGTACCAGTTACCGGCCCGCAGGCCTGCCGCATAAGCGCAGGTTCTGCCAGAAAACCAGCCGCCTCGTGCGAGCTGGTTTTTTTTCGCCCGTCAAAACCAGCCCCCATCCTCGACCCCCCAAGCGAATGGGCTCGCTCTGTACCCATGCCCTGCCCTTCGGCCTGGCCCGAGCCATTTCAGGCCGCCTCACGCAGTTCCGTTACATTTGGCAGCGCCACTTGTGCACACTCCCTCTGAAAGCTCTACTCCGCAACGCACAATTGTGAAGATTTTCGAGCTTTTTGTTGCTTTTTTGCAAAATTCAAAATAAGAATCAGACTCATTTAGCGTAGCATTACGACCCGAGCGAGTGAAGAAGAGCGCGAGGGCTTGCGCTGCGTGTCATTGGCGCCGCCTTCGCCTTTTTCCCCTGCCAGCCACATCTGTCATGCCAGCGTCTTGTTTTGGACGCTGGCATTCCCGTTTGAGAGCTTCATAACATCCTGCCTTAGGAGAAAAACTTGTCCAAGAAACGCCAACACCGCCAGCGCGCAAAACAGGCGAGCCCGGCTACGCAAGCAACTGCGGCACCCATTTCCACCGTGGCTGACAAGGCCATGCTCCCTCTGGGCGCACTGATGCTGGCCGCCTCGGTCAGCAGCTGGGCCCAGACGCAGCCCGCCCCGGCAGCCCAGGCCGCCACACCGGAAGCCACACTGGGCACGGTGACGGTCAAGGACGCAGCCGAAGTGCAGAGCAAGGACACGATCATGGTCAAGAAGACCACGGTCGGCAAAGGCAACCAGGACATCAAGGACATTCCGCAATCGGTGACGGTGTTCACCGAAAAGTTGATGACCGACCGCAACCAGGATGACTTCCGCGACGTGCTGCGCACCACCGCTGGCGTGACCTTCCAGGCAGGCGAGACCGGCGAAGAAGACGTGCGCCTGCGCGGCTTCTCGCTGGGCCAGGCTGGCGACATCTATGTGGACGGCATGAAGGATGCCCCCCTCTATGAGCGCGACACCTTCAACCTCGACCGCGTGGAAGTGCTCAAGGGCTCTGCCTCGATGCTGTTTGGCAAGGGTTCGACCGGCGGCGTGGTCAACCAGGTCAACAAGTCGCCCCTGCTGATCGACCAGAAGGAAGTCAGCTACACCTTCGGCACCGGCCAATTCCACCGCGCGACCGGCGATTTCAACTTTGTGACTGGCGAAAACGCAGCCCTGCGTCTGAACGCCATGATCAACAACGACTACAACTACGGCGCCTTCCAGAAGAAGCGCGGCATCGCGCCCACCTTCTCGTGGGGCATCGGCACCCGTGACGAGTTCTCGATCGGCGCCTATTACCTGGACATCAAGGGCCGCCCCAGCTACAACCACCCGTGGCTGACGGCTGACGGCAAGATCATTCCGACCCTGCCTGCCAAGAACTTCTACGGTCTCAACGGTGACCACCTGAACACCTCGGCCAAGTACCTGACCCTGGGCCACATCCACCGCTTTGACGATGGCGGTGAGCTCAAGACCCGCGTGCGTCATGGCAAGTATGAACGCGACCTGCTGGCATCGACCATCGGCTTTGCCAACCCACGCCCTACCGTGATCAGCGATATCACCGACAACACCCAGCTGACCCGTGGTTCAAAGGGCCGCATCGGCGAAAGCACGATGAGCCAGTTGCAGAGCGACTACACCAACAGCATCAAGCTCGGTGGCATGAAGCACGACATCATCACCGGCTTCGACTTCTACAACGACGATGCCGACCGCAACAGCAACGTAGCCAACACCGGCACGCGCCCCAACACCAGCGTGGGCACGCCCAACAATGGCGACTGGGTGCCTGACAACCGTGGCCCGATTGCCTTCAACACCTTCAAGGCCCGCAATCTGGGCCTGTATGCCCAGGACACCGTGTCGCTGACGAACACCGTCAAGCTGGTCGGCGGCCTGCGCTATGACCACTTCAAGGCCTCGTACCGCAATGCGGACGGCAGCCTGTCGAGCGAGCGCAGCGACGGCCTGTGGAGTCCCCGTGTCGGCCTGATCTTCCAGCCCGATGAGCTCAGCAGCTACTACATGTCGTACGGCACCTCGTACAACACCTCGGGCGACACCTACCAGTACGCCATCAACATCAGCAACGGAACCAGCCGTACCGCCAACACCGACCCGGAAAAGAGCCGCAACTTCGAAATCGGCGGCAAGTGGGAGCTGTTCGAGCGCAAGGCGCTGGCTGGCGTTGCCCTGTTCTACAGCGAGAAGTACAACGAGCGCAACACCGACCCGGACACCACCGCCACGCAGGAGCTGCTGTCGGGCAAGCGCCACGCTGCGGGCGTGGAATTCAACTTCGCCGGCCGCATCACGCCCCAGTGGGAAGTGATGTGGAACCACACCTGGATTCCCCGTGCCAAGATCGACAAGAGCAATGTGGTGCTGGCTGCCAATGGTGGCGGAGCGCAGGTGGAAGGCGACCGCCCAGGTCTCACGCCTAAGCACAGCGGCAGCGTGTGGACCACCTACCAGGTGCTGCCCAAGCTGCGCATCGGTACCGGCCTGACCTACCGCAGCGCACAAAGCCCGGAAGGTGCCCGCCAGGTACAGGCATCGGGCTTCACCACGATCGATGCGATGGCCGAATACACGTTCGACCAGAAGACTTCGCTCAAGCTGAATGTGACCAACCTGACCGACAAGCTGTATGCTGATACGCTGTACCGTGGCTTCTACCAGCCGGGTGCTGCGCGCGCCGTACAGATGACCCTGAAGCACCGCTTCTAAAGTCAGCCAGCCTCCAAGGCCGAGGGCGTGCGCATTCAGCGCACGCCCTTTTTTTCATCGCCGGATAGCCCATCGATTTCAGCCATGTTTCTTCATGTCCCCAAGCTGCTGAGTGCAGCTGAATTGAACCGCGCCCGCGCACTGCTGGACAACAGTCCTTATTGGAGCGATGGCGCCACCAGCGCCGGAGCGCAGGCCGTGCACCAGAAGAACAACCAGCAGCTTGCGCAGGACAGCGATACCGCGCGCGAGCTGCAGGAGCTGGTGCTGGCGGCGCTCAAGCGAGATCCGCTGTTCTTCTCTGCCGCCCTGCCCAAACGCATCTTCAACCCACTGTTCAACCGCTACAGCGGCGCCAGCAACTTCTATGGCGAGCATGTCGATGGCGCGGTCCTTCACTCCAAAGCCACGCAGCAATGGGTGCGCAGCGACATCTCGTGCACCCTGTTCCTCAGCGAACCCTCCGAATACGAGGGTGGCGAGCTGGTGATGCGCGAGCATTTTGGTGAAAAGAAGATCAAGCTCGCCGCCGGCGACATGATCCTCTACCCCGGCAGCACCGTGCACCAGGTCATGCCGGTGACGCGTGGCACGCGCCTGGCGAGCTTCTTCTGGGTAGAAAGCATGGTGCGCTCCACCGAGCAGCGCCAGATGCTGTTTGACATGGACATGCAGCTTTTGCGCCTGCGCCAGCAAGTGGGGGAACAGAACCCGTCCATCATCGGCCTCACCGGAACCTACCACAACCTTTTGCGCCTTTGGGCAGATGTATAGAGCGCGATCAGCTACTCTATTCATAGCAAATTGAAGCTTTCAGGATATGACCGCTCCCCTGCCCACCCTGCTTCCCATCCCACCGGGCACTGTCAACCTGGCCGATTACGAGCGCCATGCACAGGCGCGCATGGACGCCAATGCCTGGGCCTACTTCAGCGGCGGCGCTGGTGATGAAATCACCCTGCGCGCCAACGCCAGCGCCTGGCAGCAGATCGAGCTTGCGCCCCGCGTGCTCCGCCCCCTGGCCCACGGCAACACACAGTTGCAGCTGCTGGGCCAGCGCCTGGCGCACCCCCTGCTCGCGGCCCCCATGGCCTTTCAATGCCTGGCGCAGGAATCGGGCGAAATCGGCATGGCTTATGCCTGCGCCGCCATGGGAGCGGGGCTGGTGGTCAGCACCCAGGCCAGCCAGCCGCTGGATGCCATTGCCGCCAGCTACTTGCAGGATGCCGCCCACGGCCCGTTGTGGTTTCAGCTCTACCTGCAGCATGACCGCGCCTTCAACATCGATCTGCTGCGCCGCGCAGAAGCTGCCGGTTACCAGGCACTGGTGGTCACGGTGGATGCGCCCACCAGCGGCGTCCGTGACCGCGAGCGACGAGCCCCGTTCAAGCTGCCTGCGGGTATCGGCGCCATCAACATGACCGGTCTGCCCGCTGCCGAACCAGTGCGGCTCACCCCTGCCGACAGCCCCCTGTTTGACGACCTGCTGCGCCATGCGCCCACCTGGGACGACATTGCCTGGCTGCGCAGCCAGACGGCGCTGCCGATTCTGCTCAAAGGCATCACCCACCCGCTGGATGCGAAGCAAGCCGTGGGGTTGGGGGCCAACGGCATCATCTGCAGCAACCATGGCGGCCGTACCCTCGATACCATGCCCGCCACCGCACGCCTGCTGCCGGGCGTGGTGGCAGCCGTGGGTGGCGCCGTTCCGGTGCTGGTGGACGGCGGCATCCGGCGCGGCACCGATGTCTTCAAGGCCCTGGCGCTGGGCGCATCGGCTGTACTGGTAGGCCGGCCCCTGGTGTATGGCCTCGCCACAGCCGGAGCAGCCGGCGTGGCCCATGTCATCCGGCTACTGCGTGATGAGCTGGAGGCTGCCATGGCGCTCACCGGCTGCCGCAGCATGTCCGATATCGGCCCTGAGCTGCTGGCCGGCGACTGGCAACGCTAGAAAAGCAGGGCTTTTTTTACTACCAAATCAAGAGCATTTGATACATACCTAGATTGGCCTTGAGAGCAATTTCATTCAGATCGATTCATAGCTTATACGCATTGGCGCAACACAGCATCCCTATCACGCTCATGTGATTATTGCGAATGCGACAAATTCTTATTTATAATCCATCCAACATTTATCACTAGCCAGCCACCACGCTGTTCGTCACACCATGATCGTTTGTGTTTGCCGTCGGGTCTCGGATCGAGAGATTGCACGCCACGCGCATGCAGGCATGTCGTTTGATGAAATCCAGTTCGAACTGGGTGTTGGACTGCAATGCGGTTGCTGCGAAGGCTGCGCCCGCGATGTGGTCGAGCAGTGCAGCGCGTCGCGCCCGGTTGCCGCTTTGCGTAACGAAGCGATGACACAGCCGGTCCAGCTTGCCAAAGCCATTACGGAAAGCAAAGCATGGAACTCCTCGCCGCTGTCACAGGCAGCCTGATCCTCGTCGCTGCCTCCATCTGGTGGGTCTTTCAGAAGTAAACCACCATTGATTTGCCGTGCTGCGGCACTCTGCCCGCAGCACTTTTTATCGCCTTATGCATCCTTCAGACCCTACCAGCCCCCCCAAGAATACGGGGCGTAACATCGTGGTCGCGGGATCGGTGCTGGCAGCACACGTTGCCGGCCTGTGGGCCTTGCAGGCAGGCCTGCTCAAAAGCGCTGCCGTTGAGCTACCCAAACCTGAGCCCGTGGTGGTGCAGTTGATTGCACCTGAGCCCATGCCCGTGGTGGCGCCGCCTCCACCGCCTGCGCCCAAGCCGCCGCCGCCCGCACCAGTGCCCAAGCCGCAGCCAAAACCCAAGCCAGCGCCCAAGCCCATGCCCAAGCCGCAGGCGATCAAGGACCCGACGCCAGCGCCCAATGCCGTCAAAGGCAGCGCAGAGCCTCAGCCGCCAGCGCCGCCCATCGAGGCGCCTACGCCACCTGCACCGCCTGCCCCACCGTCTCCGCCGCCAGCGCCTCCCGCGCCGCCCGCCCAGCCGGTGATTCGCCTGCCTGATGTCAATGCGGCCTATCTGAGCAATCCGCTGCCGCCTTATCCGAGCATCAGCAAGCGCATGGGTGAGACGGGAACGACCATCGTGCGCGTCCACATCGACGAAGAAGGCAAGGTGCTCGATATTCAGCTGAAGAAATCCAGCGGCTATGACCGCCTGGACCAGGCTGCACTCGATGGCATCCGAAAATGGCGCTTCAAGCCCGGCACGTCCAACGGAACACCTCAACCCATGTGGGTCAATGTACCCATGAAGTGGGAACTCAATTAAATATTTCGGAAACAGGAAAAGCTATGGACTCGCAATTCGGCATCGCCCACGTTTGGGCCCAGGGAGATTTCGTGACCAAGGCAGTCGCCTTGATTCTGGTCGCCATGTCGCTCGCCTCTTGGATCGTGATCATCATCAAGGCGCTGGACATCATGCGCTTCAAGAAGTACGCCCGCAGCGCCCAGGATTTCTGGCACAGCGCCGACTTTGCCGCTGGCCTGGACAAGCTGGGCGCGCAGGCGGACAACCCCTTCCGCCAACTGGCCCTGGAAGGCCGCGAAGCCACCTCGCACCACCGCAAAACGGCCGAGCACCTGCACGATTCGCTCGACATCAGCGACTGGGTGACGCGCTGCCTGCGCAACGGCATTGACGAGTTCACCGCCCGTGCGCAATCGGGCCTGGCCGTGCTGGCATCGGTTGGCTCCACCGCGCCTTTCATTGGCCTGTTTGGTACCGTCTGGGGCATTTACCATGCACTGGTCGCCATCGGCCTGTCGGGCCAGTCGTCGATTGACAAAGTCGCGGGCCCCATCGGAGAAGCGCTGATCATGACCGCCCTGGGCCTGGCAGTCGCCATCCCCGCCGTGCTGGGCTACAACGCGCTGGTGCGCGGCAACAAATCCGTGCTCAACCGCTTGAACAGCTTTGCCCACGACCTGCACGCCTTCTTTGTGACCGGTGCGCGCCTCAATGTGGAAGGCGGCAGCGCCCGTGCCGTGGTGACGCCGCTGAAGAAAGGGGCCTGAGCATGGCCTTCGGAACCCAAGACGAATCCGATGAGGTGATGAACGAGATCAACATGACGCCGCTGGTCGACGTCATGCTGGTGCTGCTGATCATCTTCATCATCACTGTGCCCGTGATGAAGCATTCGGTGAACGTGGACCTGCCGCGCGCCGAGAACGTGCCGGAGGAGACCAAGCCTGAAACCATCCAGCTGGCCATCCTCTCGGACGGCAGCTACAACTGGAACGGTCAAGCCGTCACCGATGCCGAGCTGGAGCAGAAGCTGCAGGCAGAAGCCGCCAAGGAGCCGCAGCCCGAGCTGCACATCCGTGGCGCGCGCGATGTGCTCTACGAAAAGGTCGCACAGGCCATGGCCGCTGCCCAACGCAGCAACATCAAGAAAATCGGCTTCATCACCGAACAGGCTGCCAAGTAAACCTATCTGGTATCTGGCACCGCAAAAGAACAAGGGCTCCCTCAGGGGCCCTTGTTCTTTTGCAGCACAACAACCACAGTGTCCGCGCTTCAGCAGGCCCGCGCCCTTCTTGCTGCCGCCGCCCTGCCCATGCCCATGAAGAGCCCGTACAGCATCTCGGCCATTTCTTGCCGCCCGCGGCAGTGCCATATAGGCATAGCGCTATCGTTCAAATAGCAAGCTAGACCATTGCGCTTTGTCAAAGCCCCTAGATCTGCAACAGCGCGCCTTCAGGTTTACCCCAAAAACAGCCTGTCAGACCAGCCTCTACACTGGTCTCGGGAACCTGGGCGAGCTGCACTGGACGAAGCAGTGGCGGGCATTCACTCTCCAGCGCCTCCCTGACTGGTACCGTGCAACGAGGAGACATTTTGAAGACTGAATCCGGCCACCCCCACCCTTCCCTGAACCGTCGCCAACTGCTGCGCATGGCTGCTGCCGCATCCGCTGCCAGCACCACCGGCTGGGCCTTTGCCTCGGGTGAAAAAACAGCGTTCCCCACCAAACCCGTACGCGTGATCGTGCCTTTTGCGGCAGGCGGTGCCACCGATGTGCTCGCCCGCGCCGTATGCGACAAGCTGGGGCAGCAACTGGGCCAGCCGTCCATCGTGGACAACCGCCCGGGCGCAGCGGGGCTGCTCGCATGCGACGCTGTCGCCAAGGCAGCGCCTGACGGCCATACATTGACCCTGGGCACTACCAGCACCATGCTATCGAACCAGTTCATGTTCAAGAAGCTGCCTTACGACGCACAAAAGGACCTGGTGCCGGTGGTACGCATCTGCTGGGCGCCAATCGTGCTCGTAGTGAACAGCAAGCTGGCCGCACGCACTCTGCCCGAGCTGATGGCCTACGCCAAGGCCAACAAAGGCCAGCTCACCTACGGCAGCTATGGCATCGGCTCGCAAGGCCATCTGGCGCTGGCCACCTTGAGCAAGGTCACTGATGCGGACATGACCCATATCGCCTACAAGGGCGAGGCCCCGATGGTGCAGGACCTGGTGGGAGGCCAGTTGATGATCGGCATCGGCAGCATCCTCTCGCTCAAGCAGCACATCGACAGCGGCAAGCTGCGGGCCATCGCTTTCACCGGCCGCACCCGTGTGCCCGCCCTGCCCGAGGTGCCTACTTTTGCCGAACTGGGCCACCAGCAAGATGCGTTCACCGTCTCGGGCTGGCTGGGGGTAGCGGCCACCGGGGGTACGCCGGCAGCCGTGGCGGACCAGCTAGGGGCTCAGATTCGCAAAGCCCTGCAGACCCGCGAGGTCAACGCACGGGTGCTGATGGCTGGTTTCGTGCCGCTGACCGACGACAGCCCTCAGAGGTACCAGGCCGATTGGCGCCGCGAGCTCCCCATATGGAAACAGCTGCTGCAGGACGCGGGCGTGCAGCCTACCTAGGCTGCGCGTAAACACGATCATCGTCCTTCAAACGTGGCGGCAATCTCCTCGCGCCACGGCAGCGGCCTTGCGAGGCGTCCCTAACCGGGCGCCCCTAGCCGGGTGCCCCTAGCCGGACGCCCCTAGCCGGGCGCCCCTAGCCGGGCGCCCCTAGCCGGGTGCCCCTAACCGGGCGTCCTCAAACCCACTGTCTCAGCGGATTCAAGCTGGGTTGCCCGTCCCCTTGCTCACTACTTCGGCAGCACCAGAAACAGGCACGGGTACATCTGCATTTGGGAAAACACTCTCCCATTGGCTACGCATACGTTGCGCTGGCGGCTTACGACGCGGAGGAGGAGCCATGGCGATGCTCCCGAGGCTGATGAACCCCGCCAGAAACTCATGGTGACCAACGCCTAACGCCTCCTTGAGCAGAGGATCAAAGCACCGATCTCCACTGAGCAAAATGCCACCAAAGCCCAACTGATGCGCTGCATTGAGAAAATTGCCTATTGCCGCGCCCGCACACAGCCACTGCTCACGGAAGGGAATGTTCTTACGCTCCTGCAGGGAAACGATGAATGCAAGCAACACAGGGCTCCGCGTCGCATGCTCCATGGCGCGATCGATATCTGCCCTTGAAGCCAAGGGGTCCCGGCGCAGCTTCTCCTCCATGAACAGCCGAGCCAGTGCCTGGCGCTGATGCGGTGCAAACGTGAGCAAGCGCCAGGGGTGGAGGTTTCCATGATCGGGGGCCGCCAGTGCCGCCTCGGTCATCAGATCTATGTCTTCAATCTGGGGCCCTGGCAAACCAAGACGCTTCGGAGATACCGATCTGCGATCAATCAAGAAGCCCACAGCAGCTTTTTTTCTTGATGCCGCAAAAATATGTTTGAGCTCCTCCACGGAGTCAGTCAACTTGTGCGCCCATTCCAGCACCTGCTCACCAGACGCGGTGAATCCAGCAAAAGGGTAGCCTGGTACAACCAGCTTTTTTCCATACTCCGTTTCGGCTTGCGCGATGGATGCTTGCAGCCCCTCGTAGGAAAGAGCACAGGTGAGCGCAGCGGCTTGCCAATCACGCGTGCGCTCCAGAGCGAACAATTGGGGAGTAATGGCCAACAGATTGAAATGGGGAGGCAGCGATTCTGCGCGCGTGAACATGGCATCTCCAGCATAAGAACT
The DNA here is from genome assembly GCF_014207855.1 of Comamonas odontotermitis. Classification (GTDB taxonomy): domain Bacteria; phylum Pseudomonadota; class Gammaproteobacteria; order Burkholderiales; family Burkholderiaceae_C; genus Comamonas; species Comamonas odontotermitis_A. The sequence goes on along the minus strand of NZ_JACHKZ010000008.1, from coordinate 103,681 downwards.
TGCTCGCCTGGCTCTGGGATGGAACTTTCACCAAAGGTCCAAAGGCCCAAAGGCCCAAATTCCGTCTGCACCACCTGGGTGCCTGTCTTCAGCTTCGCAGGCTTTTCCGGCTCGCGCTGCAAAAAAGACTGACATCCCAGGCGCCAGACCACCAGCAGGCGGCGTGGCAATGGCAGCGCCGCCTCTGCAACGAAATCTGCCCTTGGATGAAGCCAGCAGCAAACCATCGAGTGATCGCTATTATATTTTGGAATAACGAATCCGCGACAGTGCCCAAACCAGAGCAAGCCACGGGGCTCGCCCCAACATTTCTTGATTTCAATCAAGGGCATACCCATTTCCGCGATTGCGCAACCGGTTTGGCAATGCCGTGGGCTGGGGCAAATAGACGAAAGAGCACGGTGTTGCCTGCATCGTCAGACCGCAGCAGTGCTGAACGCACCGGGCCGCCGCGCAAGCAGATGAGACAAGCGCTGCAGACCTGCCTGCAAGCGTCTGCGATCCTGAATGCTGCCCAAGGAAATCCGGATTGCATTCACGGCCCCGCCGCCTGTTGCGAACGCCTCCGCCGGCGTCACCACGATGCCCTCGCTAGCGGCCGCATGCGCAAGCTGTAAGGAGTTCCAATACCCCGGCAACTCCAGCCATGCGTGCAGGCCGTCTCCTACGCCGCCGTACCGCCCCGCCAGAATGTCCCGAGCCATCCGATGGCGCAGGCGCGCCTCATGGCGTATGCCTTCCGTCAATCGGTCAGCCGAACCGTCGAAGATCCACTGGGTGGCCAAGGCGGCCGTCAAAGGAGCGTCCATCAGCGCAAATGATCGAAGTGCCGCAAGAAAGCGTTCGCGTTCGCCCGGATCGGGTATCAACACGAAGGCAATCCGCAGGCCAGGTGTCAGGCATTTCGACAGCGTAGAGATGTAGTACACCTGCTCCGGCGCCAACCTCGCAATGGGCGGCGGGGGAGCATCGGCAAGCAGCCAATAGGGATCGTCCTCAATGATGCGCACATGGTTGCGCTTTGCGACGCTGGCGAGTTCCTGACGCCGCCGCTCCGGCATGGTGATGGCAGTTGGGTTCTGCAGTGTCGGATTGAGATAGACCAGCCCCGGCTTGTACTGGCGGCATGCCTCCTCCAGCATCCCTGGCACCATGCCATGTTCGTCTGCATCTACCGCAATGATGCGCCGGCCAAGCTGCGTCACTGCGGCACGCAGGCCAGGGTAAGCCATGGGCTCTGCCAGAACAACATCGCCTGGCTGCGTCAGAGCAAGAACCAATGCCGCAATCGCCGCCTGGGCTCCCGGACAGACAACAAGCTCCCCGCAATCCATATGCCCCAACATCGGTTCGAGCCATTTGGCTCCCGCTTTGCGGGCAGAGTCGCTTCCTCCGCACACGTGGTACGTCATCAGCAGTTCAGCATCTGCCTGCATCAGCACTTGAGACAAGCCCTGCTTGAGCATATCGCCGAAATCCACCCCATCCGGCGGCGGCGGGGTATTCATGCTCAGGTCGAGGACCGATGTCAATTGGACTTTCGGCGCAGCGACATAGGTGCCTCGCGCGCCCCGGCCTTCCAGCAGGTTGCGGCGTCTGGCTTCGTCGTATGCGCGCGTGACTGTCGTCAGGTCAACGCCCAACTGCGCGGCCAGCTGCCGCTGCGGCGGCAGGCGATCGCCGGGTTTCAGCGACCCGCCCACCAGCGCCGCCTGCAATGCATCCGCAATCTGCAAAAAACGCGGCCCGCCGTGTGCGACCAGTCGCGGTAACCAGAGCGGCGAATTTTCATCTTGCATGGTTTTCGACAGAGACAATGTGCCTCCATGTATGGAAATTGCTTCTAAGTACTATGCCTCAGGGATTCTCTGCAGCCCCCCGCCCAATGGTCTGGACGCGGATCGCACGATACCGCGTTCAGACCATGGCTAGGAGTTTTACAGAGGATCCTTCAACGCGCGGCAACACCGCTCTTGCAGGGCAGTCGCTGACGCTTCGCTTCTCATGCTTTCTTGCGATAGACAGTGCCAAGTCATTGGCCGGAAATACCCAAAATGATCGATTGGATCCCCATAGCCTTCGTTACCTTCAAGGTTCTCATGTTCGGAACCTGCATGTTCTTCGCCATCAAATGGCATTACGACCAAGGAGCCAAAGGGAAAGACAGGCGCGCGGTGCTGCGCGCAGGCGGTATGGTGGCCGCAGTCTTCGTGCTCTCACTCCTGGGCCTGGGGCTCATTACTTTCACCCTGGTCAGAATGCTCGGTCTGGACTTGAGCTTTCCATGAGGGCTCGTCGTAAGAATGGGGAGCCAGTTCGCACCAGACGATTGCCGGTGAGAGGGTAATCGTTTTGACTCAAAGGGTGGGCTGCAGAAGAATTGGGAAATCCAATGTTGGCGCAGCATCCATGCCATTTTGGCACTTTGGCATTTGCGAATCGCTTTGGCGCCGATTGGGCAGTCCATAGGGCCAAAATGGACCATTACGGCACATTCCTGGGCTGAATTTGCACCACCTATATCTCATTGGTAAATCAACGAAAAAGAGGGAGATACATGGGATGCCGCTCGGTCATCGAGGCGGGAAGTGGTCAGGTTGGAAGCAGCGAGAAGTTCCAACCTGGCAAATACCGGGGAAAACAATAAGCTAGCTCAGGAATACGGCTTTTTCCGCCACTTCCCACCTCGACGATGGTTGGAGGTGAACAGCGCCTTTCAACAACGACAAAGCCCGCTCTTTTTTTAGGGAGCAAGCTTCATTAAATTCTCAGTGGCCAGGCTCTAAGACAGCGCTTTCGGTTGCCTAACAAAAGGGGGGCTGATATCCGCGCAGCCACTGAAGGCAGATATCGACCCAAAGCGGAAGTTCGCGCTGGAAAAACAATCCTCCCCGGAAGTAGCCGTTCAAGCAGTGCACCTGATTGAGGCTTCAAACGGCCAGTGAGGCATCAATCCACAACTGTGATAGATTTGGAAGTCAACTGGCTGGTGCGGCTAACGGAGGCAACTCCGGGGAAGGGTTCGATTCCATCCCAGTTATTTACCTTTATGCGCAGCAACGATTGCGCTGATCCTAGGATCGTCAGACTTTAGACCTCGCACACATCTTGCAGTGGCAATGGCGGATGGGTCCAGGTTGCGCGCGCCTATGAAGTTTGTGGATGTCAGGTCTGCATTTTTGAAGACTACGCCCTTGCAGTCCACCCCCTTGAAATTCGCACTGCGCAGGGACGCACTAGTGAAGTCGGCATTCTGAATTTGACATGAGGTCAAATTTAGTCCGTTGAGCTTAGCGCTCTGAAACTTTGCTCGCTTCAGACTTGAACCTGTCAACTGGGTGTGTTCCATGATCACCCCTGCGAAGATTGCAGCGTCAAGGCTGCAGTTTTTGAAGTGCACGTTTCTTATCCGACTATCTGTGAAGACGGTAGCGTATATATTGCACTCGGAAAGGTTTAGGTCCTTGAGTTCGAGATGACTCAGCGTTACCTCGGAAATTTGCAGCGCCTTGCTGTCATCTAGGGCTAGAAGTCGACGTATCGTGCCGAGAGTGCGATAAGGGGCATCCGGCGCACGGTAAAGCCGCAAGTCAGCAAGCTCCTCCTCAAGCCTTCCAATCTGATCACGCCGAGCGCGACGCTGCTCAAACCAATAGAGGATGACACCAACGACCAGCAGATCAAGCACGGCCCCATGTGCTTCGACTAATACATTTTCAAAGAACGATCGTGAGTACAGGCCCCAAATCGTATTTGGCAGGATGGCGTCTGATACAAAATCCCAAAATCCAGTAACCAAAAAGGTTATTGCGGCGAAAGTAAGGACAGCAATGATTGGAATGCGCATTGGCGAAAGGGTAGCGTTGTTCTTGATCCCTCATTGTCAGGTCCCGGATGATTGACCGCCGCGATTCGCGGTAATTCCGAACCTGTGCGAAACGGCAATGCTAGCCTCTACAGACCGGTCGCTCGCGGGTGACGGCTCCTGACCACAAGCCCTCATCCTACCCTCGAATGCATACCAGGCACTGCCGGCCAGTTGGCCGAACTCGCGGGTCCACCAGTGCTTACGTTCAATGTGCAGAGTAATAGGAGTGGTCCATCAGCGGCCTCAGTCTCTCCCCTTGGTGCCCTGGGGCTTATTGGTCTATCTTCCGCTCTCTCCATATCGTGGGCGCAGCAACACCCAAGGCTGATACGGTCCAGACAATTCGACCCTCAGTTAGCCCCTGCTCGATAGCCACCGAGCGAGCGGCTTTGCTGGTGGCGTAAATTTCCGCAATCGAAGCAATGCGAAGTGCCAAAAAGAGCGCTCTCGGCCTTGTGCCGTTGGAAATGATCCTCACCACCGTAGACTGACCCCGGCTTCAAAAGACTTTCCAGACCAATGATGGCTGCAAAGGGGTGCTCAGATGTGACGCTCTTGGGGATGTACACCCGTCTGCCACCCATGACCTGACATGACCTGGGCCTGTGCCATAGTGGGCGCCAAACCCATTAGCCGAACAGACTCTTGGAGCAAGGGTGGTAGCAAATTCATGGGGATGGCTTGCGCATCGGACAAAAGCGCGCGCAACGCCATTCAACGCAATGGGCGAGGCTTATTTCCGAGGTCTTGTACGGGTATCCGAAAAAAACGCTGGACACTGCAAATAAGAATCGTTATCATTTGATCAAGTTTTGAATCAACAAGCGATTGCCATGCAAACCAGCGCACCTCTTGCCCTACCAAAGACTGCCCCGCTCAGCACTGCCAGCACGCCCCAGCCCGTGTGCCCTGCAGGTACCCTGGAGAGCAGCGAGCTGCTGCAGGGCGCCAAGGCGGTTTCCATTCTGCACAACGGGGCCATCTACCGCCTGCAGGCTACCAAGCTGGGCAAGTTGATCCTGACGAAATAGGTTTCATCGTGGGGCGACTCTAGGAGGCCAACACACCCTCCAAAGGTCGTATTTGCCAGCCAGAGGCTTGCCACGTAGCCAGGCACTTTTTTCCCACTGTCCATATGCATAACGGCCGCTACTGCGGCCGTTGTTCTTTGGCGATCTCCATCGCTGTCGCACGCAGAAGCAGTGGCGCTTGATGCGAGTCATCCCAGAGCATTTGCCCCCTGCGCCTCTTGCGCTACGCACAGCCCCCGAGAACACCCCGGGAGCTGGGGATGAAAAAAGCGGCCAGATGGCCGCTTTATGCACAGAGCTTGCTATCGCTGAAGATGCTGCTGATGTTGATAATTACAGGCCGATGCCAGCAATACCGGCCTTGGCAATTTGCGCATCTTCGCTGGCCTTGACGCCGCTCACGCCCACAGCGCCCAGGCATTCGCCATCTTTCATGACGGGCAGGCCGCCTTCGAGCATGCCGTCGATCACGGGCGCGCTCAGGAAGGCAGTACGACCATTGTTGATCATGTCCTCATAGCCCTTGGTGTCGCGGCGGCCGAGTGCTGCGGTGCGCGCCTTGGCCTGGCAGATGTGGGCAGACACGGGGGCTGCGCCGTCGCGGCGGATCATGCCCAGCAGGTTGCCGCCGTCGTCCACCACGGCAATGCTGACGACCCAGTTGTTCTTGGCCGCTTCGGCCTCGGCAGCGTTCAGGATGGCCTTGACATCGGCCAGCTCCAGCACGGGTTTGGTTTTCATGGTGACTCTCCTCAATCGAATCGGTTCAGATGGAAAGGATGTGTCCAAAGCCACTCTCGCTGGAGCGAGGGGACTTTGCGCACATTCCTGGTTCCACTAGCATAACCGGCTATGAACAGATGGAATCCGTCACCACCATCACAGCATTTGTTCCTGAAAAGGTGGTAATCGGCCTTGTCAGGCGTCCATGAGGTTGTTCTCGCTCTCTTTTGCCAGCGCGACCAAATCTGCTTCTGCCTCTGCTTTGACGGAAGGCGGATGACCATCCCATTCAAAGACGGCCATGCTTTCGACGTGGGCCGTATGCGGGAACATGTTGACCACGCCCGCCGCCACGCAGCGGTAGCCTCCCTGGTGCACCAGCAACCCCGCGTCCCGCGCCAGTGTGGCCGGGTTGCAGCTGACATAGACGATGCGGCCAGGCGGCGTCCAATCCTTGGCGGATTCGGGCAACACCGGCGCGTCGGGCACCTGGTGGCGCGCCTTGTGGATATCTGCCAGGGCCTTGGAGAGCGCAAACGCGCCTTCGCGGGGTGGATCGACCAGCCATTTGTCGGCCTGGCCATCTGCCACCAGCATCTCTGGTGTCATCTCGAACAGATTGCGCGCTACAAAAGTAGTAGCCGCCAGCGCCTGACCGGTTGGCATTGCAGCATTGTTGGCCGCATAGTTCTCGTGCGAGCGCTGCACCAGCGCGTCCGAGCCCTCGATACCCAGTACTTCGCGCGCCATCGTGGCAATCGGCAGGGTGAAGTTGCCCAGGCCGCAGAACCAGTCGATCACGCGCTCGGTCTTCTTCGCATCCAAGAGGCGCAAAGCGCGGGTCACCAGCACGCGGTTGATGTGCGGGTTCACCTGGGTGAAGTCGGTCGGCTTGAAAGGCATGGTGATGCCAAAATCGGGCAGGCCATACGACAGTTGGGTGCCGCCCTCGTCCATCAGGCGCACGGTGTCCGGCCCCTTGGGCTGCAGCCACCATTGCACGTTATGCGCAGCGGCAAAGCTGCGCAGGCGCTGCTGGTCGGCATCAGACAGCGGCTCCAGGTGGCGCAGCACCAGCGCGGTCACATCGTCGCCGCAAGCCACTTCGATCTGCGGGCAGGTCTCGCGCGCATCCAGGCTGGCGATCAGTTCGCGCATGGGCATCAGCATGGCATCGACATGGGGCGGGAGCACCTTGCAGGTTGCCATATCGGCGATGTAGCGGCTTTTGCGCTCATGAAAACCCACCAGCACCTTGCCCTTTTTTGCCACATAGCGCACCGACAGGCGCGCCCGGAAGCGGTAACCCCAGCTCGGGCCTTCGATGGGGCGCATCACGGTCTCGGGCACCACCTTGCCCAGATGCCAGAGGTTGTCCTCCAGCACGCGCTGCTTGATGGCGATCTGGCCGCTTACGTGCATATGCTGCATCTTGCAGCCGCCGCAGGCGCCGGCATGCAGGCCAAAATGGGGGCAGCCAGGGCGCACGCGCTGCGAGGATTCGCGGTGGATCTGCAGCAGATCGGCCTGCTCCCAGTTGTTCTTCTTGCGGCGTGTCTTGGCGCTGACCCATTCGGTGGGCAAGGCTCCGTCGACAAACACGACCTTGCCGTCGGCGCGGCGCGCCACGCCTTGGGCATCCATGTCCATGGAGGTGATGCACAAGGCATCTGCAGGAAACTGCGCTGCTTCGCGCGCAGCAATGTCGGCAGCCATTTCAGCGGCTGCAGGGGATGATGTGGGGGATGTTGGTGGGGTCTGCGCTTCACTCATCCCGCTATTTTCGCAGGCCGGGCAATGGCCCAAAGCAAACCTGTGGCAATTTCAAGCGCAATGGTGGCGCTGTCTGCCGAGGCACCGGAGCAGCCAGCGCAGTTTCCTCAAAGAACAAAGCCAGCACGAAGGCTGGCTTTTCAGGCTGGCCCCAGGGCCAGATGAGCCCGATGGGCCGGATCCACATGGGATCACTGGGCAGTAATCATGCTGCCCAGATTCAACTGATCGGTGACCATATTGGCGTTGGTGGACTTGAAACCCTTGCCTGCTTGCAACTCATTGACTTCCGTTACGCAAATGCTCTGGTTGGGCGAAAACACGACCTGGCTGCCAGCAGGCAGCTGGCTTTGCGACTGGTGCAGTTGCTTGGACATATCCACGGGCGGCTCCACACTGCGGTACACCACTTCGTTCTTGGCGTTGTAGACGGTGTAGCACGCAGCCTGAGACCATGCAGAAGCCGTCAGCGCCAGGAGCGCCAGCACGCTCGATCTGAAACTGTAGCTGTTGTTCATCATTGCAATCCTCCGCAATCCTGTTTGTTGTATTGATAGCCATAAGTTACCAAAATTTTGCGACGCGCGCACCCTTGCTTATGCGCAATTTGCGGCAGGAACCAACACAAAAACAAACACTTACACAAAATGAGGGTCTGGCAAAGAATTTATCCACATTCTTATTGATAATTATTCTCATTCAATGTTATGATTCGTTCATCGCCGCTGCAGAAGGCGCAGACGCTCCCTCCAAAAAGCGCTTGTGCCAACGCAACAGTGATTGTTTCATCGTGGGGCGACACTCGGGGCCTGTTCAGCTTCGGGGTCGTTTTAGCCAGCCAACGACTTGTCGGGTAGCCACGCATTTTTTCGATGAAACGATGGAGGTTATGAACGCCTTGTTATGCCCTGCTCTGGCCATGTGCCATGAACGTTGGCAAGCCTTTTGTTGCGCCGCAGTCTGCACTGCAGGCGCTTTTTGTTTTTCAGGCCCTGTTCAAAAGGGGCGGTGGCGATTACTCCCGCCCGCTTCATGCATCACAGCTCGCCTTGCCGCAGGCCGCTGGCGCGCTTGACCTGCAGGTTGCTTGCCTGCTCCAGTACTGCAAAGCTGCTGGTGCCGCCTGCCACCACCGTCAGCCAGTTCTTGGCGCGGGTGATGCCGGTGTAGACAAGTTCGCGCGTCATGATGGGCGAGAGTTGCGGCGGCAGCACCACCGCGGCATGGTCGAACTCCGATCCCTGCGACTTGTGGATGGTCATCGCGTACACCGTCTCCACCGCCTGCAGGCGGCTGGGCAGTACCCAGCGCAGGCCTTCACTGGTGGCAAACACCACGCGCAGCCCGCGCAACGGGTTTGTGGCGTGATTGACTTCTTGCAAACGCACAGACTGCGCCATCGGCTCCTGATGGTGTAGCGGAACTTCGACCGTGATCCCGATGTCGCCATTCATCAGTTTCAGGCTGTAGTCGTTGCGCGTCACCAGCACCGGCCTGCCTGCATACCAGCCGCTGCTGTGCGCAATCAGGTCGCGGTGGGCCAGCAGCTGGGCAATGCGCTCGTTCATGCCCTCCACCCCCCAGGGGCCGCTGCGTAGTGCGCACAGCACCTGAAAGCGGCTGTGCGCGGCCAGCAGGGCGTGCGCCCATTCGTCCAGCGCTGCCTGGCCGCCCTCCTGGGGCATGGCGCGCAGCAATTGCAAGTAGTGGCCATAGCCCACCGGGCCGCCCTGCTGCTTTTGTGCGCTTTCAGGAAAGCGCTTGCCGCCGCCATCGATCACGAGCTGTGCCAGCGATGAGTGCGTGATGTCCGGCACTGCGTACGCGGCCACATCCGGGTATTGCTCCTTGAGCAGGCCCTTGATGGCCTTGCCGTTACCGGCATTGACCTCGCGCGCCAGCCGTCCAATGCCGCTTTGGGCATGGAAGCGGTGGCTCACGCGCAGCATCACCACCGCCTGGTCGAGCGGTTTTCCTGCCATGTCCTGCAGCTGCGCGGGCACTTGCTGGCCGGTGACTTGCTGCAGCCAGTGTGCGGTCTCGTGCCAGTACAGGCCGCGCTCCGATTGCGCGCACAGCTCACCCAGCACGGCGCCCGCCTCCACCGATGCGAGCTGGTCCTTGTCGCCCAGCAGCACCAGGCGCGCATCGCGCGGCAGCGCCGTCAGCACGGCGGCCATCATCTCCAGATCGACCATCGACGCCTCGTCGATCACCAGCACATCGAGCGCCAGCGGGTTCTGCGCATTGTGGCGAAAGTGGCGGCTCTCGGGCCGGCTGCCCAGCAGGCGATGCAGGGTCTGCGCCTCGGCGGGGATGAGCTGCTTGAGGCTGCGCGCCTCGCCGTTCATCACCACTGGCGGCGTGTGGGGCATTTCGGCATCGGAGATGCGGCCCAGCGCCTGCACGATGGATTCGGTCAGCCGCGCAGCGGCCTTGCCCGTGGGCGCGGCGAGGCAGATGCGCAATGGACGCGCGGGCTTGCCACTGGCCGCATCGGGCTGCAAGGCCATGTGCTGCAGCAGCGCCAGCAGCTTGACGACGGTGGTGGTCTTGCCGGTGCCCGGGCCGCCGGTAATGATGGCAAAGGCGCTGGTGGCAGCCAGCGCACAGGCCATCTTCTGCCAGTCAGGGCCCTCGGCATCTGCGCCCTGCGGGGCAAACAGCACATCGAGCGCCTCGCGCAGCGCGGCATCCTGCGCGGGCGTGCGCGCGGCGCGCAGGCGGCCGCTGGCATCGATGCGCTGGCCAATGGCGCGCGCCACGTCCTGCTCGTGCTGCCAGTAGCGGCGCAGGTACAGGCGGTCGCCCTGCAGCACCAGCGGCGTGCCGCCCTGCGTGGCCTTGCCTTCGCCCGCCACCAGTGCGCTGGCCAGCAGTGCGCCCTGCCATTGGGGCAGGCTCACGTTCGCCAGCAGCTCGCTGGGCAATGGCAGGGGCGTAGCCTCCACCGCGCCGCTGCCCTGGTCGGCCGCATCAGGCGGCAGCGACAGAACAAAACGGCTACCAGCCAGGGTGGCGCGCAAGTCCAGGCAAACGTGGCCGCGCCCCAGCTGGTGGCTGGCCAGCGCAGCGGCCAGCAGCACCAGTGGCGAGGCAGAAGGGTCCAGCTCGTGCAGAAAGAGCACCAGCGCCTCATCCAGGCTGCGCAGCCAGCCGTGGGCCGTCCAGCGCTGCACCGTGTGCAGCAAGGTGGCTGTGGCGCTGTCGGCGGCCACCTTCACGGCAGGCCGCGCCTGCTCCTCACGGCGGCGCTCCCGGCCAGAGGTGTTCGCAGTCAAATCTTGTTCTTCTCGTGTCATTGCATTCTTCATCACGGCGCAGCCCACAGGGCATCGAGCGCATCCATCAGCGCGCGCGGCGGCTTGTCGGCATACATGCCGGCGCCCGCAGCATCCACGCCGCGCAGAAACCAGTACACCACGCCACCTACATCGCGTTCGTAATCGTAGCCAGGCAGGCGCAGCTGCAGCAGGCGGTGCAGCGCATAGGTATAGATCACATACTGCACATCGTAACGGTGCTGCAGCACCGCAGCCTGCATGGCAGCGGGTGTATAGGCCGTGCTGTCCGTGCCCAGCCAGTTCGATTTGTAATCGAGCACGTAGTAGCGACCACCATGCTCCAGCACCAGGTCCATATAGCCCTTGAGCATGCCATGGAGCCGGTTGTAAGCGAGCGCAGGCCGCGGCTGGCCCGGCGCAATGTGCTGCTGCACCAGCGCATCGAGCTGGGCAGACGATGCCTGGCCCACCACGGGCAGCCAGAATTCCATCTCGACCTGCCACTGCGCCAGTTGGGCCAGCGAAGGCCCGGCTTCGCCCTGCAGCACGAGCGGCGCCTGCAGCCATTGGCGCACAATGCCCTGCAGCGGCTCGGCCCAGTCCGCCCAGCCACGCACCTTGCAGCGGTGGGCGATGAGGTTGTCCAGCTGCGCAGGCTGTGCCAGTACAGCGCCAAAGCCTTCCTGCGCACACCATTCCAGCATGCCGTGCAGAAAATTACCGGCATCCGGCCCTTTGGGGAAGGCATGCAGGCTGCCGGGCACGGCAGCGGCTGCGCGCACGGGTAGCGTAGCGCCTGGCGTGTCGGGGGCCACGTCCTGCAGCTCCAGGTATTGGTCTTCCTGGGCTGTTTCGGGCTCTGGCGTCCTTCCGTCTTGCGCTGATATATCCAAATCAATGGCATCCACTGTCTGCAACGCCAGGCTTGCCACATCTCCAACATGGCCAACATGCCCCAGCTTGTCGGTCAGTGCCGAGAAGCTGGCGATCCACCAGTGTTCGTCGTAGCGGCGCTGCGGGTGGCGCGGTGCATGCAGAGCGGGGGCTGGCGGCGGCGTGTAGCGCACCGCGTCCGGGCTTGTCGCTGGCGGCAGCGGCTGCACGGCAATGCCTGCGCAGCCCTGGGCAAACGCCTGCAAGGTGGCGCCCAAGGTCGCATCCGGCAGCTTGTTGCCGCCTGCCAGCAGGTAGCCAATGGCGCTTTTCTCCAGCGTACCGGCCTTGCTGCTGCCCTTGGCGATGGGCGCAATGCCCAGCCACAGCGCGTACTGAGCGCGCGTGAGCGCCACGTACAGCAGGCGCATGTCTTCACTGAGGCGTTCGTCATTGTGGCCAGCTACGGCGGGCGCGTGCTTGTTGCTCAGCTCTACCACCAGCGCGCCGGTGGCCGCGTCGTGAAACTGGGCGTAGCCCCGGCTCTTGCCATCAAAATCGCGCCAGCTACTGATGAAGGGCAGCAGCACCAGCGGGTATTCCAGCCCCTTGGATTTGTGGATGGTGACGATCTTGATCAGATCGGCATCGCTTTCCAGGTGCAAGATTTCCTCGTCGCCTTCGGGCCGCGCCATCTGCTCGGCCAGGGCGCGCATCAGCGCCTGCTCGCCATCGACAGCGGCCGAGGTGCGCTGCAGCCATTCGGCCAGGTGCAGCACATTGGTGAGGCGCCGCTCGCCGCCGGTCTGCGCGAGCCAGCGCGCGGGCAGGTCAAAATCAAGCAGCCACTGGCGCAGCATGGGCAGCACGCCCTTTTTCTGCCACAGCTGCTGCAGCGCACGCATGCGCAGGGTCAGTTGCTCCCAGTGCTGTTCGTCATGGTTGAGCCGGTCCAGCGCCTGCCACGACCAGCCCATGGCAGCGGTAGCCAGGGCGGTGCGCAGCAAGCCGTCGTCAGTCGGCGCATGCACCGCGCGCAGCCAGCGCAGCATGTCGGCGGCTTCTGCGGTCTGGAAGACGGAATCGCGGTCGGACAGGTAGACGCTGGCCAAGCCGCGCAGCGCCAGCTGCTCGCGCACCAGCTCGGCTTCGGCGCGGCCGCGCACCAGCACGGCGATATCGGCCGGGCGCAGCGCCCGCTGCAGGGCATCAGGGTCGGTGCCAAACCCGGCCTGCCCGCGTTGCGCGGCATTGAGCCATTCGGTGATCTGCGCAGCCGCCGATGCAGCCATGCGGCGGCGGTACTGGCCTTCGGGCACGCCGGTGCGTGTGGATGCGGCACTGGCGGCGGCCTCCTCTGCACTACCTGCCCCCTCCACGCCTTCGCCATCCGCTTCCCGCTCCGGCGCCAGCAGGGTCCACAGGGTCATGGCGGGCTGGGCGGCCCCTGCAAGAAACAAGCCCTCCCTGCGGCCATTGGCGCCCACGGGCACAAACGGTACCGGGTTGGCTGGGCCCTGGCGAAAGCGGAATGCCCCGCTGTCATGCCCCTCGGCATGGGAAAAGCAGTGGTTGACGGCGTCGACCACCGCCGTGGTGGAGCGGTAGTTGGTGCCCAGCGAATAGTGGCGCCCAGCCGTTGCCGCACGCGCGCGCAGGTAGGTGTAGATATCTGCACCGCGAAACGCGTAGATCGCCTGCTTGGGGTCGCCAATCATGAAGAAACCCAGGCCAGCGTCGTTGGCATCGATGGCGTACACGCGCTCGAAGATGCGGTACTGCAGCGGGTCGGTGTCCTGAAACTCGTCGATCATCGCCACCGGAAACTGCGCGCGGATGCGCGCTGCCAGCGCCTCGCCCCCTTCGGCCTGCAAGGCGGCGTCCAGGCGTTGCAGCAGATCGTCAAAACCCAGCTCGGCGCGGCGCTGTTTTTCGGCGTTCAGTGCATGCCTGACATGGCCCAGCGCATGGCGCAGCAAAAGCGGCTTGATCTGCGCTGCGGCCGGCACGGCTTCGCCGTCTGCAGCCAGCCAGTCATCCAGCGCCGCCAGCGCGGGGTGCGCGGGTACACTGGCGCCTTTTTTCAGGCGAATGCCCGACTGGCTGAAGGCGCGGATCTTCGCCGGTGCATCGGCCCCTTCGCTCCAGGCAGCGATGCTGGCCATCCAGCCATCGAACACGCCCTCTTCGTCTTTCTTGGGGTAGGTGGTGCCATTGAAGTGCGGCAGCAGCGTGGCAAAGAGTTGCTCCAGATCGGCGCGGTGGGTACGCCAGGCATCACGCGCGGCTGCCTGCAGCTGTTCGCAGCGCTCGGCCTGCTCGGCGGCATGGTTCAGGAGCGCCGCAACATCCACCGCTGCGGACGCTGGCAGCGCCTGGCCCTCAAACTGCCATTCGGCCTCTTGCCGCGCCAACATGCCTTGCAGCGCGTCCTGCAGTGCGGCGGGCGAAGCCACCACGGTCTGCAGGCTGCGCAGCGCGCTGGCGGGCAGGCCGTAGAACTGGGTGCGCCAGTAATCCTGCACGACCTGGGTGAGCAGCTCGGTCTGGTCGGTCACCAGCTGCTGCTGGAACAGGCTGCCGCTATCAAAGGCATGTTCGCGCAGCATGCGGTAGCACCAGCTGTGGATGGTGGAGACGGCAGCCTCGTCCATCCAGTTGGCGGCTTCACGCAGGCGGCGGGCGCAGCCGGGCCATTGGGCGTCGGGGTAGTCCGCACGCAGCGCCAGCAGCAAGGGGTCTACCGCATCCAGCCCGATGGTGTCTGCCGGGTCGCGGCCAAACAGCTCGGCTGCTTCGGCCAGGCGCTGGCGAATGCGGTCGCGTAGCTCCTGCGTGGCGGCGTCGGTGAAGGTGACCACCAGGATCTCTGGCGGCACCAGCGGGCGCCGGTAAGCGTTTTCGGCGCCATGCTGCAGCACCAGGCGCAGGTAGAGGGCCGCAATGGTGTAGGTTTTGCCCGTACCCGCGCTCGCTTCGATCAGGCGGCTGCCCCACAGCGGAAACTGCAGGGGATGCAGGGCCTGCACGGCGTCTGCCAGGCGTTGCGGCACGGTGCCCTGCCCGCTCATGGCGCGCCTCCCGTATCTGCCTCGCCACGGGCGATGCGGCCCAGCGCTGCGGGATCATGGCTGCTGATGAGGCGCACGCATTCCAGCATCGGGCCATACAGCTGGGCCGCCAGTTGCGCAAAGCGGCCATCGGCCTGCAGGTGGTCAAAATCGGGGTAGCTGCGCGCCAGCTCGGGCAGGCGCTGCACCTCGCCTGTACCGCGGTAGGCGTCGTCATACACACCGGCAATCTGCTGCGCCTGCATGCCCTGCGCTGCGGCAATGCCGGTGCGCGCGGCCAGGGGCAGCGGCTCGCGCATGCCTTCGGCCCACAGCGCCAGCAGGGCATGCCAGTGCATCCGGGCCTGTGGGGCGGGCAGCGGTGGCAATACCGCGATGCCCGATTCGCTGCACACCACGCTCACCAGCGGCCGCCCGGCCACGTGCCAAGCCAGGTGTTCCACCCAGTGGCGCAGCAGGCGGTCATGCCGCACTTCCTTGCCCGAGTGCAATCGCCCTGCGGAGAGCGTGATGCGTGCGCATTGCTCGGGGCGTGTGAGGTCCGGCCGGGTGAGATCCGCTTCGGCCACGCCCGCCGCCGCACGCAGGCCGCGCAGCCAGTCTGCCACGTCGATACCAGCGTCTGCATGGCTGCTACGCAGCTCCCAAGCTTCGTCAATGCGTTGTGGCCAGATGCGCAGCGCCTGTGCGTAGTGCAGCAGGCCGCGCTGCGCCGCCTGGGTGGCGGGCTGCACCGCACATTCGGCAAAGCCTTGCAGCGGCAGCATGCCTTCGCGCTGCAGGCGGCCCGCAGACAGCGCCAGCTGCGCCGCCAGGGCGGCTGGCAGGTGCGGGCCCTGCAGGGTCTGTGCGTCCTGCGACTCCAGCCAGGGCTGCACATCGGACAGCAGGCGGGCCTGCAATTGCCAGGCCTGCAGGCCATCGGGGGTGAACATTTCGTCGTCCTGGCTGGTCAGGGCTTCATCGGCAAAGTAGACGCGCAGGCGCTGGCGGAAGAAAGCCTGCACGGGCTGGAGGGCAAAATCCTGCAGCGCACGCAGCCCCACCGCCGCATCGCGCGCCTCCGGAGGGAGCAAAGCCGCATGTACGTCTTGATACCCGTCAATAGTGGCGGGCGCTGGCACGGATGTGGGCGTAGGCACATGCACGCCATGCCATTCCTGCGCATAGGTGAACAGGCCGTCAGAAGGGTTGCCGCCTGCCATGGCTTGCGCAAAATAACGCGGGCTGAAGGCCTGCAGCGGGTGTTCCTGCGTGATGGCGGCGAGCATGCGCGCGCGTTCCGCATCGGAGGGCGGCTGGCTGCCGTGCGGCGCCTGGCCATCACCCGCCAGCCGCCAGCCTTGCGAGAGATGATCGCGCAACTGGCCTACCAGCACCGAGGCAGGTCGCACGGTGCTGTCGCGGATGCTGCGCCCCACCCAGCTGATGTAGAGCTGCTCGCGGGCCGAGAGCACGGCTTCCAGCAGCAGGTAGCGGTCGTCGTCGCGGCGCGAGCGGTCGCCCGGCCGGTATTCCTGGCGCATCAGGTCAAAATCGAGCACGGAGATGGGGCGCGGGTAGGCGCCATCGTTCATGCCTAGCAGGCACACGAGCTTGAAAGGGATGGCCCGCATCGGCATCAGCGAGCAAAAACTCACCGAGCCCGCCATGAAGCGCTGGTTGAGGCTGCCAGCATCCATGCCCGCAAGCCACACCTCGCGCAGCACCGACAGCGGCACCGCGTCTGCAAACTCCGCCGCCTTGCATTGGGTGAGCCATTTGTCCAGCCCCTGCAGCAGCTGATCGCGCAGCAGGCTTTCTCGCTCCTGGCGGGGCGCCAGCAGCAGCTCCAGCACCGTGCGCGCACGTTCCACCCATGCCTCGGGCGAAACCGGCTCGGCCAGCAGCGTGCAGGATTGCTCCAGCGCGCGCAGCAGCGCGGCCAGCCCGCCCAACGCCACGGCGTCGAGGCCGCCGATTTCGTCGTACGGCTCGATGTCTGCCAGCGCCTCGCCCTGCCCCACAGCAAAACCCAGCAGCATGCGGCGCAGGCCAAAGCGCCAGCTGTTGGTTTCTCCCGCCTGCGCAAGGCCGATACGCGCGCGCTGCGCAGCATCCAGTCCCCAACGCACGCCGGCGCCTTCAATCCAGCGGTGCAGCAGCGGCACATCGCTTTCATCGATGCCAAAGCGCTGGCGCACGGCGTCCACCGCCAGCAGATCCAGAATTTCGCTGACGGCAAAACGGCTCTCCGGCATGGCCAGCACGTGCTCCAGCGCCACCAGCAGCGGGGCGCGGCCGCGCTGGCCCTGGTCTGCCACGGTGTAGGGGATGTGGCGCGGGTCGTCGCGCCCGATGCGGCCAAACACGGCCTCAATATGCGGCGCGTAGTCGTTGATGTCCGGCACCATCACGATGATGTCGCGTGGCGCAAGCGCGGGGTCGGCGTCCATGCGCGCCAGCAGCTGGTCGTGCAGTGCTTCCACTTCGCGCTGCGGGCTGAAAGCCGTCGCAAAGCGGATGGAGCCGTCCTGCGTGGGCGAGAACGCCGGCCAGCGCGCGCGGCTTTCTGCGAGTGGTCGCAGGTCCAGAATATCGTCCTGCAGCTGGGCCAGCATGTGGCGGGGCTTGTCGTCGCTGAACAGATCGATGCGGCCACCGTTGATGGGCGCCAGTTGCGCTGCGCATTGACGCGAGTCATCAAATTCGTCGATCAGATGGATGTAATCGCGCCCCTGCTTGCCCCAGGCCGCCAGCAAGGGGTGGGCGTGCTGGTGCAGTTCGTCATCGCTCAGCGCGTGGGCCATGGTGCTTCTGCGGGCCTGGCGGCGGTACTGGTGGCGCAGCAGGTCCTTGTCGGCAACGATGTCCGACCAATGGTGGCGGCACGGGTTGTGCACGCACAGCAGCACCTGGCAGGTGGAAGAAATGGCGGCCAGCGCCTGCAGGGTTTGGGCAGGCATGGACGAGATGCCAAACACCACGACACGGCGCGGCAGCCCCACGGGCGTGGCATGCGGCACCTGCCAGAAGTCCAGAAACTGCTGGTGCACGGCAGCGCGGCTGGTCTGCATGTCGGCAGGGCCTACATCGTCCAGCAGGCTGCGCCACAGCGCGGCCTGCCAGCACTGGTCTGCCGCGAGCGGCGCCTCGCCCCCTCTGGCCGTGCGCAGCACATCGCGGCCCTGCGCCCAGTCTTCGAGCCAGTCTGCACGGTAGACCTGGTACTGGTCGAACAAATCGGCAATGCGCTCGGCCAGCTGGTAGCGCTTGCGCTGGTCGCCATCGTCCTGCAGAAAGCGGCGCAGTGCGGCAAAGGTGTCCTGCTGCAGCAGCTGGGGCAGCAGGTGCATTAGCCGCCAGGTCAGTGGCTGCTTGTCGAGCGGTGAAATCTCGGGCACCTGGTGCTTGCCCAGCACGGTGCGGTAGGCGCGCCACAGAAACTGCGCGGGCAGCTGCACATCAACGGCAGCTGTAACTCCACAACCGCCTTGCGCCACCGGCTGCGCCAGCGACAGCTTGAGCCACTGCGCAATGCCATTGCTCTGCACCAGAATGGTTTCGCTCTCCAGCGGCGCGAGCGGGTAGCGCCGCATCCAGGCCACCACCAGATCGCGCAGCGCTTCGGGGTGGTTGCTGTGGATCACCATCAGACCGGGGGTGATGGCTGGCGATACGGGAGCGTTCATCGATGGCGGATCAATCCTGCAAGGCGGAAAACATGGCACGCCATGCCGCTCAGGGCATGGCTGTAAAAAATAATAGCCGTCGGCGCATGTCATTGCTTGATTTCAGAATTACAACACCATGAAACCCAACACCAACAAGCGCTGACAGCTCTCGTTTTACTAAATTGTGGCGGCCGCTGTGCGCGGCCTGCTCCATCAATCCACGGTGGCACCCGAAGATTTGACCACAGGCGCCCAGCTGGCCACTTCCGATTTGATGAAAGCGCCGAACTGCTCAGGCGTGTTCTTCTCCGACACGGCGCCGAGCTTTGCATAGGCCTCTTTCACTTCGGGCTTGTCAAAGGCCTTGTTCATGGCGGCATTGAGCTTCTGAACCACCTCAGGCGGCGTGCCTGCAGGGGCGATCAGGCCGAACCAGGAAGATACATCAAACGGCTTGATGCCGCTTTCTTCCATGGTGGGCAGATCAGGCGCCGTGGGCGAGCGCTTGCTGGTGGTGACCGCCAGGGCTTTGAGCTTGCCGTTCATCACATGCGGCCACGACGAGGGCATGTTGTCGAACATGAATTGCACCTGGCCAGCCATCAGGTCGGTGAGCGCGGGAGCGCTGCCCTTGTAGGGAATGTGCTGGGTCTTGAGGCCGGTGCGCAGCTTGAACAGTTCACCGGCCATGTGGATGGAGGTGCCGCTGCCCGAAGAGGCGTAGGACACCTTGTCCGGATTGGCCTTGGCGTAGGCGATCAGCTCCTGCACGTTCTTGACTGGCACGCTGGGGTTGACCACCAGCACATTGGGCACCTTGGCACCCAGGGCGACCGGCGCAAAGTCCTTGACCAGGTCAAAACGCACCTTGGGGTACAGCGTCTGGTTGATGGCGCTGGTCACCGCCACAAACAGCAAGGTGTAGCCATCGGGCTCGGCGCGCGCCACCTGCTCGGTGGCGATGTTGCTGCCAGCGCCGGGCTTGTTGTCGATCACGAACGACTGGCCGAGCTCGGCCGTCAGTTCCTTGGCCATGATGCGGGCCACCACGTCGGTGGTGCCGCCTGCCGAAAAGCCGACCACTACGCGCACCGGGCGCTCCGGGTATTTTTTGACATCGGCTGCTTGCGCGGCCAAAGGCACCAAGGCGCTGGCACCCAGCAGTGCAGCGGCCAGAACGGTACGGCGCGATGCGGCATTGCCCATGCCCTGGGCGCGGCGAGAAATATGGCTCATGTTTGTCCCCTTGAAAGCCTGCCGCTGAGCACGACAGGCCGGTTTGTTAGCCAGGAATCCTCTGCAGAACCTTTGCCAGATGGGCCGGACGTGGACCGGGACGCGCCGCAAGGTATCTTTTGAAGGCAATAGCCGGAGCCATTGGCGCAAAAGACAACGCAGCGGATCGCCCGACGCCGCGTTCAGACCACGGCAGGGAGTTTTGCAAAGATTCCCCAGGTAATGGTGCATGTAGGCCGGGCGGCAGAATTGTTGCCTGCACCGGCTCATGACGACGGGCGGCCCCGGGCATGTCCTCCCGGAAACCACCAACGGCCGCCATTGTGCCACGGGCCATGCGCAGGCCAACGCCAAAGCCGCGTGGTCAGGGCGCGCGCACGGCGTTTTCCTGCTCCAGCTTTTCCAGCATGCGCCGCGTGATGGACTGGTTGGCGCCATCGCTGGCGGTAAACAGAAACATGGTGGCCTGGGGATTGGACCAGCTCAGCTTCTTGGGCACCCATTCGCCGCGGCTGAGAAACTCGAAACGCACGCCCTCCTGGACTTTCTGGCCGCAAATGTGCAGGACGGCATCCTGCGCCACCGAAACCGGTGCGCGCGCGGCGGCGGAAACAGCCACTGGCGCCGCCGGAGGGGGTGCAGCAACAGCCCGCTCGGCGGGCTCCTCGTCCTGCACCACCTGCAGCTCCACAATGGCACTGGGCGCCATATGGGCGACCGAGGTCAACACGGGAGCAATGCGCTCGGGCATCCAGCCGATGCTGGTCAACCCCAGCTTCAGGCGGGTGAGCAATGACGGGATCAGCACATCCGCTTCGCTGAGCGGGGCCGCTCCCGCGTGGGCATCTGCCAAGGCCAGCACTTCAGGCACCACCTGGCGGTAGGCGCGGAAGCTCGATGATTCGATCCCCGAACGTTGCGCCGCCTGGTACAGCACCTTGGGCCAGGCGTTGGTGAGTACGGCCAGCACAGCCGGATCGGCGTCGATGCTGCGGACATGCAAGGCGACCATGGCCATGACATCTTGCTCCATGGCTTCGAGGCTGTTCGCCTCCGCGGAAGCTGCGTTGCCTGCAGTGGCAGCAGCCGGAGCCGTCGCAGCAGACAGATCCATGAGCGAGGCTGGCGTAGCATCCAGGCCCGCGAAATCCGATGTGGTGAGCTCCGATTCCGGGTTGATGCTCATGAGCTCGGATGCGTCCCACTGGCTTTCTACGGGCTGACTGGAATCAATAGCCAGCTCAGGCCTGCGGCTGGCAGGTATTGCACGTGATGCAATGGGTGCAGCTGCATCCAGGCGCACCAGCGCCTGCGCGAAATCCGTCCAGGCTGGCATCTTGAGCGCAGACAAGGTTTCAACCGATTCCGACACCACCCCCGGAAACTCCGGGTATGACATGCTCCCGCCGCTGTCCTTGAGCGCGGTCGCCTTGTCCACAATGGCCTGAACCAACAGGCGCGCAGGGTGTGAGGCGTCAGTCCAGAAGCTGGCGTCGCGCTCCGACAGACGCTCAAGCACAGGGATCAGTCTCTTGTAGGCGCGCACGGCCCCCACGGGGCAATGCTCCGGAATCTCGAACAGCTTTTTGGATTTGCGCGCAAATGCCTTGGTATTGGCTTTTTCGGCCTGGCGCTTGGTTTCGGCCTTGGCAAGCAGCTCGGCATAGCTGTTCATTGCCAAAGTCATGATGCGCCGGTAGCTGATCTGCAGGTGATCGGCCATCACGCCCACCATGTCCGCAAGGAACAGCGACGTCGCCTCGGTGGTAATGCCCTGGTCGTGCAGGCTTGCCTGCAGGCTGTCCAGGTACACCGTATGGTGCAGCGGATTGCCATTGCGCCAGTAACGGGTGATCTTGCGCAATGGCCGGTATACCCGCTCAAGGGCAGCCAGACTCTCTCCAGTCTGTTGCAGCAGACTGATCTGCACCCGGCCCCATTCGATCTGGTTGCGCAGTACATCGGATTCCATGGCATCCGCGGATGCCATGTTGTCGCCACCCATCAACTGGTGGTAGTCGGCAGGCTTGCCCTGGGCAATCAGAAAGGCTGCCTGGCGCAACCTTTTGGCGTAATTGGCCTGCAAGACCCCCCGTCCGCGCTTCAACTGTTCAATGGCATCCTGCAATAAAGGTTCCAGATGACTGTTGGCAGGATCCAACAATTTGGCACGCAAAGAGGCCAAAGCGGCGTTGCCCATGGCCGTCATCAGAGGCTCAGCCTCTTGCAGGGCCTGTTCCAGACAGGTGTCGAATACGGATGCTGCGCGCTGTTCCACTGTAATCCACTCCCCAAAGTAAAACGCCCGGCGCTTGCGCGAAGCGGCGGGCGGTGTGTCGGCTTTACTTCAGGGCTTTGTAGCGCATACGTTTTGGCGCCGCCCCTTCTTCACCCAACCGCTTCTTCTTATCTAATTCGTATTCCTGATAGTTTCCATCAAAAAATACCCATTGGCTATCCCCTTCTGCCGCAAGAATGTGGGTGGCGATGCGATCAAGGAACCAACGGTCGTGCGAAATCACCAGCACGGTACCCGCATACTCCAGCAAGGCGTCCTCCAGTGCACGCAAGGTTTCCACGTCCAGGTCATTGGACGGTTCGTCCAGCAGCAGCACATTGCCACCCTGGATCAGGGTCTTGGCCAAGTGTAGCCGTCCACGCTCACCACCGGAGAGGTTGCCGACCTTCTTCTGCTGGTCCTGGCCGTTGAAGTTGAAGCGCCCGGCGTACGCGCGCGAAGCCATCTGGAACTTGCCCACATTGATGATGTCGAGGCCGCCGGAGATGTCTTCCCACACCGTCTTGTCGTTGGAGAGCGCGTCGCGGCTCTGGTCCACATAGGCCATCTTCACCGTCTGGCCGATTTCCACTTCACCAGAATCAGGCTGCTCCTTGCCTGCGATCAGCTTGAACAGGGTCGACTTGCCCGCGCCATTGGGGCCGATGATGCCGACGATGGCACCAGCCGGAATGTTCATGCTCAGGTTGTCGATCAGCAGGCGGTCGCCAAAGGCCTTGGAGACGTTCTTGAACTCGATCACCCGGCTGCCCAGGCGCTCTGCCACAGGAATGAAGATTTCCTGCGTTTCGTTGCGCTGTTGGTATTCGTAATCGCTCAGCTCTTCAAAGCGGGCAATACGGGCCTTGGACTTGGCCTGCCGCCCCTTGGCGTTCTGGCGCACCCAGTCCAGCTCCTTCTTCAGGGCCTTGGCACGGGCTTCCTCGCCCTTTTGTTCCTGCTCCAGGCGATTGCCCTTCTGCACCAGCCAGTCGGAGTAATTGCCCTTGTAGGGAATGCCGTGACCACGGTCCAGTTCCAGAATCCACTCGGCAGCGTTGTCGAGAAAGTAGCGATCGTGGGTGATGGCCACCACGGTGCCGGTGAAACGGTGCAGGAATTGCTCCAGCCAGTCGACGGATTCAGCGTCCAAGTGGTTGGTCGGTTCGTCGAGCAACAGCATGTCGGGTTTGGACAACAGCAGCTTGCACAGCGCCACACGGCGCTTTTCGCCACCGGAGAGCTTGCCAACAACAGCGTCCCAAGGAGGCAGTCGCAGCGCATCCGCAGCGATTTCAAGCTGGTGCTCCGAATCGGTACCGGCAGCTGCAATGATGGCTTCGAGCTGGCCTTGCTCTGCAGCCAGCGCGTCGAAGTCCGCATCTTCTTCCGCATAGGCGGCATACACCTCCTCCAGGCGCGCCTTGGCGTTGTTCACCTCAGCCATGGCCTCTTCCACGGCCTGGCGCACCGTGTGCTCGGGGTTGAGCTGGGGCTCCTGCGGCAGATAACCGATGGACAGGCCCTGCATGGGAATGGCCTCCCCTTCGAACTCCTTGTCCACGCCCGCCATGATCTTGAGCAGCGACGATTTGCCCGAGCCGTTCAGGCCCAGCACACCGATCTTGGCGCCAGGGAAGAAGCTGAGCGAGATGCCCTTCAAAATCTGTCGCTTCGGAGGAACCGTCTTGGTGACGTTGTTCATCGAAAAAACGTATTGAGCCATGTGTTGTTTTGGTAAATCAGTAAAAAAATATGCGATTTTTGGTCGCGGCCACCCCAGGATTATCGGTGCATGCGACAATACCCCCAGTCAAAGGCTCCAGTTGCCTAGGACTTCAGCGCTAATGCTGGGGACGACGGACATCAATTCCAGGCTCCACTCTTTGAACCCATCTGCCTTTGACTGGCGGCAATAACTCCAAGAAATTGCTGAGACAAGGCTGATACCCAGCGTCCAGGTTGGACGCATCTGATCCAATGACATTTGAAGAACTGAATCTGGCACCAGCCATTGTGCAGGCTGTGCGCGAGCAGGGCTACGACGCCCCTACCCCCATCCAGGCCCAGGCCATTCCTGTAGTGCTCCAAGGTGGAGACCTCCTGGCCGGCGCACAGACCGGCACTGGCAAGACCGCAGCGTTCACGCTACCCATGCTGCACCGCCTCTCCCAATCCGAAGGCAGCCGCAACCAATGGGGCGGCAAGGCCATCCGTGCGCTCATCCTGGCGCCCACCCGCGAACTGGCGGCCCAGGTGGAAGAAAACGTGCGCCACTATGCAACGCATCTGGACATCCAATCCACCGTCATCTTTGGCGGCGTTGGCATGAAGCCACAGATCGACCGCATCAAAAAGGGCATCGACGTACTGGTAGCCACGCCTGGCCGCCTGCTGGACCTGCAGCAGCAAGGCTTTCTGGACCTGTCCACCGTGGAAATCCTGGTGCTGGACGAGGCCGACCGCATGCTGGACATGGGCTTCATCCACGATGTGAAGAAGGTGCTGGCCCTGGTGCCTAAGGACAAGCAAAGCCTGCTGTTCTCCGCCACCTTCAGCGATGAAATCCGCGAGCTGGCCAACGGCCTGCTGAAAAACCCGCAGTCCATCCAGGTCACGCCGCGCAATACCACGGTGCAGCGCATCAAGCAGGTGATCCACCCCGTAGGCCGCGGCAAGAAAAAGCAGGTGCTGCTGCACATCATCCAGGAAAACAACTGGAGCCAGGTGCTGGTGTTCACGCGCACCAAGTTTGGCGCCAACAATGTGGCCGAGTTTCTCACCAAGAATGGCGTCTCGGCCATGGCCCTGCACGGCAACAAGAGCCAAAGCGCCCGCACCCAAGCCCTGGAAGGCTTCAAGACCGGCGACCTGCGTGCGCTGGTTGCTACCGATATTGCAGCGCGTGGCATCGATATCGATGAACTGCCCAACGTGGTGAACTACGAGATCCCCAATGTCTCGGAAGACTATGTGCACCGTATCGGCCGTACCGGCCGCGCGGGCCGCGAAGGCAATGCCGTGAGCCTGGTGTGCATGGATGAAGAAGGCTTCATGATGGACATCGAGCGCTTCACCAAGCAGGAAATCCCCGTGCAGGTGATTGATGGCTTTGGCCCTGAAGAAGGCGAAAAGGCCGAGCCCATCGCCATGGGCCGGCAAACCATCTGGGGCGGTGCTGGCAAACCGCCAAGCCGCGATGTGATGCAGGCAGCAGCCAAGGCCGCCCGCCAGGAAATGATGGAGCGCATTCGCACCAACAAGGCAACCCGCGGCACGGGTAGCGCAGGCAATGCCAATGGCGGCCAGCGCAATGCCAAGCGCGGCGCAGCTCCCCGGGCAGAAGGCGGCGAATTTGATGCTGCAGGCATGGAGCAACCCCGCCGCGAACAGCGCCCCCCACGGCGTGAAGGCAGCCGCCAGGGCCCTCGCGGCTCCGGCGAGCAGCGCCGGGCAGGCGGACAAGGCGCACAACCCCGCCATCCGCAGGGCGCCAATCCCCGCCACAGCAATAATCCACGCGGCCCTCGCCATGACGAGCGCCAGCCGCGCGCCGATGCCCATCTGGGCACCCAATTTGGCGGCACCGTGGATGGCCGCGATCATCGCCGTGGCGGCAACGCGCAACCAGACCCCATGCGCACCAGCGTAGACAGCATGGCTGAACGCGGTCGCCGTGGCGGCTTCGGCGGCGGTAACCGCAATGGCGGCAATGGCGGACGAGGAAATCGTAACCATTCGTTTTCAAGATAAGCATTTGCATGGTGAACAAATCTTCTTTTCGTTGATCTAGTCACCAGATTCCGCTACGGTAGGGCCGCATCAGAAAGAGATTTCTATGCGGCCTTTTGTTTCACCAGCACCTCTTGACACCCTCACCGTTGCGACCTGCAACACCCTGAATCTGGCGCTTCCCGAACGCGTGTTCTACGCCAACCAGGACGCCTACACCCGCAACCAGTACGAGCGAAAGGTGCAATGGCTGGCCAATCGCTTTCAAACGCTCAATGCCGATATCCTGGCAGTGCAGGAGGTCTGGGATGCAGCTGCGCTGCAGGAAGCCCTCAAGCTCAGCGGCCTGCACTACCCTTTTGTGACGGTGCCTGGCGCCGAGAACACCGACGCACAGGCTGGTGCAAGCGGCACACCGCGTGTCGGCATTGCCACCAGGCTCAAGGTACTGGCCTGCCGCTCGTTCCCGGATTTTCCGGCGGGCCTGGGCCAGCCGATCCCGGGGCTGGGCATACACGACAAGTTCGAGCGCCCACCGCTGGTTGCCACCTTGCAGATGAAGCACGGCCAAGTGGTGTCGGTACTCACATGCCACCTCAAATCCAAGCGCCCCAAATTCCTGCAAGACGAAGCAGGCAATCCGCTGGAAGACCGCGACAACCCCAAGATTGCAGCCCTGGCTTCGCTGCGCTCACTCATCATGCGCGGGGTGGAAGCCCTGGCGATGCGCTGCCTGGTGATCGATCTGCTGCGGCACACGCGCATGCCCCTCGTCGTGATGGGCGACTTCAATGACACACCCGACAGCGTCACCACCCAGCTGATCGCCGCTACATCAGAGGTCGCCTATGACCGGGGAGCACGCGACCGCGCCCTGTTCAACGCCTACGATTTGCTCGGTGATGCGGCCCTCAAAAAGGATGTCGCCTATTCACACATCCACCAAGGGTCTCCTGCCGTGCTCGACCAGATCCTGGTGAGCGAGGAGTTCGACCCGCTCAGCAAGCACTCCGTTGGTGATGTGCGCCGATTGGACTATTTCAATGACCACCTGCACGAGGGCCGTGACCGCACGCGCTCCGACCATGGGTTTGTCCGCGCTCTGCTGCGCCTGCGCTTTCCGGACAAGGAGCGAGCCGCCACCGGGCCCAACTCCGCAGCAACTACGCCGGTCGCTGGTACATTCTGAGAAACTGGATTCTCTGCTGCACATCAACTGCAGCATGTTTTTCTTTCGCACCCATCCTACGCAAACGCCAGTCTCCGTTTTGCATAATGGCAACGTTATTTTCAGGAGGGCCGTGCTTCGTCACGCAACAACAATGATGCAACCCCATTCCTCTCACACTGCCTCGCGCTGGATGGCGCCCTGCGCCGTCTCTGCTGCCGTCTTGCTAAGCGCATGCACCAGCACGCCGCTGCCGCCTTGGACGAGCACGCCAACGGCAGTGCCCGGCACGGTCACCACCGCCCCCAAGAGCCAGGGGCCAGCACCGGTACATATCCCAGGGGTCAGCAACCCAGGCGTCATCAGCACCCCTGTGGAATCCACGCCACTGCAGGCCACGCCCTTGAGCGTGTGGCAGGAAAGCCCCGAAGTTGCCGCGCGGTTTCCTGATCCGGCAACGCCCTACAGCACCCCTGGCCTGACCACCGGACGCACCACATTCACCAGCAACGCGGAGCTCAGCCAGATGCTGCGACAGATCGCCGCAGCTCCAGCCGGAGGAACCAAGGCTGAGCTGATCACCGCAGGCACCTCGCAGGAGGGCACGCCCATCCATGCACTGCTGCTGACGCGGGCCGCCGGCACCACCTTGCATGACCTCGATGCCAGCGGACGCCCGACGGTATTGCTGATCGGCCAGCAACACGGCGATGAGCCCGCTGGCAGCGAAGCCCTGCTCGCGCTGTCGCAATCACTGGCCCAGGGCCCGCTTGCGCCTGTGCTCGACAAGCTGAATGTCTTGCTGGTGCCACGCGCCAACCCGGATGGCGCAGCCTCGGGCCGGCGCACTACCGCCAACGGCATCGACATGAACCGCGACCATCTGCTGCTGCAGACCCCTGAGGCCGACGCGCTGGCCAAGCTCAGCCGCAACTACCGCCCCGTTGCGGTATTTGACTCGCACGAATTCACCGTCGCCGGCCGGTATCTGGAAAAATTCCAGGCTGTGCAGCGCTACGACGCTCTGCTGCAGACCCCGACCACCGCCAATACGCATGAGTTCATCGGCAAGGCGGCCAATGAATGGTATCTGCTGCCCATGCAAAAAGCGCTGACTGACCAGGGCATGAGCACCAACTGGTACTACACCACCACGAAGAAGGCCGATGACCTGACGCTGTCGATGGGCGGCGTGCGCCCGGATACCGGCCGCAATGTCTACGCCCTCAAGAATTCGCCCAGCCTGCTGATCGAGACCCGTGGCGTCGGCATTGGCCGCGCCCATATCCAGCGCCGCGTGCACAGCCATGTGGTGGCACTCACATCGGCGCTGCAGACCACGGCGCAGCGCGCCAAGGATCTGGAACAGGTTCGCGCATTCGTCGCCCGCGATGTGGCATCGCAAGCCTGTCGCGGCCAGTTCGTCCTTGAATCGCAGCAAACCACTGAAAAACGGCGCATTGTCTTCCTCGACCCGCAGACTGGAGAAGACCGCCCGCAAGAGGTGGATTGGAAATCCTCCGTCAAGCTGCAGCCTGGTGAGACGCGGGCCCGCCCTTGCGGCTATTGGCTGTCCACCGGTGCCGGCGAAGCCGCTGACAAGCTGCGCGCCCTGGGGCTGCAGGTGCTGCGGGTTGCCGAACCCGGCAACATGCTGGCGGATACCTACCAGGAAGTGGAGCGCAGCAGCAGTGCCAAAAACGATGTGCTGGGCCCCTCTTCCCGCTCGGTGGAGCGCGTCAAGGTGCAACTGCAGCGCATTGCCATCGATGTGCCGGAAGGCAGCTACTACGTGCCGCTGAACCAGCCCCTGGCCAACCTGGCCATCGCCGCCCTGGAGCCCGACACACAGAGCAGTTTCTTTGCCAATCACATCATCACCGGCCTGAGCGATGTTGCCCGCTCCATGAACAATCCGTCGCTGGTGTACGACGAAACGGATTGAGCTGCCTCGAACGCGCTGCCATACCAGCAAGCACACACAAGAAAGCCGCCTTGGCATACCAGGGCGGCTTTCTTCTTTGGGCATGCGTCCTTTCCATCAGGCCGCGCGCTGCAGATAAGGCACCTGCAGCATATACATGCGGATTGCGCTGCGGTACTGGCCGTGGGAGAAGAATTCATCCACCAGCTCGCCCTCTGGCTGAAAGCCCAGCTTTGTATAGATGTGGATCGCCTTCGCGTTTTCCTTGTCCACATACAGGTAGATCTTGTGCAGGTTCAGCACGCGAAAGCCATGGTCCAGCGCCAGTCGCGTGGCATGCGCCGCAATGCCCTTGCCCTGCTGATCGGGGGCAACAATGATCTGGAATTCGGCGCGGCGGTGAATCAGGTCGATCTCCACCAGCTCCACCAGGCCCGCGCGCTCGCCTCCGTGCTGAACCACAAAGCGGCGCTCGCCCTGGTCATGCACATGGGCATCGTACAGGCTGCTCAGCTCGTCGAAGGTGGCATAGGGCTCTTCAAACCAATAGCGCATGACGCTGGCATTGTTGTCCAGCAGGTGCACGAAGCGCAAATCCTCGCGCTCCAGCGGTCTCAGTTGAGTCTTCACATTCATGAATCGATCCTTTCAAATTTTTAATCGCTCAGCGGGCGCGCTTGTGCCAAGCCACCCAGCCGGTAATCAGCAGCAGAACCGTGGCCAGCAACAGCACTGCGGAAAAGCCCTTGTCAAAGGCCGTGCTGGCCGCCTGCACCAGGCTTTGGGCAGCGCCTTGCGGCAGTTTCTCTGCTGCCAGCAGGGCTTCATCGAGGCTGTCGCGCACCGTGGGCGATAGCGCAGCCGCAGCCGATGGCGGCAAGACCAGCGAATGCGCATAGACCGCCGACAGCAGGCTGCCCATGACAGTCACGCCCAGGGCGCCGCCCAGTTCGTATGAAACCTCCTCTACCGATGCGGCCATGCCAGCACGGTCGGCAGGTGCACTCATCAGCATGGTGGCCGAAGCAGCGGTAATGGCTCCGCCAATGCCCACGCCCAGCAACACCAGGCTCAGCGACTGCCACACCGCAGCTGCCTCGTGCAGTGCCAGATAGGCACCCATGCCCAGGCCTGAAGCCAGCAACGCCAGCGCCAGCAAGCGGCTGCTGCCCCAACGTGGCAACAGGCGACCAGCAATGGGACCTGCTACAAAGGCTGCAACCGGCAGTGGCAACACGGCCCAACCCGCCTCCAGTGGGCTGAAGCCCAGCACCAGTTGCAGGCGTTGGCTGAACACCAGCTCCATGCCCAGCAGCGCGGCAGCAGCCACCAGGGCCGAGAGCACGGCCGTGGTGAAGCCCCGGTCCTGGAACAAGGCCAGATCGAGCAGCGGATGGCGGCTGCTGCGCTGGCGGCGCACAAAGACCCACAGAAAGCCGACACCAACCGCAAGCGCGCCAGCGGCCATGACCCAGTCAGGAGACTGCTTGCCCAGCTCCTTGATCGCATAGGTGCCAGCCACCAGGCCCAGCATGACCTGGATGGAGGCCACCAGATCCCAGGGGCGTTCACGATTGCCCTCGCTGGCGGGAATGCAGCGCCAGGCCAGCGGCAAGGCGATGAGCACGATGGGCACGTTGATCAGGAATACCGATCCCCACCAGAAGTGCTCCAGCAGCGCCCCACCCAGTACCGGACCGAAGGCCGCACCACCAGAGGCTACCGAGGCCCAGATGCCAATCGCCAGGGCGCGCTCCTTCTCGTCGCCAAAGCTCAGGCGGATGAGCGACAGCGTCGCTGGCATCATCATGGCAGCGCCCACACCCAGCAGTGCACGGGCCGTGATCAGCACGCCAGTTCCCGGCGCAAAGGCCGCAGCCAGCGAAGCACCGCCAAATACGGCAAGGCCTGCAATGAACAGGCGCTTGTGGCCCAGGCGGTCGCCCAGCGTGCCCATGCCCAGCAGCAGCCCGGAGACGACGAGCGAGTAGATATTGATGATCCAGAGCTTGGCTGAAGCGGTAGCGGCCAGATCATGGGTGAGGCGCGGCAATGCCGTATACAGCACCGTCATATCGATGACGATGAGCAGCAATGCGACGGAGACAATGCCCAGCACCAGCCAGCGGCGGGCTCCCAGGCTTGGATTGCGTGAAGAGGGAAAAGTAGTGGTTTGCATGGAATCCTCTTTTTGGAGGGGCGATTTTTTAACAACACCTCCATGATTGATCAATTTTTAATTTATTAAAAGTTTGAGTTAATCAGTAAAATTGATGAATGGAATGGACTCTTGAACGCCTGAACCAATTCGTGGCCGTGGCTGATTGCGGCTCGATGACCCAAGCTGCGCGGCGTCTGGGGCGCGCGCAGTCGGCAGTCAGCATGGCCATGGGCCTGCTGGAGGCCGACCTGGGGCTGGCGCTGTTTCGGCGCGTCGGACGCTCGGTGCACCTTACGCCGGCAGGCGAAGTGATGCTGACAGAGGCACGCGCCCTGCTCAATCAGGCCCAGGCGCTCGATCTACGCGCCCAGGCACTTGCCGCAGGCCAGAGCGCGCAGTTGTGTGTGGCCATTGACGAAGCCTTGCCCTACCCGCCCATCGCCCGGCTGCTGCGGGAGCTGGCCTCACGGTTTCCGGCACTGGAGCTGACCTTGCTCAATGGCACGGCAGCGGAGGTCGCCCAGGCCGTGCAGTCGCGCCATGCTGCGCTGGCCTTTCAGTTCGACCGCGGCCCCGTGGATGCGCAGTTTGCCCAGCGCTATGTGGCGGGCGTGCCGCAGATGGTGTTCGTGGCGCGCAACCATGCGTTGGCCGCCCAGGCCCGGATCACCCGCGAGGATCTGGCCGGCCACCGCCAGCTGGTGATGCATATCGAAGGAGTGGAAGATCTGGTTATCAGCCCGCGCATCTGGCGCTCGGAGAGTTTTTACGTGCTCGCCGACATGCTGGCCGATGGCATAGGCTGGGGTATCCTGCCGCGCAATATCGCGCAGGCGCCCGACATTGAGCCACGCATTGTCGCCCTGGACTGCCCGGAGCTGCGCCTGCCCCCGCTGGCCGTTCGCATGCTCAGCCTGCAGGGCGCGGCACTGGAGAGCACCGCACTGTGGCTGCAGCAGCGGCTGGCAGAGCTGCTGATAGTGGGCGATTGAGCAAGCATTGCAAGGCGCCCCTTCACCCAACCCACTGGCAATCCATGAAACATCTCCTGATCACCACCCTTGCAGTGCTCAGCACTGTCTCGTGCACCAATATTCCTCATTTCAACCGTCCGCCTCCAGACACGGGCATACGGTACGACCCAAATGTATTGACTGTCGGCATTCCAAGGATGTCGCCAAGAGAGCTGGAGCGACAGAAAGGGCTGGCCAACAATGGGGACGGCAGGGCCGCATTCAACGTCTACACCTACTACCGGTCTGCTGCCGACGACCAGAAACAGGCCAGGGAGTGGATATTGATTGCGGGGGAGCTGGGGTATGCGCCTGCGCAATACAACCTGGCACAGATCTACCTGTATGAAAACGACAGAGACAAGGCCCTCTACTGGGCAAAAAAAGCCACAGCGAGCGGATACCCCCATGCGCAGTCGACATTGGACTACCTGGAAAGCCTGCCGCCGTAAAAAGCCCACAGCTTGAACGCCCCCTCCCGGCGAAGGGGTCTCGTTCTGTCGTGGGCTTGTGCAGAGTCAGCCGCCCGCCACCATCACCTTCAGATACCCAGAAACTTGAATGGCTCTGCGGGCCGGAAGGCGCTGGTTGCGTCACCGGCAAAGGGGTGATCCTGGTTGGGCCCCAGGTCGAGTTTGAGAACCCTTCCTTTCTCGCTGCTGAAGTCAATGCTCTTGAGATCCACCCAGAAGGTGTTGGGTGTCAGCGCCGACTCGAAGAAATACAGCTTGCGCTGATGGTCAAACACCGTGCGCCACCGCGTCGACGAGATATTGGGCTCGCCAGGGGTGGTCAACCCATAGGGCACCGAGACGTTGCGAATGACACTGAAAACACTTGCCAGCGTCTTGTTGGCATCCTGATCCTTGGGAATGGCATTCACATAGAACGACGCGCGGGCAAACCGGTCTGCTGCACGGTTGGTGCCCGGCAGCATCGTCGTGCCACCGATCTGCTGCCAATAACTGTTGAGCGCCAGTTGCTGGTCGAAAACCGGCGAATTCGTCATCACCTGGTAACTGCGGCTATGGTGGATGACTTGACGCCCATCAATATATTCAACAATGGCGCTGTCGCCGCTTGCATCCGATATCGACAGGTGCAGCGTGGCCAACCGCTTCTCCCCGGGGACGCTGTCCGTGACAATGGTGAAAGGCTGCTGCTTCAAGGCAGCCACCGCCTCATCCACGGTCGCAAAATTGTCCAGAACAAACTGTGCCCAGGCGGCAATGGTCAACCCTGGCTTGCTGTTCGAATCGAATTTTGGGTATTGCGACTCCACAAGCCAGAGCAGGTTGGCGCTCAAGCCCGCCTCGTTGACACCGTCGGTCGTGGAGATGTCATAGCCCGAAGTCACCACACTGCCATAACGCGACGTCCAGCGCAGAGAATTCGGTCCTGCTTCACCACTTCGGGCCATGCCGCGCGGCATGACCCACAGGTTGCTGGTGATATCACTCTTCCAGTCCATGGAGCGCGCAGTCACCACTTTCCCACCATCGCCCAGAAAGACAAGCCTCGTGCACGCCGACGCACCGGGAAGCGCATTCAACAGCGCCAGGCTCAGAAGCAACGGCTTGATTCCAAAGAACCGGCTCCTGCGAGGGTTCATGCAGCTGCCCCGGGTGTTTTTAGATACCGCCATATGCCGATCCATCAGCGCGGAGTGGAGCTTCCGCTCGCCTTCCAGGCGCCGTCACCCTGCTTGCAGAACCAGAACTGCCAGTTTTCCGACTGGCTACCCCTTGCCACATCGGCCTTGACCAGCCTGCAGGTGTTGGCCGATTGGGTCTGCGCCGTCTGCAAAGGCGTCAGAACCACCCTGATGGCCTTGGATGCCACTTTGCTGGTGCTGCTCCAGGACTTGGCAACGCCGTCTTGGGGGCTCTCCAGCACACTGCCCAAAGCCGAGCGAAACGAAGGCAAGTCCTTTGCCGGAATATTTCGAATGATCGTGTCATTCAGAAAAAAGGCAGGCGCCACCTGCGCATAAAGCTGCGCCGACGAAGCTGCGACTCCCATCGCAATAACGAGGTTTCGGTAAAAGGTGGTTTTTTTCATATAAGGAATTGCTAGGTTAAGAAAAACTGAAACGAATCAATACCCACACCCATTCTCGAATCGAAGGATTTGAGCCTGCTACCTTTGGATGCTTGCTGGCGATCAACGTTACCACACGAAGCAGGCACTGGGAGCAGCTGGAAGCCAACATGCCATTCTGCGAAAAAATGCTTCATAAAAGTACATGGGGGGTGAGACCGCAGCCTGCGCGCATGCATCCGGTTATGCAGCAGGCCGAGCCCGATACAGTGTCTCCGGCTTGGGCCTACTTCACCCGAGCCTTCCGCACATTACAGACTGTCGATGGCGACCGCTGCAGCCGAGAAACTCTCCAGAGCCAGATCGGCAGCCATGTCGTTCAGCGCCTGGATATCAAAATCGTGCATATCTGCATCAGAGTAGCCCATTGCCCAGTGGGCAAATCTGCGCCCACCGGTAAGCGACTGGCTCAGCAAAGGATGAAAATCACAGTGCCGAGGATCGGCTGCCAATTTGACAGCCAGTTGAGAAACCGCCTCTGGTGGCCCTTCCACGTACTGGGCGAATCGCTCTCCATCGAACACCAGCATCCCGGTGATGCCCTGGATGGCATTGAGCTCTCGGGCCTGCTTGACAATCTGACCGATCTGATGAACGTCCAAATCAGGAGTCATCTGGCTTGTATAAAGAAAACAGCTCAATAGGGGTGGCATAGGTAAAGCTTTCAATCAGATACCAAGCATGGTAACTGGCTTACGGCTAACTTCCATGTTCTTTTGCTTTCTAAGGCTGAGGCGCACATGCAGCCGACTTGACAGCACTGCTAATTTTGCATCGCTGTGATATTTATCAAAATTATTAAATTTAAATGATCATAAATTTGACATATCATTAAGGCCTCCACGGGAGGGGAATACCACTAAAACGAGTGAGTACCGTTTTTGAGCCTGCGCAATGCAGGCTCTTTTTTTGACTCCATTTTTCGGAAAAATATACAAACATTCTTCATTCACCGATAGGAATGCGCTAATATTGTTCGAACGGTTTACGCCGAGTTCGTGCTCTCCTCCCTCCCTCTCTATGTATTTGCACGAGATCCCTGGATACCCAGGGTCGGCTTTTTTTACAGCGAAACGAAGGCCACCCTCTGGGTGGCCTTTGTCTTTGGCGGTTCAGCACTGTGCATGGCTGGAATGCAAGCTACCTCCATCAAAACCCGATATAGCCCACCGCGACGCAGCAAGCGGAAGAAGGACTGGTAAGCGCCCGACCCGCCTCAGCAGGCAATGGCAATAGTTCTGCACAGCTGAACGGGCACCGAAATCTCGAAGTGACATCGGCTCTGCCCACGAAAGGCATGACTAGCTCACCGTGGAGCGTCGGCCAAGAGCAAGAGCAGCCTGCCATTCAGGGCATGGATGCCCTGGCAGTGCTCTATCCATTTAGTTCGGGAAAGGTTGTCGGCTTGGCTGGGCAGCATGGCGCGCCAAAGCGATGGGATTGATGGCAACGGTGCGTTGCGGGATTGGCCTGCCCGACTGGAATCGAACCAGTGACCCACAGCTTAGAAGGCTGTTGCTCTATCCAACTGAGCTACGGGCAGTTTATTGAATTGACTAGATTTTTTGCCATATCAGGCAAAGTCAGACTTCGAGAGTCTGCGGAGCGCTCCGCAAATCTCATTTTTCGTCTTTTATGACTGCGCGTTATTATGCACGGAAAAGAACAGGCCTATTTTGTAGCCCTGGCTTCCCTCCGCTGTTTTGAATGCCCGCGACAGCGCTGCAGATCCGAGCAATTGCATGTCAGCCTCGCCAGTATGCGCCTGGGAAAAAAGCCCGGCCTGCTTCGAGACCGGGCCGGGGTTTTGTCACTGTCATCTACTGCCTGGTCGGGGCCTTCAATCCTCTGGATCAGGTTGTGCGCCGTGCGGTACCCGGTGCATGCGACTGATATCTACCCCGTTGGCAGCCGCCACCGACAGCAGGCCTGCATAGAGCTTGTCATTCATTTCCGGTGAACGCGACAGAACCCAGCAGTACCGGCATCCGTCGCCCACAACCACTGCGCATTGGTAATCGTCATCGACATGCACCACGTAGTACCCTGAGTAAAACGGGCGGAAGAAAGAAACCTTCAACGCCCCTTCAGTATGCGCGCCAATGAACCTGGCCACCGCCTTGGCAGACTTCCAGACCCCTTTTTCCGGATCAAAACCCTGGTTGAACACGCGCACCGTGCCATCGGCATTCATGCTGTAGTCTGCTGTACACGATGTGAGCCCACGCTCAAACAGATAATCAATCCGTGCGATCTCATACCAATGCCCCTGGTAGCGCTCAACGTCGAAATCCTCTACAGGCAGAACTTCAGGCGGAATGGAGACGCGCTGCGCCCAATACCAGCCCGCAGCGAGGGCGGCCCCTCCGGCCAGCAGGCACCTTGCTGCAGAAGAATGAGTACTACAGGCACTGGGCGGCTTTCTTTCCATGAGACTCCCTTTCCGAAACCTTCTTTATAGGAGCCTCGACAGGGGCTTTGGGTAGGAATTTCGCTCAAACCATGGTTGCCCGATCAGCGGCTTTTCCAGTCAAACACCGGCACCGATATGCGCTGGTCAAACATGCCGCTCCACTGGGCATGCAGGCCCGCGGCAACCAGGGCGCGCATCACGCGCTGCCCTACCTCAAGACCGAGCGAATGCTCCAGCGCCGCATCCAGCGGCCCAAAGGCCAGATACAGGCCCCCTCCGCGCACCGCACGGGCAAGGTCCTGCTCATGAAAGAAGCAGTAGCCAATGAAACGCGTTGCATCGCTGCGTTGGCGAAGTTCTTCGCGGATGTCGTTGTAACCGTCGCTTTGCGTGTAACCCGCGTTTTGCAGGCAGACCACGCCTTGCTGCTCCAACTGGTCAAAGGCCTGATCGAGGCGGTCACAGTCCGTCACGCGCGGCCACTGGCGCTTGGCCAGCTCCCAGGCGGCAAAACACTGGTCGACAAAAACCTGAACCTCGTCTTCGTCCAGCTCTCCGGGCTCGTACATCTCGTCGACAATGATTTCAACAATGCGAGAAGCATCTTCAAACCCGCCGTGTACCAGTACCGTGATCTCGTCCTGCACCTCATGGTTCAATGGCATATTGCACGCTCCACATTTCAGTTGCCCATGACTGCTTTTAACCCAGCACTGGCATGCCAGCAAGTGCGCGCACAGCCGCAGTAGCTACCAGAAACAACTGACACCAGGCCAGGGGCCGCGTTTTTGGAACTGCTTTGGCTTGTGGATCAACCGCCACCAGCCATTTATTCCACGAACTCTTCGCCGTCGTGCAGACTTTGCTGGCGCAGGCTGTCGTCCTGGCGCAGAAAGGATTTGATCAGATCAAAAAAGCTGTCGTAGAAGGTGGCCGAACTCACGGTTTCGCTGCCCACCTTGATCAGCGAATCATTGCCTGCCGAGAACGGCAGCGACAGCGACCCCAGTGCGCCCACGCCCACGCTGGCCGAGTTGCTGCTCTTCTTGAGGTTGTAGGTGTCCTTGAGCGCCGATACAAAACCCAGGCTCACCTTGCCGTCCTTGCTGTCAGGGGCGCACACCACCCGGATGGTGATGACCTGGTTGTTGTCCGGCGCAGGCTGGAAGGTCTTCTGGCCCTCCACTTCCTTGTCTTTGGACACATTGATCAGGTAGCCCTGGCTCAGCAGCGCGCGTCGCGCAGCTTCGCAGGTACGCTCGGGTGAGGCATCAAACAGACGCGAATAGGTATTGGCCGAACCAAAGGTTTCGTGTGCCACCACGTTGTAATGCCCGCCATCCTGGCCACCGCCGAGGCTGGCGCAGCCCGATAAGAGGACCGCACTGGCAGCCATCAGCACCCACGCTGCAGCGCGAAGCTGCAGATTGCCACTTGCGCGCGCAAGGTAAGGTCTGTCTGAATACTTGCCCAAC
The DNA here is from genome assembly GCF_014207855.1 of Comamonas odontotermitis. Taxonomy (GTDB): domain Bacteria; phylum Pseudomonadota; class Gammaproteobacteria; order Burkholderiales; family Burkholderiaceae_C; genus Comamonas; species Comamonas odontotermitis_A. The sequence continues at coordinate 65,905 of NZ_JACHKZ010000008.1, read as the reverse complement.
ATGAACGACACAAACTCCCGGAGTATGGTTTTGCGGAAAACGCCTTGGCACCTGCTGCCGCAGTTAATGTAGCGGATGGATGCGGTATTGCAGCGGCAATTGCAAACATCTCGCCGCTGCGGGCTTCCCAAACGCTTTACCATTTGCAAAAAGGATAGCATCAAATATGCTACCAGCCCGCGTGGCAGTCGTGGTTACACATCGTCTGGTTTACCAAAATTTGCACATTAAATGCAAGGTTTGCGCGCAGGGGGCAAGCGCAAGACGCTATGCTTTTTAAAGCGCTTTACAGAATTTGCACTCTGCCATGTTCCTTCCAGTTACACCCACAGCCCTTGCAGCCGTGTGCCCAGGCGTCAGCCGCCGGCAGGTTTTGCTGGGCAGCGCGGCAGCCATTTTTGCGCCGCATTTGCTGGCAGCGCCCTCCCATGCATCCGATGGCTGGCCTGCCGATTCGCAGGTGCCCGGTGGCGTGGCGCGCCTGTCGCTGGGGCCTGCGGCAAGTCGTCCCCAGGCATTCAGCGGCGATATGCCTGTGCTGGTGCTGGGCGATGCGATCGAATGGACAGCCCTCGTGGGCATTCCACTGTCTGCCCCCGTAGGGCCCGCCAGTATCCGCGTGCAGACCGCCGAAGGCAGCCGCACCGTTGCGTACACCGTGCGAGACAAGAAATACAGCGAGCAGCGGCTCAAGGTAGCACCCAAGACGGTCGATCTTTCGCCCGAGGACAATGCCCGCTATGAGAAGGAAAGTGTCCATCTCAAGCAGGTCATGGCCACCTTCAGCAATGTCTCTCCTGCCAGCATGGTGCTGCCTGCGCCCGTGCCGGGGCGGCGCTCCAGCTCGTTTGGCTTGCGCCGCGTGTTCAACGGCCAATCGCGCAATCCGCACAGCGGCATGGACATCGCAGCCCCCACCGGCACGCCCATCAAGGCGCCGCTGGCAGGCAAGGTGATCGACACGGGCGACTACTTCTTCAACGGCAATACCGTTTGGCTGGACCATGGCTCCGGCTTTCTGACCATGTACTGCCACCTCAGCAAGATTGATTGCGCCGTGGGCGACGCGGTACGTGCTGGCGATGTGATTGCCAAGGTCGGGGCCACCGGCCGCGTCACCGGCCCGCACCTGCACTGGGGTGTCATGCTCAACCGCACCATGGTCGACCCAGCCCTTTTCCTGCCAGCCTGATCGCAACCATCTTATCCCTCACTTCTGTGGGCGATGGTGTGGGCAAGCCTGGGGACAAGCGCGCAAGCCATTGTTTTATTAAAACTATTAATCACTGCTCATCTTTTGTGCAGTGTTTGTGCAGTGCTGCTTCGCAGCATTGCCTCGCACGCAGGCAACCAAAACGGATAACAGCCTACAGCCTGCGCACATGCGCATCCTCTAGGATGGCGCACACTTGCTGAACGTGTATGCGTTCCAACCACCGGTTGGCAGCCCCTATCGGCTACCATCCCATTTCAGAAAGGATTCCACCATGACACGCTGGCCACTCGCCGCTTTTGCTTCCGCCGCCCTGCTTGGCATCTCTGCCTGCAGCAGCACGGGCTCGGCCGACCCATCCACCAGCACGCCTGGCGCCGCCTCCACCGCTCCCAGCATGAACACCTCTGCACTCAACAAAACCCTGCAGGCCTACCACTGGGATCTGGAAAGCGCCCAGGACCAATCCGGCCGCGCCCTGCCCAGTTTCACCGCCCTGGCTCCCAAGACTGCCGTGCGCTTGAACTTTTCTGCAGGCAGCCAGCCTGGCCAGCAACTGGTCTCCACCAAGATCTGCAACAACCTGGGCGGCAGCTACCAGCTCGATGGCGACAAGATCTCGATCGGCAATATGATCTCGACCCAGATGGCGTGCGCCGATAACCGTGTGATGCAGCTGGAGCAAGCCGTTGGCGCCCAGCTGCCGCGCGCGCAGAGCGTACGCATTGCGCAGGATGCCAACCCGCAGAGCATGGTGCTCACCTTCAGTGATGGCAGCCGCTGGAATCTGAAGGCCGTGCCGACCAATGCCACCAAGTACGGCAATGCGGGCGAGACCATCTTCCTGGAAGTGGGCCCCCAGACCAAGCCATGCAGCGCGGGCGTGATGCGAACGCAGTGCCTGCAGGTGCGCGAAGTGCGCTATGACGGCGCTGGCCGCAAGACCACGACTGGCGAGTGGGGCAATTTCTACGGCAACATCGAGGGCTACCAGCACGAGCCGGGCATTCGCAATGTGCTGCGCGTCAAGCGCTACACGGTACAGAACCCGCCTGCCGATGCCTCGCGCTACGCCTACGTGCTGGACATGACGGTCGAATCCGAACGCACCAAGTAAGCGCCACGCGCCACGCCTCGTTCAACCCCGGCTCGCCGGGGTTTTTTGTTGCCGGGAGCTGCCCCACGCATGCGGCCAGGCAGAGCCCGCTCTTGCCAGCGGCCTTTGTGCGAAAGACGGTCTTGCAACAGTCGCAGTTATTCCCAACCTGCGGGGATGCCTCTGTGCATAAGCTTGGCAAAAGCGAGCAAGACATTTGATCTGCAAGCACATTTTCACCATGCCCAGTTTTTGGGCAATACGCTGTTGCACGCTTGCGAAGCCCAGGTCTTATATAAGAGTTGAGCTGCCATGGCAGAATGGCGCCATAACCACCAACAACACCGCAATCCCTTCGATTGCACTGCATGCGGCATGGCCGCCTGCCCTTGCCATCCATGCCCGCTCCATCCAGCTCTGCCCACCCCCCACTGCTGCGCGACCAGCACAGCGGCTTTCTGACCTTTCTGGTGGCCCGCGTGTTTGCCGTTGGCGCCACGCAGATCCAGGCCGTGGTGGTGGCCTGGCAGGTGTACGACCTCACGCGCAACCCGATGGCCTTGGCCTTTGTGGGCCTTGCTCAGTTCATTCCCATGCTGGTGCTGCTGCTGCCAGCAGGCGAGCTGATTGACCGGCTGCCGCGCAAGAAGGTGCTGGCGGCCAGCTGGGCGATCGGGGGCGTGTGCAGCGCGCTGCTGCTGTGGCTGTCAAGCCATGGGCATGCGGGGGTGGCCGGAATCTATGCCGTGCTGGTGCTGTATGGCGCCACGCGGGCATTTTCCGGCCCGGCCTTGCAAAGCCTGTTGCCACAACTGGTGCCGCAGGCGCTGCTGCCCAAGGCCATCGCAACCAACAGCGTGGTCATGCGGTGTGCAGCCATCGGCGCGCCCATGCTGGGCGGCTTTCTGTATGCCGCAGGCGGCGCAGCGTGGACCTATGGCACGTGCCTGCTGGCGTTTGCGCTCGGCACCGTGATGCTGCTGCGCGTGCAGGTGCTGTATGCCACGCCGCGGGCCAAGGACGGGGTGGATGCGCCCGCCGACACCATCTGGCAGCGCTTTGGCACCGGTATCCGCTTTATCTTCGGCAGGCCGATGGTGCTGGGCACGATTTCACTCGATCTGTTTGCCGTGCTGCTGGGCGGGGTGGTGGCGCTGCTGCCCATCTACGCGCATGAAGTGCTGCACACCGGCCCCGAGGGCCTGGGCCTGCTGCGCAGCGCCATGGCCATGGGCGAAGTCTGCGCGGGCCTGTACCTGAGCAACCGCCCCTTCGGCACGCATGTGGGCAAACGCATGATGCTGGCTGTTGCCGTATTCGGCATCGCCAACCTGGTGTTCTCGCTGTCGCACTGGCTGTGGCTGTCTTGCATCGCGCTCGCAGTGGCTGGTGCCGCCGATATGGTGAGCGTGTACGTGCGCGGCGCACTGCTGCAATTTGCCACGCCCGATGGCATGCGGGGCCGTGTCAACGCGGTCAACATGTTGTTCATCGGTTCATCCAATGAATTGGGCGAGTTCCGCGCAGGCAGCAGTGCCGCCCTGCTGGGGGCCGTACCTGCTGCCGTGGCGGGCGGGCTGTGCACGCTGGCCGTAGTGGGGTTGTGGAGCCGGCTTTTCCCCAGCCTGTGGAATGTGAACCGCTTTGAAGACGCGCAGCACCAGTCTGCGGGCCGATAAGACAGCCGCAGTTACAGCGGCTACAGCGCATTCACCGGGAGCTTGAGAAAGCGCCGGCCCTGCGCATCAGCGTCGGGCAGCCTGCCTGCACGGATATTGACCTGTACCGATGGCAGCATCAACTGCGGCATGGCAAGGGTTGCATCGCGTGCCTGGCGCATTGCAACAAACGCGGCCTCATCGATGCCATCGTGCACATGGACGTTGTGCGCACGCTGCTCGGCCACCGTGCTGCGCCATGCGGGTGCACGGCCTGCAGGTGGGTAGTCGTGGCAGACATACAGCGCGGTGTGCGACGCATGGGCCAGCAGTTTGCGGATGGACCGGTAGAGCTGGTGCGCATCGCCACCTGGAAAGTCGCAGCGCGCCGTTCCCACATCGGGCATGAACAGGGTGTCGCCGACAAAAATGGCGCTAACACCACTGCCGCTTCCATCATCTACCGCATAGGCAAGGTCTGCCGGCGTGTGCCCCGGCACGCTCAAGGCCCGAATGCCAATGGCGCCCAGCTGCAGCACGTCGCCATCGGCCAGCAGCCTGTCAAAGTCTCGCCCTTGTGGTGCGATGGAATCGTCCATTGCATAGATACCGCCAAACACCTTCTGCACGGCGGTGATCTGCTGGCCAATCACGACAGGGGCCGCCGTGCGGACCGTGCCAGCAGGCACCTGCGTACGCAGCCATTGGGCAGCCGAGAGGTGATCGGCATGCGCATGCGTCTCCAGCACCCAGCGCAGATCCAGCTGCTGCGCTTGCAGGTAATCAACGATGCGCTGGGCCGATACCGTGCTGGTGCGGCCACTCTTGGCATCAAAGTCCCACACCGGATCAATCACCGCCGCCTCCCGGCTCGCACCATCGTGCAGTACATAGCTGACGGTACCCGTCACCTCGTCAAAGAACGCCCGTACGCCAAATGCAGTTGGTGAAGTCATGGTTAAAAATATATTCAAATAAAACAATATATATTTCAATATAATGAAAATCACACATATCCGCAAGCCCATAACACAAGCCATCTGCCGATGACTGATAGCCCCACCGCTCCTCTGCCCCCCGAAGCCATGCGCCACGCCGCGCAGCAGGCCGTTGCCGCCCTCAAGGTGCTCGCCAACGAGGACCGGTTGCTGCTGCTGTGCCACCTGAGCCAGGGCGAGTGCTGCGTCAGCGATATGGAGTCACATCTGGGCATCCTGCAGCCCACCTTGTCGCAACAGTTGGCCGTGCTGCGGCGCGAGAAGGCCGTCACCACGCGGCGCGAAGGCAAGAACATCTACTACCAGGTGGCCGACGCGCGCCTTCTGGCACTGCTGCAGACCATGTATGCCCAGTACTGCCCCGCGCCCTGATGCGCACAGCCCCTTTATCCCCCCATGAAAGCCCTCCATGACCGTTGATTTTTCTGCGTTTACCCCAGTGGCTGCCCTGGTCGGCGGCGCCCTGATCGGCCTGGCCGCCGTGCTGCTCGTGCTGTTCAACGGCCGTATCGCTGGCATCAGCGGTATTGTGGGCAGTTTGCTGCCACCGCGCGCGCAGGGCAGCGCATGGCAGGTAGCGTTTGTCATTGGCCTGCTGGCCGCGCCCTGGGTCTATGGCCTGTTTGCGCCCGTACCCGCCGCCGCCAGCCCGGCGAGCTGGCCAGTGCTGGTGCTTGCCGGGCTGCTGGTGGGCTTTGGCACGCGGCTGGGTTCGGGCTGTACCAGCGGGCACGGCGTGTGCGGGCTCTCCCGCCTGTCGGTACGATCGCTGGTCGCCACCCTGTGCTTCATGATCGCCGGTTTTGCCACCGTGTTTGTGGCGCGCCACGTTCTGTAAGGAGACTGTGATGACCACCATCATTGCCGCCATCGTGGGCCTGGTCTTTGGCCTGGGTCTCCTGGTATCGGGCATGGCCGACCCGCACAAGGTGCTGGGCTTTCTGGACCTGGCCGGTGCCTGGGACCCCTCGCTGGCCCTGGTGATGGGCGGGGCCATTGCCGTTGGCCTGCCCGGCTTTGCACTGGCGCGCCAACGCCAGCGCAGTCTGCTGGGCGAGCCCATGCAGTTGCCAACCAGCAAGACGCTCGACGCGCCGCTTGTCATGGGTTCGGCCCTCTTTGGCATAGGCTGGGGTCTGGCCGGTTACTGCCCCGGCCCGGCGCTGGTGGGTATCACCGCAGGCATGGAATCGGCCGCTATCTTCAGCGCTGCCATGCTCGCGGGCATGGTGCTGTTCGGGCTGTGGCGCAAGCTGCAGGAGCGCAGCGCTCGATCACTATAAAATAGATAGCTGATGGCGCTGTACCAGCATGCGCCATCGCTTTATGTGATTCAAATGTCTCTTCCCATCGACCCCGCCATCGCGCATGCACACACCGAGGGCACGCCCCTGCCCGTGCTGTGGCGCGACGAGCACCTGATTGCCATATACAAGCCAGCGGGCTGGCTGGTGCACCGCACGGGGCTGGACGCGGGCGAGACGCGTTTTATCGTGCAGACCTTGCGCGACCAGATCGGCCAGCATGTCTACCCGCTGCACCGGCTGGACAAAGGCACCTGCGGCGTATTGCTGCTGGCCCTGCACCCCGAAGCCGCGAGCCGCACCCGCACGCAGTTTGAGAATCACCAGATCCACAAGCGCTACCTGGCCCTGGTGCGCGGCTGGGCGCCGGCGCATTGTGAGGTAGACCACGCCCTGCGCCCCGACGACGCACCGGCCGACGCCCCCGCCCAAGCTGCACAGACCCGCTTTGCGAGGCTGGCCGCGCTGGAACACCCCGATGCCTATGACAGCCGCTTTGCCGGCACACGCCTGTCGCTTGTGCAGGCCGAGCCACGCACCGGGCGCCGCCACCAGATACGCCGCCACCTCAAGCACATCGCCCACCCCGTCATCGGTGATGCCACCCACGGCAAAGGCCCACTCAACCGCTGGTGGGCCGAGCGCCTGGGCCTGCAGCGGCTATGGCTGCATGCCTGGAGCATGCATCTGGTTCATCCGTACACGCAACAGGCTCTGCAACTGCACAGCGGCCTTCAATGGCCTACAGCCGGAGAATGCCCGCCTGCTGACGGCGATCACCCCAGCCTGCTGCAATGGCAGCACCTGTTGCGCCACTTTGCGGGATAGGCGCAGCCGCGCAATCTCAGCAGCCGCAAACCCAGATACTCACGTACTCAAGGCTTGATCAGCGGGCCTACGCCCGAGAGATTGCCAAACCTGTCCCGCACCCGAAAGGCAATGTTGTTATAGCCATTCATACTGCGCCCCTGGTAACTGAACGGAAAACTGAGGCGGAGAGCCCGCTCGGCATCGGCAGGCATGGTGTTGCAATCCACTACCGTATCGGTCAGCAACTGCGCAAACTCGCATTGGAAATCTCCAGCCGCATTGCTCACCACATTGCCTTTGATCACGTTCAGCGCAACAACGAACTGCTTTTGCCCGTTATTGCTGGTAGTGAATATCCAATCGCCCATCAGGCTGGCAAGATCAGGGCGGGTTGGCTGCAGCTCAAAACGCTCGATCACGCGCAGCGGCTCCTGCGGCAGCCGAATCGAGCCTTCATTCATGTTCTTGTGGCTGTCTATGCGATCAAAACTGATGGTCGTCAACCCTGCATCGGATGCCTCGGAGGCCGATTGCCACGGCCCGCCCAGGTAGCGCCCGCCCTGGTAGGTCTTGAGTGCAATCTGCGCCTTCGAGTTGGCAAATGCACCCGAGCCCATATGAAAGGTGGCGCGGCCATCGGGCCGGTAATTGAAGATTTGCAGCAGTGCCTGGTCAAATTGCACATCGAGGCTGAAACCGCGGCCGGGCTTGCCGGTCTTTTCGTCCCGCACGATCCAGGTACCCGGCTCTGGAATGCGCTGTGCTCCATAGCCCCCCTGAAATCCCGAAAACCATATCTGATCGCCACTCGATGGCATCGTCCTCGGTGTCGAGGTGTCCAGGTAAGCGCCCGTCATCCTGCGAGCGGGCTCGCCATCGACCTCCATCAGGGCGCTCAGGTCGTACAGATGTTGCTGGTAGCTCAGTCGAGCTTTTTTGGTGGATGTCTCGGCTGGCATCTCGCCACTGCACTCCACGGTGCCATGTTCATTGGCCGGCGGGCACACAAAATACCAGTACTCCGCTGGAGTCTGCCTTTCCAAGGTCAGGCGCCCTGCGCCATAGACCTCCAGATTCCATAAACCAACAGGACGGCGCTCGGCATCGAGTTCAGCCAGCGCAAAGCGCTGCCGCCGGGAGACCGACTGGTCACCACGCGGGTTGAAGATGAAGCGGCGCATGGCATACGCAGGCTCGCCCGGCAATTGGATGCTGCCCTGCACGCCATTGGCAAATTGCAGCCGCACATTGCCCACGTTTTCGGCAAGCTCTGCATCCTGCGCCGCACCGCCCAACGCGGTTCCGCCCTTGAACTTCTGCAGCGGCAGCACCGCACTGTCTCCCTCCATCTGGCCAGAAGCCATGTAGAAGGTAGCAGCACCATCGGCCTCGTAGCCATACACCTGCAGCACCACGGTATTGCCCTGCACGTCAATCGCCAGACCGCGCCCCGGCTTGCCATCCAACTCGGCATCGATCACCCACGTGCCCGCCTGCGGCGTGAAATCACGCGCGGCCCACGCCGGAGCCATGCCCGCGGCAAGCCCCAACAGCCCCAGAATCTGTCTACGCAAACGCTTCATACAAAATCCTTGTCTTCCATGCCGCTCGCCATGTCAGCGTGTCCTGGGCAAAGCGATGCCCTCGCCAAATGCGGTGTAAAAATTGCTTGTGCGAATCAAAGGCACCTGCCCCAACAGCAGCAGCGATTTGTCACTCTGCAGCCGGTACACGGTGGCCAGGCTGCGCCCCCGGTAGCTGAGCGCAAAGCGGTATTCCAGCTCCGGATAGCTGCCCAGCCGCTTGTCCGTCACCGTGCAGCGCACATTGCCGTCGGCCGTTTGCTCGTACCAGCACTTCACTTTTTCACTGGAGTTGATATCGGGCCAGTTGTCATACCAAGTCGGCGGATGGACCCCAGGTTGCCAATTGGCCGGCGAGAGCTTGACCCGCAGCGCCATGTTGGGATCGGCCGATACCGCAGACCACTCCCCTTCCAGATACATCAACGGCTGCCTCATGGTCTCCACAAACCAATGGTTCACGCCAAACTGAAAACGATGGATGCGCTTTGCCGCTTCACCCGGAAACTGCACCCAGCCGGTGGTGGCCGTATCGAATTGCAGGCCCATTGCCTGGGGCTCGCCCATTTCCGTACCCGATGCGGCTGCGCCGCCCAGTGAGCGGCCCCCTCGGTATTGCCTGAGAGCCACGGTTGCGGCCCCCTGCTGGTACGGGCCAGTGCCCATATGGAAAGTCGGCTGCCCATCGCTGCCGTAATTGAACACCTGCACCAGCACCTGCCCGCCTTGCGGATCGATACTCAGCCCCCGGCCGGGCTGGCCGGTGCTCTCTTCGGTCACCATCCAGGTACCGCTGTCGGGAACCACGGCCCCGGCCGCACCTGCAGGCGGCGTGGCTGTGTCCAGCGGCAGGGCTTGCAATGTATTGCTGCCGCCATGCACGGTAAGCAAAGGGCCCTTGAAAGCCTCTGCTCCCCGGTTGGAACCCCGCACATCATTGGTCTCCAGCACGCCGACAAGCTCATGGAGATAGCGCTTGAGCACCACGCGGTCCAGCACCTCGCCGTCTTCCCTCAAGCGTTCGCAGACCATGGGCTGTCGCGCCTGCTCTGCCTTGCAAGGCCACTGAATGCTCAGGAACTTGTTGGCATCCGGGTCATAGCGCGGGTACCGAAAGCTGGCAGCGCCATCGCCGGTCATTTCCAGGCTGGCCACAAGCGCCGAGGCATCCGACTGCCAGGAATGGCCCAGAAAGAAAGTGGCGCGCTGCCCCGACCGGATCACCGGATTGTCAAAGTAAAGGCGCTCGATGCGCACCGGCTGCTCGCCAGGCAATGTCAAGGTCGCCGTCGTGGCGCTGTCGAAAACCACTTTGACATCGCCAGCCGTGTCCAGCTCCTGGGCATCACGTGCCTCGCTGCCAAAGTACCGGCCTCCGGCGTATCGCTTGAGAGGCGCCACAAAGGGCGTACCCACCGCCATCTGAAAATTGCCGCTGGCCATGTAGAAAGTAGGCGAGCCGTCTGCGTTGTAACCGTACAGCTGCAGCACCATCGAGCCAAACTGCACATCCAGCGCCAGGCCGCGGCCCGGTTTGCCGTCCAGCTCGCTCGACACCACCCACGTGCCGTTTTGCGGGGCATAGCTGTTTTGCGCATACGCGCACGAGGCGGCGAGCATCCACACGCTCAGACCAATGCTTCTGATCAAACTGCCCTTCATGCAAATCTCCCGCACAGCATTCAATGAATCGGTTCCAAAACCACTACAAGGTTTTATCAGAATAACAAATACTTCAATAAAGAAATTCGATCAAAATTTCAGAATCGGGTGCTGCCTGCTGCATTGGCACCCAATGGAATGCCGATGCCGTTCACCATCGTCCGCACCGATGCCGGGTGCGTCCTGCGGGTGACAATAGCGTGCCTAACCATATAAACAGAAGTAGTTTTGGCAGTCGCATAATCGGTGCAACCCCACCGGCCCGGCTGCCTTCATCGATCCGGGAGATTGAGCCATGTACCTCGACAAAGACAACGCACCCAACATCAACCAGCTCACCGCATTCCGCCGCGACCTGCACATGCATCCGGAGCTGAAGTACGAAGAAAGCCGCACGGCCGACAAGATTGCCGCCTACCTCACGGCGCTGGGCATACCCATGGCGCGAGGCCTGGGCACCACCGGCATTGTTGCCAGCATTCACGGCAAGGGGCGCGATGCCGCCAACCCGGGGCCAGCCATCGGCATCCGCGCCGACATGGACGCCCTGCCCGTGCAGGAAACCAACCAGTTCGGCCACATCAGCCAGTACGAAGGCCGCATGCATGCCTGCGGCCATGACGGCCACACCACCATGCTGCTGGGCGCGGCCGAGCTGCTCTCGCGCCAGCGCGATTTCGATGGCACCGTGCATCTGATCTTCCAGCCCGCCGAAGAAGGTGGTGCCGGGGCGCGCGCCATGATGAATGATGGGCTCTTTGCCCGGTTTCCCTGCCAGGCCGTGTTTGCGCTGCACAACTGGCCCGCACTGCCGCAGGGTGAGATGGGCGTGCGCGTCGGCCCCATCATGGCAGCGGCGCTGCGGTTCGAGATCATCGTGCGTGGCCGTGGCGGCCATGCCGCCCTGCCCCACACCACCATCGATCCCATTCCGGTGGCCTGCGCCATCGTCGGCCAGCTGCAGACCCTCATCTCGCGCGGCACCGATCCGCTGGACAGCTCGGTGCTCACCATCGGCAAGATCGAATCAGGCACGGTGGAAAACATCATCCCCGACGAAGCGCGCATCTACGGCACCTGCCGCAACCTCACCAATGCCTCGCAACAATTCCTGATCGACGGCCTGCACCGCATCAGCGGCCACATGGCAGAAGCACACTTTGCCAGCGCCGAAGTCATCATCAAACCCGGCTACCCCAACACCACCAACCACCGGAAGGAAGCGGTCTTCATGGGCGAGGTGATGCGCGAGATGGTGGGAGACACCCATGCGCACACCGATGTGCTGCCCGCGATGACCGCCGAAGACTTCGGCTTCATGCTCGAAGCCGTTCCCGGCGCCTACGGCTGGATCGGCAATGGCGCCGATGGCCAGCCCGGCGTCGGCCTGCACAACCCCGGCTACGACTTCAACGACAACAACCTCGATCTGGGCGCCCGTTTCTGGGACCGCCTGGCGCGCCGCTGGTTTGACACCCAGGCCCTGCGCTGAGCCCTTCTTCCTCACTGGATGCACATGAACTCCTCGCTCTCCCGCCGCCAATGGCTGAAAACCGGCGCGGCCCTGGCTGCCGGCCTTGCCTGCGGCAACAGCTTTGCAGACAAACCCTGGCCCGGCGGCCAGCCCATCCGCATCATCGTGCCCTTCCCGGCCGGTGGCGTGAATGACGTAGTGGCGCGCCAGTTTGCCGACCTGCTGGCACCCCTGCTGCAGACCTCCATCATCGTGGACAACAAGCCCGGCGCAGGCGGCAGCATGGGCATGGACGCGCTTGCGCGCTCGGCCCCCGATGGCCACACGCTGGCTTTTTCCGGCATCAGCACCCTCACCCTGCTGCCGCATGTGATGAAGGTGGCCTACGACCCGATGAAACAGTTCAGCGCCGTGGCCTCCACCATGTATGCGCCGGTGTACCTGCTGGCCACCAAGGCCTTCAAGGGCAACAGCGTGGCCGACGTGCTGGCTGCTGCCAAGGCCAACACCAAGGGGGTGACCATTGCCAGCTCCGGCTACGGCACGCTGGGCCACATCATGATCGAGCAGTTCGCCCGCCAGAGCGGCGCCAACCTCGTGCACGTGCCCTACAAGGGCGGCAGCCAGCTGATCACCGACGCGGCAGGCGGCCAGTTCGATCTGCTGGTGGCCAACCCCTACGCGCCCATCAACGCGCTCATCGCCGAAGGCAAGCTGCGCGTGCTGGCGGTCACCGGCCCCGAGCGCGCGGCGGCATTTGCGCAGGTGCCCACGCTCGGCGAGCTGGGCTACCAAAGCGCCAACCTCACCTCACTGTTCGGCTTTTACGCACCGGCAGGCACGCCAGCTGCCGTGGTGCAGCGCCTGAACCAGACCATCAACGCCCAACTGGCCCACTCCGAGGTGCAGGACAAACTGCGCTCACTCGACAATATTCCGCTGTCCATGAGCGCAGACCAGTTCCAGGCCCTGATCCGCAAGGAGTGGGAAGCCAACGGCAAGGTGGTGCGGGAAGCCCATATTCAGGCGCAGTAATCGCACCGCAGCCTTGGCGCAACACAGCGAATGCCCGGCATTCGCTTTTTTTTGGTTTGCGGCAACAATGCGCTCAACCACTACCGGGAGAGAGATTTGCAGGGAAAACAGCCTCTTGCGCAATACTGTAAAGCGCTATTAGCTATCAAAAATATAGCAACTTCATTTCAGACACCTGGCGTCAAGGCGGGCCTTGCGGCCTTGGCGCTGGCAGGCGGCGCTCTGCTGGCCACGCCCGGCGCGCAGGCCCGCGCCCCACAATCGGCCCCTCGCACCAACGCGGCCGCAGCGCCCCTGCAGTGCCCCCCGCCCACATTGCCAAGCCCTGCCGATTACCAGGCCGAAGCACAGCGCCCGCATCCCGACCAGGGCGTGCTGTGGGAGCTGCGCAAAGGCGAGCACACCGCATACCTGTTTGGCACCATTCACCTGGGCAAGCTGCCGTGGATCTACCCCGGCCCGCGTACCGCGCAGGCCCTGCGCACCGCCCCCGCCATTGCGCTGGAACTCAATCCGCTCGACCCACAAACCCTGCAGACCTTGATGCAGGCCATGGCACGCGACAGCGATGCGCAGCAACTGGTGATGCGCAACAACCCGCAGTTGCGCACGCGCATGGATGCCATGGCCCAGGCGCTGTGCATAGAGCGCAACAGCTGGCAAGGCATGGCCACCATCCCCAAGATACTGGCCCTCGCAGTGGCCGATGTGTCACGCGATGGCTACAACATGGCCTTTGGCATCGACCTGAACCTGGCAGCCATGGCGCAGGTCGTGGCCCGGCCCATCCTGCCGCTCGAAACTGCGCAGGAGCAGCTCGACGCCATGGGCCTGGGCGGCAAGGATCCACTGGCCAACCTTGCCACGCCCGATGACATCACCAAGGTGCTGGACGACATCCGCAGCGGCAAGAGCCGCGAGATGACCGGCGAGCTGGTACGCCACTGGCAAAGCGGCGATCTGGCGGCCCTGGAAACACTGATGCGCACCTGCAACTGCATGGACGACCTGGGCATGAAGACCGCCATGCTCGACGACCGCAACCAGCGCATGGCAGAACGCATCTCCCCCCTGGTCGCCCAGAATCCCAAGCTCTTCATCGCAGTCGGCCTGCTGCACATGGTGGGAGACAACAACCTGCTGCAGCTGCTGCAAAAAGAAGGATTCACCGTGCGCCAGCTGACCGGCAAAGGCGCCGACAGCGCGCAATGAAGCCACGTGCCTCTGCATGCAGCAGCACGAAGGCACCATGAAAAAAACCACCCGCGGTTCGCGGGTGGCTTGAAAGTAACAAAAAGACTGGTGGCCCGAGGCCTGCCGCGCGGTCTGTGCCGCGCTTGGCACCAAGATGTGCTTACGCAGCGCCCTGGGTATGTACTGCCAGCATGCTGGCATAGGGCTCCAGCACCAGCTTGGGCTCTGGCGCGTCGCCCCCTTTGGCCACTGTCAGCGCCACAGGCTGGCCCTGGGCTGCGCACAGCGCCACCATTGCGGCCGGGGTGATCAGGCCCTCGCGCATCAGCACCTCCGTCATCGACACCAGCAAGGCATTGTGCTGCACCAGCAATTGCTGGGCACGCAGCATCTGCGCCTGCAGCAGCGCTTCGATGGCGGTGTTGGTGGGCTCCACCTCGGTGTTCATGTTCTCACCGGATTCGTCCGCCACATCGGTGCGCGAGAGGCGGTCGCCAAAGCCCAGGTGGCGCAGGTAGCGGGCGGCATCAGCCGTTGCCTGGCGAATGTCCTGCTCGGCACCAGTGGTGCAAGCGGCTTCGCCAAACACATGGCGCTCGGCAGCACGGCCTGCCAGGCCCACACACACCATGTCGAGCTTGTTGCGCCGCGAGGTGGCCTGCAGCTCGGTAAAGCTGTTATAGCCGCCTTCGAACGTGGCGATGTTGATCTTGAGCTCCTGCGGCGCACGGCCAAACAGCAGCGCATACACAAGGCCATGGCCCGCTTCATGCACTGCCAGCAGTGCACGAAAATCCGCGCTGGTGCGCTGCTTGATCCGGTTCAGATCCAACGGCACGGCAAAACGCTGACTGTGCACCTGGCCGCCAGCAATTGCATGCAGCTGCATCTGCACTACCAGCTCCGCCGCATCAGGCGCCATGTGCACCTGCAGCGACTGGCCTGCCTGCGCGCCCCGCTCCAGCGCCCAGAGCGCTGCATCGACCAGCGAGCTCGACAGGATCGTGTGCACCGACGAGAACAGCGGACGCGTGCCCTGGGTGGGGAACACCGCGTTCTGGTAGATCTGCGCCAGCACATCGCTGCCGATCACAAAATGCAGGCCACAGTTGTCGGCAATGCCCTGCACGTAGTTGCGCACCGTAGCGGCAATCAGCTGCTCGTAGGTGGCGCGGCTGAACGATGGGTAGATCACATGGTGGTTGCCCAGCCGCGCGATCTGCTCAGGTTTGAAGCGCTCGGCCAGCGCGCGCTTCACATCGATCAGCGACAGCCGGCTCGTGAGCCGGTGGAAGATGTCGGCATCGGTGTCGCAGTCTTCCACACGGCTGGCAGTCTCGGTGTACATCTCGTCGAGGTTGCCGCAGACAAACACCAGGAGCTTGCTGTAGTCGGTCTCCCAGGATTGCTGCGATTCGCGGAACTTGACCAGCAGCTGGTGGATGTAGTCATTGTTCCACTGCATGATCTCGATCAGCGGCTCGGCCAGCTTGAGGCTGCGCTTGAGCGCCTGCGCGTCCCAGGCGTCGATCTTGTAGCGCAGCTTCTGCTTCTTGCGCCGCTCCTCTTCGTCATCACCGTCTTCACGCTCTGCCTCATAGTGCGCATCGGCCAGCTTGCGCTCCATGTTGTGCAGCTCCGACAGTGCAGGCGGCAGCTTGCCGTCGGACAGCAGCGCCCACACGTCCTGGTAACGCTCGACCTTGCTGTCCTCGCCCCGGCTGCTCACCGTGCGGTAGCGCTGGAACTCGTCGAGCACCAGAATACCGGGCACACCTTCGACCAGACCGGCACTCTCAAGCGTGCCGGAAATCGTTGATGCGCCATAGTTGCCGCTGTTCTGGCTGAAGCCATCCATCTGCACTTCGACAAAGCGATCGTAAAAACCCAGAAGCTGCGCCAGGCGCCTGGTCAGCTGGGTTTTGCCTGTGCCTGTGAGGCCCCACAGGCACACGATCACGGGGCGGGTAATGAGCTGCGGCATCACGTACCAGGCGCGCACGGCGCCAATGACACGGTCGATCACGTCATCAATACCGATCAATTCGGTTTTCAGCTGCGCCGCAATGGCCTGCAGGTTTTGTTGACGTTCATGCATCTGCTCGCGCAGGAGCAGCTCACTCGGGGTTCTCAGATCATTCATGTTCTTGTTCTCATCATTGGCAGGGGTACTCCATTGTTCAACCATTCGCGTACCCAAGAGGACAAAGCAATCGGATGGTTTGAAAATGGAATCAGTCGTCATGACTGCCCCTGCGTATCACCTGCTGCAACGCCATGCGGTCGGCCCGGCGCTGCGCGCCCTGGCTTCGGATGTGCTTGCCGGCGGCGCCGGACAGACGCCGCTGGGCCATGGCTTTGGCTACAGGGTTGAAAGGAGCGGCATCGGCCACGATCAGCAACGCCATTGGCTGCTTCATGCGGCGCAAGGCCTTGACCCGGCCTTCTCCATAGGCACGGGAAACGGTTTTTGCACTCATTGTGCGGTTCCTCATGGGCCGCGCCAGGCACCTGCACAGCAGGAGACCAGAAGAGGCGCGAGCCCAAACAAAAAGCCCCGGCGGGGAAGCCAGGGCTTTTGTCGATCCTGCCTGCAAAGGAAGCAGGCAGCGATCTGGGCCGAGGCTGAACGGTGTGACCACAGTTCAGCCGGGGCAAGAACCGTGTTCAGTCGAAATGGTTTAACATAAAACAGGACATAGCAAAAACTCCTTGCGGTGCGCTGCAGAAGGTCATTCGTTGCTGCAGCGATAAGAAGATGAGCGCTGAATGTAGTGCCAAGACTGGCGGGAATCAAGCATTATACAAAATGCGTTGCAAAAACGCAACCCATCAACAGCAGGCTTTGCACGACTTTGTGCTGGCTTTGGATGCCATTTGCAGGCAAAGCGCAAACGATGCAAACTCTGCCCTGCAGATGCATAAGCTGGCGCTCATATTTCAATAGCGTTTACGGCCCGCCTTGCGGTGCTTGGCGTGCTCGGCCTTCTTGGCTTGGTGCTCGGCTTCTGCGGCTTCTCCGGCCGCCCGCCACTGCTCAAACTCGGCAGGCACCTCCAGGGTGATGCGGCCCAGCATCTGCGTGCGAAAGTCGGTAATCAGCAGCTCTGCCGCCTTTTGCATGTTCACCCGGCCCCCGCTCATCACCGCGCCGCGCTTCTTGCCGATCAGGGTGAGCAGTTCGTCGTCGTGCAGCGCTGCAATCTCTTCGTCGTCCAGGCCAAGCTTGTAGCGCTCGTCCAGATGGCGGGCGTAATGCATTTGCAGGTACAGCAGCAATTCCAGGGCCACCAGTTCATCGTCATACGCATTGCGGCCGACCGAGCCGCAGGCAGCCAGGTTGTAGCCAGTCTGCGGCACGATGATCTTGGGCCACAGCATGCCGGGTGTGTCCCACAGGTAAAAGTCGTCGTCCAGCACGATGCGCTGCTCGTCCTTGGTGACGCCCGCCTCGTCGCCCGCCTTGGCCTGGCCTTTGCCGCTCATGCTGTTGATCAATGTGGATTTGCCCACGTTGGGCACGCCGCAGATCAGCACGCGCAGCGGCTTGGCCATGCCCCCGCGCCCGGGGGCCAGCTTGCGGCATGCTTCCACCAGACGCTTGGCAGGCGCGGGCTCGCTGGCATCGAGCGGCAGGGCCTTGGTTTCGTGTTGCGCGTCGTACCAGTCCACCCACAGCGCAGTGCGCGCGGCATCGGCCATGTCCTGCTTGTTGATGATCTTGAGCGTGGGCTTGTGGCCGGTCAGCTCGGTGAGCGCGGGGTTGGCGCTCGATCCCGGCATGCGCGCGTCGAGCACCTCGATCACCACATCGATGTCTTTGATGCGCTCGGCAATCAGCTTGCGCGTCAGGTGCATATGCCCCGGGAACCATTGGATACTCATAATCTTGCTTTCTGCAGGTTGCCACGGCCCGGCGCGTAGGCAGCGCGGGTGCCGGATAATGCAGCCATGTCTTCTTTATCTCAACGCCAGTGGGATGCGCAGCGAAAATCCGATCAGGATCTGCTCATCAAAGGCATTATTCTGGTCATGATCGGGCTGGTGATTGTTGTATCGCCCTCTGTCAGCCAAGGCGCTATTGTGCAGGGAGTTTTCGCCAAGGCCGCTGCGGTGGGTTGGTTTTCCCTGGTATTGGGGGCGGCCTTTGTGGTCCGCTTTGGCTTGCGCCGCAAGGCCATGCCGCCGCGCCCTTCGGAATGACTGCCGCCCTGCCCGCCTTGCAGCCGCTCGCCAGCCTGCGCGCCGCACGGGCCTGTTTTGACTCCCTGCAGTCGGCGGCGACAACGCGCCACATCAGTCTGCGCGCACCGCCCGACGCCCCTACCACCTGCTGCGGCCGTGGCTGCAATGGCTGCGTGTGGGAAGGTTTTTTTGCCGCCGCCATGTATTGGCAGGAATGCGCGCTGCAGGCCCTGGCCGAGGCGCAAGAAGCCCCGTCCGGCACCCAGCCCGGCAACTGATCACCGCGCCTGGGCTGCCTCCGCCACCGGCACTTCTGGCTCCTGCCGCGCCAATGCCTGGTGTATCTGCGCCGCATCGGCCTGCAACTGCCGCGCCAGAATGCGCGATGCCGCAAGGCGCCGCATCAGCCAGGGCAGCAGGTCGCGGTCCTCGGGGTCAGGCACGGGCTCTGGCGCTGGGGGCTTGGGCAAAGCGGCGTCTGCAGACGACTGCGCAGCCAGCGGGGCCAGAAGATGCGCATCAACGTCGGCCACTGTCTCCTGCATTTGCTGCACGGCGAACGACGATGGCGTCTGCCCCCGGCGCATCATCAGCATGATCTTGACCGATGTCATCTGCCCCAGCAGCTGGTAACAGTGCGCCTGCAATTGCTCCAGCGCCTGCAGCGGCGGCTGCACGGCGCGCGGCTCCTTGAGCGAGCGGTCCACGGCCTGCACCAGCGCCGAGAGGCTGTCATAGGCTTCGCGCCGCGCAAGGCGCCAGGCCAGCTCGGGGACGTTGTCCACGGCCTGCAGCTGCTCTACCGAGAGCGATGTGCGCACATGCGCCGCCTGTGCCTTGAGCACCCGCTGCACCAGCGCAGGCACTTGCGAGCGCTCCCACGAAGGCAGCACATAGGCAAAGGCCCAGGCGATGCCGGTGCCGATGATGGTGTCGACCACGCGCTCGAACATATGAAAGCTCGTGCTGCCTTCGGCATTGAGCATGTGCGCCTGCACAAGACCCAGCACGGTAGCCCCCATGGCGGTGAACAGGTAGCGGCGCAGGGCAAAGCCGTGCGATATGCCCTGCGCGAGCGTGAGGCACAGAATCAGCGCGAGCGGCGGCAGGTGGGCCGACAGAATGGCCAGCGCCGCCACGCAGCCCAGCAAGGTGCCCAGCACGCGGATGGTGCGCCGCTCCAGCGTCTGCGCCAAACTGCCGCGCAGCACCACCACGATGGTCAGCAGCACCCAGTAGGCATGCGCCTTCCAGGGCAAAAGCTGTACCACCACATAGCCCAGTGCAATCGCCAGCGCAGCGCGAATGGCGTGGCGCAGCGGCGGTGCATCCCAGCTCATCAGCCCCTTGAAGGGCGACCACGACCAGGCTGTGGGGCTGACGAACATTTGCCAGCTGGCACGCACCACTGCCAGATCGGGCTCAGCCTCGTCGCGCCCCAGCTGGATCAGACGGTTCACCTCGCCATGGATGCGCACGATGCGCTCGCTCAGCTCCTGCGAGAGCGCCTGCGGCGGCAGGGCTGCGGGGTCGTACTGGTCGGGCAGCGCTTCTTCCAGGCGCTGGCGGGGTGTGCAGGCCGCCTTCATGGGCCGCAGCAAAGTGTTCAGGTTGACCATGGGCTGCGGCTTGCGCGCCCACAGCAGGCTGTCTGCCAGATGCACCAATTCCAGCGCCAGCGCGCGCAGCATGGCCTGCTGGGCCAACAGCATGGGCGCCTGCTCGGGCACCTTGCGCAGGTGTTCCAGATCGAGCTCGCAAGCGAGCAGATGGTCGCGGATGTCGAGCATCTGCATCAGCATGCCCGCCAGGCGCTGGCGGCGCGGGGTGCGCGGGCTCTCCAGCACGATATCGCGCGCCGCCTGCAGCTGGTCGGCAAACGCGGCGTGCCGCGCCAGCAGGTTTCCCATGTGCGCCGCCTGCGGGCTCTGGCGCGAGAAGCTGCCGAAATTGCGGTCAGCCAGGTTGTCGCCATAGGCCTCGCCGTCTACCGTCTCGTCGTCCAGCCCCACGTGGCGCGCAGCGTCGGGCAGCACCATGCGCGCCTGCTCCAGCATCAGCGCGGCCAGAGACAGTACCGTATCGGCGATGAACTGCACACGGTAGCGCAGGTTGAGTATGGCGTTGGCCGCCACGGCATACACCAGGTAGACGGCAGCACCAATGACGAAGAACAGGGTCGATTGCGTCGCCACCTCCAGCACATGGCCAGGCTGCGGCGTGATCGACATGGCCAGCACCATCGCCAGCACCACGGCAATGGCCACCGGCCCGCCCCGCTTGCCCCAGGCCATCCACAAAAAGCCGAAGAAGGTGGAGAACACGGCCAGAAAACCCAGCAGCAGCGGGTGCTGGTGCAAAAGCTGCACCAGCCAGAACAGCGGCGCCCCCAGCAGTGGCGCCGGCAGCATGCGCCAGAACTTGCCACGCTTGGGCGCTGGCATGTCCACCACGATGGTGACGATCACCCCTACCGAGGCCGCCGCCGCATGCTGTACGCCCCAGACCAGATGCACCAGCGTGGTGACCAGGAACAGGCCCAGCGCCACCTCCAGCCCATTGAGCACATAGTGGTTGAGCAGGCTGCGCTTGAAGGTGCGCCAGCTGCGGTCGGGAGAGAAATGCGCCATGGCTGAACGATACGGGATGGATGGAGTTTTTGTTGTCAGACAAATGATAGCGCCGCGATGACGGGCGCCATCAGCTATCAAAAGAGAAGCGGCTGCAACTTGCAACTTCTTGCAATCGACCCGCACGCCTTGCAGCCTGGCAACAACAAAAAAGCCCGCGCAGGCGGGCTTGGCAGGGCTTCATGGTCGGCAGTCCGTCTCAGACGCTCAGACAACCAGGTGCTCGGGCGACATATAGCACTGGCGCCATTCTTCAAACGGCACGGTGTCGGCCGCTTCCAGCGATTTCTGGGCGCCCACGGAATCAGCGGCCAGAGCCTGGTAGCGGGCGGTCAGTGCCTCGCTCCAGGGCTGGGCCAGCGTGGCGGCACGGGCGGCTTGCGATTGTGCGGCGCCAAAGGCCTTGAACTGGCCCTGGAACTGTCCGGCCACCGCTGCCAGCACCTGGGCCGAAGGCGTCTGCTCGGGATTCGCCAGCAACTGGTGCGCAGCAGCAAGCGCCTGCGAATAATCCTGCACGCCGTGGGCAGCATCCAGCGCCGCCGCAATGGGCGCGCAGGCCTGCAGCACCTCTGCAGCCCACTCGGTCAGCACCACGGGCTGGCCGTTGCGCTGCAGATGCAGGCCGCTCTCGCGGCCGCGCTCGGCAGTCAGGTGCTGGTTGTGCTTCATCTCGGCGATTTCGGCAGGCGAATCGGGCGGGCTGTCTGACAGCAGGCAGTGCAGCAGGAAGACGTCCAGCAGGCGCATGGTCTGCGCCGAGATGCCCATGCTCTCAAATGGATTGATGTCCATCAAGCGCACTTCGACATATTCGACCCCGCGCTCCCGCAGGGCATGCAGGGGGCGCTCGCCGCGCTGCACGGTGCGCTTGGGGCGGATGGTGCCGTAGAACTCGTTTTCGATCTGCAGCAGGCTGGTGCCCAGCTGGTTGTATTCGCCGCCCAGGTTCTGAATGCCGATCTTCTCGTAGGCCGGATATGGCTGGGTGAGCGCTCCATACAGCGAATCGGCGTAGCCCTTGAGGTGGTTGTAGCTGACGCTGATGGACGCCTGCGCATCGCTCTGGTAGCCCAGGCGCCCCATGCGCAGCGATGTGGCGTGTGGCAGGTAGAGCGCACCGCTGCCGTCGCCCAGGGGCTGCAGTTGGTGCTGGCGGCCTTCCACAAAGCACGGACAGAGCACTGGCGAAGCGCCAAACAGGTACAGCAGCACAAAGGCCTGGCGGCGGAAGTTGCGGATCAGCGCAAAGTACTCTTCGCTGCTGATGCCGGGCATGGACCAGTTGTAGTGGATGCCCGAGATGGTCTGCATGCGGCGACCATAGCGGTGGCCCAGCCCCATGCGGTACACGCTTTTGCTGCGGCCGATGTTGGACGAGCCGTAGCTGCCCAGTGGAATGGTTTCGTCCGGCGGCAGCGAGCAAGGCATGCTCGAAATCCACAGGCGCTCGTCATTGGCCTGCAGCACCTGGTACACATACTGGTGCACCTGCGAGAGGTCGTCCAGGCACCCCTGCACGCTTTGGTGCACGCCGGTGATGATCTCGATCTGCGATTCGCTGAAGTCGGTCGTGATGCTGGGGTGCGTCAAGGCCGACCCCAATGCGGCGGGGTGCGGCGTCATGGCCAGCGCACCGTCCTCGGTCACGCGCAGGCCTTCTTTTTCAATGCCTCTGCCGATGTGCAGCAGGCGCTCGCGGCCGACCGCGTCGATTCGTTGTTGGATATGGTTCATCTGCATTGTTGTGTGCAAAGCTGAGGCAGCACATTATCAGGTTGTGCCCGCCTTGGTTGCGCCATGCGCAGTCAGCCCGCGCCCGCCCCGGGATTTTGCCAGCCCCGCACAACGCAACTGCAGCGGGCAGTGTAGACGGCCTCAGCCCGCCGCCTTTTTTATCAAAAAAGAGAGCAGACAGCGCCTACTGAGCCTGCTCTACAAAAAAAAAATCCATTGAAACCGAATACTGACATGCACCACATGCTATTGTTTACGCAGCACCACCTGCAGGCCAGTGAAGAAAACTGCTCAGTGCAGCTTTTGCAGGGCCTTGCGCATTTCCATGTCGGCCTGCACAAAGCCGTTGTCGGGCACGGAGTCGCCTTGGCGGTCGAGCAGCTGGGGCAATTGCTCAGCCAGGCGCGTATCCATCTCCGTCAGCGGCACGCAGTCGGTGCTGATGTGAATACCGCGCGTCATGGTGATGTGCGAGGCCTCGAAACTACCGGCACCTGCGCACAGGATGGTGCGGGTAGGCGCGCTTTCGTGCGCCAGCACCAGCATGGCGGGGCACACCAGCTCAGGGCGCAAGGCGCGCAGCACCTCGGGCGCCATCAGGCCCTCGGTCATGCGGGTGGCCGCCGTGGGCGCCAGTGCATTGACATGGATGTGGTACTTGGCACCTTCGAGCGCCAGAGTCTGCATCAGACCGACCAGGGCCATCTTGGCCGCGCCGTAATTGCTTTGCCCAAAGTTGCCAAACAGGCCCGATGACGAGGTGGTGAGCACGATGCGCCCATACCCGGCCGCCTGCATGTGCGGCCATACCGCCTTGCAGCAGTGCACGCTGCCCATCAGATGCACATCGAGCACCTGGCGGAAATCGTCCAGCTCCATCTTGGCAAAGCTCCTGTCGCGCAGGATGCCGGCGTTGTTCACCAGCACGTCGATCTGGCCCCAGCGCTCCATCACCTGGGCCACCATGGCTTCGACGGCTGCAAAGTCCGTGACCGATGCATGGTTGGCCATGGCAATGCCACCTGCCGCCTCAATCTCCTGCACCACTTTTTCGGCGGCCGACGAGTTGCCGCGGCCATCGACCGAGCCACCGGGATCATTGACCACCACCTTGGCGCCGCGCCGCGCCAGGGCCAGTGCGTGCTCGCGGCCCAATCCTCCGCCCGCACCCGTCACAATCGCCACCCGTTCGCTGAAATCCAATCCCATAGCTGCACCTTTTTGGCTGTGGGGCGCGCCCAGGCACCCCTGTATTGTTTGACCGCTTCCGCCCATGCGCGAAAGCCGTGATGCAGAGGCACTGTAAGCCAGCTGGAACACCCTTTGCGCCGCTTGGGCGACAGGATCCGCCCCCAAGGCTCCTCTGCAGACCACGGCAGGGAATTTTGCAGAGGATCCCTAGGGTTATCCCGAAATTTACTGAACAACCATGTGGATAAGTGCCTGATCCCGGCCATTTCAACCGCTAAGCCCATGTTTTTATTACACACGTGTTACATTGCCCGCAATTTCAGCAAAACATGGCCCAACTATCGTTTTGGCCATTTGCTTATACCAGGCAAGCGCAAAGCGCTATGCTTTTTTCATTTGATTTGTTACCAGCACCCGGCTACCGCCCGTGCATTGATTCCCCATGCCGATCACTCCCGAGCTTTACAACGCCCAAATCGATAACGAAGACATCCAGGTGGACGCCTGGGCCGACACGCCGCTGCTGCAATCGCTGGAAGAAGGCGGCGTCGACTGGCCCAGCAGCTGCCGCAACGGCACCTGCCGCACCTGCGTGGGCCGCCTCAAATCAGGCAGCGTGCACTACGAAATTGAATGGCCGGGCCTGAGCCCCGAAGACAAGGAGGCAGGCTGCATCCTGCCTTGCGTCGCCTACCCCGATGGCAATGTGGTACTGCTGCGCGGCGAATATTGATCATCCACGCCGAGCAGGCGGGCCCTGCGCAGTGCGTAGCCCTCTCTCGCTCTCAAATATGGACGCCTCCCCCCGCGAGCGCCATGTGCCTGGTCTAAAATTGGGGTTTGTACTGCCTGCCCGGTGCCACCAGCGCCTGCCAGGCAACGTAACGGCAACCCGCCACCTATGTTCTTTAAAGGCAATCCATGAGCAGCCCCTTGTCCCCTGCACCGATCTCTCCGGTGGAGGAAATCGTTGCCGAAATGCGCGCTGGGCGCATGGTCATCCTGGTCGATGAAGAAGACCGCGAGAACGAAGGCGATCTGGTGCTGGCTTCGGACCATGTCACGCCCGAGGCCATCAACTTCATGGCCAAGTGGGGCCGAGGCCTGATCTGCCTGACCCTGACCCGCGAGCGCTGCGAGCGCCTGGAGCTGCGCCAGATGACGGCGCGCAACGGCGCCCCGCTCTCCACCGCCTTTACCGTCTCCATCGAAGCTGCCGAGGGCGTCACCACCGGCATCTCGGCCGCAGACCGCGCCCGCACCGTGCAGGCCGCCGTAGCGCCCCATGCCAAGGCCAGCGATCTGGTGCAGCCCGGCCACATCTTTCCGCTGCAGGCCGTCGATGGCGGCGTGCTCATGCGTGCAGGCCATACCGAAGCGGGCTGCGATCTGGCCCGCATGGCTGGCTGCTCGCCTTCTGCTGTCATCTGCGAGGTGATGAAGGACGACGGCACCATGGCCCGCCTGCCCGATCTGCAGCTGTTCTGCGCCGAACACGGCATCAAGATCGGCACCATTGCTGACCTGATCGAATACCGCAGCCGCAACGAAAGCCTGGTCGAGCGCATCAGCAGCCGCAGCCTGCAGACCGCGCATGGCGAATTCATCGCCCACCTCTACGAAGACCGCGCCAGCCATGCCGTGCATATCGCCCTCGTCAAGGGCGAAGTGAAGGCCGATGCCGACGTGCCCGTGCGCGTGCATGAGCCCCTGTCGGTGATGGATCTGCTGGAAACCAACCGCTCCATGCACAGCTGGACGCTGGACGCCAGCCTCGCCTACCTGGGCGGGCAGGACAGCGGCGTGGCCGTGCTGCTCAACTGCAATGAAAGCGCCAGCCAGCTGGTGCAGCAGTTCGACGGCAAAGCCCGCGCCGCCCAGGCGCCCGAGCGTGGCCGCATGGACCTGCGCACCTACGGCATCGGCGCGCAGATCCTGCGCGACTGCGGCGTACAGAAAATGCGCCTGATGGGCGCCCCCCGCCGCCTGCCCAGCATGGCAGGCTACGGACTCGAAATCACCGGATACATCAGCAAGGAATAAGCCATGTTTGGAGCAGAAAAAGGCAAGGCCATCAAC
Organism: Comamonas odontotermitis; assembly: GCF_014207855.1. Taxonomy (GTDB): domain Bacteria; phylum Pseudomonadota; class Gammaproteobacteria; order Burkholderiales; family Burkholderiaceae_C; genus Comamonas; species Comamonas odontotermitis_A. The sequence continues at coordinate 40,056 of NZ_JACHKZ010000008.1, read as the reverse complement.
CTCGACGGCAGCAAGCTGTCCATCGGCATCGTGCAGGCGCGTTTCAATGAAAGCATCACCACCAGCCTGGCCGATGCCTGCCTCCAGGAGCTGGCAGCCATGGGCGTGCAGGCAGACAACATCCGCCACGTCCTCGTGCCCGGCGCGCTCGAAGTGCCTGTCGCCCTGCAGGCCATGGCCGAATCGGAAGATTTCGACGCCCTGATCGCCCTGGGCTGCATCATTCGCGGCGAAACCTACCACTTTGAGCTGGTAGCCAACGAATCGGGAGCAGGCGTCACGCGCGTTGCGCTGGATTTCCAGATTCCGATCGCCAACGCCATCATCACCACCGAAAACGAAGAACAGGCCATCGCACGCCAGACGGAAAAAGGGCGCGATGCCGCCATCGTCGCCGTCGAAATGGCCAACCTGCTGGAAACACTATGAACGACCACGACCAGAGCGAATCCCCCGCCGGCAAGCGCCCGCCGCGCCAATCCCGCAAGGGCCTGACCTCGACCGGCGCGCGCAAGGCCGCCTCCAAATCCACCCGCAGCCGCTCGCGTGAATTTGCACTGCAGGCGCTCTACCAGCACCTGGTCAGCGGCAACAGCGCCAGCAGCATCGACAGCTTCACGCGCGACCTCGCAGGCTTTCACAAGGCCGACGCAGCGCACTATGACGCCCTGCTGCACGGCTGCATCGAGAACGCCGAGGCCCTCAACACCCAGATCGTGCCCCATCTCGACCGCCCGATGGCCGAGATCTCGCCCATCGAGCATGCCTGCATGTGGATCGGTGTGTACGAGTTCCAGCACTGCCTGGATGTGCCCTGGCGCGTGGTCATCAACGAAAGCATCGAGCTGGCCAAGGAATTTGGCGGCACCGACGGCTACAAGTATGTCAACGCCGTGCTCAATGCCCTGGCGCCCACCCTGCGCGCCGCAGAAGTGGCTGCCGACCGAAACACCGCGGCCTGAGCGTGCAAACAACCTGATCCCCTGACGACCGATGCCCGCACTGGCTGCCGGCATCGGTTCTGTCTTTTGCGCTTATTCGCCGTGCAGTTATACTTTTGATAGCGCATTGCGTATCAACAGCAAGCGCCAGCACCTGTTTCACCCTTGATTGCAGAGACCATGAAGATTGCCAACCGTGCCGACCGCATTGAACCGTTTTATGTGATGGAAGTGGCCAAGGCCGCCCAGGCACTGGCGGCCAAGGTGGCGGGCACGGCTGATCCCATGATCTTTCTGAACATCGGAGAGCCCGATTTCACCGCGCCACCCCTGGTGCAGAAAGCCGCCAGCCAGGCCATCGAAAGCGGCCTGACGCAGTACACGCCTGCGCTGGGCATTGCGCCACTGCGCGAGGCGCTGTCGGCCTGGTACGCGCAGCGGTTTGGCGTCGATGTTCCGGCCCGCCGCATCGTGATCACCGCAGGCGCATCGGCCGCGCTGCAACTGGTGTGCCTGGCGCTCATCAATGCGGGCGACGAGATTTTGATGCCCGATCCGAGCTACCCTTGCAACCGCCACTTTGTGAGCGCAGCGGAAGGCAATGCCGTGCTGCTGCCCACCACGGCTGCTGAGCGTTTTCAGCTGAGCGCCGACAAGGTGAGCGCAGCCTGGGGCGACCGGACACGTGGCGTATTGCTGGCATCGCCCAGCAACCCCACCGGCAGCTCCATTGCACCCGCCGAGCTGCGCAAAATTCACGACGTGGTCAAGGCGCGGGATGGTTTTACCATCATCGACGAAATCTACCTGGGCCTGTCGTATGACGAAGCCTATGGCCAGACGGCGCTCGCCCTGGGCGAAGACATCATCTCGATCAACAGCTTCAGCAAATACTTCAACATGACCGGCTGGCGCCTGGGCTGGGCCGTGGTGCCCGAGGCGCTCGTGCCCGCTATCGAGCGCATGGCGCAGAACCTCTTCATCTGCGCCAGCACCATCAGCCAGCATGCGGCCCTTGCCTGCTTTGCGCCCGAGAGCATTGCCGAGTATGAACGCCGCCGCGCCGAATTCAAGGCGCGCCGCGACTACTTCATTCCCGCGCTCGAAGCGCTCGGCCTGCCCGTGCCCGTGGCGCCCGATGGCGCGTTCTACGCCTGGGCCGACTGCACGCAGGCGGCGCAGAAACTGGGCATCGGCCCCGGCAAGGACTGCAGCTGGGACTTTGCCTATGCCGTGATGGAGCGCGCCCACCTGGCCATCACGCCGGGGCGCGATTTCGGCACGGTGGACACAGGCCGCTTTGTGCGCTTTTCCACCGCCAACTCGATGGAACAGCTGCAGGAAGCCATCGCCCGCCTGCACAAGCTGCTGGCCTAAGGCGCTCTGCAATGACCTCCAGCTCCTCGACCTTCACGCACTCCATCCGGATCTACTGGGAAGACACCGATGCCGGCGGCATCGTGTTCTATGCCAACTACCTCAAGTTCATGGAGCGCGGCCGCACCGAATGGCTGCGCTCACTGGGCATCGAGCAGCAGCGCCTGCGTGACGAGGTGGGCGGCATGTTCGTCGTGAGCGAAGCAAATATCAAATATTTACAACCTGCGCGGCTCGACGATGAACTCGTCGTTACTGCGCAACTCCAATCCGCAGGCCGTGCGTCCATGGCCATCCTGCAGCAGGTGCTCTTAAAACCGAAGCAACCAACAGATACACCTGTGCTGCTGTGTGAAGGCACAATCCGTATCGGCTGGGTCGATGCTGCCAGCATGCGGCCCGCAAGAATTCCTACAACCCTGATCCAAACCATCTCATGAACCCCCAAGAAATGTCCATTGCCAGCCTGGTCTTGCACGCCAGCTGGGTAGTGCAACTCGTGATGCTGATCCTGGTCGGCGCCTCGGTCGCCTGCTGGGCCACCATCTTGCGCAAGGTGGGCATGCTCAAATCGATCAAGGGCAAGAACGAAGCCTTCGAGACCGACTTCTGGTCCGGATCGAGCCTGAACGAGCTCTACCAGAACGCCATCCACAACGTCAAAACCTGCGGCCCCATGGAACGCATTTTTGCCAGCGGCATGCGCGAATACCAGAAGCTGCGCGAGCGCCACATCACCAACCCCGACACCCTGCTGGACGGCACCCGCCGCGCCATGCGCGCCAGCTTCCAGCGCGAGATGGACGAGATCGAATCGGGTCTGTCGCTGCTGGGCACCATCGGCTCGGTCTCGCCCTACGTCGGCCTTTTCGGCACCGTGTGGGGCGTGATGCACGCCTTCACCGGCTTTGCCAACATGGAGCAGATCACGCTGGCCACCGTAGCCCCCGGCATTGCCGAAGCGCTGGTGGCCACCGCCATGGGCCTGTTCGCCGCCATCCCGGCCGTCACTGCCTACAACCGCTTCTCCAGCGGCATCGACCGCATCGCCAGCCAGCAGGAAACCTTCATCGAAGAGTTTTCCAACATCCTGCAGCGCAACCTGGGTGCCCAGCCGCTGCACGCTGCGCACTAACAAGATTCAAAGGAAACTGCCATGCCGGCCGTAGCCTCTCGCGGAAAACGCAACCGCCGCACCGTGAACGAAATCAACATGGTTCCGTTCATCGACGTGATGCTGGTGCTGCTCATCATCTTCATGGTGACGGCACCCATGCTCACGCCCGGTGCCATCAATGTGCCCAAGGCGGGCAAGAGCGTACGCCCGCCCACCAAGAACATCGCCCATGTGCTGCTCGACAAGGACGGCACCATCCAGCTCAAGACCGGCAAGGCCACCAAGGCACTCACGGTGAAAGAGCTGGGCGACGCCGCCAAGGCCTGGCAGACCGAACAGCCCGATGACAGCGCCGTACTGCTGGTAGCCGACAAGGACCTGAGCTACCAGAAAGTCATGGACGCCATGGGCGCCCTGCAGCGCGCCAATGTCCAGCGCATTGCCCTGCAGGTCGCTGGCGGCGCCAGCAAGTAAGCAAAAAGACGAAAAGCCTCCATGTCCCCTCGCCAAGAACGCGACCAGTTCGCACCACCCAAGCCGCCATCGCGGACCAAATCCTGGTCCCTGGCAGCGGCTGCGCACTTGCTGGTGGTGATTGCACTGTTGTGGACAGTGCGCAACCCGCGAGACAGTGACCAGCCCGCTGTCGAGGCCGAGCTGTGGGCCCCCACCAATGAGCAGGCCGCGCCTGCCCCGGTCACGCCCCCTCCGGCCCCGCAGCCCGTGCCAGAGCCGCCGCCACCTCCCCCGCCTCCACCTGCTCCCTCGCCCAAACCCGTGGTGACGCCGCCGCCCAAGCCTGTTGCCGCGCAGGATGATGACGACGACCACGAGGCCGAGATTGCCCTGCGCAAGAAAAAGGAGCAGGAGAAGAAGCTGCGCGAGCAAAAGGAACAGAAAGAGCGCGAACTGGCCGAACGCAAGGAAGCCGAGCGCAAGAAGCAAGCCGAGCAGGACAAGAAGGACCGCATCGAGCAGGAGAAGAAAGAGGCCAAAGAAAAAGCCCAGAAGGCCGAGAGCGAGCGCAAGGAAGCCGAGCGCAGGAAGCAGGCCGAGCAGGACAAGAAAGACCGCCAGGAGCAGGAGAAGAAAGATCGCCTGCAAAAGGAAAAGGACGCCAAGGACAAAGCCCAGAAGGAACAGGCCGAGCGCGAAAAGGCAGAAAAAGCGAAGGCAGAAAAGGCAAAAGCGGCAGCCGATGCAAAGGCCAAGGCGGAAGCCGACGCCAAGGCCAAAGCCAAGGCAGCAGCCGATGCCAAGGCTGCCGAAGCCCAGCGCGCCGCCAACCTAGCACGCATGCAGGGTCTGGCGGGAGCCGATGGTGCATCCGGGGCCTCCAAGGGCGGCTCGCCAACTGGTACTGCCAAGGGCGCAGGCGGCCCATCTGCTGGCTATGGCGCCCGTGTGGTGGCCAAGGTGCGCCCCAACATCGCCTTCCCGGACGAAATCCAGGGCAATCCGCGGGCCGAGCTCGAAGTGCGCGCCGCCCCCGATGGCACCATCGTTGGCGTGCGCGTGGTCAAATCCAGCGGCAACAAGGCCTGGGACGACGCCGTGGTGCGCGCCATGCACAAGACTGAAACGCTGCCCAAGGATGTGGACGGCAGAGTGCCGAGCCACCTCACCATCGGCTTCGAGCCCAAGGACTGAGCGCCCTGCCCGCGGAGCGGGCGTGGCAGACGCCCTGTCCTCGGGCTGCATCGAACAGGACTGCCATACAAGCGCTGCCCATTCGCCTACGGTTTTTCCGCTTTCTAAAGCGCTCTTTGACGAGATCAATTTCCCGACTCGTCGGTCTCGCTCGCTCCTTCCCTGCATTCGGGGACCTGGAAAAGCATTCGCGCGATGCCTTGATGGTCCACCAAGGGAAAAAAGATTTCGGGAGGGTCCTCCTCCAGTCCTCCTGAAACCTTCACCTCCACCGGTTCGCCCAGCGCATAACCTTTGGTGACGACCTCCATCCCAATGACATCGCAGGGAAACATGCCAGTGAGCTCGTCACGAAACTCGGTGTCGGTCCAACGAATGCTGAGCGTGGCTTTTTCCGCAGGAGGAGGCTCTGGAGGGCGTGAGCCCAGCCACAATGCAGCAACTGCCAGACAGAACAACGCAAGGGACATGCCCAGCTCTTTGTACCCCGTGCATATGCAGATCTGAGGCGCGCGCCTGCTGAGGCGAGAAACGGTGCTTGACAAAGCGTGCTGCGCCATGAACTCCTAGAACTGGGCAAAGTACGCATCCTCCAGCCACGCAAGATACACACCACTGGCAATGGCGCCTATCAAGGTGAACAACCAGACCGACAAAAGCGTCCAGTTCCTTTCATGGCGTCGAAAGAACTGAAAGGTCAACCATGTCAGGACGGCGGCGGGGATGCAAAGTGAGAGCAGGCCCCCCATGATGTCGGCATAGTCCAGCCAATCGCGTGGATTGCACTCACCATCGCAGAACTCGACATGCCCGCGCATGGCCAATCGCACCCACGGAATGGTTCCTCCCACCAGGGTTGCCAGCAAAGCTGCAGCTTGTTTTGGAGCTCGAAGGCGGTGTAGCAAATGCATAAGGGTGAATGAACTGGGGTGACGAAATGAGTGTATCCAACTACCTCGAAAAAGTACTGAACCTGCTTCAATGACATGCCTCCTCACCACCTGCTGGTGGCCTGAATTCTTCCGCTGTTTTTGTTATCGGCGCAACGCCATATAGGTCCCCAGCAACAACAGGCTGGCAAACAGGCAGCGCTTGAAGACCTGTGGCGACAGCCGCCCGCGCAGCCGCTCGCCACACCACATGCCTGCCAGTGCGGGCAGCAACCACAGGGCAGACCAGGCCCATTGCGCCATTGCCACGCCGCCATGCTGCTGCAGGCTGATAGCCAGTGCGATGGTCGATACCGAAAAGCTCAGGCCCATGGCCTGGATCAGGGTATCCTTGCCCAACCCCAGGCTCTGCAGATACGGCACGGCCGGGATGACGAACACGCCCGTCAATGCCGTCACCACACCTGTAGCTGCGCCTACCAGTGCCCCCAGCACGCCATGCGCCAATGACTGCTGCCTGCCGCCAGCGCCTGCTGGTATCACCAGGGGCCTGCCCCACAACCCCCACAGCGCATACAACACCAGCGCCGCGCCCAGCCAGCGTTGGCTGCTGGCCAGTTGCAGTGCACCAAACTGCCAGGCAGCGCCCAACGTACCCACCACCACACCTAATTGCATGGGCCACAGCTGCCGCGCCAATACGCGCAGCTGTGGCCAGGGGCGCATTTGCCACATATTCGTCACCATCGACGGCAGCACCAGCCAGGCCGCAGCCGTTGCCGGGCTCAGCCACAGCGCCAGCAGCGCCATCGACACGGTGGGCAAGCCCAGGCCCACCACCCCTTTGACCATACCGGCCAGCACAAAGACAGCAGCGACGCCCAGCCACCAGCCCGAATCCGTCATGCGCCACCTCCACAAGCCGGTGCGTTTCCAGCAGCCTTGACAACACAGCCCGCACCTGCGACCAGAGAACACGGAAGTACGCCATGCAGGCGCCCACTCGTTTCAGTTTTTTCCATAGAAAAAATTCTGAATCGAATATTTACTGAATACAAACTGGATATTTTTGATAGTCACTATGGAAAATCCATATTTAAACCGCCGACACCTCGCTACCATTGGCGGATGCGTCCGACCTCCCTTTCAAGCCTTGGCCGCCATGCGCTTTGACCTGCAGGACCTGCGCCTTTTTGTGCACACGGTGGAATCAGGCACCATCACCCAAGGCGCTGAGCGCAGCCACATCACCCTGGCTTCGGCCAGCGAGCGCATCCGCGGCATGGAAGCCGTGCTGGGCACGGCCCTGCTTTCGCGCAGCAAGCGCGGCGTATTGCCCACCGATGCCGGGGCCGTGCTGCTGCCCCACGCGCGCCGTATGCTGCTGCAGGTGGAGCAGATGGCAGGCGACATGCAGGCTTTTGGCCAGGGGCTGGGTACACGCATCGAGCTGCTGGCCAACACCTCGGCCATCAGCGAACACCTGATTGCGCCGCTGGGCGCCTTCATGCAGGCCAACCCACTGCTGCGACTGGAGCTGCGCGAATGCACCAGCGACGCCATTGCGCGCGCACTGCTGGACGGAGAAGCAGACCTGGGTGTGCTCTCCAACGCGGCACCTTCCGGCGCGCTGCATACACAGACCTGGCGCGCCGATCCGCTGGTGCTGATGGGCCCTGCACCACTGCTGGAAGGCCTGCCAGCAGATATTCAGCTGCCCCACCTCAAGGATCTGCCGCTGCTGGGCCTGCTGCCGCAGCATGCCTTGCAGCAGCTGATTGCCACGCAGGCGCTGCAGGCAGGCGTTGGCCTGCGCTACCGCGCCAGGGCGCCGCATCTCGACGCCCTGTGCGACTGGGCCGCCATGGGCCTGGGCGCAGCACTGGTGCCGCAGGCTGCAGCGCAGCGTTGCGTTGAGCGCTGGCCACACGCGCCACTGCGCATTCTTCCTGTGGCTGCCCAATGGGCCGCGCGCCACCTGATGCTCGCCTGCCGCAACCCCGAGCAATTGCCTGCGCACGCGCAGCAGCTCTGGGCTTTTCTGGCGGAGCTGCCCGCGAGCGGATAGCCGCGTCAATGCCCGCAGCGCGCGAGGTTTTTTGGCCGCAAGCGCGCCAAGTTGTGCAACACTTGCGCGCTTATGTTTTTCCGCCCCTCTTTTCTTCTTGCGCCCGCCCTGCTTTCCGGTGCCGCTACGGCTTTTGCAGCAGGTTTTGATGATTGCCCGCAATTTTTCTCTGGCAAGCCCCCGGTCATTCAGGGCTATGGCCAACAGCGTGCGCTGTGTTTTGAAGAGTTTGCAGTGCTGCACTCGGGCCAGACCAAGACGCCGCTCTACACCGCCCAGCGCCTGAACGCCCGAATGCTGAACAAGGCCAAGGACTTGAAGCGCAACGACAAGTTCTATGAGGAAGCCCGCCTTCCCGAATCCGAACGCGCCCTGCTCTCCGACTACCGCCGCTCGGGTTTCAGCCGGGGCCACATGGCAGCCGCGGGCGACATGAGCACTACCTTTGGCAAGGCACAGAGCTATTCGCTGGCCAATATGGTGCCGCAGGACCCGACGCAGAACGGCAAGCCCTGGTCGCAGATCGAGCAGGACACCCGCCGCTACATCCGCCGCGCCCGAGGCGATGTGTACGTGATCACCGGCCCGGTGTTCAACAGCCGCCAGCCCCGCACGATTGGCAACAGCGGGGTCTGGGTGCCTGACGCCGTGTTCAAGATGGTGTACGACCCGGCCACCGGCGAGCGCTGGGTGCACCTGCAGGCCAACCAGAAATCCACCCGTGCCGGCAAACCCATCAGCTATGAGGAGTTTGTTCAGCGCACCGGCATCCGGCTGCTGAACTGAGTGGCGTGACCCTGAATGGCGTAGCCTGCCAGGGAACGATCATGAAAAAGAGGCCTTGCGGCCTCTTTTGCGTCATGCGGTGCGTGGTAATCACCGCCTAGGCATCGTTGGCGGCATCCAGAAACGCCTTGCCCTCCGTCAACGGCGCAAAACGGTAGGACGCAGGTGTGCGGCTGAGCTTGACCGGCGCGCCCAGGCCGGTGTATTCACCCATTTTGACGACCAGTTCGCGGTGCAGGGTATGCGGCGCCTGCAGGGCCTGCTCCACATTCAGCACTGGGGCAGCGGGCACGCCGATGTCCATCAGATCCTCCGCGAGCTTGACACCGTCCAGCGCGGCAAAAGCCGTCTCCAGCAGCGGCTTGAGCTCGGCGCGGTGCACCGAGCGCTGGCCCGCCGTGGCGTAACGGGGGTCATCCGCCAGCCCTTCCTGGCCGAGGTGCTTGCACATCAGGCGGAACTGACGGTCGTTGCCTACAGCCAAAAAGATGGGCGAAGTGCCAGTACTCACCACATCGTATGGATAGATGTTGGGATGCGCATTGCCGGAGCGGCCGGGAATCTTGCCGTTCATGAACCAGTTGGCTGCATGCGGGTGCAGCAGCGAAATACCGGCGTCGTACAGCGAGGCATCCACCAGCTGCCCCCGGCCGCTGGCTGCGCGCTCGTGCAGCGCCAGCAGCACGCCGATGACGGCGTTCAGGCCCGTCACCATGTCGACGACCGGTAGACCCACACGCAGCGGGTCGCGGTCGGCTTCGCCATTGATGCTCATCAAGCCTGCCATGGCCTGGATGGCGGCGTCGTAGCCGGGCAGGCTGCCCAGCGGGCCGTCGGCGCCAAAGCCGGTGACGCGGCACCACACCAGGTGCGGAAACACGTGCTGCATCTGCTCGTAGCCGATGCCCCATTTCTCCATCGTGCCGACCTTGAAGTTCTCCACCACCACATCGGCCTGCGCCATCAGTTCCTTGATCTCCTGCTGCCCCTCGGGACTTGCCAGGTCCATGAACTGGATGCGCTTGTTGCGGTTGAGGCCAAAGTAGTACGAGGCCACGCCGTCGCGGAACGGAGGGCCCCAGGTGCGGGTGTCGTCGCCCTGTGGCGGCTCGACCTTGAGCACATCGGCGCCATGGTCGCCCAGGATCTGGCCGCACAGCGGGCCGCCCAGGATGCGCGAGAGATCCAGCACGCGCACGCCCTTGAGCGCGCCGGTATTGGGAATGGATTGCGGAATATTGCTCATGCTCGAATGCTGATGGTTGGGCTCTGATTGTGCGTTCAATCCAGCGTCACACCCGACTGCTGCACAACGGTTTTCCACTTGTCCACTTCGGTCTTGATGAAGCTCGCCAGGTAGGCCGGCGAGCGGTCAGGCGATGCCTCCAGCCCCTGGGCGGCAAACGCCTTCTTCACCGCATCGGAATCCAGCGCCTTGGAAAACGCCTGGTTCAATATCTGAATGCGATCCTGCGGCGTGCCCTTGGGCGCTACCACCCCAAAAAACACGCTCACGTCATAGCCCTTGAGGCCCTGCTCGGCCACAGTCGGAATCTCCGGCATGGCGCTGGATTTTTTGGCAGTGGCCACGCCCAGCGCCTTCACCTTGCCGGTCTTGATGTACGGCATGGCGGTGAGGATGTCGGTGAAGGTCATGTCCACCTGACCGGCCAGCAGGTCATTGAGCGCAGGGCCCGTGCCCTTGTAGGGAATGTGCTGCAGATGGGTACCGGCAATGCCATTGAACATGACACCTGCCAGGTGCGACGAAGCCCCGTTGCCCGACGAGGCGAAGTTGAGCTTGCCGGGCTGAGCCTTGTCCAGGGCAATCAGCTCCTGCACGTTTTTGACGGGCAGATCGGGCTTGACCACCAGGATGTTGGGCAGGTAGCCCACATAGATGATGGGCGCAAAACTGGTGCGCGGATCGTACTTGATGGCCTTGTACAGGCTCTGGTTGATGGCCAGTGGGCCGGAGGTGCCAAACATGATGGTGTAGCCGTCAGGCTTGGCACGCGCCACGTATTCGGCGCCAATGTTGCCGCCGGCGCCCGCCTTGTTATCCACGATCACGCTTTGGCCGAGCTCCTGGGTCATTGCGGTGGCCAGAATGCGCGCCATGGCATCCGTGGGCCCGCCGGGCGGGAAGGGCACGGTGAACATGATCGGGCGATCGGGAAACTTCTCTGCGGCGCTGGCGGCCGAAGCGCCCAGCCACTGGGCCACACCTGCGGCCACGAGGGCCAGCAACATGCTGCGTTTTTTCATCATCTGTCTCCTTGTATCTTGTTGTTGTGCTGCCTGCAGCACGGTTGTGCATCGCGCAACAGGCCACTTCACTATAAAAAAAATAGCTTATGGCGCATATTTCATAGGCACCAGCAGCTCTTTTCTTGAAAATACTGCTGCCAGCCAATCATGGGCTCACAGCCAGTCGGCAGGCACGGCGCCGCTCTCCAGCGGATCGCGGGGCAGCACGCGGTGCAGCAGCACCAGTTGCGACAGGCGCAGCCGCTCGGCCGATCCGGTCTCGCCTGCCTCCCACGCCATGGCAATGGCGGTGGTGCAGTTGTACAGGCCTGTGGCTGCCTGGCGGGCCAGCGCATCACCACCCTCCTGCGCAGCGCGCTCGGCCAGAGTACTTGCGCGGCTCAATGCGTCCTCCAACGCCTTGCGGTAGCCTGCACTGGCCTGGCTGTGGTCCAGCAAATCCTTCAGATAGGCCTGCAATACCGGCAGCGAGCCTTCCCGCTTGATGGCGCGGATCACGTCGAGCGCAACGATGTTGCTGGTGCCTTCCCAGATCGAGCCCAGGTGCGAATCGCGCACGAGACGCGGGTCGCTCCACTCTTCGATGTAGCCGCAGCCGCCGCGCACTTCCATCGCGTCACCCGTCACCTTGCGCGCGTCGCGGCAGGCGCGGAACTTGATCATCGGCGTGAGGATACGCAGCAGCGCGTAGGCGTTTTCTTCGCCCGCGTCCGAACGCATCAGAGTACGCGCAGTCTGGAATACCATGGTGCGGGCCTGCTCGGCGGGCACGCGCAGCTTGTCGAGCTGGCGCTGCATCAGCGGCATATCCTGCAGGCGCTTGCCGAAGGCGATGCGTTCGCGCGCGACAAACTCGGCCTCGGCCACGGCGCGGCGCATCATGCCTGCCGATCGCACCCCGTTCGAGAGGCGCGAGTTGTTCACCATGTCGGCCATCTGCACAAAGCCCCGGCCCTGCTCGCCCACCAGATAGGCCACGGCGCCATCCATTCGGATCTCGCCACTGGCCATGGATTTGGTGCCCATCTTGTCCTTGAGGCGGATGATGCGGTAATGGTTGGTGCTGCCATCGTCCAGCGTGCGTGGCAGCAAGAAGAGCGAAATGCCTTTCATGCCGGCAGGCGCGCCATCGACATGCGCCAGCACCATGGCAAATGCGGCATCGGGGTTGGAGCAGAACCACTTGTCGCCGCTCAGGCGCCAGCTGCCATCGGCAGCCGCCTTGGCAATGGTCTGGGTGTTCGAGATATCGGAGCCCGCCGCCTGCTCGGTCATGAACATGGCGCCCTGGGCCTGCGTGTCCCAATCCAGCGACAGAAGCTGGGGCAGGTATTTGTCCACCAGCGCCTGGTCACCGAACTTCTTGAGGGTGCGGGTGAGCGAGTCGGTCATCGACAGCGGACAGCACAGCCCGAACTCGGACTGCACGAACAGATACGTCAGCGCATACTTGACGATGGGCGGCATCTTGCCCTTCCAGCCCAGCATGTCGTCGCGGTGCGAGATGGCCTGCAGGCCGAACTGGCCGTAGGCAATGCGCTCCAGCTCTTCATAGGCCGGGTGCTTGATGATGCGCTGCCTGTCTTCGCCCGAGCGGGTGCGGTATTCGAGTGTGGGCGGGTTTTTGTCGGCAATGCCAGCCAGCTCGTCGATCCGGCCTCCCGCCAGCTCTCCCATGCGCGCAAAATGCGGCTGCAGATGCGCGAGCAGATCGGCAGGCAGATACAGCTTCAGCAATGCCTGCAGCTCGGGATCGGTCTCGTAGAAATTGGCGCCGTGGCGGTCGGGCACCGGGTGTTCATTGGACAGCACCGTCTTGGCAACGGCAGTATGCTGGGGCTTGTCATGGGCGGACATGCACGTCTCCTGAAAAGCTGGTCTGTCGCCACAGTTCCACCTTGGAGCCCGCGGTGCAGCCAGTGTTTGATCGGTGAATTTCAGCACCCACAACGATTCGCGTCAAATATTATTAAAATCTTGATCAATACATATTAAATATGAATATGTTCCCCGTGCCATGGAGCAAATCGTGGACGGAGGAGCCTAGATTCAAGGAGACAGCATGGAACTGCGCCTTCTCAACTACTTTGCCACCCTGGCCGAAGAACTGCATTTCAGCCGCGCGGCCAGGCGCCTGTCCATATCGCAGCCGCCGCTGTCGGTGGCCATCAAGCAGCTGGAAGAGGAAATTGGCGCCCAGCTGTTCGAGCGCACCAGCAAAGGCGTGCGCCTGACGCCTGCGGGCGAGCACCTGCTGCCCCGCGCCCGGCAACTGCTCACGCTGTCCCAGCAAGCGGTGCAGGAGACGCGTGATGTGGGCCACGGCGTGCGCGGCCACCTGCGGCTGGGTTTTGTCGGATCGGCCTTGTACCGTGGCGTGCCACAGGCACTTGCAGCCTTTCAGGCGCAGCACCCGCAGGTGCGCGTGGACATGCTCGAACTCAACAGTGCCGAGCAGGTGCAAGGCCTGCAGCAAGGCCGGCTTGATCTGGGGCTGGTACACAGCATTCTGCTGCCCGAAGGCATTGTCAACCAGTTGCTGATGGAGGAAGCCTTCGTCGCCTGCCTGCCCGAGGGCCATGCATTGGCAGGAGCGCCGGAAATCGATCTGGCGCGCCTGAAGGACGAGCGCCTGATTCTTTTTTCCAGCGCCGTCTCGCCGGTCTACCACCAGCGCATCTACCAGATGTGCATGGCCCATGGCTTTGCCCCGGAGATTCGCCACGAAGTGCGGCACTGGCTGTCCGTACTCTCGCTGGTATCCCACAATCAGGGAACCGCCATCGTCCCTGCCGCCTTGCAGCGCGTAGGCATGCCACGGCTCGTATTCAGGCCGCTGCAGGGCCAGCACCCCTTGTCCGAGCTGCTGGCAATCTGGCGCAGCCAGCCAGACAACGCCCTGGTGCAGGACCTGCTGCACAACTTGCGCGCTGCCGTCAGCGCCATTGGCAAAGGCGCTGTACCGCAGCCATAGGCACGAGCGATGTGATCATCGCCTGGCGGACTGAATACCTTGCAAACGCCCTACCCCAGCGAATGCGCAGCAAAAAATGGCGTGAATACCTGTACAAATAAACAGTTTCATAAGATACTCAGCACTGTTTTTATATACAGATATTCATCCATGGAAACTGTCACCCTGATCGAAGCCCATCTGCAGGATTGCCAGGGCATTGAACCGGCGCTGCGCAGCAAGGCGGAAGCGCGTTTTGTCAAAGAGCTGCAGCGCCAGTTCCCTTCGGAACAAGCGCTGGTGGAGGCATGGGAAGCGTGGAGCAGCGCTGCAGAAGGCGCTGATGAGATCAGCCCTGGCCAGGAGCAGTTGGCTCGCAGCTGGCTCAAGGCCTTTGAACGCGCCCGGTTTGCAGGCTTTCGTGACATCGCGGTAGAAGAAGCGTTTTTTGAAGTCAAGCTGCATTAGTGCGTTGATGCATTGATGGCTGGACGGTGAGCGCAGCAGGGTGCCGCGCTTTCCTCCTTGGTAGGCCCTTTCTTCCACGGCCCTGCAATGGTTTGCCAGACGAGTGCGCGGCGGCTTGCAGTGCTGCTCAGGCGGCAGCCTGCTGCCCATGCAGTGCTACCTGCCGCGTGGCGCGCAAGCCCATCCACTGCAGATCGGCCAGAACCAGCACCACAACCGCTTGCACCGCCACCCACGCAACACCCCAGCCGCTCAATACCAGGCTGGATCCCCAGACCAGCACCGCGCAAGCCAGTGCCCAGCCCAGGTTGCTCAGGGCAACCAGGCCGATCAGTGTGCGCGGCGCAGGCTGGCGGCGTGCCATCCAACCCGCGGCCAAGGCATAGGCCAGCAAAAAGAGGCCTGTCCCGGCCAGCAAGGATGACGGCAGGCCCGTCACACCGGCCAACGGTTGCGTAAAAGCCAGTTGGACAATCCCTGTACCCGCACAGGATGCTGCATCGGCCCACATCACACGGGGCAAGAACCGGGAAGAAGCAAAGACGGACATGAAAGACTCCTGTTGAATGAAGAAGGTCTGCGGCCAGTCCTGTACCGGCTGCTGGGCTCCATGATTCCCATCCACACGCACTGCGTCGATAACCTCGCAGGTCATGGCGCGCTCTTCGCGGTTGCCACTACGATGCAGACATGAACACCAGTACCGCGCCCTCCTCTCATGCATCTCGTGCACCCGCTGCGCCACCAGGTGCCCGTGCCCCATTTGGCGAGCACCTGCGCCACTGGCGCCAGCACCGCCGGTTGAGCCAGCAAGGCCTGGCGCTCGAAGCCGATATTTCGACCCGGCACCTGAGCTATGTGGAAACCGGGCGCGCACAGCCCAGCCGCGAGATGGTGCTGCGCCTGGCCGAACGCCTGTCGGTGCCGCTGCGTGAGCGCAATGCGCTGCTGGTGGCTGCAGGCTTTGCCCCCATGTACCAGGCTCGCCCCTTAAACCACCCCGATCTGGCAGCCGCGCGCCAGGCTGTGGAACTGGTGCTCCAAGGCCATGAGCCCAACCCCGCGCTCGCGGTGGATCGGCACTGGAATCTGGTAGCCGCCAATGCCATCGTGCCGCTGCTGCTCGAAGGCGTTGCGCCGCACCTGCTGGCGCCTCCGGTGAACGTTCTGCGCCTGAGCCTCCACCCCGAAGGGCTGGGCCCGCGCTTGGCCAATGCCGCGCAGTGGCGCGCCCACCTTCTACACCGCCTGCAGCAACAGATTGCAGCAACGGCCGACCACCAGTTGCAGGCCCTGCATGACGAGATCGCCACCTACCCCTGCCAGGGCGACGAAGACGCCTCGCACGGTACTGCCCCTGGCAGCCACATTGCCGTCCCCTTCGAGCTGCACACCTCTTTGGGAAAGCTGAGCTTCATCAGCACCATCACCATCTTCGGCACTCCAGTGGATGTCACCTTGCAGGAGCTGGCGGTTGAGTCCTTCTTTCCCGCAGATGCCGCAACCAAAACGGCTTTGGCGAACATGCGGGCTGTAGGTTCTCATTGATCTTGCAAATTTTCTCACTGCATGCAAATTGAGAATCGACCCTCACACTGTCTACGCGTGCATTCTGGCCGTTCGGCCCGTAGGGGAAGCTGGCCGGCCTGGTCGCGTGCGAAGCTTGAGCATTCGAGGTTAGGATGAAGTCCATCGGCCATAAGCAGACAGAAATCCTGAATCAAAGTTAAATTTACAGAACATGAGTGCTAACAACGCATCTATCAACGACGAGGCTGAGCACGTCGCAACATTGGTCTATCCTGATGAATACTCCAAGAATGTGAACCAGGTCGCTAGCGTGTCGAGCGAAAGAATTCTGTTCGTGAAACGAAAGGAATTGGCAATGACTCCCTATGAGCTACTGCAATTTCCTACTTCGTCGCTCACTTCAGTGCGCTACAAAAAAAGGCTCGCCATTTGGCCGATGCTCATTGGTGCTATCTTTGTGACGCTAGTTCTTTTTATTCTTACCTCGGAGGTCGCCCCAGGAACAAGGGTTCCAGTTGGCGCTTTGGCTCTCCTTCTGGTGTTAGGGGGAGGTCTGTTCCTAGGTCCCCGGCGGCACCAACTTACATTTGAGGTGAATGGAAAGACCCTAAGGTGGCAAAGTAAAGCTGGCGACTTCAAGTACAAGGTCGCTAGCTCCCAAAAGGTAGTTGATTGGGCAAGAACTAGGGGAATACTTCGGGAGCGCTAAGAGCAAAGTCTCAGCAGTTTGCTTGTGTGGTGTACTTGATCAGCCAAACAGTCCTTTAGCAAGGAGCAGCACGCTTTTCTGTGCAAGGAGATAGACCGCTTTCTGCTGGGCGTTAGGTCTGCTCTGGGTCGCAAGCTGCTATCTGAGCGAGCTCGGCCTCTTTGCCAGGTACGTAACTCGCTAGCCAGGCCACCGTGCTAGTGGCCTGACCTAAACCAAACAGCCCCCTCGGAGCCCGGGACAATTCACCTACGAGAGCTCGGCCGTTGCTTCTCAGCGAGTGTTGAATCCTTCTCATTGAGTCTTTTGTACTTTAAGGCGCTAGAGCCCTTGAGGAAGTGGCTACTCAGGCTCACCAACTTGCGTTTGCAGGAGTAGCTCGCGCAGGCCAATTGGCAGGCTTTGAGTTGGTAAGTGAGAGAGAAAGGGCGTTACCTGCAACAAGTCGGTACTTGCCAATTACTGCAGCAGGCTCCCTCTCAAAGAGGATGCGTACAGAAACTATTCTTACTTTCCAAAAATAACTCACACCGAGAACCTACGTGGGCCGCCATGCCGGCTGCGGATGGAGCGCACGACTCCTGATTGCGCAAGCTGCGCAGGCCCAATACAGAGCTCCTGCCCTCGCAATGAAAAACCCCGCCAGACATCATCTGGCGGGGTTTTCTATGAGCCCTGGCAATTATTGCAGCTCAGTGCTGCAGCAGCCCTTGGGCCGCAGGGCATCAGACCTTCTCTGCGACTTCTGCGTACTCGGAGATTTCGTTGAAGTTCATGTAGCGGTACACCGAAGCCTTGTCGGCATCGATCACGCCCATTTCCTGCAGGTACTCTTCCTTGGTAGGCAGCTTGCCAATGCGCGATGCAATCGCAGCCAGCTCGGCCGAGCCCAGGAACACATTGGTGTTCTTGCCCAGACGGTTGGGGAAGTTGCGGGTAGAGGTGGAGATCACCGTCGCACCTTCACGCACCTGGGCCTGGTTGCCCATGCACAGCGAGCAGCCGGGCATTTCGGTACGTGCACCAGCGGTACCAAAGGCGGCGTAATGGCCTTCCTTGATCAGCTCGCTCTGGTCCATCTTGGTTGGCGGCGCCACCCACAGCTTGACGGGGATGTCACGCTGGCCGCCCAGCAGCTTGGCCGCAGCGCGGAAGTGGCCGATGTTGGTCATGCACGAACCGATGAAGGCTTCATCGATCTTGGTGCCCGCCACTTCGGACAGGAACTTGGCGTCGTCCGGGTCGTTGGGGCAGCAGACGATAGGCTCCTTGATATCGGCCAGATCGATCTCAATCACGGCGGCGTACTCGGCGTCCTTGTCGGCTTCGAGCAGGTCAGGCTTGGCAAGCCAGGCTTCCACCTTCTCGATGCGGCGCTGCAGCGTCTTGGCGTCGGCGTAGCCATCGGCGATCATGTTCTTCATCAGAACGATGTTCGAGGTCAGGTACTCCTTGATCGGCTCGGGGTTGAGCTTGATCGTGCAGCCAGCGGCCGAGCGCTCTGCCGAAGCGTCGGACAGCTCGAATGCCTGCTCCACCTTCAGGTTGGGCAGACCTTCGATTTCGAGAACCTTACCCGAGAAGATGTTCTTCTTGCCTGCCTTGGCCACGGTCAGTAAACCAGCCTTGATGGCGTACAGAGGAATCGCATGCACCAGATCGCGCAGCGTCACGCCGGGCTGCATTTCGCCCTTGAAGCGCACCAGCACGGATTCAGGCATGTCCAGAGGCATCACGCCGGTGGCGGCACCGAAGGCCACCAGGCCCGAGCCTGCGGGGAACGAGATGCCAATGGGGAAGCGCGTGTGCGAGTCGCCGCCGGTACCCACGGTATCGGGCAGCAGCAGGCGGTTGAGCCAGCTGTGGATCACGCCGTCGCCAGGGCGCAGGGCCACGCCGCCACGGTTGGAGATGAAGGCAGGCAGCTCGCGGTGGGTTTTCACGTCCACGGGCTTGGGATAGGCCGCCGTGTGGCAGAAGGACTGCATCACCATGTCAGCCGAGAAGCCCAGGCAAGCCAGGTCCTTGAGCTCATCGCGGGTCATCGGGCCGGTGGTGTCTTGCGAACCCACGGTGGTCATGCGAGGCTCGCAGTAGGTACCGGGGCGAATGCCCTGGCCTTCTGGCAGACCGCAGGCACGGCCCACCATCTTCTGCGCCAGCGTGAAGCCTGCATTGGATGCAGCAGGGGCTTGCGGCAGGCGGAAGGCGGTAGAGGCAGGCAGGCCCAGGGTTTCGCGGGCCTTGGCCGTCAGCGAGCGGCCGATGATCAGGTTGATACGGCCACCGGCTTGCACTTCGTCGAGCAACACGTCGCTCTTGAGGGCGAAGTCAGCGATTTTTGCGCCATTCTTTTCGACCTTGCCTTCGTACGGGAAGATGTCGAGCACATCACCCATTTCCATCTTCGAGACATCGACTTCAATCGGCAGCGAGCCCGAGTCTTCCTGCGTGTTGAAGAAGATCGGGGCAATCTTGCCGCCCAGCGTCACACCACCAAAGCGCTTGTTGGGCACAAAGGGGATGTCCATGCCAGTTGCCCAGATGATGGAGTTGGTGGCCGACTTGCGCGAAGAGCCGGTGCCAACCACATCGCCCACATAGGCGACGAGGTGGCCCTTCTTCTTCAGGTCGTCAATGAACTGCATCGGGCCGCGCTTGCCATCTTCCTCGGGCTTGAAGGCCGCATCGGGACGGGTGTTCTTCAGCATCGCCAGGTAGTGCAGCGGAATGTCGGGACGGCTCCAGGCATCGGGTGCAGGCGACAAATCGTCGGTGTTGGTTTCGCCAGGCACCTTGAACACGGTGACCGTGATCTTTTCTTCGACCTTGGGGCGCGAGGTGAACCATTCGGCATCGGCCCAGCTCTGCATCACTTCCTTGGCCTTGGCATTGCCAGCCTTGGCCTTGGTGGCGACGTCGTTGAAGTAATCAAACATCAACAAGGTCTTCTTGAGCGCATCGGCAGCCACGGCGGCAACTTCAGCGTCGTCCAGCAATTCGATCAGCGGCTGCACGTTGTAGCCGCCCACCATGGTTCCCAGCAGCTCGGTCGCCTTGGCCTTGGAGATCAGAGCGACCTTGATGTCGCCATGCGCAACGGCAGCCAGGAAAGACGCCTTGACCTTGGCAGCATCGTCCACGCCTGGCGGCACACGGTGGGTGAGCAAATCCAGCAGGAAAGCGTCTTCACCGGCGGGAGGGTTCTTGATCAGCTCGATCAGCTCGGCAACCTGCTTGGCATCCAATGGCAGCGGGGGAATGCCCAGTGCGGCGCGTTCAGCCACATGGTCGCGGTAGGCTTTCAACATACTTACTCCGGTTCTCTGTTTCAATGGTGGGGCGCGCGCCGTGCCTGCTGCATCCGCGCCGCTGACAAGGATCAGCGGCCGTTGCCTTCAAACAAGGCGGCGGGGGGGTTTTTCTTGATGGCTTCGGCCACTTGGTTCTGTTCTGGGCTCATGCACTCATCAGCCATGCGCTGGCCGAGCTTGCGGTTGATGAGCATGGATTTGTTGGCCACTTGCAACCACATGGCGCCCGCCTTGGCATCTTCCAGGCGCACCGTGCCGGTGGAGGTGGAAACGGGCGACATGTGGTACTTGAAGCCCTTGCCTTCCACAAAGAAGTAGCCTGGGTTGACCGAGTCCTTGGCAATGCTGACCGACGCGCCCAACTCGCAGCTGATGCGGCCCTGGTAGACCTGCTCGGCAATGGCCAGCTCGGCAGGCGTGAGCGTCTGCTGTGTGGGGATGGCGGCGGCAGAGCCAACCGCCACGGCACCTGCGCCAGCGGCCACGGCAGCGCCCTTCTTGGCGGTGGATTTTTTGGCAGTTGTCTTCTTGGCAGGGGCTGCGGCCTTCTTGGCAGTGGTGGCTGCAGGTTTGGCAGGCTTCTTTTCAGCGGCGTGCGCGCCCACTTGAACCAAGGCCAGCGCAGGGGCCAGCACCAACAACGAAATCACGCGATTTTTCATAACTACAACTCCCGCAATACAACGCAAGAAACAGATTGAGAATAGGCCGGCCGAACTTGGCTACAGCCACTCCCGCACTGTACCCGGCAACGGGCAACCCGTTTGCGCAGCACGCTCCAAAACTTGCCAAAAGTAACGATAACTGGCGCGGTCGTGCAACACGCCATCCACACTGATCGGGGCCCATTGCGCATCTGCCGCAGCCCGCACAATGCGCGCTGCCAGTGTCACTTCCGCCTCAGCCGGGGCAAATGCCTGCAGGATGGGGCGGATCTGCGCCGGGTGAATGCTCCACATGCGGGTATAGCCAAACTCACTGGCCGCTCGATGCGCAGCCTGCTGCATCGCGTCAGGATTTTTAAACTCTGTTACCACACAATGCGACGGCACCTTGCCATAGGCATGACAGGCAGCGGCAATTTCAAGCTTGGCCCGCACGACCAACGGATGCGCAAACTGCCCTTGCACGCCCATGGCGCTGGAAGGAATCGCGCCACCGTGGGCCGAGACGAAATCCATCAACCCAAAGCTGATGCTTTGCACGCGCGGGTGCGCCGCAATCTCAAAAGCGCGGTGCACGGCCTGCGGCGATTCGATCAGAACATGCAGCGGCACATCCGCACCGGTTGCACGCTGGAGCAGCTTTTCTGCCTGCACCACGTCGTCCACGGATTCCACCTTGGGCAGCATGATGTGGCAGAGCCTGTGCCCCGCTTCGCCTGCGATCATGGCGATGTCATCCGCGAATGACGGATGATCCACCGCATGCACGCGCGCTGCCACCCGTGCACCCGGTACTGCACCGTTGACCAGGGATACCACCAGCCGGGCATGCGCTGCCTCCTGCCCGACAGCAGCACCATCTTCGCAGTCCAGCGTCACATCGAACACGCAGCGGCCAAACTCGGCCATCATCTCTGCCTGCAAGGCCAGGCTCTTGCGCATGCGTTCTTCCACGCCACTGTAGTGGTCGCATACCGGCAGGCTCAGGGCCCCGCCCTGGGCGCCAAGCAGAACCTGTGCGGGATGGATGGCAGAAACGCTCATGTCAGACATTAGTTGGGGCGGCGAGCCACCAAAAACAAGCGAGGGAAAGCCAGCAGGCGCTTGCCATCGCTGCGCTTGTCGTAGGCCGCGTCGATACGGCTGGTGTATTCACTCAGAAAGCTGGCTTGCAGCTCGGGATTCAAAGGCTCCAGGAACGGACGCAGTCCGGTGCCACGGACCCATTGGACAATGGCCTCGGCACTGTCCATTGGGTGCTGGTACGCCGTGCGCCACACATCCACCTGTGCGTCACGGGCCAACAAATCGTAGTAGTCATTCAATCCGAGCAGATCGGTGCGAACCGCATGCGGATCACCGATGCTGTCTGCCCATGGTTGCTCAGCAGCCACCGCACGCATCAGGCGGTGCGTAGGCTCTTCGCGGTTGTCCGGCATCTGGATGGCCAGCACGCCGCCAGGCGCAAGCATATTGAGCAGGCGCGGGAAAAGCTGTCCATGATCCGGCACCCATTGCAGTGCTGCATTGGCAAAGATCAGGTCGGGCAAACGGCCATTGATCGTTTGAGGCTGCCAACTGGCGATATCTGCCAGATCGAAACGGGCATTCGCAAGGCGCGCACGCGCAGCCGTAAGCATCTCCTGCGAATTATCGACACCCAGCACCTGTGCATGCACAAAGCGCCGGGCCAAAAGTTCGGTGGAATTGCCCGGGCCGCAGCCAATGTCTACGACATACGCCGCATCATCAGCCAGGGGCACGCGCGCCAGCAGCTCGGCGGCCGGGCGCGTACGCTCGTCCTCAAAGCGGCTGTAGAGTTGGGCATTCCACTGAACCATGTCTATTGCCTCACCGGATTACAGCAGGTGCTTGACGCCGTCCTGCTCGCCTTGCAGCTCGGCCAGGGTCTTGTTGATGCATTCTTGCGAGAAGGCATCGATTTCCAGGCCGGTCACGATCTTGTACTCACCGTTTTCGGTGGTCACAGGGAAGCCGAAAACGATGCCGGCAGGGATGCCATATTCACCGTTGGAAGGCACACCCATGGTGACCCACTCGCCCTTGGAGCCCAGAGCCCAGTCGCGCATGTGATCGATAGCGGCATTGGCGGCAGAGGCTGCCGACGACAGGCCACGAGCAGCGATGATGGCGGCACCACGCTTGCCTACGGTAGGCAGGAACACGTCCTTGTTCCACTCTTGGTCGTTGATGGCTTCCTTCACCGATTTGCCGTCGACGGTGGCGAAGCGGTAGTCGGCGTACATTGTGGGCGAGTGGTTGCCCCAGACGGTCAGCTTGCGGATATCGCCCACCTTGAAACCACCCTTGGCCGCCAGTTGCGATGCAGCACGGTTGTGGTCCAGACGCAGCATGGCGGTGAAGTTCTTTGCTGGCAGGTCAGGCGCCGACTTCATGGCAATGTAGGCGTTGGTGTTGGCAGGGTTGCCCACGACGAGCACCTTCACGTTGCGCGAAGCAACAGCGTTCAATGCCTTGCCCTGGGCCGTGAAGATCTGTGCGTTGGCAGCCAGCAGGTCGGCACGCTCCATGCCTGGGCCGCGAGGGCGTGCGCCCACGAGCAGCGCGTAGTCGGTATCCTTGAAAGCCTGCATGGGATCGCTGTGGGCTTCGATACCAGCCAGCAGCGGGAATGCACAGTCTTCCAGCTCCATGATCACGCCCTTGAGCGCGTTCTGGGCCTTTTCGTCCGGGATTTCCAGCAATTGCAGGATGACAGGCTGGTCCTTGCCCAGCATTTCGCCGGAAGCGATGCGGAACAGCAGGGCGTAACCGATTTGACCAGCGGCGCCGGTAACAGCGACACGTACGGGCTTCTTGCTCATGGGAAAACTCCAGAAAATAGATGAGAGGTGTCCATCCAGGCCATTACCGGTAAAACATGTCGCTTTACGGCTGGCAGCATCCCAGTTACAGGCCTGTAAACAACGTGCAAGTGTACTCTTGAACGGATCACTCAGTCAATTTGTCTTATGTCTTATATAAGATATGATTGCAGCTTCGGTTGCTACAATATATGCATCCGAGATCCGAAGAACTGACTGACGCCGCCCCACCCGCGGCGCACGAGAGGTTAAGCCTCTCAAGAGACAAGCGCATGACATCCTTCACCCCCAACGCAAACGACACCAGCAGCACGGCTGCGGGCGACAGCGTGGGCGGCGGCGCTCCGGCTTTCAGCCCACTCTACCAGCAGATCAAGAGCCTGATCCTGCAAAGCCTGCAGGCCGGTGCCTGGAAGCCAGGCGAAATGATCCCCAGCGAAATGGAGCTCGCTGCCCGGTACCGCGTCAGCCAGGGAACCGTGCGCAAGGCCATCGACGAGCTGGCCGCCGACAACCTGCTGCTGCGGCGCCAGGGCAAAGGCACCTTTGTGGCCACCCATGCAGAGCGCAATGTGCAATACCGCTTTCTGCGTCTGTTGCCCGATACCGGCGACCGCAACGAGGAAGGCCCGACACAGCGCAACATCATCTCGTGCCGAACCATCAAGGGCCTGAGCGACATCTGCAAGCTGCTGCAGGTTCCTACGGGAGAGTGTCTGATCCACGTGCGGCGCGTGCTGATCCTGGCATCCACCCCCACCATTTTGGAAGACCTCTGGCTGCCCAGCAGCAGCTTCAAAGGCCTGTCGGCAGAGCAGATGCGCGACTATCCTGGCGCCACCTATGCCATGTTTGAGGTGGAATACGGCGTGCGCATGGTCCGCGCTGAAGAAAAACTGCGCGCCGTGCTGCCGGATGAGGCACAAGCCCAGCTCCTGCACATAGACCAGGCCACGCCGCTCCTCAGTGTTGAGCGTGTGGCCTACACCTATAACGATGTTCCCATGGAATTACGACGAGGCCTTTATCGCACGGACACCCACCACTACAGCAATACTCTGAGCTAGTGCGCCGGTCAAGCTACAGCGATCACCACGGGGTTTAATGAGAAACCCTTAGACCTTCGCGCTGCATTGCAATAGAATTTTCCCGGTTTGAGCAACCCGATTACATAGCAGTTACATCCACGAAAGATACATTCACTATGACAGATACCACGAAACAGCGGCCAGAGTTCCGAAATATCAATCCTCTATCGGACCTCACGACCTACCGCCTGCCTGCGGCCGCCAAGCTGTCGATCCTGCACCGCGCCAGCGGTCTGATCATGTTCCTGCTGCTGCCATTCGTAATCTGGCTGCTCGACACCTCCATTTCCTCGGAATACTCCTACGCCCGATTTGCCGCCGCCTTCAACACGGGCGCCGGCATTTTTGCTGGCTGGTTCATCAAGCTGGTGGTGCTGGCTCTGATCTGGGCCTACCTTCACCACTTCTGCGCCGGTCTGCGTCACATCTGGATGGATGTTTCGCACAAGTCGGTCACCAAGGAATTTGGACGCTCTTCCGCCCTCACCTGCTTTGCGATCAGCCTGATCCTCACCGTGGTTCTGGGCGCCAAGCTGTTTGGCCTGTATTGATTGCCTGCGACTGCATTACCCAAGAATAGAAAGGAACTCCCCATGTCCGTCAATTACGGCTCCAAGCGTGTCGTGACAGGTGCCCACTACGGCTTGCGCGACTGGCTGGCCCAGCGCGTGACCGGCCTCCTGATGGCGCTGTTCACCGTTGCCCTGCTGGTACAGGTACTGCTGATCAAAGGCCCCATCGGCTACGAGCAATGGGCTGGCATCTTTGCCCATCAGTGGATGAAGTTCATCACCGTTGGCACCCTGGTCGCCCTCGCCTACCACGCCTGGGTGGGTATGCGTGAAATCTTCATGGACTACGTCCAGCCTGCGGGCCTGCGCATTGTGCTGCAGGTGTTTGTGCTGGTGTGGTTGGTTGGCTGCCTCGGCTGGGGTCTCCAGGTTCTGTGGCGTCTGTGATCCCTGCGATTGAAAGAAAACAATGAGCTATACAAAAGAGAACATCACCAAACGCAAGTTTGACGTGGTCATCGTTGGCGCAGGCGGGTCTGGCTTGCGCGCTGCCCTGGAACTGTCCAAGGCCGGCCTGTCCGTTGCTGCACTCTCCAAGGTGTTCCCCACCCGCTCGCACACCGTTGCAGCGCAAGGCGGCGTGTCTGCCTCGCTGGGCAACATGTCGCCGGACAACTGGGAATGGCACTTCTACGACACCATCAAGGGCTCCGACTGGCTGGGCGACCAGGATGCCATCGAGTTCATGTGCCGTGAGGCACCAAAGGTGGTGTACGAACTTGAACACTTCGGCATGCCTTTTGACCGCAACCCCGATGGCACGATCTACCAACGTCCATTTGGCGGCCACACAGCCAACCACGGCGAAAAGCCAGTGCAACGCGCCTGCGCTGCAGCCGACCGCACCGGTCACGCCATGCTGCACACGCTCTACCAGCAGAACGTCAAGTCCAAGACCAACTTCTTCGTGGAGTGGATGGCGCTGGATCTGATTCGTGACGAATCGGGCGATGTCATCGGTGTGACAGCGCTGGAGTTGGAAACCGGCGATCTGTACGAACTGCACGCCAAGGCCGTGCTGCTGGCCACAGGCGGTGCCGGCCGCATCTTCCAGGCATCGACCAATGCGTTCATCAACACAGGCGACGGCCTGGGCATGGCGGCACGCGCTGGCATTCCGCTGCAAGACATGGAGTTCTGGCAGTTCCACCCCACCGGCGTGGCCGGCGCGGGCGTGCTGCTGACCGAAGGCTGCCGCGGTGAAGGCGCCATTCTGCGCAACAGCGAAGGCGAGCGCTTCATGGAACGCTATGCACCTACGCTCAAGGATCTGGCCCCCCGCGACTTCGTTTCGCGCTCGATGGACCAGGAAATCAAGGAAGGCCGAGGCTGCGGACCCAACAAGGACTACATCCTGCTGGACATGACCCACCTGGGCGCCGAGACCATCCACAAGCGCCTGCCGTCGGTGGAAGAAATCGGCCACAACTTTGCCAACGTGGACATCACCAAGGAGCCAATCCCTGTGGTGCCGACCATCCACTACCAGATGGGCGGCATTCCCACCAACATCAATGGCCAGGTCGTGGTGTGGGATGGCGAGAAGAACAATGTGGTCAACGGACTGTACGCTGTTGGCGAATGCTCCTGCGTGTCGGTGCACGGCGCCAATCGCCTGGGCACCAACTCGCTGCTGGATCTGCTGGTGTTCGGCAAGTCGGCCGGCAAGCACATCGTCAACTACGTCAATAGCTATGGCGAATTCAAGGACATGCCTGAAAACGCTTCCGACTTCTCGCTCTCTCGCCTCAACAAGCTCGACGAGTCGAGCAGCGGTGAGTATGCGCAGGATGTGGCCAACGACATCCGCAATTGCATGCAGCAGCACGCAGGTGTGTTCCGCACGCAAAAGAGCATGGACGAAGGCGTCAAGAAGATTGCCGACATCCGCGCTCGCGTGGGCGGCGTGACCCTCAAGGACAAGTCCAAGGTCTGGAACACGGCCCGCATGGAAGCACTGGAAGTGGCCAACCTGATCGAAGTGGCGCAGGCCACCATGGTTTCTGCCGCTGCCCGTACCGAGTGCCGTGGCGCCCATACTGTGGACGACTACGAGCACCCTGCCGATGATCCAAAGTATCCACTGGGCCGCAATGACATCGACTGGCTCAAGCACACCCTGTGGTACAGCGATTCCAACAGCCTGGATTACAAGCCGGTCCAGCTCAAGCCGCTGACCGTGCCATCCGTGCCTCCCAAGGTTCGTACGTTCTAATCCACGCAGCCCACGAAAGAACATCCCAAATGAAGCGTACTTTCAAAATCTACCGTTACGATCCCGATAAAGACGCCAAGCCCTACATGCAGACGGTTGAGGTCGAACTCGACGGTCATGAGCGCATGCTGCTGGACGCCCTGGTCAAGCTCAAGGCGATGGATCCATCCATCTCGTTCCGCCGCTCCTGCCGTGAAGGCGTGTGCGGCTCGGACGCCATGAACATCAACGGCAAGAACGGCCTGGCGTGCCTGACCAACATGAACACCCTCAAGGGTGAGATTGTGCTCAAGCCGCTGCCTGGCCTGCCCGTGATCCGCGACCTGATCGTGGACATGACCCAGTTCTTCAAGCAGTACCACTCGATCAAGCCCTACCTGATGGCTGACAGCTTTGTCGCCAACGACAAGGAGCGTCTGCAGTCGCCCGAAGAGCGCGAAGAGCTCAATGGCCTGTATGAATGCATTCTGTGCGCCAGCTGCTCGACCAGCTGCCCATCATTCTGGTGGAACCCCGACAAGTTCGTGGGCCCAGCCGGTCTGCTGCAGGCCTACCGCTTCATCGCGGACAGCCGCGATGACCACACCAGCGAGCGCCTGGACAACCTGGAAGACCCCTACCGTCTGTTCCGTTGCCACACCATCATGAACTGCGTGGACGTGTGCCCCAAGCACCTCAACCCCACGAAGGCGATTGGCAAGATCAAGGAACTGATGGTTCGTCGCGCCGTCTAAGAACCAGGTAGAGCAAAAATGGAAAACGAACTGCTGGATGAACGTGCCCGTGATCTGCTGCGCTGGCGCAGCCGACGCGGCCTGGTGGAGAACGACATCTTCATCGAGCAGTTCTTCCACACTTATGGAGCAAGCCTGAATGTCCGCCAGGCACAAGGGCTGACCGCTTTGATGAATCTGTCGGACAACGATCTGTTGGACTTGCTGCTCAACCGCAAGGAACCAACAAGCGACCTCGACAAACCTGATGTTCATGAAGTGCTGGGAATGCTGCGCAGCCGAAAACACCGCGCATCCCTAGCGGACTAACTCGAGAAGGAACCAGTTATGAAACTAGCAGACAACAAAGCCACGCTATCGTTTAGCAATGGCGCAGCAAGCGTGGACCTGCCGGTCTACCAGGGCAGCATCGGCCCGGATGTGATCGACATCCGCAAGCTGTACGCCCAAACCGGCATGTTCACCTATGACCCAGGTTTCCTCTCGACGGCTGCCTGTCAGTCCGCCATTACCTATATCGATGGCGACAAGGGTGAACTGCTGTACCGTGGCTACCCCATTGAACAGCTGGCCAAGAACTGCAATTACCTCGAAACCTGCTATCTGCTGCTGTACGGCGAACTGCCCAACGAAAAGCAAAAGGCAGACTTTGAGAACACCGTGACCCAGCACACGATGGTCAACGAGCAGATGCAGTTCTTCCTGCGCGGCTTCCGCCGTGACGCACACCCCATGGCTGTGCTGACCGGCCTGGTGGGCGGCATGTCGGCCTTCTACCATGACAGCACCGACATCAACAACCCAGAGCACCGCAACATCGCTGCGATCCGTCTGATCGCCAAGATGCCGACCCTGGTTGCCATGGCTTACAAGTATGGCGTTGGCCAGCCTTACATGTATCCCAAGAACGATCTGTCGTACGCAGGCAATTTCATGCGCATGATGTTCGGCAACCCTTGCGAGGAATACCAGGTCAACCCCGTGGTGGAACGCGCGCTGGACCGCATCTTCATCCTGCATGCAGACCACGAGCAGAATGCATCGACCTCCACCGTGCGTCTGTGCGGTTCGTCGGGCACCAACCCGTTTGCCGCCATTTCCGCTGGCGTGGCCTGCCTGTGGGGCCCTGCCCACGGTGGCGCCAACGAAGCCTGCCTGAACATGCTGGAGCACATCCAGGCCAATGGCGGTATCGCCAAGGTGGGCGAGTTCATGGAACAAGTGAAGGACAAGAACAGCGGCGTCAAGCTGATGGGCTTTGGCCATCGCGTCTACAAGAACTACGACCCACGCGCCAAGCTGATGCAGGAAACCTGCAACGAAATCCTGGCAGAACTGGGTCTGGAAAACGATCCACTGTTCGCGCTGGCCAAGCAATTGGAAAAGATCGCGCTGGAAGACGACTACTTCGTGTCGCGCAAGCTGTACCCGAATGTAGACTTCTACTCCGGCATCGTGCAGCGCGCCATCGGCATCCCTGTCAAGCTGTTCACCGGTATCTTTGCACTGGCCCGCACCGTGGGCTGGATCGCTCAGCTCAACGAGCAGATGGCTGATCCTGAGTACAAGATCGGTCGCCCTCGCCAGCTGTACACCGGCTCGGTGGTGCGCGACGTCAAGCCTATCGCACAGCGCTGAGCCATGTCCGCAGGTGCCTCTTCTTAGCGAGGCGCCAATGCAGATCCAACCCGCCTCTGGCGGGTTTTTCTTTGCCTACACCACGCGGAAAGCCTCTGGCGGCCCTTTTACCGGGCAATGGTCTGCTCCAACGTCAAGGGCCACTTTCATCTCTGTGACACATTAATGCCGCTTTAAGCTGCCCCCGCGACCATGCGCGGATGAAGTTTCTCGCCCGGCTGCTCTCCCTCGCTGGTAAATCCATTGTCCCCTCCGCAAGTGCTGCAGTTCCGCCTTCCATGGCTGGCAATCTGCCCACTCTGGGCGAGTTGTCATTGCCCTCCAACCAAGGCCTGGTACAGGCCCGCCCTGTATGGACGGTCGCGCTGATCATCAGCTTGTGGCTCGCCAGCATCGGAAACCTTGCCTTGTGGAAGGCTGTTGCAGCAATCTCTGAGCAAGGGGGTACCCAGCAGTGGGTACTGGGGCTGGCCCTCGGCCTGGCCATTGCCATGGCCTGCTGGGCGATCCTGAACCTGCTCAGTTGGGGCCGGGCATCCAAACCTGTGATGGTGCTTCTGTGCTGGATGACGGCGTTTGCCGCGTACTTCATGCTCAACTACGGCATTGCCATCGATGCGTCCATGCTGGTCAACGTGCTGCAGACCGATGCACGCGAGGCAAGCGATCTGCTGCACTGGAGTCTCTTTGTCACCGTAGGCGCCATTGCCATACCACCTACCTGGTGGTTGCTGCGCCAAAACCTGCAGCCCAACACCAGTTGGCGCCCACTGCTGCGCCAGCTGGGCTTCATGCTTGTGGCCGTGGTGGCGATGGTGCTGGTGGTTCTGGCGGGGTTTCGTCCCATCTCATCCACCATGCGCAACCACACTCAGTTGCGCTACATGATGAACCCGCTCTCGACGCTGTATGCCGCGGGCAGCCTTGGCGTGCAGCAATTCCATCGCCGCGACACCACGCTTTACCCCATTGGTCAGGATGCCAAGCTGGGCGCCAGCTATATCGGCCAATCGCAATTCCCCATCTATGTACTAGTGGTGGGAGAAACCGGCCGCGCGGGCAACTTTGGCATCTATGGCTATGATCGTGCCACCACGCCCCAGCTCTCGGCCCGCAATGATCTGGCCGTGGCCAAGGATGCCTGGTCCTGCGGAACCAGCACTGCGGTATCGCTGCCATGCATGTTCTCGCACCTGGGGCGAGATGGCCAGACCAGTAGCAAATCCTATGAAAACCTGCTGGATGTGCTGCAACGCGCTGGCCTGGCAGTGCTGTGGGTAGACAACCAGTCTGGTTGCAAAGGCGTATGCGCGCGCGTACACAGTGCCGCAACCCTGCCCGCCAGCAATGAGCCATCCGCTCCGGAAAAAACCGATGCAGGCAAAACCATTGCCCTGACCGCACAGGAACAGGCCGCCCTTTGCAAGGATGGCGAGTGCGTTGACATGGCGCTGCTGGATGATCTGGACAATCGCATCAATGCACTGCCTGCAGAGCAACGTACACGCGGCGTAGTGCTGGTGCTGCACCAGATGGGCAGCCATGGACCGGCATACTTCAAGCGCTCGCTTTCCCAGGACAAGAAATTTTCCCCTGAGTGCACCAATGTCGCGCTGCAGTCGTGCGACCGTGAATCGCTGGTCAATGCCTATGACAACAGCATTGTCGCGACCGACCGGATGCTGGGCGGCCTGATCGGCTGGCTGGAGCAAAAAGGCCAGCGCCAGCCCACCGCCATGATGTATGTGGCCGACCACGGCGAATCGCTGGGCGAGAACAACCTCTATCTGCATGGCCTGCCCTACTCCGTCGCACCCGACGTGCAAAAGCATGTGCCCTGGATCACCTGGCTGTCGCCGCTGATGCAGCAACGCATGGGCGTAAGCACTGCCTGCCTGCAGCAATCCGTGGGCAGCAGCAGAATCAGCCACGACAACTACTTTCACTCGGTGCTGGGCCTGACAGATGTGCAAACCAGCCTGCACGACCCCAAGCTGGATATTTTTTCCAACTGCACTACCCCTGGCAGCAGCCAATCACATCCAGGTGTGGCGGCCATGGCAGCCCATACCGGCGCCGC
Organism: Comamonas odontotermitis; assembly: GCF_014207855.1. Classification (GTDB taxonomy): domain Bacteria; phylum Pseudomonadota; class Gammaproteobacteria; order Burkholderiales; family Burkholderiaceae_C; genus Comamonas; species Comamonas odontotermitis_A. The sequence continues at coordinate 8,144 of NZ_JACHKZ010000008.1, read as the reverse complement.
TGCCTGAATATCTGCCCGAGCGGCACGGGTGACAACGCTGAACGCACCCAACCCGGGCTAAAACAGGCTGCTTTGCTGCGGCCCGCGCTGGCCTTGCTGCCATGCGGCAAAGGGAGCCCAATCCAGTGGCTCCCGCTCCCGCCCGTAACCTAGCTGCTCGCAACTGCGCGCAAAGCGCTGGCGAACCAATTGCGCCCACAGGCCCTGGCCTTTCATGCGGGTGAGATAGTCACTGCTGTAGCTTTTGCCGCGCGCACGTTCCTCGTCGCTGATCTGGTGCAGATCGCGCACACGCTCCATCACTCGCGCGGCTCTCTGCGGGTAGTGTGCCTGCAGCCATTGCTGAAACACGCCGTTCAGCTCCCAGGGCAGGCGCAGCACTGTGTAGAAAGCGGTAGTTGCACCTGCTTCACGCGCCGCCTCCAGTACCTGCTCCATGTCGTCGTTCAAAAAGGGGATGTGCGGTGCAACACTGACGCCCACAGGAATCCCAGCTTCTGCCAGGCGGCGTATGGTCTGCAGTCTTCGATGCGGCGCAGCAGCGCGAGGCTCCAATAACCTTGCCAGCCGTCCATCCAGGGTGGTGATGGTGATATAGACCGCAGAACGCTTGCAGCTTGCAGCCCTTGCTATCAAATCAATATCGCGCTCCACGCCACTGCTTTTGGTGATCACCGAGAACGGGTGGCAGGCTTCGTGCAGAACCTCGATCACCTGCCGCGTCAGTCGCCAATCCCGTTCAATCGGCTGGTAGCAGTCGGTGGCAGAGCCAATGTTGAGTGATGCTGGCCGGTAGCGGGGATGGCCGATCTCACGCCGCAGCACCTCTGCAATATTGGTTTTGGCAAACAGCTGCGTCTCGAAATCCAGTCCCGGTGACAGATTGAGGTAGCTGTGATACGGCCGTGCATAGCAATAGATGCAGCCATGCTCGCAGCCGCGGTAGGGGTTGACCGAATGATCGAAGAAGATGTCTGGCGAATCGTTCTTCTGGATCGCACTGCGGGCCCGCTCCTCGTGTACCTGGGTGCTTGGCGCCTGTGCAGCCTGTTGCCACCATATCGCCTCGTCGTGCGAAACCTCCTGGTCTTGCGCATCAGTACCCGCGCCCTGAGCCATGGAGCCACTCCAGCCATCATCCAACCATTCCCGCTGCTCCTTGGCAAACCGGTGCAGGGGTGCCGAGACAGCCCCTCGCCCTTTCAGGGCAATGCGAACGGGCGGAGCCCCCTCCGGCACCGGCTCCGCATCTTCGCTCGTGCGCAGCCATTCCTCATCGCAGGAGATGCTCGGAAAATGAGAGGAATGCTTACTTTTTGGCACGATACTGCCCTGATAAACTGTATATTTATACAGTATACAAAGACAATCCAAGCATGCCAACAGAAAGGATTGACCACCTCCTATTCGCACCAATATGGTGCGAGATTACGGATCGCCTACAGTTCAACTTTTCATCATCCAGAGGAAGTTTTGATGTCTCGCAAGCCCCATCTCATCTTGTCGTCGCTGGACGTGGATCGCCTGGAGGCATTGCTGACTCAAATGTCTGCTGCGGCTTTCCCCGGAAAAGCCGATCTGGAAGCAGAAATTGCGCGTGCCGATATCGTCGAGCCCAAGGATATCCCACCCGATGTAGTGACCATGAACTCGACGGTCACCTTCGACATGGCTGAATCGGGCAAACAATTCCAGCTCACGCTGGTCTACCCCAAGGATCTGGATGGCAGCACTGAAAAGGTTTCGGTCTTCGCGCCCGTAGGCAGCGCACTGCTGGGCCTGTCGGTAGGAGACGAACTGTCATGGCCGTCGGTGGGCGGCAAGATCATGACCGTGCGCGTGACCGGTATCGTCTACCAACCAGAGCGCGCAGGCGAACTGCACCGCTGATCATCTGTTGATTGCGATTGGCTGGTGATGCCACTTGCAGGCCAATGGCGACCTCATGAAAAAAGCACGCCATGGCGTGCTTTCGTTTTCATGTCGAAAAGCGCTTACAGCGCGAAACGGGTGCTCAACAGGCTGACGGCAAGGCCAGCGCCGATAAAGCCCAGCTCCCAACGCGCCACGCCTTTGAGGCTCGGCGTGCGTGTCTCGACAAAGTGGTAAAGCACACGCCCGGCCAGCAGTGACAGCCCGAAGGCCGCACACATGCCCAGCCAGTTGAGCCAGGGTTGTGTCGCAATCACCTGCGAAGCCACGGCATTGCACAGCACCACGATGGAAAAGTGCACGAGAAACACCGAATACGAAAACTGCCCCAGCGACTGCAACCAGCGCAGCGGCGCCACATGGCTCGCCAGCCAGCACCCCGTCTTGCCATCGGAAGGCACACGCATCAGCCACAGCAAAGCCACGGCACTGGCCAAGGCCACTGCAATGCGCAAGCGGAATTCGACCTCGAAAGAGACAACCCCCAGCAAGAGGAGCAGCGCCGTCCATGCCCAGGGCCGGCTACTCGCCTTGCCCCAATAAGCGAGCATGCCCATGCCATAGGCACCGATGAAGTAAACAAACCACATGTCCAGATCGCTGTTGCGGTTGAGCACCCACAGCGATAGTGCAGACAAGCCAATCACCAGGTACTGCCCAATCGACAGCCCCATCCAACGCCACGACCAGCCTCGCGTGGCAGCAAACAGCAGGGTCACTGCGGCAAACAGCTGAAAATCGATGGCCACATACCAGACACCGGCCGATAGCGCGTCTTCGCCCGTGATGTCCTGCAGCATCAGGGCATTGGCAATCAGCTGGTGCCAGCTGGGCTCGCCAGGTACGGATTCATGCGCAAACCAGGGGCGTACCACGGCTGCAATCAGCACGGCAAACAGCAGGGCAACGGAATATGGCGCCAGCAGCCGCAGCGCACGTTTACCAATTTTTTCCAAGGGCTGGTCAAACCGAGCAACGCCTTGGGGCACCAGGCTCGCTGCGGCCAGGTAGCCGCCCATGACCAGGAATATCTGCACGGCGATACGGGCGTAGTCGGCCAGCCAATCAATCACACCCGGGGTGACCTGGCGAGCAACGTCCGACATCGGGCCATAGAAGGCCAGGTGATGCCACACGATGGCCGCGCAGCACGCTCCTTTGATGACGTCCAGCCACAGATTGCGATTGTTATGCGTTGTTGTAGAAGACAAGGTCGTCAGGCCGGCGGCGCACCGCAAGGGGCAAGACCGGCCAGCCCCATTCAATCGCCGCAAACATGGATTGGATGGGTACGCCCGACAAGCACTCCAGCAATGGAGACCGGCAGTGGTCAAACACAGCAGCAGCGCTGCACAAACAGCGCTGCTCAAGGTCTAACGCCTTGCCGCGCAGGCTGGTTGACGCTGCAACGTGCAAATTCGCGTTCTTTACATAGAAGGGTTTTCACCAGGTTGCCGCGAGGGATTCAGCATTTTCTGAAAAGACCGATAATCCAGCCATGAAAACACCCGAAGCCCCACTGCCCGAACTCACCCGCCAGTTTGTTTCGCATTTCGGTGAAATGGGCAGCCGCTGGGGCATCAACCGGACCGTGGGGCAGATCTATGCATTGATCTTTCTGTCACCGCGCCCGATCAATGCCGATGAGATCGCCGAAGGCCTGTCGTTCTCGCGCTCCAATGTCAGCATGGGACTGAAAGAGCTGCAATCCTGGCGCCTGGTGCATATGCGCCACCTGCCTGGTGACCGCCGTGAGTATTTTGAATCGCCCAGCGATGTGTGGGAGATATTTCGCACGCTGGCTGAAGAGCGCCGCCGCCGCGAGATCGAACCTACGCAATCGATGCTGCGCTCCGCCCTGCTACAGGAAACCCACTCGGACGACGAAAAATACGCCCAGCAACGCATGCAGGAGATGTACGACCTGATCGACCGCCTGATGACCTGGTTTGACGATGTACAGCGCCTGAACCCAGAAACCGCCATGCAGCTCATGGGCATGGGCAGCGCCGTCACCCGCGTACTGAGCCTCAAGGATCGCCTGACTGGTAAGTCCGCAGGCAAAAAAGAAAACAACGACTAAGAGCCACTAGCACAACCCAGCAAATCGCAGATTTGCGGTTGAAACGAGGAGCCGGGCCGCGTCAGGCGAAGCCGCAGGCAGTACAGACGTACGACAAGGCTGGGTGCCCCGACTAGGCGCCCCCGACGAGGCAACGACGTACAAGGGTTGTGTTCGCGGCTCTAAGACTGCTCAGTGCCTAGCAGCTTGGGCGCAAGAACGATGCGCAGCTTGTCCGCCTGCACTTCCATGCTGTGCACCGTATAGCCCAGGCCTTTGAGCAGCATGCGCTGGCTGGCGGGAAGCTCATACACGGCAAGGCCGTTCAACACCTGCTCCGCCAGGCGCGGCGCATAGGTCTGGAACATGGGCTGGTACTGCGGCGGCACGCCTTGCATGTGAAGCTGCTCTACGCGGACATGCTGCATACGGATGGTGCTGTCAGCGTCGTTGTAGTACAGGCCAAAATCCAACGCTATCTGGCCGGGATACTCGGTGTTCATCAGCTTTTCAGTCACCCAGATATCCAGCATGGTGCGCAGGCTGTTGCTGCTGGCCAGCAACTGCACGGAGGGCTTTTGCAGCTGAATCACCACCATGCCCTGCCACGACCGCGCCAGCGGAAACTTGGCCGCCACAGCGCTTTGCAGCTGAGACTGGGTAATGCTGATGCTGCGCGCACCCTGCGGCAGGGCAGACAGTGCGGACAGTTGCGTGCCTGTAGCAAAGCCTGGCAAGGTCGAACACGCCAGGAGCGCGCCAACACAGGCACGGCGGGATATTGGAAAGGCGGGTAACCCGCATCGCTGAAACATATAAAACTTATAGCAGACGGCACGCCATTGGAGCGCGCCAGCAGCCAAAAGTTCTGTAATCAGGTGTACCGCTATCTCAGAGGAAGCTGGCAGCCCTGGGGGTAGGCATGCCAGCGTGGTGGTTCAGACCACCGCCGTCTCACCCGCTGCAGCCAGACGCTCGGCAGCGGTAGCACGCTCCACCAATCCATCCCGGGCAGCAAAGTACTCACGCTTGAGCCGCGCGACCAATTCGGCGGCTGGCACCACCTGTTTGATGGCGCCAATACCCTGGCCACTGCCCCAGATGTCTTTCCAGGCCTTGCGCTCCTTGCCAAAGCTCATCGAGCTTGGATCGGAGACCGGCAAATTGTCCGGGTCCATCCCTGCTGCACGAATCGACGGGCTCAGGTAGTTGCCATGCACACCGGTGAACAGGTTGCTGTAGATGATGTCATCCGAATTGGAATTGACGATCATCTGCTTGTACTCTTCCACCGCGCGTGCTTCATCGGTCGCAATGAAGGCCGAACCGATATAGGCAAAGTCCGCACCCATGGCCTGCGCTGCCAGCACTGCACGTCCACTGGCAATGCTGCCCGACAGCGCCAGCGGGCCATCAAACCATTCACGGATTTCCTGCACCAGTGCAAACGGGCTCTTGATGCCCGCGTGCCCACCCGCACCTGCTGCAACGGCAATCAGGCCATCCGCCCCCTTGTCGATGGCCTTGTGCGCAAAGGTATTGTTGATGATGTCGTGCAGCACCACGCCGCCCCAGCTGTGCGCTGCCTGGAACACGTCTTCGCGCGCTCCCAGCGAGGTGATGAGGATGGGCACCTTGTACTTCTCGCACAGCGCCATGTCGTGCTCCAGCCGCTCGTTGGTACGGTGCACGATCTGGTTGATGGCAAACGGCGCTGCGGGGCTGTCGGGGTGGGCCTGGTTGTGCGCAGCCAGCTCTTCGGTAATTTCGGCCAACCAGTCTTCCAGCTGCTCGGCCGGCCGGGCATTGAGCGCAGGCATGGAACCCACAATGCCCGCCTTGCACTGCGCAATCACCAACTTGGGATTGCTGATGATGAAAAGCGGCGAACCGATCACCGGAAACGGCACGTGTTTCAATGCGCCAGGAAGTTGGGACATGGGATCTCCTTCGATTCAATAGGCCTTGGGGCCAGCCAGCAGCCGTTCTTGCAAACGGCCGCGTGTCATGGGTAATCGGTGTAAAAAAGCTGCTCACGCCCACCATGTTTGTGCAAGCAGCCCTTTGCTTCATTGCAATCCAGGCGGTGATCACTGACCGCCTGCCCTGCCATCAGAAGCTATCGAGCGGCAAGGCCATCACCGATGCGCCACCGTGCAGAATCTCATCACGCAATGCCGAAGTTTTTACCAAAATATGCTCGCCATAGAAACGAGCGGTTGTCACCTTGGCTTCGAGGAAAGCCTTGTCGCCGCTGCCAGTTGTGAGCAACTCCTGCGCTGCCAGCAAGGCGCGGCCCATCTGCCAACCCGCCACCAGATTGCCCGCCAGCATGAGATACGGCACGCTGCCGGCAAATACATCGTTGGGAGCCGACTTGCTGGTGTCGACAACAAAATCCACCACATCCAAAAATGCCTTGCGGGCTTTTTCCAAATTGATGGCCAGCGATCTTGCACCCTCGCTACCGCTGGCAATGAGCGCCTTCTCGGTCGCCTCGATCTGGCTGGCAACGCCCTTGGCCACCTGTCCGCCATCGCGCGCCGTCTTGCGGCCCACCAAATCGTTGGCCTGGATGGCCGTGGTGCCTTCGTAGATAGTCAGAATTTTGGAATCCCGGTAGTACTGGGCTGCTCCGGTTTCCTCGATGAAACCCATGCCGCCATGCACCTGCACGCCCAGGCTGGTCACCTCCTGGCTCATCTCGGTGCTGTAGCCCTTGATCAGCGGCACCAGAAACTCATAAAAGGCCTGGTTGACCTTGCGAACCTCGGCATCGGGGTGCTGGTGCGCAGCATCAAACGATGCAGCTCCCGTCAGCGCCATCGCGCGACATGCCTCGGTGTATGCACGCATGGTCATCAACATGCGACGGATATCCGGGTGGTGAATGATGGTGGCGCTGCCCGCCACGCTGCCATCCACCGGACGGCTCTGCACACGTTCCTTGGCATAGGCCACTGCATGCTGGTAGGCGCGCTCGGCAATGGCCACGCCTTCCATGCCCACGGCGTAACGTGCGGCGTTCATCATGATGAACATGTATTCGAGGCCGCGGTTCTCCTCGCCCACCAGATAACCCACTGCACCGCCGTTGTCGCCATACTGCAGCACACAGGTAGGCGATGCCTTGATGCCCAGCTTGTGCTCAATGCTGACGCAGTGCACATCATTGCGTGCGCCGAGAGAGCCGTCACCATTCACCAGGAACTTGGGGCAGACAAACAGGCTGATACCCTTGACACCCTCTGGCGCACCAGCCGCACGGGCCAGTACCAGGTGCACGATGTTCTCTGCCATATCGTGCTCACCATAGGTGATGAAGATTTTGGTGCCAAAGAGCTTGTAGCTGCCATCGGCCTGTTTGTCGGCACGTGTGCGCACCAGGGCCAGGTCCGAACCAGCCTGCGGCTCGGTCAGGTTCATCGTTCCCGTCCACTGGCCGGAGACCAGCTTTTCGAGGTAGATATTCTTGAGCGCATCGCTGCCCGCAGTCAGCAGTGCCTCGATGGCGCCATCGGTCAGCAACGGGCACAGTGCAAAGCTCATGTTGGCGCTGTTGAGCATTTCGACACAGGCCGCGCCAATCGTCTTGGGCAAGCCCTGGCCACCTGCATCCACGGGGTGCTGCAAGCCCTGCCAGCCGCCTTCCACATACTGCCTGAAGGCATCCTTGAAGCCGGCGGTTGTGGTGACCGTGCCGTCCTTCCAGGTGGAGGGGTGTAAATCTCCCGGCACATTGAGCGGCGCCACCACTTCTTCATTGAAGCGCGCGCACTCTTCCAGCACAGCCTGTGCGGTATCCAGACCGGCATCTTCAAAGCCCGGGATCTGCGCCACCTGGTCGATCCTGGCCAGATGCTCGATCGCAAACAGCATGTCTTTTACGGGCGCCTTGTAGCTCATTGTCTTGTCTCCAACCATCTAATTAATCGTGTATCTCTCAAAGAAAAAGGCATCACGCCGGATGCCTTTTGTGTGCGCTCTTTTACAGCTTGCCCACCATCTCGGGCACCGCCTCGAACAGATCGGCCACCAGGCCATAGTCGGCCACACTGAAGATCGGTGCCTCCTCGTCCTTGTTGATCGCCACGATCACCTTCGAGTCCTTCATGCCCGCCAAGTGCTGGATCGCACCCGAGATGCCCGC
>NZ_JACHKZ010000007.1 GCF_014207855.1 Comamonas odontotermitis | reverse complement strand
CTTTTACGAGTGGCATTTGCAATTTGGAGAGGCCAGACCGCCTTTAATCCGGAGCAACTATTGCCGAAAGTCGCTTGACGCAAAACATAGAACCTGACACAACCCAGCAAATCGCAGATTTGCGGTCAAGACGAGGCGCCGGGCCACGTCAGGCCGGGCCGCGTCAGGCCGGGCCACGCCAAGCGAAGCCGCAGGCAGTACAGACGTACGACAAGGCTTGGCGCCCCCGGCTAGGCGCCCCCGACTAGGCGCCCCCGACGAAGCAACAACGTATCAAGGGTTGTGTTAGCGGATCTTATAGCTATAAAACTGCCAAAGACTCTTATACCGCAGACGCCTGCCACTCATTTTTTTGATAATTACCGATCATCACCGGGCAGAACTGGCACCGCCCCCTCCGGTACAGGCCCTGCTGTTTTGCGGCGCATCCACACCCGCAGCCACCCCAGGCATTGCAATGCGGTCAGAACCACCAGCATATCAAGCGCCAATTGTGCCGCCCACAAATGCTTGCTCAGGTCGCGCACGCCCTCACCCAGCAGTGCGATGACGATCTGCGACACCACAAACAGCCCCAGCAACAGGCCCCCCGCCGCCAACGGGCGCAGCCCACCGGCATGGCGGCTGCGGCTGGCTGCAAAAAACAATACAGAGCCCAGTAGGAACAGCGGCGCCAGCGGCGTGATGGTGCGATCACGCACTTCGGTCATGCGCAGCAGCAAATCCGTCACCCCGGGGGCTTCGCCCTTCAGTCGCTTGAGATAGAAATAGTCAGGAAACACGTGGAAGTACCGCACCGTGAAATGGCTCGGCAACGCATAGGCGGCCAAGCGCCACAGAACTTGTGGGTGGTGCAGGTAAGGCCGCAGTACCTCGCCCTTGCCCAGCTTGGGCGTGACGGGATAACAGGTGTGCCCGGTACGTTTCACCTGGGTGCCGCCGGGGCCGGAGAGCGCATTGCCCCAGGCATCCAACCCGATGCAGGCGCGCTGGTCTGGCGGTACGCCCAGCTCATCGAGTTGCGCGGGCGTCAGCACCATGTAGGAGCCCAGGTATACGCCGTGGTAGGCGTTCAACTCGGCATTCTTGCCAATCAGCAAGGGCACCAGGCACACCACCTGCACAGCAAACAGCAGCTTGAGGAGAGCCTTGTCGGGCACCCTCCGCTGCCACCGGCTGGCAGCCCACACGCATACCAGCACCATCAGCGGCACGTAGAAATACTGCACCTTCGCCAGCCCGCATACGAAGGCCCCGAGGCCCAGGCATGCGAGCCGTACCGCCCGGCGCGACGCCAGCATGCCCACCAGAAGCAGCGGCAGCGCAATCAGGAACGCGTACTCGGCATAGAGCGACTGTGCCATGCCGATGTTGTGCGCCATGAAGAACGCCACAAGCCAGGCCAGGGCAAACACTGTGCACCATACCGCCCCACGCCCCAATGCCGCCGCGCATTGCCAGGCCAGCACGCCTGCATAGGCCAGCAGCAGCAACTTGGCTGCCAGTGCGGTGCGCGAAATATCAAACACCGCCCCCGGCAGGTAACGCTGCACCCAACCAGCTAACGTAAAGATGTGGGAAGCCAGCTCTGGATTGGCGGGTATGCGAAAGGGCTGCTCCGGCAGTGCCCAGCGAATACCGTCCCCCAACGGAGTCAGATACAGGTGGCCCACCACGCGCTGAAAATCATTGGTGTCGGCAAACAGCAAGGCCTGCGATCCAAAGATCAAGACTACGCCAGCCACTGCTGCGGCGAAGAAGCCAATAAAGAAAAGCCACCTGGAGCGGCGGCTTGGCGGGATCTGTGCGGTTGTCATTCCGCAATTATGTCGGAATTGTAAAGCTATCTATTGCTCAAAACCTGTTGACACGCTAACGCCGCCAACCACCGAGCACCGCCCATTGGCTGGTGGCGAGAGCCAATACCAGCAGCGCGTAACCCACCACGCTTCCGTCGCGTCCTTGCCACAGTAATGCTACAAAAAGCGCAGCACATCCCGCCAAAAAATGCAGCGCCAGTTGGCCGTACCACGGCAAGAGCGGCACCACCTTGCGCGCAAACACCCAGCGTGCAAGCACCAGAAGCACTGCCAGGAAGGCGGCCGGGGCACAGAAGTTCAGCAGATGCCACAGGCTGGCGATAGCAGGCATAAAACGAGGTGATTGATATAAGTCAAGGTGGTACTGACACGACAAGCGCTGGTTTGGCAGAGATTTTATAATCCATGCCATGGCAGTTTGGGCCCTGGGCATCAACCACACGACGGCACCGGTCGATATACGCGGCCGGTTTGCATTTGCACTCGACAAGATTGCGCCGACTCTGCAGAGTCTGCGCTCCTCGATTTCGGGTGTGCATAGCCACGCCGGCGTGGAAACCGCCATTTTGTCCACCTGCAACCGCACCGAGATTTACTGCGCTGCGCGAGAGCCTGCGCTGGACCACACCCTGCGCTGGCTGGCCCAAAGCGGCAACCTGCCGCCCGAGGCGCTGCAGAAATACACCTATTCCCTGCAGGATGGCTTTGCCGCACGCCATGCTTTCCGCGTGGCCAGCGGGCTGGATTCCATGGTGCTGGGCGAGGCGCAGATCCTGGGCCAGATGAAAAATGCCGTGCGTGCCGCCGAAGATGCTGGCTCGCTGGGCACCACGCTCAACCAGCTCTTCCAGCGCAGTTTTGCCATCGCCAAGGAAGTGCGCTCTTCCACCGAAATCGGCGCGCACAGCATCAGCATGGCGGCCGCTGCCGTGCGCCTGGCAGGCCAGCTGTTCGAGGATCTCACCAAGATTCGCGTCCTGTTTGTCGGCGCCGGCGAGATGATCGAGCTGTGCGCCACGCACTTTGCCGCCAGGCAGCCCGCGCACATCACCATCGCCAACCGCACCCTGGAGCGCGGCGAAAAGCTGGCCGCGCAGTTTGGCGCCAGCACCATGCGCTTGTCCGAGCTCCACGATCACCTGCACGAGTACGACGCCATCATCAGTTGCACCGCGTCCAGCCTGCCCATCATTGGCCTGGGCGCCGTGGAAAGCGCGCTCAAAAAGCGCAAGCGCCGCCCGATCTTCATGGTCGATCTGGCCGTGCCGCGCGATATTGAAGCCGAGGTCAAGGACCTGGGCGATGTGTATCTCTACACCGTGGACGACCTGGCCCATGTCGTAAAGGCCGGGCAGGAGCTGCGCCAGGCTGCCGTGGTGCAAGCCGAAACCATCATCGACACCGGCGTGCAGCGCTTTGTGCAATGGATGGACCAGCGCGCGCCCGAGGGCGGTGCAGTGCCGCTCATCCAGCAGATTCACGCGCAGGCCGACGTCTGGCGCGCTGCCGAGATCGAGCGTGCAAAAAAACGTCTGGCCAAAGGCGAAGACGTGGATGCCGTGCTCGAAGCCCTCTCGCGCGGCCTCGCGCAGAAAATGCTGCACGGCACCATGGCCGAGCTGCATGCGGGCGACGCCGATGCGCGTGCGCAGACTGCCGATGTGGTCTCGCGCCTCTTCCTGCGCAACCAGCGCGGCGGTCCCCAATCCGGCTTGTAGCGGACGCTGCACTTGCTGCAGCCATTCGCCTGTCCCCCTCTCCCCTTTGCTCCTGTTGTTGATTGCCTGCCACGCATCTGGTGGGCACTGCAGGGCTATCTGACACAAAGAATCATCATGAAAGACTTTCTCCGCCAGCAGCTGGAGCGCTATGCCGAACGCCTCAAGGAGCTGGATTTTCTGCTTTCGCGCGAAGACATCATGGCCGACATGCCGCAGTTCCTGAAGCTCTCGCGCGAGCACACCGATGTGGCCGCCGTGGCCGAGCGCTATGCCCGCTTTGTGCAGGTGGAATCGGACATCGCAGGCGCCCGCGAGATGCTGGCCGACCCGGACATGGCCGACATGGCACAGGAAGAAATCGCCAACGGCGAGGCCGAGCTGGAGCAACTGGCGGCCCAGCTGCAGCGCATGCTGCTGCCCAAGGACCCGGATGACGCCCGCCCTGCCTTCGTCGAAGTGCGGGCAGGCACGGGCGGCGATGAATCGGCGCTGTTTGCCGGCGACATTACGCGCATGTACACGCGCTACGCCGAACGCATGGGCTGGAAGGTCGAGATCATGAGCGCCAACGAGGCAGAGCTGGGCGGCTACAAGGAAGTCGTGCTGCGCATCGACGGTGGTGACAACGTATACGGCACCCTGCGCTTTGAAAGCGGCGGTCACCGCGTGCAGCGCGTCCCCGCGACCGAAACGCAGGGCCGCATCCACACCAGCGCCTGCACCGTGGCCGTGATGCCAGAGCCCGATGAGCAGCAGGCCATCACCCTGAACCCGGCCGACCTGCGCATCGACACCTTTCGCGCCAGCGGCGCGGGCGGCCAGCACATCAACAAGACCGATTCGGCCGTGCGCGTCGTGCACTTGCCCACCGGTATCGTTGCCGAATGCCAGGACGGTCGCAGCCAGCACAGCAACAAGGCCAAGGCGCTGCAGGTGCTGCAGGCCCGCATTCAGGAAAAAGAACGCAGCGAGCGTGCTGCCAAGGAAGCGGCCATGCGCAAGGGCCTGATCGGCTCTGGTGACCGCAGCGACCGCATCCGCACCTACAACTTTCCACAGGGCCGGTGTACCGACCACCGCATCAACCTGACCCTGTACAAACTGAGCTTCATCATGGATGGTGACCTGAAGGAGTTGATGGACGCCCTGCAATCGGAGCGCGAGGCCGAACTGCTGGCCGAGCTGGAAGTCAACCAGTAAACCCGTAAGACTGGCGCACCATGTCTACCCACCGCCCCGGTATTGCCCCGCGTTCAACCCTGTGCATTGCGTTGGCACTGGCTGCCAGCACTGCCTCAGCCCAGCTCGCGCGCAAGCCATCCATGTACGAAGACGGGCGCGCGGCTGGCACCGCCCCGCCGCAGGATCTGCTGGCGCGGCCTGCAGGCACGCCGACGCCCTCGCAAACCATGGGCAACCACAGCAGCCAGCCTTTTGCGACAGCACTGCGCAGCCAGGCGGAGTTTGACCAGCTCGCGCGCGTCTACAACGCGGGCACGCCGCTGGCCCAGCCGCACGTCATCTTCGTGATCGACCGCCAGGCCCGGCCAGCACCCCGTCTGTATTTCATCAATACCCCCCGTTTTCAGTTGCATGACCGCTTTCTGCGCGAGCAAGGCTTACTGGTGGGCGGCAAGGAGGCGCTCAACCGCAACTACCGTGATGCGGGCCGCCGGTACATTCTCGGCACCCTCAGCTGGCAGCCGCAGATCGAAGGCTTTGTGTACGAATTCTGGGAAGGCGACCAGCTGACCGCCACCCTGCTGCGCGAGACCGAAAGCCAGCTGCAAGGCAGCTTTTTTGCGTCCGTGCGCTTCAAGGCCAATTCGAGCGCGCAAGAGCAAGTGGCCACGGGCGCAGGCATCGCGCCGGTCACGCAAAGCGCCCTGATCGGCCAGCAGCGCTTCTTGCCGCTGAACCAGGGCCAGGCCGTAGGCCGCCTGCGCCTGGTGGACGATATCGACCAGGCACGCGACCTGCAGCCCAGCGACATCGTCGTGCTGCGCCAGGTGCCCATCACCCTGCCACCCGTGGCTGGCGTGGTGACCGAGCAGCTCTCCACCATGGTCTCGCACGTCAACCTGCTCGCCAAGGGCTGGGGCGTGCCCAATGCCTATGTGCGCGATGCCAGCCAGGTGCTGGCAGCCCACAACGGCCAATGGGTACAGCTGACCGTAGGCGCCAAAGACTACCAGCTGCGAGCCGCGACAGCCGACGAGCGCGAGAACGCCATCCAAAAAATGGCCCTCAAGCGCAGCGTTGCGGGCTCCAGCATCCACAAGGACACGCGAACGACCGCCCTGCAACCGCTGGCTGCCCTGCGTGCGCAAAATCGCAGTCAATGCGGGGCCAAGGCTGCCAATCTGGGCGAAGTGCGGCATGCCGCCATTGCCGGTGTCAATGTGCCGGACGGTTTTTGCGTGCCCTTTGGCAGCTACGCCAGCGCCATGCAGCGCTTTGGCCTGGCGGAAAAAATGGCGCGCATGCAGCAGCAACCCGGCTTTGACAGCGACCCCGCCGTGCGCCGCACTGCTTTGGCAGCACTGCGCGCCGAGATCGAGCGGATGCCGCTGGATGCCAGCCTCACCCAAAATCTGCAAGCACGCTGGGCCAACCAGTTGCAAGCAGCGGGCGTGTTCGTGCGCAGCTCATCCAGTTCGGAAGATCTGCCCGGCTTCAGCGGAGCCGGCCTCTACACCACCGTGCCCAACGTGAAGGGCGAAGCCGCACTGCAAGACGCCGTGCGCAAGGTGTGGGCCTCCATCTTCAATTTCGAAGCCTGGGAGGCACGCCGCGCCGCAGGCATTGCGCAGGACGCTGTCGCCATGGCCGTGCTGGTGCAAACAGCGGTGGATTCTGACGCCTCGGGCGTGATGGTGACGCGCGACCCGCTGGGAGGCACGCCGTACAGCGTCTTCATTGCAGCCAAGCGTGGCATCGGCATCCGCGTGGTGGAAGGCCGCCGCGTGGCCGAGCAGGTGCTGTACTCGCGCCGCAGCCGCGCCGTGCAGGTGCTCAGCCGCTCTGCCGAAGACACCGAACTGCGCCTTGCTCCCGGCGGCGGCGTGCAGGAAGTGGCAGTGGCACAGCGCCAGGTGCTGACGGACGCGCTAGTGCAGCGCCTGGCAGATGCAGGTGCGGCGATCGAAGCGCGCTTTGGCGCTCGCACGCAGGACATCGAATGGGCTGTGGCCGGTGACCGTATCCTGATCCTGCAATCCAGGCCTTTTGTGCAGTCTGCGCACAATTAGCAAGCGCAGACCGCTATCAATACATAGAAATGAATGCATCCACTTCCACGACGGTTGCCAAGGCGCTGGCCCAGGCCGCCGCCCAAGGCGTAGCGCGCATCGATGCGCAAATGCTGCTGCTGCACCTGTGCGGCCAGCCCACGCACAGCCGCGCCTGGCTCATCACCCATGATGGCGATGCCTTGACCGCCGAGCAAGCGGCACAGTGGCAGCAGCTGCTGCAACGCCGCGCAGACGGCGAGCCCGTGGCCTACCTGACCGGTCGCAAAGGCTTTTACGGGCTGGATCTGGCGGTGGACGCCCGTGTACTGGACCCCCGCCCCGACACCGAAACCCTGGTGGACTGGGCGCTGGAGCTGCTACCCGTCAACCGGGAAGGCCCGCCGCAGCTGCGCTTGGCCGACCTGGGCACCGGCAGCGGCGCCATTGCGCTGGCCCTGCAGCATGAACGGCCTGCCGCCGAGGTGTGGGCGGTAGATGCGAGCCTTGATGCACTGGCGGTCGCCAAAGCCAATGCAGCGCGGCTGCAACTGCCCGTCCGCTTTGCCCACAGCCATTGGCTGTCGGCGTTGCAAGGTGACTTTGATGCCATCGTCACCAACCCGCCCTACATACGCGCCGACGACCCGCACATGCCCGCGCTGCGCCATGAACCGCGCCAAGCGCTGACGAGCGGCGCGGACGGGCTGAACGATATCCGCCATATCGTAGACACGGCGCCGCAGTACCTGCGAAGCGGCGGGTGGCTGCTGATCGAGCATGGCTGGGACCAGGCGGGCGATGTACGCGCCCTGCTCGCAGCGCGGGGTTTTGCCCAGGTACAAAGCCGCAACGACCTTGCCGGCATCGAACGAGCAAGCGGCGGCCAATGGACTTCCGTGAAATAATGGTCTCCATCCGGCTTGATAAAGGGCAGTCTGCCCTTACCTAAGCGCTAATTCACACAACACTGAAACCACTCTCCCACGACGGAGCCAACCCATGAGCGATACCCAACAACGCATCGACCAACTGGTCAAGGGCAATGACATCGTGCTGTTCATGAAGGGAACAGCCAGCTTTCCACAGTGCGGTTTCTCCGGCCGTGCCGTGCAGATCCTCAAGGCCAGCGGCGTTGATGCCAAGAACATCACCACCGTGAACGTGCTGGAAGACCCCGAAATCCGCCAAGGCATCAAGGATTACAGCCAGTGGCCCACCATCCCCCAGCTGTATGTGAAGGGTGAGTTCATTGGCGGCTCCGACATCATGATGGAAATGTACGAATCGGGTGAATTGCAGCAGCTGGTGGCCGCGGCCTGATCCAGATCAATTCCTCACGAAAGCCGCCTGCGAGGCGGCTTTTTTGTGCGCGCCGCACGCCCCTGCAATGGCCTTGCCGCCGCTGACAGCAGGCGCATGCGGTAAGCTGACTGGGGTTTGGCATTGCGCCCTTCAAGAGCAGCAAGCCAGACCATGCCAATCCGGCCCTGCAAAGCCTGCAGCGCCGCCTTCACGAAAGCACTTGCCAGCCGATTGGCCGGCATGCGACCATTGAACAAATTTCAAGAATCGGCAGTGCCCGCACGCTCTGCCAACGCTTTCGCCGATAAATGCGAGCAGCCGGTCTGCACTGCTCCAACCGTTTTTGCTTATGAATGTGACGCAGAGCCTCCTCACCATTGCCTTGCTGATTGCCCTCAGCGCCTTTTTCTCCACGGCGGAGATTTCGCTGGCCGCTTCGCGCCGCCTGCGGTTGCGGCAAATGGTGGATGATGGCGATGCGCGAGCTGCCCTTGTCATTCGCACGCAAGAGCAGCCAGGCGAATATTTCACCGTGGCACAGATTGGCGTCAACGCGGTGGCCATTCTGGGCGGCGTGGTCGGCGAAGGCGCACTCACCCCCTTCTTTGCAGAATGGATCGAGCCCTGGCTGGGCTCCGAGCGTGCGGCCACCGTCGGATTTCTGGCCTCGTTCACTCTGGTCACTTCGCTGTTCATCCTGCTGGCCGATCTGCTGCCCAAGCGCCTGTCGATGACCGAGC
Organism: Comamonas odontotermitis; assembly: GCF_014207855.1. Classification (GTDB taxonomy): domain Bacteria; phylum Pseudomonadota; class Gammaproteobacteria; order Burkholderiales; family Burkholderiaceae_C; genus Comamonas; species Comamonas odontotermitis_A. The sequence goes on along the minus strand of NZ_JACHKZ010000007.1, from coordinate 181,571 downwards.
CCGAGCGCCTGGCCGTACTGGTGTGCCGGCCCATGCAGTGGCTGATGGTGGTGTTCAAACCGCTGGTGTGGCTGTTCAACCGGCTGGCCACGGGCCTCACACAGCTCCTGGGCCTGCCCACGGTGCGAGACGAGCGCATCACCTCCGAAGACATCCTCGCGCTGACCGAAGTGGGCGCCAAGACCGGCCTGCTCGCCATCGGAGAGCAGCAGGTGATCGCCAATGTGTTTGAGCTTGACTCGCGCACCGTAGGCTCGGCCATGACGCAGCGCGACCGCATTGCCTTCTTCTACCAGGACGACAGCGACGACATCATCCGCGCCCGGATCGCCGAAGAGCCGTTTTCCACCTACCCCGTGTGCGTGGGCGATATCGACCACGTGGTGGGCTATGTCGATGCCAAGGACCTGTTCCAGCGCGTGCTGAACAACCAGCCCATCACGCTGACCGACGAAGCGCTGGTGCATAAGGCATTGGTGGTGCCCGACAGGCTGACGCTGGCCGAGGTGCTCACCCAGTTCCGCCAGGCGCACGAGGATTTCGCCATCATCGTCAACGAATACAGCCTGGTGGTCGGCGTCGTCACGCTGAACGATGTGATGAGCACCGTCATGGGCGATCTGGTCGGCCCGTCGGACGAAGAGCTGATCGTGCGCCGCGACGAGACCTCCTGGCTGATCGATGGCATCACACCGATCGAAGATGTGGAGCGCGCCCTGCTGCTGAGCGAGTTGCCGCATTCCGAAGAGTACGAGACCCTGGCGGGTTTCCTGATGGTGATGCTGCGCCGCATTCCCCGCCGCACGGACAAGGTCGTCTGGGGCAAGTACCAGTTCGAGGTGATGGACGTGGACAGCTACCGCGTCGATCAGGTGCTGGTGACCGTGGTCGATCCCAACAAGGTGCCCGACACGCCAGTGCCGCCAGCTACGACCGCACCGGTAGCCTGACGCATTGAGCCTTTTCGCAGGCATTGCATTCTCGCCGCGCCCTCTCTGGGGCGCGAGGTGCAATAAAAAACCACCTTGCGGTGGTTTTTGGCATTTTGGGGCCTTGACGTTTACTGGTTAAGCGCAAACAGCTATCTATCAAGGAGCAATCAGGTGATCGATCATGCTTCCGTCCTGTTTTCGAACAGCCACTGGCGCTGCGCGCCGTACACGAGGTTGGGATAGGTATCCTTGCCCCGGCTACCGTTGTAGCGGCCCAGCGCCATGAACAGGTCGCCGTTTTCACGGTCGATGTAGTGACGCAGGATGACGCAGCCAAAGCGCAGGTTGGTCTGCATGTGGAACAGCTTGCCCGGATCTCCGTCGCCGATCACCCGCGTCCAGAAAGGCATTACCTGCATATAGCCGCGTGCACCCACGTTGGACATGGCGTACTTGCGAAAGCCACTTTCCACCTGAATGAGGCCGAGCACCAGCGACTCGTCAAGGCGCGCACGCTTGGCCTCGTACCACACGGTCTGCAGGAAATCACGGCGCACTTCCCAATCCGGCTTGCGGCGGCGCAGGCGATCGCTCATCGAACCAAGCCAGCGCAGGTAGCGAATCTTGGCTTCGGTCGAGACGAACACCGGCTCGGGAGGCGCTGCACTGTTGACTGCAGCGCTGAGGGCCGAGCGCACGGAGTCGATCAAGGGCTCTTCCAGCTGGCCGCCCGCATGCGCGGCCTGCGGTGCAGCCAGCCACGCGCCCGGCCCCGCCAGCAGCGAAGCCATGGCCGCGCGGCGCGATACACCTGCGGATGAAACAATGGACGAACCCGTCATCTCGACAATCCCTCAGAACGACTCTGCGCTTGTGCGCTTTTTAAGATTTTTGAACGCGGCTGGTAATGAAGCCCAGCACATCGGCCACGGCCACCTTGGTGGCGGAAGTATCTCGGCGGTGTTGGTATTCCACCATGCCTTCCTGCAAACCGCGGTCGCCCAGCACCACGCGGTGGGGCACGCCGATCAGCTCCCAGTCGGCAAACATGGCGCCAGGGCGCTCGCCGCGGTCGTCCAGTATCACATCCACGCCCGCAGCCAACAAGTCTGCGTGTAGCTTTTCAGCCGCAGTCTTTACCGCTTCGCTGCGGTCCATGCCGATGGGGCAGACCACCACGGTGAAAGGCGCAATCGCGTCAGGCCAGATGATGCCGCGCTCGTCATGGTTCTGCTCGATGGCAGCGGCAGGCAGGCGCGTGACGCCGATGCCGTAGCAACCCATCTCGAATTCGGCAGGCTTGCCGTTTTCAGCGAGGAAGGTCGCCTTCATCGCCTTGGAGTACTTGGTGCCCAGGTAGAAGACGTGACCAATCTCGATGCCGCGCTCGATCAGCAGCTCGCCCTTGCCGTCGGGCGACTTGTCGCCTGCCACCACATTGCGCAGGTCGGCCACCAATTCAGGCTCGGGCAGATCGCGGCCGAAATTGACACCAGTCAAGTGATAATCCGCCTCGTTGGCGCCGCAAACCCAGTCGGCCATCACGGCCACATCGCGGTCCACCACCAGCTTGACGGGCTTCTTCAGATTGACCGGGCCCAGGTAGCCTGGCTGGCAGCCAAAATGGTCTTCGATCTCTGCCACGGTCGCAAAGCGGAAGTCGGCAAGACCTGGCACCTTGCCGACCTTGATCTCGTTCATGTCATGGTCGCCGCGCAGCAGCAAAAGCCAGACTTGGGTTTTGACGATGTCGCCCGCCTCGTTGCGCTCGTCGGTCGCCAGCACCAGCGACTTGACGGTGTTCTGCAGGGGCAGCTTCAAAAGCTCTGCCACATCGGCGCAGGTGCTCTTGCCGGGCGTGGCGGTCTTGGCCATGGCCTGCGCAGCGGCGGGACGCGCCTGGGCAGGCGCCAGGGCCTCAGCCTTTTCGATGTTGGCCGCGTAGTCGCTGTCTGGGCAGTAGACGATGGCGTCTTCACCCGTGGCAGCGATCACCTGGAACTCTTCGCTCAGATCGCCACCAATGGCGCCGCTATCAGCGCGCACGGCACGGTACTGCAGACCAAAGCGGTCAAAGATGCGCTTGTAAGCGGCGCGCATGGTCTGGTAGCTGACCTGGGCAGCGTCGCGGTCCTTGTCGAAGGAATAGGCGTCCTTCATGATGAACTCGCGGCCACGCATCAGGCCAAAGCGAGGGCGACGCTCGTCGCGGAACTTGGTCTGGATCTGGTAGAGGTTCTTGGGCAACTGCTTGTAGCTCTTGAACTCCTGGCGGGCAATATCCGTCACCACCTCTTCGCTGGTGGGTTGGATCACGAAATCGCGCTCATGGCGATCCTGGATGCGCAGCAACTCGGGGCCCATCTTCTCGAAACGGCCGGTTTCCTGCCACAGCTCTGCCGGCTGCACCACAGGCATCGACACCTCAATGGCGCCTGCTCGGTTCATCTCTTCGCGCACGATGGCTTCGACCTTGCGGATCACGCGCAGGCCCATCGGCATGTAGTTGTAGATGCCGGCACCGAGCTTTTTGATCATGCCTGCGCGGGTCATCAGCTGGTGGCTGACGATTTCAGCGTCCGCAGGCGCTTCCTTCAAGGTCGAAATGAGAAATTGCGAAGCTTTCATAGTCTGTAGCAATGAGCCTAGTAGTTGCCCGCTTGAAGATGGCTTCAAGGCGCAGGCATAATGGACACAGTTTAAAAAATTGGGGTTAGATTATGCTGGACCGAGATGGCTTTAGGCCAAACGTCGGCATCATCCTGCTCAACCAGCGCAATCAGGTGTTTTGGGGCAAGCGCATCCGCACCCACAGCTGGCAGTTTCCGCAGGGCGGTATCGACCGTGGAGAAACCCCCGAGCAGGCGATGTTTCGAGAGCTGCATGAAGAAGTGGGCTTGCGACCAGAGCATGTCCGTATTGTGGCTAGAACGCGTGACTGGTTGCGATACGAGGTGCCCGAGCGCTTCATTCGACGCGATGCAAGAGGCTATTATCGCGGACAAAAACAAATATGGTTTTTGCTCCAGTTAACCGGCAATGATTGGGATCTGAATCTGCGTGCCACCAACCACCCCGAGTTCGACGCCTGGCGCTGGAACGACTACTGGGTTCCGCTCGATGTGGTGGTGGAGTTCAAGCGCGGCGTATACGAGATGGCTCTGACCGAGTTGTCGCGCTATGTGCCCCGCCAGGACGCCCGCAACCGCTATCTGCGCAGCAATGCGCGCCAGCGCGACCATGAACATGGCGAGCACTTCCCCGCAGTGCTTCCCGCGCAGGCCGTGACGGAGACGCTGCAGGTGACTGTGACCACCACCACGGTCAGCTACCACTCGCCGCTGCGCATGATGCAGGAGATGGAACTGCCCCCCGGCGCCAGCTTTGACCCGGATCCGGCCAATGCCACCCGCAGCAATCCGCCTGCGGGCAAGGCATGACCAGCCTGGATTGCCCCTGAAAAACAAAAAGCGCCCACCCGGGCGCTTTTGTTTTGATAGCTCCCTGCCCCTTGTTACCGGGCATCAGCCGCCAATTTCACTGGTGGTTCAGTGGCCGGTCAGCACCATGTTGTCACGGTGGAGCATTTCGGGCTCGCCCATGTAGCCCAACAGTTGCTCGAACTCGCCAGAAGGCTTGCGGCACAGGCGGCGCGCCTCGGTACTGCCATAGTTGGCAAGGCCCCGCGCCAGCTCAACGCCTTCGGGGTCGCGCACGCCAATCACCTCGCCACGCGAGAACTCGCCATGCACACTGACCATGCCGATGGGCAGCAGGCTCTTGCCTTCGCCGCGCAGCTTTTGCGCGGCGCCGGCATCCACCGTCACATAGCCATGCATCTGCAGGTGATCCATCATCCACTGCTTGCGCGCCTGGTTCTTGTGGGTATCGGCCACCAGCAAGGTGCCAATCGCCTCACCCGCCACCAGGCGCAGCAGCGCGTTCGGCTCCCGCCCCCAGGCAATGACGGTCGATGCACCCGAGCCAGCCGCCCGCTTGGCGGCCAGAATCTTGGTCAGCATACCGCCCTTGCCGATGCCGGAACCGGCGCCGCCCGCCATGGCTTCCAGTTTCAGGTCCCCCGCCTGCGCCTCGTGCACAAACTGAGCGTCGGGGCTCTTGCGGGGATCGGCGGTGTAGAGGCCTTTCTGGTCTGTCAGGATCACCAGCACATCGGCTTCTACCAGGTTAGCCACCAGCGCACCCAGGGTGTCGTTGTCGCCAAACTTGATTTCGTCGTTGACCACGGTGTCATTCTCATTGATCACCGGCACCACGCCCAGCTGCAGCAAGGTCAGGAGCGTGACACGCGCATTCAGGTAGCGCTCGCGGTCTGCCAGGTCAGCGTGTGTCAGCAATACCTGGGCACTGCCCAGGTTCTGTTCGCGCAGCTTGGTTTCGTACATCTGCACCAGGCCCATCTGGCCAACGGCAGCAGCGGCCTGCAGCTCATGAATCTCCTTGGGGCGCTGGTGCCAGCCCAGGCGCTTCATACCCTCGGCAACGGCGCCGCTGGAGACCATGATGACTTCGCGCTTGATGCCGTCATCGCCATGCACCAGGGCTGCAAGCTGGCGGCTCCATTCGGTGATGGCACCTTCATCCAGGCCCTTGCCTTCGTTGGTAACCAGACTGGAGCCGACCTTGACCACGATGCGACGAGCGTCGCGCAGAACATTCGATGCCATTTTTTTGCTATTTCTGGCGTTTGCGCCCGCCTGGCAAGCGCAAGCAGCTATCAATAAATGAGTTACCTAGGAATGCAACGGCCGCCGCTCAATCGGGCGACGAAAACCGCGGATCGTCCGAATAATCGGGTTGCTCAAGCTCTGCACCCGCTACAAAACGCGGATCCACTTCTTGCGGCTCCTGCTCAGCCTTTTGCATGCTGTGCACGAACTGGAAGATTTCCTTGATCAATGACTCGCAGCCTTCGCGCGTCAAAGCCGAGATTTCGTACACCGGCCCCTTCCACTTGTAGCGTTTGACAAAGTCCTTGACCTTGGCGGCACGCTCTTCCACCGGAATCATATCCAGCTTGTTGAGCACCAGCCAGCGCGGCTTGTTGTAGAGCTCTTCGTCGTACTTTTTCAACTCGGCCACGATCGCCTTGGCCTGTGCCACAGGATCCACGCCCTCGTCGAACGGCGCCAGATCGACAATATGCAGCAGCAAACGCGTACGCTGCAGGTGGCGCAGAAACTGGTGGCCCAGGCCCGCACCATCGGAAGCGCCTTCGATCAGGCCAGGGATATCGGCCACGACAAAGCTCTTCTCAGGCCCCACACGCACCACGCCCAGATTGGGGTGCAAGGTGGTGAAAGGATAGTCGGCAATCTTGGGGCGGGCGTTGGATACCGCAGAGATGAAGGTGGATTTGCCCGCATTGGGCATGCCCAGCAGACCCACGTCTGCCAGCACCTTCAGCTCCAGCTTCAGGTTACGGCGCTCACCTTTCCAGCCCGGCGTTTTCTGGCGTGGGGCGCGGTTGATGGCGCTCTTGAAACGCAAGTTGCCAAAGCCGCCATCCCCCCCTTTGGCGATGGTGATCACCTCGCCGGGGTTGAGCAGCTCAAAGAGCACTTCGCCGGTTTCGGCGTCGGTGATGATGGTGCCTACTGGCATGTGCAAGGTGATGTCCTTGCCTGCCGCGCCAAACATGTCCGACCCCTTGCCGTGCTCACCGCGCTCGGCCTCATGGCGGCGCGAGTAGCGGTAATCGATCAAGGTATTGAGATTGACGTCGGCCAGGGCGTACACATGGCCACCACGGCCGCCGTCGCCACCATCGGGGCCACCGAATTCCTTGTATTTTTCGTGGCGGAACGACACACAGCCATTGCCACCATCGCCAGCCGCAATGTCAATAAACGCTTCATCTACGAATTTCATGGTCGTTATCCACCCGCCCAGATACCGGGATTACGGGATTTGTCTGCTGCACTTTGCCAGCCTGTCCGGCTGCAGCGCTGCCAAAACCTACATTGTCGCATCCACGGCAACGCGGTAAGGCCCAAAAACACCAAAGCCCCGACGACGCGGGGCTTTGACCAAGGGCCGAAGCCCTGGGGAACACTTGTTGTCTTAAGCAGCCTTGGTGATGCTCACCGTGTGCTTGGACAGAGCGCCCTTGGTTTCAAAGGTCACGTGACCATCAACCAGAGCAAACAAGGTGTGATCCTTGCCCACGCCGACATTGGTGCCGGGGTGGAACTTGGTGCCGCGCTGGCGAACGATGATGGAACCTGCGCTGATCAATTGACCACCGAAAGCCTTCACACCCAGCATTTTTGGCTTGGAATCACGTCCATTTCGCGTAGAGCCGCCGCCTTTTTTCTGTGCCATGAGATATAGCTCCTGTTAAGCTGCCAGCATTAAGCAGCAATTGCACCGATTTGCAGTTCAGTGAACTGCTGGCGATGGCCTTGGCGCTTCTGATAGTGCTTACGACGACGCATCTTGAAAATGCGCACTTTGTCGTGCTTACCATGGGCTACCACCGTAGCCTTAACCGTTGCACCGGACACCAAGGGCGTGCCGATCTTCAGTTCTGCGCCGTCGCCGACTGCCAGAACCTGATCGATCACGATTTCTTGGCCTACGTCCGCAGCAATCTGTTCTACCTTGATTTTTTCGCCGGAAGCAACGCGATACTGCTTGCCGCCGGTTTTTATGACCGCGTACATATGAACCTCTAAAAGGGGATAAGCTTGCAAAGAAATTTCGCAAGAGCCGAAGATTCTATCACGGAGCATCAAAAGCCGCAAGCGACGCTCTGGCCCCACTTGTTGGAGCCCTGTAAAGTGCACATCACCAAGGTTGGAACCGGGGCATGTGCACAAGCATGGCTGCCACGGTTTCTATAATGCTGCATCCATAAAAATACTGAGATAGCCGCCTTGTCCGAGTCCAACACCACCACTCAGCCCCATCCTCTCAGCCTGGTCGCAGACGATATGCGTCAAGTGGACGCCGTCATTGCCCACCGTCTGAGCTCCTCGGTTCCACTGATTGGGGAGATTGCGCACTACATCATTTCGGCAGGTGGCAAACGGCTGCGCCCCGCATTGCTGTTGATGGTGGCCGGTGCACTGGGCTACAAGGGGAACCAGCACTTCAATCTTGCAGCCGTGGTGGAGTTCATCCACACCGCAACCCTGTTGCACGATGATGTGGTTGACGAATCGACCATGCGACGCGGCAAACCGACGGCCAATGAGAGCTTTGGCAATGCAGCCAGTGTACTGGTCGGCGACTTTCTGCATTCGCGCGCCTTCCAGATGATGGTGGACGCAGACAGCATGCAGGTGATGCAGATTCTCTCGGAGGCGACCAACATCATCGCTGAAGGCGAGGTGCAGCAGCTCATCAACACCCACAATGTGGATCTGGACGAGGCCGGCTATCTGGCCGTCATCCGCTCCAAGACCGCCAAGCTGTTCGAGGCCAGTGCGCGCCTTGCCGCTGTGCTGGCAGGCGCAGATACAGGCATCGAGACCGCCTGCGCCAGCTACGGCCGTGCGCTGGGCACCGCATTTCAGGTGATCGATGATGCACTGGACTATGACGGCGACACGGAGGTGATGGGGAAAAACATCGGCGACGATCTGCGCGAAGGCAAGGTCACCCTGCCCTTGATCATTGCCATGCAGCGCGCAACACCTGCGGATCGCCAGTTGATTGTGAGTGCCATCGAAACCGGCTCCACTCCACACATGGCCGAGATTGTGCAAATGGTCAAGGCCACCGGCGCCCTCGACGCCACCCGTGCAGCTGCAGGCCAGCAGGCCCAGGAAGCCATCGATTGCCTGAACCAGCTCCCCCAAAACACCTATACCGAAGCCTTGCGCAGCCTGGCTTCACAGCTGCTTACACGGCGGGTGTAAGCATAGCCACGGCTTGTAGCCGCTTGGTCAATCAAAGCAAACTGTCGTACATCCACTGCAGACGGGCAAGGAGAGCCGGGGCTTTTTTTGTTAAATCCTCGAACAACTGCTACAGTTTCCGGAATACGCAGAGAGGCTATCGACGATAGGCGTAACCGATTACATGGCTGATAACACCACAAATTCTCCAGCACCCCCCATTGCACTGCCGGGCATTGCCCGTGCCTTGGTCGCCAGCGGCAAGCTTCCGTTGGCCAAAGCCGAGGCTTTGTATGCAAGCAGTATCAAGAGCAAAAACAGTTTCATTGGAGAGTTGGTTGCCAGTGGCGCCGTTTCAGGCATCGATGTTGCAACCATCATTTCTTCCGTCTACAGCGTTCCACTGATCGATCTGGACGCTGTTGATGCAGATCGCCTGCCCAGCGGACTGCTGGATGCCAAGGTGGTATCCAGCAACAAAATCATTCCCCTCGCCAAACGAGGCAACCGTCTGGTTGTGGTCACTGCAGACCCCACCGACCATTCTGTGGCCGAGCAGATCAAGTTCACCAGCCAGCTGAGCGTGGACTGGGTCGTTGCAGAGCATGCCAAGGTCACAAAGCTGCTGGAAACGATAGCCAAGCAGGGGGGAGACAGCCTCAACGACATCGTTGGAGATGTCAATCTCAATGAGTTTGAGGTTTCGGAAGACACGGAGTCTCCAGACAAGAACACCAACGAAGAGATGGACGTCGAAGATGCGCCCATCGTCAAGTTCTTGCAGAAGATGCTGATCGATGCGTTCAATATGCGCGCATCCGACCTGCACTTCGAGCCCTATGAGCACAACTACCGCATCCGCTACCGTATTGACGGTGAATTGCGGGAGATTGCATCACCTCCGCCAGGCATCAAGGACAAGCTCGCGTCCCGTATCAAGGTGATTTCACGGCTCGACATCTCCGAAAAGCGTGTGCCTCAGGACGGGCGCATGAAGCTGAAGATCGGCGCGGACCGGGTGATCGATTTTCGTGTGAGCACCTTGCCGACCTTGTTTGGCGAGAAGATCGTGATCCGTATTCTGGATCCGAGCAGTGCCAAGCTGGGCATTGATGCCCTGGGCTATGAGCCTGTTGAAAAAGAGCGTCTGCTCGATGCCATCAAGCGCCCCTACGGCATGATTCTGGTGACCGGCCCGACCGGCTCCGGCAAGACCGTGTCGCTTTACACCTGCCTCAACATCCTGAATACGCCAGCGGTCAATATCGCCACGGCAGAAGACCCGTCGGAAATCAACCTTCCGGGGGTCAATCAGGTAAATGTCAATGAAAAGGCAGGACTGACCTTTGCGACGGCGCTCAAGGCCTTTCTGCGCCAGGATCCCGACATCATCATGGTGGGTGAAATCCGTGACCTGGAAACGGCCGATATCGCCATCAAAGCTGCACAGACCGGCCACTTGGTGCTGTCGACGCTGCACACCAATGATGCGCCCACCACGCTCACGCGTATGCGCAACATGGGCATTGCGCCCTTCAACATTGCCTCCAGCGTGATCCTGATCACCGCGCAGCGTCTGGCGCGGCGCCTGTGTCCCAATTGCAAGCGGCCGACCGAAATTCCACACGAAAATCTGCTGGAAGCCGGATTCACCGACGAGGATCTGGATGGCACCTGGATGCCGTATGAAGCTGTGGGATGCGACGCCTGCAACAATGGCTACAAGGGACGGGTCGGCATCTACCAGGTGATGCCGGTGTCCGAAGAGATCCAGCGCATCATTCTGCGCGATGGCAGTGCACTGGAGATCGCAGAGCAGGCCGAGGTGGAGGGCGTGCGTTCGCTGCGCCAGTCCGGCCTTCACAAAGTCAAAAAGGGATTGACCTCGCTGGAAGAGGTTCTGGCCGTCACCAACGAATAAAGCAATGAGGGCAGGGAGAAATGGCAACAACCGTCAATAAGAAAACATCGAACGAAGCCGTTTACGAGTGGGAGGGCAAAGACCGCAACGGCAAGATCGTGCGCGGTGAAACCCGCGCCGGCGGCGAAAATCAGGTGGTCGCATCCTTGCGACGCCAAGGCATTTTGCCGTCCAAGATCAAGAAGCGCCGCATGCGCTCGGGCAAAAAGATCAAGCCCAAGGATATTGCGCTGTTCACACGCCAGCTGGCCACGATGATGAAAGCAGGCGTGCCACTGCTGCAGGCCTTTGATATCGTGGGCCGTGGCAGCACCAACCCCAGCGTGACCAAGCTGCTCAATGATATTCGCAGCGATGTGGAGTCGGGTTCATCCCTCAGCACCGCCTTCCGTCGCCATCCAATGCAATTCAATGCCCTGTATTGCAATCTGGTGGAAGCCGGGGAAGCCGCTGGTATTTTGGAAAGCTTGCTGGATCGTCTGGCCACCTACATGGAAAAGACCGAAGCGATCAAGAGCAAGATCCGCTCGGCGCTCATGTATCCAGCAGCGGTGATCATTGTTGCTTTCGTGGTGGTTTCCATCATCATGATCTTCGTGATTCCTGCTTTCAAAGATGTGTTTTCATCGTTCGGCGCTGATTTGCCGGGCCCTACCCTTATCGTGATGGGCATCAGCGACTTTTTCGTCAAATACTGGTATCTGATCTTTTTCGGCATTGGCGGCGCCGTGTATTTCTTTCTGCAGGCCTGGAAGCGCAGCGAAAAAATGCAGCGCTTCATGGACCGCTTGCTGCTGCGCTTTCCCATTTTTGGCCCGTTGGTCGAAAAATCCTGCGTGGCCCGTTGGACCCGTACGCTGTCAACCATGTTTGCGGCTGGTGTTCCACTGGTGGAAGCCCTGGACTCTGTGGGCGGCGCTTCCGGCAACTCGGTTTTCGCTGTCGCTACCGAGAAAATCCAGCAGGAAGTCTCGACCGGCACCAGCCTGACGGTTGCCATGGCCGATGCCAATGTGTTTCCGTCGATGGTCATCCAGATGTGCGCCATTGGCGAAGAGTCCGGCTCCATCGACCACATGCTGGGCAAGGCAGCTGATTTCTACGAGGCCGAGGTTGATGAAGCCGTCGCCGGTCTGTCCAGCCTGATGGAGCCCATCATCATCGTGTTCCTGGGCACGATCATCGGCGGTATCGTGGTGTCGATGTACCTGCCTATCTTCAAGCTCGGTCAGGTGGTGTAAGCGTGGCGGAAAGCTCTTTGTATGTCGCGTTGTTTGCGCTGCTGGGTCTGCTGGTCGGCAGTTTTCTGAATGTGGTGATCCATCGCCTGCCCATGATGCTGGAGCGGCACTGGAAGCAGGATGCACAGGCGCTTTTGGCGGGGGACGCTGAAGCGCCAGCGGTGGAGGCTGAAGCTGCCGCCGCAGATCGCTTCAACCTGTGTACCCCTGCTTCGCGCTGTCCGCATTGCCAGCACCAAATCCGCTGGTTTGAGAATATTCCCATCGTCAGCTGGCTGTTCCTGCGCGGCAAATGCAGCCAGTGCAAAACAGGCATCTCTGTGCGCTACCCCTTGGTGGAATTGGCCAACGGACTGCTGTGGGCCTATTGCATTCACCGCTGGGGACTGACCGCCACTGGCGCGGCCTGGTGCTTTTTCTCGTCCATGCTGCTTACTGCAGCCCTGATTGACTGGGACACCACACTGCTGCCGGACGACCTGACCCTGCCCCTGCTCTGGGCTGGATTGCTGTGCAGCGCACTGGGCTGGATTCCAGTCTCGCTCAAGGATTCGCTCTATGGTGCTGCCGCAGGGTATCTGTCGCTGTGGAGCATCTACTGGGCCTTCAAGCTGCTGACAGGCAAGGAAGGCATGGGCTATGGCGACTTCAAGCTGCTGGCTGCGCTAGGGGCCTGGTTTGGCTGGCAGGCTCTTATTCCAATAGCGCTGTTCTCGTCAGTGGTAGGCGCCGTGATTGGAATTGGCCTCAAAATCTTTTCCAGCCTTCGGGAAGGCGGCTATATGCCGTTTGGCCCCTTCCTGGCGGGCGCCGGTTTTTTGGTGATGTGGTTTGGCACCGGCATCATTGACCGCCTGCTGCAGCCCTGATGCGGGAATCCGAAAGCGATGAAACCCCGCATTGGCGTCACAGGCGGTATCGGAAGCGGCAAAAGCACGGTCTCCGAACGATTTGCGCAACTGGGTTGCGCCGTCATTGATGCCGATGAGATCGCCCGTGGCCTGACGCTGCCGGGCGGAGCCGCCATTGCAGCCATCCAAGAGCAATTCGGCGCGCATTTCATCACCCATGAAGGCGCACTCAACCGCGCTCAGATGCGCGAAGCCGTGTTTCAGGATCCGGGCGCCAAGCAAAGGTTGGAAGCCATTCTTCATCCCTTGATCCAGCGCAGCATCTTTGATCGCTATGCGCATGCCTGCGAGCATAGCGCTGCAAAAGTGGTGATTTTCGATATCCCACTTCTGGCCGAATCGCAGCAATGGAGCCCGCGGCTGGACCAGGTCATCGTTGTAGATTGCGAGGAGCGCACGCAATTGGCCCGCGTGCAGGCGCGCAGCCAGCTCTCTGCCGAGGCGGTGGCTGCCATCATGGCGCAACAGGCGAGCCGCGAGCAGCGCCTGCGCAAAGCCGACTGGGTCATCTGGAATGAAACGCTCTCGTTACAAGCGCTAGGCGATGAGGTCCTGGGCCTATACAATGAATTGATAGCAGTCCTTCCGCTCCAACACTAGCATCTTTCCGTGATTGTTTACGAGTACCCATTCAACGAACGCGTACGCTCCTACCTGCGGTTGGAGTATTTGCTGCGCCGGCTGGATGTACTTCTGCAGCGCAGCACTGATGTCGATCACCATTTCGCCATCACCACGCTGTTCGAGATCATGGATGTGGCCTCGCGCACTGACTTGAAAGCCGATCTGCTCAAGGATCTGGAACGCCAGCGCCAGCAGTTCAATGCCTACCGTGCCAGCCCCATGATTGCCGTCGACATGCTCGACAAGGTCATCGCGCAGCTGGACGGCGCGCACTCCCGGCTGAGAGAGCAGACCGGCAAACCCAGCCAGTTGCTGATCGAGAATGAGTGGCTGATGGCCATCCGCAACCGTTCGGGCATCCCCGGCGGCACCTGCACTTTCGATCTGCCCAGCTACCACACCTGGCTGCATGCCGACAGCGAACTGCGGCGCGCAGATCTGCAGCGTTGGACCGAGCCTTTTGAGCCGCTGGCCAGTGCACTCTTTCTGCTTCTCAAACTGTTTCGAGATGCTGGTACGCCACAACGTATTGCGACGATACGTGGGCAGTTTCAGCAAAACCTTCCCCAGGGCCGTACCTACCAGTTGCTGCGCCTGCAGCTTGATCCCCAGGCGGGGCTGGTGCCAGAAATCAGCGGCAACCGGCTGATGATCTCGATCCGCATGCTGCACAAGGCCGACAATGGCCAAATGGTGCTCACCCAGCAGGATGGCCAGTACGAAATGGTGCTGTGCGCTTGAGCGTGAGCGATTGGCCTTTTTACTGAAATTGGCTCCAGCACACACCAGACATACGCTGATCGCTATGGTTTTCTACAAAGCTCATGGCGCAGCAATGGTTGGAGGGCCCCGCCTACAATCTCTGCATGAGCACAACCACGGACCACGCCACCCCAGCCATCACCTGCCCCCAATGCGGCGGCCCCTCCAGCTTTGCCAAGAGCAATCGATTCCGCCCGTTCTGCAGTGAACGCTGCAAGATGATTGATCTGGGAGCCTGGGGCAACGAAGATTTTCGCGTGCCCGCAGAATCACCGCCGCTGGATGCGCAATATGGCGACCCGCGCCACGAAGACTAGCCTTGTTCGATTCTCAGAATAAGAGCTGACAGCGTACAGCCCCCTATTCATACTGGCTATCTATTAAACCTGAAGCCTCAAAGTAGCGCTCGCCCCTCGCTATAAATCTCAGAGCAACAATGCCGGGGGCAGCAACGCACCACTGGCTACAGGCCATCCGCCAGGGCCGCATTGGCGTATTGCGCCACATCAAACGGCAGCCCGCGCTCTTCGCTCAGCCATTGCAGTACCGGGAACGACCCTTCCAATACGGGCTGCACAGTCAGCGGCAACTGCTGCCAGGACATCTGCTGGCCCTCACGCATCTCGAATTCGCCCGTCCATTGCGTCACCTTGCACCAATGCAGGCGTACCAGCGCATGCGTATAGCTGTGCTCCGTCACCTTCCAGGCGATGCAGTTGGCGATGGTGATGCCCAGCTCTTCCTGCAACTCTCGGCGCAAGGCCTGCTCCACCGTCTCGCCTTTTTCCAGCTTGCCGCCAGGAAACTCCCACCAGCCCGCGCGCGGCTTGCCTGCCGGGCGGCTGGTGATCAGCAGCGCGTTGTCGCTCTCGCGGATCAACACGCCCACGGCCACTTCCGTGTATTTGCGAGGCTCTGCGCCAGTTGTGGATAACTCAGTCACTTTTCACCCAATTTCTGTTCAATCTTCTTCGGCCTCTTCACCCAGGTCGGCTACGTCGGCAATGCGGGCTCGACCTTCTGCCTGGCGGTTGGCTCCTCGGCCCGCCCAATCGCGTGCAAACTGGTGCGCCACCCGGCCGCTGCGCGATCCGCGCTCCAGCGCCCAAACCAAGGCCTCGGGGCGGGATGCTTCAATCTCATCGGCCGACACGCCCAGCGCTGACAGCCACTGCGCCACCACGCGCAGGTATTCATCCTGGCTGAAGGGATAGAAGCTCACCCACAGGCCAAAGCGTTCTGACAGCGAAATCTTCTCTTCCACCACCTCACCCGGGTGGATTTCTCCGTTCTCGCCCTTTTGCTGCGCCAGGTTGTCCGTCATGTACTCGGGCAGCAGGTGGCGCCGGTTGCTGGTGGCATAGACCAGCACATTGGGCGTGGCAGCGCTCACCGAGCCATCCAGAATCGACTTCATGGCCTTGTAGCCAGGCTCACCTTCTTCAAAGCTCAGGTCATCGCAATAAATGATGAACTTCTCCGGGCGGCCCGCCACCACATCCACAATATCGGGCAAGTCGGTCAGATCGGCCTTGTCCACCTCGATCAAGCGCAACCCCTGGGGCGCATAGCTGTGCAGACAGGCGCGGATCAACGAAGATTTGCCTGTGCCACGCGCACCCGTCAGCAGCACGTTGTTGGCAGTGCGTCCTTGCACAAATTGCTCGGTATTGCGTGCAATCTTGTCTTTCTGGACATCAATGTTCTGCAAGTCGCTCAATTGCATGGCCCCCACATGGCGCACCGGCTCCAGTACGCCACAGCCGTTGGCGCGCTTGCGGTAGCGCCAGGCAATGGTGTCATTCCAGTCGAGAGGTGCCTGCAAGGCCTGGGGCAGCACAGCCTCAATGCGCTGCATCAGTTGCTCGGCGCGTACCACCAGACGCTCCAGAGGCGAAAAGGAAGAATCCAAGGACACGATAACGGTCTCCGATTTACTATATTTTCAATAGCTGCTTGCGCTTGATGGACAAGCACCAGAAGGCAATAACGCTTAAAAATACCACAATACAAAGCACAAAGAGCCCGCAGGCCCTTTGGGGATGTATCGCAAGCCGCGCGAGCTATCCTGCCCACTACAGATGGATGCTAAGGCCCGCAGCACTGCAACGGCCCTTGCTCTCATCAAGAGCGGTAATCCGCGTTGATGCTGACGTAGTCGTGGCTCAGGTCGCAGGTCCACAAGGTGGTATTGGCCGTGCCGCGGCCCAGCTGCACACGCACCACGATTTCCTGCTGCTTCATCACGCGCTGGCCATCGGCTTCTTCATAGGAGGGGTTGCGACCACCCCGGGTGGCCACATGCACATCGTCCAGGTACAGCTCAATCTTGGTCTGATCGAGATCTTCAATGCCCGCATACCCCACCGCGGCCAGAATGCGGCCCAGGTTGGGGTCGCTGGCGAAGAAGGCGGTTTTGACCAGTGGCGAATGGGCAATCGCATAGGCCACCTGGCGGCATTCTTCTTCATTGCTGCCCTGTTCCACCTCAATCTGGATGAATTTGGTGGCACCTTCACCATCGCGCACAATGGCCTGCGCCAGCTTTTGCGCGACATCGCGCAACGCGGCCATCAAAGCCTGGCCGTCGGCGCTGTTCCAATCAGTCACCGCCGCATTGCCTGCTTGGTTGGTAGCAACGACGACAAACGAATCATTGGTCGAAGTATCACCATCAATGGTGATGCGGTTGAAGGACTGGTCTGCCAGTTGTTTGGCCAGTGCAGGCAACAGCGCTGCGTCAATGGCGGCATCCGTTGCCAGAAAACTCAGCATGGTTGCCATGTTGGGGCGGATCATGCCAGCGCCCTTGCTGATGCCGGTGACATGCACTGTCTTCCCGCCCACCACAGCCTTGGCAGAAAACGCCTTGGCAATAGTGTCGGTCGTCATGATGCCTTCCGCCGCCTTGGCCCAGTTGCCAGGCTGCGCGTCTGCAATGGCGGCGGGCAGACCAGCGGTGATGCGGTCTACTGGCAGCGGCTCCATGATCACGCCGGTCGAGAACGGCAGTACCTGTTTGGCATCGATCTTCAGCAAGGTCGCCAGCGCATCGCAGGTGGCATTGGCACGGGCCAGTCCATCAGCACCCGTGCCTGCATTGGCATTGCCGGTATTGATGACCATGGCTCGAATGGCGCCACCTGCCTTGCCGCGGACAGCCAGGTGCTCGCGGCAGATCTGCACGGGAGCAGCGCAGAAACGGTTTTTGGTGAACACCCCTGCCACGTGGCTGCCTTCGTCAAGCAGAAACACGGTCAGATCCTTGCGGTTGGCCTTGCGCACACCGGCCTCCGTCACACCAATGCGAACACCGGCGATCGGTGCCAGATCCTGCGCCACAGGGGCTTTCAAATTGACGGGCATGTCAGTCTTTCAAAAATGAATGCGAAAGAAGGGAAGAACCAAGAAAAAACGGGCTCTGCACCTGTCAAAGCCCGTCTTCTGCAGCATTACGGTATCAAGAAAGTTTACCGTGGCAGAGCTTGAAGCGTTTGCCGCTGCCGCATGGGCAGGGATCGTTGCGGCCCACACGCATGCCGTCGGGCAGCGCCAGCGGCTCCATGGCTTCAGCCTCTTCCGCCGAAGGCTCCTCTGCGCCACTGTAGTGGACGCTGGTGCGGGCATTGCTTTGCTCCAGCTGCTCGGTGGCCTCGTCAAGCTGCTCGGGCGAGCGGATCTGTACCTGCATCATCACCCGCGTGACCTGGTTCTTGACGTGGTCGATCAACTGGCGGAACAGCTCGAACGCTTCGCGCTTGTATTCCTGCTTGGGCTGCTTTTGCGCATAGCCACGCAGGTGGATGCCCTGGCGCAGATAATCCAATGCAGCCAGGTGATCGCGCCACGAGGAATCCAGCGTCTGCAGCAGCACGGCGCGCATGAACTGCATGAAGTTTTCCTTGCCGGCCTGCTCCAGCTTGCTGTTGAAGATGCGAGCGCCTTCGGCCACAACCTTTTCTTCAATCTCTTCATCGGTCAGCGACTCGGAGCTATCCAGCAGTTGCGCGAGCGGCAGATCGATCTGCATCTCTTCGCGCAACGCCTTCTCCAGGCCCGCCAGATCCCACTGCTCTTCCATCGATTGCTCGGGCACATACTGGCGCACGATATCGGCCAGGGTGCTGTCACGCATGCCATCAATCATGGGCGACAGGTCAGCAGAGTCCAGAATTTCGTTGCGCTGCTGGTAGATGACCTTGCGCTGGTCATTGGCAACGTCATCGTATTCCAGCAATTGCTTGCGCATGTCGAAGTTGCGCGCCTCCACCTTGCGCTGCGCGCTTTCGATGGAGCGGGTCACGATACCGGCTTCAATGGCTTCGCCATCGGGCATCTTCAGACGCTCCATGATGGCCTTGACACGATCACCCGCAAAGATGCGCATCAGCTGGTCATCCAGCGACAGATAGAAGCGCGAGGAACCCTTGTCGCCCTGGCGGCCTGCACGGCCGCGCAGCTGGTTGTCGATACGGCGCGATTCGTGGCGCTCGGTCGCAATGATGCGCAGGCCGCCCAGCTCCGTCACCTTGTCGTGTTCGACCTGCCACTCGGCACGCAGGGCTTCGATCTTGCTCTTGCGCTCCGACTCGGGCAGCGCTTCGTCCGATTCGATGGCCGCAATCTGCTTTTCGATATTGCCACCCAGCACGATGTCGGTACCCCGGCCAGCCATGTTGGTGGCGATGGTGATCATGCCGGGGCGACCCGCCTGGGCAATGATGTCGGCCTCGCGCTCGTGCTGCTTGGCGTTGAGCACCTGGTGCGGCAGGTTTTCCTTCTTCAAAAGCTCATCGATGATTTCCGAGTTTTCGATCGAGGTAGTACCCACCAGCACTGGCTGGCCGCGCTCGTAGCATTCGCGGATGTCTGCAATCGCGGCCATGTATTTCTCGGGCGTGGTCTTGTAGACCCGGTCGAGCTGGTCATCGCGCTTGCTGGGGCGGTTCGGCGGAATCACCACAGTCTCAAGGCCGTAGATTTCCTGGAACTCGTAGGCCTCGGTGTCGGCCGTACCCGTCATGCCCCCCAGTTTGGTGTACAGGCGGAAGTAGTTCTGGAAGGTGATCGAAGCCAGCGTCTGGTTCTCGGCCTGGATTTCCACGCCTTCCTTGGCTTCCACGGCCTGGTGCAGGCCTTCGCTCCAGCGGCGGCCCGACATCAGACGGCCGGTGAACTCATCCACGATCACCACTTCGCCGTTTTGCACCACATAGTGCTGGTCGCGATGGTAGAGGTGCTCGGCGCGCAGCGCCGCAAAGAGCTGGTGCACCAGGGTGATGTTGGTGGGATCGTACAGCGAGGCGCCTTCTGGAATCAGGCCCTTCTCGGCCAGAATGCGCTCGGCAGCTTCGTAGCCTGCTTCCGTCAGATTGATCTGGTGGCCCTTTTCATCGACCGTAAAGTCGCCCGGTTTGGTAACGCCTTCGCCCGTGCGCGGGTCAGCCTCGCCTTCCTGGCGGGTGAGCAACGGCACCACGCTGCGCATGGCCAGATAGGCTGCGGTGTGGTCTTCTGCCTGGCCGGAGATGATCAGCGGAGTACGCGCCTCGTCGATCAGGATCGAATCCACTTCGTCAACGATTGCAAAGTTCAGTTGGCGCTGCACACGTTCCGTCTTGTCCTGCACCATGTTGTCGCGCAGGTAGTCGAAGCCGTATTCGTTATTGGTACCGTAGGTAATGTCAGAGTTGTAGGCAGCCTGCTTTTCATGCTTGGGCAGTTGCGACAGGTTGATGCCCACCGACAGGCCCAGGAAATTGTAGAGGCGGCCCATCCAGGTCGCATCACGCGTGGCCAGGTAATCATTCACCGTCACCACATGCACACCCTTGCCCGCGAGCGCGTTCAGGTACACCGGCAAGGTACCGGTCAGCGTCTTGCCCTCACCTGTGCGCATTTCAGCAATCTTGCCGTAGTGCAGCGCCATGCCGCCCAGCATCTGCACATCAAAGTGACGCATCTTCATCACGCGCTTGGAGCCCTCGCGCACCACCGCAAACGCTTCCGGCAGGATGTTGTCCAGCGATTCACCCCCAGCAATGCGGTCCTTGAATTCCTGGGTTTTCTGGCGCAATTGCTCGTCGTTCAGCTTTTCGTACTCTGGCTCCATCGCATTGATGCGCGCCACGACCTTGCGGTATTGCTTGAGCAGGCGATCATTGCGACTGCCAAAAATTTTGGTGAAGAAATTGGTTGCCATGCGAACAAAACCACGCGGCGCAAATCAGCACTGGTGCCAATCCCGCCGCGCGACCGGAATTCCTAGTGATTAGTGTTGTGTCAGATGGAGACTATGCACCCGGATTCAATACCGGCTGCACCACCTGCCAAATAAAACATTCTACAACCCTGACTAGAATACGTCGTGGCAGGTGCACTGTAATCTATGGCTATCTGCCCGCCACCGCTCTCTCATGACCCAGTCCAACCGCAGGCATTACGCCATCACCGTCGAACAAGCCGCCAGCGAAGCACCCACTCTCGCCAGCTTGGCTGCATTGACGCGCGAATCCACGACCCGTTACAAGCTGGTGGAGTTCTTGGTGCCGCCCATGCTGCGCGCAGCCATCAAGCCCGGCCCCATCGACGGCGATCAATGGTGCCTGCTGGTCGCCAACAACGCCTGTGCCGCCAAGCTCAAACAACTGGTACCCGCCATGGCGGCACACCTGCGCGTCAAAGGCTATCCAACTGCCGATATCCGGCTGAAAGTACTTGGCCAGGGAACGAATCGCTCCTCGATTTACTATTAAATCAGTAGCGCCATACGTATGCTGATAAAGTACCAAACGCCAATTTGGCAATAAGAAAGGCCCGCATTGCAATGCGGGCCTTGGGTATGAGATGGTGCCGATTATCGGAATCGAACTGATGACCTACCGCTTACAAGGCGGTTGCTCTACCAACTGAGCTAAATCGGCAACATTCGGCATTCTATACGCGAAAGCGCACAAAAAAGCCGAGGTTCGCTTATTTCACCAGCTTGAGCGAAGGTTTGCCAGCCTTGGGGGGCTTGCCCGGCCCGTCGCCGTCTGACGGCCCCGTGTCGTCACTGGACGACACCACCTGCATCACTGGTGGCGAGGATGCGGAGGTTTCGGCACTCGCTTCACCCTCATCGCCTGCGTCCTGCAATGCGCGCATCGCAATATCTGCATCGTCATCCAACAGATCTTCAGGGGGCGGAAAGCCCATGCCCTGGCCGGTCTCACGCGCAAAAATGGCAATGACGCGGCTGACAGGCACCATGATTTCACGCGGCACGCCGCCAAAGCGGGCGGTGAATTCGATGTAATCATTACCCAGCTTGAGCGCATTGGTAGCGTCGTAGCTGATGTTGAGCACGATTTCACCATCTTTGACAAACTCGCGCGGCACCTGCACGGTCTTGTCCACCCGTACGCTCAGATAAGGCGTGAGCCCATTGTCATTGCACCATTCCACCCAGGCACGGATCAGGTAAGGCTGGGTGGAGGTTGTCTGGATTTCACTCATTCGGCACTTTCTGCTTGTCGCCCAGGCCAGCCTACAGCACAGCCCAGGGCGCCCGGCTACCAAGCCAGGCCAGGCGAACCTTACTTGCGCATCACCTTTTCCGAAGGCGTCAGCGCTTCAATGTACGCTGGGCGCGAGAAGATGCGCTCGGCGTACTTGAGCAGCGGCGCTGCGTTCTTCGACAGTTCGATGCCGTAGTAATCCAGGCGCCACAGCAGCGGCGCAATCGCTACGTCCAGCATGGAGAAGTTCTCGCCCAGAATGAATTTGTTCTTCAGGAACACTGGTGCCATCTGCGTCAGGCGATCACGAATTTGCGAACGCGCCTTTTCCAGTGCCTTTTCATTGCCCTTGGCCGCACGCTCTTCCAGCGTGTGCACGTGGGTGAACAGCTCTTTCTCGAAGTTCAGCAGGAACAGACGCACGCGGGCACGCTCCACAGGGTCGCCGGGCATCAGCTGGGGATGGGGGAAGCGCTCATCAATGTACTCATTGATGATGTTCGATTCGTACAGAATCAGATCGCGTTCCACCAGGATAGGCACTTGCCCATAGGGATTCATCACGCTGATGTCTTCGGGCTTGTTGAACAGGTCCACATCACGGATTTCAAAGTCCATTCCCTTTTCAAACAACACAAAGCGGCAGCGGTGGGAGAAAGGGCAGGTCGTTCCCGAATAAAGCACCATCATGGTGGAAGGCTCCTAAAATCAAAAAGAGTGGGTAGCAGTCAATGCCGCCCACTCTACACAAATCGGCAACCAGAATTCAAGCCCTGGAAACAGGGCTGGGCCTGGGCTGCTCGCAAAAACAGTGATTACTTCACATCTTTCCAGAATGCTGCATTCAGGCGCCAGGTAATGAGAATCAGACCCAGCAAGAAGATCAGCACCCAAACACCCACACGGATACGGGTGTTCTGGCTGGGGTCACCCATCCATTGTAGATAGTTCACCAAATCACCCACATTCTTATCGAATTCGGCCGAACTCATCTTGCCGGGGGTCACTTGGTTCCAGCCCTTGAACAGCTGCACCTTGTGGCCATGCTCCTCGACTTCTTCGTACACAGGCGTGCGCACGCCCTGCAGCTCCCACAATACGTGCGGCATGCCCACGGATGGGAAAGCCATGTTGTTCCAGCCTGTGGCCTTGGTGTCGTCCTTGTAGAAAGTGCGCAGGAAGGTATAGAGGTAATCCGCACCCGTTCCCTGGCCGCTGGCGCGCGAGCGTGCTACCAAGGTCAGATCAGGGGGATTGGCCCCGAACCACTCCTTGGCTTGCTTGGGGTCAATGGCGGCCTTCATGGTTTCGCCGACCTTGTCGGTGGTCAGGAGCAGATTGTCCTTGATCTGCTGCTCGGTCAGGCCTATGTCCTTGAGGCGGTTGTAGCGCATGAACGAGGCGGAGTGGCAGCTCAGGCAGTAATTGACAAACAGCTTGGCACCATTTTGCAAGGACGCGGTATCGGTGGTACTGGTCTTGAACTTGTCCCAGGCGACACCGCCTTCGGAGGCGTGCACCGGGGCAGCCCCCATCCAGACACCAACGGCCAGCAAGGTAGAAAGGATTATTTTTTTCATCGTGATGCTCTCCCTGGCTCAGTGCGCATGAAAGGTAACCCGGTCAGGCACCGGTTTGGGCGTTCCCTTGCGACTCCACCAAGGCATCAGCAGGAAGAAACCAAAATAGAACAAGGTACCCACCTGCGAAACTTTTTCGCCAATGGGCGATGGCGGCTGCACCCCGAGGTACGCCAGCACAATGAAATTGACCACAAATACCGCGTACACATATTTGTGCCAGTGCGGACGGTAGCGGATCGACTTGACAGGGCTGTGATCGAGCCAGGGCAGGAAGAACAGGATGATGACCGCCAGACCCATCACCACAACGCCCCAGAACTTGGCATCAATCCCCGACAGCTCTTTGATGCCGGTGAAGGCAAAGGCACCAAACAGGGCCAGAACCACCACACCCACCGCAACCAGCAGGCCCTTGAGCGCACCGGCCATGCGCGTCTTGATGCAGACAAAGGCAACGGCAATGACGAGGATGGCCGAGAGCGCAATCATCATTTCGCTGGTAATGGCACGCAGCATCGAATAGAACGGTGTGAAGTACCACACCGGTGCAATGTGGTTCGGCGTCTTCAATGGATCAGCCGGAATGAAATTGTTGTATTCGAGGAAATAACCGCCCATCTCTGGCGCAAAAAACACGATGGCCGAAAAGATGAACAGGAAGACCGCCACACCGAAGATGTCGTGCACGGTGTAGTAAGGGTGGAAAGGAATGCCGTCGAGCGGATGGCCCTTGGCATCCTTGGCCGCCTTGGGGCCCTTGATTTCGATGCCATCCGGGTTGTTCGACCCCACATCATGCAGAGCAAGCAAGTGGGCAACCACCAGACCCAGCAATACCAGAGGCACAGCGATCACGTGGAAACTGAAGAAGCGGTTGAGGGTAGCATCGCCAACCACATAGTCACCACGGATCAGCAGCGCCAGATCAGGGCCGATGAAGGGAATGGCCGAGAACAGGTTCACGATCACCTGCGCGCCCCAGTACGACATCTGGCCCCAGGGCAGCAGGTAGCCCATGAAAGCTTCCGCCATCAGGCACAGGAAGATGGCGCAGCCAAAAATCCAGACCAGCTCGCGCGGCTTGCGGTAGCTGCCGTACAGGAGGCCGCGGAACATGTGCAGATACACCACGATAAAGAAGGCCGAGGCGCCCGTGGAGTGCATGGTTCGGATCAACCAGCCCCAGGGAACGTCTCGCATGATGTACTCAACCGAGGCAAAAGCCACGGCTGGCGCACCAATCACGCCACCCACCGGATTGGCGTCTGGCTTGTAGTGCATCACCAGGAAGATACCGGTGACGATCTGGAGCACCAGTACCAGAAGCGCCAATGAGCCGAAGATGTACCAGAAGTTGAAGTTCTTCGGAGCGTAGTACTCCGACATATGTACGCGATAGGCCTCAAACGCCGTGGGGAAGCGGTTTTCCAGCCAGTTGCTCGCCTTGGCGCCAATGGAGGCATTGGGCGATATGTCCTTGAATTCGTGTGCCATGCCGCCTCCTTATGCCTTTTTGTCTTCGCCGATCAGCAGCTTGGTATCCGAGAGATACATGTGTGCTGGCACTTCGAGGTTGTCGGGAGCAGGCTTGTTCTTGAAGACGCGCCCGGCCAAGTCAAATGTGGAGCCATGGCAGGGGCACAGGAAGCCGCCCTTCCAGTCGTCCGGCAGCGAAGGCTGGGGGCCGGAAGAGAGCTTGTCGATGGGAGAGCAGCCCAGATGGGTGCAGATACCGATCACAACCAGCACTTCGGGCTTGATGGAGCGGGTTTCATTCTTGGCATATTCCGGTGTGGGGTATGCCGTGCGCTCCGACTTGGGATCTGCCAGCTGGCCGTCGAGCTTGGGCAGATCGGCCAATTGCTCCGGGGTACGGCGCATGATCCAGATAGGCTTGCCGCGCCACTCGGTGGTGATTTTTTCACCAGGCTTGAGGGACGAAATATCCACTTCGACCGCAGCACCAGCGGCCTTGGCCTTTTCCGAAGGCTGGAAAGAACTGACAAAGGGAACGGCAGTGGCGACTCCACCTACTGCACCTGCACATCCTGACGCTATCAGCCACGTCCGCTTACTGGAGTCGATGGAAGAATCACTCATGGGGCTCCTTGATCAACAATTGTGTCTCGGGTTTTCCGCGGATTGTACGGATGGAGCTGGCAGTCATGCAATGCGGCAAAACCTGAGCGATACTGTAGCCCATGTTTATTTTTTGACAGGAGCCAACAATGAGCTTCATGAAGGAATTCCGTGAGTTCGCGGTCAAGGGCAACGTAATGGATCTGGCCGTCGGCGTGATCATCGGCGGTGCATTCGGCAAGATCGTCGATTCGGTTGTGAACGATCTGATCATGCCGCTGGTGGGCATGATCTTTGGAAAGCTGGATTTTTCCAATCTTTTCGTAGTGCTGGGCACTATCCCAGACGGTGTGCCACGCACGCTCGACGCGCTGAAGAAGGCGGGCATTCCAGTGTTTGCTTACGGCAATTTCATCACCGTTGCGGTCAACTTCCTGATCCTGGCTTTCATCATTTTCATGATGGTCAAGCAGATCAATCGCCTCAAGCGCGAGGCACCTGCAGAAGCACCCGCAGCGCCAGCAGAAGACGTTGTACTGTTGCGTGAAATCCGCGACAGTCTGCAGCAGAAACGTTGATCTTTCGCAACGATGTGTGTTGCATAAAATCCTGAAGAAGAAGCAGCCGCGAGGCTGCTTTCTTTTTTTGGCTTGGCCCCGCCAAGCCTGCCCACAGCCAAGCGGCGCTTTCTCTGGCCGATCCCGCCTACCCCTGAGAAGGAACTTCGTGAACTGAGCCCGCTCAGGCCGTCACCAAGCGCTTGGCCACCTGCACCGCCTCTATCAAACTGGCCGCATCAGCCACGCCCTGCCCGGCAATGTTGAAGGCGGTGCCATGGTCCGGGCTGGTGCGTACCAGCGGCAAGCCCAGAGTCACGTTGACGCCCTGCTCCAGGCCCAGATACTTCACCGGAATCAGACCCTGGTCGTGGTACATCGCTACCACCACATCAAACTCACCCGCCTTGCCCGGCGCACTGCGGGCACGCATGAATACAGTATCCGGTGCTTCCGGGCCTGTCAGATCCATGCCCAGCGCCCGTGCCGCTGCAATGGCTGGAGCGATCTGCTCGATCTCTTCGCGCCCCATGTGGCCGGCCTCGCCTGCATGCGGGTTCAGCCCTGCGACCGCAATACGCGGCGCGCGGCCGAGCGATCGGAAAAGCGCTGCATGGGTGATGCGCAGCGTTTCCAGCACATTGGCGCTGGTCACTGCCTCAATCGCATCGCGCAGAGAGACATGGATGCTCACCAGCACGGTACGCAGCGATTCGTTGGCCAGCATCATGCGCACGGGCATCTGCGCAAGCGGCACACCGGCGTGCCCGGCGGCTTCGGCCTGCAAAAGCTCTGTATGGCCGGGGAAATCCACACCCGCCAGATGCAGTGCCTCCTTGTGCAGGGGGGCCGTCACCAGGCCATCAATCTGCCCGCGCAAGGCCGCGCGCGCAGCCCACTGCACGCAGGCAGCAGCAGCGCGCCCCGCCTCCGCCTGCACCTGCCCAAAGGGCAGCGGGCCGGGCAAACCAGGCAGTGGCAGTACCGGCACGCAACGCGGCGGTACCTGCAGCGCATCTTGCGCAGCCGCAATCACCGCTACAGGCAAGGCACACCGGCCCGGCCGTTGCAGCAACTGCGCGGCGCGGCGCAAGGTGGCCACGTCGCCCACGACGAAGCAGCCTTGCATGCGCTCAGGCGCATCACGAAAGGCCTTGGCAATGATCTCGGGGCCAATACCGGCGGGATCGCCCTGGGTGATGGCCAGAAGTGGAGTGCGGCTCACGGCAAAAACCTTTGATTAAAACAAGCTCCAGCGCATACTCATCAAGCGCAAAAGCTATCAAATAAATAGCAAAATCAGGCCGGATTATCGATGTCGATGAACTCGTGCACAACGCCCAGTTGCTGCGCCACCAACGCCGCCACAGCCGGGGCGCCGTAGCGTTCGGTGGCGTGGTGGCCACCGGCAAAAAAGCTCACCCCTGTCTCGCGTGCCAGATGGGCCTGCGGTTCGGAGATTTCGCCGGTCAAAAAGCCATCGGCACCAGCCGCGATGGCAGCTTCAAAAAAGCTTTGCGCCCCCCCGGTGCACCAGGCCATGCGGCGGATGGGGCGAGGGTTTTCGCTTGTCGCCAGCGTGACGGAGCGGCCCAAAGCCTGTTGTATCTGCGCCGCAGTCTGCTGTGCAGAAGCTTCCGCAATGGTTCCGATGAAGCCCAGTTCCTGCTCTCCAAAGCGACCATCCGCCTGCCAACCCAGACGTGCGCCCAGCTGCGCGTTGTTGCCCAATTCCGGGTGAGCGTCGAGCGGCAGGTGGTAGGCGAACAGGCTGATATCGTTCTTGATCAGGCGTTCGATGCGCTGCTTCATCCACCCCGTAATGCGTCCGTCATACCCACGCCAGAAGAGGCCGTGGTGCACAAAGATGGCGTCGGCCCCGACGGCAATGGCCGCATCGATCAGCGCACGCGAGGCGGTCACGCCGCTCACGAGCTTGCGGATTTCGGTCTTGCCCTCGACCTGCAGGCCATTGGGGCCGTAATCCTTGAATCGTTCGGGTTGCAGCAGGGTATTGAACGCCTGCAGCATGTCTTGGCGGGTGGTCGTCATGGCGCGATTGTCTCAGAAGGGAATTTCTCTTATGCCATGGGAGCGCGATAACCACGGTTGCAGCGCCATTACACTGGCGCGCCCTTCTCCTTGCCCCTTCACCTGATTTCCTCATGCTTGGCGTTGCACTTCTTTTCATCGGCGCGGTTCTGATCGTCAATGGCCTGTCGCTGGCAGGCCGCATCGAGCCTCGGGATACGGTGGCGCTCAATCTGCTGGTGGGATTGCTGGCACTGTTCACCAATCTGCTGGGCCTGGTGCGCGCAAGCGACACGCCGGATTATTTTGCAAGCGCGGGTGGCCTGCTGTTCGCCTTCACCTATCTGTATGTGGCCGCCACGCACTGCTTCGGCCTCAAGGGTGAAGGCCTGGGCTGGTACAGCGGCTTTGTGGCCATCAATGCCCTGGCCTGTGCTGCAGTACAGCAGGACTGGCGCATGGCAGCACTCTGGCTGCTGTGGGCCAGCCTGTGGCTGCTGTTCTTTGTATCCATGGGCCTGGGCCGCCGCTTGCGCCTGCTGCCGCACTACACCGTCGCCTGCGGCGTAGGCACTTGCTGGGCTCCAGGCCTGCTCATGCTTACCGGCCGTTGGTAGACCGAGGTTGCCAACCCTTGCTGGCCAGAGGCCAGAAGCCCAGCACCGCGCCCAGAATGCCCATGGCTGCCACGTAGTGGGCGGGCGCCATCACATCGTTCTGCTGCCAGACGGAGACCAGCATGGGCGTGAGCCCGCCAAACACCGCATAGGCCATGTTGTAGGCAAAGGACAAGCCGGTGAATCGCACCGGCGCCGGGAAGGCTCGAACGCCCACCACTGGCAGCAGCGAGATGCTGCCCACAAAAAAGCCCACCAGCGCATAGGACCACAGCAGAGATGCCTCGTTGCCCGGCAGACCCAAGTAGAAGATATAGGCGGTGGCGCTCATGCCCAGCCAGCCCAGCACCATCACGACGCGGGTGCCCAGGCGGTCGGACAGCCAGCCCCAAAACACGCAACCCAGCGTCAGCGTGACCGTGGCCAGCGCATTGGCTTTCATGGCCGATGCCGGGGCAATGTGGAAGACCTTCTGCAAGTAGGCGGGCGTGAACAGCACCACCACCACGATGGCAGTGGACAGCACCCAGGTCATCAGCGCCACCAGCACGCAGGCCGCGCGGTGCTCGCGCAGAATGGTCTTGATCGGCAGCTCGCGCCCGGCCTCCTTGCGTGCCTGCAGTTCCTGGAAGACCGGCGTCTCGTGCAGAAAGCGGCGCAGATACACCGACACCAGGCCAAAGGCACCACCCAGAATGAACGGAATGCGCCAAGCCCAGTCGTGAATCTCGGTGGCACTATAGCTGCTGTTGAGCCACACACCAATGATGGAGCCCAGGAAAATGCCACCGGTGATGCCCGAGGTGAGCGCGCCAATGGCAAAACCATAGTGCCGCGCTGGTGCGTGCTCGGCCACAAACACCCAGGCGCCGGGCATTTCACCGCCAATGGCTGCGCCCTGCAGCACGCGCATCAGCAAGAGCAGCAAGGGCGCGGCAATGCCGATGGAAGCATAGGTGGGCAGCAAGCCGATCACCAGCGTGGGCACCGCCATCAAAAAGATCGACAGCGTGAACATTTTTTTGCGACCCAGGATGTCACCGAAGTGCGCAATCAGGATGCCGCCCAATGGCCGCGCCAGATAGCCGGCGGCAAAGATGCCCAGGGTCTGCAGCTGGCGCAGCCAGTCAGGCATTTCGGCCGGGAAGAACAGCGTACCGATCACGTTGGCAAAAAAGACGAACACCACGAAGTCGTAGAACTCCAGGGTGCCGCCCAGGGCGGAGAGGCCCAGGGTCTTGTAGTCGCCGCGCGTCAACGCGCGGGCAGGCGCTGCAGCGGCAGCGCCTTGTGGGAAGGTTTGTGAAGTCATGTGTCCTCTAGCTTTCAGAAGACAGCGCAGTGCAACGCGGCGCAGTTTTGGGCGCAATCACTGGGTTCGGGATCGCCGGGATACGGAATCGTGGCAGGCAAGCCTGGAGGATGGCCAGTTCGCAAGGAACCGCAATGTGCAGGAAAGGCGCAGTCAAAACGACAATTTTAGGTACAAACCCTAGACTCCTTCACCAACGCGCCATTCATGACCATCGCCATCAGCGATGCCCGCGGCCACCATGCGCGATGCAATGCCACGGCGTCGCCGTAAAAACGGAAGCATCCGAGACACGAATGACATAATCACCCCCATGCGGGGCCACTGCCGGTGCGCTCCAGACCCTTGGCACCCTCTTCCCTCTTTGCCTCTATGAAACGCCTCTGGCTTCTGTTCACCCAGGTGGTCACCGTACTGCTTGCCATCTATTTCGTTGTGGCCACCCTGCAGCCCAGCTGGCTGCAGCGCAATAAAAATGTGCGCAGCAATGCAGGCATTGCGCTGATCGAGGCGCCCAAGGACGACAGCACCCATGCCGCAGTCGCCACCAGCAGTTTCAGCCCGGCGGCCAAGAAGGCCGCGCCCGCCGTGGTCAGCATCAACACCAGCACCGAGGTGCGCCACCCGCGCGCCAATGATCCGTGGTTCCAGTTCTTCTTTGGCGATCAGGGCGTGCAGAGCCAGGCGGGCCTGGGCAGCGGCGTCATCATCAGCCCCGATGGCTATGTGCTTACCAACAACCACGTGGTGGAGGCGGCCGACGATATCGAAGTGACTTTGACCGACGGCCGCAAATCCAAGGCCCAGGTGATTGGCACCGACCCGGAGACGGACCTGGCCATTCTCAAAATCACGCTGGACAAGCTGCCTGTGATCGTGCTGGGTAACTCGGAATCAGTCGAAGTTGGCGATCAGGTGCTCGCCATTGGCAACCCTTTTGGCGTGGGCCAGACGGTGACCAGCGGCATCATCAGCGCACTGGGCAGGAGCGAGCTGGGCATCAATACTTTCGAGAACTTCATCCAGACCGATGCCGCCATCAACCCCGGCAACTCGGGCGGCGCACTGGTCGATGTGAATGGCAACCTGCTGGGCATCAACACGGCCATCTATTCTCGCTCGGGCGGCAGCATGGGCATCGGCTTTGCGATCCCCGTGGCCATTGCCAAGAATGTGCTCGACAGCATCGTGCGCGATGGCAAGGTGACACGCGGCTGGATCGGCGTGGAGCCCAACGACCTGACGCCCGAGCTGGCCGAAACCTTTGGCGTCAAGGCTGACGAGGGCGTGATCATCACCGGCGTACTGCAAAACGGCCCGGCAGCCCTGGCCGGTATCCGGCCAGGAGACGTGATCACCCATGTCGGAGACAAGCCAGTGCGCCATGTGCAGGAGCTTTTGACGGCCGTTGCCGCCCTGATGCCTGGCACCGAAGCGCAGATGCAGATTCGCCGCAACGACAGCAGCCTGACGCTCCGCATCACCCCGGACACCCGCCCCGCCAGCAGCCGCGCCATGCCCCAGGGTCGCCGCTGAGAGGGGCCTTGGCCTTGGGGGATCACTTCAAAAATATAGCTTGATGCGAACTCCTGTACCGGGGTTCAAGGCCGCATCTTTTTAAATCCGAATATCAACAGGCGCCAGCAGCTCCATTTTTCATGGTACCCAGTTCATCACAATAAATGCAGCCAAAACAAAGCCCCGCGCTGATGCAGCCGGGGCTTTGTTTTTCGGGGCCCAGACGGGCCCATGGTTCTGCTGCAGCCGTTCAGGCAGCGCTGTTGGAATCCGCCTCTTCTTCTTTCTTGGGCGAGTTGCGCGAGAACCAGGTGGCGCCCCAAATGCCAATCTCATACAGAATACACATGGGCACGGCCAGCGAAATCTGCGACAGCACATCGGGTGGCGTCACCACTGCGGCAATGATGAAGGCCAACACAATGAAGTAGCCGCGAAAGGACTTGAGCTTGTCGATTTCCACAATGCCCAGCCGCACCAGCAGGATCACCACAATCGGCACTTGAAACGCCAGGCCGAAAGCCAGATACAGCGACAGAATCGCTTCGACGTACGAGGCAATATCGGGCGTTGCCGCCACACTCGACGGCGTGAAATGCTGGATGAAGCCGAACATGCGGTCCAGCACGAACAACTGAACGAAGGCGATGCCCGCGTAAGCCAGCAGGCTGCCAAAAAAGATCAGCGGCAGTGCAAAGCGCTTTTCATGGCTGTAGAGCCCTGGCGCCACAAATGCCCACAGCTGGTACATGATCCAGGGCAAGGCAAGCAGTACTGCCGCCATCCCCAATACCTTGAGCGGCACGATGAACGGAGAGAACACGCCGACGGCAATCAGCTTGGCGTCAGGCGGCATGTGCGCCTTGATGGGGTGGGCGATGAAGTTCATCAACCCGTCGGGGCCAGGCCAGATGGCCAGCAGGATCAAGGCCACGACAATGCCGCCAATGCTGTAGACCAGGCGATTGCGCAGCTCCATCAGGTGCTGCACAAAGGGCTGCTCAGTGCCGGCCAGCTCGTCTTCTTGGGAGGGGGTTTCAGACATGGAAAAATTCTTGTGAACAGGTGCCTGCCGTCAGTTGCGGGCGCACGCGAAGCCGTTGCCCTGCATTTTCCGCATCACGCCTTGGGACCGCGCGACTTGGGCCGGAAACGGGCGACCCGGGCTGCCCCCGATTGCACGTGGGTGCGCACGCCCGCGCGGTGCTTGTACCACTGGGGAGTTGCGCCACGCTTGACTCGCCAGTTCT
Organism: Comamonas odontotermitis; assembly: GCF_014207855.1. Taxonomy (GTDB): domain Bacteria; phylum Pseudomonadota; class Gammaproteobacteria; order Burkholderiales; family Burkholderiaceae_C; genus Comamonas; species Comamonas odontotermitis_A. The sequence goes on along the minus strand of NZ_JACHKZ010000007.1, from coordinate 148,869 downwards.
TGCGCGGATGCTGGTACACCGGAGAGACGGACGAAGCCGTGCTTCCATAGCTCTCGGCATAGGGGTCTGCGGTGTAGAAGCTGTCTTCGCCAGCCGACGACTCGCCCGACAGTGCGCCCTTGACGCCATGCGCCTCGTCGTTCAGGTTTTTCTCGAAATCGGAGGCATTGGTGCGGATCGTGCTTTCCACATCGCGCGCTGCCGACTCGACGCTGTCCTTCATCTTGCGCAGCTCATCGAGCTCCATCGAGCGGTTGACCTCGGCCTTCACGTCATTGACATAGCGCTGCGCCTTGCCCAGCAAGGTGCCAACCGTGCGGGCCACGCGCGGCAGTTTTTCGGGGCCGATCACGATCAGTGCTACCGCACCGATCAAGGCCATTTTGGAGATACCGAGATCAAACATTCCAGTCCCAACGATGGCAGGCCAGCGACAGCGACCGCACGGGCATGGCCAGCACGGTCGTCACGGGCATGCAGCGCATCAGCCCTTGTTCTTGGCTTCGACGTCGATCGTGGTCTTGTCTGCCACGGGAGTCTGGCCCACTTGCTGCTGAGCCGTAGTGGTAGATGCTGGGGCTGCGGCACTTTCATTGCCGTCCTTGATGCCATCCTTGAAGCCTTTGACAGCGCCGCCCAGGTCCGAGCCGATGTTCTTGAGCTTTTTGGTGCCAAACACCAGCACCACGATGGCCAGAACGATCAGCCAATGCCAAATAGAAAAGGAACCCATGAATTTCTCCTTGCGAATGCAAACATTTTAGACGCCCCGGGCGCCTGCAAGTTTCGTAATACTGTCACGCAGCGCGGTCTTAACTCAATGACCGATGGAATCAACCTTTGCGCCAGGGACGGGCGCCGCCCAGGATGTGGATGTGCAGGTGGTGCACTTCCTGGCCACCCTCTTCGCCCGTATTCACCATGAGGCGAAAACCGCCTTCCGGGTATGGGTTGCAGCCATTGGCCTTGGCCAGCTCGGGAGCCTTGACCATCATGCGGCCCAGGAGGGGGGCATCGTCGACGCTCACCTGGGCCATCGACGGGATGTGGCGCTTGGGCACCATCAGCAGATGCACGGGTGCTGATGGGTGAATGTCCTTGAAGACCAGCATGTCCTCGTCTTCATACACTTTGCTGGACGGGATATCACCCGCAATGATTTTGCAGAAAATGCAGTTCGGATCGTGCATAAGATTTATCAATAAAAATAGGCTTCAGCGTATAGCCATCATAGGCGGGCAGCTATACCAAGCATAGCGCAATCCGCTTGCGTAGCTTGCAGCAGGGGCGACAGTGCCTTCATACCTTGAAGCCCGAGCGCACGCCGACATCGGCGCGATGGTGCTTGAGCCAGGCCTGGCCTGATGCGCGCCCTTTTTCCATCAACTCGCGCACAAAGGCCATGTCGGAGCGGTTTTTGCTCGACGCTCCATAGGCCTTGAGCACCTTGCCGCCATCCACATGGTGCATCAGCATGTATTTGTAGCGTTCGGCATCGAGCTTGCCCTCTTCCAGCAGTCGGCGCACAAAGCCCATGGCCCGCAACTCGGCCAGCAGGCTGGCGTTGAACGTGATCTCGTTGATGCGGTCCATGATTTCCTGCGCGTTGGAGGGCACCTCGTCATACTCGATCGGGTTGAGCTGCACCAGCAGCACGTCGCTGTTGCCCGTCTGGTAGATCAGCGGATAGAGCAGCGGGTTGCCGGAGTAGCCGCCATCCCAGTAGAACTGGTCGCCAATCTCGACCGCCTTGTACATCATGGGCAGGCAGGCCGAGGCCATCACCGCATCTGCCGAGAGCCGCTTGCCGCTGAAGACTTCGCCCTTGCCGGTGCGGACATTGGTAGCGCAGACAAAAACGCGCGGCGCATTCTTGCCCTGCTCCTGCTGCAGAAATTCAAAATCCACCACGCGCTCCAGCAGGCGGCGCAGCGGATTGATGTCGAGCGGGTTGGTCTGGTAGGGCGAGAACCACTGGCTCATCATGTCCATGATCGCCTTGCCCGCCGCAGGCACGCCGGCCATCAGGCTGCCCATGGTGCCCACACCTTCCCAGAACTGGCGCAGGCTGGCGCGTGCGGCCTCGCAGCCGGCCTCATGGGCTTCGCGCTTGTCCTTGATTTCAACAGCCGCGCGGCCATAGCCGTAGGCCATCACCACGGCATTCATGGCTCCGGCACTGGTGCCGCTGACACCTTCAAACCACAGGCTGCGCTCTTCCAGCAGGGCATCCAGCACCCCCCAGGTGAAAGCGCCGTGCGAGCCGCCGCCTTGCAGCGCCAGACTGATGGGCGGCGTATTCTCGTCAACACCCTTGGACCGGGCGGGCCGCGTACGCTGCGGTGCAGGTGCGTCCGCCTCAGCGCCACCAGCGGGCAGCGCGCCGTCTGCCGGCTCGATGTGGTTAGCCATGAATGGCCTGGTCCTTGTTCATGGCGACCATGCCGCGCACGATGCGGTAGAGGAACCAGATCGAGATGATGGTCCAGGCGATCCAGCCCGGCACCAGAAAGAATATCCACAGCGGTGCAGTCACCACATACAGGATGCCCGCCCAGATCACGCTGCGGATGCGCCAGGAAAAATGGCTCTCCTGCCAGGTGCCCTTGGCATCGCCACGCTTGACCAGGTCAATCACCAAGGCAACGACGAGCAGGAACACGCTGACCTGCGCGCTCGGCACCACCGCGGCCACCGCCACGATCAGGTGCAGAAAATAGCTCACCCAGCCCCAGGTTTTCAGGCTTTCCATTTCGGCCGCATCCACGGCTTTGACTTCGATCACATCGCTCATGGAACACTCCCTTCTTCGGCTTCACGACTCTTGACCTTGCGCATGGCCTTTTCTTCCAGACCGCTCAGGCCCTCCCGGCGCACCAGCTCGTTGACCACGTCCTGCGGGCTGAGGCCGTAATGGGCCAGCGCCACCATGGTATGAAACCACAGATCGGCCACTTCGTACACCAGCTTGGCAGCGGGCGCGCCGTGGTCGACATCCTTGGCCGCCATCACAACTTCGGTGGCCTCTTCGCCCACTTTCTTGAGGAACGCATCCGGTCCCTTGTGCAGCAGACGGGCGACGTAGCTGCACTCCGGATCGCCGCCATTGGCGGGCTTGCGCGATTCCAGCACCTCCGCCAGGCGCATCAGCGCATCGGTGGCGGGCAGTGCAGAGGAAGAATTCTTGTCGGTCATAACAGCAATGTATTTCGCCCTGCCCATATGGCCAAGGCTTCTGGCCAGGGCTTTGGGCCATGGCCCTTATTTATAGATGGATTCGGGATCTTTCAAGACCGGATCAACCGGCTGCCACTGGCCATCGCGCAGCACGCTGTAGAAGCAGCTGTGGCGGCCCGTATGGCAGGCGATGCCGGGCTCATGCCCGGTTTGCGTCACGGTCAGCAGGATCACATCGTTGTCGCAGTCGATGCGTATCTCGTGCACCTGCTGCACGTGGCCGGATTCCTCGCCCTTGAACCACAGCTTGCCGCGTGATCGGCTGAAGTACACCGCACGCTGCAGCTCTGCCGTCTTCTGCAGCGCCTCGCGGTTCATCCAGGCAAACATCAGGACATCGCCCGAGCCCTTTTCCTGCGCAATGACGGGCACCAGACCCTGCGCATCCCACTTTATGTCGTCTAGCCAAGTCATGCGGCCATTGTCTGCGATCTGGGATACCCCCGGAATCCGCCAAACGATGTCCCGGGTATTGATTTTTCTTTGCAAAAAAGTGAGCAGGCCGCGCTTACCCAGCAATAGATTGCACACTTCTAGCAGCTGCATCGTCTATCCACAAAGCGCAGACAGCCCAATTTTTGATGGCAATCAGCAATTCTGGGCTGACAAGGAAAAGAAATAAAAAAGGCTGGCGCTCCGCACGCCAGCCTTTCGAGGCCAGTTCTACGCTTATCGCGTCCTATCGCCTGCCGCTCCTGCTTTGCCAGCCTGCAGCCAGCATCAGCAGTACGGCCAGCAGCAACAGCATCGTGCGCGAATCCACCGGCACGGGCGCAGGCACGGCAGGCGGTTTCGGACCAGGCGTGTAGGTGGCTGCAGCCGAGAGGCTCGCCGTGCAGGCATGGATGCCTGCCGAATCGTTCTGCGTATCCCAACAGGCCTGCGCCGTATTGGTGACAGGGGCGGGAGTGGCCACGAACTGCGCCTCAAACACCACTTCAACCCGGTTTGCACCTGTGGCCGTTCCGTTGTCCGGTGCCAGCGTGGCATCCACAACGAGGCGGTTGTTCGCCTGGTCGTAGTAACAGCCCGCAGGCGGCGCCACCACCGTGGAGGCGCCATTGGCCGCGCAGCTCACGCTGCCGCTGACGAAGGTCATGCCTTCAGGCATCGGGTCGCGCATCTGCACCACCATCGCCGCAGGATTGGGGTTGTCCAGCACGATGCTCCACTTCACATGCCCATCGCTGCCCTGTGCGGCGGCCTTGGTGATGAAGGGCGGATCGACGACTACCGGCGGCACCGGCTCGATCGGATCGCTGTCCGTGGCAGTGCAGCTTGCCGGTGTGCTGGGGTCGGTGCCTGCGCCTGCCACGCAACCACCACCCACCACGTTGGCCGTGTTCACGGCCCGCGCCCCAGGTGCTGCCGCGCCGACAGTGCCAGTCACTGTGTAGCTGACAGAGCCTCCATTGGCCGCCACCGTGATGCCCGTGCAAGCCAGCCCCGTGCAGGTGCCGAGGTCAGAGCCGGCCGAAGCCGCCACGGGGGCAATGCTGGCGATGTCCAGCAGGCCGCTGCCCACCACGTCGCGCCATTCCACCCCGCTTGCCGCCGTGCCACCGGTGTTGGTGATGGTGACGGTGTACGTAGTCTGGGTGCCCGCCGTCAGCTGGTTCACACCATTGGTCTTGGCCACGAGGAGTGCCGCAGGCGTATTCACAGGCACATTTTCCGTGCTGGGGTTGCAGGCCAGCGGGTTGCCATCGAGCTTGCAGGCTCGATCGCCTCCGCCGCTCAGGTGCGCCGTGTTGTTGCCCGCAGTCGCTCCCACGGTGGCATCACTGGTGTCGATGGGGATCGTGATGATGTAGGTGCCCAGGTTCAGCGTCACACCCGTGGTGCCGCTGAGTACGCAATCCGCTCCCAGGCTGGTATCACCTGCGGCGCCGCAAGCCTCCAGCTTGGGCACGCTCGTGCCCGTGCCCGCCTCTACCGTCGGCGCACCCGCCAGCTTGATGCCGCTGGGCAGTGCATCGGCAATGGTGATCACATCCGTGGTCGGCGCACCGGCCACGGTCATGGTGATCACGTATTTCTGGCCGGATGCACCCTTGATCAGCGCAGCAGGCTCTGCCGCCTTGATGGCCGAGACCTGCGGCAAGCCGCTGTTCTTGTAGGTACACAGCAACTCTGGCGCACCAGCTGGCACCGTCAGGTCCTTGCCCGCCAAGCTGCCAGCGCTGCACGACACCGTCTTGGTGTACTTGGCAGCATTGTCAGGGTTGGAGAACACTTCTTCGGGCAGCGTCAGCACGTCGCCCGCATACACGGTGGCGGCATTGGTGCCGATATCGGTCTTGTCCGCGTTACCGGCGGTCGAGATGATGGAGGCTGTGGTGCCGTTGTAGGTGGCCGTGATGTTGACCGTATCGCCACTGGTGCCGTTGATCCACTGCTTGGCCAGCTTGAGCTGCGCGCTCTTGCGGGTGTTGGTTACCGTGCAGGTGACTGCGGCATTGGGCATGGTAAAGCTCGTTGCCGCACCAATGCCGTTGTCGCAGCTGTAGGCCACGTCATAGTTGGCGCTGTTGCCTGCCGTCCAGCTTTCTGCAATCGCCACAGTGCTGCCAACGATGGCGGTCGCCGTGGCATCCACCACTGCGCCGCTTACAGCCGAGCTGCCGCCCACCGCACCGGTCACGCCGGAGCCGGAGATGGCCAGGGTCACCGCATCACCGCTCTTGCCGTTGTTCCACGCTTTCTTGAGTGTGATGCCAGCCGTGGCCTGCCCCGTCAGATCGCCGCAGGCATTGGCGCTTGCAGCCGTCGTACCGGTAATGCTGGCGGTATTGAAGGCACCATTGCCCGCACTGCCGCTGCAGGCCAGCGCCGAGCCCCCCACCATCGTGTAGTCAATGGTGACCGTGTAGGTGTGCGTTGTCCCGGCAGCGATGGGCAGGCTCGATGCGCCAATCTGCTGCGCCGCTCCGTTGGCAGGGTTGTTGATGGGGAAGGCCCCGCCCAGCACACCGCCGCCTGCTGACTGGGCATTGATGCTGGTCAAGGTGGCGCTGCCGGCAAAGCCAGGGGTGTCCGAGAGCGTATAGCTGCCCTCCGAGCCGCCTGTGTTCCTCACCGTCAGCTGGTAGCTTGCCGTGTACTGGTTGAGGCCACCGGCTGCACTGATCGCAGGCGCAGATTTTTCTACCGTCAGCGCTGCAGGCGTGTTCACCTCGGTGGCCCAATTGGCACAGCTGGTCGTTGCCACATCACAGGCAGCGCCGGGCGGACTTGGCGGATTGCCGCTACCGCCGGGATGGGTTGCCGCGTAATTGATCAATGCTCCCGCCGTGGCCGGTGCCTTGACTGTCACGGTGAACGTTGTCGAAGGCATGGATCCGCCGGCCTCCGTCAAGGGGCCCGGCACAGTACAGGTCAGCAAGGTCTGTTTGTCGCTGGCAGCGCCGGTACAGATGTCGCCCTGGGCCGCCACGAACTCCATGCCTTCTGGCAGCAGGTCCTGCACCATCAGGGCCCCTGCCGTGGGCAGCTCGCCGGTATTGGTGAGTGTCAGCGTGTAGTTGAACTGCTCGCCCGTCAGCGCAATGCGTGGGCCCGTCTTTTGCAGAGTGACCTTGGCATTGGTCTTGAGCGGGTTGACGATGCTGCCCGTCGCACCTGCAGCAATGGCACCCGCTGGCGTGGTTGTGCTTTCCGCAGCCCAGGTGTGGTCGGCTGGCGGCGCTGCCTTGCTGGTTTCATTCAAGGCAGAGCACAGGGCACCTTGCGGTACTTGCACCGTGGCACTGCCAGAGACGCCATTGGCCGCAATGCTGACCGCACCGGTGTAGGTGCCGGTATCGCAGACCAGCGAGAAGCCGTAGCTGCCCGGCGCACCAGCGGCTGACGCGCCCGTCACGGTCTTGTTGATGGTGACGCTCACCTGATCGCGCGTGAGGGAGTTGGCGATGCTGGCCGCCAGCGTGCCGCCCGCTGCCATGGGTGCAGCGGGGTTCGTGACCTGCTCTGCGCCCCATGTGTAATGGGTTACTGGTGGCTTGGCCCCTTCGGTAACCGTGCAGGTAGAGCCCACCGGGATATTGCTCACCGACGTTGAGCCGCCTGCGGAGACGCTACCGCTTGCAGAAAAGCCGCCAGCAGGCGCTGTACCACCCGTACAGCTCACGCTGAAAGGAAAGCTCAGGGCAGGCAGCGGGCTGGGGCCGCCGGAGACCGTCTTGCTCACCGTCAAGACGCCAGGATTGGCGCTGAGCGCATTGGCAATGCTCGCCACCAACGATCCGCCAGGCGCCATGGCCCCCGCTGGGTTCGTGATCTGCTCCATGCCCCAGGTGTAGCCGGGTACAGCAGGTTTATTGCCCTCGGTCACACTGCAGGTGGAGCCCGCCGGAACGCCAGTCACCTGCGCCGAGCCACCTGCGGCCACATTGCCGCTGGCATTGAATGGAGCAGCACCGCCAGAGCAGCTCACGCTGAAAGGAAAGCTCAGGGCAGGCAGCGGGCTGGGGCCACCGGATACGGTCTTGCTGACGGTCAAGGTACCGGGCAAAGGCACAAAATTGGCCACCACGGCCATATCGGCATTCGTCGGCGTCAAGGTACAGCTGTTGGTACTCTGCCCCTGGCTGCAGGTGGCGCCTGTCCAGCCCGTAAAGCTCCAGCCCGGCGTGGTGCTGGTGACCTGACAGGTGCTGGAGACGCCGCCCGCTACCGGCGATGGCGTGCAGTTGGCACTGCCGCCATTGACGACACCTCCCCCCACCGGATTGGCCGTGGCCGTGACGTTGTAGGTAATGGGAGCATTGGTGATGGTGCAGACGATGTTGTCTCCGGCCACGGGATTGAATTCCGGCCACTGCAACTGTGCGCCCTGCACCGTTCCCGCTCCGCTGGGCGCAGTCGCCGTAGAGCCCGTGCAGCTGATGCTGGAGGTGTAGGCGCTGGGCAGCTGGTCTGCGCCAGTGCCATTGGCTTTGAGGGCTTCAAAGAACTGCAGCGTTTTGCCTGCCTGGAACACCTGCGTGCCAGTGGTGGCAGAAGCTGGCACAGCCGCGCCCGATGTGGTGGCGCTGGCTGCAGGAATGCCACCAGAGGACATGCGGATCTGGAACTGATCGGTCGCCGCGATGCGACCCGTCAGGCTCTTGTTGAGGGTGACCCACACAGGCGTGGGTGTATTTTGGCAAGCGGCATCGCTGCTCGTGCCTGCTCCCATGCCGGTGACCGTCGCGGTTACGCTGTTGAACAAGCCTTTGCCAGTCGTTCCATCGCAGATGTCAGCACCCAGCTTGCCCGGTTTGACCGTGAAGCGCACGACCATCGAATAGGTTTCGGTTCGGCCGCTGGCGAGCCCATGGCTGCTGCTCAGCGTCCAGGGGCCAGCCCCATTGACGGAGCTGGGCGGAGTGCCGCCGCAGGTTGTGCCTCCGCCACCGCTTCGGGTGCATGTCAGCGACTGCAGGCTGTTGATCGTCACATCGCCATCAAAGCCCGGCGTGTCGGTCAATGCATAGGTTCTGTTGCTCGCAGTGTCGTTCGTCACCACAACCGTGTAGCCGATGTCGAACTGCGCAGGCTGGCCCGCGACCGGCACAGGGGCCGATGTCACGGTTTTCTTGACGTTCAGGGGGCCATCATCATCAACGATGGTATAGACCGCTGGCGACGCATCCTGCCCGCACACATCATTGGAGCTGCGCACATATTGGGAGGATGACTGGATCTCGAAGTTGATGGTCTTGCTGGCTCCGGCAACGGCGTTGCCGACAATATAGATTGGCAGCTGGATCAAGCTGGCAGCCGATGCTCCGTCATAGCTGCCAGCTGGCACATTGACTGTGAATGTATCGCTGGTGCCACTGCTCGTGCCCGTGAAGTAATCGACACCCCGCACCGCGCTTCCGCCGGTGATCTTGACGGTGACGGTCATGCCTCCCGCAGGAACCACGCCATTGACCCGAAAGGTGGGCAGATCAGTGCCTCTTTGCGAGCCACTGTCGCCTTCCAGATCCGAGTAGCTGGTCTTGGAGAAATCGACAAACGGAGTGAGGGCCAATTGCACGTTGTCCAGGAAGTTTCCTGAGCCGGCTCCGCCAGCCGAGCTGATGGACTCAAATCCAAAGTTGGTACCGCCGGTCGCTCCCGCATACGTGAAGGTGCCGCTGTAGTCGCGCCAGCCATTGGTGGCAGCCGGCACCGGCGTATTGACCGTTCCCAGGTAGGCAATCGGTGTGTCCATTGCACCGGTTGATGTCGTTCCCACCTGCGCGACCGAGGTTGTGGCGCCGATCTTGACCTCTGCCACGTCTCTGACCGTGGCGCTTGATCGGCCCCGGTGGCTAAACCGCCAGTTGACCGTTTCACCCTGTACCAGACAGATCTTCTGGTAGAGCCGCGAGGCCTCATTGGCGTTCAGCTCTACAAAGTTGGAGCCATTTCTTGCGGCAACCCCCAGGAAGCTGGAGCTCCACACCTCGATCAGCCCGCCCGTGGCCACGAGGTTGGGCAGGTTGCAGGTACCGCTCACTGCGCCCGCCCGGTGCGTGGTGTCCCAGCCCGGCACGTTGTCGCTGGGCATGGTTTGGTAACAGTTGGCGGGCAGCACCGGCTCCTCAAAGCCCGGATTGACAAAGATGCGCTGCACCTGGGCTTGCGCTGGCACTGCCGCGGCAAAGGCCATCGCCAGAACGCCCCCCAACGCCCATGGGCGCCAGTTCAAGACCTGAGGGGGTTTGCGGAAGTGAGAAACCGGGAAGGACAGTGCCTGTGGGGGCGTTGCACTCCGATACGGGTCTGGAATGATCATCATTACTCTTCATCTAACCGAGCAGACCAGAAAAATGCAAAGCGGCGAAAGTGGGCGTGAGAGGATTCATCCTCAACACACCCATCCTCCGCCGCTTTGCATGGCTACTGACGCTCAAGTATTTAAATAGATTTAAGAATCGCCATTGGTTATGAATATTTGTAACTATTGTACAAATGAATCATTTTATAAATTTTAATCTAATTGTTAATAATTCTATTTTCCAATCGTTCTCCTCTGGTGTGCAACAAGGAACACCCTCCTGAAGCCCCATGAAACGAGGATGCGCACACACCCACCATTGATCAAAATTTTTGATAGAACTGATTAGATATTTTTTAGAAATCGCAACAAATCTCCCTCGCCCGATGTCGGGCGGCAGCATTGCGCCAGTCAGCCGCAGTACCAGAATCCACAGAAATGAGGATGAAAAAAGAGCTGCCAGCGCTTCTGTGAAAAGCGCTGGCAGCTCTTTTTTGAAAGTGTCTGGCTCAAAAGGCCAGCAAGAACCTATTGCCGCACAGGAATGCCCCGCTGCGCCATCAATGCCTTGGCCTGCCCTACGGTGTATTCGCCGTAGTGGAAGATGCTGGCGGCCAGTACTGCATCCGCACCGCCCACAGTGACGCCATCGGCCAGGTGCTCCAGATTGCCAACTCCGCCCGATGCGATCACCGGCACGCCCACGGCATCAGCCACGGCACGAGTGAGCTGAAGGTCAAAGCCGCTCTTGGTGCCATCGCGGTCCATGCTGGTCAGCAAAATCTCGCCCGCGCCGCGGGTGGCCATTTCGGCAGCCCATCGCACGGCATCCATGCCCGTGTTCTTGCGGCCGCCATGGCTGTAGACATCCCACCCGGCGCCCACAGGCTGGCCATTGGTGCCGATGCGTTGCTCGTCCTGGGCGCTGCGGCGCTTGGCATCGATGGCCACCACGATGCATTGCGCGCCGTATTTGTCGCTCGCGGCATTGATCACATCCGGATTGGCAATGGCCGCCGAGTTGAAGCTGGTCTTGTCCGCACCGGCATTGAGCAGGCGGCGCACGTCTTCAACCGTGCGCACGCCGCCGCCGACCGTCAGCGGAATGAATACCTGGCTGGCCACGGCCTCGATGATGGGCAGGATCAGGTCACGCCCGTCGCTGGTGGCGGTGATGTCCAGAAAAGTCAGCTCGTCCGCGCCCTGCGCGTTGTAGCGTGCTGCGATTTCCACCGGGTCGCCGGCGTCACGCAACTCGACAAAATTGACACCTTTGACGACACGGCCGCCCGTGACGTCCAGGCAGGGAATGATGCGTTTGGCAAGCATGGAGACTCTCGTGACAGAAGGGAAGAAGACAGACGGATTTTCTACAGGGCAAAACCATACCACGCCAGGCCGCGGCAGTGGCCGTCCATCGGCAAAAAGCCCCTGCCCCGTTTCACCTGCGCGTCATAGCCGCCAATGAAAAACCGCTGCAGAAATCACTGATCTCTGCAGCGGCTATCCGGTGTGGCGGCAGAAGGTCAATGCACGCTGCGGCCCATGCCGATCTGCCAGCGCCAGACATCTTCCATCATGCGATCAAGCCCGAGCTGCGGCTGCCAGCCCAGCAGCGCCCGCGCCTGGCTGATATCAGCCCAGCAGTGGGCGGCATCTCCATTGCGGCGCGGCCCGACCCGGAAGGGCACCGCGCGGCCATTGGCATGTTCAAAAGCGCGCACCAGCCCGAGCACCGATGTGGGCTGGCCCGAGCCGACATTGAGTCGGAGCAGCCCCGCATGGCCACGCAGGTAATGCAATGTGGCGACATAGGCGCGCGCCAGGTCGGTCACATGCAGATAATCGCGCAGCGGTGTGCCATCGGGCGTGGCATAGTCGTTGCCAAAGATGCGCAGGCAGTCACGCTTGCCTGCCGCCACTTGGGCCAGGTAAGGCGCCACATGGGTAGACATGCGAGGCGGGTCTTCAGCGATCAGGCCGCTTTCGTGGCAACCCACGGCATTGAAGCTGCGCAGCAACGCCATGCGCCAGCGCTTGGGTGAGGCCTCGTCCAGGCTGGTGAGCACCTGCTCGACCATCAACGCAGTCTGCCCGTATGGGGTGCTGGCGGAAATCTGCGCATCTTCGCGCACAGGCATGGCAGGCGTGTCGCCATAGACGATGGCAGATGATGAAACGATCAGATTGCGGATGCCTGCGGTCTGCATGGCGCGCAACAGACCCACCGTGCCCGAGACGTTGTTGTCGTAGTAACGCAGCGGCTCGCGCGCGGCGTCAGCTGATGATGTGAGAAAGGCGTTGTGTATCACCGCATCGAAATGCTGCTCGTCAAACAGCTGCTCAAGCATGGCGGTGTCCCGCACGTCGGCATCGATACACGGAGGCGCAAAACCCAGGATCTTTTCCAGCCGCTGCAGCACCGAACGGCGTGCGTTGCTGAAGTTGTCCAGGATCAAAAAGGGCAGCCCTGCTTCTGCGAGGGCAACACAGAGGTGAGAGCCAATATAGCCGGCTCCGCCAGTCACGAGTATCACGGGGTGCTTTCTAACGGTCTTGCGGAATGCGTTTCCAGCATCTGCTATGGATTCTGACATTTCGCGCGAAGCCTATTGTCCGATACGCCGGTAAATTGCGGCGAATTTGGCCCATATCATATGTGCCACACGGTAACAACTAGCATTTGTTGACATTTATCAGAATCAAGTCGAGATTCATTGATATGACAACGCTCCACTCAGCCGCGTCTCGTCCTGGCAGGTGTTTTTCGCACGGCTGCCGGACACACACCTCAACGGTTTGTTGCAATAGAAAAAGCCGCACCAGGTGCGGCTTTGCGGGTGGCGCAGGCTGCCTCAGCCTTCGCTCAACTCGTCAGCCCGCTCCTGGGCTGCTTCAAAATCCAGGTCGCCGGTGTAGATGGCGCGGCCGCAGATCACGCCTTCCACGCCTTCGGATTCAACCGCGCAGAGCGCCTCGATATCGGCCATGCCCGAGAGACCTCCCGACGCGATCACCGGAATGCGGATGGCCTGCGCCAGCTTGACCGTGGCGTCCACATTGATGCCGGTGAGCATGCCATCGCGGCCAATGTCGGTGTAGATGATCGACTCCACGCCCCAGTCCTCGAAGCGCTTGGCGGTGTCGATGACCGAGTGGTTGGTAATCTTGCTCCAGCCATCGGTGGCCACCATGCCGTCCTTGGCATCGAGGCCCACGATGATGTGGCCGGCAAACGCCGTGCAGGCGTCCTGCAGAAAACCGGGGTTCTTGATGGCTGCGGTGCCGATGATGACGTACTGCATGCCGGCATCGATGTAGCGCTCGATGGTGTCCAGGTCGCGGATGCCACCGCCCAGTTGCACCGGGAGTTCTTCGCCGAACTCCTTGAGGATCGCCTTGATGACATTCAGGTTCTTGGGCTGGCCGGCGAACGCGCCATTCAAATCCACCAGATGCAGACGGCGGGCGCCCGCATCGTACCAGCGGCGTGCAACCTCGACAGGGTCTTCGCCGAATGTGGTGGATTGATCCATATCGCCCTGTTTCAGGCGTACGCAGTGACCGTCCTTCAGATCAATGGCAGGAATGAGCAGCATGGTGGTGGTTGGCTGACGTTGAAAAACTAGAAAGGGTTGAGATCGTAAACACGTTCTTAGGGATTCCAGTGTAAGAAGTTGCGGTACAGCGCCAGGCCCTGATCCGCACTCTTTTCTGGGTGGAATTGTGTCGCAAAAATATTATCGCGGCCAATCGCGCATGCAAAGTGCTCGCCATACTCGGCCGTGCCATGGCATTGGCTGGCCTCTGCGGGCTCGGCATAGAAGCTGTGCACGAAGTAGAAATACGACTCGTCGGGCACCCCTTGCCAGATCGGGTGCGGCTTGCCCGCTGGGGTCTGCTGCCGCACCTGGTTCCAGCCCATCTGCGGCACCTTGTAGCGGCTGCCATCGGCCTGCACGCGGCCCGCCAGCTGAAACTTTCTCACTTGCCCGGCAATCAGGCCCAGGCCCGGCGTATCGCCTTCTTCGCTGTGGTCAAGCAGCATCTGCATGCCCACGCACACCCCAAACATCGGCTTTGTGGCCGCAGCTTCCAGCACGCTCTCCTGCAGGCCGGAGGCTCGGAGTTCAGCCATGCAATCGCGGATGGCGCCTTGGCCGGGCAGCACGATACGTGTGGCAGCGCGCACCACGTCCGGATCGGAGGTGACCACGACCTGCACCGCAGAACCAGCCGCAGCGGCCTGCACCGCCTGCGATACCGAACGCAGGTTGCCCATGCCGTAATCGACCACCGCCACGGTGTTCTTACTTAAATTCATAGCAGCTACCGCTTGTTGATAGTGGATTTCAGAATGAATTCACATTGAAAACTGAATGTAGCAAGCGCTACCAGCTCTTATTTAGAGAGCACCCTTGGTGGAGGGGATGACACCCGCCATGCGCTCATCATGCTCCAGCGCAAAGCGTAGCGCACGCGCAAAAGCCTTGAAGATGGTTTCACATTGGTGGTGGGCATTGAATCCCTTGAGGTTGTCAATGTGCAGGGTGACGCCCGCGTGGTTCACAAACCCCTGAAAGAACTCGTACACCAATTGCGTATCGAGCTGGCCGATGCTGCCTGCGGTGAACTTGACATCCATGTGCAGGCCGGGGCGGCCCGAAAAATCGATCACTACGCGCGAGAGCGCCTCGTCCAGCGGTACGTAGGCGTGGCCGTAGCGGCGGATGCCTTTCTTGTCGCCCACGGCCTTGGCAAAGGCCTGGCCCAGGGTGATGCCGATGTCTTCGACCGTGTGATGTCCGTCAATGTGCAGATCGCCTGCGCATTCGATGTCCAGATCGATCAGGCCGTGGCGGGCGATCTGGTCAATCATGTGGTCAAGAAATCCGATGCCGGAATTGAGGCGTGCCTTGCCGGTACCGTCAAGGTTGACGCGCACGGCGATGCGGGTTTCTGCCGTGTTGCGCTGCACCTCGGCGATGCGGGGCAGTGGTTGGGCTGCAGAGGGGATGATATTGCTCATAGGCTTTCTTTCAATGCCGCCAGCATCTGGGCGTTTTCTTCGCGGGTACCCACGGTCAAGCGCAGGCAGTTGTTCAGTTTGGGGTGCATGGCCGATACGTTTTTCACCAGCACGCCGCGCGTTTTCATCTCGGCCTGCGCCCGGCCTGCATCGCGCACGCGCAGCAGCACCATGTTCGCCTCGGACGGCCAGACTTTCTCGACGCCGTTCATCGCCACCAGCGCGTCGATCAGCGGCTGGCGCTCGGCGCGGATGGCAGCGGCCTGCTCGGCATACAGCGCCTCGTGCTCCAGCGCAAAGATAGCAGCTTCGCAATTGAGCACGCTCACGTTGTAGGGCGGACGCACCTTGTCCAGCTCGTTCACGATGGCCGCAGGCCCGATCAGGTAGCCCAGGCGCGCGCCAGCAAGGCCAAACTTGGAGAGCGTGCGCATCAGCAGCACATGCGCGTTGCGCTCGGGCTCGGCCCGCATGCGGGTGATCCAGCTGCGGCAGGCAAAGGGCTGGTAGGCCTCGTCCATCACCACCATGCCTCCCACCTGCGCCACCGCATCGATGATGGCCTGTACCTTGTCTTCACCCCAGAGCGTTGCCGTGGGGTTGTTGGGATAGGCCAGATAGGTGATGGCAGGCTGGTGGGTGGCAATCGCTGCCTGCATGGCAGGCACATCCAGATCAAACTCGTCCGTCAGATCGACCCCGATGAAATCCAGCCCCTGCAGCTTGGCCGACAGCGGGTACATGACAAAACCCGGCATGGGCGCCAGCATGGTGGCGCGGCCACCCTGGGCAGGCTGCGCAGTAGCCAGCGCCAGCAGAGTGATGAGCTCGTCCGAGCCATTGCCCAGCAGCACGACCGAGCCCGCAGGCGCGCCAGCATAGCTGGCCAGCATGTTCTTCAGCACTTCCTGGCGCTCGCCCGGATAGCGGTTGATTTCGAGCGCACCCAGGCGCTCGCCCAACTGCTTTTGCAGATCGGAAGACAGGCGGTAGGGGTTCTCCATCGTGTCCATCTTGAGCAGACCCTGCGAGGCTTGCACATGGTAGCCGTGCATGGCGCGCACATCGGCGCGGATGCGTTGCAGGGCTTTGGACTGGGTGTCTGAAACGGTCATCGGATGGGTCTTTCACACGGGAGATGCATTGGCCAGATGGGAGGGCACTGATGCCCCCTGGCCTTGGGGAGCAGACTGCAGCAGCGGGTGCAGCACGGTCACGCCGCCAAACTCTGCACCGTGGGGCAGGTGCAAACTCAGCATATGGCTGCAGCCGCTGTGCTGGGCACAGGCCACAGCCAGGCAGTCGCCAAAATCCAGCGCATGGCGGGCCTGCACGGCCCATGCGGTCTCCAGCGTGGCGGCATCGGTCTTCCACGGCGTCCATGTCTGATAGCGGCGGATGGCAGCCCGGGCGTCACCCTGGGGCATGGGGTTGGCAGCCGTGGTGACCTGGTCGTAAAACTCGGTGAGCGCCTGGCTGCCGGTGCGACCCGTGCGTGTGCGCCAGAGCCAGTCGAGCCAGCCCAGGGTGGCCTCATACAGCGCGCGGTCCGACACGTTTTCGGAAGCGATCAGGACCGAGGTGTCCACAAACACCGTGCTCATGCCTGCTCCTTCTTGCCGTCTGGGCCATTTTTGCCAGTTTGACCGCCAGCGCGTACCAGTTGAGCGCTACGCGCTTCCTTGGCAGGAGCGCCATCAGCGTCAGCGCCACCCTGCCAGGTGCGCTCGTCGGTACGCCAGGCGAGGTAGGCCCGCTCGTAGGAGTCTTCACGCTGCTTCATCTCCGCCATGAAGTCGCCTACCATGCGCGAAACACTGGTGCCCCGGCGAGCGGCCTCTACGCGCGCCCACTCCAGCACACTGTCTTCCACGGTGATGGTCAAATTCTTCATGGCCCAAAGTTTACACGAATTTCGTGCAACACGAAATTCGTGTATTGCAATGCCGCCCCACCAACCCCTGCACCCAGGCTTTCGGGCCATGCCATGATGGCGGCCATTCGTAGCGCCTTCTATGTCCACCACCTCCTCCACACTCTCCTCCTGCACGCTGCAGGATTTGACTGCCGTGCTGGCACGCCACCATCGCTGGACGGTGCTCACCGGCGCCGGCATCAGCACCGGCAGCGGAATCCCCGACTACCGCGACGAGCATGGCGCATGGAAACGCCCCGCCCCGGTCAATTTTCAGGATTTCATGGCGCACGCCGCCACGCGCCAGCGCTACTGGGCGCGCAGCCTGGCAGGCTGGCCCGTATTTTCACAGGCTCGGCCCAATCTTGCGCACCGTGCGCTGGCTCAGTTGGAGCAGGCGGGCTTTGTGCAAGCCACCATCACGCAGAATGTCGACGGCCTGCACCAGCAGGCAGGCAGCCGCAACGTGGTGGATCTGCATGGCCGCCTGGACGAGGTCATCTGCATGGGCTGCGGCACTACCAGCGCCCGCGCCACCTTTCAGCATGCACTGGTAGCAGCCAACCCAAACTGGCACCACCACAACGCGCCTGTCGCGCCCGATGGTGACGCCGACCTGAGCGGCGTGGATTTTTCGGCCTTTTCGGTCCCCCCCTGCCCGGTGTGCGGCGGCATTCTCAAGCCCCATGTGGTGTTTTACGGCGAGAATGTGCCCCTTGCCCGCAAGCAGTATGCGCTGGAGCAACTGAGCGCCAGCCGCGCCCTGCTGGTGATCGGCAGCTCGCTCATGGTCTATTCGGGCCTGCGCTTCGTGCATGCGGCCAAGCAACTGGGCTTGCCGGTGGCAGCCATCAACCTGGGGGCCACGCGGGCCGATGCCGAGCTGGACTTCAAGCTGCGCGCGCCTTGCGATGAATCCCTCGCCCAGCTGTCTGCCGCGCTCAAAGCACCTGTTGGCAGCCACGGCTTATAAGAACGTGTTTACGATCTCTACGCACCCGCGTTGGAGTGCAATCGGGATGAGTTCGAAGCGATGGGCCGCAGCTTGCACCGGGGTGCAAGCAAGGGCGAGCGCGCAGAAATCGCCCGATTTCACTCCAACCCGGAGGGACAGTGGGTTTGGGGACGCCCGGTCAGGGACGCCCGGTCAGGGGCGGTCTGCGTTGTTGCAGCCCATCCCTAGCCGGGCGCCCCGAAAATCACTGTCGCGGCGCGAGGAGATCGCAAACAGGTTCTTAGGGCCAACAACACAACCCAGCAGATCGTAGATTTGCGATGAAGACGAGGCGCCGCGCCAAGCCGCGTCAGGCCAGGACTGAACACCCAATTTGGCACTTCGCCGACTGCCAGCTGGCCACCGCCCTTGCATGCAGCAATGTCCAAAACCTGAGAGCCAGTGCTCAAAGTTGGCCAAATCGCCCAAGCGTGAGCCTGGTGCATATCAGGCCACAAACGCTTCGGCGGACGCGCGGGTGATATCAGAGCTCTCTTCAACAGTCGTTGTAAAAGATTTATCCCACTGAAGTTTCGCTTCACGATTCAGTGCTTCGGCAATGCACCCACCGATGTGCTTCTGGCCACTCATGCTCTGTGTGAGGCGCAACCCACGGAACGTTGTAGGGTGCGCTCTGATCGGCTAATAATTCACAGGGCCATTATGAAAATCTCTCCTAACCGCAGCAACGCCATCGCCAGTACCTCGTCCGAAAATCGGCTGGACGCATCAACCCAACGTAGCAATTGCACGCCGCCCCGGTCATCAGGACCACTGGCCGGACTCTCCACCATTGCTCGAAATCGGCCAACCAAGCCAACGAATGCCCGGATGGGTATGGATCCCTACCACTACGGAACTCAGAATGACTGTGGACTGCACACCCTTGCTGCTAAAGCAGGGTGTAGCAAGGAGGAAGTCTGCGAGCGGTTAGGGCTATCACGGCAAGAGGCGAATTACATTAACGAAAACGGCATGTCGCGAGAAGATTTCGCCAACGCCTTCCAAAAGCTTACAGGCCGTAACACAAATTATCGTTCCAGCGGCTCGACCGACGAACTGATAGAGACTGTCTCAGGATTTCGTGAAGGGAAGCGATTCGCAATCGGTATAGAACGTGAAAGCGGCATCGGGCACCTCGTTGCAGCTACTCGCGGGAGCAATAGCTTGGAGTTTGACGACCGGCAAATCAACAGCAGATATTCAGCTAGTTCTCGTGAGGAGGTCAACGCTTACCTCAGCCAGCAGGGAGGAGCAAATTATCATGTGTTTTACAGCCGTTCCCCGACCGGCAGCGAGTCTCCCCGGAGGGGCGGCGAGTATTCCCGGAGGGGCAGCGAGTCTTCCCGGAGGGGCAGCGAGTCTTCCTCGGACGATCACATGGATTACTCAAGCGGCAGATATTACTAGAAGTGATCCTGGAAATCTGAACAGGCCGATGAGTGTGAAAACTGCTCCCCAGGGCGAGGACATCGCCCGTGACGATAGGAGTAGAGATGAGCAGAAGACCTCGCCGCACACACGCAGCGGCCTTCGAGGCCAAGATGGCACTGGCTGCCATTCGTGGTGACAAGACGCTGGCCACATTGGCGCGGCAGTCAGTGCTTGAGCGGGGCCGCTGAGATCTCCATGCGCTCACTATCGCATGAGATACGACTCAACATAATGAATGCTAACAGGCGCTAGGCCGGGCCGCGTTAGGCCGGGCCGCGCTAGGCGAAGCCGCAGGCAGCACAGGCGTACGACAAGGCTTGGCGCCCCCGGCTTGGCGCTCCCAGCTAGGCGCCCCCACCGAGCAACGGCGTATCAAGGATTGAGCAGCGGGTCTCAGCAATAACCGATAGCCCCGCCGCCTGCAATCGCTGCCAATACTGCCCGCTACCCGTGTCCGCAGCGTTTACAGTGTGCCCCTGCATCACCGCCTGTAAGCCATCTGATCTTTTTTCATCGCTCATGACCCGTGCTCCTCTGCCGTCCACCCCTCTGCCGCGCGCCCTTTTCTGGGTCGCCGCCATCTATGCGCTGGCCTGGTCGCTCGTGCCGCCTTTTCTTGCGCCCAGCTTTCCGTTGGACATTGTGGAGAGCCTGGGCTGGGGCCGGGAATGGCAATGGGGCACCTACAAGCACCCGCCACTGCCACCCATTGCGCTGCACGTGTTCTATGTGGCGTTTGGCCGCTTCGGGCCCTTTATCCTCAGCCAGCTGTGCGTTGGCCTGACGCTGTGGCTGGTGTGGCTCACGGCCTGCCGCCTCGTCTCGCGCGACCGGGCGCTGATCGGCACCGTGCTGACCATGGGCGTGGTTTTCTACACCCGGCCTGCGCTGGAGTTCAACCACAACATTGCGCAGATGCCCTTCTGGGCGGGCATCTGCTACTTCTACCTGGCTGCCTGGCAAGACGGCAAGCTGCGCCAGTGGCTGGCACTGGGCCTGATGGCGGGCGTGGGGCTGCTGTGCAAGTACTCCGTTGGCCTGCTGCTGGCATGCCTGGCCATTTTCACCGTGCTGACACCGGCGCGCAGCGTACTGCGCCAGCCCGGCCCATGGCTGGCGACTGCGGCGATGGCGTTCGCCTTTGCCCCGCATGTTCTCTGGCTGCACCAGAACGACTGGCTGCCTTTTGCCTATGCGCGGGGGCGCACCGCCAAGGTCGGCGCGTCGCCGCAGATGGGCGCCCTGTCCTTTCTGCTGACCCAGGTGCTCAACCACCTGCCACTCCTGCTGGTGCTGCTGTTCGCCTGGGCACGAACCCGATTCACCAAACAACTGCCGCCTGCGCAATCGCGCTGGCAGATCCACAGCAGCCAGCCGCGCTACCTGCTGCTCATCGCCCTGGGCCCCGGTCTGGTGCTGGTGCTGGTGGGCCTGCTGGCCGGCGTGCGCTTGCGTGACATGTGGGGCGTGCCCATCTGGCCCTTCACCGGCCTGCTGGCGGCCAGCCTGCTGCCAGCAGCGTGGATCACCAGCATGCGGCCCTACCTGCTGCGCGGCATCACCGTGTGGCTGGTGCTGATCTCCCTGCTCTCGGGCTCGTACCTGGCTTACGTGCATGACTGGCGCAAGCGCCCGGTGCGATCCGATTGGCCCGCCGCAGCCCTGGCCCAGCAGGCCGAACAGACCTGGAACCAGCTCTCCACCTGCCCGCTGGACACTGTAGCCGGCGATGCATGGACCGCTGGGTTGATTGCGATCAATTCCCCCAGCCAGCCATCGGTACTGCTTTTTGGCGACCCGCGCTTTACCCCTTGGGTGACAGCCGAGCGCGTGCAGCGCCACGGTGCGCTCTGGGCCTGGAGGCCGGAAGACGCCGAAGACGGCGAGCCAGCGCCGGTTGCCGTTCTGCAAGACCTGGGCAGCTACCCCGGTATGCAGATGAAGGAAGGCACCTGGAGCATCCCCTGGCCACGCGCCCAGAAGCAGCAGCCCCTGGTGGTGCAATGGCGCGCGTTTGTGCCTGCGGCCTGCGAGCGGCGTTGATAAAAACACAAGCATCAATCTATTGCAAAACCATAGCTGGTGGCGAATTTTCTGTTGGATTTGATGCAAAAGTCATTCGCAAACTCACTCTAAAAAGTATTGAAAGCCCTCCTTTTTAGAGAGCTTCACTTTAAGTATTCATGCCTCTGCCGCTCTCATTAATAATTGGATTGATGAGTACGACAATACTGTACGCCGCCAAACCTTATCTCATTGTTCCAGCAGAACACACCTTCAGAGCGAGAAATGGCTACACCACAATCTGCGCAAATCAGGCGCTTACGCGGTAGCTCTGGCCGAGCATCACGCCCTTCAGAAGGCACGGGACGTACTGAGGCCTTTAACTTTGGGAAAGCGCCCTGGTGTTCAATGCAATAGATGTTTTCGCCAAACCGCTTGGCATTTTCACGGCAAAAGTTGAACACCGCAGAACTCACCGCCGTTTGGCAGACCATGCATACCGGCCCATAGGACAAGGGAGCCGCTGACGCCGAGGTTTTGGGCGTCATAAATGCTGGCAGCTTCAATGGATCGGCTGGACGATGCTGACGAGCCAGCTTTTCAGCCCAATCGCGCACAGTGTTACCCGAGCGTAGATTCGCCATCGCAGTCAAGGTTTGTCCAATAGAAATACGTTTTTCAACGTGCTGCAATCTCCATGTGTCGAATTGGTCTGCCTTGATGACATGACCTGCATCGAATTTCGCCGCATCTGGGCGACTGATTGTGCCTTTGGGATCGATCAGCACCACATGAAAAAATTGCGGCTTGCTACCTAAGCGTCCTGTGATATCAAGTCTCTCAAGCCACTTAGAGAGCACTTTCTCATGTCGTTTGCTCTGCTCCAATGGTGACGGGATACCATATCGCTTGGAGCCGTAGGACACCTCAAACTCACCGTGTTCATTGATGCGGAGATTGCCGCTGAAACTTTTGGTCTCCAAAAGATAGAACATGAAGCCGCGCGAAATGACCAAGTGATCGATCTGCGCCACATCACCGTCCATTTCCAGCCGTAGATCATGGATGACCGCCAAATTCGGGCTGTCTTTGTAATACCTGTCAAGGTAATGCGCCGCATTACGCTCACCGCTGCGGCCAGCACGCAATATTCGTAATTCCTTCTCTAGCCACCGCTTTTGTTCCTCATCCAGCAACGGTGATTGCTGCAGCGACTCTAGCAATTCAGTGCGCTTGCTCTGATCATCCACAGATTTGATCAACATGCTATACAGCCGCCTCCGCCTCTATATCTCTATATTTCTTCCGCCTATTTCAGCCGCATCTCCGCCGCGCGGGCGTGCCCCTGCAGGCCTTCGCCGTAGGCGAGCACGGCGGCTGTTTTGCCCAAAATCTGCGCACCGGCTTCGCTCACTTCAATGATGCTGGAGCGCTTTTGGAAGTCGTACACCCCCAGCGGGGACGAAAAGCGTGCCGTGCCGCTGGTGGGCAGCACGTGGTTGGGGCCCGCGCAGTAGTCGCCCAGGCTTTCGCTGGTGTAGGCGCCCAGGAAGATGGCGCCTGCGTGGCGCAGCAGTGGCTCCCAACGGTGCGGGTCGCTGCTGGAGACTTCCAGGTGCTCGGGGGCAATGCGGTTGGAGATGGCGCAGGCCTCTTCCATATCGCGCGTCAGGATCAGTGCGCCACGGTCGGTCAGGCTCTTGGCGATGATGGCCTTGCGCGGCATCTCGGGCAGCAGGCGGTCGATTTCGCGCTGCACCGCGTCGATGTAGGCGGCATCGGGGCACAGCAGAATGGACTGCGCCAGTTCGTCGTGCTCGGCCTGGCTGAACAGGTCCATCGCCACCCACTCGGGCGGCGTCGTACCGTCGGCCAGCACCAGAATCTCGGAGGGGCCAGCAATCATGTCGATGCCCACAATGCCGAACACGCGCTTCTTGGCGCTGGCCACATAGGCATTGCCCGGGCCGGTGATCTTGTCCACCTTCGGAATGGTGGCGGTGCCGTAGGCCAGCGCTGCCACTGCCTGGGCGCCGCCGATGGTGAAGGCGCGATGCACTCCCGCCACATAGGCGGCAGCCAGCACCAGCGCATTCTTTTCGCCTTTGGGCGTTGGCACGACCATGATGATGTCCTGCACGCCCGCCACATGGGCAGGGATGGCGTTCATCAGCACGCTGGAGGGATAAGCCGCCTTGCCACCCGGCACGTAGATGCCCACGCGGTCCAGCGGGGTGACTTTCTGGCCCAGCAGCGTGCCGTCTTCATCGCGGTAGCTCCAGCTTTCGCCGTTGGCCTTTTTCTGCGCCTCGTGGTAGCTGCGCACGCGGCGTGCAGCCGATTCCAGGGCTTCGCGCTGCCCGGCAGGCAGGCTGTCGAAAGCCGCCTTGAGTTCGTCCTGCCTGAGTTCGAGCGCGGCCATGCCATCGGCCTGCAGGCCGTCGAAGCGGGCGGTGTATTCCAGCACGGCCGCATCACCGCGCTTTTGCACATCAGCCAGGATGTCTGCCACACGCTGCTCGATGGCTGCATCCGTATCGGCCGACCAATGCAGGCGCTGCGCAAAATCATGCTCAAAAGTGGCGCTAGCAGTTGATAGGCGGGCGGGAGCAGCTACGAATTCCATAGTAATCACCAGGGTATGAAGTCCATCATTTTCCATGTCTGGCGCATCGAGATGCAGCGAAGACGGCAATCGACCGGATGGCCGAGAGAGGAATCAGTTGTTTTTGGCAATGCCTGCTGCAAACACATCAATGATATGGCGCAGGCGCTGCTGCTTGAGCTTGAGCGCGGCCTGGTTGACTACCAGATGCGAGCTGATATCGATGATGTGTTCAACCTCCTTGAGGTTGTTGGCCTTGAGTGTGTTGCCGGTGCTCACCAGATCGACGATGGCGTCAGCCAGGCCCGTGAGCGGCGCCAGCTCCATGCTGCCGTAGAGCTTGATCAGGTCGACGTGCACGCCCTTGTTGGCAAAGAACTCGCGCGCGATCTCGGTGTACTTGGTGGCCACGCGCAGGCGGGCGCCCCGCTTGACGGCCTGCTCGTAGTCAAAATCGTTGCGCACGGCCACGCTCACGCGGCACTTGGCAATCTGCAGATCCAACGGCTGGAACAGGCCGCTGCCGCCGTGCTCCAGCAAGGTGTCCTTGCCGGTCACACCGGCATCGGCGCCGCCATACTGCACGTAGGTGGGCACATCGGTGGCGCGCACCAGCACCACCTGCACATCGGGCTGCGTGGTGGGAAAAATCAGCTTGCGCGACTTTTCCGGGTCTTCCAGCACCTCGATGCCAGCGGCGGCCAGCAGGGGCAGGGTTTCGTCAAAGATGCGGCCCTTGGAGAGGGCCAGGGTGATCATGGTGTTCTTGTCCATGGAAGCACTTTCGCTGCTGGTTTTGAATGGAATCAGCCATTAGCGCATGATAGATGCGCGCCAGCAGCTATCAAAACAATAGTATCAAGCCGATTGCGCCGCCCACTCGGCGGGCGTGAGGGTCTTCATCGACAGGGCATGCACCTCGTCGGTATGCATTTTCTGGCCCAGCGTGGCGTAGACCAACTGGTGGCGCTGGATCAGACGCTTGCCTTCGAACGCAGGCGAAACAATGGTGGCAAACCAGTGGCGGCCATCGCCTTCCAGCGCGATATGGTCGCAGGCCAGGCCCGCGGCAATGATGTTTTGGAGTTCGTCAGCAGTCATTTCAGTTTCTGATTTTGTAGCCCGTGCGCAGCAGATGCACGGCCAGTGCGCTCACCAGCAGCCATGCCACGCCCACAATACCCAGGCTCAGCCACGGCGAGGTATCGCTCTGGCCAAAAAAGCCGTAGCGGAAACCGTCGATCATGTAGAAGAACGGGTTGAGGTGGCTGACCTTTTGCCAGAACGGTGGCAGTGACTGGATGGAGTAGAACACGCCCGAGAGGAAGGTCATCGGCACGATGACGAAGTTCTGGAACGCGGCCATCTGGTCGAACTTGTCGGCCCACAGCCCGGCAATCAGGCCCAGGGTGCCCATGAGCGCAGCACCCAGCACCGCAAACAGCAAAGCCCAGGGCAGCGATGCAAAATGCGGCGGCGCAAAGAACAAGGTAACCACGTACACGCCCACACCCACCGCCAGGCCGCGCACCACGGCCGCGCCCACAAAGGCAAAGAACCAGCCCCAGTGCGACAGTGGCGTGAGCAGCACGAACACCAGGCTGCCCATGATCTTGCTTTGCACGAGGCTCGACGAGCTGTTGGCAAATGCGTTCTGCAGCAGGCTCATCATCACGAGGCCGGGCACCAGGAACGCGGTATAGCTGACATCGTTGAACACCGTCACCCGCCCTTGCAGCACATGGCCGAAGATCAGCAGGTACAGCACAGCCGTCAGCACCGGCGCCGCAATGGTCTGGAAGCTCACCTTCCAAAAGCGCAGCACCTCTTTGTAGAACAGGGTTTGCCAGCCGTTCATCGTGCCACTCCCTGGCCCAGTTGGGCGGTGGCGTGGGGGGCGGCGGCATCGCGGGACATCACTTGCAAGAACACATCCTCCAGGTCCGCGCGGCGGATTTCCAGGTCTTCCACGGGCACGCCCACACTGCGCAACTGCGCCAGGATGCGCTCCACATCCGTCGCGCTCGCAGCCGGTAACTGCACGATGCGGCCGGTGATACGGGCCTGCGCCGCCAGATCGGCAGGCAGCAGCGCATCCGTCTTGAACTGCAGCACGTTGGACGAGCCGCCCTGCAGCAGTTCGGCCATGGTGGAGAGCGCAACGATATGGCCCGAGCGCAGCATGGCGATGCGGTTGCACAGGGCCTCGGCCTCTTCCAGGTAATGGGTGGTGAGCAGCACCGTATGGCCCTGCTTGTTGAGCTTGCTGACAAACTGCCACAGCGTCTGGCGCAATTCCACATCCACGCCTGCCGTGGGCTCGTCGAGCACGATGATAGGCGGTTTGTGCACCAGCGCCTGCGCCACCAGCACGCGGCGCTTCATGCCGCCCGAGAGCTGGCGCATGTTGGCATTGGCCTTGTCGGCAAGGCCCAGACTCTCCAGCAACTCGTCAATCCAGGCATCGTTGTTTTTGACGCCGAAGTAGCCGGACTGGATGCGCAGCGACTCGCGCACGTTGAAGAAGGGATCGAACACCAGCTCCTGCGGCACGATGCCCAGCTTGCGGCGGGCATTGGCATAGTCCTCCCGCACATCGCTGCCGAGCACCTTGACGGAGCCGCCGCTGGCGCGGGCCAGGCCCGCCAGAATGCTGATCATGGTCGTCTTGCCAGCACCATTGGGGCCGAGCAGGCCAAAGAATTCGCCTTCCTCGATATCGAGGTTGACGTTATTCAATGCCTGGAAAGGACCCTTGGAAGTCTGGTAGACCTTGGAGACGGATTGGAAGGCGATGGCGGACATGAGCCAGCCATTGTAGGCGCAGCGCGCGCGGGCTGCTGAACTGGGGAGAAAGATGCAACAGGGGCGCTTTGCGCACAACCTGCAGCGGTGCTATGCAGCCTGCAGCATGGCGTCGACACCATACAGGCGCGCCAGCGATGCAGCGGCCGCTGGCAGGCCCGCAACCTGAAAAACCTGGCCTGCGGCCAGCGCGGTGCGCCTGCATTCCAGCAATACGGCAAGCGCCGCAGAATCAAAGACCGCGAGCGCGCTGGCATCCACCACCGCAGGGCTGCCCGCGGGCAGCTGTGCCAGACCGGCCTGCAATTGCTGCAGGCAGGCGGTGGCCTGGGCATTGGTAAGGGTGGATGGCAGGCGCAGCGCGGTCATGGCTTACTTGCCTGCGTTGGCCGTGTTGCGGGCCACGATGGAGTCAATCAGCGTCTGGATGCTGCCGCCGGGCTTGTTCAGCTCCTGCTGGAACTGGTTGCGGTAGGTCTCCACCATCCAGATGCCCAGCACGTTCAGGTTGTAGATTTTCCAGCCCATGCCTTGACCGGGCGTCTTCTCCAGACGGTAGTCGAGCTGGATCGGGTCGCCACGGCCCAGGATTTCGGAGCGCACCACCACTTCCTTGTCGCCCTCCTGCATGCGAACGGGCTTGACGCTGATGGTCTGGTCGCTCACCTGGTGCAGAGCGCCTGCATAGGTGTTGACCATGAGCTTCTTGAACTCGTCCTGCAACTGCTGCTGCTGGGCCGCCGTGGCAGTGCGCCACTTGGGGCCGACAGCAGAGGCCATCATGCGGCGGAAATCCACATTGGGCATCACCACGCTGTCGACGTAGGAGGTGATCTTGCTCACATCGCCTGCGCGAATGCTCTGGTCGGTCTTCAGGGTGTTCAGCACCTGTTCAGACAGTTGCCTGATCATGGCGTCGGGTGCCATATCGGCGGCGCTTGCAGCCAGCGGCGCTCCTGCGAGGCACGCCACCGCAGCCCATGCGGCAGAGTATTGCACCCATGCGCGACGATTCATCATGTCCATTCCTTTCAAGCAGCCCTCTGCAAGTGCAGACGAATGCATTTTTGACGCGAACGCCGGCGGAGAAGTTCAATCCGGCTTGTGTCTGGTGTAAATCTTTATGTCTTACTTCTTGAACACCTTGCCCATCGGCGTGGGTTCGGCCGCGGATTCGTTCATCCACTGCGTCTCGTCCTCCACCTCGTCAGGCGTAGCGGCGCGCTGGCGCAGCTGCAGATAGGCATCGCGGGTGAAGCTGTACTTGTCGAGCGCCGCCGCCTCGACCAGCGAAGTGGTGCCCAGCAGGTTGGCGCGGGTGTTGACTACACGCAACGCATAAATGGAGTTGCGTGCGCCTATGTCGTTGACGTAGCCCACAGGATCGCCTTGCCAGTCCACGACAAAGCCTACCGAATCGCGCACCGACGAAGGGCCGATCAGCGGCCAGACGATGTAGGCGCCCGCAGGCATGCCGTAATGCGCCATGGTCAGGCCAAAGTCCTGCTTGCGGCGCTCGATGTCCATGTCCGAGGCGATATCGATCAGGCCGCCAAGGCCAAACACCGTGTTGGTGGTAAAGCGCACCACGCTGTTGTAGGTGCCTTCGCCCTTGAGCTGCAATGCATTGTTGACGACGGACCACAGATCGCCCAGGTTGGCAAAGAAGTTGGTCACGGCCGTGCGCACGGGCTTGGGCGCGATGTCCTTGTAGCCGGTAGCCACAGGCTCCAGCACCGCGTTGTCCAGCGCATCGTTGAACTTGAACACTGCACGGTTGTAGGGCTCCAGCGGATCACGCGGGTCGGCGTTGGGGCCGGTGGCACAGCCGGCCATCAGGGCGCTGGCGCCCAGCGCCCCGGCCATCAGCCAGCTGCGGCGAGCGCCAAATCGGGGTTGCGTCTTGGTCATCGTTGTTCTCTTGTTATCTCTAGGATCATTCTTGCGGCTTGGCGCTCGCGCCTTCCGAGGCCTTGCCATACAGGAACTGGCCAATCAGATTTTCCAGCACCACGGCCGACTGGGTGTTAGTGATGGTGTCACCGGCAGCGAGGGTTTTCTCGTCATAGCCGGGCTCCACGCCCACATACTGGTCGCCCAGCAGGCCGCTGGTCAGGATCTTGAACGAGCTGTCCTTGGGGAAGGCATAGCCGTTGTTCAGCTCCAGGTGTACATCGGCCTGGAAGGTCTTGTCGTTGAACGTGATGTTCTTGACCTTGCCGACCTTGACACCAGCGCTGCGCACCGCCGCCTGCGGCTTGAGGCCGCCAATGTTATCGAAGCGGGCAGTGACCTCATAGCCTTTGCTGAAATCCAGGGTCAGCAGATTGCCCGCCTTGAGCGCCAGAAACACCAGCGCGGCAGCTCCCAGCATCACGAACAGGCCGACCCAAAAATCGGTTTTAGAGGGTTGCATATGCAAATCCGTTTCTTGTCACTCTATTTTCTATAGCATCAAATGCTGAACATGGTTGCGGTGAGCAGGAAATCCAGCGCCAGCACCGCCAACGATGCCATCACCACCGTGCGGGTGGTGGCGCGCGAGACGCCCTCTGGCGTCGGCTTGGCCACAAAGCCCTGCAGCAGCGCCACAAAGGTCACCGTCACACCAAACACAAAGCTCTTGATGACGCCATTGCCCAGATCGGTGAGCACATCAACGCCGTTCTGCATCTGGCCCCAGAAAGCGCCACCATCAATGTTGAGCATCAGCACACCCACGATCCAGCCACCAATCACACCCACCGCACTGAACACGGCAGCCAGCAAAGGCATGGTGATGAGGCCCGCCCAAAAGCGCGGCGCCAGGATGCGCTCCACCGGGTCGACTGCCATCATCTCCATGGCAGACAGCTGCTCGCCCGCTTTCATCAAACCGATTTCGGCGGTGAGCGCCGTGCCTGCCCGCCCGGCAAACAGCAAGGCGGTGACCACCGGCCCAAGCTCGCGCAGCAGCGTCAAAGCCACCATCATGCCCACGGCTTCGGTCGAGCCGTAGCGCTGCAGGATGTAATAGCCTTGCAGGCCCAGCACAAAACCCACAAAGAGGCCCGACACGCCGATGATGGCGAGCGAATAATTGCCCAGAAAGTGAATCTGGTCGCGCAGCAGCGCCGGGCGCTTGAGTACGTAGCCCAGCGCGCCCACCAGGCGCAGCAGCAGCCGTGTGGCCTGGCCCACGCCCACAGCCTTGCTGCGCAGTGCAAAACCAATATCGGAAGGGTGCCACCAACGCATCAGCGGCCTCCTTTCCTGGCGGCCGCACCTGAGCCGGCCGCGCCTATGCCGGCCGCGCCAAAATCCTCTTCCATGCTGGGGCCTGGAACGTGAAAAGGCACCGGCCCCTGCGGCAGAGCGCCCACAAACTGGTGCACCAGCGGATCGGTGCTGGCCCTGACTTCATCGGGCGATCCTTGCGCAGCAACCACGCCCGGGCCCAGGATGATCACCTGATCGGCCAGCTTGAACGTCTCTTCGACATCGTGCGAAACAATGATGGTCGTCAATCCCATGGCGTCGTTGAGTTCGCGGATCAGCTGCGCCGAGGTGCCCAGCGAAATCGGGTCCAGCCCGGCAAAGGGCTCGTCATACATGATGAATTCAGGATCGAGCGCGATCGCCCGGGCCAGCGCCACGCGCCGCGCCATGCCACCCGATATCTGCGAGGGCATCAGGTCGCGCGCACCACGCAGGCCCACGGCCTGCAGTTTCATCAGCACAATGTCGCGGATCAACGGTTCCGCCAGATCGGTGTGCTCACGCAGCGGAAACGCTACGTTTTCGAACACACTCATGTCGGTGAACAGCGCGCCAAACTGGAACAGCATGCCCATGCGGCGCCGCGCTGCATACAGCTGTGCCTGGCTCATCGCCCCCACATCCTGCCCACCCACCAGCACCTCACCTGACTGTGCTCGCACCTGTCCGCCAATGAGCCGCAAGATGGTGGTCTTCCCACCACCTGACGCGCCCATCAGCGCCGTCACCTTGCCACGCGGAATCGTCAGCGACACATCGCGCAGAATGGTGCGGTCACCATATCCAAAGGTGACATTGCGTAACTCTGCGAGTGGTGTGGAATCAGTAGATGGCATAGAAAAAACCGGATACGACCGGCTTTGTCATCATACGTGATCGCCGTCGTGCTCTTTGTAGTCAGATCGTGAACACAGTGGCCTTCTGACAGCAACATTTGCAACAAACATTCATGCATGTATTTATAGCATCACATTACCGCTTTACCCGTGGAGGCCCCTTGCAGTCACAGGCTATTGATGTGCCCATTGCATGATTTGCTGCAGTGCGACAGCTCTGCCCTTCTACCCACTGGCCGAAGGAACAAAAGCTAGATTTTCAATAGCAAAAGCGCCCAACAGGTGGGCGCTTGCGGTCAACACCAGCAATCCAGCAATGCATTTCTGCGCGCTGGAACGTGTCTTTCGGAGTGCTCAGAGCATGTTTTCCAGGAAGGACCGGATGCGTGGATGGCTGCATTCCTCAAAAAAGGCTCTTGCCTGCTTGGCCTCGATCAGCTCGCCCTGGTCCATGAAAACCACGGTATTGGCCACTTCCCGGGCAAAGCCCATTTCGTGCGTGACCACCAGCATGGTCATGTGCTCTTCGGCCAGCTCGCGCATGGTGCGCAGCACTTCGCCGGTCAGCTCGGGGTCCAGCGCGGAAGTCGGCTCGTCGAACAGCATGATGTCCGGCTCCATGGCCAGCGCGCGCGCAATGGCCACGCGCTGCTTCTGGCCACCCGACAGGCGGGCGGGGTAGGCATCGGCCTTTTCCGACAGTCCCACCTTGCGCAGCAACTCCTGCGCCTTGGGCATGATCTGGTCGCGCGTCAGGCCCTTGACGATCATCGGCGCCTCGATGATGTTTTCCAGCACCGTCAGGTGCGGGAAGAGGTTGAACGACTGAAATACCATGCCCATGCGACGCAGAATGGCGCGCAGTTCGGCATCGGGGGCATACTGCGCCACGCCCTGGGCATTGTTCTGCACCAGGGTAGCGCCGCCCACCACGACGGAGCCGGAATCGATCACCTCCAGGTGATTGAGGCAGCGCAGGAATGTGCTCTTGCCCGAGCCCGACGGCCCGATCACCGCCACGACCTCGCCCTTGTGGATATCGAGCGACACGCCCTTGAGCACCTCAGTACCGCTGAAGGCCTTGCGAATATTGCGGGCCTGCACCATGACGCCCGCCTGGGTGAAATCAAGCGTCGTACTTGGCATAGCGTTTCTCCAAACGGTTGAAGCCCCAGGTCAGTACCAGGGTCATGATCAGGTAGAAGGCCGCAGCCACCACGAAGGGCGTGGTGGTGAAATCGCGCTGCACGATGCCGCGCGCGGCGCGCAGCAGGTCGTTCAGCGCCAGCACGTAGATCAGCGACGTGTCCTTGACCAGGGTGATGGTTTCGTTGCTGACCGGCGGCAGGATGGTGCGAATCATCTGCGGCAGCACGATGCGGCGCATGGTCTGCCCATACGACAGACCCAGCACCTTGGCGCCTTCGTACTGGCCACGGTCCACGCTTTGGATGCCGGCGCGGAAGATTTCGGCAAAGTAGGCTGCGTAATTGAGCGCAAACGCCACCACGGCCGCAGGAAAGTCAGGCAGGCGAACGCCGATCACCGGCACGAAAGGCAGCGCGAAATAGATGAACAGCAACTGCAGCATCAAGGGCGTGCCGCGCATCAGCCAGATATAGCCCTCGACCAGACGCGAGAGCCATTTGAAGCGCGAGATGCGCGCCAGCGCCAGTGCCAGACCCAGCGGCACCGACAGCACCAGGGTGATGACAAACAGCTTGAGAGTCACCAGGGCGCCGTTGGACAGCGGCCCCAGAAGTGAAATTACATAATCCATCGCTTGCCTTCAGGTGGCGCCCTGCCTTGCGCGCCGGATGCCTGACGGTGTGCGGCACATCTGCCACCGCACACTTCTATCAAAAAGAGAGCTGGTGGCGCTCATCCACATTGAATTTCAATGGCCTTCATGCCAAAAAAATCAATATGACCGTGCGCTACCAGCCATGTTTTTTGCAGATTTCTTGCACCAACAGGGCGCAATATGCGCCCTGCAATCCGCTATCAGCGCTTGATCACGTCCGCGCCAAACCACTTCTTGGCGATCTCTTCGGCCTTGCCGTCCTTCTTCATCTCGCCCAGCACGTCGTTGATCTTGTTGCGGGTGGCCTCGTCATCCTTGCGGAAGCCCACGCCGTAGTCTTCGGTGCCAAAGTCGTCCGCCAGCACCACATAGTTGTCAGGCTTCTTGTTGACCAGATAGCGGCCCACCACTTCGTCCACCACCACCACATCCAGGCGGCCGGCTTCCACGTCCATCAGCGCGGCAATGTTGTCGCCAAACAGCTTGGTTTCCTTGAACTTGGACGACAGTTCCTTGTCCTTTTCCATCGCCGTCACGGCACTGGAGCCTTCCTGGGCGCCTACCACCTTGCCAGCCATGTCGGCCTTGGTCTTGATGGGCGAGCCAGCCTTCACGATGATGATCTGCTTGTTGACCATGTACGGATCGGTGAACAGGATTTTTTCCTTGCGCTCTTCCAGAATCGTCAGGCCGTTCCACAGCGCATCCACGCGCTTGCCCAGCAACTCGGCTTCCTTGGCGTTCCAGTCGATGGGCTTGAACTCCACTTCGATGCCCGCGCGCTTGGCCGCTTCGCGGGCCATGTCGATGTCAAAACCCACGATTTCGTTCTTCTCGTCACGGAAACCCATGGGCGGGAAGTTGTCGTCCAGGCCCACCACCAGCTTGGAAGCCACAGCGGCTGCCGGTGCAGGCGCTGGCGCCGGCGTTTCTGCCGCAGGCTTGGGAGCTTCATTCTTGCTGCAAGCGGCAAGCAGGGCAGACAGCGCCAGGGTGGCAACGAAGGAACGTTTTTTCATGGTGTCTAACAACGTAAAGAGAAAGACAAAATAAGAGCACTTGGCTTGTTGTGGACAAGATACCAAGTGCGGACGAAGCAGGTATTGTCTCCG
Organism: Comamonas odontotermitis; assembly: GCF_014207855.1. Classification (GTDB taxonomy): domain Bacteria; phylum Pseudomonadota; class Gammaproteobacteria; order Burkholderiales; family Burkholderiaceae_C; genus Comamonas; species Comamonas odontotermitis_A. The sequence continues at coordinate 115,085 of NZ_JACHKZ010000007.1, read as the reverse complement.
ATCACACGAATTTCGTGTCACCTTTGTAAAAAACTCTGATGGGCTAGTCGGACGTCGCCTAGCCGCTACGATGGCTGCCCAGAGTGGCCCCTGCCTCGATTTTCAATGGAATACGCCGCCAGTGCTTATCCAACAAGCGCCACCGGCCATCAAAACTATGACGACCCTCTCGCCCGCTCTGCGCAAGGCCTTTGAAGAAACCCACTACCACGTGCTGCACCAGGCGCCCTTTGGCTTGCAGGTGGGCCAGCCCCAGCCTGCGCTCGCGGCTATCTACCAGCAGCACCAGACCGATTGCGCGTGCCTCATCACCGCCTTCAACCCCATGGGCGAATTGCTGGAAAAGGACGAAAACATCGAGCGCCATGCCCAGCTGGGCCGTGCCCTCGGTGCCGCAGGCTACGCTGCACTACCCACCGTGGCCCAGCACCCTGCCAACGGCTGGCCCGCCGAGCCGGGCTTTCTCGTCATTGGCATGGGCCGCGAAGATGCCCAGCGCTGGGCCGCCGAATGGGAGCAGCTGGCAGTGCTGTGGACAGCAGCCGACACCGTGCCCCAGCTGCTGGAAACCCAGGTGCCAGACTGGATGCGCTAACGGCAGCATCGGCGCTGGCCTGCAACCCTCCCGAGCCCGCCAATCGTTCTTTTGACCCGTTTCTCCGAAAGGAAACCCCATGCTGTTGATTGTTGGCACCGTTCGACTGCCCTCCGCCAATCTGGAACGCGCCAGACCTGCGATGCGGGCGATGGTGCAGGCCTCGCGTGCCGAAGCCGGGTGTCTGGAATACAGCTATGGCGAAGACGTGCTGGAGCCGGGCCTGATCCATGTGAAGGAGCTGTGGAGCGACCAGCCCGCCCTGGATGCACATTTCGCCTCCAGCCACATCCAGGCCTGGCGCGCCGCATGGCCTGCGCTGGGGATTGGTGACAGAAACCTGCGCGCCTATGAGGTGGGATCGCCGCGCAGCACTTGATGTGCGGCTTGCCCTCTACCTTGTTAGAACGCGCAAGCAACCCAGAGACGGCCACTGCCACCACCAGAAAGCACGCTCTTACAGCTGGCGCGCGTGAAAGCGCAGATGCTCATCTATGAATGTCTGGATGAAGTAGTAGCCGTGGTCATAGCCCGGGTGGCGGCGCAGCGTGAGCGGCTGCCCTGCCTTGGCGCAGGCGGCCTCGAAGGCTTCGGGCAGCAACTGCTTTTCGAGCAGAAACTTGTCGGCCAGGCCCTGGTCGATCAGGATGCCTGCTGGATACGGCGCCTGTGATTGCGCGGCCATCAGCTCGGTAGCGTCGTGCTGCACCCAGGCCGCTTTGTTGTCGCCCAGGTAGCCCGCAAAGGCTTTCTGGCCCCAGGGGCAGTTAATAGGGTTGGCAATGGGCGCAAAGGCGGAGACCGATTTGAACACCCCGGGATGGCGCAGCGCCAGCGTCAGCGCGCCGTGGCCTCCCATGCTGTGGCCAAAGATACCCAGGCGAGCCAGATCAACGGGCAGCCTGGCGCCCACCAGCGGCAGCAGGTCATGGAGGATGTAGCTTTCCATGCGCCAGTGCAGTGCCCAGGGCTTGGCCGTGGCATCAAGGTAGAAACCGGCGCCCACGCCAAAATCCCAACTCTCGGATTCGCCAGGCAGACCCGCGCCACGCGGGCTGGTGTCACACGTCAGCAGAGCCACATTCAGCTCGGCAGCCAGGCGCTGCGCTGCAGCTTTGATCATGAAGGTTTCTTCGGTGCAGGTGAGCCCTGCCAGGTACAGCAGCACAGGCACCTTTTCGCCCTCGACTGCCTTGGGCGGCAGATAGATGGAGAACTTCATCACCAGGCCCGTCTCGCTGGAGTAGTGCTCGTAGAAGCGTTGCGCCCCTCCAAAAGAGGCGTGGGCGGCGTTGAGCTTGAGGGTAGAGGCGGCGTCAGCCATGGAAATCCTTTTCAGTTCACTGCGTCGATGAGCCGGGGCTGGCCGCAGGTATGCCTGCCTGCTGGGCTGCGGCGCGCAGCTTGTCTTTCTTGCTCATGCGCTTGCCTTTGATGCCGCCGTTGTTTCCATCTTCCTGCGGCTGGAGCGTGGGCTCGGGCTCGGTCACTGGATAAGCGGGCAGCTGCTCCAGTTCCACAGCGAGCGCATTGCGTTTGGCAATCAGCTTCCAGTGCGCAAGGCTTGCGGGCGTGACCAGGCTGATGGCCAGGCCGCTCAGCCCCGCGCGGCCGGTGCGGCCGATGCGGTGGGTGTAATCGGTCGGCGAGCGCGGCAGGTCGTAATTGACGACCAGCGGCAGCGCATCGACATGGATGCCGCGCGCAGCCAGATCGGTGGTGATCAGCACCTGCCACTGGCTGCTGCGAAACTCCTGCAGCACCTGCTGGCGTGCGCCCTGGCTCAGCTCGCCATGGAAGGCCGTGGCGTTGATGCCCCGGTCGTACAGTTTGTTGGCCACGTGCTCTGCGCTGTAGCGGCTGGCCACGAACACCAGCATGCGCTGGCCCTTGTACTGCTCGATCAGATCGCGCAGCACCGGCGTGCGCTTGGCGGCATCCACGTACAGCGCGCGCTGCTCAATGGTGGCGTCTTCCAGGTGGGTGGATGCGATCTCGACCCGCGCGTGGCCGTCGCGCAGCAACTGCGGCACGAGGGCCTGCACGGCAGGGGCAAACGTGGCCGACAGCAGCAAGGTCTGGCGCTGCGCTTTGGCAGGCACCAGGGCCAGCACCCGGTTCAGTTCGTCGGCAAAGCCCAGGTCCATCAGGCGGTCGGCCTCGTCCAACACGAGGGTGCGAATGGTGTCCAGCCGCAGTTTGCTGTGATCCACCACATCCAGCAGGCGCCCGGGGGTGGCAATCACCATGTCCACGCCCCCCCGCAGGGCCAGCAGTTGCGGATTGATGGATACGCCACCCGTGAGCACCGCCACCTTGGGGCGGCGCCCCAGTGCCTCACCCACAAAATAGACCAGCTCGGCCACCTGCGTGGCCAGTTCGCGCGTGGGCACCAGAACCAGGGCCTGGGTTTCACGCGCCCCGGGTCTGTCGCCCGCGTCGCTCAGCATCCAGGCTTGCAACAGCGGCAGCACGTAGGCGGCGGTCTTGCCCGATCCTGTGGGCGCGCAGGCCAGCAGGTCGCCCCCGTCCAGAATGGCCGGGATGGTTTGCTGCTGGATGGCCGTGGGCGCAATCAGCCCCTGCGATTGGGCGGCATGGGCGAGCGATGGCGCAAGGCCGAGTGAGGAGAAGGACATGGAGACAAGGGCGCGGCGGCTGCCGCAATAAAGCAATCAGCCCGCCATTGTCGGGCTTGCGGGCCGATTGCGTGCGGCGAGGTTTTATTCCGCGTAATTGACGACCGAGCGGATCGACTTGCCTTCATGCATCAGGTCGAACGCCTCGTTGATCTTGGCCAGGCCCATGGTGTGGGTGACGAATGGCGCCAGCTGGATCTTGCCCGCCATGGCGTCTTCGACCATGCCTGGCAGCTGCGAGCGGCCCTTGACGCCGCCAAAGGCCGTGCCCATCCACTTGCGGCCGGTCACCAGCTGGAAGGGGCGGGTCGAAATCTCCTGCCCACTGCCTGCCACGCCGATGATGACGCTCTGGCCCCAGCCACGGTGCGCGCATTCGAGCGCGGCCCGCATGACGTGGACATTGCCAATGCATTCAAAGCTGTGGTCGACGCCCCAGCCGGTCATCTCGACGATCACCTGCTGGATCGGCTTGTCATGGTCCTTGGGGTTGACGCAGTCGGTCGCGCCAAAGGTGCGGGCCAGCTCGAACTTGCCAGGGTTGGTATCGATGGCGATGATGCGGCCGGCCTTGGCCAGCTTGGCGCCCTGAATGACTGCGAGGCCAATACCCCCCAGGCCAAACACGGCCACCGTGTCGCCTTCCTGCACCTTGGCAGTGTTCTTGACGGCGCCCAGGCCCGTGGTGACGCCGCAGCCCAGCAGGCACACCTGCTCGGGGTTGGCATCGGGGTTGATCTTGGCCAGCGACACGGCAGCCACCACCGTGTACTCGCTGAACGTGGAGCAGCCCATGTAGTGGTAGATGGGCTCGCCGTTGTACGAGAAGCGCGTGGTGCCATCGGGCATCACACCCTTGCCCTGGGTGGCGCGCACGGCGGTGCACAGGTTGGTTTTGCCGCTCTTGCAGAACAGGCATTCACCGCATTCGGCGGTGTAGAGCGGAATCACATGGTCGCCGGGCTTGACGCTGGTCACGCCCTCGCCCACTTCCACCACGATGCCTGCGCCTTCATGGCCGAGCACTGCGGGGAAGATGCCTTCGGGATCATCGCCGCTCAGCGTGAAGGCATCGGTGTGGCAGACGCCGGTGTGGGTAATCTTGACCAGCACCTCGCCCGCCTGGGGCGGCGCAACGTCGATCTCGACGATCTGCAGGGGCTCTCCGGCTTTGAAGGCAACAGCGGCGCGGGATTTCATGGGTGGACTCCTTGTAGGTCAAACGATTGATGACAGATATGCATGACAGGGACGATGCCCAAGTTGCGAGGCAGCGAGGAAGGGCCTGCGCCGGCCCGCACCGAGGTTGTAGCCCCCTGCCCGCATGGCACCGCCATGCGAGAGCGGGGGGAAGGCGCACAGCGCCACAGAGGGGCTGTTCATTTCAAGTACGAGCGCAGCAGCGCCAGCATCTCCTCGATATCGGCCTGCGACGGCGCCGGTTGCTTGGCCATGGTCTCGCGCAGATGGCTGTCGAGCAGATCGGCCATCAGCCCGTGCACGGCTCCGCGCATCGCAGCCAGTTGCTGCAGGATGGGCGCGCAATCGGTGCCTGCCTCCACCGCACGCGCCAGCGCATCGGCCTGCCCACGGATGCGGTTCAGGCGCGTGATGGCACGGCGTTTGTCTTCGGCAGAATGGGGCATGGTTCAGATTCTCTGATACTGGTAGATAGTATAAAAGATCAACGCACATCCAGTAAACGCAAAACGCACAAAATTCACCCTTACTCAGGGGGAGTACACCACCAACCAGTCTCACCGCTTACCAGTTGCCAACAAAAAAGCCGCACACCTTCCGGTATGCGGCTTGGTTTTACAGCTGTGGATCAACAAGGCAACCGGTCAGGTTGCCTTTTCACGAAACCCCAAAAGGGCGACCGGGAAGGCCTCCCCGCCCTGTCAACGTGGCAGGTCGCTTTCTCCCATCAGGAACTCATCCACCGCGCGCGCTGCCTGGCGGCCTTCGCGCAAGGCAAACGGTCAGGTTGCCTTTTCACGAGACCCCAAAGGGCGACCGGGAAGGCCACCCCACCCTGTCAACGTGGCAGGTCGCTTTCTCCCATCAGGAACTCATCCACCGCGCGCGCTGCCTGGCGGCCTTCGCGGATCGCCCAGACCACCAGCGACTGTCCCCGGCGCATGTCGCCAGCGGCAAACACCTTGCTCACATTGGTGGCGTAGCCTCCGGTGAAGTCGGTCGTTGCCTTGGCGTTGCCGCGTGCGTCCTTGTCCACGCCAAAGGCGTCGAGCACGCTGGCGACCGGGTTCACAAAGCCCATGGCCAGCAGCACCAGGTCAGCAGGCCATTCCTTTTCGGTACCCTTGACTTCAGTCAATTTGCCGTCCTTGAACTCGACCTGCACGGTGGTCAGGCTCTTGACCTTGCCCTTGTCGCCATTGAACGACTTGGTGGAGATGGCGAACTCGCGCACCGCCCCCTCTTCGTGGCTGGAGCTGGTGCGCAGCTTGATCGGCCAGTAGGGCCAGACCAGCGGCTTGTTTTCCTCTTCGGGCGGCATGGGCATCACCTCGAACTGGGTGACGCTCTTGGCGCCGTGGCGGTTGCTGGTGCCCACGCAGTCGCTGCCGGTGTCGCCGCCACCGATCACGATGACGTGCTTGCCATCGGCACGCAGCTGGCCCTTGAGCTTGTCGCCCGCGTTGATCTTGTTCTGCTGGGGCAGAAACTCCATCGCAAAGTGGATGCCGTCCAGATCGCGGCCCGTCACGGGCAGGTCGCGCGACTGTTCGGAGCCGCCGGTCAGCAGCACGGCATCGAACTCTGCCTTGAGCTGTTCGGGCGAGACGGTTTCCTTGGCCCAGTTGGTGACCTTGCTGTCCTTGCCCAAGCCATCCTTGCCTGCCACCAGCACACCGGTGCGAATGGTGACGCCTTCGGCCTCCAGCTGCTTGGCGCGGCGGTCGATATGGCTCTTGTCGAGCTTGAAGTCAGGAATGCCGTAGCGCAGCAGGCCGCCGATGCGGTCGTTCTTTTCGAACAGGGTCACATCGTGGCCCACGCGCGCCAGCTGTTGCGCCGCCGCCATGCCGGCCGGGCCGGAGCCAATCACTGCCACCTTCTTGCCGGTCTTGGCGCTGGCCGGGCGGGGCAGCACCCAGCCTTCTTCCCAGGCACGGTCGATGATGGCGTGCTCGATGGACTTGATGCCCACCGGGTCGTTGTTGATGTTGAGCACGCAGGCGGCTTCGCACGGCGCAGGGCAGATGCGGCCCGTGAACTCGGGGAAGTTGTTGGTCGAGTCGAGCACGTGGAAGGCTGCTGCCCAATCCGCGCGGTACACCAGATCGTTGAAGTCCGGAATGATGTTGTTGACCGGGCAGCCGTTGTTGCAGAACGGGGTGCCGCAGTCCATGCAACGGGCGCCTTGTTGCTTGGCCTGCTGCGAGTTCAGGCCAACGACGAATTCCTTGTAATGCTTGACGCGCTCATCAACGGGCGCGTAGCCCTCGTCGATACGCGCAAACTCCATAAAGCCAGTGACTTTTCCCATGATCGGATCTCTTGCTTGGCTACTGCCTGCACCATGTGGGCAGGCAGCAATCGTGGTCTATTAGGTCTTTTGAAAAAGGGTGGTGGACGTCAGCGGCCACGCCGTAGGTACAGCGCAGCCGATGTGCATCACTTTGCCGCTGCGTCTGCACTCTTCTTGGCAGAGGTCTTGGCCTTGGTCAGCTGCGCCTTGGCTTCTGCCTTGGCATACATCTCGCCCAGCGCGCGCTTGTACTCGGTCGGGAAGACCTTGACGAACTTGGCGCGCGAAGCCTCCCAGTGGTCCAGCAGCTCGCGGGCGCGCTTGCTGCCCGTCCAGCGCAGGTGGTCGGCGAGCAGCTGCTTGAGCTGGGCTTCGTCGGTCTGTCCATGGTGCCAGACGGCCTTGTCGACCAAAGCTTCCTGCTCGGCCTGCGGCAGCACCTTGTCGAGCGCCACCATCGCGGTGTTGCAGCGGCTGGCAAACTGGCCGTCTTCGTCATAGACGTAGGCCACGCCGCCACTCATGCCTGCTGCAAAGTTGCGGCCAGTCTTGCCCAGCACCAGTACGGTGCCGCCAGTCATGTATTCGCAGCCGTGGTCGCCCGTGCCTTCCACCACAGCCGTTGCACCCGACAGGCGCACGGCAAAGCGCTCACCGGCTACGCCGCTGAAGAAGGCTTCGCCTGTGGTTGCGCCGTACATCACGGTGTTGCCAACGATGATGTTCTGGTGCGCATCGCCACGGAAATCGAGGCTCGGACGCACCACCACACGGCCGCCGGACAGGCCCTTGCCGGTGTAATCGTTGGCGTCACCGATCAGGTAGAGGGTGATGCCATTGCAGAGGAACGCGCCAAAGGACTGGCCACCCGTGCCTTCCACGCGAATGTGAATGGTGTCGTCTGGCAGGCCTTCGGGGTGCACCTTGGTGACCGCGCCCGAGAGCATGGCGCCCACGGTGCGGTTGACATTGCGCACGGTTTCCAGAATCTTCACGCGCTCACCCTTGTCGATGGCGGGACGCGATTTCTCGATCAGGATGTTGTCGAAGGCTTTCTCCAGGCCGTGCTCCTGCTCTTGTGTGTGGAACAGTGGCACATCGGCGCCCACTTCGGCACGCGCCAGCAGGCGGCTGAAGTCAAGGCCCTTGGCCTTCCAGTGGGTGATGCCAGCCTTCATGTCGAGCAGGTCTGCGCGGCCGATCAGGTCGTCGAACCTGGCGATACCCAGCTGGGCCATGATCTGGCGCGCCTCTTCTGCAATGAAGAAGAAGAAGTTCACCACATGCTCAGGCTTGCCGCTGAATTTCTTGCGCAGCTCGGGGTCTTGCGTGGCAACGCCCACCGGGCAGGTGTTGAGGTGGCACTTGCGCATCATGATGCAGCCTTCCACCACCAGTGGTGCCGTGGCAAAGCCGAATTCGTCGGCCCCCAGCAGCGCACCGATCACCACGTCGCGGCCGGTCTTCATCTGGCCATCTGCCTGCACGCGGATGCGGCTGCGCAGGCCGTTGAGCACCAGGGTCTGCTGGGTTTCGGCCAGACCGATTTCCCAAGGCGAGCCCGCATGCTTGATGGAGGACCAGGGCGATGCGCCCGTGCCGCCGTCATGGCCAGCGATCACCACATGATCGGCCTTGCACTTGGCCACGCCTGCGGCAATCGTGCCCACACCGACTTCGGACACCAGCTTGACGCTGATCGACGAGTGCGTGGCGACGTTCTTGAGGTCGTGAATGAGCTGCGCCAGGTCTTCGATCGAATAGATGTCGTGGTGCGGCGGGGGCGAGATCAGGCCCACGCCGGGCACCGAGTAGCGCTGCTTGCCAATGTATTCCGACACCTTGCCGCCAGGCAGCTGGCCGCCTTCACCGGGCTTGGCGCCCTGGGCCATCTTGATCTGGATCTGGTCAGCCGACGCCAGGTACTCTGCAGTCACGCCAAAGCGGCCCGATGCCACCTGCTTGATCTTGGAGCGCAGGCTGTCACCATCCTGCAGAACGTAGTCGGACTCAATCTGCTCCTTGCCGATGACCGACGCCAGGCTCTCGCCCTTCTTGATCGGGATGCCCTTCAACTCATTGCGGTAGCGTGCAGGGTCTTCACCACCTTCGCCGGTGTTGCTCTTGCCGCCGATGCGGTTCATTGCCACTGCCAGGGTCACATGGGCTTCGGTGCTGATCGAGCCCAGCGACATGGCGCCAGTGGCAAAGCGCTTGACGATCTCGGCCGCCGACTCGACCTGCTCGACCGGAATGGCCCGGGCCGGATCGATCTTGAACTCGAACAGGCCGCGCAAGGTCATGTGGCGCTTGCTCTGGTCGTTGATGAGCTGCGCGTATTCCTTGTAGGTGTTGAAGCTGTTCGAGCGCGCCGAATGCTGCAGCTTGGCAATTGCATCGGGGCTCCACATGTGCTCTTCGCCACGGGCGCGCCAGGCGTATTCGCCGCCGGTATCCAGCATGGTGGCCAGCACCGGGTCGTCACCAAACGCGGCCTTGTGGCGGCGAATGGCCTCTTCGCCGATCTCGAACACGCCCAGGCCTTCCACGCGGCTGGAGGTGCCAGTGAAGTACTTGTCGATGGTTTCGCTGTTGATGCCCACGGCCTCGAACAGCTGCGCGCCGCAGTAGGACATGTAGGTGGACACGCCCATCTTGGACATGATCTTGGACAAGCCCTTGCCGATGGCCTTGATGTAGTTGTAGATCGCCTTGTCGGCCGACAGATCACCGGGCAGGTGCTTGTGGATTGAGGTGATGGTCTCCAGCGCCAGGTAGGGGTGCACGGCTTCGGCACCGTAGCCGGCCAGCACGCCGAAGTGGTGCACTTCGCGGGCGGTACCAGTCTCCACCACCAGGCCGCAGGCAGTGCGCAGGCCTTCGCGGATCAGGTGCTGGTGGATGGCCGAGAGCGCCAGCAGTGCCTGGATGGCCACGCGATTCTTGCTGACACCCTTGTCGCTGATGATCAGGATGTTGTGGCCGGTCTTGATGGCGTCCACGGCTTGCGCGCACAGCGAGGCCAGGCGCGCCTCCACGCCTTCGCTGCCCCACTCCAGCGGGTAGGTGATGTCGAGCACCGCCGAGCTGAACTTGCCGGCCGTGTGCTCGCGGATGTTGCGCAGCTTGACCATGTCGGCAAAGTCGAGCACCGGCTGCGTCACTTCCAGACGCAGCGGCGGGTTGACCTGGTTGATGTCCAGCAGATTGGGCTTGGGGCCGATGAAGGACACCAGGCTCATCACGATCGCTTCACGGATCGGATCGATCGGCGGGTTGGTCACCTGCGCGAACATCTGGCGGAAGTAGTTGTAGAGCGGCTTGTTCTTGTCCGACAGCACCGCCAGCGGGCTGTCGTTGCCCATGGAACCAATGCCTTCTTCGCCATTGGCAGCCATCGGGCTCATCAGGAACTTGATGTCTTCCTGCGTGTAGCCGAAGGCCTGCTGCAGATCCAGCAGCTCGGGCGAATCCTGCTCGTCGGCAATGGCGCCGAATTCCTGCGAAGCCTGGGCCTGCTGGTCGATCTGCGACTCGCCAGCCACAGGGGTTTCCACATCATCCAGGCGGATGCGCAGGTCTTCGATCCAACGCATGTAGGGCTTGGCATTCGTCAGCGACGACTTCACTTCTTCGTCGTCGATCAGGCGGCCCTGGTCCAGATCGATCAGGAACATCTTGCCCGGCTGCAGGCGCCACTTCTTGACGATCTTGTGCTCCGGCACGGGCAGCACGCCCGATTCGGAGCCCATGATGACGAAGTCATCGTCGGTCACGCAGTAGCGCGCGGGGCGCAGGCCATTGCGGTCCAGCGTGGCGCCGATCTGGCGGCCATCGGTGAACACGATGGAGGCCGGGCCGTCCCAGGGCTCGATCATCGAGGCGTGGTACTCGTAGAACGCGCGGCGGCGCTCGTCCATGGTGGTGTGCTGCTCCCAGGGCTCGGGGATCATCATCATGACCGCCTGCGCCAGCGGGTAACCCGCCATGGTCAGCAGCTCCAGGCAGTTGTCGAAGGTGGCGGTGTCGGACTGGTGCGCAAAGCTGATCGGGTAGAGCTTTTGCAGGTCGTTGCCTAGCACGGGCGAGCTCATCACGCCTTCGCGCGCACGCATCCAGTTGTAGTTGCCCTTGACGGTGTTGATTTCACCGTTGTGCGCCACATAGCGGTAAGGGTGGGCCAGCGGCCACTCGGGGAAGGTGTTGGTGGAGAAGCGCTGGTGCACCAGGCCCAGGGCCGAGACGCAGCGCTCGTCTTCCAGGTCGCGGAAGTAGGTGCCCACCTGATCGGCCAGCAGCAGGCCCTTGTAGATGACAGTGCGGCTGCTCATGCTGGGCACGTAGTACTCTTTGCTGTACTTGAGCTGCAGGTTCTGGATGGCGGCGCTGGCCGTCTTGCGGATGACGTACAGCTTGCGCTCCAGCGCGTCCTGCACGATCACATCGGCGCCACGGCCAATGAACACCTGGCGGATGATCGGCTCTTTCTCGCGCACCGTGGGCGACATCGGCATGTCGCGGTTGACCGGCACATCGCGCCAGCCCAGCAGCACCTGACCCTCGGCCTTGATCGCGCGCTCCAGCTCTTCTTCGCAGGCCAGGCGCGAGGCATGTTCCTTGGGCAGGAACACCATACCCACGCCATATTCGCCAAAAGGCGGCAGGGTCACGCCCTGGGCGGCCATTTCATCGCGGTAGAGCGCATCCGGCAACTGGATCAGAATGCCCGCGCCGTCGCCCATCAGCTTGTCTGCACCGACTGCGCCGCGGTGGTCGAGGTTTTCGAGAATCTTGAGGGCCTGGGTCACGATGGCATGGCTCTTGTGACCCTTGATATGGGCCACAAAGCCAACGCCGCAGGCGTCGTGTTCCATTGTCGGGTCGTACAGACCCTGAGCTTGCATGTGCTCGCGTGCAGATGCCACCATGGCGCAATCCTTCAAATAATCTATCGCGGGAAGGCCAATGTAGAGCAGCAGACAATACCCGAGCAAGAACTTTATTCAGGGTCAGATACCTATTTATTTCATGTAATTTTTCTGCAAATTAAATTGGGGACATATTTAAATGAAGAACAAAGATATTGATTTATATAGATTTCATGAATTTATTCGGCTTTGACCGGCTGCAGGCGCGGCCGCCCTGCACTCTTTTTGTGCAGACGCCGCTCTGTCGTAGACTGCAACTGCTGCACAAAAGCTTCGCCCCCCAGTGCCCAGCCGCCATTGACGGCTGCCGCCAATGCCTCGGACTCGCGCTGCGACAGGCCTTGCGCCAGCAAGCGCGCGTACTCCGCCTCACGCGCAAACGGGGTATTGCCCAGGGCCCAGAAGGCCGCAGGGTCACGCAACCACGGGATATTTTTTGCACCTAAATGGTGCGCGCAGCTGGACCATGGGTAGTCTGCGGCCTGCGCCGCCTGCCCCGCAAGCTGGGCACAGGTGTCAATGTAGATGATGCATTGCAACAACGGTGCCGTTGGCTCCACCACCGTGGAGCGGTAACGCCCCTCCCACAAGGTGCCGGTGCGTGCATGCCGTGCGTTGAAGTAGCGCACATAGGCCCGGCCCAGCGCCTGCATGAGTTGCGGCAGGCCTTGCTCGGTCTGCGGGGTGACCAGCAGTTGAAAGTGATCGGGCATCAGCACAAAGGCATGCACAGCCACCAGATGTGTCTGCGCCAGCTGCTGCAGCAGATCGACAAAGGTCTGGTAATCGTCCGCGTCCACAAACACCGTTTGCCGGTTGTTGCCCCGGTGCAGCACATGGTGCGGCAGGTTGGGGATGGTGAGACGGGGAAGACGGGCCATGGGGGTCAATCAGTGCGTGGTCGATGCGGGGCTGGCATGGGGATTATCCGTGCCTGCGCCCCGCGGGTGCAAAAAACAACCCGCCGCACCGCTTCGCGCTCCAACCAGCCAGCAGCTACCAACTGGTGATGCCCAGCACCAGCAGCAGTGCAAGACAGGTGCCCGCCAGCCCCAGTGCCAACAGGCGCGGGCCGTGCAGCTTGGTCCACAACAGAAAGCCGGTGAGCGACAAGGCGATCAGCGCACCCGCCAAGGTGTCGGTCAGCAGAATCCACGCTACGCTGGCGCCCGCGCCGGTGTGCAGCCGAACCAGCTTGCCCAGAAAATTGGGGTCGGTGCGCTCAACGCCGACGGAGCGGTTCCCCACCCAATATTCCGCATTGACCACAGCACGCGGCGTACTGAAAGAAATCTGCCAATGCTCCGGCTGCGTAGCCCCGGGCCAGGGCGCCGGGCCTGCGGGCTCCACCTTCTTGCGGTGCGGCTCGCGGTTGAGCGCCATCGACTGCTTCAGGTAGGCCGCCAGTTCATCAACCGTGGCGGGCGGCGGAGACGGCAGCTCCAGCTGCCATTGGGTTTTGGCGTAACTGGCTCCTGGTACCTTCATGGTGGCGCGGTGGTTCAGAAAAAAGCCGGTGAGCCCAAACAGCAGACCCATCACCGCGCCCCACACCCCCAGCCAGGCGTGGGTGCGCCGCAGCCATTTCAACACCGCCGGGCGGTGCCAGCGCCGCGGCACAAAGAGATGGCCGCCAGCTGGCTGTGGGCGCTTGCCCGATGGCGCTGGGGCTTGCCGAAAATCAATGCGCATGCTGTGCTGCGCGTCGCCGTTTGCAGGGGGAGTCATGGAATGCAGGTCATTCAGAAGCGGTAGCGGGCAACCAACTGCACCGAGCGTGGCGCCCCGGGCAGGTTGAGGTTGGGGCTGGAGCCGTGGCCCGCCACAATGTAGCGGCGATCCAAGATATTGTTCAGCTTCAACTGCAGATCCACGCCGTTCATGCGGTAGTACCCCATGGCATCCACCGTGGTGTAGCCCGGCAAGGTGACGGTATTGCCCGGGTTGGCAAAGCGTGCGCCCACATAGTTCACGCCGCCGCCGATGCCAAAGCCGTTGCCCAGCGCCTTGGTCAGCCAGACGTTGGCGCTGTGCCGGGGTGTGAGCGTGGGCCGCTTGCCTTCGACGGGTTGGCCCGCATCCTTGGCGGGCGACGAAGTCATTTCGCCCAGCAGATAGGCGTAGCCCGACCAGATCTGCAAGCCATAAGGCAGGCTGCCCGCCAGGCTCAGCTCCAACCCGTTGGTGCGCTGCACGCCCAGCGGAACCACCTTGTTCGTCACCGCATCCACGCTTTTGATATTGGTGCGCTCTACCTGGAACAGCGCCGCGGTCGCCGTTGCCTTGCCATCCAGCACATCCCACTTCACGCCCACCTCTTTGCTGGTGGTCATCTCGGGCGCGAGCTGGGCGTTGCTGGCGGCCAGCGCAAAGGTCTCACCAGACGGCTGGAACGATTTGCTGTACGAGGCGTAATACGACAACGTGGCGCTGGGCTGGTACACCACCCCCACCCGCGGGCTCCAGGCCACATCGGTACGCGCCAGATCATTGTTGGCTGGCAGCAGATCGTCGGTCTCCTGGCGGAAGCGGTCGTACCGCACGCCCGCCAGCAGCTTCCACTGCGGCGCAAGGCTCACCAGGTCTTGCACATAGGCGCTCGCCACATTGAATACACTGTCGTTGTTGGCGCCGGGTGCGGCCGTCAACTGCAGCGGCACCACGGGCAGCACCGGCTTGAACAGGTCGATGGTGCCCGGCACCGCCTGGCTGATGTTGAGCAGCGCCTTCTTCTGGCGCCCCAGTTCCAGCCCATACAGCATCTGGTGCTGCATGCCCGCCAGTTGCAGCTTCTGCGTGAGCTCCGTCTGGTTGAAAAAGCCGTGCTCGTCCCGCTCCACATGGCCCCGGGTCAGTGTTGCGGTTTGCGCCGCCTCGTTCACCGAGCCGACCAGCGTGTTGCTGCGGTCCAGCGAATAGTCGTAGTAGCGCAGCGCATTGCGCAGGCTCAGGCTGTCGTTGAACCGGTGGTTGAAGGTGGCAGAAAACGAGCTGACCTCGCTCGTGCTCACATCCGCCTGCCGCGCATTGGCTGCGCCATAGTAGGTGCCCGGCGACACATTCACGGGCCGCCCCTGGTAGGCTGGTACGCCAAAGTCAGTGATGCGGCTGTCCTTGAGGTAATCGGCCTGCAGCAGCAGGTTCGTGTCGGCGCTGAATTTGAACAGCACCGAGCCTGCGAGCGCCTTGCGGTCGAGAAACTGCGGGTCGCGGTAGCTGTCGGCACGCTCCAGTGCGCCCGTCAGGCGGTATGACACCACGCTGTCCGCAGGCGCGCGCGCAATGTCGAACTCGCCCCGGCGCTGCTTCCAGCTGCCCAGGGTCAAGCCCACTTCGCTCAGGTTGGCGCCCGGTTTTTTGGTGATGCGGTTGATGAGGCCTCCCGATGATCCGCGCCCATACAGCACCGATGCCGGGCCCTTGAGCACTTCCACCTGCTCGATGTTCGACAGATCCCGAAAGTACAGCGCGTCGTCGCGCAGCCCATCGACAAACTGGTCCGCAATCGCGGAAAAGCCCCGGATCGTGACCTGGTCGCGCTGCCCATCGCCGTGTGACATGCCAATGCCCGGTACTGCCTTGAGCACATCCTGCATGGATTGCGCCGCCTGATCGCGCATCAGGGTCTGCGGCACCACGTTCACGGTTTGCGGAATATCACGCAAAGGCGCCTCGATCTTGGTGGCGCTGGTGGCGGTGACTGCGTCGTAGCGCGCTTCGGCTTCAGCACTGCCTTGCACGCGCACTTCTTCGAGCGTGGCTTCGGCGGCAGGCGCTGTGGATAAAGCAGGTGCAGCAGGTGTAGGAGGTGCCGGCTGGGCCTGCGCGCAAGTGGAAAGCAGGGCTGCCGCTGTTGCAGCCCAAGGTTTGAGAGGGTGAGCCATTTCGATTCCTGTTATGAGTTGGCACGAATCTGGTCTGGCTGCAGGGGGCGGGAAGCCCGGCTTGTCTTGCTACTACCGAGAAAACCCGCACATATTAATGAGAAATGATTCCCATTTGTGAATAATTGCTGAATTTGCGTGAACCGGCCATAACGAGCCGCTGGACGGCATGCCTGTGAAACAGGTCCGCACGTGGCACCATCACCCGCAACCCATTAGGATGCCCATGACACAGGAACACCGCTGGAGACCCGATGCCCCCTTGGATACGCGCATTCGCATTCACCACCTCGATCATTGGCGCCACCGCAGCCTGGGCTGCACGCGACTTCACACCGCAGGCTGGCACCTGGGTGATGAGCAGCGAGATAGACGGCAAGCCCGGGCGCGGCCTGGCATTGGATGTGCAGAACAGCACGATGGTGCTGCAGGTCTTCAACTATGGCGCCGACGGCCAACCCACTTTCCACATGGGCAGTGGCACCTACGCCAGCGCGGGGGCCAACACCCTCACATCGCGCGCAGACCTGAGCCTGGGCCAGTATGCCGGTGGGCGCAGCCTGGGCGGCATGCCCCAATCTGCGCATTGGCAAGACAGTGCAGGCGTGGTGACCGTAGAGTTCTCTTTGAAGGAGACGACGCCCGTCAGGCATTTTTCACAGCGCGGCACCGTGACCTTTCCCGGAGAAACGCCCCGCGCCATACAGCGCCTGCAACTGGATGCACCCCCAGCATTGGCTGACCGCCTGTTGGGCGAGTGGTATGACCCCATACAGGCAACGCACATCGTATTCAACCAGGTAGAGAACGGGCTGGTGAAGTCTGCAGATGGATCACTGGCCTGCGAATATGGCTCCGCCGAGCGGCCCGATGGGGTGCGGTGCAAACACGCAGATGGCCGAATCATTGTTTTCTCATTGCCGCTTCAGAACCAGGGCAGCACGTGGATCCAGGTTCGTGACCGGTTTGGCAATCTGCAAGGCCTCGGCAAGCTGGATCGCTGATCCAAAGCATGTTTTGCTATTGTTTTTGATAATGCAGCGCCTTGCTGTTGTGGGCCAGCGGCTGCTTTCATCTAAAAGCACCCTCTAGCAGAATCAGCGCCGTACCGCTCCCGCCCGCGCCGCACTTGATCCTGCCCGGTAGCCCAGCAGCGCCGACACCCGCCCAGCCGCCTGCAGCAGCTGTGGCAGCAGCTCCTGGCGCATGATCTCAGGCGTGGTGCGGTTGGCCTGACCGCTGATGTTCATGGCGGCAACCACCTTGCCCGCTGCATTGCGGATGGGGGCCGCGACCGAGGTCAGGCCCTCCTCCAGCTCCTGGTTCAGCAGGCACCAGCCCTGCTCGCGTACCTGGCCAATCTGCGCCAGCAAGGCTCCGTCATCCTGCACGGTAAAGCGCGTGAACTGGCTGCGGTCGCGTGTTTCAAGCAAATGCTGCAGCTCGTGCGCAGGCAGCTCTGCCAGCAGCACGCGGCCCAGCGACGTCCAGAACGCAGGCAGGCGCGAGCCGATGCCCAGGTTGGTGCTCATGATCTTGTGGGTGTGCACGCGCATCACATACACCACGTCCTGCCCGTCCAGCACGGCGATGGAGCAGGACTCATGCACCTGCTCCACCAGCGCATCCATCACCGGCTGGGCGCTATGCCACATCGGCATGGATGTCAGGTAGGCAAAGCCCAGATCGAGGATTTTCGGCGTCAGCTCGAACACCCTACCCTCCATGCGCACGTAGCCCAGGGTGTGCAGCGTCAGCAGAATGCGGCGCGCACCCGCGCGGGTCAGCCCCGTGGCATCCGCCACTTCGGTGAGCGTCTGGCGCGGCGCGGCAGCACCAAAGCTGCGGATTACCTCCAGCCCGCGCGCGAAGGATTGCACATAGCTGTCGCTGGGGCGAAGGGTCTGGTCATCATCTTTCATAGCGATCTCTGCAACAAGCGCACCATGGCAACAAGGTGAGGCGCAGCCGTCACTGCAGAAGTCAGTCACCAAGGCGTCGGTGGCGGTATAACGGCAAGCCTATAATTCTTTTATCGAACTATTGTTCTATATACGAACATTTTGGTCAATCCCCCAAGACGGCAAATGTCACCCAGGCACCAGCGTCGCCATCGTGCCTGATGCACTTCTGTGGTCACATGGGGCCATGTGCTGCCGAGTTGGATAGCAGCACGGGTTTCTACAGACAGGAGACAGCGAATGATCAACAAGATTTCGGACTCGGTGGCCCAATCGCTCAGCAAGATCCACGACGGCTCGACGGTGCTGATCGGCGGCTTTGGCACGGCGGGCATTCCCTCGGTGCTGATCGATGGGCTGATCGCCCAGGGCGCACGCGAGCTGACCGTGGTAAACAACAACGCGGGCAATGGCGACACGGGCCTGGCAGCCCTGCTCAAGACCGGCGCCGTGCGCAAGATCATCTGCAGCTTTCCACGCCAGGTGGACAGCTATGTGTTTGACGAGCTGTACCGCAGCGGCAAGATCGAGCTGGAAGTTGTGCCCCAGGGCAATCTGGCCGAGCGCATGCGCGCAGCAGGTGCCGGCATTGGCGCCTTTTTCTGCCCCACGGCCTACGGCACCGAACTGGCTGCGGGCAAGGAAACGCGCGAGATCAATGGCAGGCACTACGTGCTCGAATACCCCATCTACGGCGATGTGGCCCTCATCAAGGCCGAGCAAGGCGACCGCTGGGGCAATCTCACCTACCGCAAATCGGCGCGCAATTTCGGCCCGGTGATGGCAGCAGCGGCCAAGTACACCGTAGCCACCGTGCACGAGATTGTGGAGCTGGGCGCACTGGACCCCGAGGCGGTCGTTACCCCCGGCATCTATGTCAACCAGGTGATCAAGATCGACCGCGTGGCCACACAGGCCGTCGGCATCAAACAGGCTGCCTGATCGGCCGCAGCGCAGGAGATAACACCATGAGCAGCTACCAAAAACGCACCAAGGACGAGTTGGCCGCACGCGTGGCGCAAGATATTCATGACGGCGCCTACGTCAACCTCGGCATCGGGCAACCAACCGCTGTTGCCAACCACATCCCCAAAGACCGCGAAGTGATTCTGCAGTCGGAAAACGGCATCCTCGGCATGGGCCCCGCCCCAGCGGCTGGCGAAGAAGACTACGACCTGACCAATGCCGGCAAGCAGCCCGTGACGCTGCTGGCGGGTGGCTGCTACTTTCACCATGCCGACAGCTTTGCGATGATGCGCGGCGGCCACCTCGACATCTGCGTGCTCGGCGCTTTCCAGGTGGCCGAAAACGGCGACCTGGCCAACTGGAGCACCGGCGAGCCCGGCGCCATTCCCGCCGTGGGCGGCGCGATGGATCTGGCCATTGGTGCCAAGCAGACCTGGGTGATGATGGATCTGCTCACCAAGAAGGGCGAGAGCAAGATCGTCAAGCAATGCAGCTACCCGCTCACCGGCATCGGCTGCGTCAAGCGCATCTACACCGATGTGGCAACGATCGAAGTCACGCCCCAGGGCCTCAAGCTCATCGACACCGTGGCCGGGCTGGACAAGCCCGCGCTGGAAGAGATGATCGGCCTGCGCCTGATCTAACCACCCTTCCTTTTCATTGACACCCATTCAGGAGACCACCATGACCGACGCATTTATCTGCGATGCCATCCGCACCCCTTTTGGCCGCTACGGCGGCGCGCTCTCCGGCGTGCGCACCGATGACCTGGGCGCAGCGCCCATCAAGGCGCTGATGGAGCGCAACCCCGGTGTGGATTGGAAGGCCGTGACCGACGTGATCTACGGCTGCGCCAACCAGGCAGGTGAAGACAACCGCAACGTGGCCCACATGTCGAGCCTGCTGGCCGGCCTGCCCGTGGATGTGCCCGGCGCCACCATCAACCGCCTCTGCGGCTCGGGGCTGGACGCCATCGGCACTGCAGCCCGCGCCATCAAGGCGGGCGAGGCACGCTTGATGATTGCAGGCGGTGTCGAATCGATGAGCCGCGCACCGTTTGTGATGCCCAAGGCGGAATCGGCCTTCAGCCGCAGCAATGCGGTGTACGACACCACCATCGGCTGGCGCTTCATCAACAAGCAGATGAAGGCGCAGTACGGCGTGGACTCCATGCCCGAGACGGCGGAGAACGTCGCGGATGATTTCAAGATCGAACGCGAAGCGCAAGACCGCATGGCGCTTGCATCGCAGCAAAAAGCCACCGCCGCCATTGCCGCAGGCTACCTGGCCCAGGAAATCGTGAACGTCGTCCTTCCCCAGAAAAAGGGCGATCCCATCGTTGTGAGCCAGGACGAACACCCCCGTGCCACCACGCTCGAAGCGCTTGCCAAGCTCAAAGGCGTGGTGCGCGAGGGCGGCACGGTAACAGCGGGCAATGCATCGGGTGTGAACGACGGCGCCTGCGCCCTGCTGCTGGCCAACGCCGAAGCCGCCACGCAATACGGACTGACGCCCAAGGCGCGCGTAGTGGGCATGGCCACTGCAGGTGTGGCGCCGCGCATCATGGGCTTTGGCCCGGCGCCGGCCGTGCGCAAAGTGCTGCAGCTCACTGGGTTGATCTTGGACCAGATGGACGTGATCGAACTGAACGAAGCCTTTGCCGCGCAAGGCCTGGCCGTGCTGCGCGATCTGGGCCTGGCCGATGACGACAAGCGCGTCAACCAGTGGGGCGGCGCGATTGCCCTGGGCCACCCCCTGGGCGCATCGGGCGCGCGCCTGGCTACCACGGCAGTCAACCAGCTGCACACGCTGGGCGGCCGCTACGCGCTGTGCACCATGTGCATTGGCGTGGGCCAGGGCATTGCGGTGATTCTGGAAAAGGTCTGAACAACTTTCCCCAGCGCACACAAGCACCTACCCGAAGACGGCCGAAAGGCCGTTTTCTGTTGAGTGGAATCAACACAAAGAAAGAGCCCCGCTACACCAGTAGATTCGCCCCCCGGGGCGCACGCATCCTGTCTATGAAGACAGCCCGTTCTGCGCCAGCGTCTGCGCCATCGCCTGCTGCAGCCAGGCATGTACGCCGGCAGTGCGCGCATCCCCCAGCCCGCGCGCATGGATCAGCACATAGCCGGAGCCATCTGCGCGCCAGCCCAGCGGCGCCGCCAGGCTGCCAGCCTGTACGGCGGCATCGGCCATGTACACCGACGCCATGGCCACACCCAGGCCACTGATGGCGGCCTGCAGGCACAGATAGAAATGCTCCAGCACCATGCGCTGCGGCAGGTCTGCCAGGCGGTTGCCCGAAAAGCTGCCAGCCCACCAGTTGGCCCATGCCTGCGGGCGCGTGGCGGAATGCAGGGCCACGAGCGTAGTTAAAGGCTTTGTGCCGCCCGGCTCCGGCGACAACCAACGTTGTGCAAGCGCGGGCTGGGCCACCGGCCCCATGTATTCCGGTGCCACGGCATGCACCTGCCAATGCGGCTGCAGTGCAAAATCGTTGCGGCGCAGGGCGAGGTCTATGCCATCCCGCCCGAAATCCACCGCGCCACCGCCCGCCACCAGGTGCAACTGCACGCCAGCGCACGCCGCCTGTAACTGCGGCAGGCGCGGAATGAGCCAGTGCATGGCCAAGGTTGGCTCGCACGACAGCACCAGTGGGCGCGTGGCCGCAGGCGCACGCACGGCATCCACGGCCTGCGCCAGCGTCTGCAGCGCCTGCGTGCAGGCCTGGTACAGCTGCTGGCCAGCGGCGGTGAGGTGCACGCCTCGGTTGCGCCGCTCGAACAAGACCACGCCCAGCGCTGCTTCCAATTGTCGCAACTGCTTGCTGACCGCGCCTTGCGTCACGTGCAAGGCGTCTGCCGCCCGCACCACAGAGCCCGTGCGTGCCACCGCCTCGAAGGCCTGCAGGCTTTTCAATGGGGGAAGGCGCGCCGAATTCATTGAGTTTTTCTCATCTTTTTTACGGAGAATAAATCGATTTTCTTTCTTTTCTCTCCCTCTCACAATTCCCTTCATTATTGAATTGAAGGAATGCATATGGAATGGCTCGCGGTGATCAGCATCACAATTTTGGCAGTCATCAGCCCCGGGCCCGATTTCGCGATGGTGACGCGCTGCAGTCTGCTGTACGGCAAGCGGATCGGCATGCTGGTGGCCTGGGGCATTGCCCTGGGAGTGCAGGTGCATGTGTGCTACAGCATGCTGGGCGTGGCATGGCTGCTGCAGCATTCGCCCGCGTGGTTCACGGCCTTCAAGCTGGTGGGCGCGGCCTACCTGGTATGGGTGGGCTGGCAGACCCTGCGCAGCCCTGCTCTGCCCGCGGCGACGGATGGGCCTGAGGGCACCCATAGCCAGGTGCAGACCGGCAGCATGACCCCCTGGGCGGCGGTGCGCACCGGCTTTTTCACCAATGCGCTGAATCCCAAGACCACCTTGTTTGTGGTGAGCGTTTTCTCACAGGTGGTTCAGCCCGGCGCGCCGTCGTGGGTGCTGGTGGGCTACGGCCTGTTCATCTCCGTCGCACATGGCGCATGGTTTACAGCCGTGGCCTGCGTGTTGGCCACGCCATCGATCCGCAATCGCGTGCTGCAGAAGGCGCAGTGGCTCAACCGGGGGATTGGCGCCGTATTGATGGCGATGGGCATCGCACTGGCCCTGGCACGCTGATACATCAATAAAAAGAGCTTTCAGCGCTTTGGTGGCAAGTGCTGAAAGCTCTTTTTGGAATAGCAGATAAATCTATGCCTGCTTGGCGTCTGCAGCGGCCAGCAGGGGGTAGCGGTGCTGCAGCGAGGCATCGAGGCCAAACTCGGCAAGCAACTGCTGCAAGCGCTCGGCCGCGCTGCGTTTTTTCTGGCCGGTGTAGCGCGCCAGGATCAGCTCGTTTTTCATGCTGTGCTCCCAACCCACCAGTTCGGTCACCGTCACCTGGTAGCCCTGGCTTTCCAGGTACAGGCAGCGCAGCACATTGGTGATCTGGCTGCCTATTTCGCGCGTGTGAATGGGGTGGCGCCACAGTTCGGCCAAGGGCGTGCGTGACAGTTGCAGCGCCTTGCTCTGGCGCAGGCAGGCCGCCACTTCGGCCTGGCAGCAAGGCACGAGCACCATGGCGCGGGCCTTCTTCTCCAGGCCAAAGGCGATGGCGTCGTCAGTGGCGGTATCGCAGGCATGCAGAGCGGTCACGATGTCAAACCGCTCGGGCATGGCATCGGCGTGCGTGGAATCGGCCACCGACATGTTCAGAAACGCCATGCGCTCAAAACCCAGGTGGGCGGCAAGTTGCTGCGATGCCTCCACCAGAGGCGCGCGCGTTTCAATGCCGTAAATGCGGCCACGGCCCAGTTGCTTGAAGAACAGGTCGTACAGGATGAAGCCCAGGTACGACTTGCCCGCGCCATGGTCGGCCAGGCTAACGGTGTGCTCATTCTGCGACAGCTCGGCCAGCAGGGGCTCGATGAACTGGTAGAGGTGGTAGACCTGCTTGAGCTTGCGGCGCGAATCCTGGTTCATCTTGCCGTCGCGCGTGAGGATGTGCAGCGCCTTGAGCAGCTCGATCGACTGCCCGGGCTTGAGGCCCAATTGCTCGGCAATGCCCTGTACCGCGGGCTGCTTTTTGCCAGCGCCGTTCACGTCGCGCTGGGGCTTGATCTTGGTCATCAATCGGCTTTCTGGTCGTCGGCATGGCCTGCTGCTGCGTGCTTTTGCGATTCCTTGTGAGGAAAGGGGCAGCGCGCACCCACGTCCAGATCCAGCCAGCCTTCCAGGCCCAGTTGATCAAGCGTGTCCATGTTCTTTTCGTAGATCGATTCCGCCTCGGGAAACACTTCAACGGCCTTGTCGATGCTGTCTTCGCGCAGCAGGTGCAAGGTGGGGTATGGCGAGCGGTTGGTGCAGTTGGTCACATCGTCCACGTCCGTCCCCTCGAACTGGTAGAGCGGATGGAACGACGCCACCTGCAGGATCCCCCCCAGCTCCAGCTCGTCGATCATGTCGTCTGCCAGCTCCAGAAAGTCGTTGAAATCCAGAAAATCATGCAGCGCGTACGGCAGGATCAGCAAGGTGGTGTCGCGCTTTTCGGGGTTGGCTTCGGCCAGCGCCTCCAGCTCCCGGTGCAGCGCCCGGGCCACACCCTCCACATCGTCGGCATCGCTGACGGTGTAATGGATCTGCCCTTTGACATGCACGCCTTTGGCAAACGGGCACAGGTTCAGGCCGATCACCGCCTTCTCCAGCCAGTTGACGGTATCGGCAATCGCGATTTCGTGCATGGATGCGCCTTGCGCAGGCGTGGCGTGGTCATCGGTCATGGCGGGCTTTCTGGTGGGTGTTATGGATGTACAGGCAAACGGCGCTTGACAGGCAGTGCACGGCGGCGTCGGCAGCCTGCAGCGCTTGCGAGAACGTGTCTACGTTCTCAGGGCTGCAGGGCAAGGCAGAATTGGGCACATTGTAGCGATTGCGCCTTTCTCGCCCATGGCAGTAGAGCAATCGCTCGCTTGCGCAGCGGCGCCCCACACGCTCCGAACCTGCACGATGGGCGGCTAGGAGCCCCCTGCAAGCGCGTGCCTACGCCGCCAAAAACCGCTATTCCGTCAACAACTGCTTGCCAGTCAAGCGCTCATGCTCACGCAGGGCATAGCGGTCTGTCATTCCAGCGATGAAATCGGCCACCACGCGCGCGCAGGCTGCCTGCTCCAGGCCCTGGGCCCGCGCGGCATAGCGTGGCTTCATCTCCTGGGGCCGGGCCAGGTAAATATCAAACAGCTCGCGTACCACGACCTTGGCGCGGCTGGTGGTATCTACCACCTGGGGGTGGCGGTAGAGGTTTTGAAACAGAAAGCGCTTGAGCGCTGCCGATTCCGCGCGCATGGCGTCGCTGAAGCCAACGAGCGGCGGCAGCGCCCGCACCGCATCGGCGTTTGCGGGCTGCGCAGCCTGCAAAGCAGCACCGGTGTTGCGGATCACGTCGTATACCTGCTCGCTGAGCATACGGCGAATGGCTTCGTACAACCAGCGGCGCTGCCAGTCGCTCTCCTGCAGCTGTGGATGTTCGCGCACCGCCTCGTCCGCATAGCGTGCAAACAGCGGAATCTCCATCAGCTGCACAACGGTAATGAGGCCCGATCGCACGCCATCATCCACATCATGTGCGTTGTAGGTGATCTCGTCGGCAAGGTTGGCCAGCTGCGCTTCCAGAGCGGGCTGCTCCCCCACCAGAAAACGACGCCCCACGCCACCGGGCTCCCGCGCCTCCAGCTTGCGGGCATTGGCGGCAGAGCAATGCTTCAGGATGCCCTCGCGCGTCTCAAAGCACAGATTAAGACCACTGTAGCCGGGGTAGCGCTCTTCCAGATCATCCACCACGCGCAGACTCTGCAGGTTGTGCTCAAAACCGCCAAAGTTGACCATGCAGGCGTTGAGCGCATCCTGCCCTGCGTGGCCAAATGGCGTGTGGCCCAGGTCGTGCGCCAGACAAATAGCCTCGGTCAGGTCTTCGTTGATGCGCAGTGCGCGCGCGATGGAGCGGCCCAGCTGGGCCACTTCGATCGAATGCGTGAGCCTTGTCCGAAAAAGATCGCCTTCGTGGTTCAGAAACACCTGGGTCTTGTAGACCAGGCGGCGAAACGCAGAAGAATGCACGATGCGGTCACGGTCGCGCTGAAACTCGCTGCGTGTGGGCGCGGCATCCTGCGCATGGATGCGGCCCTTGCTGAGGTGCGAATAACAGGCGTAGGGCGCAAGCCCGGCCTCAGTCCATACGGGAGATGAATCTACGGCCTGCATGCTGCCCTTTCCACTAATCTCGGAATACCATCAATCGCGAAAGAGAGCCGCGTACCGCATCATCGCCAGCAACCGTTTTGCCCAAAGCGCGGTCATGCCGCGCAGCAGGTGTCGATGACTTCACGCACCAATGCATCGGGCGCTTCGCGCACCACGGCTTTGCCTGGGCTATCAATCAATACAAAGCGAATGGCGCCCGCCTGCGATTTTTTGTCGAGGCGCATCAGTTGCAGGTAGCGGCCTGCGTTGTCGTGCGCATCGAGAATGGCGCCCTGCACGGGCAAACCAGCCCTCTCGATCAAGGCCCGCAGGCGCTGAACAAAAGCCCAATCCACCAGCCCAAGGCGCAGCGACAGCTCGGCTGCCATCACCATGCCGGCCCCCACGCCTTCGCCATGCAGCCACACACCATAGCCCATGCCAGCCTCGATGGCATGGCCAAACGTATGGCCAAAATTCAAAATGGCACGCAGATCAGCTTCCTTCTCATCCTTGGAGACGACATCTGCCTTGATCTCGCAACTGCGGCGCACAGCATGGGCCAGGGCTTGCTTGTCACGCGCCATCAGCGCGTCCATGTTCGCCTCCAACCAGTCCATGAAGGCCATATCGGCGATCGGGCCGTATTTGATCACTTCTGCCAGCCCAGCGCTCAGCTCGCGCGCAGGCAAGGTATCGAGCGAATCGAGATCGCATACCACCAGTTGTGGCTGGTAGAACGCGCCAATCATGTTCTTGCCCAGCGGATGGTTGATGCCGGTCTTCCCCCCCACCGATGAATCCACCTGGGACAGCAACGTGGTTGGAACCTGCACAAAAGGCACGCCGCGCATGAAGCTCGCCGCAGCAAAACCCGTCATGTCTCCCACCACGCCCCCGCCAAGCGCAAACAACACCGTCTTGCGATCAGCGCCGCTTTCCAGCAAGGCATCGAAAATGGTTTGCAGGGTATGCCAGTTCTTGTGCACTTCGCCATCCGGCAACTGCAGCACCTGCACCTGCGGATAGCGGCCCGAGAGAGCGCGCTGCAAGCGCTCGGCATACAGCGGCGCTACGGTTTCATTGCTGACAATCAGTGCCTGCGCCGCCTTGGGACAAGCCGCAAACGTATCTGCCAACGACATGGAGCCACCAGCAATGACTATGGGATAGGAACGATCACCCAGATCGATATGAACAGTTTCGGTCACGGTTGATGAAGCTAATGATGGGTATCTGGTGATTATCTTATCCAGGCCCAGTCTTTTTAACAGCCTGAACTTGGTGGATATCGGCCTGCCTTGCCTGGGTTCCGCTGCACCTCGGTCTATGTGACGTAAATCTGCACTCCGCGCCAACAACGCGCCTTAGCAAAACGCAGATTTATATTGAAGCCAGAGAACCTCTCTACCAATGCAGACCTCGGGCAGGATACGTCAACGACATGACCCATGTTAGCGCTCTTCGCGTGGGGCGCCACCCCATGGTGTCAATCCCTTGCCACTACGACTGCGGTGCCGCCCCAGCCATGGGAACCACGCCCGCGAGCTCAGCCTGCATTGTCACTTTGCGCACAACTTGCGCGGTCGAGCAGCGAACGGTGTCAATGACGAAATGCGCCGTCTCCTCATACAAAGGCGCGCGCACCACCAACAAATCCCGCAGGCGCTTGAGCGGATCTTCACCCTGCAGCAACGGCCTGCTGGTGTCATTTCGCAAGCGGCGGGCAATGTCTTCAGGGCTGGATTGCAAATAGAAAACCGTCGTATTTGCATGCAACACGGCGCGGTTCTCAGCACGCAGCACCGCCCCGCCCCCCGTTGACAGCACACAGGCTGATTGCCCACGCGCAAGATCGGCAAGAACTTCCGCTTCCGCATCCCTGAAAGCCTGCTCGCCATGCGCTGCGAAATAATCCTTGATGGAGCAGCCCAGGCGACGCTCCAACACAAGATCTGAATCCACAAATTCGACGCCCCAATTGCGGGCGAGCTGACGGCCAATTGTGGATTTTCCGCTACCCGGCAATCCAATAAAACACACGGAAGGCACCATTATCCAGCCCTACAACACCAATAACGCATCATAAACGAGCTCGCACAGGCATAAAAAAACCTCCGGGGACACCGGAGGTTTTGAGGCTATGTGCGTAGATTATGGTTGATCTACTTTGCAGGAGTCTGCCGAATCAGTGATGGTCACCTTCACTTCACGGCTCACCGAGCTGGTCGAATTCTTCGCGGTCACCGAGAAGTTGTATTCACCAACATCAGTGCAGGTCAGCAGCTTGCCCGAGGAAATCACGCCAGAAGGGCTCACAGTCAACCAGCTAGGTCCACCAGTCAGCGACCACGTTATATTGTCACCAGTTGCAGAGAAGCTATACAGATACGAGGAGCCGACCTCTGCAGTAGGCAGGAGACACCTTGCCGTCGAAGAGCTGCAGCCATTGATGCTGAAAGCCACAGGAGCGTCAGGCACCGTTACCTTGATGACCAAAGTACCGGTTGCTGTGACACCATTCGCATCCTTTACCGTCACAACAGCGTTGTAATCTGCGGCCTTGCTCACCTTAGGCGTGCCAGAAACCAGACCCGAAGGGCTCAATGTCAATCCAGGTGGCAAGGTAGAGGTAGCGGACCACGTATATGGTGGAACCCCACCCTTGGCAACCACGGCTTGCGCAAAAGCCTCACCGCTTACGGCGTTCATGGTCAATTGCGTTGTGTCAACTGCCAAGGCAGAGGTGGCAATACCGTCAACCACTTGGAGCACTGCATACTGCGTGATGGCGTCCTGAATGCCATTTGACACATCATTGTCAGACCGGTCGACCGTCAGCTGGAGAAGCAGGGCACCAGTAGAAGGACCACTTGCCACGGAGAACTGACCAATGCCATTGAGCGTACTTACCTGCAAAGAACCGCCACTGTTCTGACCGTTAGCCATCAAACGCGCGCCAGAAGACGTGCCGTTTGGAATGATGGCAACTTGCAAATTGGGCTTACCAGTGTTGGAGATGGGCTGATTCGCATCATTGCGAACCGTTGCTTCCACTGCCACTTGATTTGGCACATTATTGACATTATTGCGCGACCCCAAGTAATTGGTTTGCGCAGAATAAGTAACACCAGCTGGAGTCGCGGTGCTTCCACCACCAACCTTCACCGTCACTGTGCTCGCATATACCTTATTGTCTCGGGGGTCTGTCACGGAACAGGCAACCACGACATCGCCTGCAATTCGTTTGGATATCACATGAAAAGACGCGCCGCCGGAGTTGGACCCGAGAGTAATGGAACGGTATGAGCCAGGAACCTTTATTGTCCCGCCCTTCCCATCATCCACTTCCATCGTGTGTTCATCTTTGCCGTCGAGATAGTACAACGAGCCAGAATCCAATCCAGAAGTGACATTGCACCCAAATGCATTATCTTCCTTGTCCGGAATAGGGCTACCGCCCTCATTCGCCTGAACATAAATAGTAGACATATAGGGATAATAATCCCCTCCAAAACCAGGAGTAGTCGAGTTAAGATTAACCGGAACCGAAGTTTTGGAGGCGCTTAACTTAATTGAATACTGCAGCTGTGTGTCACCGCCACTACCTCCGCCACCTCCGCACGCCGCCAACACCAACGGCGCGAGTAAAATAAATGGCTTAAATAACTTTTTCATACATCTCCCCGATTAATCAACGCATTTCACCACGATCCGAAATCATTTTCGGCGTAATAAATACCAACATCTCACGCTTTTCCGATTCACGGACATTGTTCTTAAACAAATTACCAATAACAGGAACATCACCCAACAGAGGTATCTTATTGGTGGTTTGCGTTTCCTGCAATTCAAAAATGCCACCAATTACCACAGTGCCGCCATTTTCCACCAGAACCTGCGTCTTGATGTGCTTGGTATCAATGGCAGGGCCGGCTGTAGTATCTGCACCTTTGGAGTCTTTGGAAACATCCAGGTCCAGAATAATATTACCTTCTGGTGTGATTTGTGGAACCACTTCCAACTTCAAGACCGCCTTCTTAAATTCAACCGTCGTAGCACCATTCTGCGCAGAATTCTGGTACGGTATTTCCGTACCCTGTTCAATCAGAGCCTTTGTCTGGTCTGCAGTAATCAGCCGTGGGCTGGAAACAATTTTCCCCTTCCCATCAGCCTCCATTGCAGACAGCTCAAGCGACAAAAACCGATTCGCTGCAGAATTAAAAATGGAAAGAGCGAAAGAACCATTCGCTGCACCTGTAGAGAGGGCTGCCGCAGGCAAGTTAATAAAATTACCACCCGCATTATTCGTGCCACCCATGCCCGTCGTGCCTACTGCATTGTCGTAGCTGGTACCAAAACCTACGCGATTGCCGCCTCCGAGCGAGTAACCGCCGTCACCGCCCTTAGCCGCACGCATGTCACCACCACCAAGACGAACGCCCAGCGACCGTCCAAATGTATCACGCGCCTCCACAATTCGAGCCTCAATCAATACCTGGCGAACTGGTACATCCAGTGTCACAAGCAGGCGACGAAACTCCTCTAGTTTAGCAGGAACATCGGTGATGAAAAGCTGATTGGTCCGCGGTTCCGCAATGGCTGAACCTCGTGGAGTGAGGAACCTACTTTGCCCGCCGGAAGCGCCACCGTTTCCTGTGTTGGTGGTGATTTGTTTCAACAAATCAGTAGCTTTTGCATAATTCAGCTGGAATGACTGCGTCTGCAAGGGCGTTTTTTCTTCCAGTTTTGCGACTGCGTCAAAATCCTTTTGAATACGCTCATCAATCTCGTCCTTTGGAGCAATCCAAAGCACTGTACCCGACTTGCGCATTCCCAAGCCTTTGGCATCCAGAATGATTTGCAGGGCTTGATCCCAAGGTACGTCCTTCAGGCGCAAAGTCAGAGAGCCATTGACCGAATCCGATGTCACGATATTGAAATTGGTGAAATCTGCAATCACCTGGAGCAAAGAACGGACTTCAATATTCTGGAAGCTCAGCGACAGTTTCTCGCCAGTAAATGTTCCGCCGGACCCAAGCTTGTTGGGATCGGATTTGCGCTGGCGAACTTCGACCACAAACTGGTTATCGCTTTGGTACGCACTATGTTCCCACTCACCTGTGTTCTTCAAATCGACATAGGTGGCATTACCTGCCTGGCGAGAGGAAATCATCCGGACAGGAGTTCCGAAGTCAGAAACATCCAGCTTGCGTCGAAGACCTTCGGGGAGCGTCGTATGCTGCAATTCCAAAGTCAGCCCATCCGCCATCTTGGCGATGTTCACGCCAACGCGATTATTGGGCAGAGCAATCACCAACCTACCAGCGCCATCCGTTCCCCGGCGGAAATCCACATCTGAGAGGGGCTGCGAGAACGAATTCCCGTCTGCGGCAAATTGCTGGTCTTGCTGACTGGCCGCCACTTTTTTCGCCGCCGGCTCAATGGCCACGAGCAGATCTTTCCCGCTGACCTCGGTCTTGTAGGTCGTGCTTTCTTTCAGATTCAATACCAGTCGCGCTTTGGTATCGGTCTCTACCACATTCAAGGAACGCAGGTTACCTTGATTGAGCTCAATTCGGTTGCTGGGCAACGCACTCTTGTAGCCTGGCAAGTCCAGCACGACACGTGCAGGCGATTGAATGCTGAAAGTCTCGGGCAGCACGAGAGGCGCGCCATCCGTTTCAATTTTGACGAGTTCCACACCGTCGCGCACAACGGTGGAAACGCTGTTGATCTTGCCTTGGGCCAGAACCGAAGCAGGCAACAGAAGAATCGCTGCTAATGGCAGCAAAAGAGTGAATTTTTTCATTTTTTGGCCTCCTGCAGCTCCAAGACTGCATCTCTCTCTACCCATTCACCAACCCCATCCTGAACGATTTCACGCATGGTGATTGAGCTCTCGTTGACGTTTTTGATCTTGCCGTAGTTCTGCCCCAAGTACATGCCTTTGTTGACTTGATAGATCAGGCCATCCACCTTGACCAAGCCAACATCTGCAGCACCTTTTTTGAGAAAGCCCACCATGGTGATGCTATCCAGAGGATATGACTCCAACTGCTCTTTCCGGCGGGCGCGCTCTGGCGCAACCAGTGCGTCGGAAATGGTAGGGGGCGCCCCACTGCTGCCTCTCAAAACCGCAGCCAAACGCTCTTTGCTGAAAGGATCCAGGGTGGATGCAGCCACATACGCCTGGGGTACAAATTCCTTTGGAGGGGCAATTGGTTTCACCGAAGGCCGGGTGGCAGCTTGCTCCTGCTGCATCCACACCTGCAAATTATCGCTTTCGTCATCACACGCCACGAGCAAAAGCGCAGTGGATGCACACAAGAGAAGCTTAGAAAAACTGTTCATTCCGCCCCCTTATTTTTTGGCTTTGGTCTTGGCATCCTGCTGCTCCTTGAGCTCTTGCGGATCCAGATAGCGGAAGGTACGGGCAGTGGCATCGAGCACCAGCATTTCGGAATCTTTGTTTGCAGGCGCCAAACTCATATTATTGAGCGTCACAATTCTCGAAAGATTGGCAACATCGGCCGCAAAAAAACCGATATCGTGGTATTTGCCGTTCACTTTGAGCGATATGGGCAATTCCGCATAGTAATCCTTCACTACCGTTTGCCCTGGCTTGAAAAGGTCAAACTGCAAGCTGCGACCAATACCTGCCTGGTTGATGTCAGACAGAAGTGCCGCCATTTCAGCCTTGCTGGGCAATTGCTTTTCGAGCTGTGTCACATATTGCAGCACCTGCTCGCGTTGCTTGCGCAATGCCTCCAGATTGACAGCTTTGCGCAAACGCGATTTGTAGTCTTCCTTCAGCTGCAATTCCTTGCCTTGAGAAGTGGTGAGTTCCTCATCAAAACTGCTCAGATAGAAATACCAGCCCAGGCCCACGACCAAAGCGGCGATCACGATCAACAACATCCAACGCGGCGCCGCAGGCCACAGCGATGGGTCCTTGGGATCCAGATTCTGGAACTGCCTCTGCAGATTTTTAAATCCCTCTCCCAACTGCATATTCTTTTTGGTTGCCATAGCAGTCCCTATTTCTTTTGCTCAGGCGAGGCATTTGCCTGTTCTATTTCACTGGAGCGGACCAGCCGGAAACGAAGATTGAAGCCAGATACCCGTTTTCTCTCTTTGGCGTTGACCTGGGTTGTGGTGCCGACCACCTCCACCAGCTCAGGCTTGGACAACCAAGGGGTCTTGGTGGCCAGGCTGTTGAGCAATTCCGACACCCGCTCATTGGATTGGGCAATCCCCTGGATCTGGACGGTTTGCTCTTGCTGTTTCAGGCTTTCAACATAGACGCCATCTGGCAGTTGCAATACCAGCTCATTGAGCAAGTGGACGGGGAGATTACGATCCGACTGCAGATCTTCCACCGCCTTTTGCCGCGCCTTCAGGGCAGCAATTTCAGCGTCAATCTTGGCCACGTCGGCAATCTTTGCATCCAGCGCCTTGATTTCGGAGGTCAAAAGCCCGTTGCGCTGCTCTTGCTGATCCAGGCGATACTGGTAGACCATATAGATGGCACCACAGATGGCGCCACCAAAGAGGGCGGCAGCCAGCATGGAGACTTGAAAGCTCTCTTTGCGCTTTTTGCGCGCAAGCTCCCGATGAGGAAGCAGATTGATCAAAATCACGCTGCGTACCTCCGCAAAGCCAAGCCACAGGCCGTCAGATAGGTGGAGAAGTCCTTGCTTTTGCTGCGTGACCGCACCGCAGCATCCATTACCATTTCTTCAAATGGATTGGCTACGGAGGTCGCAAACCCCGTCGTGTCAATCACGGCATCCGTCAGCCCATCCAGTACTGCAGACCCGCCAGCCAGCAGGATGTGGTCAATTCTGTTGTGCGGCGTGCTCGTAAAGAAGAACTGCAATGCGCGGTTGATCTCCTGAGCAACGCTTTCCACGAACGGGCGCAGCACCACTGTCTTGTAATCAGCGGGCAGATCGTTGTTGCGCTTCTTTTGCTCGGCTTCTTCTTGCGAGAAGCCATATTGCCGCGTGATCATCTGCGTCAGCTGCCCGCCGTTGAACGACTGGTCACGCTCGTAGATCACATTGTTGTTATGGATGATCTGCAAGAAAGAAGCACCACCGCCAATTTCAAAAATGGCGATGAACGCATCTTTGGCCTTGCTGGGCATATTGCCGATCAGCCGACGTGCTGCCAGCGCAGTGGCGTTGGATTCAATTTCAAGCACCGCGGGCTTGAGTCCTGCAGCTTCGGCCAGGCCCTGGCGATCCTGCACCGTCTCTTTGCGCGCCGCAGCAATCAGGACATCCACATCTCCCACGGAGTTGGCAGAAGGCCCGATCACGCAGAAGTCCAGATTCACCTCATCCAAGGAAAAAGGTATGTATTGGTTAGCTTCCGATTCAACTTGAAACTCCATTTCCAGCTCGGACAAGCCGGCGGGGAGCACGATTTTCTTCTGAATGACAGCGGAAAGTGGCAGTGCCAACGCAGCCTGCTTGGTGCGTGTACCGCTTTTTTTGACAAGGCGCCGCAGCGAATCCGCGACCTCGTCAAAACGCTCAATGCCCGACTCGGTGACCCAGCCAGGCTCCAAAAGCTCTTGCGCGCAGCGCTCAACCACATATTGACCGCTGCCGCTCCTCCCTAGTTCAACCAACTTGATGCTCGACGCGCTCACATCAATGCCTAAAAGGCTCGGTGGCTGGCGTCGGAACATAGATCCCAGTGAGACCAAGATGGACTCCTCCCTTATTTTTGCTCTATGTTGAGCTACAAAACTTAACACCCTCTATGGATGCTATCAGCAAGATAGTCGTGCAGCAAAGAACGGCGTAATCTGCGTTTCCAATTCGTTGTCAAAACAATACGATACAAGGTATACATTGAAATTTGGATGACATTTGGCCCAGCCTAACCATGCATGTAACCACAAGCGCAGCTTCTTCCGCGTGATAGCATTTCCTGCTTATGCATGCCTATTTGACTGTCTGACCCAATGAATCCAGACGCCCCCCTCTCGCGCCGAACCCCTGAAAAGCCCCAGCCCAGGCAAACCAGCCTGGGCAGCAAGGTGCTCAAATTCTTTGGCGGCCTGATTGCATTACTCATTGCTCTGGCAATCGCTGGGGTCGCCGTGGTTGCAGTCGGACTGGCCATGGCCTACCCCAATTTGCCCGATGTCTCGGAACTGGCCGACTACCGCCCCAAACTCCCCATGCGAGTCTACTCGTCAGAAGGGGCGTTGTTGGGCGAATTTGGCGAAGAACGTCGAAATTTGAC
Source organism: Comamonas odontotermitis (assembly GCF_014207855.1). Classification (GTDB taxonomy): domain Bacteria; phylum Pseudomonadota; class Gammaproteobacteria; order Burkholderiales; family Burkholderiaceae_C; genus Comamonas; species Comamonas odontotermitis_A. Next base: position 80,584 of record NZ_JACHKZ010000007.1, on the reverse strand, counting down.
ACCTATCAAGGACATTCCGAAGATCATGGTGGATGCCGTCCTGGCCATCGAAGACACGCGCTTCTTTGAGCACAACGGTGTCGACTACAAGGGCATGGCCCGGGCCCTGCTGGCGAATTTGGGGCGTGAAAAAGCCCAAGGGGCCTCCACCATCACCATGCAGGTGGCGCGCAATGTCTATCTGTCTTCAGAAAAGACCTATACCCGCAAAATTTACGAAATCCTGCTGACCCTGAAGCTGGAGCACACGCTCACCAAGAACCAGATCCTGGAAATCTACATGAACCAGATCTACCTGGGCAACCGCGCCTACGGCTTCTCGGCAGCGTCAGAGACGTATTTCGGCAAGCCGCTCAAGGATGTGACCGTGGCTGAAGCGGCCATGCTGGCAGGCCTGCCCAAAGCGCCATCGGCCTACAACCCGATCAGCAACCCCAAGCGCGCCAAGGTGCGCCAGCTCTACATCATCGACCGGATGGAGGAAAACGGCTTCATCACCAAGGCACAGGCCGACGAGGCCCGTGCCGAGAAGCTGCGCATCCGATCCAGCTACGCCGACAACAAGGTGCATGCCGAGTACGTGGCCGAAATGGCACGCCAGCTGATCTTTGCACAATACGGCAGCGAAGCCTATACGCGCGGCCTGAACGTCTACACCACCTTGATCGCCAGCGACCAGGAAGTCGCCTACGATGCGCTGCGCAAGGGCATCATGGATTACGAAAAGCGCCAGCACTACCGTGGCCCGGAAAAGTTCATCACCCTGCCCAAGACCCAGCAGGAACGCGACGACGCGATCGACGAAGCCCTGGCCCAGCACCCGGACAACGGCAACATTCTGGCCGCAGTCGTACTGGAAGCATCGCCGCGCAAAGTGGTGGTGACGCGTGCCGACGGCGACCCGATCGAGATCACTGGCGAAGGCCTCAAACCCGTGCAATCGGGGCTGAGCGACAAGGCGCCACCCAACACCAAGCTGCGCCCGGGCGCTGTCGTCCGCATCATGGAAACCGGCAAAAAGACCTGGGAGCTGACCCAGCTGCCCGAGGTAGAAGGCGCCTTTGTGTCGCTGGACCCCAGCTCCGGCGCCATCAAGGCCCTGGTGGGTGGTTTTGATTTTGACAAGAACAAGTTCAACCACGTCACACAGGCCTGGCGCCAGCCTGGCTCCAGTTTCAAGCCGTTCATCTATTCCGCCGCGCTGGAAAAAGGCTTCTCGCCCACTACGGTGATCAATGACGCCCCGCTCACTTTCCCCGGCTCGGGCGGACAGCAGCCGTGGGAGCCCAAGAACTCCGATGGCCGCTTCGATGGGCCGATGACCATGCGCCAGGCCCTGGCCCGTTCCAAGAACCTGGTGACCATCCGTGTCATGCAGTCCGTCGGGCCCAAGAAGGCGCAGGAATGGGTCGCAAAATTTGGTTTTGATGCCGACAAGCACCCGCCCTACCTTCCCATGGCACTGGGCGCAGGCGCTGTCACCCCCATGCAGATGGCGGCGGGCTACTCGGTGTTTGCCAATGGCGGGCACCGTGTCAATCCTTACCTGATTGCCAAGATCACCGACCACCGCGGCAACGTGCTGTCGGAATTCACGCCCCCTCCGGTGGACGAATTGCCCCGCGCCATCGATGCGCGCAACGCCTTCGTGATGGACTCACTGCTGCAGGACGTGGCACGCTATGGCACGGCTGCCAAAGCCCAGGCCCAGCTCAAGCGCCCGGACATCTATGGCAAGACAGGTACCACCAACGATGCGGTTGACGCCTGGTTCGCCGGTTTTCAACCTACCATTGCAGCGGTCGTCTGGATGGGTTATGACAATCCGCGCAGCCTGGGAGCCCGCGAATTTGGCGGCGGTCTGAGCCTGCCCATCTGGATCAACTACATGCACCATGCGCTCAAAGGAGTGCCTGTCACCCAGATGCAGGCACCCAGCGGCCTGGTCAACCAAGGCGGCGACTGGTACTACGAAGAGTACGCCCGTGGCGGCCCGAACCTGGGCCTGGATACACCGATTCCAGGCGCAACCTCGCCCGTGCCAGCCCCCAATGCCGAAGAGCGCAACAAGATCCTGGATCTGTTCCGCGACTAATTATTCTCGTGCCGACAAAAACAAGCCCCGCATTGCGGGGCTTGTTTCATGGCGCTATCGATTTCGCAGCTCTACAGGTGCTAGCCCATCAAGCGCCAAACAACAATTTCATGGCAGATTGCGCGGTCGCATCGCGCGTAAGATCGGCATAGAAGTCGTTACCAGTCTTGGTATCCCTCCACACCTTGCCATCCCACTTGTAGTGGTAACCACCGGATTTTGCGGCCATCCACACTTCGTGCAAAGGAGGCTGCAGGTTGATGATGATCTGGCTGCGATTGGAGAAGGTAAGCGTCACCATGCCTCCCACGCGTTGGGCATCAATGTCGGCGTCGGTGTCGTCGTTAATGCGGTCACATGCCTGCTCCACAGAGAGCAACAGCTTTTCGGCAGCATCCAGGTATTCGAGTTCGTTCATTACAATGTCTCTATGCGGAGTATTTCTCAAATTGTATGCAAGGCCATTGTCCTTGCCGGCGGTGCGGCAGTCCTGGCGGCTTGCGGCCAAAAAGGACCACTGTACCTGCCCCAGGAGCCTGCTGCGGCCAACCGCGCCACCTTGCCCCAAACCCTGGATCCGCGCGGCGATACGCCCGAGCCCGATCTCAAGCCTCTCCAACCTAATATCAGCAATCAAAAATAGCAGCCTCCCGCGCCCAGAATCTGGCGCAGGCGCTATTGGTGGCCTCAGACAAGTCCGTGGAGCGTCTGCACGGCCATCACTTGATTAACATCAAGCGTTATCGGTCCTGCATTCGCTACAGTGCAACGCGTTGTAACGGAAGTTTGGAAAAGAAATGGCGCTGGCACCTGTGGAGCTGTACCGGGACGAACATCACGCTTGCCTGATGTTCACCGACTTGGTGGAAGAAGACACACAGGCCGTGCAGGCCAATCAGTTTCTGATCGTGGACCATGGCACTGGCGCCATCATTGATCCAGGCGGCAATCTGGCCTTCAATGAACTGTACATGGGCATGGTGCGCTATTTCTCGCCGCACAAACTCTCATACCTGATTGCTTCGCACGCCGATCCGGACATCATCGCATCGCTGGACCGCTGGCTCACATCCACCAAGGCGTCGCTGGTCATCTCCCGCGTGTGGGAGCGCTTCGTTCCCCACTTCACCAAGGTAGGCAAGACGGAAAACCGCGTCATTCCAGTGCACGATGCAGGCGGCATCCTGCCTTTGGGCCAAAGCCAGCTGCACATACTGCCCGCGCATTTTCTGCATGCCGAGGGCAACTTCCACTTCTACGACCCAATCAGCCGCATCCTGTTTACCGGCGACCTGGGCGTATCGCTGACCGATGGCTATCTGGCCCGCACGCCGGTGACAGACCTCAGCCCGCACATCCCGCGCATGGAAGGCTTTCACCGCCGCTACATGGTCTCCAACAAGGTGCTGCGCCTGTGGGTGGCCATGGCCCGCCAGTTGGAAATTTCTCTGATCGTGCCGCAGCACGGCGCCCCCATCATGGGGCCTGCGATTGCACAGTTTTTTGACTGGCTCGATCACCTCCTGTGCGGCATTGACCTGATGGACAACCAGAGTTACGCCCTGCCCCGCACACCCATCTCGCCGCAACCAGTGGCAGCAGGCTGAGCCATCAGCGCGCTGCAACCCGCAAACGCCTGCGCTGCACCGCCCACACCACACGAGCCAGCAGAAGTGCAGCCAGTATGCTGCCGTACAGCCATACGTCACCAAAATGGTTCTTGCCCGCGCGCATCCACAAAAAATGCAGCACGGCCAGCGCAGCGACAGCGTAGACCGCGCGGTGCAGCTTCTGCCAACGCCGGCCGCCCAGGCGCCGCACCAGGGCGGGGATAGAAGTGACCGCCAGCACCAGCAAAACCAGCCACGCCAGGGTCCCCACCAGAATGAAAGGCCGTTTGGGGAGATCGGCCACGATGCCTGCCCAGTCCAGCCCCATGTCGAACACCACATAGGCCAGCCAGTGCAGCGTGGCATAGAAGAAGGTGTAGAGCCCCAGCATGCGACGGTATGCCGCCAGCTGCGGCCAATGCAGCCACTGGCGCAGCGGTGTCACAGCCAGCGCCACGCACAGAAAACGCAATGCCCAGTCCCCCAAAGATCGCAGCAGTGCCTCTGCGGGATTGGCCCCCAAGCCATCCGTGGCGGCCAGATAGAACAGCCAGGCTGCTGGCAGCCAGCACAGCAGGTGCAGGGCCGCGCGGATAGCTGCCTTTGCAGCAGAAGATGAGTTCATTTGCTATGGATAGAGGAGTTACAGCGCATGCTGGATGCGCGCCGGTGGATGCTTTTTTAGAAATTCTTCTTCAAATCCATGCCCGCATACAACTGGCCTACCTGTGCTTCGTAGCCATTGAACAGCAAGGTCTTGTGCCGCTTGGCAAACAAGCCGCCCTCACCAATGCGGCGTTCGGTCTCCTGGCTCCAGCGCGGATGCGGCACACCCGGGTTCACGTTGGAATAAAAGCCGTATTCGTTGCGTGCCGCCTTGTTCCAGGCGGTGCCCGGCTCCTTCTCGGTCAGGCGGATGGTGACAATGCTCTTGGCACTCTTGAAACCATACTTCCAAGGAACCACCAGGCGCAGCGGCGCGCCGTTTTGCTTGGGTAGTTCGTTGCCATACATACCAAAAGCCAGCAAGGTGAGCGGGTGCATGGCCTCGTCAAGGCGCAGGCCTTCGGTGTAGGGCCAGTCCAGCACACGGCTTTTGAGGCCCGGCATCTGCTTGTCATCTGCCAGGGTGACGAACTCCACATACCTGGCGCTGCCTTGCGGCTCCACCTGCGCCAGCAGCTTGGACAGCGAATAGCCGATCCACGGAATCACCATGGACCAGCCCTCGACGCATCGCAGACGGTAAATGCGCTCCTCCATCGGGCTGAGCTTGAGCAGCTCTTCAATGCCAAACGTTTTGGGCTTATTCACCAGGCCTTCGACCTTCACCGTCCAAGGGCGCGTCTTGAGGCTTGGTGCATTGCGTGCCGGGTCTTCCTTCTCCAGCCCAAATTCATAGTAATTGTTGTAGCTGCGCGCATCGGTGTACGGCGTGAGCGGCTCCATGGTCATCGCTCCTGCGACGGCAGATTTGACCGAAGCCATCGGCGCCAGTCCTTCTACCGCCTTGCCCTGCGCCCAGACTGCGCCGCCAGCTGCCGCAACCCCTCCCGCAGCGGCCAGCCGCAGCCACTGGCGCCGCTGCAGATACAGACTTTGCGATGTTATTTCGCTGCTGCTCGGGTGAATAAAGCCGGTGTGCTTGTCTTTGATCAACATGGCGATTCCTCAAAACGATAGGCGTTGGAGTTTGCCAAGAATACAAAAATTCCCTGCCGGCATCCATAAAACAAAAAAACTCCCCGCAGGGAGTCTTTTGCCAGGACATGACTCGCTACAAAGTGCCGTAGCTATGCAATCCCGAGAGAAACATATTGACGCCCAGGAAGGCAAACGTCGTCACCACAAGCCCTACCAGCGCCCACCATGCAGAGACCGTACCACGCAGCCCCTTGACCAGGCGCATGTGCAGCCAGGCCGCATAGTTGAGCCAGACGATCAGTGCCCAGGTCTCCTTCGGGTCCCAGCTCCAGTAGCCACCCCAGGCTTCGGCCGCCCAGAGGGCACCCAGCACGGTGGCAATTGTGAAGAAGGCAAACCCGACGGCGATGGCCTTGTACATCAGATCGTCCATCACCTCCTGCCGGGGCGTGGCACGGTTGATCCAGTTGCGTGCAGCAACCATCACTGCAAAAAACACCAGAAGCGGCACCGCCATGCGCAAGGTCTTGTCGATGGCCGGAAAGAAATTGGGGTCACCCGCCAGGCGGAACCCCACCAGCGGCAAGATCAGTACCAACACAGGCACCAGCACCAGCCCCAGCCACAGCGCACGCTGGGTGGCCGATTTGAGCAGATAGGCCAAAGCCACCATGGCAGCCAGCGCAAAAGTGCCGTAGCCCACAAAGTTGGCCGGTACATGCAGCTTCATCCACCAGCTCTTGAGAGCAGGCACCAGCGGCTGGATCTCATGCGCCTGGCGCACCACGGTGTACCACAGCAAAAAGCCGACAGCAGCACTCACCACCAGCATCACAAACGCCCCCAGCGAGCGGGTGCGGTAGTGCTCCTCAAAATACAGATAGAACAGCGCCGTCATCCAGGCAAACAGCACAAACACTTCGTACAGGTTGCTCACGGGGATGTGACCAATGTCCGGCCCCATCAGATAACTTTCGTACCAGCGCGCCATCGTGCCCACCAGGGCCATGGTCACCGCCAGCCATGCAAGGCGCGTGCCGATCACCGACAGCGCCGAGCCCTCTCCCCTGGAGAACATGCCGATCCAGTAAAAGAGCGTGCTCATGAAGAAGAGCACACTCATCCACAGAATGGCGGACTGGCTGGAGAGAAAGTACTTGAGGCCAAATACCGTTTCCGAACGTGCAAGCTGGCCAGCACCGTCCACCCGGTACAGACCTATTGCCAGCAGTGACAGCACCGCTACCATCGCCATCAGCAGCTGCACCGGCCGCCAGAACCAGCCTAGCCAGATAAAGAATGGCACGCTGGCCACCAGAATGCCTTTTTCGTACACATCCATGTGATGGCCGTACAGGAACAGGGCATAAGCGCCGCCCGCCACCAAGGCAAGCGCAAACAGCCAGTCCCACAGGGAGCGGCCACTGAAATAGCCTTCGCTCAGCTGTACAGTTTTGACCACATTGCCTGCAGGCGGCTGCTGCACACTGGTTGTCGCGGTATTCATCACTGGCCTCCAACAGGCTTGACGCCCAACAATTTCTCACTCAACCCATCAAACTCACGGTCCACATCCATGGTCTTGCGATTGGTGGACAGCGCCATGCGTGCATCGGTGCCACCATCGGCCCGTGGCGCCAGCCATACCCATACGCGCCGGTCTCGCACATACAGCATGGCAAACACGCCCAGAATCAGGAACAGGCAACCCAGGTACACCACCAATTTACCCGGCGCCCTGGCCACCTGGAACACACTGGCCTGCACCTGCTCGAAGTTCGTCAGCTCAAACACCACCGGTTCAGGGTACAACTGCATATCGCTCAGCGACAGTACTGCCTGGGTCATGAACTTCTGCGTTTTCTCATCAGCTTCCAGCGGCTGCAAGCCATCTGTCGCGCGCGCAGCCTGCATCAACTCAAAAAGCACACCATTGAGGATACGCACCAGCACCTCACCCGCCTTGGGCCGCTCGGCCTCGGGCACATTCTGCTCCATGAAATCCGAAATCGCCTGCAAACCCGCGACCCGCTCGCCCTTGTCATTGGTAGCGCCCGCAAAAATCGTCAACGCCTTGAGCGCAGAGGCATGCAATTGCTCGCGCAACTCTGCCCGGCCTGGCGCTACAGAAGCCTCCACATAGCGCCCCACCGCCGCTTCACGCATCGCCGGGTCGTGCAGCGCAGTTTTCAGGCGGATGAAACCTTGCCAGCTGCTTTGATCATCGGCAGGAATACGCAGATAACGGAACTGGCCTGCCAGGGTATCACGCACACCCCACAGAAACACGGGCTGGCCGTCGCCGGTATCCACCGGCAGCATGTAATTGTTGAACTCGCGCGCCTGTCCCGACGCATCGCGCAGCTTGTAGCTGACACTGGGGCCCACATTGCGCAGCTCTTTGGGTGTGAGCACCTTGTTGCCCGCCCCCAGGTGGTTGTCCAGGGTCGATTTCAGATCCACCTTGCGAACATCGGTTGCGCCTTCACCGCCCTCGCCATTACCGCCCATGTTTTCCACATTGATGGTACGCAAGCCTGTGAATTCCAGCTTGAGCGGCGGCTTGCCTTCGCCGGTGTTGATGGTGGTGGAGCCACCCACTTCGCCCTCGATGTTGAAGCTCTTGAAACCCGCGGCCAGCGGCACAGCCCGCAATGACAGGCGCGAGCCACCATCGTCAAAACTCGACTGGTAGATTTCGATGCCTTTGAAGCTGGCCGGGTGGTTGACCTCAATACGTCTCTCGACCTTTTCACCAGTTTCTTTGTCGTGGATCACGACATCGCTTGCAAACAACTTGGGCATGCCGGTGGAGTAGTACTCGACGATGAATTTCTTGAGCTCCACCGCAAATGGCAGCTCCTGCAGCAAAATACCGTCGGACTGGCTGAGAATGGCGGTGTCAGACTGCGTTCCCTCGGCCACCATCAGGTTTCCGCGAAATGTGGGGTTGCTCGCGGACAGGCGGTGCTGGTCTGCCACTTCCGAAACCAGGCCGCCACCGGTATAGACCGATTTGCCACCCAGCAGCATTTGCGCACGCACGATCAGATCGCCATCGAGCAAGCCGCCCAGGCAAATCAGCACGATGGCGCTGTGCGCGGCCAGGTATCCGATCTTGTTGGCGGCGCCTGCCTTGGCTGCCACCATCCAGCCCTTATGGCCCGCACCCGTGCGCTCCTGCAGTCGCACCTTCCAGCCGCTTCCCGCCAATTGTTGGCCCACACGCTGCGCAGCCTGCTCCGGCGTTTCAGCCAGATGCGCCTGTGCCTTGTGGTGAAAGGCCTGCAGGCTTTGCACACGCACGTTTTCCTTGTAATTGCGCAGATCGGCCAGGTATTTGGGCGCGTGCTTGGCGATGCACAGGCTGGTACTGGTCACCAGAAACGCCAGAATCAACAGAAACCACCATGCGCTATAGACTGCATTGAGCTTGAGTGCCATGAACAGCTGCGCCCAGAACGGGCCGAACTGGTTGACATAGTTGGCCGCAGGCTCATGCTGGCGCAGCACGGTACCGATGACAGAGGCAATGCAGATCACCGTCAACAAGGCAATCGCAAACCGCATGGAGGAGAAAAGCTCGTACAGCGCACGCCCTTGAAGACGCGGCCTGGGCATATGCCCCTGCGCAGGAGAGAGTTCAGACATGTATCAACAACGCAATCGGTACAAAAGCAAAGGGCGAACCGTCGTTGTCCGATCAGTCCGCCCCGGTTGGGTCAGCGCTTGCGAGCAAGGTTCCCTGTTTGGGAGACCATCTTAGACGGTAGACTGCCAGGGATAACCCGTAATCCCTGAGTTGCCAGGGACGATTCCCCGGCAATGCGGCTGCAGGATCAACGCAGACCGGCGATGTAATCCGCCACGGCCTGGATTTCCTTGTCGTTCATTTTGGCCAGCACGCCCGTCATCTGGATGCTGTTGTTGCGCTTGCCGTCACGGAAGTCGTGCATGGTCTGGACAATGTAGTCCGCATTCTGGCCCGCCAGGCGCGGATACTGCGCCGGAACTCCCGCGCCATTGGGGCTGTGGCAACCGGCACAGGCCGCAATCTGGCGGTCTGGCAAGCCTCCACGGTAAATGCGCTCACCCAGGGCGACCGTGTCCTTGCTCTTGGCAAAGCCCAGCTTGCCAGGCTTGCTGGCCAGCCAGTGCGAGATATTGCGCATGTCTCCATCCGACAGGCCAGCAACCATGCCCTGCATCACCGGATTGCTGCGCTTGCCGCTCTTGAAGTCTTCCAGCTGCTTGATGAGGTATTCGGGGTGCTGCTGCGCCAGCTTGGGATTAATGGCAATGGACGAATTGCCGTCGGCATTGTGGCAAGCCGCGCATACGGCTGTATAACTGGCCTCGCCCTTCGCGAGGTCTGGTTTGGCAGTTTTAGGCGCGGCCTCCGATGCCGAAAACGCAGAAACGGACGAAAAAGCCAATACAGCAGTCGTCAACAGGGAGGCGATCAACTTCATATCGAGGGTCTTTATCTGGTTTATAAGCGCACGGCAGGGTTGGCCGGCTCCTACAATGCTAACTTAGATGAATTCAAAAACATATGATGACAATGCCTAGTACACCCCCAGCCGTTGCAGACGCGCCAAACATTGATGGCACGTCTGCCATGGGATGGATGCACACTGCGCGTTTTCTGACAACAGCAGCCCAGTTACATCAACTACCCGTCATCAATGTGCCCGAATTTGCCTTCGTGGGCCGCTCCAATGCAGGAAAATCGACCTCGATCAATACATTGACGCAACAGAACCAGCTAGCGTTTGCATCCAAGAAACCCGGGCGTACCCAGCACATCAATCTGTTTGCGCTGGGCAAGAAGGGCGTAACCGATGCTGTGTTGGCCGACCTGCCAGGCTACGGCTACGCGGCGGTGTCGCGCGAAGACAAGCAGCGCTGGCAGCAGGTGATGGTGAACTACCTCGTCAGCCGCCCCAGCCTGACTGGCATCGTGCTGCTGTGCGACCCGCGCCTGGGGCTGACCGAGTTGGACGAAGCGTTGCTCGATATCATTCGCCCGCGCGTCGAACAAGGCCTGAAATTTCTGGTTTTATTGACGAAGGCCGATAAATTGACGCGCGCCGAGCAGGCCAAGATTCTGTCGATTACCAAACTCAACGCTGGCGGTGGCGAGGTGATGATGTTCAGTGCGCTCAAGAAGCAAAACGTGGACAAGGTGGCCCAATTGCTGTGGCAATGGTCTCATCCGCAAGGCGTTGCAAGCGCAGAGCCTGCCCCGCAGCCCGAGGCATAAGCGCGGCCCGGCGCCTTACCAGCCGCGCGGCTGGCTGTATCCAGATGTCGCATCGGAGCCATGCGCGCCGTGGGGGACATCAACCATCACTATATTTTTTATAGTGTGAAGTGCTTTATAGATAAGCGCCGCATGCGGTCTTCATTGATAGACCGACGCTTGCCCTTCGGGCCGGGTCTTGAAGCGTTTGTGAACCCAGTAGTACTGCGGCACCATGGTGCGAATCTGCGCCTCCAGCTCGCGGTTCTGGCGGGTCGTGTCGGCCACCACATCGTCTGTCGGAAAGTTCTGCCACGCAGGTGAAATCGTCACTTCATAACCATCGGGCGTGAGCCGGGTGTACATGCCAATCACCTTGGCACGGCCCAGCCTGGCAAAGCGCGATAACGAGGGAATCGTTGCGGCGACCTGGCCAAAGTATGGAACAAACAGCGAATCACTCGGGCCAAAATCCATATCCGGCAGCAGATACAGAAGACCATGGTCCTTGCGCAGACTGGCGATGATAGGTTTGACGCCATCGTCACGGTTGAGCATGCGCACATCGCCAAAGCGCTGGCGCCCCTTGCGGATCCAGGCGTCCACCTCGGGATTGGGCTGGGTGGAAAAGATCGACGTGAACGGCCTGCTGCAATAGATGGTGAGTGCCGTGCCCCCGGCATCCATGCCATAGAAATGCGGCGCGAACATGATGGTGGGGGTATCGCCCTCCAGCTCGTCCAGCGCTCCAGTCATCCGGGTGCGCTTTTCCACGGTCTTTTGCGGAGCGAACCACAGCCAGCTGCGATCGAGCCAAGTTTGGCAGAAGACAACAAAACTCTCTTTAACCCAGGCCCTGCGCTGGGCAAGCGACGCCTCCGGAAAGCACAGCTCCAGGTTGCGCAATGCAATTTTGCGGCGCGACGGAACCAGATAAAACAGGATGCGCCCCAAACACCAACCGATGCCGCGCAATACCGACAGGGGCAGATGTGACATCAACCACATCCAGCCAATAAACAACTTACCCATGCTTTTGACTTTCTGGCGGCGCCGAGACCATGCCGCGGGGCTGCTTGTAGCGCGCATAGCCCCACAGGTACTGCTCGGGACTCTCGCGGATCAAGCGCTCCATTTCCTGATTGATCTGCGTCACTGCGGTCTCCATATCGGCGGCCAAAGGCTCTGCCAGCCTGTGCACATACAGATCAAAGCCCTGTCCCCAAGGCCGGCGCACACAGCGCGCCAATATAACAGCCGCGCCCGTCTGCTGAGCCAATTTGGCAGCCAGCGTCATTGAGTAGGCTGGCTTGCCAAAGAACGGCGACCAGATGCCCTGGCCATCGGGCGGCACCTGGTCAGGCAGCAGGCCGACGCTGTGCCCTTGGCGCAGCGCCTTGATCATCTGGCGCACGCCCGCCATGGTGGTGGGTGCAGATTCCAGCCCGGGGCGGGCCCTGGCCGTCTCCATCAATTTGGCCAGCCATGCCTGGCGCGCCGGTCGGTACAGTACCGTGATAGGCCCGTGCACCACACCCCAACGGCGGGCCATGGCCTGGGCAGACAGCTCGAAGCACCCCATGTGCGGAGTCAAAAATACGATGCCCTTGCCAGCGGCAAGGCTCTGGTCGATCACCTCTGCGCCGTGCATCTCGCACGGCAGCGGCTGGCCAAACCACAGACGCGGCACCTCCGCCACCATGCGCCCGGCGTGGCCCACCGCGCGGCGAACTTCGGCAAACCGGTAGCCCGCCTGCGCCGCGTTGGCCACAAACCGCCTGCGATAGGTGGGAGACGCGACAAAGGTGAGCCATCCCATGGCGGCACCCAGCCCATGCAATAGCCACAATGGCAGTGCAGCAAACAGTCGAAACAAGAAAGGCATTAGAATAGGCGGGTCGCTGAGTTAAAGAGCAACTTGCAGGGCGACTTTAAAACAAAACTGCTAAAGCGTTCGCCAAGCTCCTGAAGGACTCGGGCAACGCAATTGCCTAAGTACTGAAGGAGTTTTTTGTTTATGGCAAACAGCGATTTTCTGTTCACTTCGGAATCGGTCTCTGAAGGCCATCCCGACAAAGTGGCTGACCAGATCTCCGACGCGATTCTGGACGCTATTTTCACCCAAGACCCGCACAGCCGCGTGGCAGCCGAGACACTGACCAACACCGGCCTGGTGGTATTGGCGGGCGAGATCACGACCGGCGCCAATGTCGACTACATCCAGGTAGCGCGTGACACCATCAAGCGCATCGGCTACGACAACACCGATTACGGTATCGATTACAAAGGCTGCGCCGTGCTGGTGGCCTATGACAAGCAAAGCCAGGACATCGCCCAAGGTGTGGACAAGGCGAGCGATGATGAGCTCAACACCGGTGCTGGCGACCAGGGCCTGATGTTTGGCTACGCCTGCGACGAAACGCCCGAGCTGATGCCCGCGCCCATCTACTACGCGCACCGCCTTGTGGAACGCCAGGCCCAGCTGCGCAAGGACGGCCGCCTGCCCTTTCTGCGCCCCGATGCCAAGAGCCAGGTGACGATGCGCTACGTGGACGGCAAGCCCCACAGCATTGACACCGTGGTGCTGTCGACCCAGCACAGTCCCGACCAGTCGGAGACCGCCACCAAGATGAAGGCCAGTTTCACCGAAGCCATCATCGAAGAGATCATCAAGCCCGTGCTGCCCAAAGAGTGGCTGCAGGAGACCAAGTACCTGATCAACCCGACCGGTCGTTTCGTCGTCGGCGGCCCACAGGGCGACTGCGGCTTGACCGGCCGCAAGATCATCGTGGACACCTACGGTGGTGCCTGCCCCCATGGCGGCGGCGCCTTCTCGGGCAAGGATCCAACGAAGGTGGACCGCTCGGCCGCCTATGCCGCCCGCTATGTTGCCAAGAACGTGGTTGCCGCCGGTCTGGCGCGCCAGTGTCAGGTGCAGGTGGCCTACGCGATTGGCGTGGCTCGCCCCATGAACATCACCGTATACACCGAAGGCACGGGTGTGATCCCCGATGCAGAAATCGCCAAGCTGGTGGCTGCGCACTTTGACCTGCGCCCCAAGGGCATCATCCAGATGCTGGATCTGCTGCGCCCCATCTACAGCAAGACCGCTGCCTACGGTCACTTTGGCCGCGAAGAGCCAGAGTTTACGTGGGAGCGGACGGACAAAGCGGCGTTGCTGCGCGCTGCTGCAGGCTTGAAGTAAATTTTCCAGCCCCGCTGAAATCCGCCTGGAGCAATCCTGGCGGATTTTTTATGGAGCGGGCCTGGAGGGGCGGAGATTACAGCCCCCGCACACTCAGCGCCAGCTGCTGCCGGAAAGCGGGCCGTACACGGTGCAGCTGCGCCGGACGGTGGGCGCCTCCGGCCAGCATTTCACCCGGAACGGGCTCCAGCATGCCCAATTCGTCCATCTTGCGCCTGAAGCTCACCTTGTTCAAAGGCTCGCCCAGAATGCCTTCATACACCTGCTGCAGTTGCGGCAAGGTGAAGGTCTCCGCGAAAAAGTGCACGGGCAATGACGAGTACTGGCTCTTGCTGCGTACCCGCGCCAGCGCAGCCTGCAGGATCAGTCCGTGGTCAAACGGCAGCTGGCCGGGTGCATTCACGGGCACGATCTTCAGGCCCGCGCGCGGCGCAGGCAACCGCTCCTGCGGAATCAGCCCGCAATAGGCAATGGCCACCGACCAGCCACGCGGATCGCGCGCCGGGCCTGTAAAAGTCGCCAGTTGCTCCAGATAGGCATTTTCGATACCCGCCTTGGTGCGCAGCACACGCGCAGCGCTGGCCTGCGCATCGGCATCCTCGTCCGCATGGATGTACCCGCCCGGCAAGGCCCATACGCCTGCGAATGGCGCGCGGGCGCGCTGCGCCAACACGACGCTCAGCACACCCTCCACCAGCGTGAACACGACGACATCCACGCTGGTGAGTACATGGGTGTGCGTCGTTTCACTTTGATTCATTTTTGTACCAAGCATCTCTCATAAGCCCGCAGTATGCCTCTGCTGCCCACTTGGATCAATATACACACAACATCTGCTTCATGAATGAGTTTGTTTTAACGCATTCTAGTTAGTTGCAAAATTATTCTAACAAGCGTAGACTGCACAGCATCGAAGGAGACGGACATGCGCCACCGCACACAGCTACTCATCATCGACCCGCAAAACGACTTTTGCGACCTGCCCCAGGACTGGCGCCCCACTGCTGCGGCAGCCGGCGCACCCTTTGCGCCCAGCTTGCCTGTGGCAGGCGCCCATGCAGACATGCAACGCCTTGCGCAGTGGATCGGGCACCACAGCGCGCGGCTGGACAACATCACCATCACGCTTGACTCCCACCAGGCCTATGACATTGCCCACCCCGCTTTCTGGCAGCAGGGTGACGGCAGCGCGGTACAGCCCTTCACCGCCATCACGGCCGATCAGGTGCGTGCTGGCAGTTTCACGCCCCGCAACGCTGCCGAGCGCGATCGCACATTGGCCTATCTGGACACACTGGAGGCACAGGGCAGCTATACCTTGATGGTCTGGCCGCTGCACTGCGAGATCGGCAGCATCGGCCACGGCGTGCATGCCGACGTATTGGCCGCCTGCCGCCGTTGGCAGACTGCACGCCAGTGCGCCGTACGCCATGTGTTCAAAGGCATGAATCCGTTCACCGAACACTACAGCGCCATTCGCGCCGAAGTGCCCGACCCGCAAGACCCGGAAACCGGCCTGAACTCTGCCCTGCTGCAGCACATGGCGCAGGCGGATACCCTCGTGATTGCGGGCGAAGCAGGTAGCCACTGCGTGCGCGCCACCACCGAGCACATCGTGCAGAACATCGGCACATTGTGGGGGGCTGATGATTTCTCACGCATCGTGCTGCTCACCGATTGCATGAGCCCGGTTGCAGGTTTTGAATCTGCGCAAGAAACCTTTTTGCAGCAGATGCGCGCCATCGGTGTACGCTGCACCACCAGCACTGCTTTTGGCTTATAGATATTTTTGGCTTTTGGCGCTTGATGGATAAGCGCCAATAGCTCTCATTTTGATAGAGAAAGACGCGGTATGCAGCCCATCATCACCAGCCTGCTCGACACCGATTTGTACAAGTTCACGATGTGGCAGGCCATGCTGCACCGGCATCCGCAAACCCAATCCACCTACCGCTTTGTCTGCCGCTCGACGCCCGAGTTTCCGCTGGTCGATCTGCTGGACGAGGTGCGATCCGAGATCGACGCCTTGTGTGCGCTCAAGTTCAAGAAGGACGAGCTCGATTACCTGGCCAGCCTGCGCTTCATGAAAAGCGATTTCATCGATTTTCTGCGCATCTTCCAGTTCCAACGCGATTTCATCGAGGTAAAGGCCGACGGCAGCAGCCTGCACATCGTTGCCAATGGGCCGCAGGTGCATGTGATGGGCTTTGAGATTTTTGTACTGTCCATCGTCAACGAGCTGTATTTCCGCCGGTTTGACCAGGCCTCTGCCCTCACCGAAGGGCGCAGACGCCTGGGCGCAAAAATAGTGCGTCTGCAGGAGCTCGCGCAGGAAGCCAGGCACCGCCACCCCTTCGAGCTGTTTGATTTTGGCGTGCGTCGGCGTTTCTCCGGCCCCTGGCAGCGCGAGGTGGTACAGGCCTTTGCTAGCCAGACGGCACAGTGGTTCAAGGGCACCTCGAATGTGCTGCTGGCACGTGACCTGAACCTGGTGCCCATTGGCACCATGGCGCATGAATACCTGCAAAGCTACCAGGCCCACGGCGTGCGCCTGCGCGATTTCCAGATCGCTGCACTGGAAGACTGGGTGCAGGAATACCGTGGCGACCTGGGTATTGCACTGACCGATACCGTTGGCATGGATGCCTTTCTTGCTGATTTCGACATGTATTTCGCCAAGCTGTTCGATGGCCTGCGCCACGACTCGGGCGATCCGAAGGAATGGGGTGAGAAGGCACTGGCGCACTACGCCAAGCTGCGCATTGATGCCAACTCCAAGCGCCTGGTGTTCTCCGATGGTCTGACGCTGGACGCCGCACTCGATCTGTATCAGCACTTTGCCGATCGCATCCAGTGCGGCTTTGGCATCGGCACCCAGCTGGCCAACGACATGGGGCTCAAGCAACTGAACATCGTGATGAAGCTCACCCACGCCAACGGCCAGCCAGTGGCCAAGCTCAGCGACAGCCCGGGCAAGACCCTGTGCGACGACGAAACCTATCTGGCATACCTGAAGCAAGTCTTCCACGTGAAGAATTGATTCAACTATCCACCCTCGGGGCGTGCACATAGTCATCGGCGGGTGGGGAAATGGAAGGAAATGGCTATGCTCAAGATCACCCTCGCCCAACTGGACCTGACCGTGGGCGACATCGACGGCAATATCGATCAGATGGTGCAGGCCGCCCAAAAGGCGCAGGCAGATGGTGCGCAACTGGTGGTCTTTCCCGAACTGTCGATCACCGCCTACTACCCCGCAGACCTGCTCGACGAGCCCGAATTCCTTGCCCGCGTGGACGCCGGCATTGACCGCCTGCTGGAAGAGACTCGCCATCTGCCCGGTCTGTACTGGGTGGTGGGCGCCCCCACCCGCCGCCAGGGCCCCGGCAAGCAGCTGCACAACAGCCTGCTGGTGCTGCAAGATGGCACTGTGCGCCTGCAGTACGACAAGCAATTGCTGCCCACCTACAACATCTTTGATGAGCGCCGCCATTTCGAGCCGGGGCGCGATGCCG
Organism: Comamonas odontotermitis; assembly: GCF_014207855.1. Taxonomy (GTDB): domain Bacteria; phylum Pseudomonadota; class Gammaproteobacteria; order Burkholderiales; family Burkholderiaceae_C; genus Comamonas; species Comamonas odontotermitis_A. The sequence continues at coordinate 63,270 of NZ_JACHKZ010000007.1, read as the reverse complement.
CCAAGGTACTGCGGATCGGCAATGCGCAGGTGGGATTTCTGATCTGCGAAGACGGCTGGAACGACAGTGGCGCCGACTACGCCACCAACCCTTTCGAGCGCATGGCAGACGCCGCGCCCGATCTCGTCGTCAGCATCAACGCCAGCCCCAGCCATCTGGGCAAGCGCGAGCAGCGCCACCAGATCTTCAGCGAAGCGGCCACCCGCCACGGCCTGCCCATTCTCTACGTCAACCAGATCGGCGGTCAGGACCAGATCGTGTTCGATGGCGCCTCGTTTGCCGTGCAACCCGGTGATGGCATCGTGTGGGAAGCGCCCCGCTTTGCACAAGCCGTCCGCACCTTGGGTTTTGACCATGGCCAGTTCCGCACTGCCGACGGCCAGGCTCCGCAACGCCCCCCCATGCTGGGCCTGCCCACCATGGAGTTCTACCGCCAGCAGATCATTCTGGGGCTGCGCGACTACGCCCGGCGCTGCGGCTTTCGGCAAGTGGTGGTGGGCAGCTCGGGCGGCATTGATTCGGCCCTGACGCTGGCGCTCGCCACCGAAGCGCTCGGCCCCGACAACGTCGTCGGCATCACCATGCCATCGCGCTATTCCTCCAGCGGCTCGGTGGATGACTCCGTGGCACTGTGCCGCAACCTGGGCATTGCGCTCAAAACCCACCCCATCGCAGAATTGGTCGCCGGTTACAGCGCGCAGTTCGAGCGCAGTTTTGAAGCACCGCTGCAAGGCCTGCCATTGGAGAACCTGCAGGCGCGCATCCGCGGCACCATCCTCATGGAATACAGCAATGCCTTCGGCCACCTGCTGCTGACCACGGGAAACAAGTCGGAAATCTCGGTCGGCTACTGCACCCTGTATGGCGACACCAACGGCGGCCTGGGCCTGATCGGCGACCTGTACAAGACCGAAGTCTTCGCACTGTCGCGCCACATCAACGACAGCGCAGGCCGAGAAATCATTCCGCAAGCCATCATCGACAAAGCGCCATCGGCTGAACTGGCGCCCGGCCAGAAAGACGAGGACAGCCTGCCGCCATACGAGATCCTCGACGAGATCTTGAAAATACTCATCGAAGGCCAGCGCCTCTCCACCCAGGAATACACAGCCGCCTGCGTCTTCGTAGGAAACCTGCAGATGTCGGAAAGCGGCCGCGCCATGGTGGCCAAGGTTCGGCACATGGTGCACCGCAGCGAATACAAGCGCCGGCAGGCCCCGCCGATACTGCGCCTGCGCCCCCGTGCATTCGGTACCGGCCGCCAAATGCCGATTGCGGCATGGTATCCGTGACGCCAAAGGGCAACGACACCACCCTGGTCCTTTCTCCGCACCTCTCACTTCACCCGAGGTAGCGCCAGCCTTGGCAAACTGCAACCGCCATGCACCGACAATGACACCATGAGCCCTACCACCGACACCTATGACCTCGCCGTGCTGATCGGCCGCTTTCAGCCCCCCCACCTCGGCCACATGGCCCTGTTGCAGCAGGCATTGGCACGCGCCTCCCGAGTCATCGTGGTGCTGGGCTCGGCCATCCAGGCGCGCAGCCCCAAAAACCCCTTCACCTGGCAGGAGCGCGCGCAAATGTTTGCTGGCGCACTCAGCCCCGCCGATGCCGCGCGTGTGGAGTTTGTGCCCATCCGTGATTACTACGACGAGCCACGCTGGGTGACAGCCGTGCGCGAAGCCGTCACCAGCCACAGCCAGCCCGGTGCACGCATCGGCCTCGTGGGCCATTTCAAAGACGCGAGCAGCAGCTATCTTGCGCACTTCCCCGGCTGGGATCTGGTGAGCCTGCCGCGGCAGAACAGCATTGATGCCACGCCCATCCGCGACGCCTACTTTGGTGCTGCCCTTGCCGGGCACGCTGAAGGTTTGAGCCCGCTGGCGCAGATGCTGCCCGCCAGCTCACTGGTATTTCTGCAGCGGTTCAGCCAGACGCCTGCGTATGCGGAGCTGTGCACCGAATGGCAGATGCTGCGCAAGTACCGCCAATCGTGGGCGACAGCGCCCTACCCGCCGGTCTTCGTCACCGTTGATGCCCTGGTGCGTTGCGGCAACGAAGTGCTGGTGATTCGCCGTGGACATGCCCCAGGCAAAGGCCTGCTGGCGCTCCCCGGCGGTTTTCTGGAGCCGCGCGATACCCTGTGGCAATCCTGCCTGCGCGAATTGCAGGAAGAGACCCACTGCGCACTGGAAGAGCCCAGCCTCCGCGCTGCACTGCAGTCGGTCACCGTCTTCGACCACCCAGACCGCAGCCAGCGTGGCCGCACCATCACCCATGTGCATTACTTTGATCTGAAACAAACCCCAAAGCCCTCCGTACGCGCCGATGACGATGCCGCAGAAGCCTTCTGGCTCAGCATCGACGCCATCCGTGCGCGCGAAGCAGAGTTCTTTGAAGACCATTTCCAGATTTTGCAAAAACTGTTGACGGGCAATGGACAATAGCCTTCATGCATGCACGCCCTTCTGATCGAATGAATCAGCGCTGGCCCTGGTTGGTCATTGCAGTGCTGGTATTGATCGGCCTCGTCCGATTCTTTACCTTCTCCACGCACACCCCATTGCTCGGCTACCCGAATAACTTTGACTTCCTACGCACTTCGAGCTGCGTGGGCATCTGGAACTTCGACGAACGCTCTGAGTTCTTTCACAGCCCGGCGCCGGACAGAGTCGTCGCCACCTTGGTCTACAACAGCGAGCGGCTCTGGCAATTCTGCAATCCCTCCACCGAAGCGCTGTACCTCAGCAGCCTGAAGCTCTGGCACAAATTGGGCGATCACTTTCCATTGCAACAACTTGGCTATGCCAAGCTGGCGGTGGTATTGGCGGCGTTTTCGTGGCTGCTTTTCGCCATCAGCAGCATGCGGTTGCGCCTGTTTCTTACTATCTGCTTCGTATTGCTGCTGGGGGATCTGAGCGTCCTGATGTACTTTCATTCGCTCTACCCTGTGTTCACCTGCCTGTTCTTCTCGCTGTTCTTAGCCGTAGCCTTGTTGGCCTGCCGCTTCAATGCCTTCACACACCATCGCTCAGGCTGGCTGTTGATGGCAGGCTTGACCTTTCTCCTAGGCTTCTCGAACCAGCAATATCTGTTCCTGGGCGTCGTGATGGCAGCACTGTTTGTACTCATGAACGGCAGGCGTTATCCGGCTCACGCCGTAACCGTGCTCTGCAGCATTGCGTTGGCCGGTCTGTGCCAGCTGTACCTGCGGCCCGTCGAGAGCAAGGACTTATATGCAAGCATCGACCGCGTCAACCGCACCGACACGATCTTCTATGGCGTGCTGATGAATTCCAGCAATCCACAGGAGGCCGCTGCCGCTCTCGGCCTTCGACCCGAATGTGCGCAGTTTGCGGGAGTCAGCGCCCATATGTTCAGCGAACAACGGATCAACACCTGCCCCGAAGTCAGTCAGGTGAGCCGCTTCAAGTTGTTGAACCTGGCATTCAGACAGCCCGTAACCATTGCCAAGACCTTGCTGAATGGTGTGAACGAGTACCAGTTTGTCTATGGCTTCATCAAGCACTACTTTCCCCGCCATGCCAGCGAATTGGCACCCGCACTGTTCGCCTCCTCGCCATCGTCGCTCATCGTTGCCTCGCCCCGACCGTTGTACTACGCCGGCCTCACGATGATGACGCTCATCGCGGCGGCGGCCTTCGTGTTCTCACTCATATCGCGTGGCAAAGACACCCTCTGGGCCTGCGCTATCTGGATTGGTGGCCTGGTGTGCTTCTACACACTGTTCAGCGCCGTATTCGGCGATGGGATGGTTGAGGTGGAGCGCCATATGGCCGTCTTCCTGGCAGGCTTCATCATGCTGTGGATGGGTGTTTTCTTCCAGCTGTCGCAGAGTTGGCTGCGGCACGTGCATTGATGCCCGACCAGTGGCCGGAACGCCCAAGTTTGCCATCAACAGCTTGCGCGCGGTTCGGTCTGCCCAGCCTCGCTCGCCAGAGTATTCGTCGCCTCTGATCGCCATTTATTGATCCACCCAGCCACGTTGGTGTTACATATACTTTGTTATGACAATCCAAATCCGCCCCGCCGCCATTGATGACACCGACACCATTCTGCGTTTTGTGCGCGACCTGGCCGTTTACGAAAATGCCGAGCAGGAGGTGCTCTCGACACCCGCCCATGTGCACAAGACCATGTTCAGCGAAGGCGCGACAGCGCATGGGCTGATCTGCGAACAAGATGGCCACGCCATCGGGTTTGCGGTTTACTTCTTCAACTATTCCACCTGGCAAGGACGCAACGGCCTGTACCTGGAAGACCTGTATGTAGACCCGGCCTATCGCGGCAGCGGTGCAGGCAAGGCCATCCTGCGGCATCTGGCCCGTATTGCGGTCGAAAAGGACTGTGGCCGCTTCGAGTGGAGCGTGCTCGACTGGAACACGCCCTCGATCCAGTTCTACGACAGCCTGGGCGCCAAGCCACAGAGCGAGTGGATCCGTTACCGCATGACCGGTCAGGCCTTGCTTGATCTGGCACAGGCCTGAGTTGCACGCGCCGCGCAACGCAAGGGCTTAACGACCTGCCCGCTCCAGCATGGCATGCAGCAGCACATTGCAGCCAGCCGTGATGTGCTCGGGCTTGGCATCTTCGATCTCGTTGTGCGATATGCCATCCTTGCAGGGGATGAAAATCATGCCCGCAGGCGCCAGACGCGCCATGTAGACGGCATCGTGGCCCGCACCGGAGACAGCATCCATATGTGAATAGCCGAGCATCTGCGCACCACGCCGCACGGCATCGATGCACTCGGCGTTGAAGGGCTGCGCGGTGTAGCTGGACACCAGATCAATCTTGATCGGCAGCCCCGTTTCTTGGCTGATACGTTCGGCCACCGCGCGAATGTCCTGGTCCATGGCTTCGCAGTCGGCATCGGTCGCGTTGCGCAGATCGATGCTGAATTTCACCTCGCCCGGAATCACATTGCGGCTGTTGGGGTGCACATGCACCATGCCCACCGTGCCGCGCCCGTGCGGCGGGTGGCGGTGCGCGCAGGCCACCACCTCCTGCATCACCTGCGTGGCGACCTGGAGCGCATCCTTGCGCAGCGCCATGGGCGTGGGGCCGGCGTGCGCTTCCATGCCAGTGACGGTGCAGTCGTACCAGCGAATGCCCAGCACGCCGGTCACCACGCCAATGGTCTTGTCGTGGTCCTCCAGCACCGGGCCCTGCTCGATGTGGGTTTCGAAGTAGTAGCCAATGGGGTGATCGCCCGGCTCCTGCGGGCCGATGTAACCGATGCGCGCGAGCTCGTCCTTCACGCTCTTGCCTTCGGTGTCCTTCGAGGCATAGGCATGTTCCAGCGTGAAGGCCTTGGCAAAGACGCCAGAGCCCATCATCACCGGCACAAAGCGAGAGCCTTCCTCGTTCGTCCAGAATGCCACCTCGATCGGCGCCTCGGTTTCTATCCCGTGATCGTTGAGCGTTCGCACCACCTCGATGCCTGCGAGCACGCCGTAGTTGCCGTCGAACTTGCCGCCCGTGGGCTGGGTGTCGATGTGGCTGCCCGTCATGATGGGCGGCAGGCTGTTGTTGCGACCGGGGCGGCGCATGAAACCATTGCCGATCTTGTCAATGGTGACGGTCATCCCCGCCTCCTTAGCCCAGCGCGTCACCAGATCACGCCCCTGCCGGTCGAGATCGGTCAGCGCCAGGCGGCACACGCCACCCTTGGCGGTAGCACCAATCTGGGCCAGTTCCATCAGCGAGTTCCAGAGCCGCTCTCCGTTGACGCGCAACTGGCTGGTATCAGTCTTCACTTTCGTGTCCATGTTCGATCTCCTTGTTTCATTGCGCGCGAGCAACGGCAGTGGGCGCCATCTCCTGCGCGCGCTTTTGCACCGCCTGGAAGTTGGGGCCAAACGCCGGCCGCTTGAAATACTGGCCAGCATTTTTTTCGGCCCGCAGATCGCCATTGGCATACACGATCTTGCCGCGGCTGATGGTGTGGCTGGGCAGGCCGGTCACTTGTCGGCCTTCAAAGATGTTGAAGTCGCCCTTGGAGTGCTGGGTCTTCACCGACAGCGTCTTGGTGGCCTTCGGATCCCACAGCACCACATCGGCATCCGCGCCCGCGCCGATGAAACCCTTGCGCGGATAGACATTGAACAATTTGGCCGTATTGGCAGAAGTAATGGCGACGAACTCGCTGGGCGTGAGGCGCCCTGTATTCACACCGGCATCCCACACCACGGCCATGCGCTCTTCAACGCCGCCGGTGCCGTTGGGCGTTTTGGCGAAGTTATCTTTACCCGCCGCTTTCTGCGCAGCGCAGAAGGTGCAGTGGTCCGTTGCCGTCGTGTGCAGGTGGCCGGCTTGCAGGCCACGCCACAGCGCTTCCTGGTGCTCCTTGGGGCGGAACGGTGGGCTCATCACATAGGCGGCGGCGGTGGCGTAGTCGGGATGGCGGTACACGCTGTCGTCAATCGTCAGATGGCCTGCGAGCACTTCTCCGTAGACACGCTGGCCGCGCGCGCGGGCGCGCGCAATGGCGTCCGCCGCCTCGATGCAGCTGACATGCACCACGTAGATGGGCACACCCAGAACGTCGGCAATCGCAATGGCGCGGTTGGCTGCCTCGGCCTCGACCATGGGCGGACGCGACAGCGGATGGCCTTCAGGGCCGGTGATGCCCATGCGCGCCACCTCCTGCTGCAGCAGATAGACCAGCTCGCCGTTCTCGGCGTGCACGGTGGGCATGGCGCCCAGTTCCAGCGCGCGCCGGAAGCTGTTGACCAGCGTTTCATCGTCACACATGATGGCGTTCTTGTAGGCCATGAAGTGCTTGAAGCTGTTGATGCCCTCATCGCGCACCAGCACCCCCATGTCCTCGCGCACCTGATCGCTCCACCAGGTCACAGCTACATGGAAGGAATAATCGGATGCCGCTTTTTCCGCCCAGCCGCGCCACTTGCGGTAGGCATCCATCAGCGGCTCCTGCGGATCAGGAATCACGAAGTCGATGATGCTCGTGGTGCCACCGGCCAGGCCTGCGGCGGTACCAGTGAAGAAATCGTCGGCGGTGACCGTGCCCATGAAGGGCAACTGCATGTGCGTGTGCGGATCGATGCCGCCGGGCATCACATACTGGCCGCTGGCGTCCAGGGTTTCGGCACCGGCAGGCGCCTGCGCCGCAGCCCCCTCGCCCACTGCCACGATCTTGCCGTCTGCCAGCAGCACATCGGCACGCTCCTCACGGTCTGCGTTCACTACGGTGCCACCACGGATCAGAAGGGGGCGGCTGGCTGTGCTCATCATGTCTCTCCTTTGGGTTCAGGTCACAAAAATTCGTGCAGGGCTCCGCTCACGCCCGCCGCAGTGCGGCCTGAGAAGCCACCACATGGCTTGCCATGCCGATGCGGTACACCACGCCTGCAATGAAGAGGCCAATGAACCATGCATACGCATACAAATCCTTGAAGATAGCCCCCACATTCGGGAAACTCGCAGGAAACGCTGCATTCAGAAAGCCTGGAATATTGGGCGCCACGCCACAGGCGAATGCGGCAACCGCCACCCAGTTCCAGCCGCCGGAATAGCTGTACTTGCCGCCTTCACGGTAGAGCTCGGGCACATCGAGCTGCGTGCGGCGGATGAGGAAGTAATCCACCATCAAGATCCCGGCAATGGGGCCCAGCAGTGCGGAATACCCGATCAGCCAGGTAAAGATGTAGCCCTGGGTCGACTCCAGAATCTTCCAGGGCATCATCAAGATGGCAATCGCTACCGTGATGTAGCCACCCGTGCGGTAGCTGATGCGCTTGGGGTCAAGTGCGGAGAAGTCGTAGGCCGGCCCCACCAGGTTGGCTGCGAGGTTGACGCTTACCGTATCCACCAGCAGCACGATGAGTGCAATAAGAACGGCAGCACCAGTCATGCGCGCGGCCACGTCCACCGGATCCCACAGGGCCTTGCCGTAAATGACGACCGTGGCCGAGGTAACGATCACCGCCAGCGCCGCCAACAGGCCCATGGGCACGGGCAGGCCAATGGCCTGGCCCACCACCTGGTCACGCTGCGATCTGGCAAAACGGGTGAAATCAGGAATATTCAGCGCCAGCGTGGCCCAAAAACCGATCATGGCCGTGAGTGACGGCCAGAAAGTACCCCAGAACTGACCCACCTTGGCTTCGCCCGGGGCAAATGCGGACGGTTTGTCCAGAATCGGGCCAAAACCACCGGCCTTTTCATACACCCACCACAGCAGCACAAAGCAGATCAATATCTTGGCCGGCGCCGTATAGGTTTCAAGCTTGCGGATGGATTCGATGCCATGCACTACAAAATAGAACTGTATGGCCCAGAAGACCAGGAAGCAGATAAGTTGCGCGATATTGATGCCAAGGCCAGCAATCTTGTCGCTCTCCAGCGGATGGCCAATGATCACTCCCAGCAGCGTATAGATCATCAGGCCGCCAAACCAGGTCTGGATGCCATACCAGCCGCAGGCCACCAGGGCGCGCAGAACCGCCGGGAGCTTGGCGCCTCGGGTGCCAAACGACGCACGCGCCAGCACTGCATAGGGAATACCGTATTTGGCACCTGCATGCCCGATGAGCAGCATTGGCACGAGCACGATCACATTGGCAATGAAAACGGTCATGACCGCCTGCATGGCCGACATGCCGCCTTCCACCAGGCTGGCTGCCAATGTGTAAGCTGGAATACACATCACCATGCCTATCCACAACGCCGTGAAGTGGTACCACGTCCACGTTCGCTGCGATGCTTGCGTGGGTGCGAGGTCGTGGTTCCAGAGCCCGCCGGCTTCACTGCCAGCCGCGTCTCCTGCTTGCGCGTCATGGGACATTGCTTCACTCCTTGAGAGGTGTTTTCAATAGGTTTGAGAACGTGTTTACGATCTCCTCGCGCCGCGACAGTGGCTTTGCGGGATGGGCTGCTAGGCGCAGCGCGCAGCCAATAGCCAGCTATTGGCAAGCGCTGCAACGACGCAGACCGCCCGCAGGGCCACTGTCCCTCCGGGTTGGAGTGAAATCGGGCGATTTCTGTGCGCTCGCCCTTGCTTGCACCACGGTGCAAGCTGCGGCCCATCGCTTCGAACTCATCCCGATTGCACTCCAACGCGGCTGCGTAGAGATCGTAAATACGTTCTCATCATCCAAATCCAAAATCTTGCGGTCAATCCTGTAGACACTTATGACAAAGCAAAAAGCGCGCCACCAAAGGTGATAGCGCGCTATCCATTCAGGGCCCAACCTGCGCCGCTACCCGCGCCGGGTTGTTGGGGTGTGTCGTCCAGTTGGCATACTCGCCCGTCACGGTTTTGCCAGTACGCACGTCCACCTCGCCGGGCTGGAGGCTGCGCATGGCAATCGTGTCGGGCACCGGGCAGATCGATACGCACAGGTTGCAGCCTACGCATTCGGCCTCGTTCACTTCAAAGCGGCGCTCGCCCGCTTCGCCCTTGGTATAGAAGATGGCCTGGTGTGAGGTGTCTTCGCACACCACATGACAACGGCCGCATTGGATGCAGCTGTCCTGGTTGATCACCGCCTTGTCGATGTGGTTGAGGTTCAGATCCTTCCAGTCCTTGACCGTGGGCACGGCACGGCCGCGGAAGTCGTCAATCGACTTGAAGCCGTGCGAATCCATGTAATTGGACAGGCCATCGCACATGTCCTGCACAATCTTGAAGCCATACACCATCGCCGCGGTGCAGACCTGCACCGTGCCGCAGCCCAGCGCAATGTACTCCGCCGCGTCCTTCCATGTGGTGATACCGCCAATGCCCGAAATGGGCAGGCCTGCAGTCTGCGGGTCACGGGCGATCTCGGCCACCATGTTCTGTGCAATCGGTTTGACGGCCGGTCCGCAATAGCCACCGTGCGAACCCTGCCCATCGGTGCTGGGGTGCATCACCAGGGTATCCAGGTTCACGCCCATCACCGAGTTGATGGTGTTGATCAGCGACACCGCATCAGCGCCCCCCGCCTTCGCTGCCCGCGCCGGAAAGCGCACATCCGTGATGTTGGGCGTGAGCTTTACGATCACTGGCAGGCGGCTGTAGTGCTTGCACCATTCGGTCACCATCTGGATGTACTCGGGCACCTGGCCAACGGCGGCGCCCATGCCGCGCTCACTCATGCCGTGCGGGCAGCCAAAATTCAGCTCAATGCCGTCGGCGCCGGTATCTTCAACCATTGGCAGGATGCGCTTCCAGCTCTCTTCCACGCAAGGCACCATCAAAGATGCAATCAGCGCGCGATCCGGCCAGGCCCGCTTCACCCGGGTCATCTCTTCCAGGTTGATCTTCAAAGGCCGGTCGGTGATCAACTCGATGTTATTGAGGCCCACCACGCGCCGGTCCTGCGACATCAGTGTGGAGTAGCGAGGCCCGTTGACATTGACCACATGCGGGTCTTCCCCCAGGGTCTTCCATACCACACCACCCCAACCGGCTTCGAAGGCACGGGTGACGTTGATTTCCTTGTCGGTGGGGGGCGCAGAGGCGAGCCAGAACGGATTGGGACTGCGGATGCCCAGGAAATTGCTGCGAATATCGGCCATGACGACTCCTTGATTCAGTGGGAACGGGGCGTGTTGCGTGCTGTCATGCGCTGATGCCGACTTCGCGCATCAGCATGCGGTGCATGGCAGCAGCGGCGCGTTTGCCATGCTCCACAGCCTCCACCGTCAGATCGCGGCCGCCCCAACGGCAGTCACCACCGGCCCACACCCGCTCCACGCTGGTCTGGCCATCATCGTCCGTCTCGATCCGCCCCCCTTTGAGGGCGACGCGCGAACCCGCAGGCTCTGCGATGTAGCTCTGCCCGATGGCCTTGAGCACCATGTCGGCAGCCAGCACCATGGTCTCGCCTGTGTTTTGCAGCTTGCCGTTTACCTGCTGCGTGCTTGCGAGGCGAATGCCGGTGACTGCACCGTTTTCCACCAGCACTTCCTGCGGCGTTGCCCATAGGCGGATCGTCACCCCGTGGGTCTGCGCCCATTGCTGCTCCACGGTCGACGCGGACATGGCGTCCTGTCCGCGCCGGTAGACGATGGTGACCTCTTCTGCCCCTAGCAGGCGCGCCTGCACGGCTGCGTCCACCGCCGTCATGCCGCCACCAATCACCACCACACGCCGACCCACCGATACCGTGGATTTGTCGCTCGCCTGGCGGATATCGGCAATGAAATCGACCGCATTGCGCAAGCCCTGGGCCGCTGGCTCGGCAATGCCCAGATCATTGACGCCGGCAAGGCCCAGGCCCAAGAAGACGGCGTCGTGGCTGGCCAGCAGACTGTCGAGGGTAAAGTCGCGGCCCAGCCGCTGGTTATTGCGCGGGGCAATGCCTCCCACCGACAGCAGCCAGTCAATTTCCTTCTGCGCAAAATCATCGGTGGTCTTGTAGCTGGCAAGTCCGTATTCATTCAAGCCGCCGAGCTTGGGCTTGGCGTCCAGCAGGCTCACATCGTGGCCTTGCAGGGCCAGCAGGTGTGCGCACGCAAGCCCGGCAGGGCCAGCGCCCACCACGGCCACTTTCTTGCCCGTAGAGTCGGCCCGCTTGAACAGCGGCGCGCCTCCTGCAGCCATGAACCGGTCGGTTGCGTAGCGCTGCAGTGCACCGATTTCGACCGGCTTGTCCTCGTTGGTGTTGCGCACGCAGGCCTGCTCACACAACACCTCAGTGGGACACACCCGGGCACACATGCCGCCCAGCGGATTCGATTCGAGAATGGTTTTGGCGGCGCCCCGGATGTTGTCCTGCGCGATACGGGCAATGAAGCTAGGCACATCGATGCTGGTGGGACAGGCCGTGGCGCAGGGCGCGTCGTAGCAGTAGTAGCAGCGCTCGGCTTCGATGGATGCCTGCGCCCACGTGAGCGGCGGGTGCGCATCAGAAAAATTGTCGGCGTATTGATCCGCGCCAAGCCGTCCTGCGCGCACGCCGCATCCCTTGGATCCGTCCATGACTCATCCTCCTCGACCGGGTTATCAGCACCAGTTCGAGCGGCGTCGTGACTCTGCCGCCTTCCCAGCGCCATCGCATCCACAACTCACCAGGCGGACCGGAATGCCATGCAATCCATCCGCCTCCAAAGCTGCACCAACCGGGGAGGGTTCATCAGGCCCTCATCGTGGGTGTTTTATCTTTCTGCACTGCTGTTGCCGCAGCGCTGTTGAATCCATTAAAAGCCCTGCCAAAATTTTACGCATTGGTAAAAACACTAGCGTTCAGAGCAACTCGTTACCAATTACATCCATATCCAGCGGTGAGGGCGCGAATGGTGGACACTTCGTACACCTGAAAGCCTGGGTTCAATTTGTTATGCATCAAAGTGCGCAATGAACGCGGCATCTGGCCGCACAATATGCAGGTAGGTTCCCGCCCTCATTTGCGGCGCCATCCGAGCTTGTGAGTTGCCATGTCCAGCGCGTCACCGTCCTCAGCCGCTTCTGCGGATTCTCCTTCTGGCTACAGCCTGCTGCGTGGCCCGTCTGCGGCACGCCTGCGCAAGCAGAACCACATCCTCGCCTGCGCCGAAGAAGTGTTTGCCCGCGATGGCTTCGAGGGCGCCTCGCTTGAGGCCATTGGTGCGGCCTCTGGTTTCAGCCGCCACAACCTGCTGTACTACTACCCCTGCAAAGAGGCGCTGTACCAGGCCGTGCTCGAATCGCTGCTGGACGATTGGCTTGTCCATATGACAAACCTGTCCAAAGACGGGGATCCGCGCCAGCAGATCCGCGAATACATCCGCGCCAAGTTTGCGTTTTCACGCAATCGTCCCTTTGCCAGCCAGCTGTTCACCAAGGAAATGATTGCAGGCGCCCCTTTTGCGGGTGGCGCCGTACGCGAGCGCATTGCCCCGCTGCTGGCGGCCAATGTCGCGGTGTTTGAATACTGGGCCGCGCAAGGCCTGATAGCGCGGGTCGACTTTACCCATCTGATGTTCACCATCTGGGCGCTGACCCAGGGCTATGTGGACCAGCGCACGCAGTTTGCCCTGCTGTTGGGTCAAAACCAGCTCGAAACCGCCGATTACCTGGCGGCTGAAACCCTGCTGGTGCAGATGATTGCTGCCACCTTGAGGATTGATCTCGCAGACTGATGGCTTCCTTCAAAAGATACGAAGGCCCCAATTTGCTCCTATTTTAATAGCTTCTTGCGCTTGTACTGCAAACGCTTATACCCATTTCCGCCTGAAACCCTGCCAGACTACGAGCGGCCAGCACCGATTTTTTAACCCCCCGCTCTTGAACTGTCATCAAACACCCTTATTATTAGCACTCGAAGGGGTGGAGTGCTAAGCGCCGCCAACACAACCTTTGATACGTCGTTGCTCAGCCTTGTCGTACGTCTGTACTGCCTGCTGCCTTGCGCTTCGTCTCAACCGTAAATCTACGATTTGCCGGGCTGTGTTATTGGCTCTAACTCCACATTCCTGACCGTTTTGCACTCAAGGCTTGGCCCTTTGCGCTGGGCCTTTTTCCATCAAAACCCGGTATTTGATATTGAAGGAGTTGTTATGAACCTGCGTCCTCTGCACGATCGCGTGATCGTTAAGCGCCTGGAAAACGAAACCAAGACGGCTTCGGGCATCTACATTCCTGACAACGCAGCCGAGAAGCCTGACCAGGGCGAAGTGCTGGCTGTCGGCCCAGGCAAGAAGAACGACAAGGGCGAAGCCATCGCCATGGGCGTTAAGGTCGGTGACCGCGTGCTGTTCGGCAAGTACTCCGGCCAGACCGTGAAGGTCGACGGCAACGAGCTGCTGGTCATGAAAGAAGAAGACCTGTTCGCAGTCGTCGAAAAGTAATCTTTTCGTTCATTCAATTTTCATAGCTACCAGCGCTTGACATACAAGCCCTGGAAGCATATTTGAACCCAATCTTTGTAGGAGCCAAAAATGGCAGCAAAAGACGTAGTATTCGGCGGTGAAGCACGTGCACGCATGGTTGAAGGCGTGAACATTCTGGCAAACGCCGTCAAGGTAACCCTGGGCCCCAAGGGCCGTAACGTGGTGCTGGAGCGCTCGTTCGGCGCCCCTACCGTGACCAAGGACGGTGTGTCCGTGGCCAAGGAAGTGGAACTCAAGGACAAGCTGCAGAACATGGGCGCCCAGCTCGTGAAGGAAGTGGCCTCCAAGACCAACGACATCGCCGGTGACGGCACCACCACCGCTACCGTGCTGGCCCAGGCCATCGTGCGCGAAGGCTCCAAGTACGTGGCCGCTGGCCTGAACCCGATGGACCTCAAGCGCGGCATCGACAAGGCTGTCGCAGCCCTGGTGGAAGAGCTCAAGAAGCAATCCAAGGCCACCACCACCTCCAAGGAAATCGCCCAGGTTGGCTCGATCTCCGCCAACTCCGACGAATCCGTGGGCAAGATCATTGCTGACGCGATGGACAAGGTCGGCAAGGAAGGCGTGATCACCGTCGAAGAAGGCAAGTCGCTGGACAACGAACTCGACGTCGTTGAAGGCATGCAGTTCGACCGCGGCTACCTGTCGCCCTACTTCATCAACAACCCAGAAAAGCAAGCCGCTGTTCTGGACAACCCCTTCGTGCTGCTGTTCGACAAGAAGATCAGCAACATCCGTGACCTGCTGCCTACGCTGGAAGCCGTGGCCAAGGCCGGCCGTCCTCTGCTGATCATTGCAGAAGACGTCGAAGGCGAAGCCCTGGCAACCCTGGTGGTCAACACCATCCGCGGCATCCTGAAGGTAGTGGCTGTGAAGGCTCCTGGCTTCGGCGACCGCCGCAAGGCCATGCTGGAAGACATCGCCATCCTGACCGGTGGCAAGGTCATCGCTGAAGAAGTCGGCCTGTCGCTGGAAAAGGTGACCCTGGAAGACCTGGGCCAAGCCCAGCGCGTCGAAATCGGCAAGGAAAACACCACCATCATCGACGGTGCTGGCCAAGCTGCTGAAATCGAAGCCCGCGTCAAGCAAATCCGTGCCCAGATCGAAGAAGCGACCAGCGACTACGACCGTGAAAAGCTGCAAGAGCGCGTGGCCAAGCTGGCCGGCGGTGTTGCCGTGATCAAGGTTGGCGCTGCCACCGAAGTCGAAATGAAGGAAAAGAAGGCCCGCGTGGAAGACGCGCTGCACGCTACCCGTGCTGCCGTGGAAGAAGGCATTGTGGCCGGCGGTGGCGTGGCCCTGCTGCGCGCCAAGCAAGCCGTTGGCAGCCTGGCTACCGGCAATGCCGAGCAAGACGCCGGTATCAAGCTGGTGCTCAAGGCCATCGAAGCGCCTCTGCGCGAAATCGTGGCCAACGCTGGTGGCGAGCCATCGGTGGTAGTGGATGCCGTGCTTAAGGGCAATGGCAACTTCGGCTTCAATGCTGCCAACGACACCTACGGCGACATGCTGGAAATGGGTATCCTGGACCCAACGAAGGTGACCCGTACCGCACTGCAGAACGCTGCGTCCGTCGCATCGCTGCTGTTGACCACCGAGTGCATGATCGCAGAAGCCCCCAAGGCTGAAGCAGCCCCTGCAATGCCTGACATGGGCGGCATGGGTGGCATGGGCGGCATGGGCATGTAATTGCCGCCGCTGTCATAGCGCACCATCGGGCCGTGGCGTTCTGCGCCAGAGCTCGATAAAGAAAACCCGGCACCTTTTGGCGGCCGGGTTTTTTCATACCTGCTTGCTGAGCGACGTTGCTGTCAATCGCGATTGTGTGGCACCCAACAGACGAGCGATCTTTGCAGATTTAGCGATAAAGATGCGTTTTAATTCTGCATGGTAGATTGGGCAAAAACCCCTATTTATGGCCCAAGCCCCTAACCCATGAAAATTCTGCGCTACTGCCTCAAAGCATTAGGCTATTTGCTGGTTTTTCTCGTGCTGCTGGCCTTCAGCCTATACGCATGGATGGTGATTGCCAACTGGAACGATGATCCGCTGAGCGAAGAAGCCAAGCAGGCCATGCAATACACGCCACCGACTAAAGCGCAATGGCAAGACAATGGATTACTCATCATCGCGGGCTTGGATGCGCCATGGGATGCCGCCGACAAAAATGCTGTAACGACCGCAGCGGAGCTCGGGCGCAAACGCCTAGCGCGCGAGATTGAGCGCCATGCCTGGGTGCAAGTGCATCCGGCCACTACACAAGGCATGCCCCCGACCATTGAAAGAGCAAAGGGTGAGTTCAATATCATGCCGACCAAACTGCGCTGCCCACAAGGCGAAGCAGATTGTTTTGCGTGGTACCAGAAGCACAAAGCAACCATTGAATCAACCTTTCGCGCTAACCAGGCGCTGATTTGGCGACTGGATGCTGCAGCAAATGCCAAGCAATTCAGCAACCCATGGCCTCACTATCTTTATTCCGACCTGCCCCCCTACTCACTACTGAAAAGCAGCCACGAATTGTGGCTCGCCATGGCCGCCTTGGAATGGCAGGATGGAAAGCAGGCAGATGCAATCGCGCATGTCGCGCAGGCCTCCGTATTGCGCATAAAACTGGCGGAAAGCTCCAATAGCCTGATCACCAGCGTGATTGCATTGGCCTTGCAGTATCGGGAGCTGCACTGGCTGAGCAATGCAATTGCCCATACCACACCCAACACCTCAGGTGCGGTATCTTCAGCCATCAACGCCCTGCTTCAATCCCCTGCCCCTAGCTTGAATTCAGCGTTCGCAGGCGAAAAGCAATTCATGGCGGGCGTATATGCATCCATCAAAGACGTCAACTACAACGCGCTGTTCTTTGAAAAACAGATTGGCTCGCCAGACCTGTGGGAGCGCATGGCGAACCATTTGATCAATATCGGCTTTTTACATGGTGAGACCCTGAACACGAGCATTCGAAACCTCGACCAAGTAAGGAGCATCAGCCAACTTCCTGCACATATCCAAGACTCCACCTATACCGGATACCAAGAACTGCTGGATTCAATAGGTGGCCCTTGTGGCCGCTCTTGGTTAGACATGCGCAATGCGGTAGGCAGATGCCTTATTGGCATTTCTAGTTCTTACTCGATCTATCTCAGCTATATGCACCGAGTCTCTGACATCGAGGGCTACCGCCGACTGGTTCGGCTTCAATACCAAGCGCTGAAGGAACGACAATCTCCCGCGAATATTCCCATGTGGCTCGAAAAATCCCAACAAGAACTTCGCAACCCCTACAACCTGCAGCCTATGCACTGGGATGTAGCCACCAATAGCTTGGTATTTGAAGGCAAAGAGAAACAAACCCAGAACCTGAATGCATCCAGTATCTATCGTGTGCGGCTATTCAAAATGCATCCCTGAAACAATGCATGCAGGTGTCGTCTATTTTTTTACATACAAATTTGCTATTAATTAACTAGCATGCAACGCCACTACATTTGCGCAAACAGACTGCCTCATCAGAAATATACCTACACAAGCACCCCAGGGCTCTTCTTGGCAGGTGCCGTGCGTTTGAGCACCGCGCCCGTGCGCGTTCCCAGGTAGGTGCCCGCTTTGTAGGCGAGAGCGCCGTTCACGATCACGCAGTCAATGCCTGCGGCGGCCTGCATCGGGTCGTCAAAGGTGGCGGTGTCGCGCACGGTGTGTGGGTCGAACACGGTCACGTCGGCAAAGTTGCCTTCGGCCAGCACACCACGGCGCTCGATGCCAAAGACCTGGGCGGTCAGGCCCGTCATCTTCCAGACGGCCGTCTCCAGCGGGAACAAGCCGACATCACGACTGTAGTGGCCCAGCACACGCGGGAAGGTGCCCCACAGTCGCGGATGCGGGCGCTCGTTTGACGGAATGCCGTCCGAGCCGATCATGGTGGGCTCGAACTGGAGGATGCGCTGCACATCGCGCTCATCCATGCTGAAGTAGATGGCGCTGGCTGGTTGCAGGCGGGCCGATGCTTCGGCGCGGGAGACTCCCCACTCCCTGGCAATCTCGCCCAGCTCCTTGCCTTGCAGCTCCGGGTGCGGCTCGCTGGTGGCGATCAGAATCTTGCCGGGTAGGCGCTCTTCCTGCAGGTGCAGCATGGTAGAGCTGGCGTGGTAGGGATAGCAGTCGAGCGATACGCACTGGCACTGCATGGCCGATTCGATCTGCGGCAGGGTCTTGGCTGAATTGCCCCAGTTGGCCTGACCTGCCAGCTTGTGGTGCGAGATGACAACGGCTGCCTGCGCACCTCGGCCAATCTGCAGGGTTTCGTCGATGGACTGCTGGCAGTGCGCGCCTTCGTCACGCATATGGGTCACATACAGCGCGTCGAACTCGGCCAGGGGCCTGGCTACCTCGCTCACCTCTTCGGTGGTGGCGGCGGCCGCCGGTGGGTAGTAGGTGCCGGTGGACAGGCCCACGGCGCCCGCCGACAGCGCCTCGCGCAGCAGCGCCTGCATGTGCGCAATCTCGTCCTGGCTGGCTGCGCGGTCCAGATCGCTCATCGCCAGCACGCGCAGGTTGGTGTGGCCCACCATGGGAATCACGTTGACGGCAGGCGGCGCTGCGGTGAGCGCTGCCAGGTATTCCCTGAAGGTGGAGAACCGGGTCTTCGCGTCGCTCAGCAGATTGAGCGGCGCGGGCATGGGTGATTGCGGCAACAGTGGCGCCACGCTGATACCGCAATTGCCAGTCACCACCGCCGTCACGCCTTGCGACACCTTGAACTCCATTTGAGGCTGCAGCAGCAATGCCTGGTCGTCGTGGGTGTGCGAATCGATGAAGCCGGGCGCGACGATCTTGCCTGCCGCATTGATGACCCGTTCGGCCGAGGCAGTCTGCAGATCGCCGATGGCCGCGATCTGGCCCGCGCGGATGCCCACATCGGCCTTGAAGCGCGGGCGCTTGCTGCCATCAATCACTTCGCCACCGCGAATCAATATCTCAAAATGCTGTTCTGCCATGGTGCAGCCCCGGGTTTCAACACGATAAAAATACTATAAAAACTGAAGCTGTCAGCGTAATCTGAGAAAGCGCTGACAGCCATTCTCAATCAGAAATCATCAATCCACCTTGGCGCCACTGGCCTTGACCACGGCGCCCCATTGCGCGCGCTCCGAATCTGCCAAGGCCTTGAAGGCTTCTGGCGGTCCGCCCAGAGGCTTGAAAGCCATCCGGTCGAGCTGCGCAATGATCTCGGGAGTTTTAAGCACATCGTTCAGTGCAGTGTTCAGCGTCATCACTACATCACGCGGTGTGCCCGGCGGTGCCACCAGGCCGCCCCAGGCGTTCATCACAAAACCGGGCACCCCGGCTTCCTGCATTGTCGGCAGATCGGGGAACTGGGGCGAGCGTTCCTTGCTCGTTACCGCCAGCGCGCGCACCTTGCCAGCCTGTACCTGCGGGGCAGCGGTCACGATGTTTTCAAAATAGAACTGCAAGCTGCCAGCCATCAGATCACCCATGGCTTGCGGCGAGCCCTTGTAAGGGATGTGCTCAGCCGATTGCAGGCCCATCTTCGTCTTGAACAGCTCCGCCCCCAGATGGCTGGTGGTGCCAATGCCTCCCGATCCATACTGCAAGGGCTTGTCTGCCTTCTTGCCATAGGCCACAAGCTCGGCCACCGTTTTGGCAGGCACGTTGTTGTTGACCAGCAGGAGGCTGCTGGTGGTGGCAATGCCGCCCACCAACACCAGGGTTTGCGGGTTGTAGGGCAGGCGGCTGAAAAGAAACTCATTGGTCGTCAGCGTGGCATTGTTGCCATAGGCCAGCGTGTAGCCGTCGGGCGCCGCGCTGACCAGGGCCTGGATGCCGATGTTGCCGCCCGCGCCGCCCTTGTTGTCGATCACCACAGGCTGGCCCAGTTTTTTGGACAGCTCGTTGCCAATGAGGCGCGTGAGCACATCGGGACTGCCACCCGCCACACCGGGAACGATGATCTTGATCGGCTTGTCCGGGTACGCGGCCTGCGCTGCAAAGGCCACCGTGCATGCAGCAGCCATTGCCCATCGGCGTGTCCAGTTTCCTGCGGCCATGCGGCACTCCTTGTCTGTGATTTGCTGGGCCCAATGCATGCCATGCTAGAGGTCGCCCTGTACAAGTGCTGTCGCGCATGTGTTCATAAGCCCACGCGATGTGATTTGTGCAGGATGGAAAACACACGAAGTCCCCACGCCACATGGATAGAGGCAGATCCGATAGGCTTGGTCTTGAAACACGTTCACCCCAAAGAATCCATGACAAACAAGAACCTCCTGGGCCAGCTGCAATTCCTGCGCGAGGCTGAGCGTCTCAAGAGCGTGCTCAGAAGTGCGCACACTTCCACCGGCAGACCGGAGAGCACCGCCGAACACAGCTGGCGGCTGTGTCTGATGGCCATGACATTCGAGCAGGAGCTCGGCCCGCTCGACATGTGCAAACTGCTCAAGATGTGCATCATTCACGACCTGGGCGAGGCCATTCACGGCGATATTCCCGCCATCGACAAGGGAGCACATCCCGACAAGAGCGCGCAGGAAAAAAGTGATCTGCTGCAACTGAGCCAAACGCTGGAGCCCGCACAGCAGGATGCCTTGCTGGCCCTGTGGCAGGAATACGAAGACGCGGCCAGCCCCGAGGCCCGGGCGGTCAAGGCGCTGGACAAGCTGGAAACCATCCTGCAGCACAACCAGGGGCAGAACCCTGCCGATTTCAACTACGGCTTCAACCTCTCCTATGGCCGTCAATACACCGATGCCACGCCGCTGTTTGCTGCGCTGCGCCAGGCGGTGGACGAGGACACGCGCCAAAGAATGCAAGGCAGCTGACTGGCGACGAACCAGAGGGTCATACCACTTTAGCGTAGCCCCGGTGTGAAAAAGCCCGCGATTCCATGAAACCGCGGGCCTGCATGCGCCAAAGCGCCGGAGCCTTGAACCTATCCTTATCGCGCCTGTGCAAATGCCTGTGCCAGCCGCTCCACCGCCTGCTCGATCTGCACCACATCCGGAGCAGCGAAAGACAGGCGCATGGAATGCAGATCGGCGTTGTCGGCATAAAAGGCCTTGCCGGGCACAAAGATCACATTGGCGGCAACCGCCGCGTCAAACAGCTTTTGCGGATCAATGCCTTTGTCGAATGTGAGCCAGACAAACATGCCGCCTGCAGGCTGCACAAACTGCACAAGATTCCCCAATTTCGCCTTCATGCCATTGGTCAGCGCCTGCATGCGGCGGCGGTACTCTGCACACGCCGCAGCCACCGCCTGGGCGTAACGGCCCGACTGCAGGTAGCTGGCTGCCACCGCTTGCGCCAGCGGCGATGTGCACAAGTCGTTGGTCTGCTTGGCTACGGTACAGCGGCGCAGCACGGCGGGGTCGGCCACCATCCAGCCTACGCGCAAGCCAGGAGCAACCGTTTTGGACAGGCTCGATAGGTAGACAACCGGGTTCTCGCCCTCACCGCCTTGCGCCTGCAACCAAGCCTGTGCAGCCGCGTAGACTGGTGCGGGACGCTGGTCTGTAAAAGCCAGTTCGCCGTAGGGATCGTCCTCCACCACGACAAAACCGTATTGCAGCGCCAGTTGCACCAGCTTGGTCCGCCGATCCTGCGTGAGCAAGGTACCGCAGGGGTTGGAGAAATTGGGTACGGTGTAGAGGAGACGCGGGCGCTCGTGCGCAGGCAATTCTTCCAGCAACACCTGCAGCGCATCCACGTTGAGGCCATCGCCATCTACCGGCGTGCTCAAAATACGGGCGCCGGCCTGGCGCAGCGCAGCGATGGTGGCCGGATAAGCGGGCGTTTCGACACACACCACATCACCAGGCTGCACCAACACGCGCAGCAGCAGATCAAAGCCCTGCTGGGAGCCGGTGGTCACCAGCACGTCGCTGGCAGCACAGCGGATGCCGCGCGCCTGGCACTGTGCGGCCAACTGCTCGCGCAGTGCGGGTGAGCCTTCGGTGGCGCCATACTGCAGCGCAGTTGCGCCCGTGGTCATGGCCTGGGCCGCCGCTGTTGCGAGCCCTTCCTGGTCAAACAGACTGGGCGACGGATAGCCGCCGGCCAGCGAGATCATGCCAGGGCGGCTGAGATAGGGAAACAGTTCGCGGATTGGCGAGCCCTGCGGATTGGCGAACGCCGGGGTGAATCGGAAAAATGACATGGTTGTGTGTCTCCTTGTTGTTCTTGAATAGGAAATCTGGTGGGACAGGCTGGTTGCACACCAGAGTTTGCGCCCTGTACGCATCACAAAAGAGCGCTTGCAGCGCCTGTCCCTATTGGCTTTTGATCGCTCTTCTACTGCAAGCTGCAGTAAGGCGCACGCTGCCAGCCATGCCTTTGAAAGCATCTGCCAGACCGCGCACGCACTGTCACTTGGCCACGCCCAGATCTACCGTGCCGCACAGGTGCTGCGGATCAAGCCGCTCGCGCCAGCCATCGGCCCATTGCTGCAGCAGCACAGGAGTGAATTGCCGGTAGTAGGCGATGTTGTGCGGACCCACACCGTGCTCGGCGCTGTAGCTGCCACCAAAATCCTGCACCACCATCGTATAGATCGCATCGCGCAGGCGCTGTACCACCGCTGCGTCATAGAGCTCGGCGGCATCCTTGCGCCAGATGACATTGAAATGCACGCCGCCATCGGCAATGTGACCGAAGTCCACCACTGTGAGGAACGGGTAGTCTCGCGCCACCAGTGCGCGGCCCTGGCGGCAGAATTCCATGATGCGCGAGCGCGGTACGGAAACGTCGAACGCAATCGGCTTGCCCAGCGCACGCGCTCCTTCACTGATGCTGTGGCGCAGGTGCCAGAGCTCCTGCGCATTGCCCAGTGCGGCGTTGACGATGGTCGATTCAAACTGGTCTTCCAGAAAGCCGTTCAGTGCCTCCTGCAGATCCAGATTGCTGTACTTGGTGGCCGCATTGGCTTCCAGCTCGATCAGGATTGCGAAATCGGGTGCGTCTTCGGGTGCAAACGGGTTGCGCAGATTGGGAACATGGTCAATGGCCGCCTGCATGGCGTTGCCGGAAATCCCTTCAAACGCGGCCAGCCAGTCGCCCAGATCACGCTCCATGGCTTGCAGCAACTCCATCACGGCTTCATCCGATGCAGGCACCACCAGTGCCGTGGCCCGCTGTGTGGGGCGCGCATGCACCTGTATGGTGGCCTGCGTGATAATGGCGCCAGCGCCCGAGCCTCCCACCAGCAGCTGCTTCCAGTCCACGCCGGTATTGTTCTTGCGCAGCGCGCGGCCCAGCTCCACCACTTCACCAGGAGGGTCCATCAGCACGGCCTGCACCGCCATCAGGTTGGCGCGCACATCGCCATAGCGGATCAGGCGCGTGCCGCCGGTGTTGGTGGCAATCATGCCGCCAATCGATGGATTGGCGCCCAGATCGATGGGAAACCACAGGCCATGCGGCTCCAGCTTTTCATTCAATTCCTGCAGAGTGACGCCGGCGTCCACCACCACGCTGCGGTTGGCTGCGTCCACCTCGCAGGTGGCGCGCAGGCGTGACAGGTTCAGCACGATCTGCGTGCCGCTCATGTCGGGCGTGCTGGCCCCCACCATGCCGGTGTTGGCCCCTTGCGGCAAGAGCGGAATCCGCTGCGCCGCGCACAGCTGCACCACCGCCTGCACCTGCTCCACACTGGCCGGGCGCACCACAAGGCGTGCGTGGCCCTGGCCGTAGCGCGCGCCTTCTTCGTAGGCGGCCATATCGGCTCCCTGCAGCACACCACTGGCGCCCACAATGGCCTGCAGCTCGGCCAGCAGCGCCGTGTTGTCTACTGTATTGCCTGCCATGCTCGCACCCATGGCTCAGGCCACGCTTTCAGTGGCACTGGCAGACAATGCAGCGCGCACGGCACGCAGCGACTCATCCTGCATCGACTGGTACAGCGCGATCTCGTCGTGCACCTTGGCCCCCAGGTCGGCTTCAAAAGCCTGTTGGGCCTGGTTGGCTGCGTAGTGCTTCTGCTCTTCGCCTCCCAGGTTGGACTGGAAGATGCCTGCCGCACTGACGGGCAGAAAATCTTCGTACACGATGGGCTCTGCGCGCACCATGCCGCCTGTAATCAGCTCCTCGATGTCGGCATCAGCCATGGCATCTGGCGCCACGTCCGCATCGGCGTTTTGCAGCACATAGCGGTAAAAGGCCAGGCCTTGCTTGCGCATGGCTTCATGTGTGTCGGGGAAAGCAGCAAATGCCATCTGCAGGCGATCCTGGTAATTGGCGCTGGCGCTACCGGCATTGCCCATGCTGCGCACATTGGCCAGCAGCTCGTCATACAGGGCGCGGCCCTTGCGGGTGAGCGCCACACCACGCTGCTCAATCTCGCCAAACCGCGCGGTGTGCGTGCCTTGGTCACTGCTGCCGCCGGGAAAGTTCACCTTTTCCTGCAGGGCCTTGAAGCTGGTCTGGCGCAGCAGGATCGGGCAATCACGGCGAGGCGGGCCCTCGACCACATCCTTGGCATCCATGCCATGCCGGGGCATGCCCGCCTGTGCAGCATCGATGTCCAGCGTACGCGGCGTGAGGTGGTTGATGTGCGGGCCCTTGAAGCAGACCACATCGGCGATCAGACGGTGCGCCTTGTGCAGCTTGTCGTAAGTGGCGGCGTCCACGGTGGCCTCGCTGTGCCAGCGGAAGGTTTCCAGCGCCTCGCTCACAAACTCGGTGGCTTCGGCGTCCGTCAGGCCGCCAGCGGCTTCATGCTGGGCTATCAGCGCCAACGCCCGTGCCGTGAAGATATTGCGCTTGGCCAGAATGGCGGCAGCCTCGTCGCGCAAGGCGGCATCGGCAATCAAATCCAGGCGCAGCAGCGAGGTAAACACCCGGAATGGATTGCGGTTGAGCGACTGTGTGGAAACCGGCCGGAACGCGGTGGAATGCACCGGAACGCCAGCCACCGACAGATCGTAGTAGCCCACGGCCTCCATGCCCATTACTGCAAACAGGCGACGCAGCGTGGACAACTCCTGCTGCGTGCCGACACGGATGGCGCCATGGCGTTCCACATCCAGGCGCGCCAATTCATCGGCCTGCTGCATGGCTGCCGCCAGCTGGGGCTGCGCCTGCAGCACCTGCGTGTTCACGTCGGCCACCAGGTCGATCAAGGAGCCGTATTGCGGCACTTCCTCGCGGTACATATCGGACATGGCGCGGGAAAAGCGCGCGCGGACTTCATCGGGGTGAACAAACGCAGTCATTGCAAATATAAATTTAATAGCATGAAAACCATACAGAAATAGGATTTAGTGGCGATTTTCTCGCCATCTGCCGGCCTATCCTTCGCTGCGCATGATGCTAGAAGCCGCCTTGCCCGCGGTCAAACGACAATAGCGCGCGACTTTGTTCCAAATACGCACAATATCGCGGGGGGGCAGAATACGCCCGAGGCACCCGCAACATGCGGCCGTAGCGCCCGGCGGCACTTCAGCCCGGGAATCAGCACGGAGACTTTATGGGCCTTTCATACCGCTCGCTGCTGGATCGAAGTGCGCTCGCAGCCGTGCATACAAGGCCTGGAACTGCGCATGCCGCCTCTGGTGGCCTTCTGCTTGCGTGGAATCGGGCTCAAAGCACCGCTGCACTGCTGGGGTCGCACACACAGCGCTCACCGTACCTCCAGCGGCCAGTTGCGCCAGACGGGCTGCTCCGAGCGCCCCGCCCACTTCGCCTCCCGCATGCAAGGTGAGAGGCACTTCGAGGATGTCCGCCAGTAGCTGTGACCACCAGGCGCTGCGCGCGCCTCCACCAACCAGCGCCAACGCGCCGGCAGGTTGCGCCAGCGTATCCAGGCCATCGCGCAGGCCCATGCTCACGCCTTCCACCACCGCATACGCCAGATCCGCCTGGCCATGTATCTGGCTCAAACCCAACAGAACGCCTTGCGCATGGGGATTGTTGTGGGGAGAGCGCTCCCCCGAGAGATACGGCAGAAACAGCGGCGCATGCACGCGCGCGCTCGCATCCAGCGAGGCGGCGGCAGCGAGCAAGGCAGCTTCGTCCCTGAAGCCCAGGCTGCCAACAGCCCAGCGCACTGCGCTTGCAGCCGATAGCATGACCGACATCTGGTGCCAGCGGCCCGGCAACGCATGGCAGAAGGCATGCACCGCCTGCTGCGGGTTCGGTGCAAAGTGCTCGCCTGCAACGAAGATCACCCCCGAGGTGCCGAGGGAAACAAACCCCTGGCCCGGGTTGATCAGGCCCATGCCAACGGCGCTGGCCGCATTGTCGCCACCGCCCCCTGCGATCACCACGCCGCCCCTGTGCGCTGTGCCGACACCCCAACGCCTTGCCAGCGCTGGTCGGAGCCAGCCCGAGGCTTCGCTGCCCTCCACCAGTCTCGGCATATGGGCCCTTGCAAGGCCAGTAGCGGCCAGTAGTTCATCAGACCAATCGCGCCGGGCAACATCCAGCCACAAGGTGCCGGATGCATCCGACATATCGCTCACCGCTTCACCACTGAGCAGCAGGCGCAGCCAATCTTTGGGCAGCAGGACGCGAGAGATGCGAGCGAACAGCGCAGGCTCCTGCTCACGCATCCACAAGAGCTTGGGAGCCGTAAAGCCTGGCATGGCCAGGTTGCCCGTAATGCGTGCCAGCTGCGGCACTGCCTGGCTAAGTTGCTGACACTGCCGGGCGCTGCGCCCATCGTTCCACAGTATCGCCGGGCGCAGCACTGTGTCTGCTGCATCCAGCGCTACCGCACCGTGCATCTGCCCCGACAGGCCGATACCGCGCACCGAGGCCAACGCACCAGCGTAGCGCCCCTGCAGCGCGGTCATCACGGCGTCAAGCGCCTGCTCCCATTGGCTGGGGTGCTGCTCTGCCCACAGCGGCTCGGGGTGATGGACTGAAAGCGGCGCATCCGCCATGCCGGCGATGTCGCCTTCATCCGTCAACAGCAATGCCTTCAGCGCAGATGTGCCCAAATCCAGCCCGAGATACATGAGTCAGTCTTTCAGAACGTTTTTACGATCTCAGAGGAAAGGGACTGGTATTGCCCCAACTGC
The DNA here is from genome assembly GCF_014207855.1 of Comamonas odontotermitis. Classification (GTDB taxonomy): domain Bacteria; phylum Pseudomonadota; class Gammaproteobacteria; order Burkholderiales; family Burkholderiaceae_C; genus Comamonas; species Comamonas odontotermitis_A. The sequence goes on along the minus strand of NZ_JACHKZ010000007.1, from coordinate 36,388 downwards.
GCTCGCAAGAGCATGCCAACCGGTTGCAATATCCAGCGTGCAGCATCACCGCTGGCCCCCAAACCGATGATCCGCCTGCCGCCGGAACTCGGTCGGTGTCATGCCCTTGATCTCCAGGAAGCGGCGATTGAAGTTGGCGACATTGTTGAAGCCGACCTGGTAGCAAATATCGGTCACGTAGTGGTCGGTCTGCATCAGCAAGTGACATGCACTGTTGATACGCACGCGGTTGACGAAATCGGTGAAGCTATTGCCGGTGGAGCGGCGAAAGAACCGCGAAAAACGGGATTCCGTCATTCCCAGCTCAGCCGCCAGATCGCTCATGCTGATCGGGTCTTCCACGTGGGTGGTGATGCGGTCAACAATCAGGCCGATCTGGTCTTGCTCCGCGCCACCGTCGCCTTGCATCTGCACGGTGGAGAGCAAGCGGTAGTCCGGGCACTGCGCCAAATCTGCCATCAGTTCACAGAAGTGGCCAAAGCGCCGGATGCCGCGCGATGCCTTGATCCGATCCCAGTGCTCGCGGGCGCGTTTGGACACACCAAAAAACTCCACGCCATAGCGCGCGCGGCTGAGCAGTTGCATCACATCGGATAGTTCGGGAATGCTCTCGCCTGCGCATTGCAAGGGTTCATGAAGAAACTGGATGACCAGATCGCGCTCGTCCACCCTGTTGTCGCCCGTGTCCAGCGATATCCAGTTGTGTGGCAGTCGCGGTCCGCACAGCACCAGATGGCCGGGCTCAAATGGACCGATCCAATCCCCGATGAATGCTTTACCCGATGTTGCAGTGATGAGGTGCAACTCGTATTCGTCGTGAAAATGCCAGCGTGCCAATGGCGTGGGAAAACCGTGCGCCAGGCAACGCACCAGGCCCGCTTCTTCCGGGGTTTCATAGCCGAGGGCAGGAGAACGCAGAAATTCACGCTCCAGCTCGGGTTGCTGCTGACGAGGACGTATCTGGACCGGACGGGGAGATGCACGCATGACGAAATCAAGCCTCAGACACTACGATGCAGTCTTCAATACCAAGGCTGAGCGCAGATGCCTCTTGCTTTGCTGCGGGCCGGAAAGACGATGGGTCATGAAACTTTCTCCCTTTGTATGTCTGCAAAACCGGGCCTGCAACGCATCAAGCTGCACCAGGAAGCCAAAGCCGTGCCATTCAGGCGTCGCCCCAGCGCGCCAGCAAGCCGTCCACCTCTGCACGATGCGGAGGGTTGGCGCCTTCACGCATGCAGTTGATGGCGGCGGCCGCAGTGGCAAACTTCAATACCTCTCGCCAGCGATCCGTCGGCAGTGCAGCCAACGCAGCGGCATTCTCAACCCCACGCTCCAGCAGGGCAACCGACAGACCCGCCGCAAAGGTATCGCCTGCACCAATGGTATCAGCCACCTCGATAGGGGGCGAAGCAACCTCCAGCGGCGCTGCACCCGGGCGGTACAGCGTTGCCCCGGCTCCGCCTCGCGTCATGACGACGGCACGCGGGCCAAGCCGCATGCAATCGGCCGCCACATCGGCGAGCGCTCGCCCCGGGGCCAGCAGTGCCGCATCTTCATCACTCATCTTGACCACATCGGCAGCCGCCAGCCAGTGCTTGCAACGCTCGCGCCAGCTGTCAGGATCGGCAATCAGGCTGGGCCGCGCATTCGGGTCGAACAGCACCATGCGCTGCCCGCGCTGTGCCTGAACCAATTCGGTAATACGTGTGGCCGCCGGTTCGTGAAGCAGCGCAATGGATCCGAAATGCAGCCAGCGGCAGCTGTCAGGCAGAACGGGCAGCTCCGCTGGCGACCAGAGCGTGTCTGCCGTCCCCTGCATGTAAAAGGCATAGCGATTGCTTGTGGGCGTTCGCTCCACAAAGGCCAGCGTGCTGGGTGCATCGCTGCGCAGCACGAAACGGGTGTCGATGCCGTTGCCTTGCAGATAAGCCAGCAGACGCTCGCCAAACAGATCTGTCGAGAGTTGGGTGACAAAGCCTGTCGGTTGCCCCAGCCGCGCGCAGGCCACCGCACTGTTGGTGAGCGCGCCACCCTCATGCCCCTGAAAAGCCAGCCCGCTGGCGGCAGTGAAGTCGATCAGCGATTCGCCAATGAATACGATGCGCACCGATGCCGTCATGCCCTCGCTCCGATCATGTGAGTCCGTGCGACCATCATGCAACAGCCTGCAACTGCGCAACCTGCCTGGCGGCGCGGCGTACTGCGCCGGTCAGACGCGCATCGCCAGCAATATCACCCCACAAAATCCTGTCAGCGCACAGCGCTTCCACAGGGTCGGCGGCAGCACAGATGGCATGTGCTACAACAGGGTTCATACTTTGATCCTGGTAGGTATAGCTCAATTGGCCTGCATGCCAGCGCTGTAAAACGGCCAGGAACAAGGCCGGCAGCATGGCGACGCTGTCGATGTTTGCATGCACCGCCAGGCGCTCGCGTATGGTCGGAGCAATGAAGCCCGGAATTTTGGAGAAACCGTCGGCCGCCACACGCTGGTTGGTGTCACGAATGGCTGGGTTGGAAAAACGCTCCAGCACTACATCGCGGTAGGCGGGCAGGTCGATGGGGCTGGCGTTGCCAGCCTGGCTCAGGCAAGGGATGGCGTCGTTGGTGACATAGTCGTAAGCCATCTGACGAATGACCGGCGTACGCACACCTTCGTGGATGTATTGCAGCCCGCAGAGCGTACCGGCCCAGGCAATACAGCTATGGCTGGCGTTGAGGATGCGAATTTTGGCTTCTTCGTACGGCTGCACGGATTGCACCAGCTCCACGCCCACACGCTCCCAGGCCGGGCGGCCTGCAATGAAGTCGTCCTCGATCACCCATTGGATGAAGCTTTCGGCGGTGACTGGCACAGTATCATCCCAGCCAGTGGCGTGGCGCACGCGGCCACGCAAGTCGGCAGGCGGGCGCGGTGTGATGCGGTCTACCATGGTGTTGGGGCTTACCGTGTTCGCTTTGGTCCACGCGAGCAGCGGCGCATCGCCAGCGTATTCGATGAATTCCAGTAGCCCGGCCCGAAAGCGCTCGCCATTGTGGCGCAGGTTGTCGCAATTGAGCAGCGTCACCGGCCCCGCCTTGGCCGCCATGCGCGCGCGCAAGATGGCAGTCATCGCACCATAGATCGTGCTGCCTTCTGCACGCAGTTGCCCACGTCGCGCGCACTCCAGATCCACCACCAGGTCGGGATAGCTCAGATCCAGCTGGTGTTCGTGGTTCAGGTAATAGCCAGCCTCGGTCACCGTGAACGAGATGATGCGCGTGGCCGGGTCGGCGCCACGCGCCACCGTTGCTGTCTGGCCCGGTACGTAAGAGAGGACTTCCTGGATGGCATCAATGCGCTCGTACCGATACTCCCCGGCGGGAGATACGGTTTCCAGCGTGTATGCCCCCTCTTGCGCACGCAGCGCAGTCAATACATCTGTCATGTCAGGCCGCAGATTGGCGCCCGCCAGCGACCATTGCACATCGCCCGCCCCGCGCAGTGCTTGCAAGTAAGCCGCCTGATGCGCACGGTGAAACGAACCCAATCCCAGATGGAGCACCACCAAGCCAGCCGGCGCAGGAATAGATGTCACAAAAGTCTCCCAAAAACTCGAACTACAAAATCACGCAGTGGCAAGGCTGCGGCCTTCCCGGTTGAACAGGTGCAGCATCGATGGGTCAACCTCTACGCCCACTTCATCGCCTGCATGCAGCGCGGTGCGATCGTTCTGGCGCGCAATCATCGTGATGCCGCCAATATTGACGTGAATCAGCGTATCTGCCCCCAAAGCTTCCACCAGCTCTACGCGCCCCGACATACCACGGGCCAGGCCTGGGTGAACGCGAACGCTTTCGGGCCGCACGCCGACAAATCCATCCGCCGGCAATCGGCCTTCGCTTAGCTGGGACACCGTAGGCAACGCATTGGCTGGCAGCATGTTCATCGATGGCATACCAATGAACTGAGCAACGAACTGGTTGGCCGGGCGGTCATATAACGCAAGCGGCGATCCCACCTGTTCGATCAGTCCGTCCTTGAACACCACCACCTTGTCTGCCAGGGTCATGGCTTCCACTTGGTCGTGCGTCACATAGATCGTCGTGGCGCCCAATGACTCGTGCAGCTTCTTGATCTCTACCCGCGTATTGCCGCGCAACGCCGCATCCAGGTTGGAGAGCGGCTCATCAAACAAAAAGACCTTGGGTGCGCGCACAATGGCACGCCCAATGGCCACGCGCTGGCGCTGGCCACCCGAAAGCTCTTTGGGCGTGCGCTGCAGATACTTGGAGAGATTGAGCTTGTCGGCCGCAGCTTCGACCTTCTGCCTGATCTCCTGCGCAGGAACTTTGGCAAGCTTGAGCGCAAAGGACATGTTGTCGAACACACTCATGTGCGGATAAAGCGCATAGCTCTGGAACACCATCGCCAGATCCCGCTTACCCGAGGGGAGGTGGGTGATGTCACGCCCATCCAGCAGCATCTGCCCACTGCTGACCGGCTCCAGACCTGCAATCAGGCGCAGCAAGGTCGATTTGCCGCAGCCTGACGGGCCGACAAAGACGATGAACTCGCCTTGTTCGATCGACAGATCCACTCCCTTGATGATGTGCGCATCGCCAAAGCTCTTCTGGATATTTTTGAGTTGGAGGAAAGCCATGATGTTGTCTCCATCTTGCGGTTACTTGACCGCTCCAAAGGTGAGGCCCTGAACCAGTTGTTTTTGCGAAAACCAGCCAAAAACCACAATAGGGGCGATGGCCATCAGCGACGCTGCCGACAACTTGGCCCAGAACAGGCCTTCTGGGCTGGAGTACGAAGCGATCAGCGTGGCCAGCGTGCCCGCCTTGGCCGAGGTGAGATTGAGCGCCCAGAAAGCCTCGTTCCAGCTCAGTACCAGGCACAGCAAGCCACAGGAGGCCATACCACCCACCATGAGTGGCATCACCACATGGCGGAATTCCGTCCACAGCGTGGCGCCGTCCATGCGTGCAGCCTCCAGAATTTCGTGCGGAATATCCTTGAGGCTGGTGTAGAGCATCCACACCATGATGGGCAGGTTGGAGAGCGTAAATACCACGATCAACGCAGGCAGACTGTCAAGCATGCCTGCGGTCTGCGCCATCACATAGACAGGCACCAGCGCGCCGACCGCAGGCATCATCTTGGTGGAGAGCATCCACATCAGGATGTCGCGCGTCTTTCTGGTACGGAAGAACGCCATCGAATAGGCCGCAGGCAGTGCAATTGCCAGACCAATGAGCGTGGACGCCACACTGGTGATAAGCGAGTTGCGTGCATACAGCAGGTAATCGCTGCGGCGCTGCACCTCGACAAAATTTTCCAGCGAAGGCTCAAATACAAAAAGCGGGGGCACGGCAATGGCTTGCAGTTCTGTCTTGAACGCCGTGAGAAACAGCCAACCAAGCGGAAAGAACAGCAGCAGCGAAACAGCCCATGCAGCGACTGTTCGCACCACGGTCGGAGCGAGGGTGCGCAGAGTGAAAGGGTGCGATGACATCGCGGGTCTCCTCAATCCAGGTTTTTTCCGATGACGCGGATCAGGAAGGCCGCGACGATATTGGCCAGCACCACTGCAAAAAACGCACCGGCAGAGGCCACGCCTACATCAAAATTGAGCAGCGACTGCTTGAAGATCATGTAGGTGATATTCGTGCTGGCATTGCCCGGCCCGCCGCCCGTGGTGATGGCGATCTCGGCAAAGACCGAGAGCAGAAAGATCATCTCGATCATGATGACCACCGCCATCGGCCGCCCCAGATGCGGGAGCATGAGGTAGAAGAAGCGCTGCGGACCGTTCGCACCGTCCATGCGCGCAGCTTCCATCTGGTCTCGATCCAATGACTGGAGAGAAGTGATAAAGATCAAGCAGGCGAAAGGCAGCCATTGCCAAGACACCATGATGATGATCGACAGCAAGGGCCAGTCGGTCAGCCAGTCGACCGGCTCGGCGCCAAAGCTGCGCCACAGATCGGCCAGAATGCCGTAGATCGGATTCATCATCATGTGCTTCCATAGCAGCGCATTGACCGCAGGCATGACGAAAAAGGGCGAGATCAGCAACACCCGCACGATACCTCGCCCCGGGAAAGGCTCGTTGACCAGTAGCGCCAGCAATACTCCCAGCACCACGGTGATGCCAATCACGCTGCCAATGAGCAGCAGCGTGTTCCACACGGCAGGCCAGAAATCGGGATCGGTGACAAAGTACTGAAAGTTATCAATACCCGAGAAACTGCGCTCGCCCGGTTGCATGAGGTTGTAGTTGACGAACGAAAAATACAGCGTCATCAACAGTGGAACGATCATCCAGAGAAAGAGCGCAATCACGGCAGGCGCCATCAGGGCGCGGGGCAGCAGACGTTGCATGGGGCACTCCGGCTAACAACAATGAACATGAACGCGAGAAATGGCGCAGCGCATGCATGGACCTGCAGGTGCCACCTCTTCTCACACGCCCCGCCCTCATCCCTGCAGCCAAGGGTGCAGAGATATGGCAGGGGCGTATTCCTCAGAGAGCTCACAAACAAGAAGCACGAATGCCCTTATTTGTAGTAGCCGCCCTTTTTCATTTCACGCTCCGCCATCGTCTGCGATGTCTTGAGCGCCTGCTCGACGGGCACCTTGCCTGCAAGCGCTGCGCTCATTTGCTGGCCCACTGCAAAGCCAATGGCCTGAAACTCGGGAATAGCCGCATACTGCACACCCGCATAAGGCGATGGTGGCAATGTGTTTTCTCCGGCATTGGGGTTGGCCGCATCGATGGAGCGCTTCTCTGCTGCTGCGAATCCAGCAACCTTTTGGAATTCCGGGTTCGCGTAGGTTGATTTGCGCGTGCCTGTAGGTACTGCCCTCCAGCCGTGCTCCTTGGCAACCAGGTTGACGTAATCCTTGGATGTGGCCCACCGGATGAACTTCTGCGCTGCCTCGCTCTTGGAAGAACTGGCTGGAATGGCCAGATTCCACGACCACAACCAGTTGGCACCCTTGGGAGTGACTGCCACCGGTGCCTGTGCATATGCCACCTTGTCAGCCACCTTTGATTGCTTGGAATCGGAGATGAAGGACGCCGCAATGGTCGCATCCACCCATTGAGCACACTTTCCTTCATTGAAGAGCGCCAGGTTTTCGTTGAAGCTGTTGGCCGATGCCCCTGGCGGGCCGTTCTTTTTTATCAGATCAACGTAGAAGCCGATTGCGTCTTTCCATGGTTGGGAATCGATCTGGGGTTTCCATGCCATGTCGAACCACTGGCCGCCGTAGGTATTGACCATGGTGGTCAGAAGCGCCATGTTGTCGCCCCAACCAGGCTTGCCGCGAAGGCAGATACCGTATACACCCGCCTTGGGATCGTTGACCTTGGCTGCAAAATCCTTGACCTCAGCCCATGTCGGTGGATCGCTGAACTTCACGCCGGCCTTGTCAGCCAGATCCTTGCGGTACATGAGCATGGAGCTTTCAGCGTAGAAGGGTGCTGCGTAGAGCTGGCCCTGGTAGCTCAGGCCACTGCGAATGGCGGGCAGCAGATCGTCCACGTCATAGGCGGCATCGGTCGCAATGGGCTTGAGCCAGCCTTTCTTCGACCAGATCGGCGCTTCGTACAGGCCGATGGTCATCACATCGAACTGCCCACCTTTGGTGGCGATGTCGGTCGTCACGCGCTGACGCAAGGTGCCCTCTTCCAGCGTCACCCACTTGAGCTTGATCCCCGGATTGGCCTTTTCGAAAAAGGGAGTGAGCTTCTGCATCTCGATCATGTGGCCGTTGTTCACGGTAGCAATGACGAGCTCGGTGTCCGCATGGGCATCAAATCCGGCAGTGGCAAGAGCAAGCACAAGACAAGCTGGGGCAAAACGCTTCATGTCATCTCCTAGGTGTTTTGTATGACCGAGGATTTTCCGCATGCCTGCTTGCGAGTCCGGTACCATTTATTCTTGAATCGATACTTTCTTGCACCATCGCAATAGGGTATTCCCTTTTTTTCGCGATACAAATACAGATCAAAGTTACGCAACTGCCCTCTATTGCGACGACATTTGCACGGCCTGCATGGTCTGAAAGCCTTTCACCGCCACATCCTTGGCATCCATACAAGCTCTGTGGATCGCGTGCTGACAGCGCCTGACAACAAAAAACCCAGCCAAGGCTGGGTTTGCACTCAGGGCAGAGAGAAGCGCTTATTGGTCAGCGTAGGCTTCCAACGGCTTGTCGTTGGGTTCCTGAATCAGCTTCTTCAGGGTATCGCTCATCGGCAGATTCAAGGACATGTTCTTGGGCGGGATCGGTTGCATAAACCACTTGTCATACACCTTGGCCAGCTCGCCGGATTTCATCAGCTTGGTCAGGCTGTCGTCCACTGCTTTCTTGAAAGCGGGGTCGTCCTTGCGGAACAGGATGGCAATGGGCTCGGAGCCCAGCACTTCTCCCACGATCTTGTAGCCCTTGGGGTTCGCAGAATTGGCAATCACGCCCGCCAGCAGATTGTCGTCCAGCACAAAGGCATCGGCACGGCCAGACTCAAGCAGCATGAAGCTCTCGAAATGGTCCTTGCCCAGCGTGGTGGGCAGGTTGACGTTGTTGTCCTTGCCAAACTTGCGCAGCAGCTGCACGGCTGTGGTGCCAGCCGAGGCCGCCACGTTCTTGCCATCAAGCTGCTTGAGACTGGTGATGGTGGAGTCTGCCTTGACCGCTGCGCGCACCTGGCTCACATACGTGGTCACCGCAAACGACACCTGCTTTTGACGGGTGAGGTTGTTGGTGGTGGGGCCGCAGCCGATATCGACCGTGCCGTTCTGCACCAGCGGCATGGTGTTCTGCGCGGTCAATGCCATGTACTCGATCTTGGCATTGGGCGCGATTTCCTTGAGCACGCGCTCGCACAGTTCCACATGGTAGCCACCAAAAGTCTGGTTGGAACCAATGGCATAGGCCATGGGTGCCGAGCTCTCACGCACGCCCATCACCACCTTGCCGGTGCTGTTGATCTTGTCGAACGTGCTTTGCGCCATGGCTGCGCCGCCTGCGGCTACGGCCATTGCCGCCACCGCCATCTTGATGCTGAATTTCATTATTGGTATCCCCTTGGAAATGACGAATGCAGCAGTCCGGTCGATCACCGGGCCGCTGCGCCAGCCTTGTCAGTGTGCTGTGGGCTCTGCGCGGTCGCCATCCAGAAAAGCCCCGAGTGAGGGCCGGCCCGAAAGTTTGCGCTCGCGCAATAACTGAACAAGTATTCCAGAGACCGAGAGGATTCCCAACCGCTGATTCGGAAGCATGTATTACCGAATTGGAAACAACATGCTGCAGCGCAGTGTCAAGCAGCCTCTGTCGTCAAGGCGCCAGTTTGCCCACCAGTGCCTGCGTGGAGGGGTCTACGCCTTGCCAGTCGTCGCGGTCGCGCCGGGCAAACAGGTCCTTGGCCAGTTGCTTGCCCAACTCCACGCCCCACTGGTCAAAGCTGTTGATGCCCCAAAGAGCGCCGCTGACAAATACACGGTGCTCGTACAGCGCAATCAGCGCGCCCAACGTGGTGGGCGAGAGCTTGTCCACCAGCAGAAAGGTGCTGGGACGATTGCCTGGGCAGTATCGGGGGCCGGTTTCCTCGGTGCGCCCCACCAGCAGTGCCTGGGCCTGGGCAATGGCATTGATGACCAGATTGTTCTGGTGGCTGGCCAGCGTCTTGCCGCCATCGCGGGCAGCGATGAATTCGACCGGAATCACATCCCGACCCTGGTGAATCATCTGGAAGAACGCGTGCTGGCCATTGGTGCCAGGCTCGCCCCAGACCACGGGCGAGGTGGAATACGGCAACACCTGATTGTGCACGTCCATGCCCTTGCCATTGCTCTCCATCTCCAGTTGCTGAAGGTAGGCCGAGAGGCGCCGCAGTCCATGGCTGTATGGGGCCACGCAGCGCGAACCAAAACCGAAGAAGTTGCGATACCAGATATCCAGCAGGCCCATGCGCACCGGCAGGTTCGACTCCAGCGGTGCGGTCTTGAAGTGCACGTCCATGTCATGGGCGCCGCCCAGCAGCGCACGAAAATGCGCCGCCCCCACAGCAATCGCAATGGGCAACCCGATAACCGACCACAGCGAATAGCGGCCACCCACCCAGTCCCAAAAACCCAAGGTGGTATCGATACCAAACCGGGCGGCAGCCTCGGTATTGGTTGTCAGCGCCCAGAAATGCTTGGAAATCGACAAGGCCGCAGCACGGTCGTCACTGCCACCCTGCGCCACAAACCACTCCCGCGCCGAATGCGCGTTGACCATGGTCTCCAGCGTAGTGAATGATTTGGACGCCACCAGAAACAAGGTGGACTCGGGCCTGATCTGCGCCAGCACATGGCCCAGCTCGTGGCCATCCACATTGGAGACAAAGTGAAAGCGCTTGCCTTCGATACGCCAGTCTTCCAGCGCATTGACGACCATGGCAGGCCCCAGGTCGGAGCCGCCAATGCCGATATTGACGATGTCGGTGATCTGCGGATTGGCACGAACCTGCTCGGCCAGCGCCAGCATCCGGTTCAGGCTGGCATGGACTTCCTGCAGCGCGCCGCGCACCGCGGCGTTGCTGCCCGGCAGCCAACCCGTCAGCCCCTCCTCGGGTTGACGCAGCAGCCAATGCATGACGGCACGGTCTTCCGACTGGTTGATGGCATCGCCTGCAAACATCGCATCGCGGTAGCGCTCCAGCTCGCATTCGCGCGCCAGTTGCAGCAGCAATTGCTGACTGGTTGCATCCACGCGGTTTTTGGACAGATCGGCAAACACGTGCGGCGCCTGCTGCGAGAAAGAGGCGTAGCGGGACGAATCCTGCACAAAGGCCTCGCGCACGTCCAGCTGCTGGCCGGTCGCCTCAAAATACTGCTGCAGTTGCTGCCAGGCAGGCGTCTGGTCGCAGCGCTTGCGCTGCATGGAGAAAGCTGAATTCATGGTGGTGGGCCCGCACACCGGGAGTGCAGGCGCTTGGAAACAATCACTGAAACGACCTGGCAAGCTGCAGCCCTTGCGGTCAGGTGCCGAGAAGCCAACCGCAGACAGCAACACTTGCCAAATGCAGTTCTCTATCAGGCCGCTTGCAGCAGCTTATCGAGCTTGATGGCATCGGCAACAAAGGCGCGAATACCCTCGGCCAACTTCTCGGTCGCCATCGCGTCTTCATTCAAGGCAAAGCGAAAACCCGCTTCGTCGTACTGCACCGGCTCCAGCTGCATGCGCTTGGCAGCATCGGCCGACAGCGCCTGCGCCACTGGCGCATTGGCAGCAGCCAACTGCGCCAGCAGGTCGGGCGATATGGTCAGCAGGTCGCAGCCCGCCAGCGCAATCACCTGGCCGATATTGCGAAAGCTCGCCCCCATCACCTCAGTGGCAATGCCAAAGTGCTTGTAGTAATTGAAGATGGCCCGCACCGATTGCACACCCGGATCGTTGGGGCCAGCCATGGCCGCCTCGTCCCAGTTGCTGCCCGCCTGCTTTTTGTACCAGTCATAGATGCGCCCGACAAAAGGCGAGATCAACTGCACCTTGGCCTGACCACAGGCAATGGCCTGGCATTGCGCGAACAGCAAGGTCAGGTTGGTGTGGATGCCCTGCTCCTCCAGGCGCTTGGCGGCCTGGATACCTTCCCAGGTCGATGCGACCTTGATCAGCACCCGGTCGATATGCACGCCTTCGGCTTGGTACAGCGCGATGATGCGCTGGGCACGCGCCACAGTGGCCTCGGTATCGAACGAGAGACGCGCATCGACTTCAGTCGACACCCGGCCAGGAATGATGGACAGGATCTCGGTGCCAAAGCGCACCAGCAGCCGATCCATGATTTCATCGATTGGCTTGCCGCGGAACTTCTGCACTGTTTCCGTCAGAAGCGGCGCATATTCGGGCTTTTGCACCGCCTTCAAGATCAGCGAAGGGTTCGTGGTGGCGTCCTGCGGCTGGAATTGCGCCAGTTGGTGAAAATCGCCGGTATCTGCCACCACCGTGGTCAGCGCTTTCAGTGCATCGAGTTGGTTCATGGTCGCTTGCTAAAAAAGAGAGCTGTCAGCGCCCATCCATATTGGATTTCAATGATTTTTATCAAAAAAATTCAATCAAGACGCGCGCCATCAGCTATGGTTTCTGCACTACTTCCGCTGCGGGCCAGAGGAATGCATGCATCGCTCACTTCGTTTGTACGACAGAAACGCCGTGCTGTCCCAAGCTTAACCCAACTTGCGCCCCGATCGGCAGCACCCGCCCCAGATCGGGTGAGACGACAAAAATCGCCCCCAGCGCCGTATCGAAAGTGTATTCGTAGCCGCTTCCGAGATAAGCGCGTTTGGCCAAGGTAGCGGCGATGCCTGTGCCCGCCGCTTCAATCTGCCATGCCTCGGGCCGCACGGCCACCTTTACATCGCCAGGCACCACCGGCTGGCGCGGCGCGAGCGCCAGAGGCCCCAGATGCACGCGGCCATCAGCCTGGGCCACGCCTGGAAACAGCATGGCTTCGCCCATGAACCCGGCTACAAACTCGGACTGCGGTGCCTCGTACAGATCCTGCGGCGTGCCGCGCTGCGCGATGCGGCCCACATCCATCACAATGATCTGGTCACTGACCGCCAGCGCCTCGCTCTGGTCATGCGTCACGTAGGCCACGGTCAGTTGCAGGCGTTGCTGCAGCGCGCGTATCTCCTCACGCATTTCGCGGCGCAGGCGCGCATCCAGATTGGACAGGGGCTCGTCAAACAGCAGCACCGCCGGCTCCAGCACCAAAGCCCGTGCCAGGGCTACGCGCTGCTGCTGGCCACCCGACAGTTCGCTGGGCAGCCTGTCATCGAACCGGTCCAGACCCACATTGCGCAGCGCTTCCACCGCGCGGCGCCTGCCCTCATCCTTGGCAACGCCAGACATGCGCAGGCCGTATTGCACGTTTTCCAGCACCGTCATGTGCGGAAAGAGCGCGTAGCTCTGGAACATCATGCTGACGTTGCGCTGTGCAGGGCCCAGCGTGGTCACATCCTGGCCGTCGATGAAGATGTGACCGCTGGTGGGCGATTCGAGCCCGGCGATCATCCGCAATGTCGTGGTCTTGCCGCAGCCCGAGGGGCCGAGGATGGTGGTCAGGCTCCCCCTGGGCACTTCAAAGCTGATGTCCTTCACTGCCAGCGGCGCATCGGCGCTGCTGCCATAACGTTTGGAGATATTTTCAAAAACAATACCGCTCATATCAATGCACTCCCTGCGTTCCTGCTGCAGCCTTGGCCTTGCGGCGGCCCAGCGAACGCTCTCCCACCAGCCACTGGATGGCCGCCGTTACCAACGACATCAGCACGATCAGCACCGTGCAGTAGGCCAACGCAATGCCATAGTCGCCATTGCCCACGCGGCCGATGATGTAGGTGGTTGCCAATTCGTTCTCAGCGGTGACCAGAAAGATCACCGCGCTCACCGTCGTGATCGCCCGCACAAAGCTGTAGACCAGCGCCGTCACCAGCGCGGGTTTGAGCAACGGCAGCACCACATGGCGCAAGGTCTGCACGCTGCCTGCGCGCAGCATCATCGAGGCTTCATCCAGCGATTTGTCCAATTGCTTGAACGCCGCAGTCCCCGCGCGCACGCCAACGGGCAGGTTGCGGAACATGAAGCACAGAATGATGATGAGCGAAGTGCCCGTCAGCTCAAACGGCGGCACATTGAAGGCCAGGATGTAGCTCACGCCCAGCACCGTGCCGGGGATGGCAAAGGCCAGCAGCGCCGAGAACTCGAACGCGCTCTGACCCTTGAACTCGGTGCGCGCCAGGAGCCACGCAATGAGCAGCCCAACCGTAGCGGTCATTGGCGCCGAAATGGCGGCCAGCTTGATGGTGGTGAAGAACGAGTTCCAGGCCGTGCCCGCCCACACAATGCCGAACTGCCCCCATTCCAGCGCAAAGGCCGAACGGAAATGGTTCAGGGTTGGCGTGTAATCGCGCCCCCAGGTCTGCACAAAGCCACCGGCAAATGCGAACACATACACCACCAGGGTAAACAGCATCCAGGGCACCGCAATGCCGTATACCGCACGGCGAACGCCAGTCGGCAGCGGCATGGGAATGCCCGCATCGCCCTTGCCCGATACCGTGGTGTAGCTCTTGCTGCCCAGCACCTTGCGCTGCAGCATGAAAACGCCCAGCGCAAACACCATCAAAATCCAGGCGAGCGACGCGGCACGCCCCTGGTCGTATTGCGCGCCGACAATGGAGAAGAAGATTTCGGTGGACAGCACCGCAAACTGCCCGCCCACCACAATGGGGTTGCCAAAATCAGCCATGCTTTCGATGAAGCCGACGAGGAACGCATTGGCAAGGCCCGGCTTAAGCAGCGGCAAGGTGATCGTCCAGAAAGTCTGCACCGGGCTGGCGCGCAGCGTTTGCGCAGCCTCTTCCATGCTGGGCGCCACGCCTTGCACCACGCTGCGCATGATCATGAAGGCAATCGGCGTGAACGCAAAGGTCTGCGACACCCACACACCAAACCAGCCATAGAACCAGCGCGTGGGCTCAACGCCGAACCAGGATTCAAGCGCCGCATTGACGATACCTGCACGGCCAAACAGCAGGATCAGGCCCAGACCCACGACAAACGGCGGCGTGATGATGGGCAGCAGCGCCAGCACATTCAGCGCCTTGCTGCCTTTGCGGCCCGAGCGTTCTGCCATCAGCGCCATCAAGGTACCCAGGAAGGTGGTGCTGGCAGCCGTCATCAGGCCGATGAACAAGGTGTTCCAGGCCACGCCGCAGCGCTTGCCATCGCTGATGCAGGCCAGGCCGAAATTGCGTTCATTGAAGACGCGGCCAATGATGGCAGTCCACTGCAATTGGTTGTCTTCGGTGAAGAACGCTCCTGCGAGCGCCTTGGTAACCGGGTAGACGATGAAAAGCGCCAGCAGACTTGCGCAGCCCACCACGGCTGCGGCCACGAACAGATCGCCCTTGAAGAACCCGCGCCGCGCCAGGCCAAAGGAAAACAACACCATCAGGCTGGTGAGCACCACAAACGCGCCCCAGCCAAAGCCGAACTGGCGCACATCCAGCTCGCCCCAGGCCTGGTTCATCCATTCGTACGACCAGCCACGCGCGCCAATGGAAAAGCCGCTGCCAAGCAGGACCAGCAAGCCCAGCGCACCGCCCAGCAGCAGAACCGCACCCTGGTTTTTGCCCGCAGGCATGCTGGCCGCCACTGCTGCCAGCACCAATCCGGCCACGCCACCCCACAGCCAACCCCTGCCCCATTGCAAGGCATGCATCAGACCATTGCCCGCCGATTCGTCGCTGAACACATCAGCGACCTTGGCAAGCCCGTTGGCGTCCTGAATGGCATACCACGGCAGCACCACATAGGCTGCCAGCCCTATCAACACCCAGGCCCAGAGCGCCTGATTGGCACCCTGGGCCTTGTGTGCAGGGCGTATTGCCGGTGATGGCACCGGCATTTTTGCTACTGCATTCATTGCTTTCTCCGCCCGGATGACGGGCGCTAAGACCTGTTTTTACTTGGAATCCTGAACTTCTTTTTCCCACTTCGAGATCAGGCGGCGGCGCTCGGCGCTGGCACCGTACTTGGCGTAGTCGTAGTTGATCAGCTTCATCTTGGCGGGATCCACGACACGCGGATCCTTGGGAACGTTCTTGTTGCTGGGCAGCTGGTACTGCTTGGCCGCCAGGCCGAATTGCTGGCCGCCCGGCGTCAGCGCCCATTCATAGAACGCCTTGGCGTTGGCGGTGCTGGGGCCATGTTTGACGATGCTCATCGACCCGATTTCCGCACCCGTTCCCTCGGCAGGCGTGTTGGCGTCAACTGGAAAACCATGTACGGCCTCGGTGGTCACATCGTGCACAAAGCTGATCGACACCATCGTCTCACCCCGCGCCACAGCCTTGACCGGAGCCGTGCCCGCCCGGGTGTAGGTGGAGATGTTCTTGTTGAGCGCGCGCAGGTAATCAAAGGCCTTGTCCTCGCCCATGATCTGCACCAAGGTGGCGATCACCGTATAGGCAGTGCCGCTGCTGGCGGGGTTGGCCATCTGCACCTCGCCCTTGTATTCGGGCTTGATCAGGTCGGCCCACGAGGCAGGCGCTGCCACCTTCTTCTTGGCCAACAGCTCTTTGTTGAAACCAAAGCCCAGGGGGCCCAGGTAAACGCCCACCGTACGGAACTTGGAATCCTCCGCCTGGCGAACTGCCCAGGGGTACAGCTCCTTGAGCAGCGGCGATTTGTATTCCAGTGTCAGCCCCATCTCGGCGGCCTGCAAATGTGTATCGCCCGTGCCGCCAAACCACAGATCGGTCTTGGGATTGGCCTTTTCGGCGTTGAGCTGCGCCAGCGCCTCGCCCGAACCCTTTTGCGTAATGTTGACCTTGACCCCTGTCGTCTTGGTGTAGACCGTGGCCATGGTATTGCACCATTCAGCCTGCACCGAGCAGATCACATTGACCTGCCCCTGGGCCTGCGCTCCCCATGCTGCGGCCACCAACGCGCCACCTACCAACCAACGATGCATAGTTTTCTCCTTGCCGGATAAATGTATTAATTGCTCGATTGTCGCCATCGATTATCGTCATCAAACTGACATATTTCAAAAAGCAACGCTTCATTCGCCTGAGGGCTTCCACGGATCAATGAAACTAAGTTACATTAATAACTGCCTTAATGTTCAGGAAGTTTCATGAGCTTTGATCTGGTTTTGTTTGGTGGCACCGGTGATCTGGCATGGCGGAAACTGCTGCCCGCACTGTTTCAATCCTTTCGACATGGCAGCTTGCCTGCAGGTGGCCGCATCATTGGCGTTGGCCGCAACGAGATGTCGGATGACGAGTACCGAGCGCTGATTGCCCAGCGCCTGGCCGAGGTGGAGGCCGACAAGCGCCCCAACAACGGTGAGTTTGCGCAGTTCGCACAGTTGCTGCATTACCAGCGCATGGACTTGTCGCACCCGGGCGACTACGCAGCGCTGCGCGACCTGCTGCTGCAGCGCAAGGCCGATACCGTAGTGATGTATCTGGCCACTGCGCCTTCACTGTTTTCCATCGTCGTCGAACAATTGGGAGCCTGCGGCCTGAACACGCCGCATACCCGTGTGGTACTGGAAAAGCCGCTGGGCCACGATCTGCCATCGAACATGGCCATCAACGCTGCCGTGCGGCAGGTGTTCGACGAGGCACAGATCTTTCGTATCGACCACTACCTGGGCAAGCCGTCGGTGCAGAACCTGCTGGCATTGCGCTTTGGCAACACGATTTTCGAGCCACTGTGGCGGCGCGAGAACATCGCCAGCATTGAGATCACCATGGCCGAACAACTGGGCGTGGAAAAGCGCGGCGAGTTCTACGACACCACCGGTGCATTGCGCGACATGGTGCAAAACCACGCGCTGCAACTGCTGTGCGCGATCGGCATGGAGCCGCCCATCAGCGCCGACGCCGATGCAATACGCAACGAAAAGCTCAAGGTACTGCAATCACTCAAGCGCTGGACGCCCGAGACGCTCAGCCGGGACGTGGTGCGCGGCCAATACGCGCCTGGCCAGATCAAGGGCCAGCCCGTACCCGGCTACCGCCAGGAAGCGGGCGTTGCCGCACAAAGCCAAACAGAAACCTTTGTGGCATTGCGCACCGAGATCAGCAACTGGCGCTGGGCAGGCGTGCCGTTCTTCATCCGTACCGGCAAGCGCCTGGCAGGCCGCGAGGCCTCCATCGTGGTGCATTTCCGCCAGGTTCCCCACGCCATCTACCGCACGCCCATGGGCGCGGCCAACCGCCTGGTCATCCATCTCCAGCCCAAAGATGGCCTGACCCTGCATCTGATGGCGGCAGCACAAAGCCAGGGCGATGCCGGCGGCGTGCAAACGCTCTCCCCCGCTGCACTCGACCTTGATTTTGACCAGCGCTTTGGCAGCGAGCGAGTCGGCGCCTACGAGCGCCTGCTGCTCGACGTGATCGCCGGGCGCCTGAACCTGTTTGTTCGCGCGGACGAGCAGGAAGCCGCCTGGCAATGGGTCGAGCCAATTCTGGAGAACTGGCAGCAGGCCAACGCCAACGGCGAGGGACCACGGCCTTACGCGGCGGGCAGTTGGGGCCCAGGCGCTGCCAGCGCATTGGTGGCACGTGATGGCCACAGCTGGATGGAGGAGCTTTAAAGATGCTGGATCGCATAACCGCCTCCCTGCCCTCGCTGGCCCCGGCCGAACAACGTGTGGCGCGCCTTGTGCTGGCAGACCCACGTGCCTTTGCATCGCTGCCGGTGCGCGAGCTGGCCGACCGCTCCCATGTCAGCAAGCCCACCGTGGTGCGCTTTTGCCGCAGCATGGGCTATGACGGGCTGGCAGACTTCAAGCTCAAGCTCGCGGGCAGCGTGAGCGAAGGCGTGCCTTTCATCCATCGCAGTGTGGATGCCGACGACAAGACCAGCGACGTGCTGGTGAAAGTGGTCGACAACTCGGTAGCCGCCTTTCTGGCCTACCGCAATGCCGCCAGCACCACAGCGCTGGAGGCTGCGGCCACGGCCATCATCGCAACCTGGCGGGCAGGCAAGCGCATCGAGTTCTATGGTGTGGGCAACTCCGGCATCGTGGCGCAGGACGGGCAGCACAAGTTCTTTCGCCTGGGCGTGACCAGCCTTGCCACCAGTGATGGCCATATGCAGGTGATGAGCGCCACCATGCTGGGCGCCGGAGACTGCGCCATCGTCATCTCCAACTCGGGCCGCACGCGCGATCTGATGGATGCCACGGACATTGCCAAGCGCAATGGCGCCACCACGATCGCCATTACCGCCAGTGGCTCGCCGCTGGCGCGTGCCGCAGACATTCACCTCGCCGCAGACCACCCTGAGGGCTATGACCGGTACAGCCCCATGGTTTCACGCCTGCTGCACCTGCTGATCATCGACGTGCTTGCCACCGGCGTGGCCTTGCGCATTGGTGAGCCACTGCAACCCGTGCTGCAGCAGATGAAGGACAACCTGCGTGCCAAGCGCTATACCTGATCCAGCACCTGGCTACAGCCAGCGCGACCCATCGCAAGGTCTGGCCGCAAGGAAAATGGGCAGCATCGGCTGCCCATTTTGCTGTGCGCTACCTGCGACTCAACGGCCACCGGAAAACGATTTGGTGCTGTACAGATCAGTGGGCAGACGCTTGAGCATCGGCAGGCCCGTCACGGCGTCCTTGGTCTGGGACTCGATGTAATTGAAGAACACGTCGGCATCGAGCACACCGATGTCCAGGCGACGCTCCACGGGCACCGATGCCAATGTCTTGTAGCCATCACCGCCATTGGCATTGAAGCTCAGTACAAAAAGCCGATAGGTCTTGCCCTGATCCAGCGCCCCCCACTGGCCGGTCGAGGCATCGCGCACCTCGATACCCGACACACGGCTGCCAAAGGCAGATGCGGCATTCACATCAAAACGCAGCCCACCCGTGTATGGATAAGGGCCGGTGGTGCCGCCTGCGCCATACACCGCGTCCAGCCCATCTTCCAGCATGTTCTTCACTTCTGCGCCGGTCACATTCAATCGGTACAGCATATTGCCAAAAGGCAGCACCTGGATGGCGTTGGCAGCGGTAACCTCCCCATTCAAGGGAATGCGCACCCCGCCGCCACTTTGCAGTGAGAGATCGGCACCGCCATAGTGGGCGTTGGCCACTTCCAGATACGCCTGGGCCACCAGTTGCTGGATATCTCCGCCACGCAGGCTAACACCGCCTTCGGCATTGCATGCTGCGCTGGAGCGGCTGTAGTCCATGGTGCCTTCACCACCGGGCACCCGGCGCGAGCACAGCTCCTGCGGGGCCACGGCTACCTTGGTGGTGTTGAAGCTGGCGACCTTGTCGGTGAAAGGTTGCAACACAGCCTGGGCCTTGGCAGACGGCACCGTCATCCGCAGAAAGCCCGCCGCATTGACACTGTTCACAATGGCACTGCGCTGCGCCTCCGTCACATCCTTGCCACCAATCTGGAACTTGTCGCCGATCAGCACATGGGGTGTTCCCTTGCACTCGCTCACTTCGCCATCTTTGTTGAAGCGTACCTTGAGCTCGCCCACCACCTGCGCGTATTCCCAGGCCTGCACGATGCACACGGGTTTGCCGTCCTTGTCGGTGGCACTGGTCGGGTAGGCGCCCGCGGGAGAGCCCACACCCATGGTCTTCATCGCCTCGGGCCCCAGCAGCGTGTGCGAATCACCGCCCACGATCACATCCACGCCACGCAGCTTGCGGGCCAGGTTCCGGTCATTGTCATAGCCGATGTGGCTGAGCAGGACGATGCGCTTGACCCCCTGGGCCTGCAGCTTGTCGATCTCGCGCTGCGCCGCCGTGGCCTCGTCTTCAAACATGGTGTCCTTGTCGGGGCTGGAGGAGGCCTTGGTCTTCTGGGCAATCGTCAGCCCCACGATGCCGATCTTGTTGCCGCCACGCTCCATCACGGTGGAGGGGCGCACCATGTTGGGCGCGCGGTTGGGATTCAATGCCGAATTGGCGCCGAACTGCACATTGGCGCTGAGCACGCTGGTGTTGCAGCTTCCGCTCCTGAGGCGGTCGAGAATGCCCTTGAGGCCGGTATCGCCCTTGTCGAATTCATGGTTACCCAGCGTGTAGGCATCAAAGCACACCGTATTGAGCATGGCCATGTCGGCCTCGCCATCCGCCCCCGCGCGGTTGAAGTACAGGGTGCCGGTGACCGCATCGCCTGCATGCAGCTTGAGTACGTTGCCCGATTGGGCAGCCAGCGCTTCGATGGCCGCCGTCACGCGCGGAAAACCCGCCGCGTTGACGGTGACTGCCGTCGTCTTGCCGTCGACTGGCAACTGCAAGGTGGCTGTCTTGCTGGCCAGCGTGGAATGGTGATCGTTGACATGCAGAATGGTCAGTGCATCGCCCTTCGCCTCATCGTCCGAGCCACCGCCTCCGCAAGCTACCAGCACGGCAGCAGACACGCCGCACGCCGCCCAAAACATCGCCCGACGCTTACCCTCTCGCACCCACACTGCTGCCATGCCCATCTCCGTTTCAAGAAAGGACTCCATGGTTTGGCAGTTTGATGACGCGCGTGTGAACCCCGCAAAGCGCAGGGAGTTCAAGCCGCCTCGCCATCCATTGCGCGGAACATCTTTACCCTTGGCAAGGCCTGGTCATAAAAAAACCGGCATGCAAGCTGCCGGCTTTTCAGGAGTGCGCCTGCTCAGGCAGCAATGACGGGAATGCGCTTTTCTTCAACCGCGTGGCACGCCACCTTCACCCCGTCGTCATCCAGCAGCTGGGGGCGCTCGTTGCGGCAGCGGTCATTGGCCAAAGGGCAACGTGGGTTGAAGGCGCAGCCGGTCGGAGGATTCAACGGATTGGGCACCTCGCCTTGCACAGGAGTACGCGCCTTTCCGGTATCGTGCATCTTGGGGATGGCATCGAGCAGCATGCGCGTGTAGGGGTGGCGCGGCTTGGCAAACAGGGTTTGCTTGTCGGCCAGCTCCACCAGACGGCCCAGATACATCACGCCAACCTGGTCACTCACATGCCGCACCACCGCCAGGTTGTGCGAGATGAACAGGTACGTGAGGCTGCGCTTTTTCTGCAGGTCCTTCATGATGTTGAGCACCTGCGCCTGCACCGATACGTCCAGTGCCGAGGTCGGCTCGTCGCAGACCAGGAACTCCGGCTCGGTTGCCAGGGCACGCGCAATCGAAATACGCTGGCGCTGCCCGCCCGAGAACTGGTGGGGGTACTTGAGCATGTCCATGGGGGCCAGACCCACCTGCACCAGCAACTCCGCCACGCGGGCCTTGAGCTGCTCGGTATTGGTGATCAGGCCATGTTCCTTGAGCGGCTCACCGATGATCTGCTCGACCGACCAGCGGGGGTTCAGACTGGCATACGGGTCTTGAAAGATCATCTGCACGCGCCGGCGCATGGCTCTCGCGTTCGGGTCCTTGAACGCTGCGTGCGCATCCTGTCCGTCAAAGGTGAAGGTGCCGCGTGTGGGGCCATACAGGCCGACCAGCAGGCGGGCCACCGTGCTTTTGCCGCAGCCCGATTCGCCCACCAAGGCGAGCGTCTTGCCTTTTTCGATATCGAAGCTCACCCCGTCCACCGCACGCAGCAGGCTGCGCGGCTTGCGCTCCAGCACACGATTGAGCCAAGGGGCCGACACATCAAAAGTCTTTGCCAGATCACGTGCCTGCACCAAGGGGCCACGCCCGGCCGAGCCTGCCGTCGTACCGGTTGCAGTGTTTTTTTCCATCGTCACCACCTCGCTCATACCGTTTCCTCAGTCACTGCCACGCCCGACCGATAGTCGGCTGCATGCAACCAGCACGCAGCCTGTGTCGCACCCGCCGCCATCAGGTCGGGGCGTTGTTCCATGCAACGGTCAAACACCTTGGTGCAGCGCGGGTTGAATGCACAGCCCTTGGGAATGGCGTTGAGGCGCGGCATGGCGCCATCGATCTGGTTCAGTCGCTCACGATCTGCCTCCATATCCGGGATCGAAGCCATCAGACCCCGCGTGTAGGGATGCGCCGGATGGTTGATGACCTCATGCACCGGGCCGATTTCTGCAACGCGGCCCGCATACATCACGGCCACGCGGTCACAGGTCTCGGCAATCACTCCCATGTCGTGGGTGATGAGCATGACGGCAGCACCGCGCGTGCGGCAGATGTTCTTGAGCAAAGTAATGATCTGCGCCTGGATCGATACATCGAGCGCTGTGGTGGGCTCGTCGGCCACAATCAGCTTGGGCTCGGCGGCCAGCGCGAGCGCAATCACCACGCGCTGGCGCATGCCGCCGGAGAACTGGTGCGGGTAGTGATCCACACGCTCCTCCGCCGCGGGAATGCCGGTGTCCTTGAGCAGCTGGATCGCACGCTCGCGCGCGTCCCGGTCCGACAGCTTGAGGTGGGTCTGGATGGTCTCGATCAACTGGCGACCCACTGTATAGAGCGGGTTTAGCGAGGTCAGCGGATCCTGAAAAATCGCGCCAATGCGGCGGCCACGGATATGGCGCATCTTCTCGGGCGGCAGATGGTCGATACGCTCACCCTCCAGCACAATCTCGCCCGAAGCCACATGGCCCGGCGGCTCCAGCAAGCCAATGATCGAGGCGCCCGTGAGCGACTTGCCTGCACCCGACTCGCCCACCACGCCCAGGATTTCTCCAGGAGCGATGGAGAACGAAATATTGTCCAGAGCCCGCAATACACCATGGCGATTGGGAAACTCGACCACCAGATTTTTAACTTCCAACAACGACATCGTGGTTCGTCCTTCTTCGTCTTGTGATTGCACCATTAGCGCAGGCGCGGGTTGAGCGCATCGCGCAGCCAGTCGCCCAGCAGGTTGACCGACAGAGCGATCAGCACCAGCATCAGGCCCGGGAAGATGGTGATCCACCATTCGCCAGAGAACAGGTAATCATTGCCCACACGGATCAGGGTGCCGAGCGACGGCGATGTAGGAGGCGCGCCCACGCCCAGGAACGAGAGCGTCGCTTCGGTGATGATGGCCGTAGCCACCTGGATCGTGGCCAGCACCATCACAGGGCCCAGCACGTTGGGCAGCACATGTTTGATCATGATGCGCAGGGGCGCCACGCCGGTCACCCTGGCAGCCTGCACGTATTCCTTGTTGCGCTCCACCATCGTGGAGCCGCGTACCGTGCGCGCATACTGCACCCAGCCCGTGAGCGAGATCGAGATAATCAGCACGCCGAAGGCCAGCGACTCATTGGCATTGGGAAACAGTGCACGGCCCACACCCGCAATCAGCAGGGCCACCAGAATGGCAGGGAATGACAGCATCACATCGCACAGGCGCATCAGCACCGAGTCGATCCAGCCCCCCTTGAAGCCAGCCAGCAGGCCCAGGGCCACACCGACGACAACCGACAGCGCCACCGATGCGAGGCCCACGATCAGCGAGATGCGCGCGCCATACATCAATGCGGAGAGGATGTCCCGCCCCTGGTCGTCGGTGCCCAGGATGTACTTCCAGCTTCCGTCCTCACTCCACACCGGTGGAATGCGGGCATCGCTAAGCTCCAGGGTCGTCAGGTCAAAAGGATTGTGCGGAGCCACCCAATTGGCAAAAATCGCACAGAACACGCAGATGGCAGCAATGATGGCTGCCACGATCGCCGTGGGCGATGTGCGAAAGCTGTAGCCCACATCGCTATCCAGCCAGCGTTTGATTCGGTTTTTCATCGTCATCAATGTCTCTCTCGTCTCTGGAGGTGCCGCCTGCCATGGCCCGACTGCACCGCACCACCACGGTTTATTTCTTTACCACCATCCACTTGAAAGGCATGAAGCCATCGGTCATCTCCAGCTCCATGTTCGTGCTCACTCCCCAGTGCATGAGCTGCTGGTACAGCGGCTGGTAACCAACGTCGCAGGCAACCGTCTTGTCGCCAAGGTCTTGTGCATTGCATCTTTCATCATCTACCCCTTGTGAATCCCGACTCGTGGCCGGCTCTCGTTGGACAAGTGTCAGACCGTAGCAAGCGGCATGCCGCGTTCCACAATGCCGGCATGCAGCGCGGCCCCAAGGGGCAGCACGTCGTCATTGAAGTCATAGCGGTTGTTATGCAATGGGATGATGTCGTCGCCAACTGCCTGGCCCAGGCGCAGATATGCACCAGGTTTGTGCTGCAGCATGAAGGAGAAATCCTCCGCGCCCATGCTGGGGTCCATGTTGCGCACGACCTGTGCCTCTCCAACCAGTTCGGCAGCCACATCGCCGGCAAACAAGGCTTCGTCAGGCGTATTGATGGTGGCGGGGTACGAACGTTCATACTGGAGCTGCGCCGTCACGCCAAAAGCCAGACCCACGGCCTGGCACAGCTCACCCAGACGGCGCTCTACCAGGCCCTGCACATCAGGATTGAAGGTGCGAACCGTCCCCACCAGGGTGGCAGAGCCTGGCGTAACGCTGAACGCCCCCAGGTCGCCCGATTGCACTGCGCAGATACTGACAACCGCCGCATCAATGGCACGCACGTTGCGCGACACGATGGACTGGATGGCGGTGATCAAGTGCGCAGAAGCCAGCACCACATCGTTGGTCTGGTAGGGGTGCGCGCCATGGCCCCCTTTGCCAGTCACATTGATCTGGATGCGGTCGGCCGCCGCCATCATTGCGCCGGGATTGATGCCAATCGTGCCCTGGCGCATGGCTGGCCAGTTGTGCATGGCATAGACCGATTCCACCGGGAATTGCTCAAACAGCCCATCCTGAATCATTTCGCGCGCACCAGCGTAGCCCTCTTCTCCTGGCTGAAAAATGAGTACAGCACTTCCATCGAAGTTGCGGGTTTCAGCCAGATAGCGCGCCGCGCCCACCAGCATGGCGGTGTGGCCGTCATGGCCGCAGGCATGCATCAGGCCTTGTTTGCCTGATTTCCAGCTGCAGTTGCCTTGCTCGGCAATGGGCAACGCGTCCATATCGGCACGCAGGCCGATCATGCGGCGGCTCGTGTGCTTCTTGCCGTGGATGACTCCCACCACGCCGGTCTTGCCGATCCCTTGGTGGATTTCGTCAACGCCGCACAGGCGCAGCGCCTCTGCCACGCGGGCTGCTGTGTATTTCTCTTCAAAGCCAAGTTCGGGGTTGGCGTGCAGATCACGGCGAAAGGCCGTGAGCTCCGGGTGGATCTGGGCGAGGTGCGAAAACGCACGCGAACTGGCACTGTATGGAAGACGCTGCATGTCAGTGTCCTCCCGATTTTTCGACGCGCAGGCGCGGATCCACCACGAAATACAGCAAATCAACAATCAGATTGATGACCACGAAGATCAGCGCGATCAGGCACAGGTACGCCGCCATCACCGGAATATCGGCAAACGTCACCGCCTGGATGAACAGCAATCCCATGCCTGGCCACTGGAACACGGTCTCCGTGATGATGGCAAACGCAATCAGGCCACCCAGTTGCAGGCCGGTAATGGTCATGACCGGCACCAGCGTGTTCTTGAGCGCATGGCCAAAGTAGATGGTGCGATTGGTCAGGCCGCGCGCCTTGGCAAACTTAATGTAATCGGTGCGCAGCACCTCCAGCATCTCGGCGCGCACCAGGCGCATGATCAAGGTGAGCTGGAAAATCGCCAGCGTAATGGCCGGCAGAACGATGTGGTGCCAACCCTTGGCGCTGAGCAGGCCCGTGCTCCAGAAGCCCAGCTGTGTGGTCGTGCCGCGGCCAAAGCTTGGAAACCAGCCCAGATGCACGGAAAAAATCAGGATCAGGAGAATACCGATCAGGAAGGTCGGCAGCGAGACGCCCAGCAAAGACAGCGTCATGAACATCTGGCTCATGAACGTGCCGCGCTTGAGCGCGGCGTACACCCCCATGGGCACACCAATGACCAACGCCAGCACGGCGGCGACCATGGCGAGCTCAAAGGTCGCCGGAAAGCGCTCCGCAATGAGCGATGACACCTTTGCACCCTGGCGGAGGCTGATGCCAAACTCCCCCTGGGCGGCATTGACCAGAAAATGCCAGAACTGCACGAAAAACGGCTGGTCCAAGCCAAGAGCCTTGCGCAATTCGGCAATCTGATCGGGAGTTGCGTCCTGCCCCAGCAGGAAGGTGACCGGATCACCCACATACTGGAACAGCATGAAAGAAATGAACGCCACGGCAACCATCACGATCACCGCCTGTATCAATCGGCGCAATATGAATGCAAACATAGCTGACTCTCTTCAATGGCAAATCAACGGTTTGCGCCCGTCCTGTTTGCCTAACCCGCTATCTCTTTGGGCTCTAATGGCCCGGTACCGCAAAGGATACCGGGCAAAGCCAAAGCTCTCTATCAGTTGATGGTCACCAGCTTGATGTCCACGCGGTTGTCCGCGCGGTGCACCATGTCGATGTTCTTCTTCATCGCCCACGGAATCACCTGGTCATACAGAGGCAGGTGCGATACCGTGTCGTTCGACAGCTGCAAGCCCTCGGTCAACATGCGCGTGCGCACCGGCTGGTCGGTTTCCGTCTTCACGCGGTCCACCAGATAGTCCATCCGCTCGTTGCTGTAACGGCCCACGTTGTAATTGCCATCCCCTCCCTTGCCAACGGTGCGTACCAGCGATTGCAGGCTGTAGAGCGAATCGAACGTCGGCACGCCCCAGCCCAGCATGTAGATGCTGGCTTCGTTACGCTGGATCATGGGGAAATAGGTAGCCATCGGCAAGGTACGCAGCTTGGCTTTAACGCCAACCTTGGCCCACATGGCCGTCACCGACTGGCAGATCGCCTCGTCGCTGATATAGCGGTTGTTGGGACAGGCAAAATCCACCTCGAAACCATTCGGATAGCCTGCCTCGGCCAGCAGCTTCCTGGAAACCTCCTGGTCATAGGGCAAGCGCTTTCCGACCGCTTCAGTCCAACCATTGACCTGGGGGGCCACCAAGGTGCCGGTAGGCTTGCCCAGCCCGCGCAGAATCGTCTTGGTGATGGCATTGATATCAATGGCCTGGTAAAGCGCCTGGCGAACTTTCTGGTCCTTGAGCGGGTTCTTGCCTTTGACGCTGGAGCCCGGCAGCTCATCACGGAACTGGTCCATGCCAAAGAAAATGGTGCGGTTTTCCAGGCCTTCGAGAATCTTCAGATCCGGGCTGGCGCGCAGGCGGTTCAGATCCTGTGGCGTAGGATCCAGCACCATGTCCACTTCACCAGAAAGCAACGCCGCCATGCGGGTGGCTGCCGATTTGATCGGGGTGTAGGTGATCGCCGTTACGTTGCCCGGCATATTGCCCCACCAGTTGGGGTTCTTCTTGAGCACCATCTTCACATCAGGTTGCCAGGACTCCAGGATGAAGGGGCCTGTCCCCATGGCATTTCGATGCGCAAAGTTCTCATCGGCCTTCTTGATATCCATCGGCTCAGCAGACTTGTTCTTTTCAGCCCAGGCCTTGCTCATCATCCGCAATTCGGTCAATTGACGCAGCAAAACCGGATTGGGATCGACCATGTAGATGTCAATGGTCGAATCATCGACCTTGACGACCTTCTCGATACCCTGCACAAAAGGGCCATAGTTGGACGTCTTGGCCATCGCGCGGGTGATGGAGAACACAGCATCATCGGCCGTAAAAGCCGATCCATCCTGGAATTTCACGCCCGTGCGCAGGTTGAACCGCATCTGCTTGGGGTTCACCTCTTTCCACGAAGTGGCCAACAGTGGCTCGGTCTGGAAGTTTTTACTGTTATAGGTAACCAGAGTTTCGTAGACGTAAGGGTGAATGGCGTTGTGCAGACCATTGTTTTGCGCGTGGATATCCCAACTGGCCACATCGGCCTGGCTGGCCCATTTGAAAGACTTGGCCTGGGCAACACCAGTTGCCATGGCGGCGGCGACCGCTATTGCAGCTAGAGCAAGAGAAGGCTGTTTCATAAGGTCTCGCAGAAAAAAGAGTTCCACTATGCCGCAAGGAACTCGCCTGCCCCATGGTGCTTCCCCCAAGGCTGAGATTCGTCAAATCTGTGAGTTTTCTGTTAAACGCCGCACAAGCCATCTCCACCTGACAGCACAAAGCCGCACACTCAACGAAACAGCTTATTTCATCAGGAAAAATACGATAGCAATTACTCACAAATAGAGTACATCGCAGCCTTTGTCATTCGGTATCGCAAGCCATGACGAATCCAAGCCCCAGATATTCCTCAATATCCTGCGAACACCCGCACAAAAGTCGACTATTTGTAGGACAAATTTCTACAGATTGACAACAAAATCAGACCGCCATCGTAGCCAAGCAGATGGGAACCAATCGCGCATCCGAGTGCGTACGTTCCCCAACCGGTAGCACAGTTGCGAGCCAAATAAAAAAGCCCGTCTTTCGACGGGCTTTTGACTTTTCAGATTGAAGCTGGGAAACCCAGCGTTCAATTAGAAAGCGTGACGGATACCAACGGTCAGAGCGTTTTGGTTCTTGCCGCCAGCTGGGGTAGCGATACCCAGGCCGTTAGCGCTAACGCTGAAGGTTTCAGACTTTTGGTTCTTCAGGAAAGCGTAGGTGCCGTACAGAGCGGTGCGCTTGGACAGGTTGTGCACATAGCCCAGCGACAGTTGGTGAGCCTTGCCGTCCACCGACTTCACGTCGTAGTAGTTGTAAGCAGCACGAACTTCGCCAGCAGCGCCCACAGGAGCGGTCACGCCCAGGGAAGCGGAGTTCATCTTCCACTTGTCGCCACCACCAACTGGGGTGTTACGTTGTTGACGAACCAGACCAGCCAGCTTCACAACGCCGAAGTTGTACGAAGCGCCCAGACCCAGGGATTGTTCCTTGTCGAAAGCAGCAGATGGGTCGTTTTGTTGTTCCAGACCCAGGCCAACGCTCAGAGGACCGTTGTCATAGCCAACGGAACCACCGATGTAACGGCCGAACGAGCTGTCGCCAGCGGTTTCACCGAAACCGTAGTTGATGCCAGCCTTGAAGCCAGACATGCCAGGGGTGTAGTACGAAACCATGTTCGACACGCGGAAAGGCGAACCGTTCACGCCGAAGCCGAAGTGTTGGCCGATACCAACTTGACCGAACACGTCGTATGCGCTCACGGTGTTGTAAGCAGCGGTCAGTTCACGACCCAGACGCACTTCACCGAAGTTGCCCATCAGGGACACGGTCGAACGACGCTTGAATTCGAAGCCAGGACCTGCAGCGCCGCCGCCAGCACCAGTGCCGGAATCATTCTGAATAGCGCCTTCCAGCCAGAAACCAGCCTTCAGACCACCACCCAGGTCTTCCACGCCGCGGAAGCCCAGACGGCTGGTAGCGTTACCAGAGTTGGTCAGACCGTACACGGAGTCGCCACCGCTGGTCTTAGCGTAGGTCACGCCAGCGTCAACGATACCGAACAGGGTCACGGAAGATTGAGCCATTGCGGCGCCGGAAGCGGCCAGCACTGCCAAGGCAACAAGAGATTTTTTCATTGCGAGTTACTCCAAGGTTTAACAGACGGCGCTGGTACGGGGGGGTTGATGTCAGCCTCACGGATCTGCACAACTTCTACCTGCTCCCGCGCCAACCTCCTAGTGTGGAAGTTATCTCTATTTCAACAGACCACAGTCGGTTGCGCAAACAAATTCCCCCACTTGGTCGACGAATCCGTGTAAATCGTTGCTTGTGTGCAACGTTTAACGAATGTCAGCAGCCGTTGCTTTTCTCAAAAAAATTTGCCGCAAAACAAGACCTTGCGTGTGCAATATGTCTACCGTTTGCAGCACCTCCATTGTAGTGGGTACCATTGGCACTTATGCAGCAAGACCGACTTCTTTGCGCCGCCGATACAGCGCTCCGTACCCTGTTTGCCACACCTCGCGCCAATCAGCCCTCCCCCGCCGCCGGCATAGAGGAAGCTGATCTGAGTGCCGCAGAGAAAAAACTCTCTGGCGCCTATATGCGTGTCAATCATGTGGGGGAGGTCTGCGCGCAGGCTCTCTATACCGCCCAGGCCATGGTGACCAAGGACGAGCGCCTGCGTGAACACCTGCTGGAGGCTGCGCAAGAAGAAATGGACCACTTGGCCTGGACCCACCAACGCCTGCAGGCCCTGGGGGAGCGCCCCAGCCTGCTGAATCCGTTGTGGTTCGCAGGAGCCTTTCTGATTGGAACCGTCGCTGCCAAAGTGAGTGACCGCGCCAGCCTCGGTTTTGTGGAAGAGACCGAAAACCAGGTGTCCGCTCACTTACAGTCTCACCTGGATCGCCTTCCGCCCCAGGATGCTGCATCGCTGGCCGTGGTGGCACAGATGAAAGATGACGAAGAGCGCCACGCGGCGGCGGCCGTGGATGCTGGAGCGATACCTGTGCCCCCACCCGCCAAGGCCCTGATGCGTGTAGCCGCCAAGGTGATGACAACCACCGCGCACTATATTTAGTAGTGTCTATGTATCCAACGCGGCGTTGCCAGTGGCATGGAGGGGTGCTCCTGTAGCGATGCTCTGATCAATAGGCAGGCTGGACCGAGAATGAAATGGAGTTGCCAGGCGGCACACCCGGCAACTCTGTAATTTTTGATAGCAGTCTGCGCTTTCCAGTCAAGCGCCGGAGGCCTTTTCCCAGTCTGATCAGGCTTCCACCAGATCAAAGCCGGTGGTGATCTGGGCTGTCTTGCCGAGCATGATACTGGCCGAGCAGTATTTTTCGTGGCTCATCGCAATGGCGCGCTCGACAGCGGCCGGGGGGATTCCCTTGCCCGTCACAGTGAATTGCATGTGGATCTTGGTAA
This sequence comes from Comamonas odontotermitis, assembly GCF_014207855.1. GTDB lineage: Bacteria > Pseudomonadota > Gammaproteobacteria > Burkholderiales > Burkholderiaceae_C > Comamonas > Comamonas odontotermitis_A. Next base: position 5,141 of record NZ_JACHKZ010000007.1, on the reverse strand, counting down.
ACACCTTGGGCTCGGTGTCTGCGCGCTCTGCCTTGAGAGCCACGGTGCAGTTTTTCACATCGTGTCGGCCCCGCTTCAAAATAAGGACCACATCGTAGGCAGTGCAACCGCCAGTGCCAGCAAGCAACAGTTCCATGGGCCGCGCCGCCAGATTTTGGCCGCCATTGGCAGGATTGCTTGGATCTGGCGCGCCATCCATCGCCACCACATGGCCGCTACCGGTTTCAGCGACAAAACCCATTCCCGATCGCGCACCGCTTGCGCCTGTCCAGGTCACCGTGCATTCCATTGCATCTCTCCAAAATTCAATACCTGCCAGTTTGGCAGAAGTAGCGTTGGCCGCGCCATCCGTAGATGGCTATAGCCATGATTGTGAAAAAACATGAGCGCCGCACAGATTTTTGCTGCATTGCAGCAGAATCATCGCTATACTTGGCTCATTTGCTCTTCGCAGCTCTCGCCTGCAAGGGCTGACGAATGTAGCACGCTGGTTGTCTCCTCCACCTCTCAATGGTGGTTTCAAGCCCCTGATTCACATCAGGGGCTTTTTTTATTCCGAGGGCTTGGGTGCTTTGCACAGCCAACTCGTCGCAACCAGCTACTGTTCCGCCGCAGGGCAACCGAACAACGCGAGCGGCAGCAAATCCGCAGTCATACCGCGGTGCAACGCGCCAGCGGTTATAGTGCAGCGATCCCTATTGGTTCACCGACGCCCGCCGGCACTCTTCAGGCAGCCACAAGCAATGCCTCAGACCGGCGCATCGGCAGGCGCCATTTGTCTGCGCCCATCCAATCTGTGTGCCTGTCTACCCTGTTGCCCATTTTCCCAAGCGTGCATTTCCTATGCCCACCAAGACTGCTGCCGCGCTGACACCGGCCGATTACCTGAAGAAAATCCTGACCGCGCGCGTCTATGACGTCGCAGTGGAATCCGATCTCGACCCCGCCAAGAACCTGAGCCGCCGATTGCACAACAAGGTGCTCTTGAAGCGAGAAGACCAACAGCCAGTGTTCAGCTTCAAGCTGCGCGGTGCCTATAACAAGATGGCTCAGCTCTCTGCCGAGCAGCTCAAGGCCGGAGTGATCTGCGCATCGGCAGGCAACCATGCCCAGGGCGTTGCGCTGTCTGCCAGTCGCCTGGGCGTACGCGCAGTGATCGTGATGCCTGCAACCACTCCTCAGATCAAGGTGGATGCCGTCAAGAGCATGGGCGGCGAGGCCGTACTGGCGGGCGAGAGCTTTTCCGACGCCTATGAACACGCCCTCAAGCTGCAAAAAGAGCAGGGTCTGACGTTCGTTCACCCGTTTGACGACCCCGATGTCATCGCCGGGCAAGGCACGATTGCGATGGAGATCATGCGCCAGGTGCAAAAAATTGGCTCTTCACAGCTCAATGCCGTGTTTGTTCCGATTGGCGGAGGCGGTCTCATTGCCGGCGTTGCCAATTACATCAAGGCCGTGCGCCCCGAGATCCGGGTCATCGGCGTGCAGATGAACGATTCCGACGCCATGGTGCAGTCAGCCCGTGAAGGCAAGCGTATCGCGCTGTCCGATGTGGGCCTGTTCGCCGACGGCACTGCTGTCAAGCTGGTGGGCGAAGAGACGTTCCGCGTTGCCTCAAGCCTGGTTGACGAATACATCACCGTGGACACCGACGCTGTCTGTGCCGCCATCAAGGACATTTTTGCCGACACCCGCTCGGTGGTGGAGCCTTCTGGCGCCATGGCGGTAGCGGCCATCAAACAGTATGTGGCCAAGCACAAGACCAAGGGCGAAACCTATGCCGCGATCCTGAGCGGCGCCAACATGAATTTTGACCGCCTGCGCTTCGTGGCCGAGCGCGCCGATGTGGGCGAGGAAAAGGAGGCGCTGCTGGCCGTCACCATTCCCGAGGAGCGCGGCAGCTTCAAGCATTTCTGCGAAGTGGTGGGTAACCTGCCCGGCGGCGCGCGCAGCGTCACCGAATTCAACTACCGAATCAGCGATGATCGCCGCGCCCATGTGTTCGTCGGCATATCGACCAACAGCAAGGGAGAATCGGAAAAGATCACCCGTAATTTTCAGAAAAATGGCTTCGAAGCGCTGGATCTGACTTTTGACGAGCTGGCCAAGGAGCATGTGCGCCATATGGTGGGAGGGCATTCGGCGCTCGCCAAGGACGAGCGCCTGCTGCGCTTCATCTTTCCTGAGCGGCCTGGCGCGTTGTTCAAGTTTCTGAGTCTGATGGCACCCAACTGGAATATCTCCCTGTTCCACTATCGCAACCAGGGTGCAGACTATGGCCGCATTCTGGTGGGTATGCAGGTGCCGAAGGGTGACTCCAAAGCATTCGAGAAGTTCTTGAACAACCTGGGCTACCCCTGGGTGGAAGAGACGAACAACCCGGCCTACCAGCTGTTCCTGAGGGCTTCGTCATAAAAATAGACCTCCAGCGTACAGCCATAGACCACTAGATGCTATTTTTTGCATAGCAGCACCATGCAAGCCCTTCGCCACTTTTTGCTGGCCGTACAGTTCTTCACCCGTATCCCCATCACGGGCCGCCTGGCGGACTGGGTGGGCTACAGCCCCGAGATGCTGCGCGCCAGTGCGGGGCACTTTCCTGGGGTAGGCTGGATCGTGGGCCTCGTTGCTGCAGGCACCTTGGCAGCATTTGACTGGCTGCTGCCCACCGGCAACACCTATGCCCCCCTCGGGTCCGCCATCTTCAGCACCCTGGCCTCCGTGCTGTTGACCGGTTGCTTTCATGAAGATGGTCTGACCGATGTGGTGGATGGCCTTGGCGGCAGCCACGACCGCGAGCGTGCCCTGGACATCATGAAAGACTCGCGTATCGGGGCCTATGGCGCCATGGCCATGCTGCTGGCCGTGCTGAGCAAAGTGGCACTGCTGGCCTTGCTGACCAGCCACAGCCTGGGCCTGGCACTGGCCGCGCTCATCGGCGCCCACGTCATTGCACGGTTGTGGCCCATGTTCGTGGTTCGCAGCCTGCCGCATGTCGGCGACACCGCCAAATCCAAAAGCAAGCCGCTGGCCGAATTCATCACCCGCAAGGGCCTGGTGAGCTGCATGCTGTGGGCTCTGCCTGCAACCGTGCTGGTTGCCTGGTGGCAAGGCCTGCCCGCCCTGGTGTGCGCTTTGGCCTTGAGCGCTGCGGCGGCACTATGGATGCGCCAATGGTTTTACCGCCGCCTGCAAGGCTTTACAGGCGACGGGCTGGGAGCCATCGAGCAGGTGAGCGAAATTGGTTTCTATCTTGGGGTAGCGTTCTCGATTCGTCTGTCTTTCTAGGGTGCATCTGCGAAAGCCTCACCAGTGGGATGGACGAGCGGCGGGATGCGCCACAAGGCCTCTGCAATAGCCATAGCTATTGACGAAGAAGACAACGCCGTAGATCGCGCCAGATCGCCTTGAGACCATGGCGGGGAGTTTTCCAGAGGCCCCCTGACACGAATCCCCGCGCTCATGACAAAGGCCAAGCGGCAATGCGCTTGGCCTTTCGTTTCATGGAGCAAATTGCTTACCGTCAATCTACCGGACTCACCTCACGCCAGTTGATCAGTTTTACCGCACTGACAGTAGCGGACTTGAGCTTGAGTTGAACCACATTGCCTGCAGCGTCTCCGGCCAGCCCGGTGGTCTCGCCATCTTTGCTGATGACCGTATTGTCCGTTGGAATGGCGCTGAGGCTCAAACTCTCCACCACGTTATTGGGATTGTTAGGATCTTGCAGTACCGAGCTGCCATTTGAAAAGTCCACCCCATATGCCCTGCCTGAGCCTGATGGGCTACAGCCGTCGCCACCATTGGTCAGGGTGGATGTAAACACCGCAATGCCATTGGCCGCAGCAGCAGTCAGCAGAGTACGCCAGGCAGTGCCGTCGGTGGTTCCCAGGTTGTAGAACCAGCCCCGCGCGGTGGTCGGCATGGTTGCAACAGGAGAGGTCAGCGAGGTGCGTTCAACCAGATCGCTGCGATGCAAGGTCGAGGTCACAGTGGTATTGAATTTTTTACCATCGCCATCGGTCACTGCATAGAAGCTTTGAACCTGCGACATTGCCATATCCGAACCATCGAGCAATTTTCCGGTACCGAACAACACCACGCGCTCCAGTGTCCTGGGGTGAACCTCTGGGATGGGAGCTACCGTGATGGGCTGAGCGCCACCGCTTGGCGAAGCGGTCTGAAACAGCAGTTGGGGCGCTGGATACGTGCTTGAGCCCGAAGCAGTCAAATCAAAGCGCCAGAGTTGGCCATTCAAATCACCGGCATAAACAGTATCCGCTGTTCCGTCCGTATAGGCACCGATGAACGCAGAAGCCTGGGCCATGCCAGGCGCCGCAGCACCTGTACTGATAGTGTCCAGCAGCGCACCAGTTGCCGGATTCACCAGAAACAGATAGCCGTTCCCGTCGTCATTGTTGTAGCCAGAGGTCAAGATCAACGTCCAGCCGTACTTTGCGGTCTTGACCATCACAGGCGCACCATAGCTATAGCCCATGTGTTCAAACCCCGGCGTGGTATTGCTGATTTCCCACAGCACCTTGCCGGCGGCGCTTGCCTCTGTGGTGAAATCTCCAGGGTTGGTGATATCAATCGCGTAAAAGCCTTTTCCACCTTTGCCAAGGCCACCCACTGCCAATGTTTTCCAGGTAGGTGCAATCAACGTGCTGCCTTGCGTCTTCTGAAAATCCACATCGAACACCTGGGGGGTTGCATCGACATAAAACCGGTGCTCATAGTTCGGATTACCGATAGCCGCCAGGCCATTGATATTGGCATCAGCTGCGCTCGTACCGCCTGGCCCATAAAAGGTCAGACCGGGAATATAGGCGAACACCTCTTTACCTGCATCTGCGCCAGTGGCACTGCCATTCAAGACATGCAGCATGCCGTCATTGGCACCAAACAATACCAAAGGCGTGCGCGATGCGTTGGCTGTCTTGAATGCCGCATAGCCTGGATTGCTTGCATCCAGATACTGCATTTTGGGTGCTGCGGACAAGGTAATTTTCGAATCCACGATATCGCCCAATGGCGCAGTACGGCTTTGTTGCACAAATCCGGGCCGCAGCGGTAGTAGGCTCGGATGATGAGTGAGACGAACTGGGGTCGGCGCAAGTACCGCACCACAAACTGGA
>NZ_JACHKZ010000006.1 GCF_014207855.1 Comamonas odontotermitis | reverse complement strand
CCAGTTTGTGGTGCGGTACTTGCGCCGACCCCAGTTCGTCTCACTCATCATCCGAGCCTACTACCGCTGCGGCCCGGATTTGTGCAACAAAGCCCCTTGATGTGACAACCTCTCTCACTATGGATTCTGGATTTTCAACAGATACAGAAAGCATGTGTGCTAGCTCTCCATAGTACTCTTTCTGGTTAATCACTCCAGCATCCCAGGCATTTTTTAGACGATTCCTTGTGTTCTTGAAATTTCCGTCTCTTGAATAAGCAAAGATTTCCTTTCTTTTAGCTTGAAGTACTAAATCATCTGCTGGATTTTTTCTGCTTGAAGATGAAAGCTTATTGGATTCAAATGACTGCAGACCATCTGTCGCAATAGATGCCAATGGGGGCTCTATCAAAAAAATGTTGCATATTCTAAATATGAAAAATAGCGTAGAAAATATAGCCAGTATGATGATTGCTGCAAGGAATTTCTTATTATTCATCAATTGTACCGATCTGCATAAATTCAACGATTCGAGGTCTTTTGAAAATTTATGAGTATATTTTACACTTGCCGATATGGCTGCGGAGAACCTTGTCACCAAAGTGAAAAATGATTCAGAGCCTGTGCATTGTAAAAACAGTAGGCCCAGTCTGTATTTGGCCTGGATCATGAATGAACACCCTAAAGCCTTGAACTTCCGGCACAAGCTGTATTGCAGGCGTTGTCCGGGATATGTCTCGCATTGCTCCCAGAGATTCAGGCGTTTCACAGATCGGAATCGATGCTGCTCTTGTGTATGCTGCATGTTTCAGAGAAACTGGGCCCCAAACTTTTAGACAGACAGCGTGGGGGCTGTGACAATAGAAAGTTCCTCTGTCGGAGAAAACAATGGCAAAAAAGACACCTGAGCAAGAAGCGGCAGAGCAATTGCGTTATATCGCTGCATGCGGTGCTGCAAACACCGCCGAGCTGGAGCCATTTTTGACAGACCCGAACCAGGCCATTCGGGCTACCGCAGCTATGAATCCGGATGCAGACGCGGCGATTTTGGATCGCTTTGCGAATGACAAATTCTGGGGCGTGCGTGTGGAGGTGATCCGTAATATCAATGTCAGCAAGCGCACTCTTCTGAGGCTGCTGGAAGCTGACGTTAGAAAGCGCGGAGTGGTACACCATGAGGCGCGTGCAAAACTAGAGCAACTGGGCCTGGCCTTTGGTGCAGATGGTATGCCATCCACTCATCCTGAAGAGTAGGCGCTTCGTGGGATTGAGTCAACCGCCCGGGAAATTGGGGGAAGCCTAAACATGCTGATAGCCGCATAAGCGCGGTACGACAGGCATCTCTCTAAACCACCATTGGCGAGGAAGCGAGCAATGCAAGTGGATCAGAGCCTCCGCTCAATTCTTGGCCTAAACATTGTGCCTATCGCGTCGGTCAATGAGCCAAGCGGGAATACCTGAATGGAATCAGTGACGCCAGACCTAGACCTGAGTGACACGAGTCAAGTTAATCCTTGCCCTCAGATCCGAAAATAGCCGACACAATCAGAATGATGGCGATTGAGCCTATGCCAAGTGGAATAGCGAAGACAAAAAGCCAAAGCATGCCGACTAGGCCCGAGACAAGTCCCGTCACTGCTGGCACTGAGCAATTTGATATGTAGTCAAAACCTGAACAAGAGAATACCCATGAGAGTAGCTTGCCTATAAAAAATAGCACAGCAGGTGTTGCTACAAGCACGAGCACTACGCGAATGGCTGTCTTCATGCTGGAGATTATGACGCACAAGTGATTTTCTTTATTTCATTTTGTTTTATGGTTGCCAATGTGAATGCTGACAACGCATAGAGCTCGTGTGCCGCCAAACGGTTTTTTCTTTTCAGGAGAGTCTAAAGCAAAGTTAAAGAAGGAAGATATGTTGCGGTGTTTCCTACATATACGATCACTTTTAACTTGGAGTTGGGCGTACGTGGACGTTTCCGCCATAGAGGGGTTCGCCGGAATGAGGCGGAAGCTAACTCGCGCTGCTGCCGCGCGAGAGCACCGCTGGCGCCTCTCAGGAGTTGCAGCAGCCTGATAAATGCCAGGGGTAATTCAAGCTTGAAGCGGGAGGGCAAAAACCAGAAACGCCGTATAGAAACAGGCCTAAATAGTCTGGTTTTGTCCCGCTTGTATTCTTGCAGTGCTTATGTGCTTGATTCCATTGCAGAATCATGGTCCCCCCGACAGGAATCGAACCTGTATCTAGCGCTTAGGAGGCACTCGTTCTATCCATTGAACTACAGGGAGGGTGGTCAAGCAGCTATTGTAGGTGGTGTTCGGCGGGTGCCGGACAAACTCTGCCCTGTGTTGTGGCCGCCCTAGTCAAAACGCAATGTGTAGATCAGATCCAGCGCGCTGGTCACGCCTGCCGATCCGCGCAGTTGCAGGTTGCGGGTGAAGTCGTAGAAGATGTAGAGCGCGCCTAAGGTGCCACCCAAGCCGGCTTCGTAGGTCACATACAAGTCCTTGGACAAGCGCTTGCCCAGCGACAGGCCGGCAGAGCCATTGTCGCCACCCAGGCCGATTTCATCCAAGCCCAGGCTTTTGGCGATGTTGCCAGTCAGGCTCTCCCCAGAGCCTCCGCCCAGCAGGGCGAGAGCCGCCTGCTGCATCATGGCGCTGCTGGCGCTGCTGGCGCCGCCGCCCGCGGGGTCGCGGCCCATGACTACCCACGATATTTTTTCGGCGTCGGGCATTTCAGGGTCGGAGTACAGCCGCACGCGGGGCGCCATTGCCGTGCCGCTGACCTGGACACCTGCCTTGACGGAGATGTTGGGCCGCAGTGCCAGAATCTCTAGCGAGGGGTTGTTGTAGGGCCCGTTGAACCGGATCTGGCCTGTCTCTACATTCAGCACCTGTCCCCAGGCGCGGTATCGGCCTTCTTCCGTGGTGATGACGCCGGTGATGCGGGGCATGCCGATTCCGTTGCCGCCAGCGTTCTGCACATTGAGCGTGCCGCGCAGGCGCGTGGTGATGCCATAGCCCTGCAGCGCAAAATCGTTGCCAAGGTCCAGCTTCACATCCAGCAGCATGGGTTTGGCAGGGGTGATGCCGCCTGCGGGCTCGTTGGGCTTGTCTTCAGCAGCCTGGGCCGCCTCCTGCTTGGCCTTTTCGGCAGCGGCGGCGCGGCTGGCCTTGGTGTGCACCACCACATCGCTGCCCAGGGTGGGGGAGGATTCGTTGGCCAGCATGATGCTGGCGCGGTCGACGCGCAGGTCGCCGGTGATGCGCATCTGGCCTTGCTGCAGCTGGCTGCGTACATCCCCGGAGATGCTGACCTGCCGGTCGGCGCGCACCAATACTTGCAGGGCCTTGGCCTGGGTGCGGATGTCCATGGTGATGTCGGGTTTGCCTCCATCGTCGGGCATGCTCCAGCGGATCGTGCCTGTGGCATCCAGGGTGCCGCCATCCACGGGTGCTGCAGTCAGGTTGCCGCTGTAGCCGATGATGCGGGCGCGGCTGCCTTCGCCGCCGTCAAAGTGCAGGCGCTGCAGCGCGAGTTCGTTGCCGTTGAGTTGGGCGCGCAGGCTGCCGTTGCGCAGGTCCACTCCGTCCAATTGCGACTGGATATGCATTTTGTCGGCCAGGACGCTGCCGCTCCAGCGCGGGTCGCGCAGGTTGCCCGATAGCTGTACATCGGCGCCCAGGCTGCCTGCCACGCGCCATCCAGGCGGGGCAAAGCTGGCCCAGATGCCCAGGTCTGGCATCTGGGCTTTGATGGCGCCGCTGAGCGGGGCGTCGGGTGCCACGGTTGCAGCCAGATAGTCTTTGCCTTCGAACTGCAACGCGGTCTGCAGATCGGCATTCAGCTCGCCCGCATTGGCCGAATCCCAGCGCACGTTGGCGCGCACCTGGCGGTCTTGTACGGTCAGGGTAACGGTTGCAGCGCGGATACCGGCTGTGATGGTTTCCTTTTGCTCGGCAAAGGCTTTGGCAAGGCTGCCCTGTTTGCCGCTGGAGTGGAAGGTGACGCTCTTGGGGCGGCTGCCCTGTATATGCAGGCGCAGGTCGCCGCTCGCACGTTCTACCTGCAGTTTGGCGTTCAGGCCATTGGTGGTGCTGATGTCCCACCGGCCTTGCACGACGAGGTCTGAATCGAGCGGGCTGGTGCCCTGGTTTTGGTTGGCATCGGGCTTTTGGAAAGCGCGTGCCCAGCGCAGTGGCAGGCCTTGCACGCTGCCGGTGCTTTGCAACTGCACGGTTTTGTCCGCGCCCTGGCTGAACTGGAGCGGGTTCCACTGCAGTACGACGGTGCCCGCTTGCGGGCCGGTGAGGTGCAGTTGGCCTGCGCCAGTGCTGGCGGTCAGCGCTTGTTTGCCTTGGGGCAGTTGCAGCTTGAAATCGAGTGGCTGCTGCAGCGCCAATTGCCATGGCTCCTTGTTGGGCGGGAGCGTGGCGCGGGCCTGCAGCTGGCTGAGGCTGCCTGTCCATTGTTGTTGCGCATTGCTGCTGGCTGCCAGCTTGATCTGGCCGCCAAATTGTTGCTCGCCATGGCGCGCTTCGGTCTGCAGGTCGGCCTGTATTTTGGCCAGATTGCCAGTCAGCGCTAATTGGGTGTTGCGCAGTTGCCAGGTGTCCTCGGCATTGCCGCTGGTGCGCACGGTCAGCTGCTGGGTGTTGATGGCTGCCTCCAGCGCAAACGGTTGTGCGCCTTTGGAGGCAATGCCTTCGGGCAGCTTGGTGAGGATGCCTGCATGCTGCAACTGGCGCAGGGCATCGCCATAGCCGCCGCTGTAGTGGACCTGGGCGTCAAGGCCGCCCTGTGCACTGAGGGCTGGGGGCAGCGCCTCGGCAGCGCCGGGCACCTTGCGCAGCCATCGCAGCAATTGCTCTGCGTTGGCCAGTTTCAGAATCACATCGCCCTTGCCTTGCGTAGGGGTGGTTTGGGCTTTGATGTCGAGGTTGGCGCCGGGCACTTGTGCGGCGATACGCCCCGAGCCGCTCCGCTGCTCGATATTGGCCACCAGTTGCTCGGCACTCAGGTGCGCGCCCAGTGCGTCGATCTGCGCGGTCTGCAACTGCAATTCGGGCGCCTTCCACCGTCCTTTGGCGATGATGTGATCGATCGGCAGACGGGCCGGGTCTTTGGCGTTTTTGGCACTCTTGGTGTTTTTGGCGTCTGGCGCACGGTTGGAGCGTATGTCGATGTCAAAAACGATAGCGTCATCCTGCGACTGGGCAGTGAGTTTGCCCGAGAGCGGCGCGCTGTCCACGCGGGTGTCGATGAGCGCAGGGTTCAGCGCCTGCAGTTGAGCTTGCAGCGCGGCATGGTGGTCTGCCAGCCGGTAGTGACCTGCGGCTTGCAGGCGGCCGTCGCCTAGCTGCACGGTGGTGCCACCCAGCACATCGACACGCTGGCCGTCAAACAAGGCCTTCGCCTGCAGATGCTGGATGGGCAGGCGCTGCGCGTCCAGCGGGCCGGGCAGCGCATTGCTGATGTCGACGGCGATGTCGAGGGGCACGGGCAGCAGCGCGGGTGCCGCGGCATCTGTGCGCGCTTCGGCAGCTGGGGCGGGCAGGGCGGGCGCAGGGCTGTCTGCATGTGCTGTAGCCAGTGCATCGGCCTGGGCTTGCGTCACCGCGATTTTGCCGTTGAGCAATGTGATGGGCAGGTTAGGCAGAAGGGCTGCCAGATTGACGCTTTGCACGGTGGCCTGCGTGGGGCCGACCGGCCAGGGTTTCCAGGGGTAGATGGTGGCATCCACATCGGCTTGCATGGGCGGGGCTTTGGCCAGGGCCTGTGCGGCCTGGTCCTGGCCATGCTGCCGTGCCTTACCGCCTGCAGATTTGGCTGGCGGCTTTTGGGGTTGGGCTGCCGCATCGTCTGCCGGCGAGGGCTGCGCAATCTGGGGTTGGAGCTGGGCTACCACGCGCAGGCTGGCATCGGCACCTGCCAGGTTGCCAATGATGTTGGCCGAGGCATCGGCCAGCATGGCAGGCAGCTGTTCAGTGGCCGGTTGGTCTGTATGGGCTTGCAGCTGGGCATCAAGCTCCATCGGCGCCAACGCGCCCAGGGTGAGTTGGGCCTGGTAGCTGCCGTTGAAGGCCTGTACGCTGGTGATCTGCAGCCGATGCTTGTCGCTCTGGTACAGGTAGTGGCCCTGCAGACCGGCGATGGTGACGGGCTGGGCAGCGGCCCAGACGATTTCATCCACGGAGAAGGGAATGTCCAGCACCCGCAGCGGCAGCGGCAACTGTTCCAAGGGCTGGGTAGGCTCCTTGGGTTGTTCCATGCCCGAGGGTGTGATGGTGAGCTGGGCGATGTGGATCGGTGCCAGGCGCACTTCACGATCCCAGATGTTATCGAGGGTCCAGCCGATGGTGGCGTTGCTCATGTCAACGCGGATGGCTGGATTGCTCCATTGCAGATTGCCAATGCTGCCGCCTCGGCGCAGGCTGCCGCGCACATCGGAGGCTTGCAGTTGCTGGTCTGCCGGTAGGTAGCGCTGCACGATGGCGATGACGCGAGCGAGCGAATCGTCTTGCCCGCTCCACCACCAGGCGCCGCCCAGCAATGCAGCGACAGCGACAATGAGCGATGCCAAAAACCATAGCAGCCAGCGCACAATGCGCCTGCCCCGGCTTGCTTTTTTAGGAGGAGGCGGAGGCGTTGGCTGGGTGCCCTGCGGCGTGGAGATAGAGGTGTCTGCCATGGTCAAAAGCTGTATCCCAGACGCAAATGCAGGCGAAAGCGTTGGTCTTTCAGTCCGTAGGCCACATCGGCCTGCAGCGCGCCCACCGGGCTGCGCCAGCGCAGGCCCGTACCAATGCCCCAGTAGGGCGTCATGTCGCCAACCTTGTCAGCCACCGAGCCCACATCGGCAAACACGGCCGATTCCCAGTCGCTGACCTCGCCATTGCGCACCAGGGGGCGCTGGTATTCAACGCTGCCCACGTACATGTAGCGGCCGCCGTAAACCTTGTTGCCAGCAACGCTGGCGCCGATCTGTTTGTAGCCATAGCCGCGCACGGTGGTGTCACCACCAGTGATGAACAGCTGGGTGGCAGGGATGACGGCAGAATCCTTGGCCAGGATTGCACCGCCTTCGGCCCGCAGGGCAAGGCGTGCCCCGCGCGAGCTGCCATTGGGGGCGGTCACCGTTCCGGCGGGCACAAAGCCTTGCCAGCGCAGCAGGGTACGTATGAACGGATCGCGCTGGGGCGTGAGCGTAAAGCCCGCGCCCAGTTCTGCAGCAATGCCATAGCCGCGCGTGGGATTGGTGTTGTTGTTGAAGTAGCGGCCTGTCCAGCCGTAATTGGCGCTGATGGCGCTACTGGAGGGGATTTTTTCCAGTCCTTGCACAGATGACGAGAAGTCGTATTGCAGGAATGCGCTGCGGTCGATGTGGTCGGTGCTCTTCTTGTGACCGCCGCGGATCTGGGTCGAATTGATGGTGAAGTCGCCATTGATTTCACGCTTGATCTCGCCCCCAGCAAAGTCGGCCCAGCCGTCCTCACCGGGCAGGTCGGTCCATTCGGTGCTGATCAGTTTTTTGTCGCGCTCGAACGAGAGCTTGCTTACCGCGCGCCAGCCCAGCAAAGGCATTTTGTTGTGGGTATGGTCGAGGCTCAGGCGTGGCCCGGTATCGGTGGACATACCGATGCCGAAAACCACTTTTTGCAGCTTGGCCTCGCGCACCTGGGCAATCACAGGGGCCGCTTCGGGCGTCTGGGTGTCGGTATCGAGGGTCAGGAAGACCGAGTCGTAGTAACCGCTGGCGGCCAGACGGGTCTGGGCGTCGAGCATGGCGGTTTCGCTGTAGTCGCGGCCAGTGGGCAGGCGCGCGATACGGGCGGTGCCGACCGGGTCGTAACGCTCAGCGCCCTGGATCAACAGAGGCCCGAATTTGTACAACGGGCCGCTGTCGTAATGCACTGACAGGCGGGCCTGGTTGGTGTCGCCATCAATGTCGGCCTTGCTGGATTCGATCTTGGCGGTGGGGTAGCGGCGGCGCTGGAGGGCGCGCAGGCCTTCGGATTTCGCACCGTCCCAGCCTTTCTGGGTGAATCCGGCGCCGGGTTGCAGATCCCAGTTGCGCTGCAGCCGCTCGCGCCGGCTGGCAAAGTTCTTCTCTTCGGTCACGGCGCCGCTGTAATCCAGCGCCACGTCGGCCACCTTGGTTTGTACGCCCGGCGTGACGGAGATGACGATCTGCGGGCGTGCTTCGCTGTCTGCTGCAGATATGCCGTCGCCCACAGGCGCCGCTCCTGTATCGAACACATCAATTTGTATCTCGGGGCTGAAGTAACCCAATGTGCCCAGCAGTTCACGCACGTTCTCATCGGCGCTGCCCAACAGCCGCGTCAGCTCGGTCAACTGGAGCCCAGGAAAGCTGCGATAGCGTTTGAGGTCGATGTATTGCTCCAGATACTTTCTGACATCGTCAGGCGCTTTCACCGTCAGATCGAAAGCGGGCTTGTCGCTGTCGGCTTCGGTGCTGCTGGAGTCCTTTTCTGCCGCGGTGGCTGCGTTCTGCGCATCCTCGCCATTGGCGTGCGGCGTGCTGCTGCAGCCAGCCAGCAAGGCAGAGAAAGCAATAAAAAACGCCGGCAGGACCGGCGTCGTCAGGCGATATCGCATGGTCACTTTGACAGCAACCGCATTGTGTCCTCCAGGCCTTTCAATGACAGGGGAAACATGCGGTCGCCTACGAGTTGTTGTATCAGGCTGATGCTCTGGCGGTATTGCCAGACACCTTGTGGTTCGGGGTTGATCCAGGCGTGCTTGGGAAAAGCGTTGGTCAGGCGCTTGATCCATTCGGCACCGGGTTCTTCATTGTTATATTCAACCGAGCCACCCGGTTGTAGGATTTCGTAAGGACTCATTGTGGCATCCCCTACAAAGATCAGTTTGTAATCCTTGTTATATTTTCTGATGATGTCCCAGGTCGGGAATTTCTCGGCATAGCGGCGTTTGTTATTTTTCCACATGTAGTCGTAGACGCAGTTGTGGAAGTAATAGAACTCCAGGTGCTTGAACTCGCTTTTGGTGGCAGAAAACAGTTCTTCGACGCGCTGAATGTGGTCATCCATCGTGCCGCCTACATCCATTAGCAGCAGCACTTTCACGTTGTTGTGCCGCTCGGGGATCATCTTGATGTCCAGATAGCCCGCATTGGCGGCGGTGGCTCGGATGGTGTTGGGCAGATCAAGTTCAAGCTCGTTGCCATCACGGGCAAATTTGCGCAGGCGGCGCAGCGCCACCTTGATATTGCGCGTGCCCAGCTCCTGGGTGTCGTCGTAATCGCGGTAAGCGCGCTGCTCCCACACTTTGACTGCGCTACGGCTTTTACCGGGCCCACCGATGCGTATGCCCGCTGGGTTGTAGCCGCCGTGGCCAAACGGGCTGGTGCCGCCAGTGCCGATCCACTTGCTGCCGCCTTCGTGGCGCTCCTTCTGTTCTTCAAGCCGCTGTTTCAAGGTCTCCATCAGCTCATCCCAGCCCATGGCCTCGATCGCTGCCTTTTCCTCGGGGCTCAGCTCTCGCTCCAGCACCTGCTTCAGCCAGTCCTCCGGCAGCTCCTTCTTCCAGTCGGTGAGCAACTCCATGCCTTTGAAATACGCAGAAAAAGCCTGGTCGAACTTGTCGAACAGCTTTTCATCCTTGACCAGGCAGGTGCGCGCGAGAAAGTAGAAGTCGTCCAGGCTCCAGGCATCTTCCGATCGCGGGCCAGCCAGGCCTTTTTCCAGCGCCTCCAGCAAGGTGAGCAGTTCCTTGACCGAAACCGGCAGTTTGGCCGCACGCAAGGTGTAGAAAAAGTCGATCAGCATGGGGTTGTAAACAATTTGTAACGGAAGCGGGCTAGTCTTTCCAGTCTAACGGGACTTGGGGAGCACGCTGCCATGGTGATGATCAAAACGGACAAGGCCAGGCAGGCATTGCGCAACCGTGCCAGCCTGTCGGTGCAGGAGCGGCAGATCCTCATCTTGTGCGATGGCATCCGCTCCCGTCAAGAGATTGCGGGTTGGCTCGGTGACAGCGCACTGGCGTTGATGGACAGTCTGCTCGCCCAGGGGTATCTGGTGCAGCGGCCTGTGCAGGGGCAGGCGTGGACGGTCCGCGATTCCCATGATGCGCTGCGCATGGCATCGCAGGCATCTGTCGCGGCCGCAGAGCCGCGCGAATCCACGCTGATGCCGGTGGGCATCGATCTTCAGCCATCGCGCCCGGCTCCTTTGGTATCTGCGCTTGCGCCTGCACGGGAGGCGCTGTCCTCCTCTGCCGCCAAACGCTCATTGGCCGCATGCAAGATGTATGCATCCGGCATTTTGCAGATGCAGCGTGGCGGCGATGCCCAACACATGCTGGCCCAGCTCAATGCCAGCCAGAGCGAAAGCGATCTGGTGGTCAACCTGCTCAAAGTGCTTCAGTTTCTGAAGCAAAAGACCAATGCCAGCTATGCGGACAACGTCAAAAAGCATATGAGCAATATCCTGCCGGAGCAGCATCTGCCCGCATTGCAGGAAGGCCTGCTGAGCAGGCTGTGAACAGCGCCCGTCGGGGCATAGGCGCAGATGGATGCCGTGCTAGCATGAACCATCTGTATTGGTGCGTCCGTCGAATTCCATGCACAGCAATCTGCTTCCCCAACTGTGGACAGGCTCTGTTTTCATCTTGCATCTGCTGGTTGCTGCCCGCGCGCTGACGCGGGCCAACCGCTCGCCCGCCTCGCGTGCCGCATGGGTGGCGGTCATCATGCTGGTGCCTCTGGCGGGCATTGCGGCGTATCTGTTGCTGGGCGAGACCAGCATCGGGCGCTCCCGTGCACGGCGGCTGCGCAAGGTGCAAACCACTTTGCAGCGCCCGGTGCAGACACCTGCGCAGGTGTCCGGAGCGGCTGCGTCCCTGGTCGCCCTGGCGCATTCCATCACCGGGTTTGATGCGGTTGCGGGCAACCGCATTGCGCTGCTGGGTGATGCGGCTGCAGTGCCGGCCCAGCCCATGGTCAACTCCAAGGCGGCCATTCACCATCTGATCGACGATATCGCACAGGCGCGCCAGCAGGTGCATATCGCCTTTTACATCTGGCTGGCCGATGACACCGGCCAGCGTCTGGCGCTGGCCGTAGCCGCTGCTGCACGCCGCGGCGTGCAGTGCCGGGTGATGGTGGATGCGTTGGGCTCGCGCGCCTTTCATGACAGTGCCCTGTGGCGTGAGCTGGCGCAGGCTGGCGTGCAATTGCTGGCCACGCTGGATGATGTGAGCCGCCTGCGCCATATGGCGCTCAGCCGTGTCGATTTGCGCGACCACCGCAAGCTGGTCGTCATTGACAACCGCATCGCCTATTGCGGCAGCCAGAATTGTGCGGACCCGGAATTCCGAATCAAGGCGAGGTATGCGCCCTGGATCGATGTACTGCTGCGTTGTGAGGGGCCGGTAGTGCGGCAGATGCAGACGCTGTTCTTGAGCGGCTGGATTCCAGAGACCAATGAAGCCGGACTGGACGACCTGCCCAATGCACCAGTGGCTGCTGCAGATGTGGCCCCTGGCAACTGCGTGGCGCAGGCCGTGGAAACAGGCCCCACGGCGCGGCACAACGGCATGTCCGATCTGTTTGTGGCCAGCATGTATGCAGCGCGCCACGAGCTGCTGATCACCACGCCATACTTTGTCCCGGACGAGGCCTTGCTGCGCGCTCTGTGCGCTGCGCCCCGGCGCGGGGTGGCGACGACCCTGATCGTGCCCGCCCGCAATGATTCATGGCTGGTGGCGCAGGCCTGCCGCAGCTGCTATGCCGATCTGCTGAGCAACGGCGTGGCACTCTATGAATATCCGCTGGGGGTATTACACGCCAAGACCTTGACCCTGGACGGCGAAATCAGTCTGGTGGGATCGGCCAACATGGACCGCCGCAGCCTGGAGCTGAACTACGAAAACAACCTGCTGATCAGCGACCGCGAGGTGACGGGCAGCATACGCGCAAGGCAGCTGGGCTACCTGTCCGTGTCAAAGGCCGTGGATGTGGCGGCGGTGCGTGCATGGCCGTTCCATACCCGGCTGATACACAACGTTGTGGGCATGATGGCGCCGGTGCTGTAGCTTCAAAACCGCTGCTTTGGCCGGCGCTCTAGGGTACCTACGGGTGGGGTGAAAAATCAGCGCGGCTTGTTCAGCAGGTACAGCAACTGTGCCTTGGCTTCGGGCCATTCGCCAGCGAGCATGCTGTACATCACGGTGTCGCGCACGGTGCCATCGCGGCGCGGCGCATGGTGGCGGATCACCCCGTCCTTTCTGGCGCCCAGGCGCTCAATGGCCCGCTGGCTGGCAAAGTTGAAGTTGTCTGTCCGCCAGCCCACCACGGCGGCGCCCAGGGTTTCGAACGCATGGGCCAGCAAGGCAAGCTTGCAGGTGGTGTTGACGTGGCTGCGCTGCACGCTCTGCGCGTACCAGGTGTAGCCGATTTCCACACGCTTCAAGGCGGGCACGATGTCGTGGTAGCTGGTGCTGCCCAGCACCTTGCCCGTGACTTCATCGATGACGGCAAATGGCATGCGGTTGCCCGCTGCGCGCATGTTCATGGCCTGCTCGATGTAGAGCCTGGTGTTTTCCGGCTCGGGAACAGAGGTGACACGGATTTTCCAGAGCTCGCCATCCTGCGCAGCGGCACGCAGGCCGTCCTCATGCGCAAAGTCCAGTGGGGTGAGCAGTACGCCATTGCGGCGCAGATCGATGGGTTCTACAAAGGCCATGGTGTTCTCGGTTGTTATGAATTTGATAGCTGATTGCGTTTTACTGCAAGGCGCATCAGCCAATTTCTATCTGGATTTGCGCCAGCGCCGGGCCAGTTGAAGGCCTGCCCCGCCGCCCAGGCCCACCAGTGCAATGGCGGCAATGCTGCCCGCGCTGTAGCCTTCTTCAAACAGCGGCCAGCCCAGCAAGTGCGAAATGCCCCAGCCAGCCAGTGCGCCGGCCAGAAAGCCAACGGCGTCCGTCAACCCTTCGGCCAGCAACTGCTGCGGCGTGGCCATGCGCTGCCTAGCGGTTGCGCTGGTTCATGAAGACCAGCTTCTCGAACAGGCTCACGTCCTGCTCGTTCTTCAAAAGCGCGCCCACCAGGGGTGGCACGGCAATCTTCTGGTCTGCGGTCTGCAACACCTCGGGCGGAATATCTTCGGCAACCAGCAGCTTGAGCCAGTCGATCAACTCGCTGGTCGATGGCTTTTTCTTCAGGCCGGGCAGGTTGCGGATTTCGAAGAACACCTTCATGGCCGCCGACAGCAGGCCCTGCTTGAGCGTTGGGAAATGCACCTCGACGATCTGCTTCATCGTCTCCGCGTCGGGGAACTTGATGTAGTGAAAGAAGCAGCGGCGCAGGAAGGCGTCAGGCAGCTCCTTCTCGTTGTTGGAGGTGATGAACACCAGCGGGCGGTGCTTGGCGCGGATCATATCGCGCGTTTCGTAGCAGTAGAACTCCATGCGGTCGAGTTCGCGCAGCAGATCGTTGGGAAACTCGATGTCGGCCTTGTCGATCTCGTCGATCAGCAGGGCCACGGGCTGGTCTGCGGTGAAGGCCTGCCACAGCACGCCCTTGACGATGTAGTTGTGGATGTCATGCACACGGGCCGCGCCGTCCACATCGGCAAGCTGGCTGTCTCGCAGACGACTGACTGCGTCGTACTCATACAAGCCCTGCTGTGCCTTGGTGGTGGACTTGATGTGCCACTGCAGCAGCGGCATGCCTAACGCCTGCGACACTTCTTCCGCCAGCATGGTTTTCCCTGTGCCGGGTTCCCCCTTGACGAGAAGCGGTCTTTGAAGGGTAATTGCCGCATTGACCGCGAGCATCAGGTCATTGGTCGCAACGTAGTTCTGTGTGCCTTGGAATTTCATGAAAGAGAATGCAGAATCGAGGTGACAGGGTCTGTTTGAGCGTTGACTATAAACTTAGACACCGCCAAGGC
Organism: Comamonas odontotermitis; assembly: GCF_014207855.1. GTDB lineage: Bacteria > Pseudomonadota > Gammaproteobacteria > Burkholderiales > Burkholderiaceae_C > Comamonas > Comamonas odontotermitis_A. The sequence goes on along the minus strand of NZ_JACHKZ010000006.1, from coordinate 177,418 downwards.
GCGGTAGCTTTTCCACACGATTGTGCGCGCAAAATGAATAAAACATTGACCACGGTATTTGCATTGGCTGTCGCGTCTGTGACGGGTTGGGCGGCGGCTCAGGAGGTGAAGGGTGATGCCAAGGCGGCTGAAGGAAAAATTGCCATGTGCATTGGCTGCCACGGTATCGTGGGGTACAAGGCCAGCTTTCCCGAGGTGTACCAGGTTCCAAAGATTTCGGGCCAGAACGGCAAGTACATCGAGGCAGCGCTGCATGCCTACAAGAAGGGCGACCGCAAACACCCCACGATGCGCGCCATTGCCGATTCGCTGACCGACCAGGACATTGCCGATCTGGCGGCGTATTACGAAAAGCACACCACCGGCGATGTGACGGTGGCCGAAAAGCCATCGAGAGAGCCGAGCACCAAGACTGCCGAGTTGCTGAAAAAAGGCACCTGCGCATCGTGCCATGGTGACAATTTCTCCAAGGCCATCGATCCCACGTATCCCAAGCTGGGCGGCCAGAACGCTGACTATCTGTATGCCGCGCTCAAATCCTATACCGTCGAGAAAAGCGGGTACATCGGCCGCTCGCACCCGGTGATGGGGGCCATGGCCAAGCAGTTCAACCATGCAGAGATGAAAGAGCTGGCCGACTATATCGGCAGCCTGCAAGGCGGTTTGCAGACCGTGCCGGAGTCGCGCTTCCGCAGCAAATAAGGCAGAAAATAAGCGAGCAATGGCGGGCAACGCAGCAGTGGCCTCAGCAAAAAACGCCCGGCAATGCCGGGCGTTCTGCTTTCTTGGGGGAGTGGAGGGCGGCGCTCAGTCCTTGGTGGCGTTGCGCTGCACGGCCGCCACGTAGGCGTCACCATCGGGTGGGCGGCCCGAGCGCTGGCTCTCCCACAGCATGCTGCCCAGGCACTCCATGGCGACGTGGTGCGCATCGTGCAGCGAGCCCAACCGCCTGGCAAGCAGTTCCACTGCCTGGCGAATGCCGCGCGGCTGGTCGATGCTGCATTGCTCGCTGATCGACAGGTGCATGGACAGGTGCAGAAACGGGTTGGTCTTGTCGGGTGTCAGATCGTAGTTGCGGGCGATGGCCGCATCCACGTCGCTCAGGTCTTCGCGGTACTCGGGGTGCTCGGCAATCCACAGGCCCGCCAGGGTTTCGATGGCTTCCATGGGCTGGCCCGCTTGCTGTTTGGCATGCGCAGCACAGAAAAAGCGCCGCACATCGGCTTGGGAGGGGTTGAACATAGGGCGCAAAGCGTAGCACGCAGCCGGTGGGCTGCGTGCGTCTACGGTCAAATGTGGGCCTGCGGGTCATCCGGCTGGTGCGGGTAGGGGCTGCTGGGGGCCTGCTCGGCTTCCTGCGCCTGGGCCTGGCGTTCCTGGCGCTCGCGCATCATCTGTTCCACCAGCTGATCGCGGCCCTGGCGGCCCACGGCCAGCATGGTTTCGCGGTCGTTGCGGTGTTCGTACATCTTGTTGGTCAATTCGATGTTGTGGGCACGGAACACCGTGACCACATACTGTGCATCTTCAGGCGTGTAGCCCATCAGCTCCAGCGTCTTCTCGGCTGTCTGCAGGCTGGAGTCGAACAGCTCGCGGTCCACATATTGCACGCCCATGTCGCGCAGGGCAAACCAGTGCGCCACGTCTTTCGCACGGGTCACGATCTTGAGGTGCGGGAAATGCTGCTGCACCAGCTTGACGATCTGGTTGGTCTGGCTTTCGTCGTCGACCGCGATCACCATGACCTCGGCCTTTTCTGCCCCGGCGATGCGCAGCAGATCCTGCCGGGTGGCATCGCCATAGAACACGCGGTAGCCGAAGTTCTGCGCCACCTGGAGCATCTCGACGCTGTGGTCCAGAATGACCGCCTTGATGCCCTGGCTCAGCAGCACACGGGTCACGATCTGGCCGTAGCGGCCGAAGCCGGCGATCAGCACGGACGCCTCCTGCTGCTCGTGCAACTCCTCTGGTGCGTCTTCACCCGTGGCGAGGTTGGCAAACCGGGGCATGAGCCAGCGGTCCATGGCGGCCACCATCAGCGGCGTGGCCACCATGGAGATAGCCACTGCGCCGATCAGCAGCGAGGAATGCTGCGGGCTCACAATGCCTTGCGCCTGTGCGGCGCTGAACACCACAAACGCGAATTCTCCGCCTTGCGCCAGCAGCAGGGTGAACAGCGGGCGCTCCTGCAGCGGCATGCGCAGCACGGTGGCGAGGCTGTAGATGACGATGGATTTGATGAGCAGAAAAATCACCACGAGTGCCAGCATGGCCAGGGGCGACGACAGGATCACCGAGAAGTCGATGCTCATGCCCACGGCGATGAAGAACAGCCCGAGCAGCAGGCCTTTGAAAGGCTCGATGTCGGTTTCCAGCTCGGCGCGGAATTCGCTGTCGGCCAACAGCACGCCAGCCAAAAAGGCACCGAGCGCCATGGACAGGCCGATCTGCAGCATCAGATAGGCAATGCCCACCACCAGCAGCAAGGCGGTGGCTGTGGAGATTTCGCGGGAATCGCTTTGCGCAATCCAGCGCAGCACGGGGCGCAGCAGGTAGCGGCCGCCCACGATGACAGCAGCAATGATGGCCAGGGTTCTGCCGATTTCCAGCAGCATGTTGCCATCGCTCTGCGCTGCTTGCTGGCCCACGGCCAGCAAGGGCACGAGTGCGAGGATCGGGATGGCCGCTACGTCCTGGAACAACAGGATGGCAAAGCTCGTCTTGCCGCTGTTGGTGGACATAAGGTTACGCTCTGCAATGCTTTGCAATGCAATCGCAGTGGATGACAGCGCCAGGCCGAGAGCGGCAATCAGGGCCATATGCCAGTCAAACCCGAACAGCCAGCCTGCGGCAAACAGCCCTGCCGTGCACAGCAGCATTTGCGCGCTGCCTACGCCAAAGATAGGGCGGCGCATGCTCCACAGGCGGCTGGGTTGCAGCTCCAACCCAATCAGGAACAGCATCAGCACCACGCCGAACTCGGAAAAATGCAGGATGTCCTGCACATTGCTGACCAGCTTGAGGCCGCTGGGCCCGATGATCATGCCGGCCACCAGGTAGCCGATGATGGTGCCAAGGCCAAGGGCTCGTGAAATCGGCACGGCAATGACGGCGGCTGCCAAGTACAAAAAGGTGTAGGTCAGCCAGAGAGGGGCGTGCGCTTCCATGCGTGCAAAAAATGGGGTTGTTGTAGGTGCTTTGGAAAGGAGGTTACGTTTTTTTAGCGATTTGTGGGAATTTATTGCATTTTTTTGCGTTCTGCGTGCACCCAGCAAGCGCGGAGTGCTATGGAAAATATGTGACAGCCCCCGTCGATGGAGCTGGCAGGCAAGCGCAGGCGGGCGCGATAATGGCGGCTTTGCCGTTGTGCAGGGCCTACAAACTGCGGCCTGCCAAGGTACCTGGGCGCTGATAGCCGGACGCGGTGATGCGTGGGGCCAGGCACGACGGAGCCGTTTCTGGATTGATCATGGAATTTCACACCTGGCTGGCCTATCTGGTTGCGGCCATCATCATTGCTGTATCGCCGGGCTCGGGCGCCGTGTTGTCGATGAGCCACGGTCTGTCTTATGGCATGCGCAAGACCAGTGCCACCATTTTGGGGCTGCAGCTGGGGCTTTTGCTCATCTTGCTGATTGCAGGTGCGGGTGTGGGCTCGCTGCTGATTGCGTCAGAGACCGCGTTCAACATCGTCAAGATCGTGGGCGCCTGTTACCTGATCTACATTGGTTTTCAGCAATGGCGCTCCACCGGAGGGCTGGTGAGCGATGCAGCGATGCAGCAGCCCGAAGGCAGCTGGAAAAAACGCACCCTGAGTGGCTTTTTGACCAATGCCACCAACCCCAAGGGCATCATCTTCATGGTGGCGGTGCTGCCGCAGTTCATGACGGCAGATCATCCGCTGTGGCTGCAACTATTGATTCTGTCTGCCACCACCTTGACCGTGGATACCATCGTGATGCATGGCTATGCTGCGAGCGCGAGTGCTCTGCGCCGCCTGCTGCGTGACAGCAAGGCCATGCGCATCCAGAACAAGGTGTTCGGCGGCCTGCTGATGCTGGTGGGCATGGGCTTGTTCTTCGTCAAGCGCTCGCAAAACGCCTGAGCTTGGGCAGCATATCTTTCTTGCTATTTAAATGAGAGCTATTGGCGCCTACATACTGTGCGCCAGTGGCTATTTTTTGTCTCAAACCTATTGGGCGGCACTGCCATCCGGCGCGGCAAAGCCGTTCTGGCGCCAGGCTTCAAAGACGGTGACCGCCACGGCGTTGGACAGATTGAGGCTGCGCTGGCCCGCCACCATGGGCAGGCGCACGCGCTGGGTGAGGGGAAAGCTCTCGCGCAAAGCAGGAGGCAGGCCGCGGGTTTCGCAGCCAAACACCAGCCAATCACCCGGGTGAAATTGAATGTCAAACGCAGGGCTGCTGCCGTGCGTGGTCATGGCAAACATGCGGTCTGCGGCGGGCTGCATGGCGTCGACAAAGGCCTGCCAGCTGGCATGGCGCTGCGTGGCGGCGTACTCGTGGTAATCCAGGCCCGCGCGGCGCATGTAGCGGTCTTCCATGGAAAATCCCAGTGGCTCGATCAGGTGCAGGCGGCTGCCGGTATTGGCGCACAGGCGGATCACGTTACCGGTATTGGGGGGTATTTCTGGCTCGACCAGGACGACGTTGAACATGGGATGCTGTGATAGGAGCGCGCGGCAGAGGCCGCCAAGGCGTGCCAGTGTAGTGACGCAGCAAAGCGCCTGCATGGCGCTGCGTTTTAGTCTGGCAACGGAGTTCTTGCAAAAACCATGGCATCTACCGCAGAGGCACCATGCGCCAGCAGCATGTTTGCCACTGCAGCCAATGTGGCACCCGTGGTCATCACATCATCTACCAGCAACACTTGCCTGCCGCAAACCGCTGCTGCATGGCGCGGCTCGATGGCAAAAGCGTGGCGCAGATTGCGCAATCTCGCTGTGCGACCCAGCTGCACCTGCGCCGGGGTATCGGCCAGGCGCAGCAGCCAGCCAGAATGAAGCACGGCGCTGCCCGGCGTCTGGCGCTGCAGGGCGCGTGCCAGTTGCAGGGCCTGGTTGTAGCCGCGCTCGCGCAGTCGCGTGGCAGAGAGCGGCACCGCAAGCACCAGTTCTGCCTGTTGCAACAGTTGCCTGGTGTGCGGCGCCTGCAACATCAGCTGCGCCATGGGCCTTGCCCATGCCAGATGCTGGTGATATTTGAACTGCTGCACCATGCCACTCCAAGGCGGGCTATAGTCCACCGCTGCATGGCATTGCCGCAGCGGCAGCGGATCAAGCAGGCAAGCCGGGCAAACCTGGCTGTTGGCGGGAAAAGGCAGTGCGCAGCGGTTGCAGCGCCCTGTGGCAGATGGCGCGCAGACGACCGCACAGTCACTGCACAGCCACGGGCTGGGCCAGCGCTGACACACGAGGCAGGTGCCGGGCAGATGTTGCCCCAGGCAGTCTGCAAACCGGCTTGACCACTGTTGCCACCATTGCATGCGGTGCAGGGGAGGAGCCGAAATGCTGCTTTTGCTGCTGCGCATTGCCAAGCCGTTCCTTTCAGAAGACATTTAACCCACGCCCATATTGCGTAGCGGGCTACCCCATGGCTGAATTTTCCACCCCTCCGACGATTGACCCGATAGCCGCCACGCGCTGGCAAAGGCAGGCGCCTGCGCACAGCCCCTGGCTGCACGACGAAGTAGGGCGTCGCATGGAGGAGCGCCTGGCATGGATTATGCAAAAGCCCGCTGCCTGGTGCAGCTGGGAGCCGCTGTACGGTAGCCTGGCTGCGCACCAGCGCGTGGCTGAGCGCTATCCTCAGTCGGCGCTGAGCATTGTCGAAACCCAGCCTGTGCGCGCAGCAGCGCTGCGCGAACACCTCTCCAGCCCCTGGTGGAGCATGAGCCGGTGGCGCCAGCCCAGGCTGCACTGGGGCCAGCCAGAGGCGGGCAGCATGAACATGCTCTGGGCCAACATGGCCCTGCACAACCACCCCAATCCGCAGCAACTGCTGCAGACCTGGCACCGGTTGCTGGCGGTCGATGGGTTCGTGATGTTCTCCTGCCTGGGGCCGGACACGCTGGCAGAAGTGCGGGCCGTCCATGCAGAGCAGGGCTGGCCTGCTGCAAGCCACGAGTTCACCGATATGCATGACTGGGGTGACATGCTCGTGCAGGCCGGGTTTGCCGAGCCGGTGATGGATATGGAACGCATCACGCTGTCGTATTCCAGTGCGCAGAAATTGCGCGCCGAACTGCGCGAGCTGGGGCGCAACCTGCACCCCCGCCGCTTTGGCGCCTTGCGAGGGCGCAACTGGCTCGCACAGCTTGACCTATCGCTTGCGCGACAGCTGGCCCGCGCCGATGAGGAGGGGCGCCTCGTTGTCACCTTCGAGATCATCTACGGCCATGCCTTCAAACCGGCTCCGCGCGTCAAGCTGCAGGGCGAGAGTGTCATCAGCGTGCAAGATATGCAGCAGATGCTGCGTCAGGGGCGCACGCAGGGTGAGTGACCGCTGCCGAGCAAGGCACCGCTGATACTGGCAGTCGCCGGCATGCGCTCATGGTCGCGCGCCTGAAACCATGGGTGCATCGGCCTGGCGTGGAACGCCAATTGCAGCGGCTGTCTAGTGCCTGGGGGCTTTTGTTGTGAAAGCCCTATGATCCCGGGATTGCATGGGTTGCAATATTGCGCAGTTCACGCCATGCTCGGTTTGATGACAAAGTGGCATGAGTGCAACCGCAGGTGCGCTCGGCCAAAGGTGCACCACGCGGCCCCGTGTTCCCCCACATGGCGCCTTGCACTTCATAACGATGAGACGTTGAGAAGTAAGTGACAACTATGAAAAGTGTTTCTCAAAAACTGGCTTCTTTGCTGTTGGTGGCTGGCGCAGGTTTGGCCACTGCAGCACACGCGGTGCAGAGCCTGCCGGGCGGTCCTGCAGTCGGGCAGATGAATCTGGCCCCTCCGGTCACCAAGATTGCTGAAGAGCAGCACACTCTGCACTGGATGATGCTGTGGATCTGCACCATCATCTTTGTCGGTGTGTTTGCGGTGATGTTCTATTCCATCTGGAAGCACCGCAAATCCAAAGGGGCCAAGGCTGCGGACTTCCATGAATCGGTCACCGTGGAAGTCGCCTGGACGGTTCTGCCTTTCATCATCGTTATCCTGATGGCCCTGCCCGCCACGAAGGTGCTGGTGGCACAAAAAGACACTACCAATGCAGATTTGACTGTCAAGGTGACAGGCTACCAATGGAAATGGGGCTATGACTACCTGACGGGCGAAGGTGAAGGCCTGAGCTTTGTATCCACCCTGGACAGCAGCCAGCGCGCCATGTCCAACAGCGGCGATGTCTCCAAGGCGCCCAATGATTACCTGCTGCGCGTCGACAACCCGCTGGTGGTGCCTGTCAACAAAAAGGTGCGTGTCATCACCACGGCTGCAGACGTGATCCACTCCTTCATGGTGCCGGCCTTTGGCATCAAGCAGGATGCGATTCCCGGCTTTGTGCGCGATACCTGGTTCCGTGCCGAGAAAACAGGCGATTACTACGGCCAGTGCGCGGAGCTGTGTGGCAAGGAACATGCCTACATGCCCATCCATGTGAAGGTGCTGTCGGCTGATGACTATTCCGCATGGGTGGCAGACCAGAAGAAAAAGCTGGCTGCCAAGGCGGACGATCCCAATAAGGTCTGGGTGCTGGCCGATCTGGTGGCCCGTGGCGAAAAAGTCTATGCCGCCAATTGCGCAGCCTGCCACCAGGCCAATGGCAAGGGCGCAGGCCCTATCAAGGCGCTTGACGGGAGCCCCGTGGTGCTGGGCCCCACGGCAGACATGATGCATGCCGTGCTGGAAGGCCGCGCCAATGGCGCCATGCCCGCCTGGAAGCAGCTGAGCGATACCGATCTGGCCGCTGTGGTGACCTTTGCCAAAAACCACTGGAGCAACAAGACCGGCACCATGGTGCAACCTGCCGAGTTCGTGGCTGCGCGTGGTGGCAAGTTCCCTGAAGGCGGCGGCTCTGCAGCGCCTGCTGCTGGTACTGCTGCCCCAGCACCCGCTGCGCCAGCTGCCGATGCACAAGCGGCCCCTGCTGCTGCCGCACCAGCTGCGGAGGCGGGTCCATTCCAGGTATTTTTCGCCAGCGGCAAGAGCGATCTGGACAGCGACGCCCAGGCCACAGTCAAGAAAGCGGCAACGGCATTGGCAGCGCAGGCCGGCAAGGTGGTACTGTCTGGTTTTGTCGATTCCACCGGCAATGCCGACCAGAACGCTGAACTCGCCAAGCTGCGGGCCCAGGCAGTGGCCAAGATGCTGACGGACAACGGCGTGGCCGATGCGCGCATCGAAATGCGCAAGCCAGAAACCATTACTGCAGGACAGGGCGCAGACAGCCAGGCGCGCCGCGTAGATATTGTTGCTACGCCATAACGCCCCACCAGTCCAGCCCATGAAGAGCTATCGGAGTCAAGAACTATGAGCGCCGTTCTCCCTACAGACCACAGCCACACTGGCCACGGCCATGATGCGCATGGCCACGATGACCACCACCATGGCGCGCCCACCGGCTGGCGCCGCTGGGTGTTTGCCACCAACCACAAAGACATCGGCACGCTGTACCTGCTGTTCTCGTTCACCATGCTGATGGTGGGCGGCGTGCTGGCGCTGCTGATCCGTGCCGAGTTGTTCCAGCCCGGTCTGCAACTGGTCAATCCTGAGCTGTTCAACCAACTCACCACCATGCATGGCCTGATCATGGTGTTTGGCGCCATCATGCCGGCCTTTGTGGGCTTTGCGAACTGGATGATTCCGCTGCAGATCGGTGCATCCGACATGGCTTTTGCGCGCATGAACAACTTCAGCTTCTGGCTGATGATTCCTGCGGGCCTGATGCTGGTGGGCTCGTTCTTCATGCCCGGCGGCGCGCCTGCTGCAGGCTGGACGCTGTACGCACCGCTCACGCTACAGATGGGGCCGTCCATGGACACCAGCATCTTTGCCATGCATGTGCTGGGCGCTTCGTCGATCATGGGGTCGATCAACATCATCGTCACCATCTTGAACATGCGCGCTCCCGGCATGACGCTGATGAAGATGCCCATGTTCTGCTGGACGTGGCTGATCACCGCATACCTGCTGATTGCCGTGATGCCTGTGCTCGCGGGCGCCATCACCATGACCCTGACCGACCGCCACTTTGGCACGAGCTTCTTCAACCCTGCGGGCGGCGGTGACCCGGTCATGTACCAGCACATCTTCTGGTTCTTCGGCCACCCCGAGGTGTACATCATGATCCTGCCGGCCTTTGGCATCGTCAGCCAGATCGTGCCGGCCTTCAGCCGCAAGAAGCTGTTTGGCTATGCATCGATGGTCTATGCCGTGGCGGCCATTGCCATTCTGTCCTTCATTGTGTGGGCGCACCACATGTTCACCACAGGCATGCCGGTGACCGGGCAACTGTTCTTCATGTACGCGACCATGCTGATCTCGGTGCCGACCGCCGTGAAAATCTTCAACTGGGTGGCCACGATGTGGCGCGGCTCGATGACGTTCGAGACACCCATGCTGTTTGCCGTGGGCTTTATCTTCGTGTTCACGATGGGCGGCTTCACCGGCCTGATTCTGTCGATGGCACCCATCGACATCCAGTTGCAGGATACCTATTACGTGGTGGCGCACTTCCACTACGTGCTGGTGGCGGGCTCGCTGTTTTCGATGTTTGCGGGCTACTACTACTGGGCGCCCAAATGGAACGGCGTGATGTATTCCGAGGCGCGTGGCCGTATCCACTTCTGGGGCTCGCTCATCACCTTCAACATCACCTTCTTCCCCATGCACTTCCTGGGGTTGGCTGGTATGCCACGCCGCTATGCAGATTACCCCATGCAGTTCGCCGATTTCAACATGATTGCGTCGATCGGTGCATTCGGCTTCGGCCTGATGCAGGTGTACTTCTTTGTGTTCGTGGTGTGGCCCGGCATGCGCCACCGCGGTGAAAAGGCTCCACAAAAGCCATGGGAAGGCGCTGAAGGCCTGGAGTGGGAAGTGCCCTCGCCCGCACCATTCCATACCTTCGAGAACCCTCCCAAACTGGACGCCACGGCCACCAAGGTCATTGGCTGATTGGATCTGCAGATGACAACGCCTGAGCAACGCAAGGCAAATATCCGGCTGGCGCTGATTCTGGCGTCGGTGGCGCTGGTCTTCTTCATCGGGTTTCTGGTGAAGATGTCAGTGCTGTAAGCAGTACGCGAGCCAACAGGAGCAAGCAAGAGTGCGACACGCAGACAACGTCAAGATGGTGGGCAAGCTGGCCGTCGTAGCCTTGGGCATGTTTGCGTTTGGCTATGCGCTGATCCCGCTGTACAAGCGTATCTGCGAAGTCACCGGAATCAACATTCTGGCCTTGACCGAGCGCGATGTGCCGGGCAACGGTACCGCAGGGAAAAACGTCAAGCTCAATACCCAGGTGGACGAGAGCCGCACCATCACGGTGGAGTTCGATGCCAATGTGCGTGGCCCATGGAGCTTCAAGCCCGCGGTGGCCTCGATGAAGGTGCACCCGGGCGAGTTGAGCACGGTGATGTACGAGTTCCGCAACGAGCAGAACCACCGCATGGCGGCGCAGGCGATTCCCAGCTACGCACCCAAGCAGGCGGCTCCCTACTTCAACAAGCTGGAGTGTTTCTGCTTCAACCAGTACACGCTGGATCCGGGTGAGAGAAAGGAATGGCCTGTGGCCTTCGTCATCGACCCCAAGCTCTCGAAGGATGTGACGACGATCACCTTGTCCTATACCTTCTTTGAAGTGGGCGGCAAGACACCGGGTGCTCCGGTGGTCGTGCCCACAGCGGCTGCTGCGGCAGCGGAACCAGGATCATCGTGATGGCAGCGCCCAGCCCGACTCCGCAACCCGGACAGCGCAAAGGCAGCGTGTGGCGCACGGTGCAGGCGGTGCTGTGGTCTTTGCTGGGCGTTCGCAAGGGATCGGAGTGGCAGCAGGATGGCGCACAGATCACGCCGCTGCAGATCATTGCCGTAGGCCTGGTGGCGCTGGCCTTGTTTGTGCTGGGCCTGATGGCCCTGGTGCATTGGTTGGTTTGAATAGAGTGTTTCAGTAGCAAGAAAACGAGATATCAGGAGCTGAGATGAGTGCGACACCCCATGGCGCTACGCCGTACTACTTTGTTCCCGCAGAATCGCGGCACCCGGTGATGGCTGCCATTGGCCTGGGTCTGATGATCATCGGGGCAGGCAATTGGGTCAACGGCCATGACTGGGCCAAATACGTGCTGCTCTTGGGCACGGTCTGGTGGCTGTTTGTGCTGTACCAGTGGTTTGGCGATGCGATCCACGAAAGCGAGGCGGGGAAGTACAGCCACCGCATCGACATGTCCTACCGCTGGAGCATGAGCTGGTTCATCTTCTCGGAAGTCATGTTCTTCGGCGCTTTCTTCACGGCGCTGTGGTGGGCGCGCTCGCATTCGGTGCCTGCGCTGGGCAGTCTGGACAATGCCTTGCTGTGGCCCGATTTCAAGGCTGCCTGGCCCAGCGTATCGCCCGGAGCCACCACGTCGCCCGCCGGCACGGTTGATCCGTTCCAGACCGTAGGCCCCTTCTGGCTGCCTACGATCAATACCGCGTTGCTGCTGACATCGGGCGTCACCCTCACCATTGCCCACCATGCGCTGCGGGACGACCATCGCGCCAAGTGCATCAAATTCATGTGGATGACGGTGCTGTTGGGCGTGATCTTCCTGTTCGTGCAGGGCTATGAGTACCACCACCTGTACACCGAGCTGAATCTCAAGCTCAATTCGGGCGTATATGGATCCACCTTCTACATGCTCACGGGCTTTCACGGTTTGCACGTGTTTGTCGGCATGCTCATGCTGCTGGTTATCACCTTGCGGCTGCAAAAAGGCCATTTCACAGCCAAAAAGCATTTTGGCTTTGAAGGGGCCGCCTGGTATTGGCACTTTGTGGACGTGGTCTGGCTGGGCCTGTACATCCTGGTGTATTGGATGTAGGTCGCATCCCCCTAACAAAAAAGCGCCGTGTGGCGCTTTTTTATTGACGGAGCGGCAGCTTGGTTCAGGAACTCGCGGGAATCCCATGGGGCTGGATATAGCCCAGTTTCCAGGCAATCAGAATGCACAGGAACACCAGTACCGAAATCCCGATCCGTACGGTGAGCGCCCAGGCCATGCGCTTGTTGCCAGCGCCATCTTCCCGACTGCCGCGCATCATGAAGACGAGGGCAGACGCCAGGCTGGCAATGATGGCGACAAAGGCGAGTGCGATGATGATCTTCATGGAAAACTCCGGATGTTGTGACGCAATGCGCTTTGGTTTTCGTAGCAAAAAGCGCTTGTCCCTCAAACGCCAATGATCGGTTGGGCATCTATTTTCACGCAGATGCGGTGCGGACACCATCCGCTATCACCCGGGCTACCGATCCGGTGCGTGGGGCAGGGTATAACCATGGAAATGAAAGCCAATTGCATGTTTTTCTCTTCGAAGTTGCAGGAATCGCTGGCATGAACAGCGCGTTGCAGGATGCCTTCAGTCATGGGTGATGTGCCGGATGCCAGTACTGCCCGCAGCGCACGCAAGGCGCGCATGCGTTTTGCCATCATCACCATGGCGGCGGTGATCGCCATGCTGGTGACGGCATCGCTCGGGCGCTGGCAACTGCGCCGCGCCGCTGAGAAAGAGGCCTACCAGGCACAGCTTGATGCGCGCGCTGCCATGCCTGCGCTGGAAGGCCACAGTCTGCTGACACCACTCGCGCCTTCTGCGCAGGAAGAATTGCAGCACCGCCAGGTGGTGCTGCAAGGAGAGTGGCTGCCGCAGTACACCGTCTATCTGGACAATCGCCAGATGCAGGGCAGACCTGGTTTTTATGTGTTGACGCCGCTGCGCCTGACAGTGCCAGATGGGCAGAATCTGGTGCAGACCGTGCTGGTACAGCGCGGCTGGGTGCCGCGCAATTTTGAGAACAGGGCAGCGCTGCCAGCGGTACAGACGCCTGCTGGCATTGTGCAGGTGCAGGGGCGCATTGCCAGCCAGCCTGCACGCCTGCTGGAGCTGCAGACGCCAGCCAACGCCTCAGGGGTATCCCAGATCCGTCAGAATCTCGACACCTCCAGTTTTGCCCGAGAGATCGGTGTGCCGCTGGCCACATGGACGGTCGTGCAAACCGGTGCAGCCTCCGATGGCCTTGCACGCGACTGGCCCGTAGTAGGCAGTGGTGTGGAAAAGCATTATGGTTATGCGTTTCAATGGTTTGGCTTGTGCAGCCTGATTGCCATCCTTTATGTCTGGTTCCAAATTGTCCAAAGTCTCCGCAGGCGCCGCCGCCACCCAAGCCCCGCCACCGGCGGATGAGGAATTGCTGGGCCTGACCGTGCACAGCTTGCCTGCCGCCCAGGCGAGCGATGCGATTGACGCCGCCGAGCGCTCGCGCAGTGGTCGCATCAAGATGTTCCTGGTGCTGCTGGTGTGCGCAGCACCGGTGATCGCCTCGTACTTCACCTACTATGTGATCCGCCCGGAAGGCCGTCGCAATTTTGGTGAGCTGGTTGTCCAGCAGCCCACCCTTCCGGCCATGCAGGTGCAGACGCTGGATGGCAAGGCTTTCGACCTGCAGAGCCTCAAGGGGCAGTGGTTGCTGGTGAGTGCATCGCCAGCCGCGTGCGATGACATTTGCCAGAACAATCTCTACCTGCAACGCCAGTTGCGCGAGAGCATGGGGCGAGAGAAAGAGCGGGTGGACTGGGTATGGCTGATCACCGACGGGGGTGAGCCGCCGCAGAGCATGCGCACCGCGCTTGCGCAGGCCACCGTGCTGCGCATGCCGCAGGCGGCTGTGGCCCAATGGCTGGCACCGGCTTCTGGTGCCCAATTGGCAGATCATTTGTATGTGGTGGACCCGCTGGGCCACTGGATGATGCGCTTTCCCGCCAGACTGCAGCAGGGCGATGCAGCCAAGGCCCGCAAGGATCTGGAAAGGCTGCTGCGCGCTTCCTCCAGCTGGGACAAGGAGGGGCGTTGACGTGCCCATCGCCTCTTCTCGCGGTGATGGACCTGTGGGCCTGCCGGGCGGTTTGCCTGCGCTCCAATCCACTGCAGCTGTTTTCTGTTCGATGCATGAAGCGCATCCCTGAGTTCTTGAAAGTATGACTTCGCAGGATTTGTATGACTTCGCACCGCTGGCGCGGGTATTGCTCACGGGCGCCATCATTGCGCTGGGGCCTGTCGTGTGGATCTGGTGGCGGCACCGGGGTGCAACGCCGCTCAAGCGCCTGCAGGTGCTGGCGGTGCTCACCTTGTTTCTGTCGTTTGATCTGGTCATGTTTGGCGCCTTCACGCGCCTGACCGATTCGGGCCTGGGCTGCCCCGATTGGCCGGGCTGCTACGGCAATGCCAGCCCGATTGGCGCGCACGCCGAGATATCGGCTGCGCAACAGGCCATGCCCACCGGCCCTGTCACCCACGGCAAGGCATGGGTGGAGATGATCCACCGCTATCTGGCAACAGCCGTAGGGGGCCTCATCATCGTGCTCACAGCCAGCGCCTGGGTGCGCCGCAGGCGCCAGGAGCATGAACCCATCAGCCCCTGGTGGCCCACGGCAACCCTGGTGTGGGTGCTGATACAAGGCGCATTTGGCGCGCTGACGGTGACGATGAAGCTCTTTCCGGCCATTGTTACCCTGCATCTGCTGGGCGGCACGGTGCTATTGATGTTATTAACCGTGCAGGCAACGCGCCAGACGCAATTTGCCGATAATCTCGGGCTTGTCCCTGTGTCGCCGCTATTGCGCGGGGCGATGGTGGCTGCTGCAACGCTGGTGTTCGTGCAGGTCACCCTGGGTGGCTGGGTGAGCACCAATTACGCGGTGCTGGCCTGCACCACCTTTCCGCAGTGCAATGGTGCCTGGTGGCCAGCGATGAATTTCGATGGCTTCCAGATCTGGCGCCCTCTGGGCTTTTTGGCCGATGGTTCGCACATCAGCTACGAAGCTCTGGTTGCCATCCATTATGTGCACCGGCTGTTTGCCTATCTGGTGATTGCTGCCTTGCTCTGGCTGGGCTGGCATCTGCGTACCGCGCCGCAGCTTGCCCAGCAGCGGCGGTGGTTGATTGGATTGACGGTGCTGCAGTTTGCCACCGGGCTGTCGAATGTGGTGCTGGACTGGCCCATCGTGGCCGCCGTGTTGCATACAGGCGGCGCTGCGGCCATCATGGTGGTGCTGACCTGGATGTGGTGCAGCACGCGCCGTGAAATCCGCCGTGGCGAAGCTGCGGCCTGAATTGCTGTATGGAACAAAGACTGAGTGCTCCGATGACCGAACTTGCCGCTGCCCCGATGCCGAACCGCTTTGCGCAGTTCTACGCATTGACCAAACCCAAGGTGGTGCAGCTGATCGTATTTTGCGCCTTGATCGGCATGGTGCTGGCAGTGCCAGGCATGCCTTCGGCGTCTGAGCTGTCGCTGATGGCCATTGCCTGCGCAGGTATCTGGCTGGTGGCAGGCGCTGCCGCGGCATTCAATTGCCTCGTGGAGCAGAGCATCGACGCGCGCATGAAGCGCACGGCCTGGCGCCCCACGGCGCGTGGCGAGCTCTCCAACAGCCAGACCTTGCTGTTTTCGGCGGCGCTGTGTGCTGGGGGTTCGGCCATTTTGTATTTTTGGGTCAATGCCCTGACCATGTGGCTCACCTTTGCCACCTTTGTGGGCTACGCCATCATCTACACGGTGATCCTCAAGCCTCTGACGCCGCAGAACATTGTGATTGGCGGTGCATCTGGCGCAATGCCGCCCGTGCTGGGCTGGGCTGCAATGACCGGCGATGTCGCCCCGCAATCGCTGCTGCTGTTTCTCATCATCTTCCTGTGGACGCCTCCGCACTTCTGGGCCCTGGCACTGTACCGGGTGGAGGATTACCGCAAATCGGGCCTGCCCATGCTGCCCGTGACGCACGGGAACTACTACACCCGTGTGCAGGTGGTGCTCTACACGGTGGTGCTGTTTGCGGCGAGCCTCCTGCCGTTCATCATTCAGATGAGCTCGTGGATCTACCTGGTGGCCGCGGTGGTGTTGGGCGCAGGCTTCTTTGGCTACGCTGTGGCGTTATGGCGCAGCTATTCCGATGCATTGGCCCGCAAGACCTTCCGCTTTTCGCTGGTCTACCTGAGCGTGCTGTTTGCGGCCTTGCTGATTGACCACTATGTAACCTGGTGATGTGTAATGAAAAAGCGTGATGCTCTTCGATGGATGGCGGCGGGCGCCCTGGTGGCGGGCACTGCAGGTGCTCTGACTGCATGCAAACAAAGCCAGCCCAAGGCCAGCTTCAATGCGATCGACCTGACAGGCAGCAAGGAATACGCACAGGATTTTGCAATGCCGGACCAGAATGGCCAGCGCCGCACCATGGCCGATTTCCAGGGCAAGGTGACCTTGCTGTTCTTTGGCTATACGCAGTGCCCCGATGTGTGCCCCACCACCCTGAGCGATCTGGCTGCTGTCAAGCAAAAGCTGGGTGCCAAGGGCGACAAGCTGCAGGTGGTCTTTGTCTCGGTCGATCCCGCACGCGATACGCCTGAGATGCTCAAGTCCTACATTGCCAATTTTGATCCGAGCTTTCTGGCGCTGCGTGGCAGCGACGAGGAGCTGGCGAAGATGGCCAAGGACTTCAAGATCTACTACAAGAAGGTGGATGGCCAGACGCCGGCCAGCTACACCATGGATCACACTGCTGGTGACTACATCTTCGATCCGCAAGGGCGCTTGCGTCTCTACAGCCGCTATGGCACGCCGGTGGACACCTTGGCCAAGGACATCGAGCTCCTGATCGACGGCGCCTGATCTCTTCAGCGCGGCAGGTTTGCTATGCCGCCCAGGCCTGAAAGGACGGTGCTACATCGACCAGATGCGGGGCGTTGTGCCGGGCAAACTCCACAGTTCGCTGCGCCAGTGCGCCCACACGGTCTTCCACAGCTGCATGAGCGGCTCCACGACAGGCGCGAGGCCGCGCAGCACCAGCATATGCGCATTGGGAGAGGTGACGCCGCTGATAGTGCCTTGAGGTGCTGTCTGCAGCAGCGCGTGCGTGCTCTCCAGCAGCGCTTCGCGCTGGGCGCGTGCAAGCGGGGTGCCGCTTGCAAGAATCAGGCTGCCCAGGCAGCGTTGCCCAGACAGACCCAGGGCGCCGTCCAGCAACAGAGGGTCTTGCGCGCTGATGAGGCCGCGTTCCAGAAAAAGGCCAGGCCACTCCATATGCTGGAGGAAGCGCCCGCATGCAAAAGGTTGGCTTGCCATGGGCAGACCGAGCGCCGTCACATCCCAGGTCAGCAGTTGGGCGCCTTCGGCGAGTTCGAACTCCAGGTGGTTGGTGGCATCGCAGGCGTTGTAGGCAATGGCCTCCAGCGGAAGCCATTCCAGTCTGGCGCCCGCCTCCAAACGGAGCCGGGTGCGTTGCAGCGCGGCCTGGCCATTGCTTTTGTAGAAGCGTGTGGCGCCTGGGGTGGTCACCAGCGCATGCGCGCCTTCCCGCACCTGCACCGTGATATCGAGCACGTCGCCGCCGACCAGCCCGCCGGGGGGGTGTACCAGCACGTTGTGGCAGGTGCCGGGGCCTTCCGGGTACAGGCTTTTGAGAATGCGCAGCGGGCCGTCATGCGTGAAGTGCACGGCGGTCTTGTCTTCCTGCTTGCGGTAGTCGAGCGCCAATTGCGCATGCCAGGCCATGGGTCAGATTGCCACCAGTTTCCGGATGCCCTTTTGCTGCATTTCATTGCCGGGGCCCGCGGCAATCACCTCGCCGCGCTCCATCACCACATAGTAATCGGCGAGCTCCTCGGCGAAATCATAGTACTGTTCGCACAGCAAGATGGCCATATCGCCACGGTCGGCCAGCATGCGGATCACGCGGCCGATGTCCTTGATGATGCTGGGCTGTATGCCCTCGGTGGGTTCGTCCAGAATCAGTATCTGGGGCCGGGGCGCCAGCGCGCGTGCAATGGCAAGCTGCTGCTGCTGCCCGCCAGACAAGTCGCCGCCGCGCCGGTGCAGCATTTGCTTCAGTACGGGAAAGAGCTCATACAGCTCGCCTGGTATGCGGGTGCGCGCGGGGCAGTACGACAGCCCCATGCGCAGATTGTCTTCCACCGACAGGCGTGAAAAAATCTCGCGCCCCTGTGGCACATAGCCGATGCCGCTGCGCGCACGTTCGTAGGGCGTCTTGCGCGCAATGTCGTGGCCCTGCCATTCAATGCGGCCGCTCTTGATGGGCACCAGACCCATCAGGCTCTTGAGCAGCGTCGTTTTGCCAACGCCGTTGCGGCCCAACAGTACCGTGATCTTGCCGATCTCGGCCTTCACGCTGACATTGCGCAGAATGTGCGAGCCGCCGTAGTACTGGTGCAGGTTGTGAACTTCAAGCATTTTCTATATCCTGTGCCCGGTTATCCAACGCGGGCAGCGACTGTTTTCCAGAAATCAGCGGCCAAGGTACACCTCGATCACACGCTCATCGGCCTGCACCTGGGCGAGCGTGCCTTCGGCCAGTACCGTGCCATCGCAGAGCACCGTGACTTTCTCGCTGATGGTGCCGATGAAGCCCATGTCGTGCTCCACCACCATCAGCGAATGCTTGCCTTTGAGGGTGAGAAACAGTTCCGCCGTGCGCGCTGTTTCCTCGTCCGTCATGCCGGCGACGGGTTCGTCCAGCAGCAGCAGCTGGGGCTCCTGCACCAGCAGCATGCCAATTTCCAGCCACTGCTTCTGGCCATGGCTCAAAAGGCCTGCCTGCCGGTTTACGCTGCTTGCCAGGTGAATGGTGTGCAGCACCTCGGCAATGCGGTCTTTCTGGGCGCCCTTGAGGGCAAAGCGCATCGACGCCGCCACGCCCTTGTGGGTCTTGAGTGCCAGCTCCAGGTTCTCGAACACCGAGAGCTGCTCGAACACCGTGGGTTTCTGGAACTTGCGGCCAATGCCCATGGCGGCAATCTCGGGCTCGTTGTAGCGCAGCAGATCGATGGTGGAGCCGAAGAACACGGAGCCGCGGTCGGGCCGGGTCTTGCCGGTGATGATGTCCATCATCGTGGTCTTGCCCGCGCCATTGGGGCCGATGATGCAGCGCAGCTCGCCAGGGGCAATGTCCAGGTTCAGTCCGTTGATGGCCTTGAAACCATCAAAGCTCACATGCACATCTTCCAGGTAGAGGATGCGGCCGTGGGTGGTATCCACCTCACCGGCGACCACCGGCCGCGCCATGCTGGCGCTGCGCCCGCCTGATTCGGTGTGTCCTTCGCTGGGGTGTTCTCTGCGGTACTGCTGCAGGCGTTCGCTGCCCGATTGCATCAGGTCGGGGGTCATGCCTGTACTCCTTGCTGGGGGGCAGATGGCTGCGCCAGTGCGCGGCGTTTGTCCTGCCATTCACGGATCTGCGACGGAAGGCGGATCAGGCCACCCGGCATGAGCAGCGTCACCACGATGAACAATGCACCCAGCACATACAGCCAGTATTCGGGAGCCGCGACGGTGAGCCAGCTCTTGCCGCCGTTGACGGCAAATGCGCCGATGATGGGGCCGACCAGGCTGGCGCGTCCACCCACAGCTGTCCATACAGCCATTTCGATCGAGTTGCCCACGCTCATCTCGCTGGGGTTGATGATGCCGACCTGTGGCACATACAGCGCACCGGCCAGGCCACACATCATGGCCGAGATGATCCAGATCGACAGCTTGTAGGGCAATGGGTTGTAGCCACAGAACATGGTGCGCGACTCTGCATCGCGCACCGCCTGCAGTACGCGGCCATATTTGCTGCGAATCAGCCAGCGCGAGAACAGAAAGCAGCCCAGTAGCGCCAGCCCTGACAGCGCAAAAAGCAATACATGCATGGCCTGCGTGTTCAGCGAATAACCCAGCAAAGTCTTGAAGCCCGTGAAGCCGTTGTTGCCGCCAAAGCCAGTCTCATTGCGAAAGAACAGCAGCATGGCGGCATAGGTGAGCGCCTGGGTGATGATGGAAAAATACACGCCCTTGATGCGCGAGCGGAAGGCGAAATAGCCGAATACGCCGCCGATCACGCCCGGAACCAGAAGTACCAGCAGCGCGGTGGCTACAAAGCTGCCCGAGAGTGCCCAGTGCCAGGGGAGTTCTTTCCAGTCCAGAAAGCCCATGAAGGCTGGCAGCGCATCGGGGCCTGCGGCTTCGCGCATGAGGTACATGCCCATCACATAGCCGCCCAGCGCAAAGAACAGGCCATGGCCCAGACTCAGGATGCCGGTGTAACCCCAGATCAGGTCGATGGCCAGGGCCACGATGGCATAGCACATGAATTTGCCCAGCAGGCCCACCAGGTAGTCGGACAGATGCAGCGCACTGCCCTCGGGCACCAGTAGGTTGAGGGCGGGCGCCACAGCGCATACCGCGATGAGCGCGGCCAGAAAGAGAGCCCAGCCCCGCGTGCCAAGCAGAGGCTCGGGCTTGGGCAGTTGCAGGGAGGTTTGCAGGTCGGTTTTCATAGGCATGGATCAGGCTTCGGCGCTTCGGCCCTTGAGGGCAAAGATGCCTTGCGGGCGTTTCTGGATGAACACGACGATGAACAGCAGCACGGCAATCTTGGCGAGCACTGCACCGGCCCAGCCTTCAAGCAACTTGGACAGCACGCCCAGGCCCAGGGCTGCATACACCGTTCCCGCCAACTGGCCCACGCCACCCAGCACCACGACCAGGAAAGAGTCGACGATGTAGTTCTGGCCCAGGTCCGGGCCCACATTACCGATCTGGCTCAAGGCGCAGCCGGCCAGGCCCGCAATGCCGGAGCCCAGCGCGAATGCATAGGTGTCGGTACGCGCGGTGTTTACCCCCACGCACGAGGCCATGGCGCGGTTCTGTGTGACGCCGCGCACGAAAAGGCCCAGCCGCGTTCTGGCGATCATGAAGGCCACGGCGCCCAGCACTGCAAAGGCAAACACGATGATGGCAATGCGGTTGAAAGGCAGTGTGAGATTGGGCAGCAGTGAAACGCCACCGCTCATCCAGGCGGGGTTTTCAACCCCCACGTTCTGTGCCCCGAACAGGCTGCGTACCGCTTGCTGCAACACCAGGCTGATGCCGAAGGTGGCCAGCAGCGTCTCCAGCGGGCGGCCGTAGAGAAAGCGGATCACGCCGCGCTCGAGCACAGCGCCGACCAGTGCGGCGACGGTGAAGGCCACTGGCACGGCCACCACCAAGTACCAGCCGAATGCCGAATCAGGCAGCCAGCGCTGGAATAGCACCTGTACCAGGTAGGTGGCATAGGCTCCGATCATGATCAGCTCGCCATGTGCCATGTTGATCACGCCCATGAGCCCGTAGGTGATGGCCAGGCCCAGCGCTGCCAGCAGCAGCACGGAGCCCAGGCTCAGGCCGCTGAAGATGGCACCCAGCCGCTCGCCCCAGGCCAGCGATTCGGCAATGGATGACAGCGCAGAGCGGATCGCTTTTTGCACCGCTGGATCGCTCTCGTCGGCCAGCCTCTGGTTCAGCAGCAGCTGTGTCTCCGGGGTGTGAATCTGCGCCAGTTGCTGCACGGCCTGCAGACGCTCGGCAGTATTCTCGCTGCCCAGCAGGCTAGCGGCCTTGGCGCGCTCCAGCATGGCTTTGACCTGTGCATCCGGTTCACCGGCCAGCACCTTGTCGATCAATGGCAGACGGGCGGCATCGGGCTCTTCCGCCAGCTTTTTCGCCGCTGCGCGACGGGCTTGCACATCGGGGCTGGTCAGTGCCAGTGCAGCCTGCGCGGATTCGATCACGCCGCGCAGGTAGTTGTTGTTGACGATCTCTTCGGCATCTGCGGGCAGCGTAGCGGCAGTACCGGTAGCAGGGTCGATGGTGCGCTCGCCCTGAATGACATAGGCCTTGCCACCGGCTGTGCGCACAGCATCATCGGCCAGCGCCTGCAGATAGGCCGCCAGCCTGCCGCCTTCGTCAGGCTCCAGCGCGGCGGCGTTGATGGCCGCAGCGCGCGCATCATTGTCTTCGGCAGCCGCCATGGCAAAGGCCTGCTCGGCGGTCAGCGCGTGGCAGGACAGAGACAGCAGCAAGCCCAGGGCTGCGGCCATGGCTTTGTGCAGGATCTTCATGGTTGAATCAACCTTCAGCGCCTATCCATAAAGCGCCATTAGCTATTGTTTTGAACTTTGATATTGCCCGGTCGGCATTGGGCAGACCGGGCAGTGAGCCATCAGGAGCTGCTCTTGCCGTCCGGCTCATCCTTCTTCTTGTCGTTGCCGTCGATGTAAGGGCTCCAGGGCTGCGCCTTGATCGGGCCCTTGGTTTTCCATACCACGTTGAACTGACCATCGGCCTTGATCTCACCCACCATCACGGGTTTGTGCAGATGGTGGTTTTTTTCGTCCATCTTCACGGTGAAGCCGTCTGGTGCAGCGAAGGTCTGACCGGCCATGGCGGCGATGACCTTGTCGGTATCCGTGCTCTTGGCTTTTTCGACAGCCTGCTTCCACATGTGGATGCCGATCCAGGTGGCCTCCATGGGGTCGTTGGTCAGGGGTTTGTCCTTGTGACCCGCAATGTTCTTGGCCTTGGCGTAATCGCTCCACTGTTTGATGAAAGCAGTGTTGGTGGGGTTCTTCACGCTCATGAAGTAGTTCCACGCCGCCAGATGCCCCACCAGTGGCTTGGTGTCCACGCCACGCAGCTCTTCCTCGCCCACGCTGAAGGCCACCACGGGCACATCCTTGGCCTTGAGGCCCGCATTGCCCAGTTCCTTGTAGAAGGGCACGTTGGAGTCGCCGTTGATGGTGGAGATCACGGCGGTCTTGCCGCCGGTGGAGAATTTCTTCACATCTGCCACGATGGTCTGGTAATCACTGTGACCAAAGGGGGTGTAGGTTTCCATGATGTCGGAATCCTTCACGCCCTTGGATTTGAGGAAGGCACGCAGAATCTTGTTGGTGGTGCGGGGGTAGACGTAATCGGTGCCCAACAGCACGAAACGCTTGGCGCCACCGCCTTCCTTGCTCATCAGATACTCGACGGCAGGAATTGCCTGCTGGTTGGGGGCGGCGCCGGTGTAGAAGACGTTCTTGGACAGCTCCTCGCCTTCGTACTGAACAGGGTAGAACAGCAGGCCATTGTTCTGTTCGAACACAGGCAGCACCGACTTGCGCGATACGCTGGTCCAGCAGCCAAAGACCACGGCCACCTTGTCCTGCGTGATCAACTGCTTGGCCTTTTCTGCGAACAGCGGCCAGTTGGAGGCAGGGTCTACCACCACAGGTTCAAGCTTCTTGCCAAGCACGCCGCCCTTGGCATTGATGTCGTCGATGGCCATCAGAACCGTATCCTTGAGCACGGTCTCCGAAATGGCCATGGTGCCCGACAGGCTGTGCAGCACGCCGACCTTGATGGTGTCCTGTGCTTGCGCAGGAGACGAGAAGAAATAAGCCAGGGAGACCGAGGCTGCCAGTATGTTCAGGGTTCCACGACGATTCATTGCACCACTCCAACAAAAAGGTTCGATCACGATTGACCGTGTTTGCTGCAGTGCAATAGGCGTGCCAATTTTGAAACTCCATTCATGGAGGGTCGATTGATCGCCCTTGGGCGCCATGACGGAGTGCACAGCCCCGCACTGCGGCAGTGCATATGCACCAATTGGGTGTCGTGTGGGATCGGTGTGTTGGTTTTGGTGCGCCCTGTCTCCCCTGGAATGCCTGTCTCTGGTGCCTGTGCTCCAAGGGCGTGCACGGTTGGCCCGAATATTGCACTGTGCCATTCCATATGTTTGGTACGGGCGCGCGATAGCGTGTACCGGCACATCTTCAGGATACGGAATCAAGCACCCATGGAACTCACTCCGCGTGAAAAAGACAAGCTACTGATCTTTACGGCGGCTCTGCTCGCCGAGCGCCGCATGGCCCGGGGCCTTAGGCTCAACTACCCGGAGGCGGTGGCGCTCATCAGTGCCTTTGTCATGGAAGGTGCGCGTGACGGCAAGACCGTGGCGCAGCTGATGAGCGAAGGCCGCACGGTGCTCACGCGCGCTGACGTGATGGAGGGCATTGCCGAGATGATCCCGGATATCCAGATCGAAGCGACTTTTCCCGACGGAACCAAGCTGGTCACTGTGCATGAACCCATCCTCTGAGATCTCTCAAACCCCATAGCCATTCCATCCAAATCGTTATGAAAAAAGTAAGCTCCATTGCCCTTTCGGCACTCCCCATGCTGCCTGCCATCGCACTGGCCCATGGCGGAGACCAACCGCACACGCATGGCCTTGCGGACAGCGTTGTGCAAGGCCTGGTACACCCATTCACCGGTCTTGATCATCTGGCAGCCATGCTGGCCGTAGGTGTCTGGAGCGTGTTGGCCTTTCCCCGGCTTGAGGCAGCCTGGCGTGTACCGGTCGCTTTTGTGGCCATGCTGGTGGCGGGCGCAGTTGCGGGTTTTGCCGGGCTACGGGTGCCAGGGGTGGAGCCCATGATTGCTGCCTCGGTGTTGGCGCTGGGCCTGTTGGTGGCAGTGCAAAGCAAGATGCCTTGGTTGCCAGCAGCGGCGCTGGCAGGAGGCTTTGCGTTCTTTCATGGTGCGGCGCATGGGTATGAGCTGGCGAGTGATGGTGGCCTTGCGGCACTGGGTGCGCTGGCTGGCATGGCGTTGGGGTCGGCCATTCTGCACATCACCGGCATGGGGTTGGGCCATGGACTGATGCAGCGCCACCGATGGCTGGCGCGGCTGGGTGGCTTGGGTACTGCGCTGCTCGGCGCTTTCCTGTTGATTCGTCTGGCCTGATGGGAGGCGCCATGATTCCCGGTGAACTCCTGATTGACGAGGGCGCCCATGCGCTCAACCCTGGCCGTCGCACGGTGACTCTGGTGGTGCATAACGCCAGCGACCGGCCCATACAGGTGGGCTCCCACTACCACTTTGCCGAGACGAATGCTGGTTTGGCGTTCGATCGCACTGTAGCGCGCGGCATGCGGCTGAATATTGCCAGCGGCATGGCGGTGCGCTTTGAGCCGGGGCAGCAGCGCACGGTTGAGCTGGTGGATATTGGTGGCAGCCGAGAGGTGTATGGCTTTCGCGGCCTGGTGCAAGGAGCGCTCTGATGGCTACGATGGACAAACGCGCCTACGCAGAAACCTATGGCCCCACGGTCGGTGACCGCGTGCGCCTTGCCGATACCGATCTGGTGATTGAAGTGGAGCAGGACTTCACACTGCGCGCGGGCGGCTATGGCGAGGAAGTGAAGTTCGGCGGCGGCAAGACCATCCGCGACGGCATGGCGCAGAGCCAGCGCAGCCGCGCGCAAGGCGCCATGGACACGGTGCTGACCAATGCCTTGATCATCGACCATTGGGGCATTGTCAAAGCCGACATCGGCCTCAAGGATGGACGCATCGCCGCCGTTGGCAAGGCTGGCAACCCCGATACGCAACCGGGGGTGGACATCATCATCGGCCCGGGCACGGAGATCATCAGTTGCGAAGGCAGCATTGTCACGGCTGGCGGCATTGACACCCACATTCACTTCATTGCGCCGCAGCAGATCGAAGAGGCCCTGACCAGTGGCGTCACCACCATGATTGGCGGGGGAACTGGCCCCGCCACGGGCACCTTTGCCACCACCTGCACCCCCGGCCCCTGGAACATGGAGCGCATGCTGCAGGCGGCTGACGCCTTTCCCATGAACCTGGGCTTTCTGGGCAAGGGCAACGCCAGCCTGCCGCAGGGCTTGCACGAGCAGATCGCGGCAGGCGCCATTGGCCTCAAGCTGCACGAGGACTGGGGCAGTACACCCGCTGCCATTGACAACTGCCTCACCGTGGCCGAAGACACTGATACCCAGGTCGCCATCCATACCGATACCCTCAACGAAAGCGGCTTTGTGGAAGACACGGTGGCCGCTTT
The DNA here is from genome assembly GCF_014207855.1 of Comamonas odontotermitis. GTDB lineage: Bacteria > Pseudomonadota > Gammaproteobacteria > Burkholderiales > Burkholderiaceae_C > Comamonas > Comamonas odontotermitis_A. Next base: position 151,472 of record NZ_JACHKZ010000006.1, on the reverse strand, counting down.
CAAGGGCCGTACCATCCATACCTTCCACACCGAGGGTGCGGGTGGAGGCCACGCGCCCGACATCCTCAAGGTGGTGGGCGAGACCAATGTGCTGCCCAGTTCCACCAACCCCACGCGACCCTATACGGTAAACACGCTGGACGAGCATGTGGACATGCTCATGGTCTGCCACCACCTGGATGCAGGCATTGCCGAAGACCTGGCCTTTGCCGAAAGCCGCATCCGCAAGGAAACCATCGCGGCGGAAGACATCCTGCATGACATTGGCGCCATCAGCATGTTCAGCTCCGACAGCCAGGCCATGGGCCGCGTGGGCGAGGTAATCCTGCGCACCTGGCAGACCGCGCACAAGATGAAGCTGCAGCGCGGGGCCTTGGCGGGCGATGGCACACGCAACGACAATTTCCGCATCAAGCGCTATATCGCCAAATACACCATCAATCCAGCGATTGCACATGGCATCAGCCACGAGGTGGGCAGCCTGGAAGTGGGCAAGTGGGCGGATATCGTGATCTGGAAGCCTGCCTTCTTCGGCGTCAAGCCTACGTGCATTCTCAAAGGCGGTTTCATTGCCATGGCCGCCATGGGTGACCCCAATGCCTCCATCCCCACACCGCAGCCCGTGCACTACCGGCCCATGTTCGGCAGCTTTGGCGGCGCGATGGCGCGGACATCGCTCACCTTTGTATCGCAAGCCGGGTTGGCTGCCGATATTGGACAGCGCTTTGGCCTGCGCAAGACGCTGTCTGCCGTCAAAGGCATACGTGGCGTGAAAAAGAGCCATATGGTGCATAACGATCTGGCACCGCACATGGAGGTCGATGCCCAGACCTACGCGGTGCGGGCCAATGGCCAGTTGCTGACCTGTGAACCTGCGGCCCGTCTTCCAATGGCGCAGCGGTATTTTTTATTCTGAGTGTGTGAATGATGCAGCTTTATTTTGCTCTGGACCCCGCGACCGATCCACTGGTCATCCGCTTTCTGCAAGAGCATCTGGATGACATGCGTAGAGTGTCTCCGCCCGAGAGCGTGCATGCGCTGGATGTGGAGAAACTGCGCCAGCCGGACATCAGGTTCTGGACCACATGGATGCAGCAGCCAGATGGCCCGGTGCTGGTGGGAACCTGCGCACTCAAGCAACTGGACGCATCCCATGCCGAGCTCAAGACCATGCGGGTACAGGGCACATACCGTGGCAGTGATGCCGCCCAACGGATTCTCGCGCATGCCTTGAATGAGGCGAAGGCCAGCGGCGTGGAACGCATCAGCCTGGAAACCGGCACCGAGCCGTTTTTTACGCCAGCGCGCAAGTTTTACGCACGCAATGGCTTTGAGCCGTGTGAACCGTTTGGGGGCTACCAGCACGATCCTCACAGTTGCTTCATGACGCGAACCATCTGATGAGGCCAAGCATGCTGCAGGTATCCAAATGCATTGTGTCGGGCAAGGGTCTGGCGGCGGCGTTGCTCAAGCGCGCGGCCATGGTGGAGCTCGATTGGGATGTGCGCCAGAAATCACGTTTCGCTGCGGTCGACAGCCTGGGGCGCGAGCTGGCCGTTTTCTTGCCGCGCGGACAGGCGGTGCGCGGCGGTGATGTGCTCGTGGCAGAAGACGGATCGCTGATCCGGGTGCTGGCTGCACCGCAGAAGGTGTTGCGCATCACGGCCTGCGCTGTGCACGGAACTCCCTTTGATCTGATGCGCGCGGCGTACCACCTGGGCAATCGCCATGTGCCGATCGAGCTGCAACCTGATCACCTCAAGATCGAGCCTGACCATGTGCTGGCCGACATGCTGCGCAGCATGCATATGGAGGTGGTGCAGACCGATCTGCCTTTTGAGCCGGAAGGAGGCGCCTATGGCGGGCATGTCACCCATGATGGGCACAGCCACCATCATGCGCACCATGATGGCAACGGTCATGGGCATGCCCACTGAAGCGCAGCCTGCGCCCCTTGCACGCAGCTTTCTGCAGCTGATGTGGCTGGCATCGCCAGCGCTGCCGATTGGCGGGTTTTCGTATTCCGAAGGTTTGGAGGCTGCCATCAATGCGGCGTTGGTCACAACAGAAAATGAGGCGGGCGACTGGCTGGTGCAGCAGTTGCATCTGAGCCAGTCGCGCGGCGACATGGCCGTGATCGCCCAGGCCGCAATGGCCTGGCAAGCCACAGATCTGCCGCGCATTGCTGAATTGAACCAATGGGTGCGCACCACGCGCGAGAGCAGCGAGCTGCGGCTGCAGACTGAACAAATGGGGCGCTCTCTGGTGGAGTGGCTCCGAAACCGCCATGCCGATCAGGCGGCGATTCTGGACACTGTCACCTGGCTGGCCGCGCAGGATGCGAGCTACCCGATTGCCTTTTCGTTTGCCGCGCATTGCGCGGGCGCATCGGCCCATGACGCGTTGCTGGCCTATGCCTTTGGCTGGGCAGAGAATCTGGTGCAGGCGGCGGTCAAAGCAGTGCCACTGGGCCAGAGTGCGGGGCAGCGCATTCTCGCGCGGCTCACGCATGAAATTCCGCAGGCCGTTGCCTGCGCCCTGGCGCTGCCAGACGAGGCGCGGCAAGCGTTTTCTCCCATGCTGGCGATTCTCTCGGCCCAGCATGAACACCAGTACTCAAGGCTTTTCAGATCATGAACACATCCGCATTGCACCATATTCCCCTCCGCAGCAAAAAGCTGCCGCCGCTGCGGGTCGGCATTGGCGGGCCTGTGGGCTCGGGCAAGACCACGATTCTCGAAATGCTCTGCAAGGCCATGCGCGACAGGTGGGACCTGATTGCCATCACCAACGATATCTACACCAAGGAAGACCAGCGTCTGCTGACGATCAGTGGCGCGCTGCCCGCCGAGCGCATCATGGGGGTCGAGACCGGAGGGTGCCCGCACACCGCGATCCGCGAGGATGCGTCGATCAATCTTGAGGCCATCGACCGCATGCTCAAGGATTTTCCCGATGCCGACATCGTCTTCATCGAATCGGGTGGAGACAATCTGGCCGCTACCTTCAGCCCTGAGCTGAGCGACCTGACGATCTATGTGATCGATGTGGCTGCGGGCGAGAAGATTCCGCGCAAGGGTGGCCCTGGTATCACCAAAAGCGATCTGTTCGTCATCAACAAGACTGACCTCGCACCGCATGTGGGCGCCAATCTGGACATCATGCGCAGCGATACCGTGAAGCAGCGCACGACCCCAAAAGGGCTCAAGCCGTTTGTCATGACCAATCTCAAAACGCTCGAAGGGCTGGATGAGGTAGTGGCATTCATCGAGAAGCAGGGGCTGCTGGCTGCCTGATCTGCTGATTCTTCGGCTTTCTTCAGGACTTCTGCGTATTCAGCGCAAAGCGGTCGCCAGGATAGGTTCGGCCCTGGCTCCGGTACCAGGCGAGCCAGTCGTGCACGGCCAGCACCGGTTTTCCCGACACGGTGGGCGGCAGGGCTTCATAGACCAGTACATTCAGAGAGCGCTGGCTGCCGTCCACACAATCTACTAGCAGGGGCAGCACCTGTTTGGTGTACTCGCCCACATCCGTAGGCCAGATGCCTTCGATGCGGTCCATGGCCTGCTCCAGCGCTTCGTCGATGGGGTAGACCTCGGCCAGCACCTGCTGGGTGCCTTGCAATTGCAGGCCCGGGTACCAGTCCAGGTCGTACAGGGTGCCGGTGAGCATGGTGTGGCCCATGCAAACGATATCCGGATCCAGGCGCGCAATGTCGTTGATGCCGCCGGCACGCAAGGTGCCATACACGGCCACATGGCCGGCGCCGCAGCTGGCCCAGGGCGAGGGAGGCGGAAAAGGCTTGGGCATGGGTGATTGCAAATGAGTGAGCGGGTTTGTCATGGCAAAGCTTCAAGCAAGAATCCGGCCATGCCGAGCCGCTTCAATCACGGTGCTCCATGACGCGATCAGTCGCCTGCTTGACCTTGGCAATCTCGCGGCTGGGCAGCGGCGTTTCGCCACTCGCCATGCGCATCAGCAGGCAGTGCAGCATTTCGGTGGACAGGCCATGCAATACCAGCCGGTGGCCTGCGCGCAAGGTGGAAAGCGGCACGAGCGGGTGCTTGTTGTTCAACATCACCAGATGCTCGGGCGAAGACAGGATCTTGGCGGCGTAGATGGCCACGGTTTCGTCCAGTTGCAGCGAGTTGCTGGCGCGCCAGAAATCGTTGTCGGTCAGCAGCAGCTGGTACACAGGGGTGTAGACCTCGATGGCGCTTTGTAGATCGAGAATGTTGAAGGCTCCGCGCGGCATGTCTTCCAGCCGCAGCGGCGGCTCGCGCAGCATCGCAAAATCGGGTTCGGGCACGGGCCCGATGTGCTGGCCGTGGGAGCGCAGAGTCTTGTTCAGGCGGATGACGAAGTTGAACAGGTTCAGGTCGTGTTTGAGGAACAGCTCGTCCTTGATGTCGTCGATCGACTCTGGCTCCAGCGGGTTGGTCGCTACCTTGGTGGGCGCATTGCCACCGATGAAGGCGAGGATTTGCGAGCCCAGATGGAAGTGCCGCATGATGAGCCAGTTGGCCTCGGGCGAGACAAAGCGGTTCATGCTGAAGGCGAGGGTGCGGTGCAGCAGCCTGGAGTGTGCCCAGGTCTTGGGCAGCAGCACTTTGAGGATCTGGATCAAGATGATGCTGGTGCGCGCCAGCGGCCGCAGAAACGGCAGCAGAAACTGGCGCGAGCGGCTGCTGGAATCCTTGAGCCATGCGGCCTTCACATGGTCTGGCACCGGCGTGCTGTCGTCCAGGTACAAAGCCAGCCACGGGCTGGGGTCGCGTTCGTCGTGTGGAATGTCGCGGAAATCGGTCATAGCGGGTCCGTGGCCGCCCGGTTTGGAGCAGCGTCTTCCAGGATGTGTGCAAACTGCATCAGGTACAGCTGGGCCGTATGGCGTGCCGTAGCGGCAATGGCGCGCGGGGCATCGCCCGTGGTGTCCAGCGCCATCACCATCTGCACGGCCATCAGCCAGCGCTCCAGGTGGTTTTCGTCATTGGCGCCGTGGTATTCCAGAAAGCGGAAGCACTCCGGCCCCAGATCGAGGCTTTGGCGCAGCAGCGGCAGCAAGCTGGGCACGATGCGCTGGCCTGTGCCTTCGATGATGTAGATGGCACCCAGCAAGCCAATCGGATTGGTGGTGGCCGCCAGGCTGTGCAGGTAGCTGTTGAGCGCCTGGCCGCCGGGGTTGCGCTGCAATGCGTCGATGTTGGTGATGGTGCCGCCCGCGTTCAGATAATCCTGGTGCAGGATCTTGAAGTCGTTCTGTTCTTCGCCTGCGTGCACGCCCATCAGTGCGGCGAGCGCCGCGTAGTCGCCGGTGAGCGAGGCTGCGCCCTCGCGCATCCACAGGCTGCCCTCGCGCACCTGCGGAATCCACTGGCGCATCCAACAGAGGTAGTCGTCCGTCTTCATGTGGCCGCTGCGGATGCGCCGCACCAGTGGCGTGCGCCAGACCTGCGAGCGGTAGTCGTGCCAGATGCTGGCGAGCTCTGTGAGCAGCGGTGCCAGGGCCTGCGGTGCACTGGCAGGGTCGTGGGGTGGAGCTATCAGCGCAGAGGCAGAGGAGGCAGCGGTGAGAGCCTCTGTTGCAGGCGCAGGCTTTTGCACGAAACTGCTGACCGTCGCCTGGCTGGATGGCGCGGCATGCTCCACCTCCAATAGCATGTAGCCTGCGGTGAAGCGGCCCGATTCGGGCACAAAGCACAGCATGGTGTCGCCAGCTTTGAGCCGGTCATGGTGGGTCTGCAGGTACTCGGCCAGCATCACGAAGATGGATGCTGCACCTGTGTTGCCGCGCCAGGCCAGGTTGCTCCACCAGCGCTCACGCGGGATGGACAGCTGTGCCTTGTTCAGCAGCTCATCGACCACGGGAATGAATTTTTCCGACGAGTAGTGGCACAGGAAATGGTCGATGCCACGCTCTGGCAGCCAGCCCTGGTGGGCAATGCGGGCGTACTCGTGGATGCAGACATCAAACAGGTGCGGCAGCAGGCGAATGTCCTGCCGCAGCGCCAGCGCACCTGCGGCTTCGGCGTCCGTCCACGACGGAAAATCGAGATGGCTGCGGGCGCGGTCGTGCGTCAGCCCCAGCTGCATGCATACCGGGTAGTCGCCAGCAAAGCTGCGCTGGTGCGTCCAGTGCAGTTTCAAACGCAGATCAGGGCGCTGCGGAATGGGCGCTGCGTGGCCCAGCAACACGGCACCGGCACCATCGCTTAGCATCCAACGCAGAAAGTGGGCATCGAAATCCGTGTCGTAACCCTGCGCGGCATAGCGCGAGCGCTTGAAAAGGCGCGAAGGCATCTCGCTGGCCACGGCCATGGCATGGGCGTGCTGGCCGTGCTCTACGGCGAGAGCCGCGCCCTGCAGGGCGCCCACGCTGGCCGCGCATATGCCGTGCACGCTGAGCAGCTCCATTGGGGGGGCTGCCATCTCGCCCTGAATCATGCTGGCAAAGCCGGGCATCAGCGCGTCGCCGCCAGAGGAGCCGCTGGCCAGAAAGCCGATGTCTTCCAGGCCGCGCCCTGCTTGCTGGAGAGCAGACTCAATGGCGGCTTTGGCCATCTGCGCATTGCTGAACACGGTGCTGCCATCGGGTGCAATGGCGTAGTAGCGCTTCTGAATGCCGTTTTCGGCCAGGATGCGGCGTTTGATGCGTTCCGACAGCCGGTTGAGCGGCGCCACATAGGCGTCCATGCCATCGTTGGCAACGGGCTCGCCGGGCATGAAGAGACCGGCAGACTGGACATAGACCTGTGAATAGGAAACTGGCATAGACGATTACTTTTTCTCCATCGGTGGCATCAACGACCGGCTGCGTGCCGACCGCCACACGAGCCCACCCAGAAACACCCGCGCCATATAGGGCAGCAGGCCGCCTTCATTCAGCGCCGGATCAACCCGGCGGCGGTAAATGCGGTCATGCAGCTCCGTCAACTCGGACCAATGGGCATGCGGGCGTTCATGGTGGGCCGTATGCAGGCCAATGTTAAACAGCAAGGGGTTGACCAAACCTTCAAAATTGCGGGCGTAGTTCAGCATGCTCCCTTCGGTATCACGCTGCGCCCGGCTGATGCGCCTGCCGTCGGCATGGGCATGCTGCAGATAGTTGGTTGCCAGCAGCCAATGCAGGCCATGCAGTTGCGGAATGATGACCAGAACCAGTGCTTTTTTCCAGTCGATGAGCAGCAGCGCTGCCCAACTGCCGAGCCACAACCCATACTGCCCCATGCAATAGCGAAAAGCACCAGGCCAGTGACGGCGCAAGTTGCCCAGCCACCGGATGAACAGCGGATACAGCACCCAGGCGGCTTGCAGCGGGTGGGCCAGGTAGCCCAACAGGTGGTTGGTGTCGCCGCCAAAGCGGTAGGTGCGGGCAATGTCGCGCTCGCTGTGCCGGTAACGGTGGTGGTTGCCTACATGGGCGGGCCAGAAGACGAAGGTAGGGTGGCCCTGCAGCAGGGTGAGCCAGTAATCGGTGGCCCGATTGGCCCAGCGGCTGTGCCTGCCGCGCCACATGCGCAGATGCGTATGGTTGTGGTGGATCACCCCCACGCCAAGGGTCAGGAACAGCTCCACGGCATACAGCCACCAGACCCAGCCGTGCTGCCACTGCCACAGCACGATCAGCGGCAGCGTGGCAAGGTAGAGCAGCGACTGCCAATCGCGCCAATGGCGCAGGCGCAGGGGGATGGACGAGGGCGGAATGCTGGCGCTGCGGGGCATGCAGAATCGTCAGGGTGCAGAGTGCGTGGAGCGTGCCGGAGCCGGGCGCACGGGCAGCGGATCAGCTTCGCTGCGCAGCCAGCGGTCCATGAATGCGAAGGCAAAGCCGTAGTTGCCTGCAGGGCGTGCATGGTGCAGATGGTGGCGGCGGCTGGCGGCAAGCGGGTGGCGCGGGCCGACGGCGGGGAAGAAATCGTAGTTGGAGTGGCCGATGGCATTCAGCACCAGACTGAAAACGGGTACCGATGCGAGTGACCAGAAGGCGAAGTCATGCACCACCATGGGCAGCAGAATCACATTGCCCATCATCATCGCTTCCACCGGATGAAAGCTGTAGGTGGACCATGGCGTGACGACCACGGAGCGGTGGTGATCGCCATGAAAGCGCTTGAACCATCGTGTGTGCAGCAACCGGTGGTTGATCCAGAAGTGCACATCGTTCCAGATCAGCAGCCCCCAGATCTCGATCGCGATCTGCCAGGCCGATGGATTGGCGGCAAAGCGTGCCCAGCCCAACTGTACAAAGCCCCAGGGCACGATCATGCCCAGGCCGAAGATGAGGATCGAATGGAAGGACTGGCGCCATTCGCGCTGCAGCTGATCGGGTTTGAGCGGTCGCGTATCCAGCACCTTGCCGATGCCATATCGTTGCAAGAAGCGAGTGAGGGCGGTCATGCCAAAGCCGCCAGCCAGGTACAGGGCTGTGAAAAACAGCAAGCCCCAAGCTATCACTTGCCAGGCGCTGAGGTTGGTAAAGACTTGGGCTGCGGTCATGGGCGTTTATTGTGCGCGGATGTTCTGTTCCTTGATGATAGTGCCAAGGGCCTTCACATCGGCATCGATGCGGTTGGTAAGCCCCTCGGGTGAGCTGCCCACGGCTTGCCAGCCCTGCGCGGCGAGCCTTGCACGCATTTCTGGGCTTCGCACGATCTCACCCACTGCAGCAGCCAGCCTTTCGACATGGGCCTTGGCCATGGATTTGGGTGCGGCCACGGCGTTCCAGATTTCCAGGTCGTAATTGTTCACGCCCAATTCCTTGAGGCTGGGCAGGCCTGGGGCGAGCGGGCTGCGGGCGGCAGATGTTACGCCGATACCGCGCAGTTTGCCTGCCTGGATTTGTGCCATGGCAAGCGCCGGGGGAAGCATGGACAGTTGCAGGTCGCCGCCCTGGATGCCGTTGAACACCTGCGGGTAGCCTGCGTAGGGAATGTGCTCGGGCTTGAGCTTGGAGCGGCTCTTGAGCAATTCCATGCCCAGATGGCCGACCGTGCCCACGCCGGGTGAGCCATAGCTCCACTTGCTGCCAGCCTTGGCAGCGGCATCGAAGAACGCCTTGCCTTCGGGGGCTGAAGCGGGTGCCACCAGCACCAGCGGCGCTACGCCGATCAGGCTGACCGGCTGCAGGTCGGTCAGCGGGTTGTAGCGCACGGCCGGGTTCAGCAGCTTGGCAATGGTCATGTTGCCGTTGATCATCACGCTGAAGGTGTGGTCGTCGGCCTTGGCTACGTATTCGCCGGCAATATTGCCGCCAGCGCCCACCTTGTTTTCCACAATGATGGTCTGGCCCAGGGCTTTTTCCAGCGGCTCGGCCAGCGCGCGCGCCGTCAAATCGGGCGACGAGCCTGCCGGAAAGCCAACGATCAGGTGCAGGGGCTTGCTGGGCCAGTTGTCGGCAGCGAAGGCGCTGGTGGCCATGCAGCTGGCAGCCAGAGCGGCCGTCAGCAGACTGCGGCGGGATAGGGTGAATGTCATCAAAAACTCCATAGACAAACAGGACTGCTGGGGTGGAGGTTTATGCGTTTGTACGTCCGCCGAATCCACAACAGGCCACAAAAAAAGCGCACAGGCCTTGCAGCTTGTGCGCTTTCGATTATCGCCAATTGCAGCGCATTTGTGCGCCGTGGCCTGTGGCTTATGCGTATTCGGCCAGGGCCTTGCGCATTTTCTTCATGGCGGCCGATTCGATCTGGCGGATACGTTCTGCGCTCACCCCGTAGACGGCAGCGAGGTCGTGCAGCGTCATGCCTCCCGAGCCGTCGTCGTTCACCTTGAGCCAGCGCTCTTCCACAATGTGGCGGCTGCGCTCGTCCAGGGTGGCCAAAGCCTCCTGAATGCCATCGGTGGCCAGGTAATCGCGCTGGCGCGATTCGAGCATGGCGGTGGGCTCATGCGAGGCGTCGGCCAGGTAGGCGATGGGGCCGTAGGCCTGTTCGCCATCGTCCGAAGGGCTGGGGTCCAGCAGCACGTCGCCACCCGACAGGCGGGTTTCCATCTCGATCACGTCTTCACGCTTGACGTTGAGCTGCTCGGCCATTTGGTCGATCTCGCTCTCGGACAGGGTTTCGCGGTGCATGACACCGTCTTCCATGCCGGCGTCGGCCTTGAAGCCTTGCTTCATCGAGCGCAGGTTGAAGAACAGCTTGCGCTGGCTCTTGGTGGTGGCCACCTTGACCATGCGCCAGTTCTTCAGGATGTACTCGTGGATCTCTGCCTTGATCCAGTGCATGGCATAGCTCACCAGGCGCACGCCCTGATCGGGGTCGAAGCGCTTGACGGCTTTCATGAGGCCCACGTTGCCTTCCTGGATCAGATCGCCATGCGGCAGACCGTAACCCATGTACTGGCGGGCAATGGATACGACGAGGCGCAGGTGCGACAGCACCAGACGGCCCGCGGCATCTACATCGCCAGTGGCCTTGAGCTTTTTGGCGTAATTCAGTTCTTCCTCTGCAGTCAGCATGGGAATGCGGTTGGCAGCAGAGATGTATGCGTCCAGATTACCCAGGGGTGGTACCAACGACCATGGGTTTGCAGGAGCCAATGCGGTAGAGGGGATGGCGGCTCCAGTATGAGTTGTCACGCTAGAAGTCCTTTCGTCTATGCGATGCATAGTAACACCGGTGAGATTCCCTGAATTTGGTGGGAGTTCCCGCCGCTAGGATGGATTTGACCATCCTTTGATTTCGATGAAAAAATCAGCTTGACGCTTGTGTATAAAGCGCAGAAAGCTATGGTTTTAGGAGTTCTTAATAGTTCTTTACCATGCGCCGTTGCCATGTGTAGCCCTATGGCTGGCCTGGCCTGTCGGTTATGGCTTACACAGGCAGTGTGTTGCCTGACCGGTGAGGAGTAAGCGATGTATTTGCATGGGAGGTTGGAGTGCGCGCGTGGCTTGAAAGTTCCGGCCTAGCCTGCAAAATAACTGGAAATTCTCACAGTGGCCCCATATAGCAAAAATATCGATAAAAGGTTCGTTGTAGCTGATGGATTATTCATCACAAGCTCCTGTATTGATAGCAATCAGGTCTGATCGCTTCTTGTACCATTGCTGCCATGCAGATTTCAAACCCTCACCCCACCACCATTGCCTGGCTGTGTACGACTGTGGACAGCGAAGCCGCTGCTGGGCAACTGGCAGCCGCTGGAGTGCATGCTCGACTGGCGGCGTGCGCCCAGGTGGAGGCGATCCAGTCGTACTACTGGTGGAACGGTGAGTTGCAGAACAGTGCCGAATGGCGCATCACCTGGAAAACCACCTTGGCGCAGCAGCTGGCGCTGCAAAAGCTGCTCAAACCCCTGCACCCCTACCAGCTGCCGCAGTGGCTGTGGGGCGACAGCCAAGCGAGCCCTGCCTATGCAGCCTGGGTTGCGGCAGAGGTGACGGCGCCGCTGCAGGTGTAAGGGCTCATACCTCCACCACCTGCACGCCCTGCGCCCGCAAGGCAGCCAAGGCCGCAGCATTGGGTGTCGATGTATTGGTTAGCAGGGTTTGCGTTTCGGGCGTGGCGGCTACGGCATAGCGCCCACGCACGCCGATCTTGCTGTCGTCGGCCAGCACGCAGAAGGAGGATGACTGGGCGACCATGGCAGTGGCAAGGCTGGCTTCGTGCTCGTTGGCAAAGGTAACGCCATCCTCCGCACTGATGCCTACCGGAGAGACCATGGCCACATCCGCACGGTAGCGCCGTATCTCGTTGAGGGTGACTTCACCATAGGTGCTGGGGATTTCCGGGTTGGTGTCGCCGCCCAGCAGAATTACCCGTCTGCCCTTGCCATGCCCGCCATTGGGCTCGGATGGCGCCAGCTTGAGCGCCACGGTGATCGAATTGGTAACCACTACCAGGTGAGAGAGCAGGCTCAGCTCTTCGGCCAGGATGGCCGTGGTGGTGCCTGCGTCGATGAACACCATCTGCCCGGGCTGCAGCCGCTTGACGGCTGCCTTGGCAATGGCGCGTTTTTCGGCCACGCGCATGGCCTGGCGTTGCACAAAGGGGGGCTCCTGCTGGGTGACACCGGCTACGCCGCCATGCACCCGCCGCACCAGGCCCATAGATTCCAGTGCGAGCAGATCCTGCCGGACAGTTTCACGCGATACCTGCATGTCCTGAATCAAGTGTTCGGTACTCAGCCGACCTGCAGCGCTCAGCAGCGATTGGATTCTGGCAAACCTGTCTTCTTGCAGCATGGGGAACGATCCTTGGAGATGGCAGCTGGCGCTGATTGTGCGCCATTGTGATTGCAAAAAAACGTGGCCCCATCAGGGCCACGATAGCAGGGGCAGAAGGTGGCAGCCCGCACAGGGGCGCAGGCTGCGTTCACCTGTCAGCGCTTGCGGCGCTGGCGCCATCCTGCAGCACCTGCCAGCAGGGCAGATGCCAGCAGCAGAGCCACTGGGTTGCCTACTGGTACGGGCGTGGGCTGGCCCGCTCCGGGGTTCGGATCAGGATCGACAGCGGCAGGGGTGGCCACCAGTACCGGATCGAGGATCGCGCCGTTGGTCTTGCCATCCTCATCCAGCGCGCCACCGTCGGTGATGGTGTAGCTCACGGCATTGCCTGCGATGCTCGCCTGGCCCGTGATGTCGGTGGCTACCAGCTTTCCGTCTGCGCCAGTGCTGACCTTCATCACGCGGCTGTTGGCAGGCAGGTCCTTGGGCAGGGTGAGCTTGACCTGGGCGCTGAAGCCCTGCTGGTTGCAGTCAGCAATGGCAAAGGACACCAGGCCGGTGGCCGCCTGGAGGTTGCGGGGCAGCAGGCCTGCGGGTACGGCGGCGGCGCTGGACTGGGTGCTCTGGCAGGTGGCGGGAGCCTGTACTTGCAGACCGATGGCGGGCTGGCCACCTGCGGAGCCGGGGAGCTGCACGTTGATCAGGTCCTTGACCGGCGGCTCGGGCTCCGGTGCGGGGTTGCCAAGCTCGAACGACCCGGCAGCGCTCCAGTCTGACCAGTTCAGGTGTTCATCGCGCACACGAACGCGCCAGTACCAGCGCTCGTCGGTGCCCAGCTTCAGCACCTCTGGGGCTTGGCCTCCAAAGGGGTCGAAGGCCGAACCTTTGCTGCCATCGCCTTGCAACAGGCGGGCAAAACATTGGCGGCCGCCTTGGCGATCCGGCCCGTTGTCGCCGTTGTCGTCCCATTTGTAGGCACAGCTCCAGCGGTCGAGCAGGCTATTGCCGCCGGCAACCACGGCCGTCATGACCTTGGCGCGCGGGGTGGCAGCGCCCACGTTCGGGTACACGCGCTTGGGGTTGGCCAGCAACTGGCCCAGGGCCAGGGTCGAGATGTCCACGCCGTTCTGGGTGTTGGTGCGCACACCGTTGATATAGCTCCAGTTTTCGCGGCGCGTGTCGTTGCCCCACACGTCGTAGACCGGCTGCGCCTTGCCAAACTGCGCGTCCTTGGACAGCTGCCATTGGGCTTCGTACACACCTGGAATGCCTGCGGCGTTGTAGGACAGCTGGACCGATGCCGGATCGACCTTGCCCAGCCTGGCTTGCGCCAGTTGCGGCGTCACGGCCCATTTTTCGCTGGTGATGGAGATGGCGTCGTCGGGGGTGGTGCTGGTGGCCGAGGCACCCAGGTCGTAGCGCTTCCAGGCCAGCTCTGGCGCTGCGCCGCCAAAGCGTGCTTCGAGCGTGCCGTAGCCGAATGTGAGCTTGGTGTTGGCGATGACATCAAGGTCGCTGTCGTCGTCCTGCCTGGCGCTTTCCAGGTTACCGCTGCCCGACGCCACGTTCAGCCACAGGTGGCGGCTGTCCATCGAGTTGCCGCGTTCATAAAAATGCACGTGGCCGTTGAGGTTGACGGTGATGGCGCCGGTGCTGCGGCCATAGTCTTCCATCTGCGAGATGAAATCGCAGGCCGCCATGACCTCGCCCTGGCGCCATTTCTCGCTGAGGCAGGGGTGGTGGTTGAGCAGCACCATGTAGGGCTTCCTGTCCTGGCGGGTCTGCTGCATCAGGCCGGTGAACCAGTCCAGGTGCTCGCGCATGTAATCGGCGCGGAACAGGCCGCGGCCGTTGTCATAGCTGCTCCAGCCGCCGGTGTTGTGCATGGCCGATGCGGGGTTGAAGTCGCTGCCCACGATGCGCATGCCCAGGTAGTCGAGCGAATACCAGTGCAGCGGGTGCTTGGCCGAGCCGTTGGCTGGCATGCGGTTGAAGTACTTGCGGTAGGTCTTGGCCCAGTTTTTCTCGGCGCCTTCGCTGGCCTGCTCGTTGGCAAAATACTCGTGGTTGCCGGGTGCGGGAATCAGCGGCACATAGGCGGAGATGGCGCTGAGCGGGCCGAAGAACTGGCTGGCCCAGTGGCTGCGGGTTCCACCCGAATTGACCAGATCGCCCGGCACCATGAAGCCTGCCACGGTCTGGGCGCATTGCGCGGCAACGCCTGCGCAGTCGTTGTTGATCACGCTCTGGGTGATGTTCTTGAAGCGGTTGGCCAGGCCGTCTTGGGTGTCGGAGACGACGGCAAACTTGGCGCTGGTGACGCCATCGCCTTCCTTGGGCCAGGTCTTGAACTGGAAAGGGCCAGCCAATCTGGGCGCCGCGCTGGTGCCGGTCACTACGGCATATTCATACAGCGTGTTCGATTGCAGGCCCTTCAGGTCGGCAAAAAAGATGCTGTTGTCGGCAAAATCGCCGACCGGATTGACGGCTGGCACCAGTGTGTATGGGCCTGTGCTGCCAGCCCTTCGCAGCCAGACGGTGGGGGCGGGTTCGGTGGTCTCCAGCATCACTGCCATGTGGTCTGGGCCGGGGTTCTGCAGGGTGGGGCCAACACTCAGCGTGGGCTTGGCGGTGGTATCGGGCAGCTTGGCGGGGTCGAAAGGCGCGGGGGGTGCGCTGGTGTCTTCGTCCAGCAGCACATCGTCCACGGCCCAGTACCAGTTGTTGGCGGTGCTGCGGTAGTTCCAGCTGATCTTTGCGGTGGTCGCATCGGCAGGCACGGTCAGCGTTTTTTGGAAGGCTTGGTTCAGCGTATCGGAGGTCAGGGCAAAAGTCTGGGCGCTGCCCTTGTCGAAGCTCACGATCACGTCGGCGGTCTGCGGCGCCTGGCCCTGGCGGTAGTGGGTGTTGAAGCTCAGCTGGTACTTTTTGCCAGCGGCCACGTTGACGGCAGGGGTTTCCAGCGTCGCGCTGTAGACCTTGGCAGCCCGCAAGCCGTCGGATTCGATCAGCGCAATGCCATTCGATCCCAAACCGAAATCACCGCGTTTGGTGGTGGCGTTGGTGGTTTTCTGGGCAACCCAGGTGCTTTTGTTCAGAAATTTCCAGCCCAGCCAGGTGGCCGAGCCGGTGGTCACCTCCACCGGGCCTTCCGATCCATCGCTGTAGTAGGTACGTGCCGTCCAGCCTGCGGGTGGGGTGGAGCCGACCGTGTTGTCGACAGCTGCCGCATCGAAGTTCTGGGTCAGCACAGCCGCTGCCTGCGCGCCGCCGAGGCTGGCAATGGCCCAGAGCCCCCCGGTACACAGTAATTGCCATCTTGATTTCATGCATCCTCCTGCCCGCAGGCATCGTTTTTTGGAACAGATTGGCGTTTGCCAAGAAAGTGCAAAAAATAGCAAATTTGCATGAAATTACAATGACACCCAGTACTCCAACCATGCAGTTCTGCGAGGATCACCCTCGGTACATTCGCAAGCAGCGCTTGGGCTTGGGCTTGGGCTTGGGTTTGGGCACCGGCACCAGTTGCGACTTGCACGCGGTAAATAAAAAGCCCCGCAGTTGAAGTGCGGGGCTTGGACGGGGTGGTGTCTGCCGTGTGTTCAGGTCAGCAGGGCCTGGGCAAATTCCTTGGCGCTGAAAGTCTCCAGGTCTTCGACCTTCTCGCCCACGCCGATGAAGTACACGGGGATGGGGCGTTCCTGCGCAATGGCCGCCAGCACGCCGCCCTTGGCGGTGCCGTCGAGCTTGGTCACGATCAGGCCTGTCAGTTGCAGGGCATCGTCAAACGCCCGTACCTGGTTGAGCGCGTTCTGGCCGGTATTGCCGTCGATCACCAGCAGCACCTCGTGCGGCGCCGTGCCGTCGGCCTTGGTTACCACGCGCTTGATCTTCTTGAGCTCTTCCATCAGGTGCAGCTGCGTGGGCAGGCGGCCTGCGGTGTCTACCAGCACCACATCCTTGTTGCGGGCCTTGCCGGCGGTCACCGCGTCAAAGCTGACGGCTGCCGGGTCGCCGCCTTCCTGGCTGATGATTTCGACCGTGTTGCGGGTGGCCCAGACGCCCAATTGCTCACGCGCAGCGGCGCGAAAGGTGTCGGCCGCCGCCAGCAGCACGCTCTGGCCCGCATCGGCCAGGTGCTTGGTCAGTTTGCCGATCGATGTGGTCTTGCCCGCGCCATTGACGCCCGCCACCATGATGACGGTGGGGCTGTGCTCGCCAATGACCAGCGGCTTTTCCAGCGGCGCCAGCAAGTCGGCCAGTGCATCGGCCAGCAGGCCCTTGACGGCGGCGGGGTCGGTGGTCTTGCTGTCCTTGACGCGCTGTTTCAGATCGTCCAGCAGGTGCTGCGTGGCTTTGACACCGGTATCGGCCATCAGCAAGGCCTCTTCCAGCTCCTCGTACAGCTGCTCGTCTATCTTGGTGCCGGTAAAGACGGTGGCAATGCTCGAACCCGTCTTGCGCAGGCCGCTTTTGAGCCGGGTCATCCAGCTGCCGCGGTCGCTTGCGGGTTCGGGTGCTATAGTGATAGGAGCTATTGGAGCTTGCTGGGCGGGTGCTGATGGCGTATTTTGCTCTAAGGCAGTGGGCGCCTCAGCCTTGCCGCCCCTGCCCAGTGCACTGCGCAGCCAGCCGGGCTTGGCGGGTTCGGCAGCGGGGGT
The DNA here is from genome assembly GCF_014207855.1 of Comamonas odontotermitis. Lineage (GTDB taxonomy): Bacteria > Pseudomonadota > Gammaproteobacteria > Burkholderiales > Burkholderiaceae_C > Comamonas > Comamonas odontotermitis_A. Next base: position 134,642 of record NZ_JACHKZ010000006.1, on the reverse strand, counting down.
GGATACTGGCAGGGCCGCAGGTGCAGGCGCGGGGGCCGGGGTAGGCTCGGCAACAGGCGCTGTGTCCGCTGTGGCAGGTGCTGCGTCGGCAGCAGGAGATTTTTTCTTGAAAAAACTGAACATTGTGGGCTACGTAGAATCAGCCTATTCTATGAAACGTTCCTTCACTTTGCTGGCCTTGATGGCCTCCTTGGGCAGCGGGGCATCGCTCGCGCTGGCAACTTCGCCGCCTCCGGCGCCTGTGATCACCCAGAACGCTGCCGGTGCGCAGCAGTTCACCCTCTCCAACGGCATGACGCTGATCGTGCAGCCGGACAAGCGCGCGCCGACGGCCGTGCACATGGTCTGGGTGCGCGTGGGCAGCATGGACGAGGTGGATGGCCGCTCGGGTCTCGCCCACGTGCTGGAGCACATGATGTTCAAGGGCACGCCCACAGTGCCGCCGGGAGATTTCTCGCGCAAGGTGGCCGCGCTGGGCGGGCAGGAAAATGCCTTCACCAACCGCGACTACACCGGTTACTACCAGCAGATTCCGGCCGGCAAGCTCGAAGACGTGATGCGCCTCGAATCCGACCGGTTTGCCCATAACCAGTGGCCTGACAGCGAATTCAAGAAAGAGATCGAAGTCATCAAGGAAGAGCGCCGCATGCGCACCGATGACAATCCGCGCTCCAGCCTGATGGAGCAGCTCAACGCCGCTACCTGGCAGGCATCGCCCTACCACCGCCCCGTGGTGGGTTGGATGGGTGATCTCGATTCGATGCAGCCCGATGATGCGCGTGATTTCCACAAGGCCTGGTATGTGCCGGAGAACGCCGCCGTCGTGATCGCAGGCGACGTGGATGTGGAGAAAGTGCGCCAGTTGGCCGAAAGGTACTACGGCAGCATCCCCAAGCAGGCGCTGCCAGAGCGCAAGCCCCGCCCCGAGCCACTGCAAAAAGGCATGCGCCGGGTTGATTTCAAGGCGCCCGCCGAGCAGGCCTATGTGCTGATGAGCTTCAAGGTGCCCGATCTGCGCAACATCGTCGCGCCCCAGGCAAGCGACAAGGACGCGATGGCGCTGCTGATGCTGTCGTCGGTGCTGAGCGGTTACGACGGCGCGCGCCTCGACCGCCGCCTGACGCAAGGCCCGGCGCGTGTGGCCGATGCGGCCTTCAGCGGCGCAAGCGTGGTGGCGCGTGGGCCGTCCACCTTCATGCTGGGCGGTGTGCCATCGCAGGGTAAGACCGCCAAGGAGGTGGAAGATGCACTGCGCGCTGAAGTGGCGCGCGTGGCCAAGGAAGGCGTGAGCGAGGCCGAGCTGGCACGTGTGCGCACGCAATGGCAGGCATCGACCGTGTATGAGCGCGACTCGGTATTCGGTCAGGCCAATGACCTGGGCTCGAACTGGGTGCTGGGCCTGCCGCTTGACACCAACGACCGCCTGCTCGCCCTGCTCAAGACGGTGACCCCTGCGCAGGTGCAGGATGTGGCGGCGCGCTACTTTGGCGACGACCAGATGACCGTGGCCACCTTGCTGCCCCAGCCCTTGACCGATGCCGACCGCGCTGCCCAGAAGCGCAGCGCCGGGCAAGGCAAGGATGGCGCGGTGCACTGACCGGGATCGAAGGAACATGGCTTGCGCAAGCTGGGGTTGTGCACGGTGCTTTTCCACAGGAGAAGCCTCGCAGATCGCAGCTCGCGCAGTGACTACGGAATTGATAGCGTGAGGCGCGCACCAGTTGCGCGCCTCAGGCTCAAAGCAATGATATTTTGCCGTGCATGCTCTGGCAACACGGCTCTGGCAGGTGAGAAACCCATGCACAAAGCTTCTTGCAAAACTCTGATCGGCGGCGCTGTTGCGCTGCTGGCTTCGCACTCCGCCTGGGCGCTGCTGCCCATTGAGCACTGGACGCAGGACAGCGGCGCCCAGGTGTGGCTGGTGAACAGCCCGACGATCCCGATGGTGGATGTGCAGATCAATTTTGACGCGGGCAGCCGCCGCGACCCAGCCGCCCAGGCGGGCCTGGCCAGCGCGGCCGCGATGATGGCAGCCAAGGGCGTGAAGGCGAATGGCGCCCAGCCTGCACTGGACGAAAACGCCGTGGGCGAAGCCTGGGCAGACCTGGGCGCTACGTTCGAGGCCGCAGCCAGCAACGATGCGCTGAGCTTTTCGCTGCGCTCGCTGACCGACTCCAGCCTGCTGGGCAAGGCGGCCGACCTGGCAGCACGCCAGATGGCCCAGCCCAGCTATGACGATACCGTCTGGCAGCGCGAGCGCGAACGCTGGAACGCATCGATCAAGGAAGGCAACACACGCCCACCCGTGGTGGCGGCGCGCGCCTTCGGCAAGGCCGTATTTGGCTCGCACCCTTACGGCCAGCGCGCAACGGAAACCTCCCTCACCCAGATCGACCCTGCTGCCATGCGCCAGTACCTGGCCCGCTCGGTGGATGCCTGCCGCGCCAAGGTGACCATGGTGGGCGCGCTTGACAAGGCGCAGGCCGATGCGCTCGTCAAGCGCCTGCTGGCCAAGATGCCTGCAACGCCCCGGGCGCAGTGCGCGCCGCCGCCTGCGGTTCCCGCTGTGCAGCCGCTGGCCAAGGCGGAAGAGATCCAGATCGCATTCGATTCGGCCCAGGCGCAGGTGCTCATCGGGCAGCCCGGCATCCGCCGCGCAGACCCCGATTTTCTCGCCGTGATGCTGGGCAACCAGATTCTGGGCGGCGGCGGTTTTGCATCGCGCCTGATGGAAGAGGTGCGCGAAAAGCGTGGCCTGGTCTATGGTGTGTATTCCACCTTCAACCCCGGGCTGGATGCGGGTGCTTTCCAGATCGGTCTGCAAACCCGGCCCGACCAGGCTGCCCAGGCGCTGAAGGTGACGCGCGAGGTGCTGGCCACCTACATTGCCGAGGGGCCTACCGACAAGGAGCTGCGCGACGCCAAGGACAACCTCATCGGCGGCTTTGCGCTGCGCGTGGACAGCAATGCCAAGCTGCTGGGCAACGTCACCAACATCGCCTGGAACGGGCTGCCGCTCGATTACCTGGACCACTGGACCGACCGTGTGGAAGCTCTGAGCAAGGAAGATGTGCGTAAGGCGATGGCGCGCATGGTGCAACCCGACAAGGAAGTGACCGTGGTGCTGGGTGCCAAAGCCGGTGCCAAGACCGACGCCAAGGCAGAAGCCGCTGCGGCGGGTACGCAGCCAGGAGCCAAGCAGTAATGGGGCGCAGCACCATCAAGGATGAGCGCAGCCTGCGTGCGCTGCAGGCTTTGGCCAGCCAGCCTGCCCCCGCCACCGCAGCGCCCGGCAGCAAAGCCCCAGGCGCAAGCCGCTCGGCGCGTGTGGCTGCATCGGCCGCAGGTGAGATCCGCATCATCGGAGGCCAGTGGCGCCGCACCAAGCTGGCCGTGCTGACCAAGCCTGACCTGCGCCCCACGCCCGATCGCGTGCGCGAGACGCTCTTCAACTGGCTGGGGCAGGATCTGGCGGGCTGGCGCTGCCTGGACGCCTTTGCTGGCACAGGCGCGCTGGGGCTGGAGGCCGCATCACGCGGCGCGGCGCAGGTGCGCATGGTCGAATCCGACCAGCAACTGGCAGCGCAGCTCAAGCAACTGGTACAGAAGCTGGGGGCCAGCACGGTTGAAGTATCGCGCGGCGATGCGCTCGCTGCGCTGCAATCGGGCAGCGGTCGCTGGGACGTGATTTTTCTCGATCCGCCGTTCTCGGGTGCCCTGTTTGAACCTGCGCTCAAGGCTGCGCACCAGGCACTGGCCGAGGAAGGTTTCGTGTACCTGGAGGCCCCCGAAGCCTGGAGCGATGAGCGCCTTGCTCCGCTGGGCTTCATGCTGCAGCGCAGTATGAAAGCAGGCGCAGTGCATGCTCACTTGCTGCGCAAGCGCAACCAGCAGCCTGCGTAGTGGCATTCGCCTGCGTGACAGCTTTGCCGCGTAGAACTTGAGCGAAAGCCAAAATCGTTTATGCTGCGCTGCAATGTACATCGGCTAGATAGTCTTTGCAGAGCTCCCCGCTGCATGGAATGGATGTGAATCGCGCGAGACCGCGTTCAGACCACGGCAGGGAGTTTTGCAGAGGTTCCTTTGCACGATGCAGCTTTGCAGTGACAGCAGGAGACAAGCATGACCCTGGCCATCTACCCCGGCACTTTTGACCCTATGACCTTGGGCCACGAAGATGTGGTGCGCCGCGCCTACCAATTGTTCGGCAACGTGATCGTGGCGGTGGCCGAAGGCCATCACAAGAAGACCATGTTCACCCTCAAGGAGCGGCTGGAGATGGCGCGCGAGGCGGTCAAGCACTATCCCAGCGTGCAGGTGGCCAGCTATTCGGGTCTGCTGCGCGATTTCGTGGTGGCCAACGGCGGCAATGCCATTGTGCGCGGCCTGCGCGCCGTGACGGACTTCGACTACGAGTTCCAGCTGGCAGGCATGAACCGCTCCCTGATGCCCGATGTGGAAGCGGTATTTTTGACGCCAAGCACACGCTACCAGTTCATCAGCAGCACTTTTGTGCGCGAGATTGCATTGCTCAGCGGCGAAGTGGACAAATTCGTCTCGCCCTACGTGGCTGACCAGCTGCTGCGCAAAGTAGCGCAACGCAAGGCAGAAGAGCAGGAACCGCGTTGATCGATATTTTGCTATTTATTAAATAGCATTTGACGCTTAGGGGCTGCGCGAAAAACCTTATTCATTGGTTTTTCCCAACCCATACTGCTGTGCCAGCCAGTGGCTGATGTTTGCACCCACGGCCTGCGGACGCTCCATGGTCAACATGTGGCCGCAGCGGCTGACCCACTGCAACTGGGCGTGCGGTATCAGATCAGCAATTTCCTGCGCGCATTCGGGGGGTGTCAGCTGGTCGCTGTCGCCACACACTACCAACACCGGGCAGGTGCATTGCGGCAGGTGCAGGCGTGCATCAGGGCGCGCAGTGATGGCGCGGTTCTGGCGTGCCAGTTGTGCGCCACCAGCGCCGAGCACCATGTCCAGATAGGCGCGTACCAGGTCTGGGTTGGCGGCGCTGTCCGGGTGGAAGGCCATGGACACATTGGCGCGGATCAAATCTTCAAAATCTCCGGCCTCGAACATCTCGATGGCGCTTTCGCGCAGCGCGCGCATCTCTTCGCTCTCGGGCCGCGCATTGGTGCCACACAACACCAGGCCTGCAATGCGGTCTGGCGCCTGGCGCAATGCTTCCATGGCGATGATGCCACCCATGGAGGCGCCACACAGCACCAACTGCCCCGGGTGGCTTGCCAGCAGTCGGGTGGCCATCGTTTCAATGCTGTGGTCTGCCGGGTGCATGTGGGGCTGGCTCGTGGTGATCTGCATGCCGCGCGGCAAATGTTGTGCGACGGATAGCCACAGCCGTTCATCGCAGCCCAGCCCCGGAATCAGAACGAGGTCGGGTTTGTTCATGGCGCCTGTAGCGGAGGGGTGGCGGGTGACAGCAGGCCAGCGCCCTGGGCATGGAGCGGGTGCGGGCGGTGCACCAGCGCATGCACATAGCGCAGTTTGTGCAGCGCTCCCCCGGAGAGCGCGAAGGGGTATGCATCCAGCTGGCCCAGACTGCGATTGAGGCTGTTCAGCAGCAAGGTCACCGGCACCCACTGCGCTACCATGGCTTCAAACGAGGGCGGTGGTTGCGAAAATGGGTCTTCCACCTGTACGGCAGGGGGCGCGGCGGTTTCGGGCACGCACAGCCGGGTGTTGTAGCTGGCTGCGGTTTCCAGCAGATCGACCAGGTGGAGGTAGTGCGCCCAGGATTCTGCCCAATCTTCCCACGGGTGGGCGCTGGCATAGGCGCTGACGAAGTTCGGGCTCCATTGCGCATAGTTTGGCGGGTTGGCGTAGTAGCTTTGCAGCGCCTGTTGGTAGTCCTGCCGCTCGTCGCCAAACAGCTGGCGAAAGCTTTCCAGCTCGCCACCATCGCGCACCAGTTTGTCCCAGAAGAAATGTCCGGATTCATGTCGCAGATGGCCAAGCAGGGTGCGGTAGGGCTCGTGCAAGGCCACCCTGCGGCGTACGCGCTCGTCATCGTCTGCTTCGGCAATATTGATGGTAATCAGGCCGCTGGCATGGCCCGTGATGACGGGTGAGCCCGGCACATCGGCCAGGAATTGGTAATGCGGCGACCAGCCAGGTTCCTGCGGATGCAGACCCAGGCGAGCCAGTGTGTAGTACAGCTGGCGCTTGGCTGCTTCCAGTTTCCGCCAGCGCAAGGTATTGCCCTCTACCGACAGATCGGGCAGCACCAGGGTCTGCCTGCAGGCGCTGCACACCCGATGGGGGTCCTCCGCGGGAATCGCAAAATTGCAAATCTGGTGCTGCACGCGGTTGGCGCACATGCGGTAGTGCTGCGGAGCGTCAGATTTTGCATTCAGGCCGGTGCCGTGCTCATGGGGGGGGCGGTAGCGTTGGTAGTGGCCCTTCTCCGCGTCAGCCGCCGGATCGACCTGCAAGGCGGCAACGGTGTCGCTGTCGGGCAGATAGGCCAACTCTGCGCCGCAATGCACGCACTGCACGCTTTCAAAAAACACGAGGTGACCGCATTGGTCGCAATGGAACATGCGCATGGCAGGAGCTTAACCGAGTTGGCAGACAGCACCAAGGGCTGAGAATAGTGGGGGCTATGGCGTTATAAGTCGAGCACCGTGCAGCACCGGGCCTAGACACACCACAATAAAAAACAGGCCCGAAGGCCTGTCTTTGGAATGTGAAGACCGCTTATTGCTTGACGATCAGGCTGTTGCGCACTTCGGTCACGCCCTTGACAGAGCGGGCCAGTTCACCTGCGCGGTCCTTTTCAGCTTGCGACTTGGCAAAACCGGACAGTTGCACGATGCCGCCGTCGATGGTCTTGACATTGATGCTGGCGGCCGAGGTGGTGGCGTCATTGGCCAGCTTGGCCTTCACGGCGGTGGTCACTGCGGAACCGTCGATGTACTCACCCACGGTTTCCTGCTTGCGGGCCACGGAGCAGCCAGTAGCCATGACCACGGTTGCACCAGCCAGAGCGGCGATAGCGATAGCACGGGACAGATTCATACGATTTCCTCGGTTAGATAAGGTGCTTTGACAATCAATCGGCATGTGCACCCTTTGTAATTCAGTGCCGACAGATAACTCGGTAACGCGGATCAGATTTCAGTCGCGGCGGCGTGTGGCCATGATGACCAGGGTAGCCAGCGCAGCGCCTGCAGCCATGGCGATGGCCATCGACTTGCCAGGCTGATCCGAGACGTATTCGTTGGCGCGTTCCTGTGCACGGTAGAACTGTTCACGGGCACGGTGCGAGGTGTCTGCCGCGTGGCGGATACCGCGTTCTGCGAAATGCTGGGCGCGAGATGCGATGTTGTCGATCGAGTGGCGCTTTTCGTTGCCGAACTCGTCAATCGCGCGTTCTGCCTTGTGTGCCGCAGAGTGAACTGCCTTGCGGGTGGAATGCACCGCATTTTCTGCACCGTCCAAGACGTCCTTGGCAACGTCTTGCGCTTTGTCTACGGCTTCCTGTGCAATTTTCTCAGTATTCATGTAAGCCCCTTTCTTCGTGTTCAATGGTGATGGTGCAGTGTACGTTGACCTGCGGCAGCAACTCAAATGTATCCGGAGGTGACCCCGCCTTCAAGCACTGCCCATACCTACTTTTTTAACAAGCCTGTCAGGAACGAGATCACCGCGAGGACGATGAAAACGAAGAACAGGATCTTGGCGATACCCACTGCGCCAGCGGCAATGCCGCCAAAGCCAAATACGGCAGCAATCAGTGCGATCACCAGGAATACAACAGCGTAATGCAGCATTGTTTTCTCCTTTTTTATTTGCGCTATTTCGATACAAAAGAGCGATGGATTGATTGTGCAAACGTGCTGCGAGGTCCGGTGCCGGTCATGGCGGGGTTAGGGTGTAGGAAGAATCTTGCAGTTTCTGATTTGAGGCGGCGCCTTTGCCTGGGTGGCGGCTCTCGGTTGAGGGCAGAGAAGCATAGGGCAATGCCGTCTGCGCCTTTGAGAGCACACCAGCGCGCTTATGACAGGCTTGGCGGCAACGCCTTGGTCTGCGCACTGGCGGCGCTGCCAGATTGGGGCAACACTGCTTCCACCAGAGTTCCTCGGTTGGGGGTAGAACGGATGTTGAGCCTGCCGCCCAGGGCTTCGACCCGATGCCGCATGCCCGCAAGCCCATGCGACGATGGGTTGATGGAGAGCGGATCGAAGCCCACGCCGTTGTCATGCACCTGAATGGCAATGTGGGTGGGATGGTTCTGCAGGTGTACCTGCACCTGTGTGGCCTTGGCATATTTGCCAATGTTGGTGAGGGATTCCTGAACCAGTCGGTAGATGGTCAACTGCGTGGCTTCGGGAGCATGGATGGTTTCCAGATCAAGCTCCACTGCGATATTGCTGCTGTCTGAAAATTCCTTGCCCAGGATTTCCAGGGACGGTGTCAGTCCTAGATTCGAAAGCGAGGAGGGCCGCAGGTTTTCGATGATGCGGCGCTTGAGCGCAATGCCGCTGTTGAGTGTTTCAATCAGATGTTGTATGCGCTCCTGCACATCGGGCATTGACATGTCGATCTTGGATTTGAGCCGCGCGACATCGAGCTTGGCGGCGGTCAGCAACGCGCCCAGTTCGTCATGCAGCTCGCGCGCCAGGTGGGCGCGCTCGTCCTCACGCACCTGTTGCAGGTGCGTGGCCAGCTCCGTCAGCGACGCAGTACGCTGGCGCACCTGCTTTTCCAGCTGGTCGCGCTCGTCCTGCAGCATTTTCTGTTCGCGCAGCATCAGGTCAGTCAGTCGATTGGATTGGCGCAGGTACAGATAGAACGCAATCAGGCCGATGACACTGACGACCGCGATCCCGATGCGGGACAAGGCGAGCGAGCGCACAATCTCTGCCTCGTTGTGCGCCCGGCGTTCATTGCTGTGGGTCACCAATTCGGCCCCCAGGCTGCGCACCCGCTCCATCGACGCCTTGCCGTCCGGGCTATTGATGAGGTGGCGCCAGGCGCTGTCAAAGCCCCCTTTGCGCAATTGCACGCTCAGGTCCATTTCGTTGATGCGCTTGGCAACTTCCCGGCCAAGCAGCGACGAGATCTGCAGGTCTTCTGGAAACAGGCTGTAAATGGCGCGCAGTTCATCGACCGCATTGTCCACATTGGTGGACGCCTGGTGGTAAGTGTCGAGGTAGCGGTCCTCTCCGGTTAGCAGATAGCCGCGCACACTGGTCTCTGCATCCGCCATCTGCTGCATCAGCTTGTCAAGCGTGGTGCGGGTCTGGAAGGTGATGCTGAGGTTCTGCAGCGAATCATTGGAGCGGTAGTAGCCGACTTCATTAATGCTGATCAGAACCAATGCCGCCAGGAAGGCGGCGGGCAGACTGATGGCCCATTTGCGCAAGCGCGACCAACGCATGAAGCATCCTTTTCTTTTGAGTTTGCGTTTATGCTATTCATAATAGAGCAATTGCTATGCTGTGTATGCATGGCAGCGATTCGTAATACCTGTTGCTGTGCGCAACGCAAGGAGGCTTATGATCAAAGTAGGAATCGTTGATGACCACGCCATTGTCCGTTCGGGCCTCAAGCAGTTTCTGGCCGAGCATGTGGATCTGCGTGTGGTGGGCGAGGCCGCTAACGGACGTGAAGCCATCGATCTGGTTCGCAACGAAGAAATCGACGTGCTGATTATGGATCTGTCGATGCCCGGACAAAGCGGCATCGACGCCCTGGCCATGCTGCGCGCCAAGGCGCCAGACATGGGCATTCTGATACTGAGCGGCTACCCCGAGGCGCATTACGCGATCAATCTGATCCGGCAAGGCGCAAGCGGCTACCTGAACAAGGAGTGCGATCCTTCGGAGATCGTCGAAGCCATACGCACCATTTCCCTGGGCAAACGTTACCTGACGCCGGCGGTGGCAGATTTGCTGGCGCAGCAGTTGCATCGCAAGGATGATGTACCGCCGCACGAGCAATTGTCGGAGCGCGAATTCCAGGTGTTCCTGAAGCTGGCGCGGGGCGAGACGGCAGGCAATATCGCCGATCAGCTCTCGCTGAGTGTCAAGACGGTGAGCACCTACCGCACGCGCCTGATGGAGAAGATGGGCCTGTCGTCCAACAGCGACCTGACCTATTACGCGCTCAAGAATGGTTTGATCGACTGAGCTGCAAGCGTGCTTGCCATAAAAAAATGCGGCGGTGCCGCATTTTTTTATGGAGGAGAGTGCTTCGTCAGCGTATGGAGGAAGAGCACTCCATGCAGTAGTCGATGAGCGCATCAATGTCCTGTGATTTGTCGAACACCCGGTTTGCCCCGAGCTGTGTGCAACGATCACGCATATTGGGCGTGGCGTAATTGCTCAGCACCACGAGATGCTGCGCGGGCTTGCGTTTGCGCAGTTTTTCCAGCACACCCAGACCGCTGCCTTCCTGCAGAAAGATATCGACAATGGCAAGATCCCAATCGGCGGTATTGTCTTGCAGCCAGGACGCCGCAGCGGACTCGGTGCTGGCGTGGCCTACCGTCTCCACATCCGCCAAATCCTCCAAAGTGGCGATCAGGTTCTCGCGGATCGTCTTGTTGTCTTCTACTAAATAGGTTCTCAATCGGCGTGGCATTGTTCTGAGACACAGGTTTGTGACGTGCTGTAACAATGATACCAAGCCCATAGGCGTTTTCCATCGGTGTGCAGGGAAGGTCCGAGTAGGACAACTTCTACAAATGCCAGTCTGGTATTGGCTTTGATGGGGGCTGGCGAGGCTTGCGGCGCCGCCAGCATGCGGGTTTATCCGGCACTGTGATGTTGCCCCTGGCATACGGGGCAATGGGGATTGGCACGTATATGCATGGTGTTCCATTCCATATGCCTTGCATCCAGCATCATCAGGCGGCCGTCGAGTGTGGTGCCAATATCTGCGATCACCTTGAGTGCCTCAGCAGCCTGCATGGTGCCAATGATGCCGACCAGCGGCGAGAAGACGCCCATGGTGGAGCAGCTGATTTCCTCGAATTGCTCCTCTGGCGAGAAGACGCACGCATAGCAGGCGGCATGGGCCTGGCGCCGGTCAAATACGCTGATCTGCCCATCGAAGCGAATGGCGGCGCCGCTCACCAGCGGTTTGCCGTGGATCACACACGCTTTGTTGATGGCCTGGCGCGTCCGGTAGTTGTCGGTGCAGTCCAGTACCACGGTGGCATGGCCGATATGCTGCGCGAGTGTTTGTGCATCCACGCGCTCTGCCACCGAGTGCACGGTGATGCCGGGATTGATTTCTTTCAGCGCCGTGGCGCAGGATGCCACCTTGGACTGGCCGACGCGCGCCGTCGTATGGGCGATCTGGCGCTGCAGGTTGGTCAGGTCCACGCTGTCATCGTCGATCAGGGTGATGGTGCCCACGCCAGCGGATGCCAGGTAGAGTGCCGCGGGGCTGCCCAGGCCGCCAGCTCCCACGATCACGGCATGGGCAGCCAGAAATTTCTCCTGTCCCTCAATGCCGATGTCGTCCAGCATGATGTGGCGGGAATAGCGCAGCAGTTGATCGTCGTTCATAGACTGCTATTGTCGGTAAAAACAAAGGCCGGAGCAGGGTGTCTGCTTCCGGCCCGGTTGGCATTTTTGAGGTTTATTGTCGCAGGCGCATTGCGCCTATGGCTTACTGCTTGGGCTTGCCGTCTTCCTTCTTGGCATCGGGCTTGCCCGGCTTGTCCGATTCGCTCTTCTCGCCGTCCTTCTTTTCTTCAGGGCGCTCGATCTTGGTCTTGCTCACCTGTACGGGCTCGCCCTTCAATTTATGCAGGGCTTGCTGCAGCTGGAAGTCCTTGTCCGAGCCAAACTCAGGGGGGCGGCGTTCGGAGGCGGGCTTCTTGCTTTCTTCGTCCAGGCGCTTCAAGGCTTCTTCTCGCGCCTTTTCACGGGCTGCGTCCTTGACTTCGGGGCCTTGGCCGCTGGCCAAATGCTTGTCCAGATCGGCTTCGCGGGTACGCAACGCTGCAAACAGGTCGCCCTCGGCGGTTTCGTCCACCATGATGTCGGGAACGATACCCTTGGCCTGGATGGACTGACCGCTAGGCGTGTAGTAGCGCGCCGTGGTCAGCTTGATGCCGGTATCGGGGCCCAGCGGACGCACGGTCTGCACCGAACCCTTGCCAAAGGTCTGCGCACCCATGATGGTGGCGCGCTTGTGGTCTTGCAGCGCACCAGAGACGATTTCGGACGCGGAGGCGGAGCCTTCGTTGACCAGTACCACCAATGGAATCTTCTTGATGGCCGGAGGCAATGACTTGATCGGATCGTTGCCACGGCGGGCATAGAACTCAGGCGAGGCACGGAAGGTGGCCTTGCTCTCGGCCAACTGGCCGTTGGTCGATACCACCGTGACATCGGATGGCAGGAAGGCTGCCGAGATGGCAACTGCCGCATCCAGCAGGCCGCCCGGGTCGTTGCGCAGATCGAGGATCAGGCCCTTCATGTTCGGGTCTTGCTTGAACAGCTCGTCGACCTTGCGCACAAAGTCGTCCACCGTACGCTCCTGGAACTGCGATACGCGCACCCAACCGTAGCCCGGCTCCACCATCTTGGCTTTCACGGACTGGGTCTTGATTTCGGCGCGGGTGATGGTGACTGGGAAGCTGCGACTCTCGTCCTTGCGCAGAATGGTCAGGGTCACCTTGGTGTTGGGTTCGCCGCGCATTTTCTTTACGGCTTCGTTCAGCGACAGACCCTTGACGGCAGTGTCGTCAATTTTGGTGATCAGATCGTTGGTCTTGATACCGGCCTTGTCGGCTGGCGAGCCTTCAATGGGCGAGACGATGCGGATCAGGCCATCTTCCTGGGTGATCTCGATGCCCACGCCGACGAATTTGCCGCTCGTGCCTTCCTGGAATTCCTTGAACGACTTCTTGTCGAAGTACTGCGAGTGCGGATCCAGGCCCGAGACCATGCCGGAGATGGCATCGGTGATCAGTTTCTTGTCGTCCGTCGGCTCGACATAATCAGTCTTGATGAGGCCAAACACGGCAGACAGTTGCTGGATTTCCTCCAGCGGCATCGGAGACATCACCCCCCGCGCCACAGTCTGCAACGAGACGGTTGTGAGCGCGCCGGCGACCACGCCCAGTGAAACCCAGCCGGCAATCTTCAATTTTTGGCCCATATGCTCAAAACTTTCTATAGCGCGCCAATATACACCGAAGCGCTTAGGCGGGGCTTAGCGCGATGGGCTTTCGCAGTGCAGTGACAAGTCTTTACTTTCCGAACGACGAGCTGCGGTTCGGCTGATCCATTGCCAATATTCACACAAATAAGCGTCTATCGTATGCCAGATATGAACTCTATGCTATCAAAAATGAAAAGGCTGTCTTCCTGAACGAAGACAGCCCTCAAAAGCAGCATCCTGCCAATGCTTTGTGCGCTTGTTATGCCTTGCCTTGCGATGCCACAGCGGCGGCGGCCTTGGCAGCGGCTTCGGCATCGCCCAGGTAGTAGTGGCGGATGGGCTGGAGCTTGTCGTCCAGCTCGTACACCAGCGGAATGCCATTGGGGATGTTCAGGCCCACGATATCGCTGTCGGAGACACCGTCCAGGTACTTGATCAGCGCGCGGATCGAATTGCCGTGTGCTGCGATCACCACGCGCTGGCCGCTCTTGATGGTGGGGGCAATGGCCTCGTTCCAGAACGGCACCACGCGCTCGACCGTGTCCTTGAGGCATTCGGTCAGCGGAACATGGTTTTCGGCGCCGGCATAGCGGCGGTCGCTCTTTTCGCTGCGCGGGTCGCCGGCTTCCAGAGCGGGCGGCGGGGTGTCGTAGCTGCGGCGCCAGACCAGCACTTGCTCGTCGCCAAACTTCTTGGCGGTCTCGGCCTTGTTCAGGCCTTGCAGGGCGCCATAGTGGCGCTCGTTGAGCTGCCAGCATTTCTGCACGGGCAGCCAGGTGCGGTCCATCTCGTCCAAGGTGTGCCACAGGGTGCGGATGGCGCGCTTGAGCACGCTGGTGTAGCAGACGTCGAAGTCATAGCCCTCGGCCTTCAGCAGCTGGCCAGCTTGCTTGGCCTGGGCAACGCCGGTGTCGGTCAGATCCACATCGGTCCAGCCGGTAAAGCGGTTTTCCAGGTTCCAGGTCGATTCGCCGTGGCGGATCAGTACGAGCTTGTACATGGTGTCCTCATGCAATGATAAAAACTGGGGTTGTGCCCGCCATGAAAAGAGAAGCTGCTATGCTTTTTGGTGTTTTATCGGCATGGGCAGCGCATGGGGCGCGCAAACATTGGGGCCGATTGTAGGGCCCAAGCGAATGCCCGCAGTGCGCAGTCTGCCAGTGCGGTGTGCCGGGCAAAAGGCTATTGCGTGCCACTGGCATGGCAGCGCTTTTAAAATGGTCGGCTGTTCTCAATTCAAGAAGACAAGGGTTTGGTGTGAACTTTATTCTCGACAACTGGTATCTGATCGTGCTGGCGCTGGGCTCGGGGGCGTTGCTGGCGATGCCTGCCATGAAAAGTGTGGGCGGCGGAACGCTGGCGCCCACCAACGCGGTGCAGCTGATCAACCGCGAAAAGGCTGTGGTGGTGGATGTCTCCGAGCCAGATGAGTACGCGGCCGGACACGTGACCGGCTCCAAGAACATTCCGCTTGCGCAGCTGGAAGAGCGCCTGCCCACAACTGTCAAGAACAAGGCGCTGCCGCTGATTCTGGTGTGCGCGCAGGGCAAGCGTGCCCAAGGTGCCGTGGCTGCGGCGACCAAGCTGGGCTACACCAACGTGCAGGCCCTGGCTGGTGGTATGAAGGCCTGGCGCGCTGCGGACCTGCCCGTGGAAAAGGCCTGAGACTCCTATTTGCTTCGAGGCGTGACGGGGGGGCACTCCTGGCTGCTTCGGGGCTTGATTTTCGGGCTGCAGACCCCATCTGCCCCTGTATAGAGGGTGCTGGCCGGTTCTGGCCCAGCGCCTTTGTTTTATCTGTGTGCCGCCATTGCTGCGGCACGCCAAGTGCGAGGAAAACGCTCCATGCAAGCCGTCAAGATGTATACCACCGCCGTCTGCCCTTACTGCATTCGTGCCAAGCAAGTGCTCAAGTCCAAGGGTGTGGAGAACATTGAAGAAATCCGCATCGACACCGATCCGGCGCAGCGCGAGGTGATGATGCAGGCCACGGGCCGGCGCACGGTGCCACAGATCTTCATCGGCGATACCCATGTGGGTGGTTGCGATGACCTGATTGCGCTGGATCAACGTGGCGGGCTGATGCCGTTGCTGGGCGCCTGAACGTCTACCCCTAACCGCCAGGAAGCGCAAGCCTGGGCATTTTTTCTGCAGCATCCAGCCATTGCATAATGGCAGACTGCATGCGAGAGGGGCGCACACCGTGCGGTGCTCGTACAGCATTGCACGTTCACCCGATTCACTTTTTCAAGCGAAAGACAGACCACCATGGCGGATCAAGAAAATCCAGTGTTCCAGATTCAACGCGTGTACCTGAAGGACGCATCGCTGGAGCAACCCAATTCCCCAGGCATCCTGCTGGAACAAACCCAGCCAAGCGTGGACATCCAGCTGGGCGTGGAAGCCACCCCTGTGGCCGAAGGCATCTTCGAAGTGGCCGTGACTGCCACCGTGCAGACCAAGATCGAAGACAAGACCGTGTTTCTGGTCGAAGCCAAGCAAGCCGGTATCTTCGAAATCCGTGGCATCCCCGAAGAGCAGATGGGCGCCGTGATTGGCGTGGCCTGCCCACAGATCGTCTACCCTTACCTGCGCGGCAATGTGGCAGACATCGTGACCCGTGCTGGCTTCCCGCCCGTGCACCTGGCAGAGATCAACTTCCAGGCCATGTACGAGCAGCAGCAGGCCCAAGCTGCTGGCGCTGGCGACGCGACCGTTCAGTAATTGCACAAAGCGGAGCAGGGCTGCACACAGCCCCCGCACACAAAAGGCCTTGCCACCCCCGGGTGCAAGGCCTTTGTTCTATCCGCTTGTGGTAAAAATGCTCAATCACCCTTGATTGGTATCAGTAGTTTGCTATGAAAATTCTAGTTATCGGCGCTGGCGCCTGGGGTACGGCCCTGGCCATGAACGCGGCCTCCCGCCATACGGTGCAGTTGTGGGCGCGTGATGGTGCACAGGCTGCTCAGATGCAGGCTGCCGGTGAGAATACCCGCTATCTGCCCGGCATTCCCTTCCCGGCGGGGCTGCAGGTAGCCAGTGGTGATGTGCAGCCACTGGTGGCGGGCGCCGATCTGATCGTGCTGGGAACGCCCATGGCCGCATTGCGCAGTGGCCTTGCCATGCTGCACGGCAGCCTGCAGGGCCGCCAGGTGCCGGTGGCATGGCTCAGCAAGGGCTTTGAGGCTGTGCCGGAGGGCGCGCCCGCAGGCAGCCATGGCTTGCTGGGCAACGAGGTTTGCGCTCAGGTCGCAGCGCAGCTGCACGCTGGTGTGCTGAGTGGCCCTAGTTTTGCGCAGGAGGTCGCACGCCACCAGCCAACCGCCCTGGTGGCTGCCAGCGAGCATGCAGATGTGCGCGACGCCCTGGTGACGGCCTTTCATGGCAACAACCTGCGGGTGTACGCCAATGATGACATCACGGGTGTGGAAGTGGGCGGCGCCGTGAAGAACGTACTGGCCATTGCCACCGGCCTGTGCGACGGGCTGAACCTGGGCCTGAATGCGCGTGCGGCGCTCGTGACACGCGGCCTGGCTGAAATGACGCGCCTGGGTGTGGCCCTGGGCGCGCAGCACGATACCTTCATGGGTCTGTCGGGCCTGGGCGATCTGGTGCTGACGGCCACGGGGGACCTGTCGCGCAACCGCAAGATCGGCCTGTTGCTTGCACAGGGCAAAAGCCTGCACGATGCGGTGCAGTCGCTCGGCCATGTGGCCGAAGGCGTGTACAGCGCGCGCACCGTGCTGCAGCGCGCCCAGAAGCTGGGCGTGGAGATGCCCATCACCGAGACCACCGTGGCGCTGCTGGACGGCAGCATGCCGGTGCGCGATGTGGTGCAGGCATTGATGGGGCGTGAGCCGCGCGCTGAATAGGTTTGGTTCTGTCAAAAGAAGAGCTGCTGGCGCTTGCAGAAAGGGCGTCAGCAGCTCTTTTGTTTTATGCAAGCGATCCCAAAAAGCAGCGCCTGCCATGACTGGGGCCGGAGCGTAGGTTGCCGTCGAATTATTGGAATGGAAAATGGAACAATAAATTCTGATTTGGCATATTTATCCGAAATGGTCTCGTACATACACTGAATACATCGATCAACGAGAAACATACACGGTGATATACGCCGCCCCGTTGAGCGAACCGGCCCGCCGCAGGGGCCCGCCGGAACCTCTCAAAGGAATGAAGATGAAGAACGCACGTAACTTTTCGATGGCCGCAATGGCTGCTGCCCTGATGATGGGCGCTGGCGTGGCACAGGCCAACCCATTTGAAGGCGATCAGGCCATTGCGCCCAAAGCCGTGGTCAGCACGCTCAGCCGTGCCCAGGTGCAGGCAGAACTGGTTGCCGCGCAGCGCGACGGCTCCATGCCTTTGGTGGGCGACCGCATCAATACCTACAGCGGCGAGCGCCAGACCTCGACCCTCAGCCGTGCCGAAGTGCAGGCCCAGGCCCACCAGGCCTTGGTCGCTGGCAAGCTGCCCCAGGGCAATGGCTCCTTTGGCGAGTAAGCTGCATCGCCGGGCCCACGCCCGGCTTCAACAAAAAACGCCCGCCATGTACATGGCGGGCGTTTTGCTATGCAAAACGGAGTTGCTGCGCGCTTGTAGTCTGCGCTGGCGGCCAGTTTTCTGTTAATCCATCGATGTCATTGCCGGGCCAGAAACCCGATCAACTCTGGCAGCATGGCGTCGCCGTGCTGGGCTTCCACCTGGCCTTTGAGCGTGGCAGAAGCGGCATCGGCCACTTTGCTCGCGGCCCGGGCGTCGTGCGCCATCGTGGCGTAGTAGCTCAGGTCCTTGGCGGCGTTGGAGATGGAGAAGGCAATGCCCGAGGGGTCGTCTGCCAGGATGAAGGATTTGAGGCGCTCCAGCGCCACGCCTGCACCGCCCCCGCCTGCCAGCACATCGCAGAAGGCCTGCATGTTTACGCCTTCCTTGCGGGCGCAGGCAGTGGCTTCGGCCAACAAGGTCATCTGGCCGACCGAGACAAAGTTGTGCAACAGCTTCATGCGGTGGCCGTCGCCCAGGGCGCCGACATGGGTAACTTTTTCGGTGAAGCTTGCGAGCACCGGCTGCACCTTGGCCAGCACGGCAGCGTCTCCGCCTACCAGCAGGTTCAGGGTGCCGTCATGCGCGGCCTTGGAGGTCTTGGTCATCGGCGCGTCGATGAACTGGCCGCCCGCATCCTGCACGGCCTGCGCCATGCGCACCGTGGAGGCAGGAACGGCGGTGGAGCAATCCACCACCACGGCTCCGGGCCGGATGGCCGACAGCACGCCCTTATCTCCCGTGAGCACGGCTTCGACCTGGGGCGATCCGGTCACGCACAGAATGATCACATCGCACTGGCGCGCCAATTCTGCGGGCGTCTGGCAGGTGGTGGTGCCCAACTGCAACAGTTCGGTCAGCGGCTGGTTGCCGGGGTGCTCCAGCACTACCAGCGGAAAGCCTTTGGCTGCCACATTGCGGGCAATGCCGTGGCCCATGAGGCCCACACCGATCAGGCCAACGGTCGGTGTTGTTGCTTGCGAAGCCATGCCAATCTCCAGATGCATTCAATGCCGCACAGCGTAGCGCATTGCCCGTGCAGGGGCGCCGTGGCAGGCAGGGCACCAGTCAAATAGGTGACGGGCTGCACTACGCAATGGCAGCTGCCATCCGCAGAATGCAATGGTGATGCTGTCGATTTGCAGCTTGCCATGCCAAGAGGAATCGCAGCCCCATGTCACCACAACCTATACCAAGGAGAGAACCCATGGCCTTTTCCAAACGTGCGCTCGCGGTTGCTGCCTGCGCCTTGCTTGCCACTGGTGCCCAGGCCCAGGTCGGCGCCAAAACGCCCGAGCAAAAGCGCTTTTACTCCATCTACAAGGAGTTGGTGGAGATCAACACCACCAACTCGGTGGGCAACAACACCGAAGCGGCGCAGGCCATGCAAAAGCGCCTGGCAGAAGACGGCATTGCCGCAGCGGATATGCAGATCTTCGAGCCCTTCCCCAAGAAGGGCAACCTGGTCGTCAAGTACAAGGGCAGCGGCCAGGGCAAGCCGCTCCTTTTGATGGCGCACATCGATGTGGTGGAGGCCAAGCGCGAAGACTGGAAGAGCGATCCGTTCAAGCTCAAGGAGGACGATGGCTACTTCACCGCGCGCGGCTCCTCCGACGACAAGGCCATGGCTGCTGCCTTCGTCTCGATCCTGGGCCAGCTCAAGCGCGAAGGCTTTACCCCAAGCCGCGACATCGTGCTGACCCTGACTGCCGATGAAGAGCAGGGCGATGTGCCCAGCAACGGCGCTTTCTGGCTCGTCAACAACCAGCGCCCGCTGATCGATGCCGAATACGGTATCAACGAAGGCGCTGGCGGCCAGCTGGAAAACGGCAAGCCCGTGCTCAACCGCATTCAGGTGGCCGAAAAAATGTACGCCACCTACCAGCTTGAAGCCACCGACAAGGGCGGCCACAGTTCGGTACCCACCGCCACCAACCCCGTGTATGCCATGAGCGCGTCGCTGACCGCGCTGGGCAATTACCACTTCCCCGTCAAGCTCTCGGACGTGACCAAGACCTATTTTGCGCGCAGCGTCGGTTTTGCCCAGGGCCAGCAGGCCGAAGACATGAAGGCCGTAGCGGGCGGCAACCCCTCGCCCGAGGCCGTGCAGCGCCTGTCGGCATCACCGCTGTACAACGCCACCATGCGCACGACCTGCGTGGCGACCGAGGTGAACGGTGGCCACGCAGCCAACGCCTTGCCGCAGGCCGCGCGCGCCACTATCAACTGCCGCATCCTGCCGCACGACGATCCGGCAGAGGTGGAAGCACAGCTGCGCAAGCTGGCCGAGAACGATCGCGTCAAGCTCAAGGTGATCAACCAGCCGCTGCGCAGCCCCGCTTCGCCCATGCGTCCCGATGTGATGAAGGCCGTGGAGGGCCTGACCGAAAAAATGTGGCCGGGCGTGCCCGTGGTGCCGGTGATGAGCACGGGTGCCACGGACAGCCGCTTCATGCGCAATGCTGGCATTCCGATGTACGGTGTTTCAGGCATCTTTACCGAGCCGAGCGACGCCCGCGCCCACGGCCTGGACGAGCGTGTGGCGATTCCGCGCCTGTACGACGGGCGCGAGTTCCTCTACCAGTTGGTCAAGGAACTGTCGAAGTAAGGGATTTGCCGGCTGAACTGCCTGCTGCCCTTCATCGGCGCTGCAGCTTGGCCCAAACAAAAACAGCACCTTTGCGGTGCTGTTTTGCTTTGTTTTTGATAGCTACGGGCGCTCTTCTATCATGCGCAAGGCATCAAAACAGGGTGTTCTCAGCCAATGGGGCTAAATAGCCGAATAGCCGAATAGCTGAACAGGGCTGGCGCTTGCTCAAGCTGAACGCCTGCGGCTGCGTGTAATACCGAATATCGCAAGCAGAGACGACAGGGCGATCAGGCCCAATACGCCCAGCGACGGCACAGGCGTAGGCCCTGCCACTGCTTGCGAGTCATCGTCTTTGACAACGACTTGTGCGGGCGAGCCCGACACGGTGTAGGCATCTGCAAGCGTAGGCGCGGCAATGGACAGCTGCGCAGTGACGTCTCCATCGCCAGGCGTCGTGTTGGCCGTCGCAGTGATGGTGCAGGAGGCAGAAGTTGCATTGGCCGCCACGGTGATGGGCGAAGCGCAGGTTGTGCTGTAGCGCGGGCTTGCAGCCGGCAGATTCAGGTTGACATCCATGGCCTGTGCAGAGGCCAGGCTGAGCGTCACGGTGCAGGTGCTGATCTGGTTGGCTGCATCGGTCAACTCCGAAGGCGTGCAGGCCACACTGGCTTGCGGTGCGGGAGCGGGTGTGAACGTCAAGGTGATGGATCCATCACCGCCATTGGTCTGAAGCGCTCCTCCATTGGATGCGACCGCAAAGGAGATATTCGCTCCCGCAGAGACGCTGCCTCCTCCTCTTCCGCCGCCGCCACCCGATGAGATGCCGCCACCGAATCCGCCACCACCACCACCAGCTTGGCTGTTGACGGGATTCACGCCACCTGCTCCCGTCCCGTTGCCAATCCCACCAGCGCCACCAACCCCGTCGCCACCCAAAAAGTTGCCATTTCCTCCAGGGCCGCCATTTCCTGCGGCACCAGGCCCGGGACCACTGAGGCCCGGAGTGGGGTTTGCGCCAAATTGAGAACTCCCGCCGCCGCCTCCGCCAGCGATGACCTGGTTGCCGATGGCGTCTGCATTCACATTGCTTGAGCCGCCGCCACCGGCCCCTGCGTTGAATCCCTTGCCTCCGCCTCCGACAAACAGCGGTAGGTTACTTCCTGGGGTGACCGAAATGGTTCCGGTAACGATTGCGCCCGCCGCCCCCGCCTTGCCTACGCCGCCTCCACCGCCAGCGCCCGTGGCAGAGACCGAGATGGAGGTGACGCCAGCAGGCACCTGGCAATCGTTGGCGCCCACCGTGGTGTACGGAACGCCGCTGACGCAAGGGGCCGCAATCGACGAGCCAGAGGCAATGCCCAACGCCGAAGCCAACGCGCCATAGACCGCAATGCGGTTGGAGCGAATGCCAAAAATAGAGAAGTGACTCATGCTAGTTCCCGCCGTACCTAGTACGTATGACCCATCGACTTGATCGCGCTCAGGCGATCTACAGTTATTGAAGCGCTCGATTAAATACGATAATCGATATAGAAAAATCAATAAATTGCAATCAATTGCCACTTGTGGGCTGGAGGCGCCAAACGGGGCTTCCTCGGGCACATGCACATGTGTGCTGTCAATTGAAAATTCTAGCGGTGCATTTGTTGGATGTAAACAAATGCTTCATTTTGGCGCGTCTGCGCGGCGGAACACGGACGCATCAATGCATGTCTGCGCAACCGGATAGCGCAGTTTTTTGGGGGCCATTGGCCGTTTGCCGGCGCGCAGGCACCGGGAACGGTCATGGTGTTCATGCCCGCACCCGGCCGGTTGCCTTATAAGCCCAGCTCCAGGGCCAGCAATTCATCTACCGTCTGGCGGCGGCGGATCAGGCGGGCGTTGCCGCCATCGACCAGCACCTCGGCCGCCAGCGGGCGGGTGTTGTAGTTGCTGGACATGGAGGCGCCGTACGCGCCGGTGTCGTGGATGACGAGCAGATCACCCACTTGTGCGTCTCCCAGCGAGCGTGGCAGCACCACGCCGCCGTCGCCCTGGGTGAACACGTCGCCCGATTCGCACAGCGGGCCCGCCACCACGGCGTCGCGCGCTCCGCTGCCTGTGTTGGGGAGTACGCCCACGCCACGGCGCTGGATATGCATGCCATGGTAGCTGCCATACATGCTGGGGCGCATCAGCTCGTTGAAGCCGGTGTCGACCAGCACGAAGTGGTTACTGCCCGCATTCTTGGTGGCGCGCACCGTGCCCAGCAGCACGCCCGACTCGGCCACCAGAAAGCGGCCAGGTTCCAGCTCCAGCCCCAGGTGGTGGCCAAGAATGGCCTCGGCCTGTTTGCGCGCGGCATCCCACAGGCCAAAGTAGTGACTGGTGTCGATGGTGGCGTCGCCTTCGCGGTAGGGGATGGAGAGGCCGCCCCCTGCTGAAATGGCTTGCAGATCGTGGCCTGCGGCCTTGGTGCGCTCCACCAGTTGCACCATGGCGCCACACACTTCCTGCAGATGGCCGTAGTCCACACCCGAGCCGATGTGCATGTGCAGGCCCGCAAGCCGGAGGCCGCGCTCGGCGATCACGGTCAGCGCCAGGGTCAGATCGGTGTGCCAGATACCGTGCTTGCTGTGTTCGCCACCGGTGTTGGTCTTGTTGCTGTGGCCATGGCCAAAGCCGGGGTTGATGCGCAGCCACACCACATGGCCTGGCGAGGCCTGGCCCAGCTGGTGCAACATGTCGATGGAGCCTGCGTTGACGGGCACCTGGTGCTGCACCACGGTTGCCAGCGTGGCTTCGTCCATCACATCAGCGGTAAAGACGATCTCGGCAGGCTCGCCAAAACCGGGCTGAAAGCCCGCCGCGATGGCGCGCAGGATTTCGCCGCGCGAGACGGCATCCACTTTCACGCCCTGCTGGCGCATCAACTGCAGGATGTGGATGTTGGAGCAGGCCTTTTGCGCAAAGCGCACCGTGTCAAACGCCTGAAGCTGGGCAATGCGGTTGCGGATGGTGGTGGCGTCATACACCCACAGCGGCGTGCCGAACTCATCGGCCAGTTGCCACAGCAGATCGGGGGCGAAAGGGTTGCTCATGATGTTGTTTGCTCTGGAAATGGGAGCTTTCGGCGCTCGACGGATAAGCATTGAAAGCCAGGATTCTTGAAAGCCTGAAACGCAACGATCCTTGCCTTTGCGCCAGAAAGTTGCAGTGTGCCTGCACTCATCTATCCAGTCGAATACTTGTTTTTCAATAAGTCATTCATAATGGATATGGATTCAATACCGCCGCCTTCATCATGCCTCGCCATTTCCAGGCGGACTCCACTGCCGAGTCTTCCGTCGATACCGCCAGCTCCATGCCCGAGGCGCCACGCATCCAGCATCGCCACATCGAGGTGTTCCGCGCCATCATGCTGGCAGGCGGGGTGACGGGCGCTGCGGGCCTGCTCTTCACATCACAGCCCACGGTGAGCCGTGAGCTGGCGCGGCTGGAGCAATTGCTGGGCTACGCGCTGTTCGAGCGCGTGCATGGGCGCCTGCGGCCCACGGCGCGCGCGCTGGCATTGTGGGACGAGGTGCAGCGCTCATGGCAGGGGTTGGATCGGGTGATCGAGCGCGCTGCTGCGCTGGGCAGGCCGCAAGGCGCGCGCATCAGCGTGCTCAGCATGCCTGCGCTCAGCCACGCCCTGCTGCCCCTGGCATTGGCCCGCATGCAGGCTGTGCATGGGCCAGTCGCTGTCAGTGTGGCCACCCAGGAGGCACCGCTCCTGCAGGAGTGGATGGCTGCACAGCGCTACGACCTGGGCCTGACCGAGCAGGGCGAGGTGCCGCCCGGCGTGCGCATGGTGGCGCTGCCTGCGGTCGATGAAGTGGCTGTGCTACCGGCTGGGCACGCATTGGCCCAGAAGTCACGGCTGCAGCCGCAGGATTTTGCGGGCCAGCCCTTTGTCAGCCTGGCCGAAGGCGATCCCTACCGCATGCAGATCGACCGTGTATTTGCCGATGCAGGGGTGGCGCGCCAGATGCTGCTGGAGACGCACAGCGCCATTGCGGTCTGCGCCCTGGTGCAGCAAGGGCTGGGCGTGGCCATCGTCAATCCGCTCACGGCGCGGGCCTGTGCCGCCGGGGCCAGCATGGTGGTGCGGCCGCTGACGTTTTCGATTCCGTTCGAGCTGCAGGCCCTGCTGCCGCTGCACCGCGCTGCCGTACAGGAAGTGGAGTGGCTGGTGGATGCGCTCAAGCAGTCCATGGCGCCAGAGTCAGCCTGAACCCAGCGCCTTTGCGCCCCTACAATCTGCGCATTTGCCCGTTGGAGATGTCCATGCGCTTTCGATTCACCGCTTCGGCCCAGGTGGCCGCCGTGGCCTGTGCCACGGTTTTGCTGGCAGGCTGCGCCAGTACAGACCGTCCATCCCAGGCAGCCAGCGCCGCCCAGCAGGCTCAGCCTGTGCAGGTCAAGGTGTTTGTGGCGGCCATGTTCGAGATCGGTCAGAACACGGGCGATCGGGCGGGCGAGTTCCAGCACTGGTACGAGCGCTACTTTCGCAATGCCCAGCCCATTGCCGTGGCTGGTGCGCTGAATCCGGTCTACTGCAACACCGATGGCGTGTGCGGCAGCGTGCTGGGCATGGGCAAGGTCAACTCGTCGGCATCGATGCAGGCGATCGTGCTCAACCCGCAGTTCAACTTTGACAAGGCCTACTACGTCATCAGCGGCGTGGCGGGCACGCCTCCTTCGCGTGGCACGATTGGCGATGTGACCTGGGGCAGCTGGCTGGTCGATTACGACCTGGGTCACCGCTGGGCACCCGAGGAGGGCCAGCCGGGCGCACCGGTCTTTGTGCCGCGCAAGGGCTACGAGGACTACCGCCGCTTTGCGCTCAACCCAGCACTGGTACAGGCGGCATACGCAATGACGCGCGCCGTGCCATTGCAGGACAGCGAATCGGCCCAACGCTACCGCATGCGCTACCCAGATGCTGCAGCGCGCAAGGCGCCGAGCGTGCATGTCGGCACGCACATCACGGGCGACACCTTCTTCCACGGGCCCGGTCTGTCGAGGGAAGCCCAGTACATTGCCAAGCTGTACGGCGCAGACGACTACGTTGCCACCGAGATGGAGGCTGCGGCGATTGCGCTGGTGCTGAAGCGCACGCACGGCACCGACCGCATCCTGAGCCTGCGCGGCTCGGTCAACTTCGACCAGGGCAATCCCAAGGAGACCACGCAGGCACACCTCGATCCCAAGCCGGGAGAGACCGCTGGCGGCTTTGCCGAGACCGTGGCGAATGTGGCGGTGGTGGGCAGCACATTTGTCGATACCGTGGTGAAAAACTGGCCGCAGTGGCAAAACGGCGTGCCAGCGCAGCGCTGATCCGGCAGCGCTGCCCAGCAGCACACGCCAAAAGAGGAAAGAGCCGCAGTACCTGCGGCTCTTTTTTGATGGACAGGCAGTTGCCAGCCCGTTGTCAGCCGGTTGCCCGGGCTTACTGCCAGGGCTGGGTCAGGATGTAGGTCAGGCTCTTGATGCCGTCGAAATAATTGCCCAGACGCATGTTCTCGTTCTTGCTGTGCTGGTTGTTGTCGGCATTGACCATGGGCACGATCACAAAAGGCACTTTCAGCGCCTGCACTGCAGCGCCCGTGGGAACGGTGCCGCCCATCATGCGGATCTGCACGGGCGTCTCGCCCCAAGCCTGCTGCATGCCCTGGCGCAGCCAGTTGCCGATGGGCGCGCCCAGATCGGTGCGCACGGCGGTGGACGATGCGGACACGCCTCCCATCTTCAGGCTGGCCAGCTTGGGGTACTGCGCGCGCTGCGCAGCCGTGGGTTCGCCATCGACCAGCTGAAAACCCTGCGCTTCGATATGGGCCTTGAGCAACTGCTGCAGGCGCTCAGGTGGCGTTTCGGGCACGGTGCGCAGGTCGAGTTCCGCAATGGCCTGCGCCGGCACCACTGTGCGGGCCTTGGCACCCACATCGGCAATCTGCAGCCCGCGCACATTGAGCGATGGGTACTGCATGGCCTCCTGGTAGTTGCTGCCCACCTTTTCCGCCTGCGCAATGCCCAGGCGCTTGCGCAGCGCGGCTTCATCGTCGGGAACCGCCTTCATCACGGCCTGGGTCTGCGCATCCAGTGTGATGCCGTCGTAGTAGCCCTTGACCAATACGCGGCCGTCGGGTGCCTTCATCGAGGTGAGCAACTGTGCCATCGTGAACGCCGGGTTGGCGGCGTAGTTGCCGTAATGACCGCTGTGCAGGTCCTGGCTGGGGCCGTAGACTGTGAGCGTGGCCTGCGCGATGCCGCGATTGCCAAACACCAGGGTCGGGCGATTGCTGGCGTGCATGGGGCCGTCGAGCACCAGCAGGGCGTCGGCCTGCAGATCGGCCAGATGCTCCTGGATGACCTGGCCGAGGGTGGGCGAGCCTTTTTCCTCTTCCGAATCGAGCAGGATCTTGATATTGGTGGCGGGGGGCAAGCCTTGTTGCTTCAATGCATCCAGTGCGGCCATCAGCATGATGATGGGGGCCTTGTCGTCTGACGACGACCTGCCGAAAACGCGCCACTCGGGGTTGGGCTGCGCGCTGTACAACTGGTCGAGCGCAATCTCCTTCCATGCGCCATCGGCCTGGCGCTCCTTGAGCACGGGCTTCCAGGGGCTCTCCTGCTGCCATTCGGCGGGAGTGACGGCCTGGCCATCCATGTGGGCATAGAAGAGCACGGTCTTGGTGGCGCCCAGCACTGGTGGCAGCGTAGCCAGCACCATGGGCTTGCTCTGGTTGGGCAGCAGTTTGGCGGTAAAGCCGCGCTTTTCCAGTGCTGCCTTGAACCAGTCCGCGTTCTTCTGGATATCGGCGGCCACGTTGGAATCATTGGGTATCGCCAGCACGTCGATCCATTCGCGCAGACTGGCGTGGCTGGCCTGTTGTATGGCTGATATAGACGGAGAGGCAGCCTGGGCGAGCCCTGCGGTACACAAGGCGGCTGCGGTCAGCGAGAAAGTGGAAAACTGCATGCAAAAGCTCCGGAAACAGGGAGAAATCAGAGGGCTATGCGGCGCAGTATCCCTGAGTGCGTGCTTGCATATGCGCTGTGCTTGTCGCGTGGGAGGCAGGCCACGCCAGTCAGTGCAGGGCCCGCAACCGCTGGTGTTGCGCAATCAGCCCAGCAAAGGACTGCTGCAGTGCCTGGACTTGCCACGCCTGCGCAGGCCAGCCCTCCAGTGCTTGCAGGGCATGCGTTGCGGCCTCCATGGTTGACAGTTGTCCTTCCCGCTGCGCCTTTCGGATGGTGTAGGCCGCCGGTCCCGTATCGGTCAGCGCCAGGCGCGGCAGTTGGGCCAGCATTGGGTTGGCATACAGCATCTTGCGGCTTTTGCGCCACGTACCGTCGATGACGACCAGGCGCAATGGCGTGGCCCGGGCCTGCGGGTCTTCGGGGGAGAAGCTGGCAACGGGCTCGCTGGGCGTCTGCGGATAGAGCAGTACCGCCTGGCGCGGCGCATCGCTGGCGTCCCAGGGCTGGTGCAGCCAGCGCTGGAGCTCGGCCTCGTCAAATGCTTCCGCCACCACCAGCCTGCTGGCAGGAAGGCTCAGATGCAGCAGGCGCGCCGTACCTTTGGCTTCGTGCACTTCCAGCGGGTGTTGCAGGATCAGCACTTGCGTATCTGTCGGCACCGGTTGGGCCAGTGCACAGATGCAGGCACTCTGGGGGCGCAGGCATTGGGGGCAAACGGCACGGTGGGTGGACACGCGGGTGAGGGAGGTGAGAACAGAAGGAGCGCTATTGTGACGCAAGCGCGTGTGGGCTGCGCTGTGCACAGACCATGAACACGCTCTAGGGACATGGCTGCGCCGCTATGCTGGCGCCACCATGGACCAGAGCATTTCGTTTTTTGCCCAGATCGATATGGGCCAGCCCCTGTATGGCGACGCAGAGCGCCTGCAGGCGGCCTTTCGCACGCCTTTGCGGGTGCTGAGCGCGCACGATGCGGATTCGCTACGCACCGTATTGCATGAAGTAGAGCAGGCCGCTTTGGCTGACTGCTGGTGTGTCGGCGGCCTGCGTTACGAGGCAGCTTCCGCCCTGGATCCCCGCTTGCCCACACAAGCCCCCGCCGGGCCCGGGCCCCTTGCGTGGTTTGCCGTTTGCGACGCGGATGGCGTACAAGAGGCGCTGGCACCCAACAATCAGGTATCTATGCCGCCGCTGCCATCGTTGCATTGGCACAACCCGCTGGCGCGAGATGCGTTTGATGCTCGCATCACCGGTATCCACCGCGCCATTGCAGACGGGCGCTACTACCAGATCAACTACACGCAGCAGTTGCAAGGCCAGAGCGACGCAGCTTGTGATGGCGCTGCGCTGTTTGCCACCTTGCAGCGCGCGCAGCCGGGCGGCTATGCCCTGCACATCGACATGGGGGGCGAGCAGGTGCTGTCGGTATCGCCCGAATTGTTCTTTGACTGGCACCGGCCAGCAAGTGGTGCGGGCGATATCCTGACCCGGCCGATGAAGGGCACGGCCCCGCGCGGTGCGACGCAGCCACAGGATGCGGCGCAGGCCGAGGCGCTGCGCAGTTCCATCAAGGAGCGGGCTGAGAATGTGATGATTGTCGACCTGTTGCGCAACGACCTGGGCCGTTTGGCCGAAGTGGGGTCGGTGCAGGTGCCGCAGCTGTTCGGCCTGCAGGCATTGCCTACGGTGTGGCAGATGACATCGGATGTGCGGGCGCGCTTGCCAGCGGGAACGCGCCTGCTGGATGTGTTCACGGCGCTCTTTCCCTGTGGCTCGGTCACCGGCGCGCCCAAGCGGGCGGCGATGCAGGCCATTGCCGAGCTGGAGAGCGGACCGCGCGGGTGGTACTGCGGCGCGCTGGGCGTGGTGCGCCCAGATGGCGCAGGCGGAATCCGCGCGACGTTCAATGTTCCGATTCGCACGGTAGTGCTCGGCGGCAGGCAACTGCAATGCGGCATTGGCAGCGGCATCACCGCAGACGCCACCGCAGAGGGCGAATGGCGTGAGTGGGGGCACAAACGGGCTTTTCTGGAGCGAGCCAGCATGGCATTTGATCTGATTGAGACTCTGGCGCTGGAAGCAGGTGAGCTGCGCCACCGAGAGCGCCATCTGCAGCGCATGGCAGAGGCTGCCGCGCACTTTGGCTATCCATGGAGCCTGGCAGAAGCGCAGGCTGCATTGCAAGCGGTGGCGCAAGCCCATCCGCAAGGTTTGTGGCGGGTGCGACTGCTGCTGGGTGCGCAGGGCGTTTTCAGCTGCGAAGCCTTTGCCTGCCCTCCATCAGCCGCGCAGGTGCAGCTGCAGTGGGCAGGCGCTCCGCTGGCCGAGGCGCACAGTGAATGGGTGCGCTTCAAGACCAGCCGCCGCGCGCACTACGAACGCTGGGCTCCGCAGGACAGCGCGGTGTTTGACACCGTGCTGTGGAACGAGGCGGGCGAGATCACCGAAACCACACGTGGCAACATCGCTGCGCTGATCGATGGGCGCTGGATCACGCCCGCCCTGCACTGCGGCCTGCTGCCGGGGGTGGGGCGGGCTGTGGCGCTGGATGCAGGCCGTGTGGAGGAAGGCGTGATCCGCCTTGTGGATGTGCCGCGCGTAGAGGCCTGGGCATTCATCAACAGCCTGCGGGGTTGGATTCCGGCGCAGGTGGGGGGAGACACACCTGCTTTGTAGCGCCCGCTCTGCCATGGGGTGCAAAAAAGGCCGCTTGAGCGGCCTTGGCAGGTGTGCGCAGAGGGCTGCTTACAGCGTGCCTTTGTAATAGGCCGCACGGTCCATGTCGACAATATCGACGCTCAACTGCACCAGCATGCCCTCGGGGTGGGGTGTGAGCTCGCGCAGCACGGCTGCGATGCGCTCGGACAGGTCGCGCTTCACTTCGGGCGTGCGGCCTGCCAGCAGGCGCAGCTCGGCATGCACAAAGCCGCGCAGGGCGGTCGGATCGTTGCCGATGACGAACTGCTCGGTACGGATGGTGCGGCTTTTCAGATCCTGCTCGTACTGCACCTGGCCGGAGGCAATGATGGTGGCATTGAGCGCATCGAGCGCATGCGCCTCTGGAAAGCCTTCCAGATTGCTGCTGTACTCAACGATCAGATGGGGCATGGTGGTATCTCCGTAATGTGCTTAAAAAGCATGGCTGCCAGCGCTTTGGTGGTGAGCGCTACAGGGTGTTTTGATGCATAAATGGCGCTCGGCTCACACCGGCGTGTACGACAGGCGCACATAGATGGGCGCGAAGGCCTCCGCCTGTGTGATCTCGATCAACGTCTCTTTGGCCAGCTCCAGCAGTGCGATGAAGGTCACTACTAGCACGGTGCTTCCCTTTTCGGGCTCGAAGATGTCTTCAAATTCGACAAAGCGGCGGCCTTGCAGGCGTTTGAGAATGGCGCTCATGTATTCGCGCACCGACAATTCTTCGCGCGTGATCTTGTGGCTTTGCACCAGCTTGGCGCGCTTGAGAATGTCGCGCCAGGCTGCCTGCAGCTCGTCGATCTGTACGTCGGGAAAGCGCGGCTGCAGGGCCTGCTCGATGAACACCTGCGCCTTGATGAAATCGCGCCCGTACTGCGGGGCAGCGCCCAGGCCCTGGGCGGCCAGTTTCATCTGTTCGTATTCCAGCAGGCGCCGCACCAGCTCGGCGCGGGGGTCTTCCGCCTCGTCGCTGCCCTCCTGCTTCTTGGGGGGCAGCAACATGCGAGACTTGATCTCGATCAGCATCGCGGCCATCAGCAGGTATTCGGCTGCCAGCTCCAGGTTGCGGCTGCGGATCTCGTCCACATAGCTCAGGTACTGGCGCGTGACACCCACCATCGGAATGTCAAGAATGTTGAAATTCTGCTTGCGGATCAGGTACAGCAGCAGGTCGAGCGGGCCTTCAAAGGCCTCCAGAAAGACCTCCAGCGCATCGGGCGGAATGTACAGATCGGTGGGCAGCGCAAACAACGGCTCACCGTACAGGCGTGCCAGGGCAACCTGGTCCACCACCTCGGGCATGGCACTGGCAGCGGCCGCAGCGGCGGCCGAATCAGCAGTGTCCAGATCGCCGGAAGTTGACATGCGAGGTGTTGCTTACTATCAAAACAGGAGCTGACTGCAATTGCCAGCCATACACTGGCGGCCGCCTGGCAGGCAATGCTGCCGCTAAAGGCCTGTGCAGATCAGTCGTGATTGGTCTGGTAGACGTAAGGCTTCTGAGCGACGCGGCTGGCCTTGAAATCGGCCTGCTCTTCGCGGTCGAGATCCTTGTCCCACAGCAGCGAGCGGCCTTCACGCTGGCCTGCTTCCAGGTAAGGTTTTTGTTCCTTGAGCTTGTTGATGAACTGCGTGACTTCGGATTGGTAGTCGGGGCGGCGGAAGAATGACATGGCTTATATTTACCTCTTTCCCTCGATTCTACCGAACCTGACCATGTCCCTCGTCACCAAGCTTGCAATGGCCGCTGCCGCGGTGGCCGCCACCGTGTTTTTGGTGGGCTGTGACCAACAGCGCATCAAGGAACTGGAGGAGTTCGTCTCGACCGAACAGGATGTGCGCGAAAAATTCGGCCCGCCCAACCAGATCTGGGATGAGGCCGACGGCTCGCACACGCTCGAATACACCCGCCAGCCCATGGGCGCGCAGAACTACATGATCACCATCGGCAAGGACGGCAAGATGACTGCTCTGCGCCAGGTGCTGGCGCCGGACTACTTTGCCAAGGTGCGCCCCGGCATGGACCAGCAGGAAATCCGTCGCCTGCTGGGCCAGCCCGCCAAGCGGGCCAGCTATCCGCTCAAGAACGAGGCCGAGTGGGACTGGAATTGGATCGATCCGCCCAATACCAAGATGCTGTTCACCGTGGTGTTTGATGCGCATGGCAGGGTAGTGCGCAGCAGCAGCACCGTGGTGTTGCAGGACCGCTGAGGTCCCGCTGCCCGGCAGGGCAGGCCAGGTGGAGATAACCTGACGCCTTTGCCGGTGCGCTGCGTCAGGTCGCCACGGCAGCGGCCGTGGCGCTTGCCACATCGGGCTGCAGATCAGCCTGCAGCCGCTCGTACAGACCGGTGCGCCGGGCGATGTCGAGCGGCTGGCCCACCAGGCCCGAGACCACGAGCCGCACCCGGTGCGCGTTGCAGGCCTTGCTGAGCGCTTCGAGCGCCTCGCCGCCGGTCGAGTCCACGTAGATCACATTCTTCAGATCCACCACCAATGCCCGCGCGGGCAGATGGTCTTCGAGCGATTCGATCAGCTTGGTTGCACCAAAGAAGATGGCGCCATAAAGCCGCCAGACCTGAACCTGTTCATCAAGCCCCACCAGCAAGGGCTGCTCGGCGGCCGTCAGGCGTTCGGCACGCGAGAGGCTGGAGATGCGGTAGATGAAGGTGATGCAGGCAGCAAAGATGCCGAACTCCACGGCGACCGTCAGATCGAACACCACGGTCAGCAAAAAGACTGACACCAGCGTGATGCGATAAGGCAGGCGATAGGTCCTGAGCCGTGCGAACTCGCGCCACTCGCCCATGTTCCAGGCCACGAACATCAGGATGGCAGCCAGCGTGGCCAGCGGAATGGATGCGGCCAGCGGCGCCGCCACCAGGATCACCAAGAGCAGAACCAACGCGTGCACCATGCCGGCGACGGGGCTGGTAGCACCACTTTTCACATTGGTCACCGTTCGCGCAATGGTGCCGGTGGCGGGCATGCCGCCGAAGAAGGGCGTGACGAAATTCGCAATGCCCTGCGCCATCAGCTCCTGGTTGGGGTCATGGCGGTCACCGATCATGCCGTCGGCCACACGGGCGCACAGCAGCGACTCGATGGCACCCAGCAAGGCCAGCGTGATGGTGGGCATCAGCAGAAAGCGCGCAGATTCCCAGCTGAAGGCTGGCAGCGTGAGTTCGGGCAGCGCCGCCGGTATGCCGCCAAAACGGCTGCCGATGGTCTCCACCGGCAATCCAAAGCCAGCCACTACGGCCGTGGTCAATACCAGCGCAACAATGGAGCCCGGCACCCGGCCGAGCCGTGCAGCCCAGCGCCCCATGCCGGCGCTTTTCCCCGCTGCTGCAGGCAGCCAGCGCTGCCAGCCCACGACCACGGTGAGCGACACCACGGCGACGCCGGTGGCCCAGGGGTTGATGGTGGACAGATGGTTGCCCAGCGCCCCCAGGATGCCGAAGAAATCGCCCGGCATCTTGGGGATGGAAAGACCCAGGAAGTCCTTGACCTGCGACAGTGCAATCAGCACCGCAATACCGTTGGTAAAGCCGATGATGACCGCCACTGGAATGAAACGAACCAATGTGCCCAGCCGCAGCAACCCCATAACGAACAGCAGCACGCCAGACAGTGCTGTGGCAATGATCAGATTGGCCACACCATACTGTTGCACGATGCCGTAGACGATGACGATGAAGGCGCCAGCGGGCCCGCCGATCTGTACCCGACTGCCGCCAAGCAGCGCAATCAGGAAACCCGCAATGATGGCGGTGAAGAGGCCCGCCTCGGGTTTGAGGCCCGAGGCGATGGCAAAGGCCATCGCCAGCGGCAGGGCAACCACAGCGACCGTGAGGCCAGCGCCCAGGTCCTGCAGAAAACGGGTGCGGTCATAGCCGCGCAAGGCCGCAAAGAGGCGCGGCCTGAATGAAAAAGGAACGTGCAATCTGACCTCCGGAGAAGTGGAACTGAAACGCAGGGGGTTCAGGACTTCGCCGGAGGGCCGCAATGGTGCAGCCGGGTGATGAAACGCCTGCGGCGCGACAGCGGCAGGATCAGTGCATGAGACATGGCTGAATCAGTGTACACCCGAAGATTTTTGCAGATCGATAGCCGAAATTCGCATTTGTGCCGAAGTCGCTGCCTTCGTAGCATGGCGGCTTTCTCTGGAGGATTTGCCATCCATGCTGCACCGCCGCCATTTGTTGATGGGCGCCCTGGCCGCGCTACCCGCCTTGTGCGCCGCGCAGGCTGCTCCGGCCGAATGGCCGCGCAAGCCGATTCGGCTGGTGGTGACTTTCCCGCCGGGCGGCGCCAGCGATATCGCTGCGCGCCTGCTGGCACCCTTGTTATCGGCCCAGCTTGGCCAGCCGGTGGTCATCGACAACCGGCCCGGTGCAGGCTCCACGCTGGGAGCACAGGCCGTTTCTCGCAGTGCACCCGATGGCTACACGCTGCTGCTGTCCAATTCGGCGGCGCTGTCGATCTCGCCGCACCTGATGGCGCGCCCTCCCTATGACGCCGCGCACAGCTTCACGCACCTGGGCTACATCGGCTCGGTTCCCACCGTACTGGTGGTTCGGCAGGATTTGCCGGTGCACAGCTTTGCCGAATTGGTGCAATGGTTGCGCAGCCAGCCGCAGGCCGTGCCCTATGGCAGTGGCGGGGCAGCGTCGGTGGGGCACCTGGTGGGAGCGGAGCTCGCACGCCTGCAGGGCTTGCAATTGGCGCATGTACCCTACCGGGGCGCAGGGCCCATGCGCTCGGACCTGCTGGCAGGCCATATTCCGCTGGCCATTGATGCATTGCCGCAGAACCTGCCGCTCGCCCGCGAGGGCCGTGTGCGACTGCTGGCGGTAACGGCAGCACAGCGCGTGGCGCAGGCGAGCGAGGTACCAACGGTGGCCGAGCTGGGCTTGCCGCAACTGGTGGCCGACAACTATGTGGGCCTGTCGGCACCTGCGGGCCTGCCAGAGACGGTGGCGCAGCGTCTGGACGCAGCGCTGCAG
Organism: Comamonas odontotermitis; assembly: GCF_014207855.1. GTDB lineage: Bacteria > Pseudomonadota > Gammaproteobacteria > Burkholderiales > Burkholderiaceae_C > Comamonas > Comamonas odontotermitis_A. Next base: position 99,644 of record NZ_JACHKZ010000006.1, on the reverse strand, counting down.
CGGGCGCTGGCCGATACCGGCGTGCACCAGAGCCTTACGGCCCAGGGCTTTGTGCAGCCGCCGCTGGACCGGCAGGCGTTTGCACGTCTGGTGCGCGATCAATCAACGGCCTGGGGCAGTGTGGCCCGGGCGACGGGAGCGACGTTATGAATTTTCTGGCTCGCCGCCCACGGGTGGCCGTTGCCCTGTTCGGCCCGCAGGGGCAAGGCAGCTTCAACGAAGCAGGTTTGCAGGGCGTGCAGCGCGCCCTGGCTGCCGGTCACGATGTCACGCCTTTGTGGATTGCGCCGCGCGACGAAGCCGCGCGCACGGCCGCGGTGGAGCAGCTGTGCGCGCAAGGGTTTGATCTGATCGTGGCCCATGGTGGGCAGGGCGATGAGCCGGTTGCGCGTGCGCTGCAACGCTGGTCTGGTCAGCGCTTTGCCATCACCCAGGGCAGCCTGCAGGCGCCGCGGGTGGCGCGCTACGAGGTACAGCAGGAGCAGTCCGCGTTTCTGGCGGGTGTGCTGGCGGCGTTATGCAGCCGCTCGGGCGTGGCCGCGCATTTCTCGGGCGAGCGCGTGCGCCCTGGCCTGCTGGGCCGAGCAGCCTATGCGCATGGCCTGCGTGCCGCAGGCTGGCAGGGGAGGTTGTTGACCCAATTCTGTGGTCACCAGCACCAGCCGCAACTGGCCGAGTTGTGCATCCACACCATGGCAGATGCTGGTGCCGATGTGTTGTTTGCCATGATCGATGGTGGCCGCAGTGGTGTGACGGCGGCTTGCCGCGCGCGAGGCGTGGCACAGATCGGCAATGTGCTCGATTGGGTGGCGCGCGACCCGCAGGTGTTCGTGGCCTCGGCGGTGGCCGATTCGGGCGAGGCCATTTTCCGTGCGGTGACCGACTTTGCGCGCGGCGAGCTGGCGTTGGGCGAGCGGCGGCGCTTTGGCCTGGAAGAGCCCGCACTGGTGCGCCTGCAGCTGCGCGGTGATCTGCCTGCATCGGTGCGCGTGCAGCTCGATACGTGGAGCCACCGGCTGTGCACCGGAGAGACGGTGCCGGACAACGAGTACGCCGGAGAGGAATGGCCGGTTCCGCAGGAGGCGGTTCCCGTCTAAGGCCTACGGCAATGCCTCTTCGGGTGGGCGCGAATTGCTTGCACCGGGGCCGGGCTGGTAGGGGTGGTTGGGGTCGCTTTCGCGGTACTTGATGGAGATGCCGCTGTTGTCTGGTTTGTCATCGGTCATTGCGCCATAGGCAGCGCCTACGCCCTTGCCAGCCAGCTTGGCTGTGCCGATTGCCACATCCGCTGCCACACCTACTGCAGCTGCGCCCACTGCCACCACGGTGCAGCCTGACAAGGTGGTGCAAAGAAGAAGGGCGCCCAGGCACGCCCATGGTGCAGCGCCGCTGGTGCTCAGACAGCTGCGTTTGCCTCCGGGCAGGCGCGGCCTTGAAAAAGCCCCTGCAGCCGCAAGGCGCAGAGGCTTGGCCGATGAACGGTGCCGCGTCATCAATGGATGCGCATGCCGGGCGCGGCGCCAGGGAAGGGCTCCAGCACATAGATGCCGGGGTTGGCTTTTTCATCCGCATGGCTGGCCGCCAGCACCATGCCTTCAGACAGACCGAACTTCATCTTGCGCGGCGCGAGGTTGGCAACCATCACTGTCAGCTTGCCAACCAGTTGCTCGGGCTGGTACATGCTGCTGATGCCACTGAACACGTTGCGCGTCCTGGGCTGGCCGCTTTCGTCTTTTTCGCCCACATCCAGCGTCAGTTGCAGCAGCTTGGTCGAGCCTTCCACCGCCTTGCATTCCAGAATCTTGGCAACGCGCAGGTCGATCTTGGCAAAGTCGTCGATGCCGATGGTTTCGGCCAGCGGCTCTCCGCCGGGAGCGTTTGGGTCGACCACGGCTTCGGCTTTTTTCTCTGCCTTCTTGGCTTTGGCAGGGGCCTCGGCAGCAGGGGCGGCCTGGCCAGCCGGTGCTTCAAACAGTGCTTCGAGCTGCTTGGGGTCAACGCGCTGCATCAGGTGCTTGTACTCGCCAATCTGGTGGCCCTGGCCGAGCGGCTTGGCCACATCGGCAAAGGTCTCGGGTGGCACGATGAGGAAGTTGGCCACCTCGGCAGCCACGCCGGGCAGGATGGGTTTGAGGTAGATGGTCAGAATGCGGAAGGCCTCGATGCAGGTCGTGGACACATCGTGCAGGCGCGCCTCCATGCCTTCCTTCTTGGCCAGTTCCCAGGGCTTGTTGGCATCCACATAGCTGTTGACCTTGTCGCACAGCAGCATGATTTCACGCGCGGCACGGGCGGTGTCTCGGGCTTCGTAGGCCGCCACGATGGCATCCTTTTGTTCGCGCAGGGCCGCCAGCAGGGCCACGCCGTCTTCGCTGACGGTACCGAGCTTGCCTTCGAAGCGCTTGGTCAGGAAACCCGCAGCGCGGCTGGCAATGTTCACGTACTTGCCGATCAGGTCGGAGTTGACGCGCAGCATGAAGTCTTCGGGGTTGAAGTCGATGTCTTCATTGCGGCCGTTGAGCTTGGCGCCCAGGTAGTAGCGCAGCCACTCGGGGTTCATCTGCAGGCTCAGGTACTTGAGCGGATCGAGGCCGGTGCCTCGGCTCTTGCTCATCTTCTCGCCGTTGTTGACGGTCATGAAGCCGTGCACGCAGATCCTGGTCGGCGTCTTGCGGCCACTGAACTTGAGCATGGCGGGCCAGAACAGCGTATGGAAGGTGATGATGTCCTTGCCGATGAAGTGGTACTGCTCCAGATCGGGGTCAGCCATATAGGCGTCATAGTCTTCGCCCCGCTGGTTCAGAAGGTTCTTGAGCGAGGCGAGGTAACCCACGGGCGCGTCCAGCCAGACATAGAAGTACTTGCCGGGTGCATCGGGAATCTCGATGCCGAAGTAAGGCGCATCGCGGCTGATGTCCCAGTCGTCCAGGCCTTCGCTGGTCGTGCCGTCCGGGTTGGTGCGCACGCCGAACCATTCCTTGATCTTGGCGGCTACTTCGGGCTGCACATGCTGGCCGTCCTGCGTCCACTCGGTCAGAAACGCAACGGCGCGCGGGTCGGAGAGCTTGAAGAAGAAGTGCTCGGAGCTCTTCATCACAGGCTTGGCGCCCGAGAGTGCGGAGTAGGGGTTGATCAGGTCGGTGGGCGCATAGACCGAGCTGCAGACCTCACAGTTGTCGCCGTACTGGTCTTTGGCATGGCAGCGGGGGCACTCGCCCTTGATGAAGCGGTCGGGCAGGAACATGTTCTTCTCGGGATCGAAGAACTGCTCGATGGTGCGCGTCTCGATGAACCCGGCCTTCTTCAGGTCGAGGTAGATCTGCTTGGACAGCTCGTGGTTCTCGGGGCTGTCGGTGTTGCTCCAGTTGTCGAAGGCGATGTGAAAACCGTCGAGATACTGCTTGCGGCCCGCAGCGATGTCGGCCACGAACTGCTGGGGCGTCTTGCCCGCTTTTTCGGCGGCAATCATGATGGGCGCGCCATGGGCGTCATCGGCCCCGACAAAGTTGACCGCATTGCCCTGCATTCGTTGCGCACGCACCCAGGTGTCGGCCTGGATGTATTCCATGATGTGACCGATGTGGAAGTTGCCGTTGGCATACGGCAGGGCGGTGGTGACGAAGAGCTTTCGTTGAGACATAGGGTTGCGGAACTTTCTGATCACTGAGGGGCGCGCGGCGAAGGCCGGGCACCGGTTCTGGCCACGTGAACGGCGAACGGGCGCCATCTGCGCCCAACGGCGCACCAGAACCGAAGGATTTTAGGCGTTTGTGGCGCCAAAGGGGATTCTTGCGGATAAGAAGTGCGGCCTAACCCCGCAAAACCGCAGCCAGCTGTGCCTGGGCGCGAGGGCCAAGCCAGTCGATTTCACCCACATGCCAGAGGCGAACCTGGCCTTGGGCATCGAGCACGAAACTGGTTGGCAGGGCAATGCCGCCCCAGGCTGGCAACTGCGTCTGGCTGCGGTCGAGCAATGCTTCGCCATGAAAAGGCACGGTTTGCAGAAACTGCAGCACGCGCGCAGGCATTTCGCCGTGGTTGACGGCCAACACGCGCAAGCTCTGGGGGCGGTATTGCTCCAGCAAGCGGTTGAACTGCGCCATCTCCAGGCGACAGGGCGCGCAATAGCTGGCCCAGAAGTTCAGGATGAGTGGCGCTCCTGCGTAGTCGGCCAGGCTGCGCAGCTGGCCGTCCAGGGCCAGCGCCTTCAGCTCCGGCCTGGGCTTGCCGGGTGGCCAGGGGGCCAGGTGGCCCAACGCGCGCGGATCCAGATCCTGCGCCGCCTGCACCTGGCGAGCCGCCAGCGTGGCCGAGAGCCAGGCCGCCGCTCCGCCCAGCTGTTGCAGGCAGCGGCGGCGGTGCAGCGGGGCGGGTGCCATGGCGTCAGCCCAGTTTGGTGGAGGTGATACGGTAGGTGAAATGCGCTGGATCCAGGCTGTCGAGGCGCCCCTGCGCCGTTTCACCTTGCGGGTACATGAAGAACCCCACGGCTTTGCCAGCGCCGGGCAGGCGCACATCGGCTGCCGTGTTGTAGGCCATCCAGTTGCCTTCCCAGCCGCCAAACAGCATGGCGCGGGCGGCGCGCACCTTGGGGGCATCCTTGGGCAGGCCGCCGGGCTGTTCTTCCAGCGCAACCTTGGCCACATCGGCAGGGTCGACAGGAATCCAGCCATAGCCATCGGCGTAGAACTCGGCGCGGCAGTGCTGGGCCTTGGAGATGTCACCGCTCTTGCCCAGGCTCTTGAAGCCGTGCACCGAGTCGTCGACGCGCACGCCATACACGTCGCGGGCAGGCACGCCGCTGGCGCGTGAGAGGGCGGTGAACAGACCGTTGAGGTCGGCGCACTTGCCCGACAGGTTGCCGCTGGTCAGCGTGTAGCGCACATCACCGGTGCCACAGCCTGCCACCGAGCCGTCGCGTGTGCAGTTGGCGACCATCCAGTCGTAGATGGCACGGGCCTTGCCAATGGCATCCTGCGGCTTGCCTGCTTCGGCCTGGATTTTGTCAGCTGTCTCTTTCACGATGCCATCCAGCGGGGCCAGCGATGTGGGCTGCAGGTAGGGGCGCAATTGCGCTGCGGGCAGCTTGCGGGCGGTGCCGGCAGCACCCAGGTCGGTGGCGCGGTCCAGCACGGCGATGCGGCTCTTGACTTCTACCGTGTGGGCACTGGCGGCATCTGCCCATTGCACGGCAATCATGCGGACATCGGTGCCGGGCACGGCAAACAGCTCGGCCTTGGTGGCGCCGGGGGCGCTGAAGGACACATCCACCGTGCGCTGGTAACCCGGCAGTTCGGCGGCGGGTACCGGAATCCAGACCTTGGACTGCGCGGTTTTTTCACTCAGGTCGACAAAGGTAGTGACTTCGAACTGGCGCCAGTTGGCCGCCGCAGCGGGAATGGCCACAAAGACGGAGCCGAAGCTGCCTGCAGATGCAGCGATGCTGGAGAGTTGGAGAAAGTGGCGACGTTGCATGAACAACCCCTTGCAAAGATAGATGGGCTTGCAAGGTTGCAACGTGGCTGCCGGGGCAATAAGGCGCACACGTGGCGCGCACTATGCGTGGAGAATTCACAGACGGCACTGCAGGACCTGCAAGAGACGGCTTATCGTAACAGGTCTGTCTGTCAGCCGCCGGGTTTTGATGGCGTTCTCAGCGCCGGCTCGGCCAGTCGAAAAAGGCGCGCACTTCTTCCTGGCGCGCCATGGTGTCGGCGCGCCCCAGCGCGATCAGTGCGCGGGTGTAACCGGGTTCGAACAGCAGGTAGCTGGCCAGCGCTGCACTGCCGATGCTGTGGTTGTGGACGGAGACGCCCATGGCTCCCAGCAGTGCGCGGACCGGTGTAGGCAGCTCTTGCAAGTGCGCCAGCGCAATGGCGTCCAGCGACTGCGAAGGCGTGAAGACCAGCAGATCCACAGGCCGCAAGGCGCTGCGCGCCTGTTCCAGCGGCGGAATCAGGCTCAGGGTGTGGTTGATGCGCTGGGCGCGCTCCACATCCAGCGAAAGCGCGTCCAGAAAGATAGTGGACAGCGCGTGCCCTGCCACCTGGGCCAGACTGGGGAAGGGCGGGTGCTCGCCTTGCGGCAGGTTCACCACTTCGTGCGAACGGCCCACGCCCACCACCACGATGCGTTGGGCGCCCAGGTGCACCGCAGGGGCCAGGGGGGCAGTCTGGCGCATGGCGCCATCGCCCAGGTAGTTGTATTGGCCGCGCACGTCCAGCTCGGTGGGCGGAAAGATGAACGGAATGGACGACGACGCCATCAGGTGCTGGTGTGTGATGCGGTCCTGAATGGCGCGGCGCTGCAGGCGCGACCAGCCGGGCACATGCGGGCCGGTCTCGTAGAAGGTGATGTGCTCTCCGGTGGTATAGCTGGATGCGGTGATGGCCAGCGCCGCCAGCTGGCCGCTGTGCAGCAGCTGCGGAATTTTTTCGAGCGGCAGCTCGGCCTGCAGCAATTGCAGCAGCGGCGTGTTGTCCAGCAGCGAGCGTGGTTTGCTGTGGTGCCAGCGGGTCAGCGCCCATCCCAGGGTCAGCAGGCTGAGCCAGCGCGCGCCGCTGCGCGCAACACCAAAGGCGTCGGCGCGGTAGACCTGGCTGGTTGAGAAGTTTCGCCATACGCGCGAGAGGCGCTGCACGGCCCGGTCGAAGTGGTCGGCGCCGCAGGCGAGGCCCGCGGCATTGATGGCGCCGGCAGAGGTGCCGACCGCAATCGGGAAGGGGGTGGGCGCATGGTCTTCCCCGGCGTTTTGCCGCAGGCGCGACAAGGCCTGGAGCACTCCCACCTGGTAGGCGGCACGGGCGCCGCCGCCAGACAGAACAATCGCGGTGAGAGCGTCATGCGGACTGTGGTGCAATGCGGTCGACATGGCGCCACGATAGCCGAAGTGAGAGAGCGGCGCTGGCAAGCACTGTCTTTTAGGTGCGCTGGTTGATCCGCAGGCGAGCTCGGAAACAAAAAACGCCTCTGGTTGAGGCGTTTTAAGGTGCTTGCATTGGCTAGGGCTGTGGCGTTTTGTGCAGAAGTGCCGCCAGCTCGTTGTTCTGTAGCACAGTAATTTTTTGATCGCGCGCAAACAAACGTGCGTTTTCACTCAAATCGCCCTGCAGCAAAACGTACGCGCAGGAGGCCCCTGCCTTTTGCGCGGCATCGTGCAGGGCGCGCAGGGGCTCGATGCCATGCACACCAGCCTTGCTGCGCTTGGTTTGTACCAGGGTCAGCTGGCCGTTGCGAGCGAGTTGAATGTCGGCATCGGGCTGCTGGCGCGTGGTGACGGTATAGCCTTCTGCCTGCCAGGCGCGTGTGAGCCATGCCTGCAGCTCGCGGGCGGGCAGGCTGGCGGCGCGGGCCAGCAGGGCTTCTGTAGCGGCGCTGCTGGGGGCGTTCCACTGCCGTTTGGCAGCCATGGCGCCGATCACGAAGAACGGCAGGCTGCCGGCAGCGCCTACAAATCGGATGTCCTTGGGCAGCAGCGCCAGGCACAGCAACACGATGATGGCCCCCACCACCACACTGATCCACCACGACGAACGCAGCAAAATCGCAAACACGGAGTTTTCGGCCATCTTCAGTTTCACGGGCGCAGCTCTTTCCATTCACAGACAGTGGTTTTCCGCACGGGCGGGCGAGGCTGTGATTGTCGCTGCTTCGCTATACTGATTGCTGTTTCAGGAATAGAAATTACGATGGCAGTTACACAACAGGCGCTGCTGGCCGCTTTGGCCAGTGTGCAGGATCCGCAAACGGGCAAGGATTTGGTGGCCACGCGCGCTGTGCGCAATGTGCAGATTGACGGCGGCGATGTGGCTTTTGATGTGGAATTGGGCTATCCCGCGCAAACCCTGTTTGCCGGTCTGCGCACCCGGCTGATTGCTGCGGCCAAGGCCGTGGAAGGCGTCGAGAACGTCTCCGTATCGATCTCCAGCAAGGTGGTGGCGCATGCTGCGCAGCGTGGCGTGCCGCTACTGCCCGGGGTCAAGAACATCATTGCAGTCGCTTCGGGCAAGGGCGGCGTGGGCAAAAGCACCACCACCGCCAATCTGGCGCTGGCGCTCGCAGCCGAAGGCGCGCGGGTGGGCGTCCTCGATGCCGACATCTACGGCCCCAGCCAGACCATGATGCTGGGCGTATCGGGCAAACCCGAGAGCACCGACGGCCAGACCATGGAGCCCAAGCAGAACCACGGCGTGCAGGTCATGTCGATCGGCTTGCTGGTGGACCAGGACCAGGCCATGATCTGGCGCGGCCCGATGGCCGTGCAGGCGCTGGAGCAGATGCTGCGCCAGACCAACTGGAATGACCTGGACTATCTGCTGATCGACCTGCCGCCCGGTACTGGCGATATCCAGCTGACGCTGAGCCAGCGTGTGCCGGTGACGGGGGCCGTCATCGTCACTACGCCGCAGGACATTGCCCTGCTGGACGCCAAGAAGGGCATCAAGATGTTCGAGAAGGTGGGCGTGCCCATTCTCGGTGTCATCGAGAACATGGCCATGCATGTCTGCAGCCACTGCGGCCATGTGGAACATATTTTTGGCGCCGATGGCGGCAAGCATATGGCGGCAGACTTCCAGCTCGATTACCTGGGCGCACTGCCGCTGTCGTTGCAGATCCGCGAGCAGGCCGACAGCGGCACGCCGACCGTGGTGGCAGCGCCCACCAGCGAAGCAGCTGGCATCTACCGCCAGGTAGCGCGCAGCATTGCCGTCAAGATTGCGCAGCAGGCCAAGGACTTTTCCAGCAAGTTCCCCACTATCACTGTCAGCAGCAATACCTGATGAACCTTCTGGCGGCCATGCGCTACCTGGCTGCGCTCAATGCGCATGGCCATTTTGCGCGGGCTGCCGAAGCCTGCCACATCACGCAGCCTGCGCTCTCGAATGCCTTGCGTGCACTGGAGCAGGAGTTCGGTGTAGCGATCGTTCGCCGGGGCCGTGTGTTTGCAGGATTGACGCCCGAGGGCGAGCAGGTTCTGCAGACCGGGCTCGAAATGCTGCAAAAAGAAGAGCTGCTGCGCCAGTCTTTGAGCGCGCAGGCGGGGCATTTGCAAGGCCACCTGCGCATGGCGGCCGTGCCCACCGCCATGCCCATGCTGGTGCGCTTTGCCACCATGCTGCGCAGCCAGCACCCTGGCGTGTTGCCGGTGCTGCATTCGATGAGCTCACCGGATATCGAGCGAGGGCTGGAAGCGCTGGGCCTGGATTTGGCGCTGGGCTACAGTGACCGCATCCGCAGCCCACGTACACAGTGCCTGCCGCAGTACCAAGAGCACTATTACCTGTTGCGCAAGCTGGATGGCGATCAGGCCGGTCTGCACTGGGACGAGGCCATGCCCTGGGCGCAGGCAGGCGAGCAGGCGCTGTGCCTGTTGACCCCCGACATGCACAACCGACAGATCGTGCAGCGCGCATTTGCCTGCGTGGATGTGCAGCCGCGCCCGGTGCTGGAGACCAATTCCGTGCAGGCGCTGTTGCAGGCGGTGCTGGACGGGGGGCTGGCCAGCATCGTGCCCGGAGCAGTGCTGGCCACGGTGCGCCACATGCCGGGCGTGCATGCTGCGCCGCTGGTGGATCCCGTAGTGCACAGCGAAGTCGCTTTCATCTACCAGCAGGCCCAGGCTGCCATGCCAGCCTTGCAGGCGGCACTGGCGCTGATGGCAATGCCAACCTGGCACACGCTGTGCCAGCACCATGCGGGCGCATTACAGCATTCTTGATTAAATTCGTTATTGGCACTTATCCTGCAAGGGCAGGCAGCTCACATTTTTATATTGAATGCCGGCATTGCGATAAGAAATTTGACCAAAGTCAATCGCGCGGCTGAAATGCGGGCATTCATTCACTGGCCCTGTCTGGTGGGACGCTTGCCATGCACGAACAAAAAATTGCCTTCTATGCGGGCCCTGCCGGGGGCTGGGGCGCTCTCAACAGCGTAAAAAATGCGCTGCTGCACCAGAACATAGCGCTCAAAGGGGCCAAGACGCTGCTGTCTGCCAACCAGCCCGATGGATTTGACTGCCCCGGCTGTGCATGGCCTGATCGCAACCATGCATCGACCTTCGAGTTCTGCGAGAACGGTGTCAAGGCCGTGGCGGCAGAGGCCACCGCCCGTCGCGCAGGCCCCGAGCTTTTTGAGCGGTATACCGTGCAGGAGCTGGCTGCGCACAGCGACTACTGGCTCGAAGACCAGGGCCGCCTCACGCATCCGATGGTGTATGACGCGACAAGTGACAAATACCAGCCGATTGCCTGGGACGAAGCCTTTGTCATCATCGCCAGGCACCTGAATGCGCTGCCGGATCCGAACCAGGCGATCTTCTACACATCGGGCCGGGCCAGCAACGAGGCGGCGTTTCTGTACCAGCTGTTTGTGCGGCAATACGGCACCAATAATTTCCCCGATTGCTCCAATATGTGCCATGAGCCCAGCGGCACGGCGATGCGCGAACAGATCGGCGTCGGCAAGGGCACGGTCGAGCTGGCTGATTTTGAAAAGGCGGACGCCATCTTCATCTTTGGCCAGAACCCGGGCACCAACCACCCACGCATGCTGGGCGAGTTGCGTGCTGCGCACAAGCGCGGTGCACGCATCGTCAGCTTTAACCCGCTGCGCGAGCGCGGGCTGGAGCGTTTTGCCGATCCGCAGGACAAGCTGGAGATGGCAACTCTGGGCTCAACGCCCATCAGCACGCATTATTTTCAGTTGCGCATTGGCGGTGATCTGGCGGCTGTTACCGGCATGGTTAAGCATGTGCTGGAGCAAGAGGCGGCAGCGCATACAAGTGGGGCTCCAGGCGTGCTCGACCACGCCTTCATCGCCGAGCACACCATGGGCCTGGAGGCATTGGCTGCCAGCGTGCAGGATGCAAGCTGGGCAGAGCTGGAAGCCATGTCGGGCCTGACCGAAGCGCAGATGCGCGCGGCTGCAGATGTATACCTCGGGGCGCCCAGCGTCATCGCCTGCTGGGGCATGGGCATTACGCAGCATGCGCATTCGGTGGCCACCATCCAGATGATCACCAACCTGCTGCTGTTGCGCGGCCACATCGGCCGGCCGGGCGCAGGGCCCTGTCCCGTGCGGGGCCACAGCAATGTGCAGGGCGATCGAACCATGGGTATCTGGGAAAAGCCGTCTGCCACCTTGCTGGACCGCCTGGGCGATGTGTATGGCTTTGAGCCGCCGCGCGCGCATGGCGTCGATGCGGTAGAAGCCATTGCCCTTATGCGGGATGGCAAAGGCAAGGTGTTTTTTGCGCTGGGGGGCAATTTTGCAGCCGCGACGCCGGACACGGTCGCCACCTGGCAGGCACTGCAGCGCTGCGATCTGACGGTACATGTCACCACCAAGCTCAATCGCAGCCATGTGGTGCATGGGCGGCAGGCGCTGATCCTTCCATGCCTGGGGCGCACTGAAATCGATCTGCAAAACGGCAGGGCGCAGGGCGTGACGGTGGAAGACTCGATGAGCATGGTGCACATCTCGATGGGCATCAACCCGCCAGCGTCCGAACACCTGCTCTCCGAACCTGCGATCATTGCCCGCCTGGCGCATGCGACGTTGGGGGCGCGCAGCCAGGTGGACTGGCTGGCGCTGATGGGGGACTATTCCCTGATCCGCGACGAGATCGAGAAGGTCTTCCCGGATTTTGCCCGCTTCAACCAGCGCGTGGCGGTGCCTGGCGGCTTCCGTCTGCGCAATACGGCCAGCGAGCGGCTGTGGGCTACCGCCACGGGAAAGGCAACTTTCCAGGCCCATGCACTGCCCCGCAATACGCCGCTGCAACGGGCTCGTGAGCGCTCGCCGGGGCAGCGCGTCTTCACCTTGCAGAGCACACGCTCGCACGACCAGTACAACACCACGGTCTATGGCATGGATGACCGTTACCGGGGCGTGTTCGGCCAGCGCCGCGTGCTGTTCATCCATGCAGAAGACATCCGCGAGTTGGGCATGCGTGACGGGGACTGGGTCAACATCCGTACTGTGTGGAACGACGGCGTGGAGCGCCGGGCGGACGGATTCAAGCTGGTGGCCTACGATACGCCACGCGGCAATCTGGCGGCTTACTATCCCGAGACGAATCCGCTGGTGCCCCTGACGGCGGTGGCAGAGCGTGCGGGCACGCCTACTTCCAAATCGATTCCGGTAGTGCTGGAGCGCGCTGCGACCGCCCATGACGTCGCTGCCTGACACCTTGCCCCTGGCCGCCCGGATTCTGCTTGCCCTGGCGGATCTGCAGGATGCCCCGGGGGCAGAGGTTTCGCTGCCGCGCCTTGCCAGGCATCTGGGCGCCAGTGCGAGCGTGCTGATGCGGGAGTTGAGCCTGATGGGCGATGTGGCCCTGGGCGTCAATGCCAGTGCCGGGCCGGGTTGGGTAAAGGTGCGGCAGGCCGATAACCGCTGGCTGGTGAGTCTGGCGCTCTCGGGCCGTGCGCTGGCTGCGGGGTTGCAGCAAACCCGATAGTCAGGGGTGGTTCAAGGCGAGGCGAAAGCTCCCGGGCGGGGTGAGGGTGCTGAATTTTTCATCGAGCAGCCATTGCCTGCCGGGCATCAGCAGAAAGTCTTCGCAGTTGGGCGCATTGCAGCGCTGGCTCTCCACCAATTCCAAGACCACAGCGTCTTCCGTGGCCTTGTCGGTGGAGCGGCCATGGACACGTACCGCCGCCACACGTCCTTGCGCGTCCCACTCAGCAATGGCTCCGCGCAGCAGCACGCGCGACCAGTCGCCGCGTGTGCGTCTGGCCGGTTGCACCACCGCCTCGGTGGCGGTGCGGGCGGCAGCCATGCGCACAGCCACCAGAATGACCTGCTTGTCAAAGCGGAAGGGGTTTTTCTCCAAGGCTTCCAGCGAGACCAACTGGCCCGCGCCAGTCTTCTTGGCAAAGGCATGGATGCGGTCCCGGTTGGCCTGCAGGTCTTTGGCGTCCTGCTGGTCTTGCTGCAGACGGGCCTGTTGTTGCGAGGCTTCATTGCGATAGCTGGACCATTCGGGAGGCTGCTTGCGCAATTGCTTCGTGGCTTGAACCACGCCGCTGGGAATATTGCCATTGGAATCTGGCGACCAGTCGCCGCCCCGCTGCAGGCTGACACGCAGAAAGCCGCCTTTGACGGCCGCAGCGCCATCCGGGCACAGGGATTGCCAGTGTGCATAAGCCCGGTCGAGCCAATCCCGCGCCAGGGCGTCGTCGGCCAGGTTGCCGTTGGCCGATACCTGCAGCCCCAGAGGCTGGCAGGCCGACGCAGGCAGCTTGCCTTCCACGCGGCTTTCCGCCCACAGGCGACCCGGTTGCGCCCCTTGGGGTGCGGGCATGGAGCCCATATCGAGCAGGACACGGGTGTTGTCCACGCGGCGGGCACCAACGGTGTGCTTGTTCTCCAGAAAAACACCCTGGCTGAATCGGCCCTTCCAGGTGGTGGGCGGTGCATCGGGTGCGTGGCGCAGTTGCCAGCTGGCGGTGCCCTGGCCTTCGGCGAGGCCATTCTTGCATCCACCTTCGTAGCGGTAGATGTAGTCGCTGGTGCGCATGATGCCGGCAACTACCACTTCGCAGCTGCCACTGGCAACGCCTTCTGGCGCAGCGTATGCAGGCTGCATTGCGCAGGCGGCGGCCAGGTACCAGGCGCTCCACCCCAGTGCGGACGACGCAAGAATTCTGAAGTTGGTGTTGATGGCTCTCATGGGTGCTCCCTCAGGGCTTGGCGGCAATTGCCTCTGGGTGGAGCTGATTATGCATAGGCTGGCAAGGCGCGCCACAGACGGAGGGCCTTGGCTCAGTGCCGTTGCTTGCGCGTCAGTTTGGTTTGGTACATCTGGGCATCGGCCTGCTGAAGGGCGGAATCCGGTGTGCATTGGCCAGGAGCCACAGCAACAATGCCGACGCTGGCGCCGCCATAGGGCAGCACCAGCTCAGGCCCAAGCTGCAACCCAGGGGACAAGGTGCTCGAAAAGATTCGCAACTGCGTCTCGTGGAGAGCTGCTGCCGGGTCGGTCAACAGCGGGGGGCCCAGGCCGGCAAATACGAATTCGTCGCCGCCCAGGCGGGCTACAAGGTCTGAGCCGCGGACAGCGCCTTGCAGCTGCTGCGCGATCAGCTGCAAAAAGTGATCGCCTGCCTCATGGCCGTGCCGGTCGTTGATGGCTTTGAAGCCGTCCATGTCGATCATCGCCACCAGTACATGGCATTGCTGGCGTGCTGCCAGTTCCAGCAGTTGTGCCAGTTGCTCTGCCATGGCGCGGCGGTTGGGCAGCCCGGTCAATGCGTCGGTGCTGGCCAGGCGCAGCAGGGCGGCGTTCTGGGTCTGCACGGTGGCCAGCAGCTGTTCGCGCTCCACCTGCTGGGCAATCAGGTGGGCAAACAGGCGCATCACATCCTGCGCTTCCAGGGTAATGGGCAGTGCATGCGCGCTGGCAGCGCACAGGGTGCCAAACAGCGCACCATTGGCCATCCGCACGGGTGTGCTGGCATAGGTGTGAATGCCCAGTGCCCGCGCCGCCTGCGAATCGCCCCAGATTTCGCTGACATCGGCGCTGTAGGGGCATTGCTCTTCCAGCGCGCGCTTGCACAGGGTGTCTTCCCACGCGACGCTCAGGCCTTCAGGAATGTACAGGCGCTGGGTATTGCTGGCATACAGCACATGCTGCATTCCTTCGTTCAGGTCGATATGGGTCAGGTACGTCGACTCGAGCTGGGTGAGTTTTTGCAGCATCTCCAGCATGGGGCGGGCCAGATCCTCGAGTTTGTGTGCCTCTGAGACAGTGTGGGCCAGTTGTGAAAGCAGCGTATCCATGGCATGAAACTCTAGACGGCAAGCGTGTTGCATATCGTAACTGGCTTGTGCGGCTGTTCAAAGGCCCTGCGCCCCTGCATGAAATAGCGGCGTTCCCTCGCAAGCGAGATTCTGGATTTCCCGGCGCAGGGACTGGTTGTGTGCCTCGGATGCCCGCCGCTTGCAGGGGATTAGCGTGCATCAGTTATGTTTCGGCCATGGGACACAAGATTTTCGGACTCGGATGGCGCAACCTGGTGCGTGACTGGCGCGCGGGTGAGTTGCGTTTGTTGTTGGTAGCCGTGGCGTTGGCGGTGGCTGCCTTGACTTCGGTTAGTTTTTTCTCTGACCGATTGCAGGCTGGACTGCAGCGCGATGCGAGCCAACTGCTGGGTGGCGATGTAGTCATCGTCAGCGACAACCCGACGCCTGCTGCGTTCTCGCAAAAGGTAGCGCAGCTGGGTTTACAGGGCGTGGCGACGGTGAGCTTTCCGACCATGGGGCGGGCCGCTGACGCGGATGGCGGCGAGACCCGCCTGGTAGGGCTCAAGGCCGTGCAGGACGGTTATCCATTGCGTGGCCGGGTGCGTGTTGCGCAGGCGATCGATGGAGCCGACGCACCTGCAGAGGGGATTCCCGCGCAAGGCGAGGTCTGGGTGGATGCCAGTCTGCTGGAGGCATTGGGCCTGCGCATGGGTGCATCGCTGTGGCTGGGGGACCAGGCATTCAGGATTGGCCGCATCATCTCCATTGAGCCAGACCGGGGCGCCGGGTTTCTGGGCTTTGCGCCGCGCGTGATGATGCGCTGGAGTGATTTGCAGGCGACCGGCCTGGTGCAGCCGGCCAGCCGTCTGGTGTATCGCTATGCCGTGGCCGGTGCGCCGGATGCCACAGCCCAGTTCCTGCAGTGGGCGGAGCAGCAGGTAGCAGCTCCGGACAGCCATGGCGTGCGGGTGGAGTCGTTGCAAAGCGGCCGCCCGGAGATGGAGCAGACGCTCAATCGTGCGCAGAAATTCCTGAATCTGGTGGCCTTGCTGGCTGCCTTGCTCTCTGCCGTGGCTGTGGCGTTGGCAGCTCGCACTTTTGCCAATGCACACCTGGGCAGCGCCGCGCTGATGCGCGTGCTCGGTCTTTCGCAGCGCGCTATTGCTGGCTCCTATCTGGTGGAGTTTTTTGCAGTGGGGCTGGCCGCCAGCCTGATTGGCGTCGCTTTGGGTTTTGCCATGCACTACCTGTTCATCGGCTTGATGGCCGGGTTGCTTGCGGTGGAGTTGCCGGCTGCGAGCGCCTGGCCGATTGGCGTGGGGCTGGGCATGGGCATGACTTTGCTGTTGGCTTTTGGCCTGCCGCCGGTGTTGCAGTTGGCCCAGGTTCCACCGCTGCGGGTGCTGCGGCGTGAGTTGGGCGCCATGCGACCGGCGTCGGCCTCGGTGTTGCTGGTGGGCATGGCTGGTTTTGCTGCGCTGCTGATGCTGGTGAGCGGTGACTGGGCGCTGGGCGGTATTGCCGTTGGCGGCTTTGCCGCAGCCGTGCTGGTGTTCGCGCTGCTGAGTGCAGTGGCAATTGCCGTGCTGCGCCGCTGCGTGCATGAGGCAACCGCGCCGCAGTGGCTGGTGCTGGCGACGCGCCAGGTGGCGGCGCGGCCTGCGTTTGCGATGGTGCAGATCAGCAGTCTGGCTGTAGGCCTGATGGCTCTGGTGCTGCTGGTGCTCTTGCGTACCGACCTGATCCAGACCTGGCGGCAGACGACGCCGCCCGATGCGATGAACCGTTTTGTGATCAATATCATGCCGGATCAGTCCGATGCCTTCCGTGCTGCCTTGGCCAAGGCGGGTATCAGCAAGGTGGATTGGTACCCGATGATTCGCGGCCGCCTCATTCAGATCAACGGCAAGGCCGTAGGGCCGCAAGACTATACCGAAGACCGTGCCAAGCGCCTGGTGGACCGGGAGTTCAACATCTCCAACAGCACCGACCTGCAAGAGCACAACCAGGTGGTGCAGGGCCGCTGGGTGGCGGGCGATGTGCAGGGCATCAGCGTGGAAGAGGGCATTGCCAAGACCTTGGGCCTCCAGCTGGGCGACCGTCTGCTGTTCGACATGGGCGGCGTGAAGCGCGAGAGCACCATCACCAGCTTGCGCAAGGTGGATTGGGGATCGATGCGCGCGAACTTCTTTGTCATGTACCCGCTGGAGCACGTGGATGATGTAGCCGTGACCTATCTGGCTGCCTACCGCGCGCCTGATGTAGCGGGCTTTGACAATGCGCTGGTGCGTGAGTTTCCCAATATCACCAATGTCGATTTGCGCGCTACGGTGGCGCAGCTGCAGCGGGTGCTGGACCAGGTCATCCGGGCAGTGGAATTCCTCTTTGGTTTCACGCTGGCGGCGGGCCTGGTGGTTCTGTTTGCCGCGATCACCGCAACGCGCGAGGAGCGGGCGCGGGAGTTCGCCATCATGCGCGCGGTGGGCGCGCGCGCGCAGTTGCTGCGCCAGGTGCAGCGCGCCGAGCTGGCGGGCGTGGGTTTGCTCGCAGGCGTTCTGGCCAGCGTGGTGGCCGTGGCCATAGGCTGGGCGCTGGCTCGCTACGTGTTCGACTTTGCCTGGACGCCTCGCTGGTGGGTGCCGCTGGCCGGTGGCGCCTGTGGCGCAGTTCTGGCCCTGCTGGCTGGCTGGTGGGGGTTGCGCGAAGTCCTGCGTCGGCCTGTGGTGGTGACTTTGCGCGAGGCCGCGGAATAGGCATTGCGCAGTATCGTTTTGATAGCTGCTGGCGCTCGTACATCAAGCGCTGGCGGTATATTTCATCTTAGTTGAATTGGCTGCTATATGGAAATTGAAGAAAAGCCCCCTTTTGATACGCCGTTTGAATGGATTGGCGGCGAGCCTCAGGTACGGGCCCTGGTGGATCGCTTTTACGATTTGATGGATCTGGAGCCAGGCTATCGGGACCTGCGGGCCACCCATGGCAGCAGCCTCGATGATGCGCGCGACAAACTGTTCTGGTTTCTGTGCGGATGGCTGGGCGGGCCCGATCATTACATCAGCCGCTTTGGCCACCCGCGCCTGCGGATGCGGCATATGCCGTTTTCCATCGGTATTACCGAGCGTGACCAGTGGCTGGCATGTATGAATCAGGCCATGGGCGATGTGGGGGTCGACGAAACGCTGCGTGCGCGTCTGCAGCAGAGCTTTTTCCAGACTGCGGACTGGATGCGTAACCGGGGCGTTTGATGAATTTTGCTACACATCAACGTCTTCGATAAAAAAATGAATGAAAAGATATAAAAGTAACAAAATGCAGAAAACCTGATATTTCTCAAGTGTGAATTTTTTTGTTTTCAGGTGCGCATGGCTCCATAATGGCCTCACCAAAAATATAGAGGATGGGTGAGGGAACATGAACACAACCTGGATGGTGGTGGCAGCGGTATTGGCCGTGCTGATCGTGTGGGGCATCATGGTGTACAACCGCTTGATGGAATTGCGTAACCGCACCACCAACGCATTGGCGCAGATCGATGTGCAGCTCAAGCGCCGTTACGATCTGATTCCCAATCTGGTATCAGTCGCCAAAAAATACCTCGAGCATGAATCGCAGACGCTTGAAGCAGTCATTCGCGCGCGGGGGCAGGCCCAGGCAGCAGCTGCTGCATTGCGCACCGCCCCCGGCAAGCCGGAGGTGACGCAGGCCATGGTGGCCGCAGAAACCGCGTTGGGTGGCGCACTGGGCCGCTTGATGGCGGTGAGCGAGAGTTACCCGGAGTTGAAGGCGGACGCCACCATGCGCTCGCTCAGCGAAGAACTCAACAGTACGGAAAACCGCATTGGCTATGCTCGCCAGGCCTATAACGACCAGGTTCTGGAGTTCAATAACGCCTCCAAGGCGTTTCCGGCGGTTGTGGTGGCGGCTCTGCTGGGATTTCCTGCGTTGCCGATGCTGCAGTCCACGCAGAGCGCGCAGGAGCGCGAAGCCATTCGTGTTCAATTTTGATGGCTGCTGGCGCGCTCCGGTTGTGCGCTGCGGCCCAAAAATCTCTCAAATCTTGCAGCGATGAAGTTCTGGGATTTCCAGGCCGACGCACGGCGCAGCACCAAAGGCCTCCTCGGGGCCTTTTTGCTATTGGTGCTGGGCATCGTGGTGTCGGTGCATCTGGGGCTGGCCCTGGTGTTCTGGACTCCGGCACTGGTGATGGTGGCCACTACGCCGCTGACGCTGGAGCAGGCCGCAGTTACCTACCCCACCGGCTTTCTGGCCACCAATGTCGGTTTGGTCACCCTGATGGTGCTGGGCGGTGCCTGGATCAAGCGTGACAACCTCAGGCAGGGCGGTCTGCATCTGGCAAGGCAGCTGGGCGCGCGTGAAGCGCGGCCCGCGCTGTCGCATGCGGAGCAGCAGTACGCCAACATCGTGCAGGAGCTGTGCATTGCCGCCGGTGCCCGGCTGCCGCAGGCCATGGTGCTCCCGCGCGATATGTCTCTCAATGCCTTCGCTGCCAGCTGGGAGGCCAAGGATGCGGTCATCGTGGTATCCATGGGAGCGCTGGAATACCTGAGCCGGGATGAGTTAAAGGGCGTGGTGGCGCATGAGCTGTCTCACCTGCACGAAGGTGATACGCGGCTCAATATGGAGCTGGCGGGCTACGTGTTTGGCCTGGAGATGCTGTTCAACTATGGTGAGGAATGGTCTGAACGCGGTGTGCCTGTTTTCGGCTGGCCATTGATGGCCGTGGGCTGGCTAGGCTGGTTGGCCGGTCAGGCACTCAAAGCGGCTGTGTCGCGTCAGCGCGAATACCTGGCCGACGCCCAGGCGGTGCAGTGGACACGCAACCCCGACGGCTTGGGCCGTGCACTGCGCAAGGCCCTGTGGCAACAGGACCACGCGCACGAAGCAGCGGCCATGCACAGCCTGCCCGGCATGCGCCGCGGCGCCGGCTTGCACTCGCCCCTGATTGCGCACATGCTGCTGGTGGATGTAGAGGACAGCGATGCACTGCACGATGCCTGGCACCTTGGTGGCGCAGATTGGCTGGCCTCGCACCCCCGTCTGGAAGAGCGCATCGCCCGCATCTATGGACAAGAGCAGGATGCCCTGCCGCTGCAGGAGGAGCACCAGCGCTGGGTGAATCCATTCTCCGCGCCCCTGCCGCTGGCCAAACCCGAGGGCTGAGCTTCTGTCGCTAGGATTTTCTGGAACTGCGCAACTGTGCTGCCCAGAGAGCGACCTGCTCCATCACCGGATCGGGTGCAGGCATCTGCGCAGACTCTTGCGCCAGCTTTTGCATCTGCAGCAAGGCATCGGCTACGGCTACCGCGCTGCTATTGGTTTGTGATGGTCTTAGCAGTACGACCAGCGCTCCTGCACCACCTTCGGCAGGGCGTGCCTGCACAAAAGCCAGCACTTCGTTTTTCTGCACCAGCCAGCTGTGGACGCGGCCCTTGAGCACCGGCATGCGCCCGGGCGAACCCAGGCCCTTGCCGTGCACCACGCGCACGCAGCGCAAGCCCTGGCGGTGCGACTGGCGGATGAAGTTGCCCAGTGCCTCGCGTGCCTCGTCGGTCCGCATGCCGTGCAAATCGATCTGGCGCTGGATGCTCCAGTGCCCTGCGCGCAGCTTGTGCACCACATCGCGGCCAATGCCTCTGCGACGAAAGCTCAACTGCTCGTCGGTGTCGAGCAGTGTGCTGGCATCGAATTCATCGCTCATGGCCTCGATCAGCACGCGTTCTTCATCCGCCCAGTGCTGCAGTGGCAGTGGGTCGGGGGGGACATTGTCCTGGGTGACGTGGTTGTTGTGCGGCAATGGGCGCACGGCTCCCACCGCCCTGCGGAAAAGCTCGCGGTCGCGCTCTGCTTGACGAAGTGCCTGCTGGCGAGCCTGCTCCTCGGCCTTGCGTTGCGCAGCCTGCTCGCCTGCCAATGTGGCAAGAGCCTTGCGCAACTGTTTCCAATCCTTGAGAGATGCAGCCGCTGCTGCTTTCTCCTGTTTGCTCACATCTCACCTTCCTCGGCCATCGACAACGTGGCGCCAGGCGCAACGATGATATGGTCCAGCACACTCACATCCACCAGCGCCAAAGCGGCCTTCAGGGTTTGCGTCAGTTGCCGGTCGGCTGGGCTGGCCGCTACCTGACCGCTGGGGTGATTGTGCGCCAAAATCACGGCCGAGCAGTGGTGGTGCAGTGCGCGCAGCACCACTTCTCGCGGATAGACGCTGGTCTGGCTCAGGGTTCCCCGAAAGAGCTCTTCCAGCGCAATCAACTGATGGTGGCAATCCAGAAACAGCACGGCAAACACTTCATGCTGCTTGTGGGCCAGATGCAGCTGCAGATACGCTTTGACTGTGGCTGCGCCGTCCAGCACGGTGCGTTGTTGCAACTGCTGGGCCATGGCGCGGCGCGCCAGCTCCAGTACTGCCATCAACTCGGCCCGCTTGGCAGGGCCCAAACCCTTGACTTCGCGCAAGTCGGCGTCGCTGGCTTGCAGCAGTCCTGACAAACCACCAAAACTGCTTCTGGATTGAGCGGTGCGAGGAGCCAGCAACTCGCCCGCCCATTGAAGAACGCCTTTGCCTGCCATGCCGGTGCGCAGCACAATGGCCAGCAGCTCGGCATCTGTCAGGGCGCTGGGGCCGCGTGCCAGCAACTTTTCGCGTGGCAGGCTGTCAGGGGGCAGGTCTTTCATGGGCAAGCGGAGTTGGTTTTGGTGCAGGGTTTCACCCTACAACCTACAATACGAACCAGTTTATAGGGATTTGCATGACTACTCCGATGGCCCCCGTGACGCCGCTGCCTGCCGATGCGCCAGTGGTACAACCCGGATCGTTTCTGACCTTGCATTACCGCCTGGCCGGCCCGGCGGGCGATGTGATCAATACCTTCGATGGCAAGCCCGCCACTTTGTCGCTGGGCATGGGCGAGCTCTCGCCTGAGGTCGAAAACCTGCTGCTGGGCCTGCCAGAGGGTGCGCACACCACCTTCCATGTGCCCGCTGGCGTTGCCTTTGGCGAACGCAATCCCGACATGGTGCAGTGGGTGGCTCGCAAGCTGCTCAATGAGCTGGGCGATCCGATGGAGCAGTACACCCAGGGCGACGTAGTGCAGTTCCCTACACCGGATGGCAGTGGCACCTATGCGGGCGTGGCCCTGCAGGTGCGCGACGATGGTGCTGTGCAATTTGACTTCAACCACCCGCTGGCGAGCCAACCGGTGACGTTTGAAGTCAAGCTGATCGGGGTGCTTTGAGCATGCTGCGGCCGCAAGAAATCGTTCTGGCCGAACCGCGCGGCTTCTGCGCGGGGGTGGATCGGGCCATCGAGATCGTCGAGCGCGCGATCGAGAAATTTGGCGCGCCCATCTATGTGCGCCATGAAATCGTGCACAACACCTACGTGGTGAACGATTTGAAGGCCAAGGGCGCCATCTTCATCGAAGAGCTGGATGATGTGCCTCCGGGTGCGACCCTGATCTTCTCCGCCCATGGCGTCAGCAAGGCGGTGCAGCAGGAGGCCGAGCGCCGGGGGTTCAGCATTTTCGATGCAACCTGTCCGTTGGTGACGAAGGTGCATGTCGAGGTTGCCAAGCTGGCTAAGGAAGGCTATGAGTTCATCATGATCGGCCACAAGGGGCATCCCGAGGTCGAAGGCACGATGGGTCAGCTGTCCGAAGGCATTCACCTCGTGGAAGACGTGGCGGATGTGGCCAGGGTCAACCCCGGGCAGACCGAAAAGCTGGCCGTGGTGACGCAGACGACCCTGAGCGTGGATGATGCCGCTGAAATCACTGCTGCCGTCAAGGCACGCTTTCCGCAGATACGCGAGCCCAAACAGCAGGATATCTGCTATGCCACGCAGAACCGGCAGGATGCCATCAAGGTGATGAGCCAGCAGGTGGATCTGGTGATCGTGGTGGGCAGCCCCACCAGCTCCAACAGCAACCGCCTGCGGGAGCTGGCCGTCAAGCTTGGAACACCCGGCTACATGGTGGATAACGCCGATGAATTGAAGCCGGAGTGGTTTGACGGCATTGCCCGTGTGGGCCTCACCGCTGGCGCCTCGGCTCCCGAAGTGCTGGTTGGGCAGGTGATCGACCGTATCAAGGAACTGGGCGCCGTCAGCGTGCGCAAGATGGATGGCATTCAGGAGACCGTCAAGTTTCCGCTACCCAAAGGCTTGAAGATCGATGTGGGTGGGCTCGAAATCTCCGCCCGATCCCCGGAGACGGGGCACTGAAGAAACTATCAAATTCGTAGCTGCCAGCGCTCCTGAAAAGGGCGATAGCGGCCAAAAAACACTAAAAAATTTCCGGTCAAGGGCCGCCCACCGGTCCGCCACCGCGAATTGCCAAGAATTCCAAGAGGACACCATGCTCGATATTCAGCTACTCCGCAAAGACCTGGACGCGGTCGTCGCACGACTGCAGACCCGCAAGAACCCCCAGGCTTTTTTGAACGTTGACGCTTTCAAGACGCTGGAAGCGGAGCGCAAGACCATTCAGACCCGTACCGAAGAGCTGCAAAGCAAGCGCAACCAGCTGTCCAAGCAGATTGGCATGCTGATGGGTAAGGGCGAGAAAGACGCCGCCGAAGCTGCCAAGGGCGAAGTGGCTGCCATGAAGACCGAGCTGGAGCAATCGGCTGCGCGTCTTGACCAGATCCAGGCCGAGCTGCAGGCCATGCTGGTGGCCGTGCCCAACCTGCCGCATGAATCGGTGCCCGTGGGCGCCGATGAGGGTGGCAATGTGGAAGTGCGCCGCTGGGGTACGCCCAAGGCTTTTGATTTCGAGATCAAGGACCATGTGGACCTGGGCACGCCGCTGGGGCTGGATTTTGAATCGGGCGTCAAGCTGGCCGGTTCGCGCTTTACGGTGATGAAGGGCCAGATCGCTCGCCTGCACCGCGCGCTGGCGCAGTTCATGTTGGATACGCAGACCGGCGACCACGGCTACACCGAGTGCTATGTGCCCTACATCGTCAACAGCGATTCGCTCAAGGGCACCGGCCAGTTGCCCAAATTTGAGCAGGACCTGTTTGCTGCCAAGAAGGGCGGCCAGGATGCAGAGCCTGTGCCCGATACCTCGGCGCTGTACCTGATCCCGACCTCTGAAGTGCCGCTCACCAACCTGGTGCGCGACGAAGTGCTGGCCGAAGACCAGTTGCCCATCAAGCTGACCGCGCACAGCCCATGCTTCCGCTCGGAAGCCGGATCGGCGGGCCGTGACACGCGCGGCTTGATTCGTCAGCACCAGTTCGACAAGGTGGAGATGGTGCAGATCGTCCATCCCGACAAGAGCTATGAAGCCCTGGAAGAGATGACCACCCACGCCGAGCATGTGCTGCAAAAGCTCGGCCTGCCTTACCGGGTGATGAGCCTGTGTACCGGCGACATGGGTTTTGGCGCCGCCAAGACCTATGACCTGGAAGTGTGGGTGCCCGCCCAGAATACCTACCGCGAAATCAGCTCGGTGAGCAACTGCGAGGCCTTCCAGGCCCGCCGCATGCAGGCCCGCTTCAAGAATGCGCAAGGCAAGAACGAGCTGGTGCACACCTTGAATGGTTCGGGATTGGCCGTGGGCCGCACCCTGGTGGCTGTGCTGGAAAACTGCCAGAACGCCGATGGCTCGATTACCGTCCCGGAAGTCCTGCGCTCGTACATGGGTGGCGTGGCCGTGCTGAAGGTGTAGGCCTTTTTAGCCTGCCCACCAATCCGTAAAGCCGGTGCAGCGATGCACCGGCTTTTGCTTTGTGTGATGTTGGCCGGAGGGGCAGTGCGGTGGCGCCGAAGCTGGTGCACGGCACCACAGCCCTCCCGGTCATGCCAGCGCCAGACGCGCCTCTCCCCACTTGGGCATGAAAAACAGGCGCGGGCGCTGCAGCTGCGCAGTCCAGGCGCTGTAGGTTCGCTCTGCGATCTGGTGCAATTGGTTGATATGCATGGGCAACTGCGCCAGTATCTGCGCCCTGGTCTGCACGGCTGGGCCACCCGCTTCGCGCAGCTCGGGCTCGCCTTCGTCACACCAGTTACGCACGCTCTGGGCTGTGACTTCCAGATGGCCCTGAAAAGCCCAGTGCGGGCCATGCACAAAGCCTTTGTTCAGGCAGTGGCTGCCGTACATGGTGCGGGTGGCGCCCTGCGGAATCTCAAAGGTGTCGTAGTGCCAGTTGAAGAGGGTGGCCTGCGCCGGCAAATCCATGCGCGCCTGCGCGTGCGGGGTGACCCAGACGCGGCTCCACCCGATATTGGCGCAGGGGTTGCGCCATACGCGCGCACCCATGGCGCGGGCCAGCATCTGCGCGCCAAAGCAGTGGCCGAGCACGGGCACGCCACCCGCCAGCGCGCTTTGCAGCAGGCAGTGTTCTTGCTCGATCCAGCGCAGCTGCTCATTGGCGCCGTGGTTGCTGCCGAGTACGACGATGCCGCAGTAGTCATGCGCATGCAGTGGAGCGCTGCCCTCGTCGCAGGGCGCAATCAGTGCGCAGCAGATGCCGCGCTGCCGCAGATGATCGAGCAGTACGCCGGGGCCTTGCGAGGTTTCATGCTGGAGGATGGCAACAGGTTTCATACATGGAGGCTTGGGACGCAAGCCCTTGGTGGAGATGCCTCCAATGTAGAAAAACTGCCGTTTAGCGCACATCTAGACTGCGCAGGATGCTATCAAGATTGCATAAAGGTACCGACCGAAGTCCCGCAAGCAAGGTAGGCCTTGCGTTGCAGGCGGAGTGCGTCACGGTCGATGCTGGCGTGCAGCAATTCCATGTCTGCAGCGCACACGCCCGACTGTTCAAAATGCGCGTGCCATCCATCCACCACTTGGGCTACCTGCTGAACCAGTGCTAGGGCGCGTTGCTTTTTGATGCCGAAGTCATTGATTTCAGTCAGTGCGTTTTCGACAGAGGATTCCGCCCCCATGCGGCCCACGGCCATTGCCTGGTAGCCCAGGTTCTGCAAGCTGGGTAGCATGTCGTAGGCGGGTGTCAGGTCGTAGTAGCCATCAGCCAGATTCAGGCTGATGCTGTGATTGCGTTCGTGGTCGTCGGTGTTGTCCGTCAGGATATTGAACACCATGCGTTTGAACAGCTCTTCGCGCATGGCCGCTTGCCGCTCGGGATGGCCCATGCGCAGCAATATGGTGGCCAGGGCGCTGTAGCTCTCGGGCAGGTTTGCGGCACGCAGCGCGGTTTTGGCAGACAGGCAATGCACACGGTACGGGCCTGCACGGTCAAAACGCGCAATGGTGAGCGCATGCCGTGCCTTGCCGTAACGTGGGGGTAGCGGCAACACGCCCGTGGCTGCCGACTGGATGCCTGCTTTGGCGGCAAGAGTCATGGTGGCGTGTTCGATCAAAGGCGTATCCACCGGATCGTCCAGCTCGCCGAACTTGATGACACAGGTGCCTTGTTCTGACTGCAGCAAGGCCTTGGGGCGCGCACCGCCCAGGGTGACGCCGGGCTGCACCAGGCGCTGAATGTCGGGCGTGATGGGGGCCTGGGTCTGCACGTCTTCCACTGCTGCTGCCAGCTGGGCCACATCCTGCAGGCGGGGGTAGGGGCCGAGTGCGCGTGGAATGTATTGGTCTGCCGAGACAGAAACACCCAATGCCCCAAAACGGTCATCTCCGGCAAACAGCAGCATTTCCAGAATCGACAGCCGGGCGGGCCGGTCGATATGCCGGATGATGCGTTCGCCCCAGCGGTCGGGGCGGGCGTCATCTATCGCCCCGGGGGCGCTGGCCGACTCGCCTGCACTGAAAAGCTGGCTGGCCACCATGGGCAGGTCTTCGCTGAGTGGAAAGTTCCACCATTGCGGTGCATAGCTGAAAGTGGCGCAATCGGCCACCAGCTGTGACAGGCCCAGCTCACCTACCAGCACAGGTGCTGCGGGGTTCACCAAGGCCCATACATACAACTGGTCCTGGGGCCGGTAGCCGCGGGCGGTAATGCTGCGTTCAGCCATCGCGCTTCTTGTTGGTGGGGCCGGCCATCAATGCCGCCAGGCCCTGGGCCGTGGACCAGGCTTTGGCGGGCTCTGCCACGCGGATGGGGGGCTGGCTCGTGGCCGGGCTGGCTGCAGGGCGTTTGCGTGCCCCTGGCGCTGAGTAGGTCGAGCTTGTGGGCCTGCATTTGACGCGAACCCTGGACACTTCCTTTTCCAGCGCCACATGGTCATTCAGGGGTGCCACCAGATCGGCCAGACCTTGGGCCTGGTTGATCAGCCACATGCACATCACGTACGAGGCCATGGCAACAGAGGGATCCCCGCGCTCAATGCGAGCCATGGTGGGCTGGGAGATTCCGAGTTTCTTTGCCCACTGCGCCTGCGATTCGCCACGGCGCTTTCGCGCAATGGCGATGTTGTGCGCCAGCTGCTCAATCTGCTGGAGCACCGCGTGGGGATAGTCGGCAGGTGATGTGTTTTGGCGGGGCATTCATAGATATTACTGCTTTCTCAAATTTTTGCATATCTATGAATATATTATTCTGATTGCACGTGCTGTTGTAGGAGGTTGGAGCAAAATATGATGGGATTTATTCATAAAAGATAGATTTATGGCTTAATTAATTCTTCTATGAATAAATTGACTCCATTGTGTCACGCGATGGCGGGGCACAGTGCTCAGTGCGCTATCAAGGAGAAGTGCTTGGGCAATTTTTGATGATCGGCCAGTCGCTGCGGCCGCATCGTCTGTCACGGCAGTCCAAAGTACCAGCAAGCGGCAGCGGCCAGCCCCGCAAGCACCAGCCCTGCGAGTGCAAGCAGGCCGGTAGATGCGCCTTGCACGCGGCCTGGCTCGTAACCCGGCTGTTGCCATGCTGCGCCGGGTGTGGGGTGAGTGCTACTGGTGGGTGAGGCAGCATGGCTTTCGCGGTAGTCGGCCTGCCACTGCTGCGGGTCGCCAGATTCAATGCGGTCCTTGGCTTCTTTCAGGCCCATGCCGGTCGCGTCCTTGAGCAATTTGATTGCCACCAGCTTGTCGCCTCGGGCGAGCGCTGCCTCGATGGCCGGAGCCAACTGCTGGCGAGTCGCGCTGTCCACGGTGGCGTGCTCGCCATCCAGCATGTCTTCCAGCATGTTTTTGGCCTCTGCCAGGCCCATGCCGGTCGCTTCGCGCAGCTGTTTGATGGCTTGTACCTTGTCTCCGCGCCGCCAAGCGGCTTCGATGTCGGGCCGGATGTGAGATGTCATGATCGGTTGTTTGCTATCAAATGAGGAGCTTTTTGTACAGAAATATGCGCTACAGGCTGGTTTCATCCAGAGATCTCGAAGTTCACCAATATCGAGGGTTGTAAAAATATACACAGGCTCTTGTCATCCCCCGGCGGGCCCGCACGTTAGAGTCTCGTCCGTTTCATTTTGAAGGAGTCTGCGCCATGTGGAAGCTCGGTCGCCTGCTGACGATGTTTCGCAAGGAATTACTGCTTGCCTGGGCGGTGCTGCGTGATCCGCGTGCGCCCAAGCTCGCCAAGCTGGTAACAGTACTGGCGGCGCTGTATGTGATCAGTCCCATTGATCTGGTCTCGGACTTTATCCCCGTACTTGGCTGGCTGGATGACGGCGTGATCGCATATCTGCTGCTGCAGCTGGCCTGGAGGTTCTTGCCAGAGGAGTTGCTGGCTTCGCTGCGCGCGCGTGTGGAGGCGCGAACCGCATCTGCGCGTTGAGTTTTCTCCATTGGCTACTTTTTAATGGCAAATTGCGCCCGCCAGTAAAGCGCCAAGGCCTGTTGAGTGACTCAGCAGGCCTTTTTGATGGGTTTCCGTCTGTGCAGGTTCAGACCGGTGTCCAACCTTTGGGAACCCGCGGCTTATCGATCTTGGCCAGCTCGCACACCACATCAGCCATGCCGGAGAAATCGATGCTGCCATGCTGGCTGGCACGCGCCAGGCTGTAGCTTTCGTGCACGGCAGCGGCTACGGGCATGGGCACCTTTGCGGCGTGCGCGGCGTTCACTACCAGCGACATGTCCTTGTGAGCCAGGTCGATCGTAAAGCCGGGCGTGGTGTCACCCACCAGCACCTTGTTGGCAAAGTTCATGCGCAACTGTCCATTGGTAGCGGAGGTGCCCAATAGCACCTGCAGGGTTTTGGTGATGTCCAGCCCAAAGCGCTGCGACAGGGCCAGCGCCTCGGCGTTCACCTGTGTCAGGCTGACGGCTACGTAATTGTTGACCAGCTTGGTGCGGCCTCCCGTGCCTACCGGGCCGCAATGGTGTGTAGTGGTGCCCATGGCATCCAGAAGCGGTTTGACCCGCGCAAAATCTGTATCGCTCGCGCCCACCATGAAGAGGGATTCACCCCGATCCGCATGCTCGGCAAGGCGGCCCACGGGCGCGTCCACCACCGAAAGGCCCTTGGCCGCAGCGAGCCGCGCCAGCTTGTCGGTTGCCAGTGGATCGATGGTGCTCATATCCATCAAAATGGTGCCCGGCCTCGCATTGGCAAAAATGCCATCGGCTGCCAGTGCCAGCTGTTCCACCTCCACCGAAGATGGCAGCATGGTGACAACAATGGAGCAATTCCGTGCAATATTGGCCACCGGCGCGGGTTCAGCACCCATGGCTGCCAGGTCGTCCACCGCAGTCTGGTTCAGGTCATGCACCTTCAGCACAAATCCCTTTTTTATCAAATTGGCAGCCATGGATTTGCCCATGCGCCCCAAGCCGATAAAGCCGATCTTGTCTGCCATTGCGTATCTCCTTGTTGCTGTGGTTGCATGATGCGGGAGCGACGCCGCTTGTCCCTGTCAAAAACAAGACAGTGCATAGAGGCGCCTGGTAGGTTGCACAGATGCGCGGTAAAGCGCGGGGACGCCTACAGGTTCTTACACGCTGGTGTGGGGTTTGCAAACTTCCACATTTGCAGCGGCAGCCTTCGTGCTACGGTAGCCACCCTGGGCGGGAACGGGCCCGTCAACCCAATGGAAAGGATCGACACCATGAAGAAACTTGCAATTTCCGCCTTCTTGCTGGCAGCGCTGGGCGGCGCGGGCTTTGCTGCCCAGGCTTCGGGGCTGGGCGATGCGGTCAAGGGCCAGTTGAGCGGTGCTGCAGGCTCCAGCGGCAGTTCATCATCGGCGGCTTCTGCGCTGAGCGGTGCACTGGGTGGTGGCGACGCATCGTCGCTCTCGACCCTGGGTCTCGCGGGCTCGGGCACGGCAAGCAATGCCGCAGGCGTCATCACCTACTGCATGAAGAACAACTACCTGAACGCTGACAAGGCCGCGCAGATGAAAAACCAGTTGCTCGGCAAGATTGGCCTGGGCCAGAAGGAAGAACCCAAGGACGAGGGGTATGCCAGCGGGCTGGCAGGCATGATCAAGGGCGCCAATGGCCAGTCGTTCAGCCTCGACAGCATCAAGGGCAAGGCCAAGGAAAAGGCCTGTGATTTGGTGCTCGACAATGCCAAGTCGCTGCTGTAAGCCAGGGTAACCGTGGGGCACGGGCCACGGAGAAAGCAGCCAGCAGGTCTTAAACCGTGCTGGCTTTTTTCATGGTGCCGCCGCATGATCCATAGCGAGTCCAATAGCGAGTCGGCTTGGAGATGCAGGTGGCAATCCAGACAGAGGCGGTACCCATGAAATTCGAATCGGTCTCTCCCATCTTTTCGGTCACAGATCTGCCGCAGTCGATAGACTTTTATCGGCGTGTGCTCGGATTTGGAATCGCCTGGTCCTGGGGCGATCCCCCGGATATTGCTGCCGTTTGCCGCGATTCGGTGGAAATCACGTTGATTCAGCGCGCAGGGGCCAGCCCTGCGGGTGCTTCGCATATCTACCTGCGGGTTTCTGAAATAGATACCTGCTACCAGGGCATCGTGAACGCTGGCGCCAGGATTGTCGTTCCTTTGCAAGACCGCCCGTATGGCATGCGCGATTTTCGGATAGCCGATCCCAGTGGCAATGAGTTGTCCATCGGGCAGGTCATTGCCGGTGCGCATGGGGCATAGGTACTGGGCTGCCAAAGGGGAGCCCAAGGAGAGTTTTTCGGATGGTGAAAAGGCACTTGCCGTGCCAGCAGGCTTGGGGTGCTTTGCTTTTTGCCTACAATGCTTGCTTTCGGCTGGCTTTGCCCGCCGCTTTGGCGTGCCCGCCGTTGGGAAGCGCGTGCTTCTCCGGCCTTTCTATTGTTGTTTGTTGATGCAGCACATTCGTAATTTTTCCATCATTGCCCACATTGACCATGGCAAATCCACCCTGGCGGATCGCTTGATCCAGCGCTGCGGGGGCCTGGCCGAACGCGAGATGGAGGCCCAGGTGCTGGACTCGATGGACATCGAGAAAGAGCGCGGTATCACCATCAAGGCGCAGACAGCCGCGTTGCAGTACAAGGCCAAGGATGGCCAGGTCTACAACCTGAATTTGATCGATACCCCCGGCCACGTGGACTTCTCCTACGAAGTGAGCCGCTCCCTGTCTGCCTGCGAAGGCGCGCTGCTGGTGGTGGATGCCTCGCAGGGCGTGGAGGCGCAGACTGTGGCCAACTGCTACACCGCGCTTGATCTGGGCGTGGAAGTGATGGCGGTGCTCAACAAGATGGATCTGCCCCAGGCTGATCCTGACAATGCCAAGGCTGAAATCGAGGACGTGATCGGGATTGACGCGAGCGATGCCATTCCGTGCTCGGCCAAGACCGGCATGGGTGTGGACGAGATTCTGGAGGCGGTGGTTGCGAAGGTGCCCGCACCCAAAGGCAGACCCGATGCCCCGCTGCGTGCGATGATCATCGACAGCTGGTTTGACAGCTATGTGGGCGTGGTGATGCTGGTGCGTGTGGTCGATGGCGAGCTGAAGAAGGGCGAGCGCTTCAAGATGATGGCCAGCGGCGCCGCCTACGAAGCCAACAACGTCGGTGTCTTCACCCCCGCCAACCAGCCACGCGAGTCGCTCAAGGCGGGCGAGGTGGGCTACATCATTGCCGGTATCAAGGAATTGAAGGCCGCCAAGGTGGGCGACACCATCACGCTGGAAAAGAAGCTCCCCAACAACCTGGGCCCGGCGAGCGAAGCGCTACCGGGCTTCAAGGAAATCAAGCCACAGGTGTTTGCAGGCCTTTACCCGACTGAGGCGTCCGAATACGACCAGCTGCGCGATGCGCTGGAAAAGCTGCAGCTCAACGATTCATCGCTGCAGTTCGAGCCTGAAGTGTCGCAGGCGCTGGGCTTTGGTTTCCGCTGCGGCTTTCTGGGCCTGCTGCACATGGAGATCGTGCAGGAGCGTCTGGAGCGCGAGTTTGATCAGGATCTGATCACCACTGCACCGAGCGTGGTCTACCAGGTGGTCAAGGGCGACGGCGAAGTCATCGATGTGGAAAATCCCTCGAAGATGCCGGAGACCGGTCGTATCGAAGAGGTGCGCGAGCCTATCGTGACGGTGCACCTGTACATGCCGCAGGATTATGTGGGCCCGGTCATGACCCTGGCCAACCAGAAGCGCGGTGTGCAGATGAACATGCAGTACCACGGCCGCCAGGTCATGCTGACCTACGAGATGCCGCTGGGCGAGATCGTTCTCGATTTCTTCGACAAGCTCAAGTCGGTGTCGCGTGGCTATGCCTCGATGGACTATGAGTTCAAGGAGTACCGCGCCTCCGACGTGGTCAAGGTCGATATTTTGCTCAATGGCGACAAGGTCGATGCACTGTCCATCATCGTGCACCGCTCGCAGTCGGTGTACCGAGGCCGGGCTGTGGTGGCCAAGATGCGCGAAATCATCAGCCGCCAGCAGTTCGACGTGGCCATTCAGGCTGCCATTGGTGCCAACATCATTGCACGAGAAACTGTCAAGGCGCTGCGCAAGAACGTGCTGGCCAAGTGCTATGGCGGCGACATCACCCGCAAGCGCAAGCTGCTCGAAAAGCAGAAGGCTGGTAAGAAACGCATGAAGCAGATCGGCTCGGTGGAAGTGCCGCAAGAGGCATTCCTCGCAATCTTGCAAGTGGAAGAATAATTCAGAGCAAATATGCCAATCCTGACGACACTGATTCTGGCCGCTTTTGTGGGCTATATGGGCGCCTGGTACTCGGGTGCCATTGAAGGCAATTTTGCGCTTTTGCTGCTTCTGGCCACTGTGGTGACCGGAGCCTACTGGCTGGCAGAGCGCTTCTATTTCTTGCCCAAGCGCCGTGCTGCTGCTGCTGCGCTTGAATCATCGGCGGCAGAGCGCAATGCGCAACTGGCTGCCCAGGGCATTCAGAAGGTAGATGGCCCGGATGTCGCAGAAGCCAAGACGCGGCTTCTGATGCAGCCCTGGTGGCTGGATTGGACCGCAGGTCTGTTCCCGGTCATTGCGGTGGTTTTCATCCTGCGCTCCTTTTTGTTCGAGCCATTCAAGATTCCATCGGGCTCGATGATTCCCACCCTGCAAGTGGGTGACCTGATTTTGGTCAATAAATTCACCTATGGGGTGCGCCTGCCGGTCCTCAACAAGAAGATCACCGAAGGCAATGCTCCCCAGCGTGGCGACGTGATGGTGTTCCGCTACCCACCCCAGCCCAGCATGGACTACATCAAGCGCGTAGTGGGTGTGCCCGGTGATGAAGTTGCCTACATCAACAAGCGGCTGACGATCAACGGCAAGCCTGTGCCAACCACCAACCAGCCTGATTACTTTGAGCAGGATGCGATGCGCTACTTCAAGCAGATCGAAGAGCAGTTGGGCGAGAAGACGCACAGATCCATCATCAACCCCGATGTGCCCAATTTCGTCCAGGGCGTGACCGATTTCAAGTACAAGGAAAACTGCCGTTATTCGGTGGAAGGCGTGGTCTGCAAGGTGCCAGAGGGCCATTACTTCATGATGGGGGATAACCGCGACAATTCGTTGGATTCCCGTTACTGGGGCTTTGTGCCAGACGCCAATATTGTGGGCAAAGCCTTTTTTGTCTGGATGAATTTCGGTAACATCAAGCGAATTGGATCATTTAACTAGAACAGCTTTTGAGAGGGAATGTTTATGCGAGCCATCCAACCCGCAACCCGTAGCCGCCAGCGCGGAATGTCATTCATTGGCTTGGTGCTCTGGGGTTTCATCATTGTGGCGTTGGCGATTGTGGGTAGCAAGGCCGTCCCGATCGTGATCGAGAACATGAACATCAAGAAGGCTGCCATCAAGGCCGCCCGGCAAGGGACAACCGTTCAGGAAGTCCGTGCCATTTATGCACGGGCACAGGCCATTGATGACATGACCTCGGTCAATGACAAGGATCTGGAAGTGGCCAAGGACCAGGAAGGCAAGATTGTGGTGTCGTATAGCTACGAGCGCGACATTCCGCTGTACGGGCCGGTGTACTTGGTCTTCCGTTTTAACGATAGTGTGAAATAGGTGGAATCAGAACTCAGCCGATTGCAGGAACGCCTGCAGTATTCTTTCTCGAACGGTGCGTTGCTGCAGCGAGCGGTAACGCACCGTAGTTTTTGTGCAGAGCACAATGAGCGCCTCGAATTTTTGGGCGACTCGGTTCTGGGGCTGGCGGTATCGACCATGCTGTTCCAGAAGCTCAAAACCACGCCCGAAGGCGATCTCTCGCGTATCCGTGCCAACCTCGTCAAGCAGGACACTCTGCACCAGATCGCCTTGCGGCTGGAGCTGGCCAAGGTGCTGCGCCTCGGAGAAGGCGAGTCCAAGTCCGGCGGGCGCGAGCGGCCCTCGATTCTGGCCGATGCGGTAGAAGCCATCATCGGAGCAGTGTATCTGGATGCTGGCTACACCCAGGCCGAAGCAATCGTGCACCATCTGTACGAGCGCGTCGAGATTTCCCAGCATATGCCTGCTGCTTCCAAAGATGCCAAGACGGCGCTGCAGGAGTGGCTGCAGGCGCGCAAGAAGTCGGTGCCTCTGTATGAGGTGACCGGCACCACGGGGGCAGCCCATGCGCAGACTTTCCATGTGGACTGCTCCGTGCCGGCCTTCCAGGCCAGGAGCCAGGGCGCGGGTCCGTCGCGCCGCGCAGCAGAGCAGGCGGCTGCCGCCATCATGCTGCAACAATTGCAAACCCAGCACCGCTGAGCTTTTATGACGTCTAAAAAAACACCTCCGCAAGGCACTGGCGCAGCGGATGCTTCCCAATTGCCATCGGGCCAGTCCATGGCAGATCTGGATGCGATGCTGGCTGCGGCCAAGCCTGGCTCGGCTGTGGCGCGTGCAGATGCCGCCGAGCCCGCCTCAGCCCCTGCCGGCCCCCAGCGTTGCGGCCTGATCGCCATCGTCGGCAAGCCCAATGTGGGCAAGTCTACCCTGATGAACGCTCTGGTTGGTCAGAAGATCTCGATCACCTCGCGCAAGGCGCAAACCACGCGGCACCGCATCACGGGCATCCGCAGCCGGGACAACACCCAGTTTGTGTTTGTCGACACACCGGGGTTCCAGACCAAGCATTCCACGGCATTGAACAAATCGCTGAACAAGACCGTCATGGGCGCGATTGGCGATGTGGATCTGATCCTGTTCGTGGTGGAGGCGGGCAGCTTCACGCTGGCCGATGCCAAGGTGCTGAGCCTGTTCAAGCCCGGCATTCCCACCTTGCTGATCGCCAACAAGCTCGATAACGTGCATCGCCGCCACGAGATCGCGCCCTGGCTGCAGGGCATGCAGGAGCGCCATCCATTTGCCGAATTCGTGCCCATGTCGGCCAAGAACAAGGGCGATATCGAGCGCCTGTTTGGTATCTGCGAGAAATACCTGCCCGAGCAGGACTGGTTCTACGGTGCAGATGAGCTGACCGACCGCAGCGAGAAATTTCTCGCCGCCGAAACCATCCGCGAAAAGCTGTTCCGCTTTACCGGTGATGAGCTGCCCTATACCTCTACCGTGGTCATCGACAAGTTCGACGAAGAGCCAAGCAAGGCGCATGGTCGCTTCATGCGCATTGCAGCGACGATCGTAGTGGAGCGCGACGGCCACAAGGCCATGGTGATCGGCGAAAAGGGCGAAAAGCTCAAGCGCATCAGCACCGAGGCACGGCAGGAGCTGGAAAAGCTCATGGGCGCCAAGGTGTTCCTCGAAGTATGGGTCAAGGTCAAATCCGGCTGGGCAGACGATGAGGCGCGCGTCAAATCCTTTGGTTACGAATAAGCACTGGTAGTTCTTATTTTTGAAAGGCTGTACAGCAGCTGTAGCCCAGCGCAGGCGCCCGCACCGCCTGTTTTGCATTGAATCCTGCGCTCTGTCCGCAAGCCCATGGCCGTCAAACGCGTCAACGACGAACCCGCCTTCATCCTCCATCGCTATGACTGGAGCGAATCCAGCCTGATCCTGGAGTGCTTCACGCGCCACCGCGGGCGCGTGGCGCTGGTGGCCAAAGGGGTGAAAAAGCCAACTTCCAGCTTTCGCCCGGTGCTGCTGGCGCTGCAGCCGCTCAAGCTCTCGTGGGGCATTGGGGGGGACGGCGCCGCCGACATCCACACGCTCAAAAGTGCGGAATGGGTGGGCGGCCACACCATGCCGGTGGGCGAAGGGTTGCTGTCTGGCCTGTACCTGAACGAGCTCTTGATGCGCCTTCTGGCGCGCGAAGACCCGTTTGCCAATCTGTTCGATATGTATGCCGGGGTGGTGCAGGTGTTGGCTACAGACCACGGAGAGGTGCTGGAGCCGGTATTGCGTGCTTTCGAGCTGCTGCTGTTGCGCGAGCTGGGCCACCTGCCGTCGCTGGCGGTACAGACCCTTTCTCTGCAGCCTGTGCGGGAGAAGGTGCACTATGTGCTGGTGCCCGAGGCGGGTCTGCGCGAAGCCACCCCGCATGACCGGGCCAGCCTCTCCGGCAGCCAGTGGCTGCAGCTGGAAGCCGCATTGCACACTGCAAATCCATACCCGCATGTCTTGAGGGCTTGCGTGTTGTGTGCGGGCGAGTTAAAAGCACAATTGCGTGCTGTGCTGCAACACCATTGCGGCCAGCCGGTACTGCGTACCCGCCAGTTGATGATGGACATCCAATCGCTATGACCACCCCCGTGAAAACCGCCTTGTCGGTCAACCTCAACAAGGTTGCCCTGATCCGTAATACCCGCCACCTGGGGATTCCAAGCGTCACCCGCGCTGCGCGCCTGTGCCTGGAAGCGGGTGCCCAGGGCATCACCGTGCACCCGCGCCCGGACGAGCGCCACATCCGCGCCGATGACGTGGAGAAACTGGCCGAGGTTGTTGCCACCTGGCCCGTGCCGCGCGAGTTCAACATCGAAGGCAATCCTTTCCACAACCTGATGGAGTTTGTGCGCAAGTACCGCCCGCACCAGGCCACCTTCGTGCCCGACGGCGAAGACCAGTTCACCAGCGACCATGGCTGGAGCTTTCCCCAGGATGCCGAACGCCTTCGCCCCCTGATTGCCGAATGCAAGGCGCTGGGCGTGCGCGTGAGCCTGTTCATGGACCCGATCCCCGAGCAGATGGCTGCCGCCAAGGCAGTCGGTGCCGACCGCGTGGAGCTGTACACCGAGCCCTATGCCGCAGCCTTTGGCACGCCAGAGCAGAGCGTGCAGATTCGGCAATACGCCGCAGCCGCGCAGGCGGCGCAGGCAGCAGGCCTGGGCGTGAACGCGGGGCACGACCTGAGCCTGCGCAACCTGACTCCGTTTGTAGCCAATGTGCCAGGCGTGCTCGAA
Organism: Comamonas odontotermitis; assembly: GCF_014207855.1. Taxonomy (GTDB): domain Bacteria; phylum Pseudomonadota; class Gammaproteobacteria; order Burkholderiales; family Burkholderiaceae_C; genus Comamonas; species Comamonas odontotermitis_A. Next base: position 62,297 of record NZ_JACHKZ010000006.1, on the reverse strand, counting down.
GTCTCGATTGGTCATGCTTTCGTGACCGATGCGTTGGAGCTGGGCTACGCCGAAGCCGTGCGCGCCTACCTGCGGTCTCTCGCGGCGCGCCCAGATGGGGTGCTCCTGTAATCATAGCTATCTGCGCCCATTGATTGGGCGCTAGCGGCTGATTCTCTTCAGAACCATGATCTACGGCATTGGTACCGACATCTGCGATATCCGCCGCATTCGCGCCACCCTGGAACGCCAGGGCGAGCGTTTTGCCCACAAAGTGCTGGCAGAGGGCGAGCTGGCGACATGGCGGCGCCGTTCCGAGCGCTGGCCCGACCGGGGCGTGCGCTACCTTGCCACGCGCTTTTCTGCCAAGGAAGCCTTCAGCAAGGCCGTGGGGCTGGGCATGCGCATGCCCATGACCTGGCGCCACTGCGAAATCATCAATCTGGCAAGCGGCAAACCTGCCATTGCATTGCATGGTGAGTTGGCTACCTGGTTTGCTGCGCAAGGGCTTACGGCCCACATCACGGTGACTGATGAGGTCGATTACGCGGCCAGCTTTTGCGTGGTGGAAAAACTGTAGCAACACCGTCAATCCAAACTAAGCTAGACCCAAAGGCTGTTGGTACTTAACTGCCAAGCGCTGATAGCTATTGTTTTTATAGTATTTATTCACCTATATTTTTGCCCATGACCATGCACGCTCCACTGATCATCGATATTGCTGGCAAACAACTGACGGATGTGGACCGCAAGCGTCTGGCGCATCCGCTGGTTGGCGGCATCATTCTGTTCGCCCGCAACTGGGAAAACCGCTCCGCGCTGGTGCTGCTTTGCGCCGACATCAAGGCTGTCAAGCCAGACTTGCTGATCTGCGTCGATCACGAGGGCGGGCGCGTGCAGCGCTTTCGCTCGGACGGCTTCACGCACCTGCCGCCCATGCGCGCCTTCGGTCAGATGTGGATGGATGATGGCAAGGGTAGCAAGCACCGCGAGGGCAGCGGCGCCATGCGCGCCATGAACGCAGCCACTGCGGCGGGCTATGTGCTGGGTGCAGAGCTGCGCGCCTGTGGCGTGGATTTCAGCTTCACGCCGGTGCTCGATCTTGACTATGGCGAAAGCTCCGTCATCGGAGACCGCAGCTTCCACCGCGATCCGCGCGTGGTGGCGGCCCTGGCCAGGAGTCTGATGCATGGCCTGCTGCAGGCGGGCATGGGCAATTGTGGCAAGCATTTTCCCGGCCATGGCTTCGTCAAGGCCGATTCGCATGTCGACATTCCTGTCGATACGCGCAGCCTCTCCGCCATTCTGGCCGAAGACGCCGCGCCGTATCCCTGGCTGTCCAGCGCTCTCACGGCGGTAATGCCTGCCCATGTCATCTACCCCAAGGTCGACAAGCGTCCTGCAGGCTTCAGCGAAAAATGGCTCAAGGACGTGCTGCGCAGCCGCTTGCGCTATGACGGCGCCATCTTCAGCGACGACCTCAGCATGGAAGGCGCTCGCCGCATTGGTGGCAAGCTCATCGGCTACACCGATGCAGCCCTGGCGGCCCTGAATGCAGGCTGCGACATGGTGCTGCTGTGCAACCAGAGCCTGGGCCTGGGTGCGCATGTGGATGAACTGCTTGCCGGCATGGATGCCGCGCTGCAGGACGGCCGCTGGGTGCCCGATGCGGATTCCGAATCGCGCCGCCTGGCTCTGTTGCCTGACACAGAGCCCCAGGCCTGGGACGATCTGATGCATCAGCCGGCCTACCGCAATGCGCTGGATTTGCTGGTCTGATCTTTCTTAGGCTGCTACACCAGCCTCCTCGCGCACCCATTGCGCAAAACGAGCCAGCGCGCCCTGGGCGTCATCCGCATGGCGCTGGCGGGCCGAGGCAAAGGGCACCAGCCAGTAGCCATAGGGGCTGAGCGTGGGGTCGATGGGGGCGAGCGCCACGAGGCGTCCATCTGCCAGCATCGGCGCAATCAGCTCGTAGCGGCCAATCGCCACCCCCTGACCGGCAATGGCTGCCTGAATCACCTGGTCGTACTGGTTGTAGCGCAACATGCGCTGTGCGCTGCTGGGGGGTCAGCCCCGCGCCTGCAGCCAGCCGTGCCAGTGCAGCCAGGGGCGGTTGGGCAGGTCCAGCTCCAGCAGTACCTGGCTGGCGACTTGTGCCGATGTTTCCAGCCGTTGTATGTTCAACGAAGGGTGCGCCACAGGCACCAGTGATTCGCCGAACAGGCGCTGCGCACCGGCAGGAGCATCCTGTGCTGCGCAATAACGGATGGCCAGGTCAATGTCTGGTGTCTGCGGGCCATGCAGCCGGTTGTCTGCGGCCACGCGCACCTCCACATCGGGGCAGCGCTGTTGAAAGCGCCCCAGGCGCGGCAGCAACCATAGTGCGGTGATACCGATGCTGGCTGAGACGGTGACGCTGTGGCGCTGGCCCTGTGCGGCAATCTGCCCCAGCGTGTCGTGCAGCGCGCGCAGATGCTGGTCGGCACTTTGGTACAGGCGCTCGCCTGCGGCGGTGAACTCAATGCTGCGGTGTCCGCGCACCAGCAGGGCCACGCCCAGGGCTTGCTCCAGCTGGCGGATCTGCTTGCTGACGGCCGATTGGGTCAGGTACAGATCCTGGGCCGCCAGCGTGATGCTCATACGCTGGCCCACGACGATGAGGGTGCGCAGCAGATCCAGCGAAGGCAGGGTGGACAGTGGTTTTGACATTCCTTTAACTCATGTGATAGCCGACGAATATTCGTTTGAACATGCACCGGCAATGGCCTGTAATACGAGCACTCTAGCGCAAATTCTCGGCCTTTCATGTATCGTGAATCTTCGAATCGCTCTGCACCGCCAGTGGCCACTGTCCTCCCGGCGCCTTCTCTGTCGCCTCCATCTGCGCGCCAGGTTCACATTCCTGCCAGCGATGGGTATCTGCTGCAGGGGCAGTTCTGGCCCGCTGTAATGTCGCCACCCGCTGGGCTGCCAAGCCCCGAGCTACGCCCGGTGGTGGTGATCAATCCGGCTACCTCGGTTGCGGCTCGTTACTACCATCGCTTTGCCCGCTTTCTGCAACAGCAGGGTATGGATGTGCTCAGCTGGGATTACCGGGGCATCGGCCAATCGCGCCCAGCTTCACTGCGCGGGTTCGAGGCGGGCTGGCTGGTCTGGGGCGAGCGCGATTTTGAGGGCGTGCTGCAGTGGTTGCAGCAGCACTGCCCGGGCCAGCCGGTGGATGTGGTGGGGCACAGCGCAGGCGGCTTCATCAGCGGGCTGGCGGCGTCCGCGACCTGCCTGCGCAGGGTATGCACGGTGGCTGCGCAATTGGGTTACTGGGCAGATTTTGAACCGGCCCGGCGCTGGCGCATGGCCGCCAGATGGCAACTGGCCATGCCCTTGCTCACGGCAGTGTGCGGGTATTTTCCCGGTCAGCGCCTGGGGTGGCTGGAAGACACGCCCAGCGGTGTGGTGCAGGACTGGACGCAGCGCATGCGTCGCTACGAAAAAGCCTGGGACCAGGGCGGCCCTCCATCCTTGATGGCCGAGCGTGCCGCGCTGGTTGCTCGCACGACCCGGTTGACGGCGCCGATGCTGGCCATCAGCCTGGAAGACGATGCGTTTGGCACGGTGCCGGCCATCGAGCGCCTGCTGGGCTACTTTCCCGACAGCCCGCGCATCCATGTACGCCTGGCTCCACAAGCCATAGGCGCCACCGAGATCGGTCACTTCGCCTTCTTTCACAACCGCTTCGAGCACACGCTGTGGCCGCTGGCAGTGGCCTGGCTGCAAAGCGGCAGGCTGAGCGGCAGCGAGCCATGGACGCGCACCGATCTGCCAGCAGCCGCAAGCAGCGCAGCTCTCTGAGGACAACATGACAAACCATTCCACCCATTCCCCATCTCCCTTGCAGGACGAAGTCTGGCGCCGCCGCTGGCAACTGGTGCTGGCCGGCGGCATCATCATGGGCTGCGCATTGGGTATACGCCATGTGCAGGGGCTGTTGATGCAACCCGTCATTCTGGAGCGCGGCTGGAGCCGAGAGGAATTCGCCTGGGCTGTGGCGCTGCAGAACCTGGTATGGGGACTGGCCCAGCCTTTTACCGGCATGGTCGCCGACCGCTTTGGCGCTGTGCGGGTGATGCTGGCCAGCGCCGCATTGTATGCAGTGGGCCTGGTGTTGATGGCGCAATCGCAGAGTACATGGCTGCTGACCTGGGGCGATGGCGTCTTGGTGGGCATTGCCCTGTCGGGCACAGGCTTTGCCGTGGTCTATGGTGCACTCAGCCGCTTGTTTTCTCCGGCTCAGAGGCCCTGGGCACTGGGTGTGGCGGGTGCGCTGGGCGGCTTGGGCCAGTTTCTGATGGTGCCCCTGACCCAGAGCCTGTTGCTGCAGTGGCATTGGCAGCCGGTCGTGCTGGCACTGGCCGCCGTCATGGCTGTGGCGGCCCCGCTGGCATTGTTGCTGCGCCAGCGCACGCCCCCAGCGGCTGACGGGCGGGCAGCACCTGCCGAACCCGCTGAACCTGCCCAGAACATGCGTAGCGCGCTGCGTCAGGCTTTTGGCCACCAGGGGTTCTGGTTGCTCAATGCCGGCTTTCTGGCCTGTGGCTTTCAGCTTGCCTTCATTGCCGCGCATCTGCCTGCCTACCTGCTGGACCAGGGGCTGGGGGCGCGGGAGGCTGGTATCTGCCTGGCGCTGGTGGCCCTGGCCAATGTGCTGGGCACCTATGCCTGCAGTTGGACGGGCGGCTGGATGCGCCGCAAATATGCGCTGGCACTGCTGTACCTGGTGCGATCGGCCATCATGCTGTGGTTCGTGCTGACGCCGGTTTCTGCAGCCAGTGCCTATGTTTTTTCTGTGGCCATGGGTCTGCTGTGGCTGGGGACCGTGCCGCTCACCAACGGCCTGATCGCGCAGGTGTTTGGCGTGCGCTACCTCAGTACCTTGTTTGGCTTCGTGTTCTTTGGGCACCAGGTAGGGGGCTTTCTGGGCGCGTGGCTAGGCGGGATGGTCTACGACGCGACCCATTCGTACCTGTGGCTGTGGTGGGCCGCCATTGCCCTAGGTGTGCTTGCCGCATTGCTGCACTGGCCCATCAATGACGCGGCGCTGGGCGAGGTGCCCGCAAATCGGCTCGCGCCCATTGCGCGATGAAAGGGCGGGCCCGCATGCACAGTTGCATCAAAAAAATGGCTATGGCCAGCCTGCTGACAGGCTTGGCGGCAGGTGTATTGGCCTGGGCATGGCAAGCTTGGACGGCCCCGGAATCACTGATGCGCCTGCTCAATGGTTTTTCGCTGTGCAGCTAAGTGGCCATGCCATGCCGTCCCGCCAAGGCAACAGCGACAGATTTGGAATTTCCATATGACTTAAAAGTAGTATTGCATCGCTTTTTATAACCATAGAATTTATGACACAGTTTCGCCTGGTAGCGGAACAGAACAAGGAACGATGCAATGAAGACCGGTGTATGGGCTGCCACTGCGGCGGCGTTGGTATTGCTGACAGGCGTGGCAAAGGCAGATCTGCTGGCCGATATTCAAAAAAAGGGCGAGCTCGTGGTGGGCGTGCTGGGCACGGATGAGCCCAATAGCTTCATCGATCCCAAAACCCGCGAGCTGGTGGGCTACGACGTGGATCTGGGCAAGGCGGTTGCGCAGAAGATCGGCGTCAAGCCCGTGTTCAAACAACTGACCGTGGCGGCGCGCATTCCAGAGCTGCAGCAAGGCCATGTCGATCTGCTGGCTGCATCGCTCACCCACACCAAGGAGCGCGAAGCGCAGCTGGATTTCTCCATCACCACCTTTGTGACCGGTCAGACCGTGCTGGTCAAAAAGAGCAGCGGTATCAACGATGTGCCGGATCTCGCGGGCAAGCGTGTGGTGACCGTCAAGGGCGGCACGCAGGAGCCCAACACCAAGAAGGCCGTGCCCACCGCAACCGTCATCACCTTCGATACCGCACCGCAGGCCTTCCAGGCATTGCAGCAAGGCAAGGGAGCAGCCTTTGTCAACGACGACAAGAGCGTGGTGCGTGCCCTGGTGCAACTGGGCGACAACGGCAAAGATTACAAGATTCTGCCGTCCAACCTGAGCATCGAGCCTCTGGCGCTGGGCATCAAAAAGGGTGAGAGTGGATTGAAGCAGGCAGTGGACAGCACACTGCGTGAGCTGGAAGCCAGCGGCAAGGCCGAAGCTCTGTACGAGCAGTGGTACGGTCAGAAAAGCCCGCTCAAGATGCCCAAGCGCAATTTCAAGTTTGATAGCGATCAAGTGACTGATTGATCGCTGTGCGATGGTTCAGAAAAAGGCAAAGCGCTCCTTGCGGGCGCTTTGCCTTTGGCAAACCCGCAGACGAAGGACACGCCTGCCTCCGCCTCTGCCAATGGGTGCATGGTTCCGCGCTGTTGCGTGATCTGCACAGCCAAATTATGCGATGGCGCATTCCTGCGCGTAGGTGCAATATGTGCGTTTGCAGCATCATCGGGTTTGCGAGAGCGCCTGTCGCTCCTGGCCGCTGCTACAGTGTTCTGTGGACTGAAACCGGTACGCAAGGCCCATTCCTTGCACGGGTAGGGTATTCAGCGCCTCAGAAATGACAAGGGACAAGGAGCACTATGAAAAGGCGTGTGTGGGTGGCAGCATTGGCCAGCCTGGCATGGGTGGCTGGTGCGGCAAATGCAGACCAGTTGGCCGATATCCAGAAAAAAGGCGAGTTGATCATTGGCGTATACGGCTCCAGCGAGCCTTTCAGCTTCATCGATCCCCAAACCCGCGAGATGGTGGGCTACGAAGTGGACATCGGCAAGGCTGTCGCCCAGAAGCTCGGTGTCAAACCCGTCGTCAAGCAACTCAATCTGGCAGCCCGCATACCCGAATTGCAGCAAGGCCATGTCGATATCCTTGCTGCAGCCCTGACGCACAACAAGGAGCGCGAGGCGCTGGTGGATTTCTCTCTGACCACCTATGTCACCGGCCAGAAGGTCATGGTCAAGAAAACCAGTGACGTCAAGGACGTGCCGGATCTGGCAGGCAAGCGCGTGGTGACCGCCAAGGGCAGCACGATGGAGGTCAATATTCGCAAGGCAGTGCCTACTGCGGTCATCGTGACTTTTGACACCTCGCCCCAGGCCTTTGTGGCCCTGCAGCAAGGGAAGGCAGTGGGCTTTGTCAATGACGAGATCAGCCTGGTGCAGGCCAACTACGAGTTGGGCGAGCGCAGCAAGGACTACCGCGTGCTGCCGATGAACCTGAGCACCGAGCCATTGGCGCTGGGCATCAAGAAGGGCGAAGCCGGTTTCAAGAAGATGGTCGATGACCTCTTGCGTGAAATGGAGGCCAGCGGCGCCGCCAATGCCTTGTACGAAAAATGGTTTGGTCAGCAAAGCAAGCTGAAACTGCCAGCGCGCAGCTTCAAGTGGGACAGTGACAAGATCAGCGAATAAGTGAAACAACGCAACACAACAAGGAGTTGATATGAAAAGACGTGTATGGATTGCAGCCGTTGCCAGCCTGGTAGCGGCCAGTGGCATGGCACATGCCGACCAGGTGACCGATATCAAGAAGAAAGGCGAGCTGGTCGTGGGTGTGCTTGGTACGGACGAGCCCCTCAGCTTCATCGATCCCAAGACCCGCGAGCTGGCGGGCTATGACGTTGAGCTGGGCAAGGCTGTGGCGGCCAAGCTTGGCGTCAAGCCGGTGTTCAAGCAGATCACGCTGGCAGCGCGCATTCCGGAGCTACAGCAGGGCCATATCGACCTGCTAGCCGCGTCGCTCACGCACAACAAGGAGCGCGAGGCGCAGATCGATTTCTCGCTGACCACGTTTGTTGCGGGGCAAAAGGTGCTGGTCAAGGCGGGCAGTGGTATCAAGGATGTGCCTGATCTGGCTGGCAAGCGCGTATCGACGGCCAAGGGCAGCTCGATGGAAGTGAACATCAAGAACGCCGTGCCCACTGTGACCGTGGTGTCCTTTGACACTTCGCCACAGGCGCTGGTAGCGATGCAGCAGGGCAAGGTTGTCGCCTTTGTCAACGAAGACCAGAGCCTGGCACGCGCCCTGGTACAGATGGGTGACCAGCGCAAGGACTATGTGATGCTGCCGACCAGCATCAGCTCCGAGCCGCTGGCGCTGGGCATCAAGAAGGGCGAGGCAGGTCTCAAGAAGGTCGTGGACGACACCCTGCGCGAGCTGGAAGCCGGCGGCAAGGCAGAAGCCATGTACGAGCAATGGTTTGGCCAGCAAAGTGCCCTGAAACTGCCCAAGCGCAGCTTCAAGTTCGAGACCGACAAGATCGACTGAACGAGAACCAGCGCTGTGTATGACAAGGCGCTGCTCCCAGCGCCTTGTCATGTTTTTGGATATCTGAGATGACGACTTTTGATGTGCAGATGCTCTTGTCGGGCCAGTACCACGATATGTTGGTGGCAGGCTTCAAGATGTCGCTGCAGTATTTGTTCTATGCCTTCTGGATTGCGCTGCCACTCGGGCTGGTGATCGCTCTGTGCCGCCTGTCGCCATTCAAGGCACTGCGCTGGATCGGAGCCACCTATGTGGAGTTGATCCGCAGCATTCCACTGCTGGCGCATATGCTGTTCTGGTACTTTGGCGTGCCAGAGCTCTTGCCCACTGCCTGGAAGGAAGCGCTCTACGCCGGACCGGTTGAATCGATCTGCGCCGTGGTGGCCCTCGGGGTGTACACCGCAGCCTACATGGCAGAAGACATCCGCAGCGGCATCCGTGCCGTGCCTGCCGTGCAGATGGAAGCATCGCGGGCGCTGGGGCTGACCTACATGCGCACCATGCGCCTGGTAATACTGCCGCAGGCATTGCGCTTCACGGTGCCGCCCCTCATCTCGCAGACCCTGAACATGTGGAAGGGCACATCGATCGCCACCGTGATCGGTGCGGCCGAGATGATGTACCAGGCCGGGCAGGTGGAGAGCCAGTCCTTCCGCAGCTTTGAAGCCTTTGCATTTGCCAGTGTGGCTTACCTGGCCGTCTCACTGGTGATCACTTTTGCCGCCATCTGGTTCCAGCGCCGTTATCCGGTGCGCACGATGTAAGGGACGCAGATGCTGGAACTCATTCAAACCTATTGGTTGTATTTTCTGGTGGGGCAATACCCCAATGGCCCGCTGGGCGGCCTGGCGCTGACGTTGATTCTGGCCGTCATGGGCCTGCTGCTGTCGTTGCCGCTGGGGCTGCTGCTGGGCATGGCACGCATATCGCCATGGCGCATCGTGCGCTGGCCGGTCACCGCCCTGGTGTATGTGGTGCGTGGCACGCCGCTGCTGATGGTGGTGTTCTGGGCATACTTCTTCCTGCCCAGTGTCACGGGCCACAAGACCGATCAGTTCTGGACCATGCTGATCGCGCTGGTGATTTTTGACGCTGCGTATCTGGCCGAGATCGTGCGTGCCGGTATCCAGGGCCTGCCCAAAGGGCAGATGGAATGCGCGCGTTCACTCGGGCTGTCGTATTTCAAGGCCATGCGCACCGTGATCCTGCCGCAGGCACTGCGCAATTCACTGCCTTCGCTGGTCAACCAGTTCATCTCGACGATCAAGGAGACCTCGCTGGGCTACATCATCGGGCTGGCTGAGGTGACGTTCATCGCCACGCAGATCAACAGCCTGGTGTTCACCAAGCCCGCGCAGGTATTCGGCATTCTGGGCCTGACCTATTTCGTGCTGTGCTTCGGGCTGTCGCGTTTTGCATTTTGGATTGAGAAGCGGCTGGAGCGCAAAGGCTTGGGCAGCCGCCGTGTAGAGAAGGTAGCCGCATGATTGAGCTGAAGAACGTGAACAAGTGGTATGGCGATTACCACGCGCTGGTCGATGTCAACGAGACGATTCCCACCGGAGAGGTGGTGGTGGTGTGCGGCCCTTCGGGCTCGGGCAAATCCACGCTGATCCGCACCATCAACCGGCTGGAGGAGATCCAGTCCGGCACCATCTTGCTCGACGGGCAGGATGTGCATGACCCCAAATTGAATGTGAACCAGCTGCGCGCGGGCATCGGCTTCGTGTTTCAGCAGTTCAACCTGTTTCCGCACCTGACGGTGCTGGAGAACTGCACACTGGCTGCGGTGCAGCTCAAGAAGATGACGTCGGCCGAGGCCAAGGAGCGCGCGATGGAGCTGCTGCACCGCGTGGGGCTGGCCCACAAGGCAGAGGCAATTCCCAATCAGCTCTCCGGCGGCCAGCAGCAGCGGGTGGCGATTGCGCGTGCGCTCACGCTCAAGCCGCCAATCATGCTTTTCGACGAGCCCACCAGTGCGCTTGATCCCGAAATGGTGGGCGAGGTGCTGCTGGTGATGCGCGATCTGGCCAAGGACGGCATGACCATGGTCTGCGTGACGCACGAGATGGGCTTTGCCCGAGAGGTGGCCGATCAGGTCATCTTCATGGACCAGGGCGCCGTGCTGGAACGCGCCAGACCCGAAGATTTTTTCCTGCGCCCACAACACCCGCGTACCCAGAAATTCCTGGCAGACATTCGCTCGCCGTTCGACAAAACCTGAGCACTGCATTGTCTGCAACCGCATCCCCATGACGACCGAGATTGTTTCCTCTTCCGCGGCGAGCCTGCCGGTGATTGATATTGCGGCGCTGGTCCATCCTGATGCCGATGATGCGGCGCGCGCAGCAGTGGCGCATGCGATGGGCAGCGCCTGCCGCGAGCACGGTTTTTTCTACATTCGCCACCATGGCGTTCCGCAGGATCTGATTGACCGCCTGCATGCCTTGAGCCAGGCGTTTTTCAGCTGGCCCGAAGAGAGCAAGATGCAATGGCGCATGGCTTTGGGCGGCCGCGCATGGCGCGGATATTTCAAGGTTGGAGGCGAGCTGACCTCGGGCCTGCCCGATTGGAAGGAGGGCCTGTATCTGGGCACCGAGCTCCCAGCCACGCATCCCCTGGTACAGGCCGGAACGCCCGTGCACGGCCCTAATCTGTTTCCCGAACTGGAGGGCTATCGCGAAGCCATTTTGCAGTACATGGAGGCGGTCACGCAGGTGGGGCACCGCGTGATGGAGGGCATCGCACTGAGCCTGGGCTTGCCGGTCAGCTATTTCTCACAGCGCTACACCGCCGATCCGCTGGTGCTGTTCCGCATCTTCAACTATCCGAGCATGGATGTGCCTGCGGGTGTGGATGCGCCTTGGGGCGTTGGCGAGCATACCGACTACGGGCTGCTGACCATTCTGTACCAGGACCGGATCGGGGGCCTGTCCGTGCACACGCCGAGCGGGTGGGTGGATGCGCCGCCGTTGCCTGGCACCTTTGTCTGCAACATCGGCGATATGCTCGACCGCATGACGGGTGGCCTCTACAAATCCACGCCGCACCGCGTCCGGCGTAACACGTCGGGTACCGACCGCCTGTCGTTTCCGCTGTTCTTCGATCCGAACTTTGAAGCGCGCGTGCGGCGCATCGAAGGGCTGGCTGGCGCACCCGCGCGCGACGACAGCAGCGAGCGCTGGGACAAGGCCAATGTGCACGCGTTCAATGGCCGCTATGGTGACTATCTGCTTGCCAAGGTATCCAAGGTGTTTCCCGAACTCAAGGACGAGGTGCTGTAGCCATGCACGGTATTGCCCGCACCAGGTAGTACTGCCAACACACAAGAAGCCTGCGCATCGGCAGGCTTTTTTTGTGTGCGAGTGAAGCGCTGTCGGCTACGCAACCGCGCCGATACCTAGCGCCGCCACGATCAGGAAGATCACGGTGATCACGATAAAGATATAGAACAGAATTTTCGCAATCCCTGCAGCGCCCGACGACAAGCCGGTAAAACCGAAAACGCCAGCGACCAGCGAGATCACTGCAAAGATAATGGCCCACTTGAGCATACAAACCTCCTGTGCAATGGAATGCACTGAGCTTATGTGTTGGCTGGCGCTGTCTGCGTGAGGCGATGGGGAGTATGTCGGTAGGTGTGTGCTGACAGATGGTGCGGAGAGATGGCCGGTGAGGCGGGAGCCCCAGGCTCAAGGCGCAGGAGAAGGCAAAGACGTGTTTGCCGCGACCGCAGGCGCTTCGGATGCCTCGACGGTCTCGGTTGGCAGCGGCTGCGGTGGCGCGTCTGTCCAGCGGCGCACCACTTTCTGAAAGACGTGCGTGTTCGGAATCTGCAGAACGATGCGGTGCGCCGGGCCCGCAGAAAAGTCTTCAAGCGTGGTGTAGAGCATATTGATGTCGACCACGCGGCCTTTGGCTCCCGGCTTGTCCAGCGCATCCAGCACTTCGATGTAGTCGCCCAGGCGGTAGGGCCGGACGGTGAAGATGAGCAGCGCACAGAAGAAATTGGACAGCACGCTCCAGGCGGCAAAGAACGCCACGGCGCCGACGGCGGCAAAGCCTGAGAAAGCCGTCCACAGCACGGTGGCGCTTACCCCCAGCCGCTCCAGAATCAGCAAGATGGTGCCTCCGATGATCAGCCAGCGCACCAGACCTTTGACGGGCACCACCAGCTCCAGCGGCCATTTGTAGTGCGCCGCCGCACGGTTGATGAGCTTGCGGGTGAGGTAGTGCAGTGCAATCGACAGCAGCAGAATCAGTGCAATCTGAATGGCAGGAACAATGATGTCCATCCATTCGGCGGCCCAGGTAGGGATCAGTGCTTTGAATCGGTACATGGCAAAGGAATCAGAGAGGGGCTGCCGCTACAAAGGCTTTACAACGGGACAGCCAGGATGGCATGGCTGCAATCCGCGCTGATGCGGGCGATGGAGCGAACGCCCGGAGCGATCGGCGGGAAGGCAAGAACGCACACTCACGCTACGGGCAGAGCGGTATTGTGGGCACGGCTGGCCTCGTCGTGCCAGTCCACCAGCGGCTGGGCTTCGAGCGCAATTCTGGCTTCGCCCAGTTGGCTGACGAACTGGCAGGCGCTGTACTGCGCTGCCTTGTTGTCGTACTCACGACTCCAGCGTTCGCGGTCTGCCCTGTGCTTGTCATCGGCAGGCCAGCGCCTGACCTGCGGGCTGGGACCGCCCATGTCCATTCGCCAGGGTTTGCCGCTGACACGGGCGCGAAAGCACTGCTGCTGCGTGCACAGCCGTTGGTACAAAGGGTCTACCTGCAGCGCGGAAAACAATGCCTGCACGTCGGCATCGGCCGGCTGCATAGGCTTGTGGGTGACGATGACGCGCAAGCCCTTGGGCGTGCTGTAGATGCGCAGCCCCCAATCGGGGTGCTTCTCGGAGAAATGGGTGATGCGCTGGATGGCGGCTTCGCGCGGATCAGCCCGCTTGGCGGCGTCCTGGCGGGCTGCGAGCCAGCGCCTGAACCACAGCACCAGCACCAGCGCGGCAAGTGCGAGGGATGCCCACGCCACCGCACTCCAGCCCTGGGACTGCATCAGAAACCACCAGCCCATTGCCACTACGGCCAGCGTGCCCAAAGGTCGCAGGCTCGGTGGAGGCGCTTCCCTCGGATAGTCAACATCGGCAATGGCAACATGGGGTGTATTGAGGCAGTGCGCGCCATAGCTGTTGCGCGTCATGACGGTCTCGCCGCGCTGCTCCAGTATCTCTTCGCGGATCGGGGTCTCGCCGTTGAGGCCGTATTCATTGAGGCGTTCCATCCGCCGAAAATGTCCATCCAGATTGCGCAGCTTGGGGGCGGCAAGTGCCTGATCCAGTGCCGCCTGCGCGCGCTCGCGGGCATGGGCTTCTGCTGCTTGCTGGCTTTCGTCTGACCAGCCCCAGCGCTGCACGGTCACACCGTGGCGCATACCGGTCTCGTGGCGCAGCCGTGTCTGCGCCCAGTAGTGTGGAATCTGCATGGCCGCCAGTATATCGGCCTGCCTGCTGGGGATTGTGTGGCACCCCGGCTGGCGGGTGCCCACGGCTGCAGCAGATAATTGATGAAAAAAAGCTGCCAGTGCTTTTTGATCAAGCACTGGCAGCTATTGTTCTGAAAGCGTGCCGGGGCACGCTGTGCCTTACTGTTCGCGGCGCAGTGCCGGGAACAGGATGATGTCGCGGATGCTGGCGCTGTCGGTCAGCAGCATCATGAAGCGGTCGATGCCAATGCCGCAGCCGCCAGTAGGAGGCATGCCATATTCCAGAGCGCGCACGAAGTCGTGGTCGTAGTACATGGCTTCGTCGTCGCCACCATCCTTGGCTGCAACCTGGGCATTGAAGCGGGCCGCCTGGTCTTCGGCGTCATTGAGCTCGGAGAATCCATTGCCGAATTCGCGGCCGGTGATGTACAGCTCGAAACGCTCGGTCACCTCGGGGCGCTCATCATTGGCGCGCGCCAGTGGGCTGATTTCGGTGGGGTGCTCCATGATGAAGGTCGGGTTCCACAGCTTTTCCTCGACCACCTCTTCAAAGTAGAGCACCTGCAGGCTGGCCAGTGAGCGGGTGGACAGCTTGTCCTTGTCCTCTTTCATGCCCAGCTTCTTCAAGGCATTGGTCAGCCACTCACGGTTGCCCACGTTCTCGCCTGCATCGGTGTATTTGACGATGGCTTCGGTGATGGTGAGGCGCTCAAAGGGCTTGGCCAGGTCAACCGGCTTGCCGCCATAGGTGAGCTCCAGCGTGCCCACGGCCTTCATGGCAGCGTCGCGGATGAGCTGCTCAGTGTAGTCCATCAGGTCGCGGTAGTTCCAGTAGGCCGCGTAGAACTCCATCATCGTGAACTCGGGGTTGTGGCGTACCGAAATACCTTCGTTGCGGAAGTTTCGGTTGATCTCGAACACGCGCTCGAACCCGCCCACGATCAGGCGTTTGAGGTACAGCTCGGGCGCAATGCGCAGAAACATGTCCTGGTCCAGCGCATTGTGGTGGGTGATGAATGGCTTGGCATTGGCGCCGCCAGGTATGGGGTGCAGCATGGGTGTTTCCACCTCCAGAAAGCCGTGTTCGACCATGAATTCACGGATACCCGCCACGGCCTTGCTGCGCGCCACAAAGCGCTTGCGCGCGTCGTCATCGGTCATCAGGTCGACATAGCGCTGGCGCACCTTCTGTTCCAGATCGGCCATGCCATGGAATTTGTCCGGCATGGGGCGCAGGCTCTTGGTGAGCATGCGGATCTTGGAGACCTTGAGCGACAGCTCGCCGGTCTTGGTCTTCATGAGCGTGCCTTCGGCGCCGATGATGTCGCCCAGGTCCCACTTCTTGAAATCGGCGTAGGCTTCTTCGCCCACGGCATCGCGCGTCACATACAGCTGGATGCGGCCGGTTGCATCCTGCACGGTGGCAAAGCTGGCCTTGCCCATCACGCGCTTGAGCATCATGCGGCCGCCTACGCTCACGGCTACGGCCTGGGCTTCCAGTGCTTCTGCCTCGGTGGCGTCATGCGCGGCAATCAAGGCCGCTGCACGGTCTGCAGGCTTGAAGTCGTTGGGGAAGGCCACACCCTTGCCTTCGCGCTGTGCCTCGCGCAGGGCTTTGAGTTTTTCGCGGCGCTCGGCAATCAGTTTGTTTTCGTCCAGCGCAACCGGCGCTGTCTCTGGAGTGGTGTGGTTTTCAGACATGAAGCAAGCCAGCATTGCGCTGGTAATCGGCCAAAACCCGTCATTTTAAGTTTTTTGGCAGCGCCTGCACCTGCCAAAACCGGAGTGCCCGACTGGGGTGCGGCTTTTGATGCCGCTGCGAGAGGGGTTTTGCGTGCCTTTCTTGTCACGATCCGCATAAAATAGGACAGTATTGCCCGTATTCATTGGGTTTTTAGCTTCTCTTTGTATAGCAATCAGGGCTTTGCCCTTGTGGGATACCCATGCTTCATCAGATATTGTCGTTGTTGCTCAATGTGGTCGGTGGTCTGCTGACCGGAGCATGTCTGTTGCGCTGGTACATGCAGCACCAGCGTGTCTCGTTCAACAATCCGCTGGGCCAATTGGTATTGGCGCTCACCAGTTGGCTGGTGTTGCCCTTGCGCAAGGTCACCAAGGCTTTGCCAGGTGGCGACTGGGCCAGTGTGCTGGGGGCGTGGCTGGTGCAATTGGTGCAGTTCCTGTTGCTGTGGCTGGTGGGCGGTGGCGTGGCGTCGGTGGCTGCCGTGTTTGTGGTGGCTACCATTGGCGTGGCCAATATCGCCATCTCCAGCATGGTGGTGATTTTGCTGGTGCACTGCGTGCTGTCCTGGCTGTCTACAGGCAATGCTGTCATTCAGGCGGTGTTCTACCAGCTCACCGCTCCGCTGCTACGGCCGCTGCGCAAGGTCATTCCGCTGGTGGGAGGGGTGGATCTGTCGCCCATTGTGCTGATGGTGCTGCTCCAGATCGTGGCCATCGTGCTGGCCAATGTGCAGTCGCAGCTGTTGATGGCCATGTAGTGGGGCTGTGGCGGTGCAAAGGCCGCCTGCAAGGCTCAAAAAAAACCAGCCTGGTCGGCTGGCTTTTTGGTTGGTGCATGAGGCCGGTCAGGCCACGGCGTCTGCTGGCAGGCGCTGGAGCATGGCCAGGCTGCTGGAGATGCGGTCGCGCAGCTCGCGGCGGTCGACGATCATGTCCACACCGCCCTTTTGCTGCAGGAACTCGGCGCGCTGGAAGCCTTCGGGCAGCTTGACGCGCACGGTGTTCTCGATCACGCGAGGGCCGGCAAAGCCGATGAGGGCATTGGGCTCGGCCATGACGATATCGCCCATGAACGCAAAGCCCGCAGACACGCCGCCCATGGTCGGGTCTGTCAGCACGCTGATGTAGGGCAGGCCCTTCTTGGCAAAGCGGGTGAGGGCCGCATTGGTCTTGGCCATCTGCATCAGGCTCAACAGCCCTTCCTGCATGCGGGCGCCGCCGGTGGCGGTAAAGCAGACGAAGGGCACTTTCTGTTCCATGGCGGTTTCTACGCCGCGCACAAAGCGCTCTCCAACGACCGAGCCCATGGAGCCGCCCATGAACTCGAATTCAAAGCAGGCTGCCACCAGGTTGACGCTCTTGACCGAGCCGCCCATCACCACCAGTGCATCGGTCTCGCCGGTGTTTTCCAGCGCTTCCTTCAGGCGTTCGGGGTATTTGCGGCTGTCCTTGAACTTGAGGGCATCGACCGGCAGCACTTCCTGGCCGATTTCGTATCGGCCTTCGGCATCCAGAAACTGGTTCAGGCGTGCACGGGCCGACATGCGGTGGTGATGGCCGCATTTGGGGCAGACGCTGAAGTTTTGCTCCAGATCAGTCTTGTACAGCACGGCTTCGCACGCGGGGCACTTGATCCACAGGCCTTCGGGCATCTGGCGGCGCTCGGCCGGGTCGGTGTGCTGGATCTTGGCGGGTAACAGTTTTTCTAGCCAGGACATGGTTTTTTCCTTTGCTTTCGCGCTTGGTGGGCCGCCGTATCATGTATCAGAGTACGAGCGGCCCGAGGGGCGCATTATGCGTCAAGCGCCTTGCGGACACCGCGCAAGAAGTCTGAAACGATGGGAACGACCTTCTCGTGCGGCTGGGTTTCAATCAGCTGGATGATGCGCGTACCAATCACCACCGCATCGGCGACCTTGCCGATGGCCTGGGCGGTCTGCGCATCCCGAATGCCAAAGCCCACGCCCACGGGAATGTGCACATGCTCGCGGATCTTGGGCAGCATGGCTTCGACCGCAGCGGTATCCAGCGTACCGGCACCGGTCACGCCCTTGAGCGAGACGTAGTACACATAGCCACTGGCCACGCGCGCCACCTGCTGCATGCGCTCTGGGGTTGATGTGGGAGCCAGCAGGAAGATCAGATCCATGCCATGCCGGCGCAGATCCGCGGCAAAGGCTTCGCATTCTTCGGGCGGGTAGTCTACCACCAGCACCCCATCCACCCCGGCAGCGGACGCATCGCGCACAAAGGCGCCCGCACCACGCAGTTGGTCGTAGCGTTCCACCGGGTTGGCGTAGCCCATCAGCACGACGGGTGTGACGCTGTCCTTCTTGCGGAACTCGGCCACCATGGCCAGTACCTGCACGAGGCCAATGCCCAGCGACAGCGCCTTTTCGCCTGCTTTTTGGATCACGATGCCGTCGGCCATCGGGTCGGAGAAGGGGACGCCGAGTTCAATGACATCGGCGCCTGCTTCCACCATGCCGTGCATCAGCGCGGGTGTGATGTCGGCGAAGGGGAAGCCTGCCGTGACATACGGAATCAAGGCCTTGCGGCCGGCCAGTGTCAACTGGTCAAACGTGGCTGCAATGCGGCTCATTTGGATGCTGCTCCTTTGACGGTGACGCCGCGGGCCGAAGGCTGGGTGTAGAAATCCACGCCCGACAGGTCGGCTACGGTGCCGATGTCCTTGTCGCCCCGGCCGGACAGGCTCACGAGGATGGATTGCTCGGGGCGCATGGTCTTGGCCAGCTTCATCGCGTAGGCGACGGCGTGGCTTGATTCCAGCGCAGGGATGATGCCTTCGGTGTGGCACAGGTAGTGGAAGGCGTCGAGCGCTTCCTGGTCGGTGATTCCGACGTACTGGGCACGGCCGATTTCCTGCAGCCAGGCGTGTTCGGGGCCGACGCCGGGGTAGTCGAGGCCCGCGCTGATCGAGTGGGTTTCGGTGATCTGGCCGTTTTCATCTTGCAGGATGTAGGTGCGGTTGCCATGCAGCACGCCACTGGAGCCGCGCTGCAGCGACGCCGAGTGCTTGCCGCTGTCCAGGCCTTCGCCTGCCGCCTCCACGCCGATCAGTCGCGTGTTCTCGTAGGGAATGTAGGGGTAGAAGATGCCCATGGCGTTGCTGCCGCCGCCGACGCAGGCCACGACGGCGTCGGGCTGCTTGGCCGCCATGTTCTGCTCTTTGAACAGCTGGGGCATCTGCTCCAGACATTCGTTGCCGATCACGCTCTGGAAATCGCGCACCATCATCGGGTAGGGGTGCGGGCCTGCCACGGTGCCGATGATGTAGAAGGTGTTGTCCACATTGGCCACCCAGTCGCGCATGGCTTCGTTGAGCGCGTCTTTCAGCGTCTTGCTGCCCGAATCGACCGGCACCACGGTGGCGCCCAGCAGTTTCATGCGGTAGACATTGGGGCTTTGGCGCTTGACGTCTTCGCTGCCCATGTAGACCACGCATTCGAGGCCGTAGCGCGCGCAGATGGTGGCTGTGGCCACGCCGTGCTGACCGGCGCCGGTCTCGGCGATGATGCGCGGCTTGCCCATGCGCTTGGCGAGCATGGCCTGGCCGATCACGTTGTTGATCTTGTGCGCGCCAGTGTGGTTCAGATCCTCGCGCTTGAGGTAGATTTGCGCGCCGCCCATCTCGCGCGACATGCGCGCTGCGTGGTAGACGGGCGAGGGTCGACCCACGTAGTGCGCCAACTCGTACTGGAATTCGCGCAGGAATTCCGGATCGTGCTGGTACCTGTCGTACGCCTCGCGCAGCTCGGCGAGCGCGTGGGTCAGGGTTTCACTGGCGAAAGAGCCGCCATAAGGGCCGAAGTGGCCTGCGGCATCGGGTTGCTGGTATTCAAACATGGAAAGGGTTCTGTGCAAGAAGCGCGTCTGCCGCACGCACGGCGGCGACGAACTGGTGGATCTTGTCGGCGTCTTTGATGCCCTTGGCAGGGTGGCCGTCGGGCCCGGTAGCTTCGACGCCGGAGCTCACATCAACCGCGAGCGAAATGCAGCGCGGCCTGACCTGCACAATGCCATCGGTCACGTTTGCAGGCGTGAGTCCACCAGACAAAACGAGATGAGAGGCTACGTTTGTTGGAAGCAGTGACCAATTGAATGCCTTGCCGCCACCGCCGAATCCGTCGACATGGGCGTCGAGCAGAATGGCCTTGGCGTGTGAATATTGATGTGCGTATTCTACGAGGTCAAATTCTGCCGCAGCGTCGCCAAGGGGTATGCGCGCTGCCCGCAGGAACGCACGGGTGCCGCCCGCCGTGGCAGCCAGACACTGCTGCGGCGATTCATCCCCATGAAATTGGGCAATGGCGCCAGGTACATGGGCACAAGCAGCTATCACTTTTGAGGGTTCTTCGTTCACAAACAGCAGCACCGGCGTGACAAAGGCGGGCAGACGCCGGGCCAGTTCGGCGGCGCGCTCCACGCTCACGGCGCGCGGGCTCTTGGCATACAGGACAAAGCCGATGGCGTCCGCACCGGCGGCCACGGCTGCGTCCACATCGGCCTCGCGTGTCAGGCCGCAGATCTTGATGCGTGTGCGGGCGGGGATGGGGGTTGTGTGCATCATGCTTCAGGCAAACCAGTCAAAGGAAACGGCCTGGGTGGGCAGGCCCCACTGTGCATCGTACTGGGGGCCGAGAAAATACAGTCCGTCCGGTGAAAAGGTGGGGGCGGCCATTTCACGGCTCCTGGCATCCAGCACTTCCTGCATCCATTCGGGGGGCTTCACGCCCTGGCCGATCATGATGAGGCAGCCCATGATGTTGCGGATCATGTGGTGGAGGAAGGCGCTGCCCTGGAAATCAAACCGCCAGTAGCACGATGGCACGCCATCGCGCGCGCTGCTGGGGCGCATCGGGCTGTGGGCGATGTCGATGGCATACAGCGTCTTGACGGGCGACTTGGCTTGGCAGCCCGCGGCGCGGAACGACGAAAAATCATGCTCGCCCAGCAAAAACTGCACGGCCTGCTGCATGGCGGCGATATCGAGCGGCTGAAACACCCAGCCGACGCGGCCAAACTCGACACTCGGGCGCACCGGCGATTGCAGCAGCGCATAGCCGTAGCGGCGCGAGGTGGCGCAGGCGCGGCTGTGGAAGGCCTCGGGCACGGCGCGTGCCCATTGCACGGCAATGTCTTTGGGCAGGAAGGTGTTGGTGCCGCGCACCCACGAGGCTTCTGCGCGCTCCACCGGCGCGTCGAAATGTACCACCTGCATCAGGCCATGCACGCCGGCATCGGTGCGACCGGCGCAGATGGTTGAGATGGGGGAAGCAGCGAAGCGGCCCAGGGCCGCTTCGAGATGGTCTTGGACGGTGCGGCCCGATGGCTGGCTCTGCCAGCCCTGGTACGCCTGTCCGTTATAGGTAATACCCAGTGCGATGCGCATGGCGCCGATCATAACTGGTGATGCCATGCTGGCAGCGGAGCAGGGGCCCTACCAGACTGGGCAAGGGCCGGGCGGCGGGCGAGGCATTCGAGTTGCGCTATTCTTGCCGCATGGCGCTGGCACCGATCCGGCGCGCATCTATTGCTGGAACCCTTTCCCCATGTCAGAGACTTTTCCCCCGATGGACGATGCGTTCATCACCCCCGACAAACAGGTGGCGCAGTTGCGCATTCCGCCGCATTCGATCGAGTCGGAATCGAGCGTGCTGGGCGGCCTGCTGCTCGACAACAACGCCTGGGACCGGGTGGGCGACGTGCTGGCCGAAGACAACTTCTACCGCCATGAGCACAAGCTGATCTTTACCGCCATTGCCAGCATGATCAACGCAGGCAAGCCCGCCGATGTGATCACTGTCTACGAACATCTGCAGGGCATTGGCAAGGCCGAAGAAGTAGGCGGGCTGGCCTATCTGAACCAGTTGGCACAGTACGTGCCCAGCGCCACCAATATTCGTCGTTACGGCGAAATCGTGCGGGAGCGCTCCATTCTGCGCAAGCTGGTGACGGCCAGCGACGAGATCGCCACCAACGCCTTCAATCCGCAGGGCAAGACGGTGGATCGCGTGCTAGATGAGGCCGAGCAGAAGATTTTTGCCATTGGCGAGGAAGGCTCGCGCATGAAGCAGGGCTTCCAGTCGCTGGACACCCTGGTGGTCGATCTGCTTGACCGTGTGCAGGAGATGGCGGACAACCCGGTCGATGTGACTGGCGTGCCTACAGGGTTTGTGGACCTGGACCGCATGACCAGCGGCCTGCAGGCGGGTGACCTGGTGGTGCTGGCGGCGCGCCCGTCTATGGGCAAGACCTCGTTTGCGGTGAACATTGCCGAGCATGTGGCGCTCAACGAAGGGCTGCCGGTAGCCGTGTTCTCGATGGAAATGGGCGCGGCCCAGCTGGCGGTGCGTATCGTCGGCTCGATCGGCCGCGTCAACCAGGGCAATCTGCGCACCGGCAAGCTGACCGATGAGGAATGGCCGCGCCTGTCCGAGGCGATCGAGCGCCTGCGCACCGTCAGCCTGCACATCGATGAAACCCCGGGTCTTACGCCATCGGAGCTGCGTGCCAACGCGCGGCGCCTGGCACGCCAGTGCGGCAAGCTGGGCCTGATCGTGGTCGACTACCTGCAGCTGATGAGCGGCTCGGGCGGTGCATCGTCGGACAACCGTGCCACCGAGCTGGGCGAAATCTCGCGTGGCCTGAAGATGCTGGCCAAGGAACTGCAATGCCCAGTAATTGCGCTGTCGCAGCTCAACCGCTCGGTGGAGCAGCGCACCGACAAGCGACCCATGATGTCCGACCTGCGCGAATCGGGCGCCATCGAGCAGGACGCGGACATCATCATGTTCATCTACCGCGATGATTACTACAACAAAGAGAGCAACGAGCCTAATGTTGCCGAGGTCATCATTGGCAAGCAGCGTAACGGGCCAACGGGCACAGTCAAGCTTTTCTTCCAGAAGAACCAGACCCGTTTCGAGAACCTGGCCGTCGGCGCAGACGATTATTGAGGAATCGCCCTTGCGGGACCGCAGAGCCATTCAAAACAATAGCTGGCCACGCACGGCTTTCTTGGATTTGAAGCGAAAAAGCGCCTGAAAGCCATTAATAGAATGCGCTACCTGCTTCTATTTTTGTAGTCCCTTCATCAGTGGCGGCATTGCTCAGGGCTGCGGCTTTCTTTGCTAGCGCCCGCTTTGCTGGCTTTGCGCCACCACCCAGCTCTCAAACGCCTGCAATGCCTGCGAAGGCTCGCGGTAGGTGGGGTAGCTGAACCAGTAGCTTTGCGTGCCTGGCGAGGTATGGCTGTGGGCGGGTACCACCTGACCGGCATCCAGCGCGGGTTGCACCAGCACCTCGGGCACCAGGCCTACGCCCAGGCCGGCGCTGGCCGCCATGATCACCATCGAAAACAGCTCGTAACGCGGTCCGCGCGAGGCCTGCACAGAGTAATCCCAGCCCAGTTGTGCATACCAGTCGCGCCAGGCATTGGGACGGCTCTCCAGTCCGATGTGGACGAGTTGGCGCCAATCAGCCTCTGCGCCCAGTGCGTGCTGTTCCGCGAAGGCCGGGCTGCAGACGGGGATGCAGGCGCCGTCGCGTGCAATGCGCTGGCCCTGGGTTTGGGCCCAGAGGCCGTCGCCCGAGTAGATGGCGCCGTCGAAACCGCTTTCTTCAAAGGCAAATGGCTCCGAGCGCACAGACAGGTGCACATGAATATCAGGGTGCAGCCTGGCAAAGGCGGGCAGGCGCGGCACCAGCCACTGCGTGGCAAAGCTGGAGACGACGGCCAGATGGATGGCATAGCCCTGGGCGCGGCTGTTGGCGATTTCCTGCGTATCGCGCTCCAGGCCGTTGAGATGCAGGCGCACCCGCTGGGCATATCGTTTTCCCGCATCGGTGAGCATCACGCGGCGCTTGTGCCGTACAAAAAGCGGCACGCCCAGGCGGTCCTCCAGCGCCGCCACATGGCGGCTGACGGCACTGGCGGTCAGCGCCAACTCGTTGGCAGCACGGGAAAAATTGCCGTGGCGGGCCGATGCTTCGAAGGCCATCAACAGCCCGATGTTGGGGATCGCGTTGCGCATGGGGTAGGTACTTTGTTCTGAAAACGCAATATGTCTGGCTATTTTCGCATTTTGCTGTTCCTGATTGTTCACATAGCATTTTTAGTTATTGATGGTCTGTGGCCCAGCAGGTGGCAGACCGCGAACACCAGCCAGCAACGCACCAGAGCAGTGCGGGCGGCATAACAGGAGACATCACCCATGCCATTGACCATGACCCATCGCCTCGGTTCCCTGACTGCCATTGCAGCTGCCGCCTTACTGGCTGGCCCGGTGCACGCCCAAACGGCGCAAACCGTCAAGATCGGCCATGCCGCGCCGCTGTCGGGACCCATGTCGCACTGGGGCAAGGACAATGAAAACGGCATCCGCTTGGCGATCGAGGAGTTGAATGCGCAGAAACTGGTGATTGGCGGCAAGCCTGTGCAGTTCGAGCTGAAATCCGAAGACGATCAGGGCGATCCCAAGCAAGCTGTGGTGGTGGCCAACCAGATGGTGGATGGCGGCGTGCAGGCCATGCTGGGGCATTTCAACTCGGGCGCAGCCATTCCAGCAGCGCCCATCTACAACAAAAAGAGCATTCCCAACCTCTCGCCGGCCACCAACCCCGGCTTTACCGAGTTGGGCTACAACAACGTGTTCCGCGTGCTGGCAAGCGATGCCGACGTGGGCGCTGCGCTGGCTGAGCTGGCCGTGAACAAGCTGGGCGCCAAGCGCTTTGCCATCGTGGATGACCGCACGGCCTACGGCAAGGGCTCTGCTGACGACTTTGCCAAGCGCATCAAGGCCTTGGGCGCCGAGGTGGTGGCGCAGGAGTTCACCACTGATAAGAGTGTGGATTTCTCCGCGATCCTGACCAATATCCGCGGCAAGAAGCCGGATGTGATCTTCTACGGCGGCATGGACGCGCAGGGCGGCCTGATCGCCAACCAGATGAAGCGCCTGGGCGTCAAGGCCAAGCTGATGGGCTCGGACGGTCTGTGTACCGCCGAAATCCTCAAGATCAGCCAGGGGGCGGTCAACGACGTGCTGTACTGCAGCCGCGGCGGCGAAGAGCTGGCCAAGCGCCCCAAGGGCGCAGACTTTGCCAAGCGCTACCATGACCGCTTCAAGGCCGAGGTGCTGACCTATGGCCCCTTCATGTATGACGCGATGATGGTGGTGGCCGCCGCCATGAAAAAGGCCGACTCCACCGACCCCGCCAAATACCTGGCTGCCGTGCGCGATGTGAACTACGAAGGCGTGACCAATACCTTCAACTTTGACGAAAAGGGCAATCTGAAGAACCCCGGCGTCACGGCCTATGTGTACAAGGACGGCAAGCAGACGCAGATTTCCTACAAGTGATAAAGGGCTGACTGCCCACGGTTTATAGTGAAAACCACTGCTTGCGCGCACCTACAGAGCGCAGGCAGCTTCTTTTTTGATAGTAGGCCTGCCAAGGCCAAAGCGTAAGGAACGAAGAGCGATGAGCACATCCACCACCCGTTTGAACGAGATCTGCAAGCAACTGGCGCTGGATCTGAAACCCCTCTCCGGTAACGACATCACCAGCCGTTCACCCGCTGATGGTGCCACGCTGGCCACGCTGAAGGCGCACAGCGCCGAGCAGGCGAGCGCAGCGATTCAGGCCGCGCACAACGCCTACCTGCAGTGGCGCACCGTGCCAGCGCCCGTGCGCGGCGAACTGGTACGCCGCTTTGGCCAGACCCTGCGCCAGCACAAGGCGGCGCTGGGCGCACTGGTGTCGGTGGAAGCCGGCAAGATCACGTCCGAAGGCCTGGGCGAAGTGCAGGAGATGATCGACATCTGCGACTTTGCCGTCGGCTTGTCGCGCCAACTGCACGGCCTCACGATTGCCAGCGAGCGCCCTGGCCACCGCATGATGGAAACCTGGCACCCGATGGGTGTGGTCGGCATCATCTCGGCCTTCAACTTCCCCGTGGCCGTGTGGTGCTGGAACAGCGCCCTGGCGCTGGTATGTGGCGATGCCGTGGTGTGGAAGCCTTCCGAAAAGACCCCGCTCACCGCCGTGGCCTGCCAGCACCTGCTGGAAAAGACGATTGCCGAGTTCAACCAGGAGCAGCCCGGCGCCGTGCCAGCTGGCATCAGCCAACTGCTGATTGGCGCCCGCGACGTGGGTGAAGTGCTGGTGGACAGCCCGCTGGTGCCCATTGTCAGCGCTACCGGCTCGACCCGCATGGGCCGCCAGGTGGGCGTGAAGGTGGCCGAGCGCTTTGGCCGCTCGATCCTGGAGTTGGGCGGCAACAACGCGATGATCGTGACGCCATCGGCCGATCTGGAGCTGGCCGCGCGCGCCATCACTTTCGCCGCCGTGGGCACTGCAGGCCAGCGCTGCACCACCTTGCGCCGCCTGATCGTGCACAAGAGCATTGCCGACCAACTGGTGGCGCGCCTGGAAAAAATCTACGGCAGCGTGACCGTGGGCGACCCGATGACTGACGGCACCCTGGTGGGCCCGCTGATCGACAAGGCATCGTTTGACGGCATGCAGGCAGCCCTGGCGCAGGCCAAGGCAGAAGGCGGCACTGTGATTGGTGGGCAGCGTGAACGCGAAGACCTGGGCGCAGACGCCTACTACGTGCGCCCCGCCCTCGTGAAGATGCCAGCGCAATCGAAGGTGATGGAGCACGAAACCTTCGCCCCGATCCTGTACATCGTCACCTACGACGGCAGTGCTGAAGACGCGATTGCCCTGCAGAACGCCGTGCCGCAGGGCCTGTCGTCGGCCATCTTCACCAGCGACCTGCGCGATGCGGAGCGTTTCATGTCGCCCGCAGGCAGCGACTGCGGCATTGCCAACGTCAACATCGGCACTTCGGGCGCGGAAATCGGTGGCGCTTTCGGTGGCGAGAAGGAAACCGGCGGCGGCCGTGAATCGGGCTCCGACGCATGGAAGGGCTATATGCGCCGTGCGACCAACACCATCAACTACAGCGGCGCGCTGCCGCTGGCACAAGGCGTTCGCTTTGACGTCTGACGGCACCTGCTGAGCCGCTGCGCGGCGTCCCTCGCTCTTCTCTGGGCGGGGGCGCTCATGGTGGTGGCTCGGTGGCGGGCACGCCCTGGATTGACTTTGTGATCTTTGATCTATGCAAGAACTTCCTATCGTCATCGTTGGCGGTGGTGCTATTGGTAGCGCCATCGCCTATTTTTTGACCCTGCAGCAGCCCGGCTTGCCGGTGCTGGTGGTCGAGCGCGATCCGAGCTATGCGCAGGCGTCGTCGGCGCTGTCGGCCAGCTCCATCCGCCAGCAGTTCTCCACTGCCATCAATATTGCGCTGTCGCAATTTGGTATTGGCTTCTTGCGCAACCTGAAAACAGAACTGGCTGTTGGCACGGACCAGCCCGACATCGGTCTGGTGGAAGACGGCTACCTGTATCTGGCGACCCAGGCGGGTGAAGCCGTGTTGCGCGACAACCATGGGCTGCAGCGTGCACACGACGTGGATGTGGCACTGCTGGATCCGGACGCGCTCAAGACCCGTTTTCCGTGGCTGAACGTTGACGACATCGTGCTTGGCTCGCTGGGGCTGTCGGCGGAAGGGTGGTTTGACGGCTACCTGCTGATGCAGTCGCTCAAGGCCAAGGCGGTGTCACAGGGTGTGAAGTACCTGCGGGCCGAAGCCGTGGGTGTTGCGCATTCCAGGCACGACGGCGTGGCCCATGTGGATGCCGTGCTGCTGGCAGACGGTACGCGCATTGCCTGCCGCGCCATGGTGAACGCAGCCGGTGCCTGGGCCAGGCCTGTGGCTGGCTGGCTGGATATTGATCTGCCCGTGCACGGCAAGCGCCGCACGGTCTTCAACCTGTCCAGCCCCGCCAGGTTGCCGCAGTGCCCGCTGTTGATCGACCCCTCGGGCATCTGGCTGCGGCCGGAAGGCCATGGTTTCATTGCCGGTTTCTGCCCCGAAGAGGGAGACGATGGCAACGATATTCCGCTCGATGTGGAACACGACGCCTTCGAGAATTTTGTCTGGCCGACGCTGGCCGAGCGCATTCCCGGCTTTGAGGCGCTGCGCGTGGAAAGCGCCTGGGCGGGTTACTACGAGATGAATTTGTTCGACCACAACGCCATCATTGGCCTGCACCCCAGCTGCGACAACGCCTATTTTGCCAATGGCTTTTCGGGCCATGGCCTGCAGCAGAGCCCTGCGGCTGGCCGTGCGATTGCCGAGCTGGTGCTGACCGGGCGCTACCAGACCCTGGATGTGAGCCCGCTGGGCTGGGAGCGCCTGTTGCGCAATGAACCGTTGCTTGAGAAATGCATCATCTGAACCAGACAACCCGGCGCCGCCGGGTGACGTAGATCAAGAGGGCTGAGCACCATGCGGAGTATGGTGTCCGGCCCTTTTTCATTGGGCCGCCCCAAGATGAAAAGCGCCCCTCTTGGAGGGGCAGCGGCCACACGAAGTGAGCAAGCGTGGGGAGCAAATTTTCATCGCCGGGCCGCCCCAAGATGAAAAGCGCCCCTCTCGGAGGGGCAGCGGCCACACGAAGTGGGCAAGCGTGGGGAGCAAATTTTTTTCGATTTCAACAAGGAGACAAAAATATGACGCAGGCAAACATCCAGCGCACCGGCGGCCAGCTGGTAGTGGATCAATTGGTGATCCATGGCACCCAGCAGATATTCACCGTGCCGGGCGAGAGCTTTCTGGCCGTGCTGGACGCTCTGTACGATGCGCCCATCGAAACCACCATCTGCCGCCAGGAGGGCGGCGCCGCGATGATGGCCGAGGCGCAGGGCAAGCTCACCGGCCGCCCCGGCATCTGCATGGTGACGCGCGGCCCGGGCGCCACCAATGCTTCGGCGGGCCTGCATGTGGCAATGCAGGATTCGACGCCGATGATTCTGTTTGTCGGCCAGATCGAGCGCAGCGCGCGCGACCGCGAGGCCTTTCAGGAGCTTAATTACCGTGCCGTCTTCGGCCCCATGGTGAAGTGGGCGACCGAGATCGATGACGCGGCGCGCGTGCCCGAAATCATTGCCCGAGCATTTGCCATAGCCACCAGCGGCCGCCCCGGCCCGGTGGTGATTGCTCTGCCTGAGGATATGCTGCGCGATACGGTGGCGGTGCCCGACGCGCGGCCTTATCAGCCCGCACCCGCCAACGCCGCGGATGCCGATGTACAGGCCGTGGTCGCCAAACTGGCTGCTGCCCGCAACCCCATCATCATTGCAGGCGGCTCGCGCTGGAATGCGCAGGCCCACCAGGACATCGCAGCCTTTGCCGCCGCCCATGCCGTGCCGGTGGCGTGTTCGTTCCGCAGGCAGATGGTGTTTCCGGCCAACCATCCCAATTACGCGGGCGATGTGGGTCTGGGCGTCAACCCCAGGCTGATCGAGCGCGTCAAGCGCGCCGATCTGGTGGTGCTGTTGGGCGGGCGCATGTCCGAGGTGCCGTCGCAGGGTTACAGCCTGCTGGGTATTCCGGCATCGCAGGGCCAGCAGTTGATCCACATCCACCCTGATCCTGACGAGCTGGGCCGTGTGTACCAGGCCGATCTGGCCATCGTGGCAGCACCAGACAGTTTTTGCGCAGCGCTCGCCAGACAACCTGCAGTGCACGCCAGCGAGGCCCGCCGAGAGCTGGTAACGCAGGCCCATACGGATTACCTGGCCTGGAGCAATCCGGCGCCCATACAGGTGCCAGGCAGTTTGCAGATGGGCCAGTTGATGGCGCATGTGCGCGAAGTGCTGCCCCCCGATACCGTGTGGTGCAACGGCGCTGGCAACTTTGCCACCTGGGTGCACCGGTTCTGGCCCTTTACCAGCTATGGCAGCCAGCTCGCGCCTACCAGCGGCAGCATGGGCTACGGCTTTCCGGCTGCGGTGGGCGCCAAGCGGCTGTGGGCCGATCGCAGCGTGGTGTGCATTGCGGGCGACGGTGATTTTCTGATGCACGGCCAGGAGTTTGCGACGGCCGTGCAGTACCACTTGCCCATTGTGGTGCTGCTGATCGACAACGGCATGTACGGTACGATCCGTATGCACCAGGAGCGTGACTACCCCAACCGCGTGAGCGCCACCGAGTTGCGCAACCCCGATTTTGTGGCCTATGCCAAGGCTTTTGGCGGCAATGGCTTGCGCGTGGACAGTACAGAGGAGTTTGCTCCCGCTCTGGCCATCATGCGAACCTGGGCGGCCGAGCACCAATTGCCGGTGATCGTGCATTGCAAGCTGGACCCGCAAGCCATTACGCCTTCGCGCAGCCTGGACCAGATTCGCGGTACCGGCGCCTGACGATTCTCTGCCATTCGGCCAAATAAAAAGCACCTGCAGGGCAGGTGCTTTTTTTGATGGTCTTGGCTACTGGCGCTTTGCAGTAAAGTGCTTGTTGCTACTAATATGGTAGCTGTAAATTACAGCACATCGCTGGCAAAATCGGCCAGGCGCGAGCGTTCGCCACGCGCCAGGGTGATATGGCCGCTGTGCGGCCAGCCCTTGAAGCGGTCAACCACATAGGTCAGGCCCGATGAGCCCTCGGTCAGGTACGGCGTGTCGATCTGGGCCAGGTTGCCCATGCAGATGATCTTGGTGCCCGGGCCGGCGCGGGTGATCAAGGTTTTCATCTGCTTGGGCGTCAGGTTCTGTGCCTCATCGATGATGACGTACTTGTTGAGGAAGGTGCGGCCGCGCATGAAGTTCATGCTCTTGATCTTGATGCGGCTGCGGATCAGGTCGTTGGTGGCAGAGCGGCCCCATTCACCAGGATTGCCGCCATCGCCCTTGGCCAGAAACTCCAGGTTGTCGTCCAGTGCGCCCATCCAGGGGCCCATCTTCTCTTCCTCGGTACCAGGCAGAAAACCGATGTCCTCGCCCACGCTCACCGTGGCACGGGTCATGATGATCTCGCTATAGCGGCGCTCGTCCAGCACCTGCGTCAAACCGGCCGCAAGCGCCATCAAGGTCTTGCCGGTTCCGGCCGTGCCAGCCAGGGTGACGAAGTCCACGTCCGGATCCATCAGCAGGTTCATTGCGAAGTTCTGCTCGCGGTTGCGGGTGGTTACGCCCCAGACGTTGTTCTTCTGGTGGCCGTAGTCCTTCAGGGTCTCCAGCACGGCAGTCTTGTCGCGGATCTCAATCACACGGGCAAACAGGCTGTTCTCACCCGGCGCTTCGTAGTACACGAACTGGTTGATGTGCAACTGCTGCGTGATGGCGCCGCTGATGCGGTAGCAGGTGGAGGCGCCAGACTGCCAGCTTTCCACCTTCTTGCCCACCTTGGCCCAGAAATCCAGCGGGAGCTGCAACATGCCGGTGTAGAGCATGTCGCCGTCTTCCAGCGTCTTGTCGTTCTGGTAATCCTCGGCTTCGAGGCCCAGCGCACGGGCTTTGACGCGCATGTTGATGTCCTTGGACACCAATACGACGGGGCGTTCCGGGTGGCGCTGGCGCAGGGCTTCGACGACACCCAGGATCTGGTTGTCGGCCTTGCCTTGCGGCAGGCTCTCAGGCAGATGGTAGTGGAGCGGCTCGGTCTGGAAGAACAGGCGCCCGGTCGCGCCTTTCTGGCCGGTGGCGTCGAGGTGAATGCCCTGGGCCAGTTGCGATTCCTGCGTGGCGACCAGTGCATCGAGCGTGCGGCTTGCCTGGCGGCCGTTGCGGGCCACTTCGGTCATGCCCTTCTTGTGCGCGTCGAGCTCTTCCAGCACGATCATCGGCAGGTAGATGTCGTTTTCCTCGAAGCGGAACAGGCTGCTCGGGTCGTGCAGCAGCACGTTGGTATCCAGCACAAACAGCTTGGCGACGCCGCTGCCGGTCTTGCGCACCTTGGCAGGCTTGCTGGCAGGCATGGCGCTGTCGGCCGCTGTGTATTTGGCCGGTGCCGTCGGCGTATTGGCGGTAGTGGCCTTGGCGGGCTTGGCCGCTGTTTTTTGCGTACGGGCAGGCTTGGCGCTGGCCGGGGCCATGCGCTGCAATGCTTGCGCGCTTGCGGCGATCTGGGTGGGCTCCAACTCCAAAGCGAGCTCAGAGACATCGCCGATCACGGGGCCGGTGGATTTGCGCGTTTTGGCAGGGGCCTTGGCGGCCAGGTCACCGGAAGAGAGCCGGCTGGCGCGTCCGGTAGGTGCGGGAGGCAGAGGCATGAAGCAAAAGGCCTTTATCAATTACTCGCCAAAGGGGCGATATCCACATCGGAATGCAGGCCTGCCAAAGCAAAAAAGGCCATCTCGCAAGCAAGACAGCCTTTTTTGAAGATCGATAGGGCAGCAACGCATTCCGGGCTCAAACATATGAGTCCATTATGCACATTCTGCCGGACAGAAAAATGTCAAATTTCTGTCATCGTGCAGACGACAACGGCGCATCCCTGCATGACAGGCGATGCGCCGCAAAGGCACGATGAATCTCGTGCGGGACTGGCTTATGCAGCCTTTTTCTGCGCGGCCTTCATCGACTTGACCGCCTTGAGCACTTCTTCCACGTGCCCCGGCACCTTCAGGCCGCGCCATTCCTGCATCAGCACGCCATCGGGGCCGACCAGGAAGGTCGAGCGCTCAATGCCCTTGACCTTTTTGCCATACATGATCTTGTTCTTGACCACGCCGAACATGTGGCAGAGCTTCTCCTCAGTGTCGGCGATCAGCTCAAACGGCAGCTCAAGCTTGCCTTTGAAGTCATCGTGCGATTTCATGTTGTCGCGCGATACGCCGAACACCGCCGCACCCGCCTTCACGAAGTCCGCGTATTTGTCGCGGAACTGCATGGCTTCGGTGGTGCAGCCGGGAGTGTTATCCTTTGGGTAGAAGTACAGCACCAGAATTTGCCCCTGATGCGATGCATTGGAAACCTTCAGGCCTCCCGTAGCTTGTGCTTCAAATTCTGGCAGGGGTTTGTTGACAACAACAGCCATAGCGCTCTATTTTCTCCGGAGTAATCGCAAAAAGGCCGCAGGAATCAAAGTGCTCATATAGTTGTTATTCAGGCCCACGACCGCAAGCTGCTATTTTACCCCGAATCCAAATATTTATCGAGCCCCCTCGATAATCATAGACTATCGATTGTGGCTATCCGGCAGGCCATTCCACCACGGCGGCCAGCAACACCTTGCGGCCTTCCCCTGCCAATACGTTGTAAGTACGGCATGCCGCGGGGGTATCCATGGCCTCGAAGCCGATCCGTTGGGCAATCAGGGGTGCCAACCACGCAGGTGGAGGAAAACGTAAGCAATTGCCACTGCCGAAAATGATGGTCTCGACATCAAAGTCTGCCAGCTGCGCAAAATGGGCGGGCCCCAAGTCGGCAAAGCTGTTGCAGTTCCAGGGCTGGAGGGTGCCATTGGAGCAGACCACCAGGCTGTGCTCGTAGCGCTGCTTGTCCACGGCGATCCAGTCGCGGTCGTAGCCGGTGACGGTTAACGTGTTGGATTTGTCTGGTTGGAATTTCATGGGGGGCGGGCTTTCGGCAGAGGCGGCGTTCGTACTCTGGCAGGGCAGTACGATCCATTGGGTACCACTACACTGTGGTATTGGTGAAGAACTGTGGTCAAATTATAGGTTTCACCTCGCCGGTTCTGTGGTTATCGGGTGCAGGCACTCTCTGCCGACCTGCTGCTGCCGGGCTGCAATCCCTCGTTTTCAAAGGTAGTGCTCTCTGTCATGAAGACCATTCACAAATCCGCCAAGCTGGCCAATGTTTGTTACGACATCCGAGGGCCCATCATGGACGCGGCCAAGCGGATGGAAGACGAAGGCCAGAAGATCATCAAGCTCAACATCGGCAACTTGGCCGTGTTCGGCTTTGATGCGCCTGAGGAAGTGCAGCAGGACATGATCCGCAATCTGCCCAACTCGGCGGGCTACTCTGACAGCAAGGGTATTTTTGCGGCACGCAAGGCGGTGATGCATGAAACCCAGCGCCTGGGCATCAAGGGGGTGACGCTGGACGATATCTATCTGGGCAACGGTGCGTCGGAGCTGATCAGCCTGGCGACCAATGCCTTGCTGGACACCGGCGATGAAATGCTGCTGCCTGCGCCTGATTACCCGCTGTGGACGGCGGCCAGCAGCCTCTCAGGCGGCACGCCTGTGCACTACATGTGCGACGAAGACAATGGTTGGATGCCCAATCTGGCGGACATTCGCGCCAAGATCACGCCGCGCACCAAGGGCATTGTGGTCATCAACCCCAACAATCCCACCGGCGCGCTCTACAGCAAGGAGCTGCTGCTGCAGATCATCGACATCGCCCGCGAGCACGGCCTTGTGGTGTTTGCCGACGAGGTGTATGACAAGGTGCTGTACGACGATGCCGTGCACACGCCGATCGCAAGCCTGTCGCAGGATGTGCTGACGATCACCTTCAATTCGCTGTCCAAGGCTTACCGCAGCTGCGGCTACCGTGCTGGCTGGATGGTGATCTCGGGCGACAAATCGGGCGCTTCCGATTACATCGAAGGCCTGAACATGCTCTCCAACATGCGCCTGTGCGCCAATGTTCCAGGCCAGTGGGCGGTGCAGACGGCACTCGGTGGCCACCAGAGCATCGACGAGCTGGTGCAGGAGGGCGGACGCCTGCGCAAGCAGCGTGACATGGCCTGGGAGATGATCAATGCCATTCCCGGTGTCAGCTGTGTCAAGCCCCAGGGCGCGCTTTACATGTTTCCACGCCTCGACCCGAAGGTGTACCCGATCCAGGACGACCAGGAATTCTTCCTGCAGGTACTGAAGGAAACGCGGGTGATGCTGGTGCAGGGCACGGGCTTCAACTGGCCCCAGCCGGACCACTTCCGCATCGTCTTCCTGCCGCATGAGCCGGATCTGAAGGAAGCGATCAACCGCCTGGCTGGCTTTTTGGCCAAGTACCGCCAGCGCTATGGCACCGACAAGCTGGCTGTGGTGCCAGCAGCCGAAGCACCTGCCAAACTGGCCAAGGCCAGCAAAGTTGCCTGAGCCATGTGCAGCGAGGCAAGCCGACATGAACGAGGCGCCGTCCCGCACGGGGCCGCCTTGTGCAGACTGCGCTGGCACCCGTCATATTCAATTTGATAGCCGTCGGCGCTTGTCAGACAAGCGTCGGAGTGTTTTTTTATTGCGAACTATTTGTAGAGACTTATGAAACCGATCCAAGTTGGCTTGTTGGGCATCGGCACCGTGGGCAGCGGTGTCTTTGGCGTGTTGCAACGTAACCATGACGAGATTCGCCGCCGCGCTGGCCGCGAAATTGCAATCACCATGGTGGCCGATCTGGACGAAACCCGTGCACATGCCGTGGTGGGAGAGCAGGCCAAGGTCGTGAAGGACGCGCGTGATGTGATCGCCAACCCTGATATCGACGTGGTGGTGGAGCTGATCGGCGGCTATGGCATTGCCAAGGCCCTGGTGCTGGAAGCCATTGCTGCAGGCAAGCATGTGGTGACCGCCAACAAGGCGCTGCTGGCGGTGCATGGCTCCGAAATCTTCAAGGCAGCCGCAGAAAAGGGTGTGATGGTGGCCTATGAGGCTGCTGTGGCTGGCGGCATTCCCATCATCAAGGCGCTGCGTGAAGGCCTCACCGCCAACCAGATTCAGTGGATTGCCGGCATCATCAACGGCACCACCAACTTCATCCTGTCCGAGATGCGCGACAAGGGCCTGGATTTCGATGTGGTGTTGAAGGAGGCGCAACGCCTGGGCTACGCCGAGGCCGATCCAACCTTCGACATCGAAGGCGTGGACGCAGCCCATAAAGCCACCTTGATGAGCGCCATTGCCTTTGGCGTGCCCGTGCAGTTTGACAAGGCCTATGTCGAAGGCATCACCAAGCTGTCGTCGGTGGACATCAAATACGCAGAGCAGCTGGGCTACCGCATCAAGCTGTTGGGCATTACCAAGCGCGCTGAAAAGGGCATCGAGCTGCGCGTGCACCCTTCGCTGGTGCCAGCCAAGCGCCTGATTGCCAATGTGGAAGGCGCCATGAACGCTGTGGTGGTGCATGGCGATGCCGTGGGCACTACGCTGTACTACGGCAAGGGTGCGGGTTCGGAGCCTACCGCTTCTGCGGTGATTGCCGATCTGGTCGATATTGCCCGCCTGGATGGTGCAGATGCCTCCCACCGCGTGCCACCATTGGCCTTCCAGAGCAGCACTTTGCGCGAGGCGGGGCAGGATCTACCTGTGCTGCCCATGGCCGAAGTGGTGACCAGCTACTACCTGCGCATGCGCGTGGCTGATGAGGCTGGCGTGCTGGCCAAGGTAACGGGCATTCTGGCCAACGCAGGCATCAGCATCGACGCCGTGCTGCAGCGCGAAGCCGATGAGGTGGGCGGCGAGGGATCGACGCAGACCGATCTGATCATCCTGACCCACGACACGCGCGAAGGCGATATGGACAAGGCGCTGACCGAAATCCAGGGCCTGCCCACGGTGCTGGCGCCCATCACCCGCATCCGCAAGGAAGAGCTGAACTAAACCCGCGCGTAGAGTAGTTCACACGTCAACCGCCACCGGCATAGTGCCGCTGGCGGTTTTATTTTTACCTATTGTTTATTTTTATTCCATATTGTTTCAAAAATTACTCGTTATTATCAATCGCTTAGAACCATAGCCGGTCGTTCAGGCCGGCGATATAACAGGAGGGATGACGAGCATGTCTGAGACCGACAAGAAATGGGCTGCACGGGCCAAGCGCTGGGCGGTGTTGTTTGGCATTCCGTTGCTCATGCTGCTGATTGGCATGTGGCAATGGTCGCGGGCCGGTGCTTCGGTGGATGTGCAGGCAACGATTGCCGAGTACGAACAGGTCGTTCAGGAACTCAAGGCGATGGAGGACGCAAGCCCCCGGGGCCGGGCAAAGGTGAAAGACAGCGAGGGCCGCAGCGTGGATGCCAGGCTGATGCGCAGCCGCTACGAACGCGCCTTGGCCGAGTTGAAGGCTGGCGGGCTGAACGTCACTACCCGCAATCTGCAACCAACACTGGCGGGCTGCACCATGGCTTTCAGCGTGCTGGCGCTGCTGTGGTCGGCACTGGGCGTGTTCTACCAGAATGCCATGGGCAAGAAGGCGATGCAGTCGCGCGAGCAATTGCTGGCCACATTTGAAAAAGGCCGCAGGCTGCTGCCGACCTATATGGTGGTGATGGTGCTGCTGCTGTTTGCCGCCGCCATTCCGCTCCTGGTGTACGAGATGATGCCCATCCTGCGCCACAACCGATACAGCAAGGGCGACATGAAGCTCATGCTCGTGCTGGGGGGCCTTGCGCTGTTTCTGCTGTATTCAGGCTGCAAGGTGCTGTGGGATGTGTGGAAGGCATCGCGCAAGCCGATGGAAAACGAGCCTATCGATGTAATGGGCCAGAGCCTGGCGCGCGAGAAGGCACCCGAGCTCTGGGCCTTTGTCGACCGTGTAGCTGCCAAGACTGGCGCAGGCATGCCTGACAGCATTGTCGTCGGCCTCAATGAAGGCTTTTTTGTCACCGAACACCCGGTCAAGCTCAGCAATGGCAGCATGGTGCCTGCCGGGCGCGTGCTGTATCTGCCCTTGCCGTACATGGCTTTTCTCAATGCCGGTGAGGTGGCTGCAGTCATCGGCCACGAGCTGGGCCACTTCATTGGGGAAGACACGCTCTACAGCCAGCGGTTCTCGCCGATCTATGCTGCCACCATCAACCACCTAGTGGCCATCAGTGGCGGAGAAAAGCACGAGGAATCCTGGATGGATTTTCTGCGCCGCCCGGCCACCCTGTTTGGCGAGATGTTTCTCGACAGCTTTCACGAGGCAGTGCGGTTTTGGGGCCGCAAGCGTGAGCTGGCAGCCGATGCTGTGGGCGCCAGCGTGGTCAGCCCGCAGGCCGTTGCTTCGTCGCTTTTGCGCATCACCGCGCTTGAACCTCATGTGAGCGAAGCGCTGGAGATGAACTGGGACCAGGGCCAGACGGTGGAGGGCGGCATCGTGGGCCATGTGCGCCAACTGGTGGCGAGCAAGGGCATGGCTGATCCGAGCCAGCACCTGGAAAACCGCCAGTCGCACCCCACCGATACCCACCCCGAACTGGCCGTGCGGCTGGATGCGTTGGGAGTGCCCATCACTGCAGAACTTCTGGGCCGGGCGATGGACCCGCTGGGCAGTCGTTTGCTGCAGGAATTTGGCCTGGAACAAGGGACTGCGCCCGCTGCGGCAACTGGCGGCACCATGGCGGGCAGCGTGGCACCTGCGGCAGTGGTGGATGTCAATGCGGCCTTGCAAAGTGAGCTGACCAGCGTTGCAGCGTCTGCGCGTTCGGCCAAGATTGCCGAGTTGCAGGAGATCGCGGCCTTGGGACGCGAGCGGACCGTGATCTACGAGCGCTCCTGGTTTCAAACCGGGCTCTTTGTCTTCTTTACCGTGGTCTGCGTGGTGGGCGCTGCGTTCCTGTTCAACAGCAGGAACGGTCAGCTCTACGGCGTGGGTGTTCTGTTGGCGGGGCTGGCCTGCGCCTATTTCGCCTTCCTGTTTTCGCGGGACGGCAAGGAGCCCGCATTGGTACTGGCTCCGGAAGGCGTGCAAATGTTCAAGGCGCAGGAGCTGCTGCCATGGTCGGCGATTGACGACTTTCAGTTCAACCAGGCCAACCATGTGCTCACCATCACTCTGCCGCTGGAGCAAGGGGTGGTGCCGCCTGCCCTGGGCGTGGGGCGCAGGCGGGGGCAATACGTCAAGAAAAAGCACCGGTTGGTGCTGGCGCTCAAGGGGGTGAAGAAGATGAAAAACGACGCCTTTGCCGAGCTGATGGTCAATTACTGGCGGGCCTATCACGCAAGGCGCGAGCTGCAGCGCATGGGTGTGCAGCCCTGACTGCCTTGCAGATGTTTTCTGCGCTTGAAGGGCCCGCCGGGGCCCTTTGTCTTTTGTGTCGCAGTCCTCAATTGAACCTAAAGCGCACCAGTACTGGCGGCTGACCGATAATAGACGGCTGATTTCAGGCCCGCGAGGGCTGTGTTCCAACCATCTGCTCCATCCATGCTGTATCTCTCCACGCGCGGCTATGCCGAACAAAAACGTTTCTGCGATATCCTGCTTGAAGGCTTGGCGCCCGATGGCGGCCTGTACCTGCCGGTGGAATATCCCCAGATCGATGACGCCAAGCTGACCCAGCTGCGCAATACCCTGGCAAGCCAGGGCTACGCCGCCCTCGCATTCGAGATACTGTCGCTCTATATCGACGACATTCCTGCAGCCGACCTGAAGGCCATCTGCGCCAAGACCTACACCCGGGAGGTGTTCGGCACCGACGCCATCGTGCCGGTGCGCCAGCTGGATGGCAATCTGCTGATCGAGGCCCTCTCCAATGGCCCCACGCTGGCCTTCAAGGACATGGCCATGCAACTGCTGGGCAATTTGTTTGAATATGAACTGGCTCGCCGCGGCGAAGCGCTGAATATTCTGGGCGCTACCAGCGGCGACACCGGCAGCGCGGCCGAGTACGCCATGCGCGGCAAAAAGGGCGTGCGCGTATTCATGACCAGCCCGCATGGCCGCATGAGCCCGTTCCAACAGGCGCAGATGTTCAGTCTGCAGGACGAAAACATCCACAACATCGCCATTGAGGGCGTGTTTGATGACTGCCAGGACATCGTCAAGGCCGTCAGCAACGACCACGCTTTCAAGGCCAAGTACAAGATCGGCACCGTCAACTCCATCAACTGGGCGCGTCTGCTGGCGCAGGTGGTGTATTACTTTGCCGGCTACCTGCAGGCCACCAAGAGCAATGCGGAAAAGGTGAGCTTTACCGTGCCCAGCGGCAACTTCGGCAACATCTGCGCAGGCCACGTGGCGCGCCAGATGGGCTTGCCGATTGCCAAGCTGGTGGTGGCCACCAACGAAAACGATGTGCTCGACGAGTTCTTCCGCACCGGCATCTACCAGGTGCGTGGCGCAGCCAACACCTACGAAACATCAAGCCCTTCGATGGACATCAGCAAGGCCAGCAACTTTGAGCGCTTCGTGTTCGATCTGGTGGGCCGCGACGGTGCACGTACCCGGCAGCTGTTTGCCGAAGGTGTGGCCAAGCAAGGCAAGTTTGACCTGAGCGCCGACCCGGCTTTCAAGGATGCAGCCGCCAAGTACGGCTTTGCGAGCGGCAAGAGCACCCATGCAGACCGTCTTGCCACCATCAAGGACACGTTTGAGCGCTTTGGACAGATGATCGACACCCATACCGCAGACGGTGTGAAGGTGGCGCGCGAACACCTGGGCGCCGAGCCGATGATCGTGCTGGAAACTGCGCTGCCCATCAAGTTTGCAGCCACCATTGAAGAGGCGTTGCACCGTCAGCCCGACCGTCCCGCCAAGTTCAATGGCATTGAAGACCTGCCCAAGCGCGTGGTGGTAATGGCGGCCGATGTGGAACAGGTGAAGGCGTTGATCGCCGATACCTGCAAGGTGTAAGCGAAAAGGGTTGCTGGCGCTTGATGCATGGGCGTCAAAAGCTATCAAAAGAGGAGCGTGTATGCAGGTGGTCTGTTTTGCGGGCTATTCGGGCAGCGGCAAAACCACCCTGGTCGAGCAGGTGATTCCGGTGCTGATCGCGCAGGGTTTGCGTGTGTCGGTCATCAAGCACACACACCACCGTTTTGACATCGATACCCCCGGCAAGGACACCTGGCGCCATCGAAAGGCCGGGGCCTACGAAGTACTGGCTGCATCCGACCAGCGCATGGTGCTGATGCGTGAACTGCCCTGGCCGCAAGAGCCCGATGTGCATGCATTGATTGCGCAGCTGGACAGCAGCGTGGACTGGGTGCTGGTTGAAGGCTTCAAGGATTGCGACCTGCCCAAGCTGGAAGTGTTGGCCAGCGCGCCTGCAACAGATGGCAGGCCGCCCCTGTACCCGCAGGACGGCTATGTGCAGGCTGTGGTGCGCTCGGCAGGCCACTACCTGAGCCCGGCGACTGACTTGCCCGTGCTGCCCCGTGATGAGCCCATGACCGTTGCGCAATGGCTGCTTGCACATGCCGACCGCTTTGGCTACACGCCGCCTTGTGTGCTTGCCAACGAGATGGCGGGGTAGAGGCAGCACGCAAGCCCAGGGCAGGCCGCATGCATTGCTTCACTGCCCCTGTCCCATGTCAAACAGCAGCGCGGCTTGTGCGGGCCAGAATGCAGGAAACCATGGCTCCATGGCGCAAGCCCTTGCAGGCACTGCTTGCGCAGCTTTGAAAGATTGAGGATTACCGAAATGAACCCATCCACCCGCCCACCACTCAAGACCCTGGCCGACGCCCTGGGTGAGTTGCTGGCGCAGGCGAAGCCGCTTGCTGCGGCAGAGCCGGTCAGCACCTTTGATGCCGATGGCCGCGTGCTGGCGCAGGATCTGGTGTCGGCGTTGCAGGTGCCGTCGTTCGACAACAGCGCAATGGATGGCTACGCATTGCGAGCTGCCGATGTGGCGGCGGCGGGCGTGGTTCTGCCTGTGAGCCAGCGCATTGCCGCAGGCAGTGTAGGCGCAGCTTTGGCTGCAGGCACTGCTGCACGCATCTTTACCGGCGCGCCCGTGCCCGATGGCGCCGATGCGGTGGTGATGCAGGAGGAATGCGCGGCACGCGATGATGGCAGCGTGCAGATCAACGCTGCTGTGGCCTGTGGCCAGAACATCCGCAAAAGCGGCGAAGATATTGCGCGTGACAGCACCATCATCGCCGCTGGCACGCGCCTTTCGCCCGCAGAGCTGGGTCTGGCCGCCAGCATTGGCTGCGCCAGCCTGCAGGTAGCGCGTCGCCCGCGTGTGGCGCTGTTCTCCACCGGGGATGAGCTGGTCATGCCCGGAGAAGTGGCGCCACAGAATCTGCCAGCGGGCAGCATCTACAACAGCAACCGGTTCTTTCTGCGCGCCATGCTGCAGAGACTGGGCTGCGAGGTGATCGATCGGGGCATTGTTCCCGACAGCTATGAAGCCACGGTGGCCGCATTGCAATCGGCTGCGCACGATTGCGATCTGGTGCTGACGAGCGGCGGCGTATCGGTGGGTGAAGAAGACCATATCAAGCCCGCCGTGCAGGCGTTGGGCAGTCTCGATCTGTGGGCCATTGCCATCAAGCCGGGCAAGCCGTTTGCCTATGGCAAGGTAGGGAGCTCCCATTTCATCGGCCTGCCAGGCAACCCAGTATCGAGCTTTGTGACATTTGCGCTGTTGGTGCGGCCTTTTGTGCTGCGTTTGCAAGGCGTGCAGAATGTTGCGCCGCAGGCTGTCACCATGCGTGCCGATTTTGACTGGCTGCGTGCCGACAGGCGCCAGGAGTTCCTGCGTGCGCGCATCAATGCCCAAGGCGGTCTGGAGCGCTTTGCCAACCAAAGCTCCGGCGTGCTCACCTCGGCAGTGTGGGCCGATGGGCTGGTCGACAATCCGGCAGGCGCCACAATTGCCCGGGGCGATCTGGTGCGATTCATTCCATTTGCGCAATTGCTGGGCTGATGGTGGCTATGGTTCTGGGAGTCAACACATGTCGGTGAAAAACATTCAACTGCGCTATTTCGCATCCATCCGCGAAGCCATTGGACGGGGCAGCGAGAGCATGCAAACGGATGCTGCCGATGTAGGCGCACTGCGCAATGCCTTGCTTGCGCGCGGTGAGCCCTATGCCACTTGCCTGGCGCGTGGCAGGGCCGTGCGCATTGCGGTCAACCAGACAATGGGTGATGAAGATGCCATGCTTGAAGATGGCGCCGAGATTGCCTTCTTTCCACCGGTAACGGGCGGCTGACTGCCATCTTTTCATACAAGAAAAAGCCGCGCGAGCCTGCCTTGCGCGGCTTTTTGCATGGCTGCGAGGGCGGGTGGAGTGAAGTTCAGGATTCAGGCTGAGCAAGCTCTGGCGCCTTCCACCCCAGCAGCTCGGCCAGGCGCAGGATCACCCAGCGCGCTTCGTGCGGTGTCACCACGGCGCCTTCGCCCTGCAGGCCCATCAGCATCGTCTTCAGGATAGCTGCCTCTGATGGTGCGCTTTGGTGGTAGAGGATCTGCGCCTGTTCCACCAGCATCTGGGCGAGGTCTTCGCACAGCTCGTAGCGGGCGGCCACTTCGGCCAGCGGCGTCAGCAGCTTGTGGTTGCGGCCCTGGTGGAGGGCGATGAAGGAATCGGGGATGAAAATCTGGCTGCCGTCTTGCATGCAAAAGTGTAGCGCATGGTGATACAGGGGTTAGCACCAGCATGCGGGGCGCGTGAATCTGGTTATCGTGATCAACAGTTTTTACGATGATCTCCGCCGGGTTGACGATGCAGGACGCATCTACGCCCCTAGCGCCGCCCGCGCTAGCACGAGCGGTAAACCTATCTCATGGCGCCCACTGCTTCCCTGGTTTCCATTACCGAAGACGACCACGATGTGCATCTGTATCTGGCCTACGCCACGGCAGACAACTTCATGGGTCGGCCCGTCTACCGCAACGCCTATTGCTACCTGCATCCGGACGCCGAAAAGGCGCTGACCCGCGCCTCGCTCTCGGCGCGCCAGGCGGGGGTGCGTCTGCTGGTGTTCGACGCCTACCGGCCCGCGCAGGCGCAGCAGATTCTGTTTGACTATGCCCAGGATCCCACTTTTGTGGCCGACCCCAAGCGCGGCTCGCACCACACGCGCGGCTGCGCAGTCGATGTAAGCCTGTTGGACGAAAACGGTCAGCAGATGGACATGGGCACTGGCTTCGATGCCATGCAGGCCGAATCCTTCCACTTTTGTGCAGGCCTGCCAGCGCAGGTGCAAAAGAACCGCCTGATGCTGCTGGGCATCATGCTGTCGGCAGGGTTTCAGCACATCCCCAGCGAATGGTGGCATTACCAACTGCCTGGCGCCATGCAGTACCCGCTGATCGAGGATGGCGCCGGGGGCGTGCCCAAGCTCATGGATTGAACAATCCGCGGTGGGGTTGGCACGCTGTGTGCTTTTTCAGGTTTCCAGGTTTTAGGCCCTTCCGGCTTTTCCGCTTTTCAGATACCCAAGAGAGGAGTCTTCCATGCAGACAATGATTCATAGACAGGTACTGGCTGCTGCTGCGGCCGTGGCGTGTGGAGCCGCCGCTGTGGGCTGGTTGCCCTTCGCACAGGCGG
Organism: Comamonas odontotermitis; assembly: GCF_014207855.1. Lineage (GTDB taxonomy): Bacteria > Pseudomonadota > Gammaproteobacteria > Burkholderiales > Burkholderiaceae_C > Comamonas > Comamonas odontotermitis_A. The sequence continues at coordinate 18,737 of NZ_JACHKZ010000006.1, read as the reverse complement.
CCACTCCCAAGGACATGCTGGTGATGGCGGGCACGCTTGATGAGTTCTCTACGCTCGATCCGGCCGAAGTCTATGAGCTGGTGCCGATGGAGTATCTGGCCAACACCTACGACCGGCTGATTCGCGCCAACCTGTCTAAGCCTGGCGAATTCGATGGCGACATGGCCGAATCGTGGAGTGTCAGCGAAGATGGCAAGACGTTCACGTTCAAGATCCGTCAGGGCCAGAAGTTCCACTCGGGCAACCCGGTCACTGCCGAAGACGTAGCCTGGTCGCTGCAGCGCACGCCGCTTTTGGGCAAGGGCGCAGCCGTGGTGCTGGCCGGTATCGGGTTGACCAAGGACAACGCGCTGCAGAACGTCAAACTGGTCGGCGCGAATACCGTTTCCGTCACCACCGACCGCAAGTTTGCGCCAACCTTCGTTCTGTCCATTCTGGGCAGCTGGCCCGCTTCCATCGTCGACAAGAAGCTGCTCACCGAAAAGGCGCAGGGCAACGACATGGGCAATGGCTGGCTCAAGACCAATGAGGCAGGCTCGGGCATCTTCAAGCTGAACAAATGGACGGCCAACCAGACCCTGACCCTGGACCGATTTGACAGCCACCGGTCGCCTGCTGCGATGAAGCGCGTGGTGCTGCGCCATGTGCCAGAGGCATCGGGCCGCCGCCTGCTGCTGGAAAAGGGCGATGTGGACATTGCCCGCGAGCTGAGCCCGGACGACATGGTGGCGCTGGAGAAAACTGGCAAGGTCAAGCTGCAGCCGGTGCCGCAGGCTGTGGTGTACTACATGGGCATGAACCAGAAGAACCCCAATCTGGCCAAGCCCGAGGTGCGCGAAGCCATGCGCTATGCGGTGGACTACGACGGTATCCAGAAGAACATCGTCAAATCTCTCTACAACGTGCACCAGACTTTCCTGCCCCCGAACATGCTGGGTGCCTGGAAGAACAACCCCTACAAGCAGGATGTGGCCAAGGCCAAGGCGCTGCTTGCCAAGGCGGGTCTGCCCGATGGCTTTGCCGTGACCATGGAAGTGCGCAACACCTATCCGTACAACGAGGTTGCGCAGGCCGTGCAGGCCGATCTGGCCAAGGTCGGCATCAAGCTGACCCTGAATATTGCCGACAACAAGCAGACCCTGGCCAAGTACCGCGCCCGCACGCACGACATCTACATGGGTGAGTGGTCTGCCGATTACCTCGATCCGCATTCCAACGCCCAGGGCTTTGCCTGGAACCCGGACAACTCCGATGCATCGCCCTACAAGATGCTGTCATGGCGCAATGCCTGGGATATTCCGGATTTCACCAAACGCACTGACGAGGCGCTGGCCGAGCAGGACACCGCCAAGCGGGCTGCGCTGTACCAGGCGATGCAAAAGGATTTCCAGCCGGTTTCGCCGTATGTCGTCATGTTCAACAAGGTCAGCCAGGTGGCCATGCAAAGCAATGTGAAGGATTTCACGGTGGGGCCGATCTATGACCTGGTGCAGTACCGCTCCGTCAAGAAAAATTGAGTGTTGATGCAGCAGGGTGCGCGCCGCTGATGGCGTGGCACCCCGTTGTGTGTTGCGGATGGTGGCCCTGCACAGCCAGCCCCGCGTATTTGGTTTTGCTATGGCTTCCAGCTCTTTTCCCGGTTCTTCTGCTGCCACCGCCACGCCCGCTGCGCAGGCGGTGGCGCAGCGCAGTGCGGGCCAGCGCCTGTGGCGGCGCGCCAAAGGCTTGCTGCAATGGCTGGTGATGCTGTCCATCACCTTGCTTGGGCTGCTTGCCATCACCTTCTACATTGGCCGCATGGTGCCGATTGATCCGGTTCTGGCCGTTGTTGGCGACCGTGCCACGCCCGATATCTACAACGCCGCCAAAGAGGCCATGGGGCTGGACAAACCGCTGTGGCAGCAGTTTGCGATGTATGTGCGCGATGTGCTGCATGGCAACCTGGGCACGTCGATCCTGACGAGCAACCCGGTGTGGGAAGACATCAAGCGCGTCTTTCCCGCCACGCTGGAGTTGGCAACGCTTGCCACCATCCTGGGCGTGCTGGTGGGCGTGCCGCTGGGTGTGGCCGCTGCGGTGCGCCACAACAAGCTCACCGACCATGTCGCCCGCTTTGTCAGCCTGATTGGGAGCTCCATGCCTGTGTTCTGGCTGGGCATGATGGGGTTGATGCTGTTCTACGCCAAACTCGGCTGGCTGCCCGGGCCGGGCCGCATCGACCCGGTATACGACGGCATGGTGACTGAGGTGACCGGCAGCCTGCTGATCGACAGCGCGCTTGCTGGCGAGTGGGATGTGCTGGGTGATGCGCTGTGGCACATTGCGCTACCGACTTTGATCCTGAGCTATTTCTCTGTGGCGTATTTGAGTCGCATGACGCGCGCCTTCATGCTGGAGCAGCTGAGTCAGGAATACATCATCACCGCGCGCGCCAAGGGCGTGCCCGAATGGCGTGTGGTGTGGGGCCATGCATTCCGCAACATCGCCGTGCCGCTGCTCACCGTCATTGCCCTGACCTACGGCAACCTGCTCGAAGGCTCTGTGCTGACGGAGATCGTTTTTTCATGGCCGGGCATTGGTTCGTATCTGACCGGCGCGCTGATGAACGCCGATATGAGCGCCATTCTCGGCTCCACCCTGGTGATTGGCACCGTCTTTGTGGTGATCAACCTGCTGACCGATGTGCTGTACGCGGTGTTTGATCCGCGCGCACGCCGCAAGACTTGAGTATGGAAGAGAAAGCTGTTGGCGCTTGTCTCTGAAGCTCGGAATGCTATGAATTTAGATAACTCTAATCTTGCCGACACCAAGCAGCCCCTGCGGGACTGGCTGCTTTCCGATGCGCCTGCATCACCGCGCCAGGCCTTCTGGGGGCTGTGGTACCGGCGCGCACGCCGCTTTGCCCGCAATCCGCTCAGCATGGCAGGCCTCTTGGTGCTCGTGGTCTTGCTGCTGGTGGCACTGCTGGCGCCGTGGATCGCCACGCACGACCCGCTGGCCCAGGTGCTGGGCGACCGCCTGCAGCCCATTGGCAGCGCGGGCCATTGGCTGGGTACCGATCAATTGGGCCGCGACATCTTCTCACGCGTCGTCTACGGCTCGCGCCTCACCCTTGTCATTGCCATGCTGGTGTTGGTGATCGTGGTGCCGATCGGCCTGCTGATTGGCGTGGTGGCGGGCTACTTTGGCGGCTGGGTCGATACGGTGCTGATGCGCGTGACCGATATCGCGCTGGCCTTTCCCAAGATTGTGCTGGCGCTCGCCTTTGCCGCCGCCATGGGGCCGGGTGTGGTCAATGCGGTGATTGCGATATCGATCACGGCGTGGCCTGCCTATGCGCGCCTGGCGCGGGCCGAGACCTTGAAGGTGGTGGAGAGCGATTACATCCACGCCGCGCGGCTGCAAGGCGCAAGCCATGCGCGCATTCTGTGGCGCTATATCACGCCGCTGTGCATGTCGTCGGTCATCGTGCGTGCCACGCTCGATATGGCGGGCATCATCCTTACCGTGGCGGGCCTGGGCTTTCTGGGCCTGGGCGCGCAGCCGCCCAGCCCGGAATGGGGTTTCATGGTGGCATCGGGCCGCAATGTGCTGGTGGATGCCTGGTGGGTGGCCACGGTGCCGGGTATTGCGATCCTGATCGTGAGCCTCGCGTTCAACCTGCTGGGCGACGGTCTGCGCGATGTATTTGACCCGCGACATGCTGACTGAGGGCGCTGTCATGAATACCGAAGTGCATACGCCCACCCCGCTTGCGCAGATCAGCCATCTGCGCATCAGCTTTCCGACCGCCACCGGCGCGCTGCGCGAGGTGGTGCGCGGCCTGTCCCTCACACTGATGCCGGGCGAGCGCCTGGGCATTGTGGGTGAGTCGGGTTCTGGCAAATCGCTCACCGGCCGCGCGCTGCTGGGTATGCTGGCACCGGGCGCCGTGTGGTCTGCCGATGCCATGCGTTTTGAAGGCCGCGACCTGCTGGCGATGAAACCCGCCGCGCGCCGCCAGCTGTGCGGACGCGATATCGGCATGATTCTGCAGGACCCCAAGTACTCCCTCAACCCTGTGATGACGGTTGCCAGCCAGCTCAAGGAGGCATTTCACCTGCGCGAGCCGCACCTCAAGGGAACGGCCCTGCAGGCGCGCATGGTGGAAGCGCTCGAAGCCGTGCATATCCGCGATCCTGAGCAGGTACTCAAGGCCTACCCGCATGAGTTGTCTGGCGGCATGGGACAGCGCGTGATGATTGCGATGATGGTCTCGTCAGGCCCCAAGCTGCTCATTGCCGACGAGCCGACCAGCGCGCTCGATGTGCTGGTGGCCATGCAGACCCTGCGCGTGATGGACGAGCTGATCGCTCGGCACAACACCGGCCTCATTCTGATCAGCCACGATCTGGAACTGGTCAGCCAGTTCTGTGACCGCGTGGTGGTGATGTATGCCGGCCAGGTGATGGAAACCTGTGCGGCTGGCGACTTGAACCAGGCCACTCACCCCTATACCCGCGCCTTGCTGGCCGCCAGCCCCCGCTTGCAGCAAGACCAGGCATGGTTGCCCACCATGCAGCGCGACCCGCGCTGGCGTGAGCCACAGGCCAACATGGCGGGAGGCCTGCAATGATCGATGTGAATGGTGTGAGCATCGGCTTTGAAACGCCCAGGGGCTTTAAGACCGTAGTGCACGGGGTGAGTCTGCAGGTGCCGCAGGGGCAGGCCTATGGGCTGGTGGGCGAATCGGGCTCGGGTAAATCCACCGTACTGCGGGCGCTGTGCGGCATGACGCCGCTGTGTGGCGGGCAGATGCAGGTGGCTGGCCAACCGGTTGCCAAGCACATGCCCAAGGCGCAGCGCCGTGCTGTGCAGATGGTGTTTCAGGATCCGTATGCCTCGCTGCACCCGCGCCTGACCGTAGACCAGAGCCTGCGCGAGCCGCTTTTGATCCATGGAATGGACCGTGTGGCCGAGCGCGTGACCCAGGCGCTGGCCGATGTGGGGCTGGACGCCAGCTTCCGCTACCGGTATCCGCACCAGCTCTCGGGCGGGCAACGCCAGCGTGTGGCCATCGCCCGGGCCCTGGTGCTGGAGCCGCAGGTGCTGCTGCTCGACGAACCGACCAGTGCGCTCGATGTATCGGTGCAGGCGGAAGTCCTGAACCTGCTCAAAAAGCTGCACCACGAGCGGGGCCTGACCATGCTGCTCGTCAGTCATAACCTGGCCGTGGTGGCGTTCCTGTGCAGCCAGCTCTCGGTCATGCAGCATGGCCGTATCGTTGAAAGCCTTGGTACGGACGCAGTACGGGCCGGTGCGGTGCAGACCGACTACGCCCGCCAGCTGCTCACAGCCGCCGACGGCTACCGCCGCGTGCAGGCGGTGGTGCAGACGGTGTGATTAAAGAATAACTGCCAGCCCTTACTCATCAAGCGCAGAATGCTATTGATTTGATAGCTATTGGGTCAGGGCGTAAAGCGCTTCTCGAAACGGGCTACGTCCTCTTCCAGCTCAAACGTCACCACCTGGCCCATCTTCTGGTCGGTTTCGCGGCAAGCGGCATAGACGCTGGTCTTGCCCGCGAGATCCATGGCTGGAATATCGATGATTGCGTAAGGGTAGGGAACGAACACGTGGTACTCGAACACGATGCGGTGCTCGTTGCGCGGATTGGGGTAGAGCAGGTAGCCGTGGGCGCTCAAGGTTTTGCTGGGCATGGCACTTTGTCAAAAAATACAGAATTGCTGTTAGTGTGCCGCAAGCGAGAAGGGCTGACGGGGCGGCGTGGTTTACGCGGCATGCCACATGGCGGGCCCGTATGGATGGGCTGGTGCACCATCAGCGCGGATATTTCTGCGGCCTTCCGGGCAGAATTTTTGGTTCCACGCAGTTTTGAGGCGTGCTACGCTTGGCCTATCTCAACCCCGCCAGCTGACCGATTTATCTCCATGTTTCACACCCATATCGCCGTACAGACCGCTGATTTTGATGTGAGCGAGGAGTTGCGCCTGCTGCGCGCGGCAGATGCGCGCATTGGTGCGGTGTGCAGTTTTGTGGGCACGGTGCGTGACCGCAATGACGGCAGCAGCGTGGCCAGCATGGAGTTGGAGCATTACCCAGGCATGACGGAAAAGTCGATTGCCGAGATGGTGGAGGCAGCCCGTCAGCGCTTTGATATCTACGGTGCGCGCGTCATCCACCGGGTCGGGTTGCTGGCACCGCAGGACCAGATCGTGCTGGTGGCCGTGTCGAGCGCGCACCGGGGCGAGAGCTTTGCCGCCTGTGAATTTCTGATGGATTACCTCAAGACGCAGGCACCGTTCTGGAAGAAGGAAGACACCCCCGAGGGCGCACGCTGGGTAGACGCGCGCGTGGCCGATGACGCGGCAATGGCACGCTGGAACTGAATCTTGGTCTGCAAAGACTTTGGCGCCGTAACGCCTTCTTGCTTAAAACCATAGCTACCAGCGCTTTTCCGCTGTGCATTATTGGCTAATTTGAATGAAAAATCGCTGTGGGATTCGTCCTGCAGACCGGATGGGCCGCGCCTGATATACCCGTATCAGGCTGCCTGCCGCTTCTTGAAAAATCGGCAGGAGACGCAAAATATTCTGCAGTTCAATTTTCCAGACGGAATATTCATTTCATGCGAATCGACAAATTAACCACCAAGTTCCAAGAGGCACTGTCGGACGCCCAATCGCTGGCGCTTGGCAACGACAACGCCTATATCGAGCCCATCCACGTCCTCACTGCCATGCTGCGCCAGCCAGAGGGCCCCAAGTCGCTCCTGGCGCGCGCTGGCGCCAGCGTGACGGCGATGACGACCGCTGCCGAGAACGCCATCAAGCGCCTGCCTCAGGTGCAGGGGCAGGATCAGGTGACGGTGGGCCCCGAGCTGCAGCGCGTGCTGCAGGCGACTGAGAAGGAAGCCATCAAGCGCGGCGACCAGTTTTATGCCAGTGAGCTGTTTCTGCTTGCATTGACCGATGACAAGGGTGAGGCGGGCCGCGTCGTTCGTGAGGCGGGATTGACCCGCAAGGCCCTGGAAGCGGCGATTGATGCCGTGCGCGGAGGGCAGGGCATGGACAGCGCAGACGGCGAAAGCCAGCGGGAAGCCCTGAAGAAGTACACGCTTGACCTGACCGAGCGCGCCAGAAGCGGCAAGCTCGACCCGGTGATCGGCCGCGATGACGAGATTCGCCGCACCATCCAGGTGCTGCAGCGGCGCAGCAAGAACAATCCGGTGCTCATCGGCGAGCCTGGCGTAGGCAAAACGGCCATTGTTGAAGGCCTGGCCCAGCGCATTGTGGCAGGCGAAGTGCCCGACACCTTGCGCGACAAGAAGGTGCTGGTGCTGGACATGGCCGGCCTGCTGGCCGGTGCCAAGTACCGCGGCGATTTTGAAGAGCGCCTGAAATCGGTGCTCAAGGAAGTGGCGCAGGAAGAAGGGCGCATCATCCTGTTCATCGACGAAATCCACACCATGGTGGGCGCGGGCAAGGCCGATGGCGCCATGGACGCGGGCAATATGCTCAAGCCTGCGCTCTCGCGCGGTGAGCTCCATTGCATCGGCGCCACCACGCTCGATGAATACCGCAAGTACATCGAAAAGGATGCGGCGCTGGAGCGGCGCTTTCAGAAAGTGCTGGTCAACGAGCCTTCGGTGGAAGACACGATTGCCATTTTGCGTGGCCTGCAGGAAAAGTATGAAGCCCACCACGGCGTGGACATCACCGATCCGGCCATCGTCGCTGCCGCCGAGCTGTCGGCGCGCTACATCACCGACCGTTTCCTGCCCGACAAGGCGATTGACCTGATCGACGAGGCGGCTGCCAAGATCAAGATCGAGATCGACTCCAAGCCCGAGGTGATGGACAAGCTCGAACGCCGCATGATCCAGCTCAAGATCGAGCGCGAGGCGATGAAGAAGGAGACCGATGAAGCTTCGCAAAAACGCCTGGCCCTGATCGAGGAAGACCTGTCCAAGATCGAGCGCGAGTACGCCGACATGGAAGAAATCTGGAAGGCCGAGAAGGCCGATGCCATGGGCAGCGAGCAGATCCGCAAGGAGATCGACCAGATCAAGTTTCAGATCCAGGAAGCCACGCGCAAGGGCGATTTCAACCAGGTGGCTGAGCTGCAATACGGCAAGCTGCCCAGCCTGGAAAAGCAGCTGGCCGAGGTGCAGAAGGACGAGAAGGGCGAGCAAGCCAAGGACAAGGGCCACAAGCTGCTGCGCACCCAGGTGGGCGCCGAGGAAATCGCTGAAGTGGTGAGCCGCGCGACTGGCATCCCCGTCGCTAAGATGATGCAGGGCGAAAAGGACAAGCTCCTGCACATGGAAGCCAAGCTGCATGAGCGAGTGGTGGGCCAGGACGAGGCGATCAATGCCGTCTCCAACGCCATCCGCCGTTCGCGCTCGGGCCTGTCCGACCCAAACCGGCCCACCGGATCGTTCCTGTTCCTGGGCCCGACCGGCGTGGGCAAGACCGAGCTGTGCAAGGCCTTGGCAGGCTTTCTGTTTGACAGCGAAGACCACCTGATCCGTGTCGACATGAGCGAGTTCATGGAGAAGCACTCCGTCTCGCGCCTGATCGGTGCGCCCCCAGGCTATGTGGGCTACGACGAAGGCGGTTACCTGACCGAGGCCGTACGTCGCAAGCCCTACAGCGTGATCCTGCTCGACGAGGTGGAGAAGGCCCACCCCGACGTCTTCAACATCCTGCTGCAGGTGCTGGACGACGGACGCCTGACCGACGGTCAGGGGCGGACCGTGGACTTCAAGAACACGGTGATCGTGATGACCAGCAACATCGGCTCTCAGCTCATCCAGGCGATGGTCGGACAGCCGTATGAAGATGTAAAAGACGCGGTGTGGGGGGAACTCAAGAACCATTTCCGCCCCGAATTCCTCAACCGTATCGACGAGACGGTGGTGTTCCACGGCCTGGATGCCAAGAACATTGAATCGATTGCCCGTATCCAGCTCAAGCAGCTGGAGGCACGCCTGGCCAAGATGGATCTGCATCTGCAAGTCTCGGATGCCGCCATGGCCGAGCTGGCCAAGGTGGGCTTCGATCCGGTGTTTGGTGCCCGTCCGCTCAAGCGTGCCATTCAACAGCGCATTGAGAACCCGCTGTCGAAATTGTTGCTGGAGGGCAGATATCCGCCCAAGAGCACGATTCCGGTGTCGGTCGATCCGGTGCAGGCGCCGGGCGAATTCCATTTCGGCAAATCGGTGGAACAGGTCTGATGCCTGCAGCGTGGGGCTGGGAACGTGCCCAGTACCCATGCTGAGCCCACAAGCATTGCAGTGCGCTATGCTTGTTGGGCGGTCGGCAGACCGCTCGGGGCTTGAAAAATCGCAGCATGCCCATCACATGGTGTCATGCAGCAGTGCTGCGATGGGCCATGAGCCATGAAAGGAAATGCGTTGAACGAATTGTTGGCAACCGTGGTGAGCTGGACTTTACGAGTGGTCGTCGTGCTGGCGGGTCTGGTGTTTTTCGCCAGCCTGTTGGTGGTCGCTGCCATCGCCGCGCTCCTGTGGGGCGCTCGCATGTTGTGGGCCAAGCTGACCGGCAAACCGGTGGTTCCGTTTGCATTCAAGATGAACCCCGCTTCGGGCTGGACCACGGTGTACCGCTCTACGGCGCGCTGGACGGCCAATGGCGGCGGCAGCAGTGACCGCGCTGCGGCATCTGCGTCTGGTCGGGCCGCGGTCATTGACGTCACTGACGTTGAGCCGCGCGAGATTCGTTCGCAGCATTGATGACAGCAGGGCGCGCCCTGTTTTGGATAAAACCCGGTTATGCGGATGCCGCTGGCCGGGTTTTTTATTGGCGGTGCATTGGCTTCGGCCCCCAGATGCGTTCTGAAGACGTTGGCAGGCCAGGTTTTTTGCGTTGCTGACAGCTTGATGCAGCGCCTACAAGGAATGTTATGGACGTGAGCGAACTGCACTCCCGCTTTGCCGCCATGCGCGCGGCCAGCCGCGCGGAGCCCGACACGCCATTGCTGCTGCGCCGCGAGCGCTTGCTGCGGCTGCAGAAATTGATAGCAGACAGCGCGGACCAGGTAAGCGCAGCCGTGCAATCAGACTTCGGGCAGCGTTCTGCCAAAGTGACCGAGCTGGCAGAGTTGCTGCCGCTGCGCAGCCAATTGGCCCAGGCGCTCAGCCAGCTCAAGCGCTGGGCGGCGCCCCAGCGCATTCCTACGCCACTGCATTTGCTGCCAGCGCGTGCCTGGGTGCAGCCCGTGCCGCTTGGGGTGATCGGTGTGATTGCGCCATGGAACTACCCTGTGCTGCTGGCCTTGGGGCCCGTCATCAGTGCGCTGGCAGCGGGCAACCGTGTCATCGTCAAGCCGAGCGAACACACGCCTGCCACCAGCGCCTTGCTGGCTGATCTGGTGGCGCGCTACTTTGCAGATGACGAAGTGGCTGTGCTGGTGGGGGATGCGGGGGCAGCAGCCGATCTGGCGGCGCTGCCGCTCGACCATCTGCTGTTCACGGGCTCCACTGCGGTAGGGCGCAAGGTAGCGCTGGCGGCTGCCACCCATCTGGTGCCCACCACTTTGGAGTTGGGAGGCAAAACGCCCTGCCTGCTGGAGGCGGGCTGCGACATCCGCGACGCCGCGCGCAGGATCGCCCACGCCAAGCTCTTGAACGCGGGGCAGACCTGCATAGCCCCTGATTACGTATTGTTGTCAGCGGGCAGCGAAGCAGCCTTTGTGGACGCCTATGCCGATGCAGCGCGCCAGATGTATCCGCAGCAGCAAGGCAACCCTGACTACACCTCGGTCATCAACGCCGCCCACACCAGCCGACTTCTGGCCCTGCTGGCGCAGGCCGAGCAAGGTGGGGCGCAACTGGTTCGCATCAGTGATGACCAGCCTGCCGTACCGCAAAGCCGGATGGGGGAGGGCATCAGCCGGCAATTGGCGCCTGTGGTGGTGCTTGGAGCGACGCCGCAGATGCAACTGATGCAGGAAGAGATTTTTGGCCCCATTCTGCCGGTGCTGCGTTACGACGACCGCGAAAACGCGATTGCCACCATCAACCGGGGCGAGGTGCCGCTGGCGTTTTACTGGTTTGGCAGCGACCCCAGGCAAGGCCAGGATGCGGCCCTGCGTGTGCGGGCGGCGGGCATGTGCATGAATGACTGCCTGCTGCAGTTCGTACACGATGGCTTGCCGTTTGGCGGCTGGGGCGCAAGCGGCTGGGGAGCCATCCATGGTGAACATGGATTCATGCGCTTTTCGCACGCCAAACCGGTACTGCGCGCGTCGCGTTGGTCACCCGCAAAGTGGCTGTACCCACCTTATGGCGGGCGATTTGACAGCATCATGCGCATGCTTAAGGGCAGGATGATGCGCTAAGTGTTTGATTTATTTAATGTGAAAGGCCTAGGGTAAACGCCTAGCGTAAATATCAACGCTTGCAAACCCTTGCGTAAATTGACCTACAAGCCAACCAAGGGACTACCCAAATGATGTCTGGAGTGCGACAATGGAAGGCTTTCGAGCACCACATCCCTTGCGGCGCGCTGTTCCCGCGCTGACTCTTCCATACGCCCTTAAAACAGCCATTGGCAGCCATTGTCTGCCTTTGCTGCGTGAGCCATGGCGTGCTGCAGACTGTCCATGTTGAGCCCCAAGCGGTGCTCCACGGGCGGGACTGGCATCCGGCCGGGCGGGATGGTCGCAGTGTATTACGAGTTGTGCGTGCTTTTTGGTTAATTCATTGATTTTTGTTTTCGGTTATCCATGTCTGAAACTATCACCTTTCTGGTTCGTCCCGCTACGCTTCGTGATGCCAAAGCCATTGCTCAGATCCACGCCTCTGCCTCGGTAGAAGCCTATCGCGGCGTCTTGCCCGACGATCAGCTCAAAGCCATGTCGTCTGTCGAAAAGCGCCAGGCCTACTGGCGCGAAGCGATCGAATTTTGCGAACCCCAGGTGCAAGTGGCCGTCGAGAACGACAAGATCGTTGGTTTTGTGGGTTTTGACCGTTCGCGCGACGCCAAGACCCGTCCCACTACCGGCGAAATCTGGGCCATTTATGCAGCACCCAGCCACTGGGACCAAGGCGTTGGCGTAGCGCTGTGGGATGCCGCCCGTGATGGCCTCGCAGAAGAAGGCTGCACATCGGTGACCTCCTGGGTGCCTCTGCGCAATGAGCGCGCGCTTCGCTTCCACGAATCTGCAGGCTTCAAGCGTGAAATGTCTACCGCCAAGACGGCCACCGTGGGCGCCATCAAGATCGAAGAAGTGCGCATGCAGCGCTCTTTGATGAACCGCGGATAATTACACTCTACAGCTGTGGCAGCAGATCGCTGCGCAGCGCAGAACATGCTCGAAGAGGCCGTCCTGCACGGCCTCTTTTGTTTTTTGCGGCCACGCCGCATGCTTTGTGAGAAAGCACCACCATGACCAGCGTTCGCCCCGAAGGGGTACCCGATGCCTCCACCGTAGCCCCTGCCACCATCCAATGGACCGAAGGGGGCGCCGAGCGCAGTGCGCGATGGCGCTGTGAGCGCGGCAGCGCCGCGCCAGCCCGTGTGGTGCTGGCCGATGACACCATGCCCGCCGATACGGCCTATCGCCTTGCCTGCGAAGGCACGGCGCTGCTGTGGCGCGGTGATTTCCAGAACGCACGCCAGTTGCTGCAGGCTTTGGGTCGGCGGCTGGACAAGACGGGTGAGCGCAGCTCCAAAAGGAAGGCGCTGCCCGTGCCTGCTGCTGCCACTGCCAAGAAGGGCATGCCCGCGCCGCAGCAGGCCCTGCCTTTTCACCAGCAGCGCCAATTGCAGGCCCAGCGGGCGCGCGTGCTGTCGATGGTGCTGATCGAGCTGAATGCGCAATATGGCGTGGCATTGCGCCGCGCACCCCAGGTTGAGGCCGCCTGTACGGATGCCTGGGGCGCTGCAGAAGCTGAAGGCACAGGCGCGCTGGGCAATGTGGTGTCGCTGCGGGAGCTGCAGGCCCTGGTGGGGGCGCATGAGTGGCGCAAGAAGGGCGTGGAGATTCCCGCACTCGCCAAGCTGGCGCCGCGTGGCTACGCTCGCATTCACCCGCACTATGGCGTGTTCTCGCCTGTGCGCGGCGAGTACATCGATCTGCTTGCCCAGGCACCGCTGCCTACGGCGCTGGCCAAGAAATCCCTGGCTTTCGATATCGGCACCGGCACGGGTGTGATTGCCGCTGTGCTGGCGCGCCGTGGGGTACAGCAGGTGGTGGCTACCGACACCGACCCGCGCGCGCTGGCTTGTGCGGCAGACAATCTGGAACGCCTGGGCGTGGCTGCCAGAGTGACGCTGGCGCAGACCGATCTCTTCCCTGAAGGCAAAGCGGCCCTGGTGGTGTGCAACCCGCCATGGGTGCCGGCCAAGCCCAGCGCGCCGGTGGAGCGTGCCGTGTACGACGAAGGCAGCCGCATGCTGCGCGGCTTTCTGGCCGGTGTATCGGAGCATCTGGCGCCAGGAGGTGAGGCGTGGCTGGTTCTGTCCGATTTTGCTGAGCACCTGGGGTTGCGCCGCCGCGAAGAGCTACTGGCCTGGATTGCCGAGGCTGGCCTGCAAGTCGTGGGCAAGCACCATATCCGGCCGCACCATCCCAAGGCGCAGGACGAAGCCAATCCACTGCACCGCGCGCGCGCTGCCGAGGTGACGACTTTGTGGCGCATGCAGGCGGCCTGGTAACCCTTTTGCTATTCAATTGGTAGCTAGTGGCGCTTGATAGGTATGTGCCACTAGCGAGTAATACTCAAAAAACCGTCATGCGATTGCTTCTGGCGCCGATGGAAGGCCTGCTCGATTTTGTGCTGCGCGACGTGCTCACCCGCATCGGCGGTGCAGACCGCTGTGTGTCCGAGTTCATCCGCATCACAGGCAGCCTGTTGCCCGACAAGGTTTACCTGCGCACCATGCCCGAGCTGCTGAGCGCCAGCCATACGGCGGCTGGCACCCCGGTGCGTGCACAACTGCTGGGGAGCGATCCGGCCAGCATGGCCGCCAATGCGGCGCGGCTGGCGGCCCTGTCGCCCGAAGGCATTGACCTGAACTTTGGCTGCCCTGCCAAGGTGGTCAACCGCCACGGCGGCGGAGCATCGTTGCTGCAGTATCCCGATGCGATCTATGCGGTGGTGGCGTCTGTGCGCGCCGCTGTGCCAGCGCACCTGCCTGTATCGGCCAAGATGCGCCTGGGCTTCAACGACCGCAGCCTGATGCTCGAATGCGCCCAGGCCATGCAGGGCGCAGGCGCCTGCGAGCTGGTGGTGCATGGCCGTACCAAGCAGGACGGCTACCGCCCGCCTGCCTACTGGGACCAGATCGCCCGCATCCGTGAGGCGGTGACGGTACCCGTAGTGGCCAATGGCGAGATTTGGACCGTAGAAGATGCCTTGCGTTGCCAGGCCGAATCAGGGTGCACCGACTTGATGCTGGGCCGCGGCATGGTGGCGGACCCGGGCCTGGCATGGCGCATTCGCAAGGCAGTGGCCGAGCGGGCAGGCGAACCGCTGCCAGAAGGCTACCGCGATATCGGTTGGCCCGATCTGGTACCCGCCTTGTTGCGCTTTTGGGAGCTGGTCTGCGCTGATCTGGAGCCGCGCCAACGTGCAGGGCGCCTGAAGCAATGGCTCAATCTAATGCGCCGCGCCTATCCCGAGGCCGAGGCCGCTTACCAGCATGTGCGGGTGATGACCGACCAGCGCGCCATCACTGTATGGCTGGCTGAGTTGCAGGCGCGCACCGTTTGAACAGGCTCTTACAGCATTGAGTCTGGTGTAAACGGGCTGATGATCTTGAGCATCAGCCGCAGGGGCAGGCTGGTGTCGGGCTCTGTGGTCTCGTCTTGCAACTGACTGCCCTGGGGAGCCTTCCACACCAGCTTTCCATCTTGCAGCACGACGTGCCAGGCGCCCGATTGCAGGCCGCGTTCAATCATGCTGGTGGCTTGGCGGGAGAGTTCGCGGCTGCGCACCAAAACGGCAATCTCGGTGTTTTGCAGTTTGGAGCGCTCATCCAGGTTCATCGATCCGGTCACGAACAACTGGCCGTCGAGCACCAGGATCTTGCCGTGGAGCATGATGCGCTTGCCTTCGAGAAAGCTGTTTTGCCCGCTGCCCACACCAAAAGCGGCGCGCAAGGTGCTGTCGTCGCTGATGAGCTCATACAGATCCACGCCACTGCGAAGCAACTCTTCGCGGTATCTGGCATAGCCCACGTGCGCGATGGGTGCATCGTTCGACGACAGCGAGTTGGTGAGAATGCGCACGCGCACGCCGCGCTCTACAGCAGCCTTGAACGCAGAACGCATATCTTCGTTGGGAACAAAGTAGGGCGAGACGATGAGCAAATCCTTTTTGGCATAGGCCAGCAGATGGATAAGGCCATCCACCACGGAGTCTGCCGCAAGAGGGGGCTGCGGCGTCCCGCCAGCAGAGACCCGCGCAGCCACCTGCGTCGACCGCAGGCGTAGCTGGCGCAGGGCCTGGGTTTCCATCACGCCGGGGGCTGTCGTCATCGCTTCAGTCTTGCCATCCGAATCGACTGTAGGAATCTTGCTGGGTTCATCGGCAATCATCACGGCCCGCGCCCATACCAGCGGAGTCTTCTGCAGATCCAGCGCCTCCATATCCCATGCTCGGGCACGCTGCTCGGTGGAAACGCTGCCGCCTCGCGGCTCTCCATCCGGCGGCATGGGGCGGGTGGTGCTGGCGCTTCCGCTCAACCCTGCACCATTGCCAGCGCCTGCCGCACCGCTGGCTTGTGAGGCTTGCTGCATGGCCAGCAGCGCGTCCTTGCTGATCAACGATTGCACGGGGTAGGCACGCTCGTTGTTCCAGTAGCGGTCAAAGCTGTGAGACAGATCCTTGACCACCGGCCCCAGAATCAGCACGTCCGTATCCAGGAAGTTGGAGCTGTCGTCGTTGTCGAAGTAGGAGTCGCCAAGGTTGCGCCCGCCCATCACACCCATCACGTTGTCGGCCAGAAACAGCTTGTTGTGCATGCGCTGCTGGGCGCGCTGAAAATCGGTTACGGCATACCACATGCGGCTGAGCGGGGAATCGCGGCTGCCCATCAGCGGATTGAACATGCGCATCTCGATATTGGGCTCGAACGCCAGGCGCATGACCTGGGCATTGCGGCCAGTACCGTGGAAGTCATCCAGCAGCACCCGCACCCGAACGCCCCGGCGCGCCGCCTTGACAACGGCATCAAGCAGGCGAGCCGTGCTGGCATCGGCGTGGATGGCGTAGTACTGCAGATCAAGCGTTTGCTGTGCACCTTCCACCAGCGCCAGGCGTGCACCGTAAGCGGCCTGGGCCCCGGCCAGAATCTGAAAACCCGAGGCTTCGGCACCGGCCTTGTTCTCTGCTTGCTTGCGCTGGTAGGTAAGCGCCCCCAGCGCGGTGCTGGCAGATGGTGATACAGCGTGGGACATCGGCCTCTCCACTTGGGTCGGCAATTGGGTCGCACAACCCGTCAGCATGACCGCTGCCATCACCAGCCCGGCAATCCATCCCACTTGTGACCGGGGCAGCAGAGCGTGTGCAGTATTGGCAGGGGAAGGCACGGGATCAAGGGACATGGTGAGGGCGATAACAGGCTGTAACTTAGGGCAACCCTATTGTGCGGGGCAAACCCCGGTTCTGCGCACATGGGATGGGTGCCAGCCGGTGTATCCGATGTTGTCGGACACAGATGCCCGCATCACGCGTCGCGCGCCCGCAACGCGCCGCTGTTTCATGGATTTGGTGCTGGCAACGAAAGGCAGACGCGCCTAAGCTCACTGCAGCATGATTGATGCACGACTGAGGAGACCTATGCCGCGCCAACAACACATTGCCCGCACGCTGATGGCCGTTTTCATCGGCGCAGCCATACTGGGCCCCCAAGATGTCTGGGCGGCACGCAAACATGCGGTTGCCACCCAAACGCATGCAACCAAAACGCATGCAGTCAAAACGCACAAGGCCAAGCGCAGCAAAAACCTTGGCAGTGAAAGCGCCGCTGAACGAGACCGGCGGTTGTTGCGTGAATGCAAGGGCTTGCCCAACGCAGGTGCGTGCCTGGGGTATGCGAGTTAGAAAGCAGCTCGCGCATGCGCTCAGAACGTGTTTACGATCTCTACGCCGCCGCGTTGGAGTGCAATCGGGATGAGTTCGAAGCGCTGGGCCGCAGCTTGCACCGGGGTGCAAGCAAGGGCTAGCGCGAAGAAATCGCCCGATTTCACGCCAACCCAGAGGGACAGTGGGTTTGGGGGCGCCCGGCTAGGGGCGGTCTGCTTCGTTGCAGCACTTGCCAATAGCTGGCTATTGGCTGCGCACTGCGCCTCGCATCCCATCCCTAGCCGGGCGCCCCGCAAAGCCGCTGTCGCGGCGTGAGGAGATCGTAAACACGTTCTCAGGCATCAAAAATCGTAGCGACCAGGCAGGCGGGCAATAAGGCGTTGGTCTGTGCCGATTGTGGTGCGTTCCAAGACTTCCAGCCGTGGCGCGTCTTGCAGGTGGGCCAAAGCCATACCGCCGAAAACATCCTGTCCGCGGCCTAGCAGCATGGGAGCCTGGTAGAGCACCAGCTCATCCACCAGGCCCTCCTGCAGCAGAGCGCCGTTGAGAACGCCGCCTGCCTCCACATGCAATTCGTTCACCTCGCGCTGACCAAGGTCGCGCATCAGGGCAGTCAGGTCAATGCGATCGGCACCAGATGCGGGCAGGCAAATCACTACTGCACCGGCGGCCTCCAGCGCGGCGCGGCGCGCGGCGTCATCCTGCGCGCAGTAAATCAGCACTTCACGTGAGGCGGCAAAGATGCGCGCAGCGGGAGGCGTGCGCAACTGACTGTCCAATACCACCAGGCGTGGCTGGCGTGGCGTATCCACATAACGCACATTCAGCGCCGGATCGTCAGCCAGCACGGTGCCAATCCCTGTGAGGATGGCACAGGCACGTGCGCGCCAGTAATGGCCGTCCGCTCGCGTTGCCTCACCTGTAATCCATTGACTGCTTCCATCGGCCAAGGCGGTCTTGCCATCCAGAGACATGGCGGCCTTGAGGCGTACCCATGGAGTTTTGCGCACCATGCGGCTGAAAAAACCAATGTTCAGCTCGCGTGAGGCTGCGCCGCCAGTCTGTGCGTCGCACACATCCACAGCTACGCCTGCCGCTCGCAGCCGCGCAAACCCATCGCCAGCAACCAAGGGATTCGGGTCGGCCACCGCGGCTACCACCTTGGCAACCCCTGCGGCAACCAGCGCATCACAGCATGGCCCGGTGCGCCCATGGTGTGAGCAAGGCTCCAGGGTCACATAGGCCGTCGCACCTTGCGTACTGTGGCCGCGTGCGGCCGCATCCCGCAGCGCCATCACTTCGGCATGCGGGCCGCCAGCCTTCTGGGTATGGCCTTCGCCAATAACCCGCCCTTGCGCATCCACCAGTACACAACCTACACGGGGGTTGGGAGACGTGATGAAAAGCGCGCTGGAGGCCAGGTTCAGCGCCCTGTGCATATATTTATTCATCAAAATCTATTTCTTGATTAATTAAATTGCATTGTGGTGCATTTATTACTGAGACAACTTCCATCTGTCATGTTTTATCGGCCATCTGTCGTCCGTTTAAATGTTTATTTTCCATCCCCACTACGCTTGGATGGGCTTTGTTGCACAAATCCGGGCCGCAGCGGTAGTAGGCTCGGATGATGAGTGAGACGAACTGGGGTCGGCGCAAGTACCGCACCACAAACTGG
>NZ_JACHKZ010000005.1 GCF_014207855.1 Comamonas odontotermitis | reverse complement strand
CCACTCCTTCCCATCCCGAACAGGACAGTGAAACGACTTCGCGCCGATGATAGTGCGGATTCCCGTGTGAAAGTAGGTCATCGTCAGGCTTTTATTCCCAAACCCCCTCAGTCTCCGACTGCGGGGGTTTTGCTTTTGCTCGCCCGAAATTGTGTGGTGAATGTTGTGCCATTCAGCCCTTGGGTGACGCTGATATTCGCAACTCCAGCTGATAATGCAGACAGAACAACAGGAATACTGCATGGGGACACCCGCACTCACTTACACGATCAGCGATCTCGCGGCAGAATTTGACTTGACGACGCGAGCTATTCGCTTCTATGAAGACATGGGCCTCCTGCACCCAGATCGGGCAGGAGCCAGTGGTAAGCAGCGCATTTATTCTGCCAAGGATCGAACGCGCCTGCGCCTGACTTTGCGCGCCAAACGCCTGGGGCTGAGCCTGCAGGAAGCCAAGGAGATTCTCGATCTCTACGAATCGCCGCGCGATACCCAGATGCAGCTGAACCGCTTTGTTCAGGTGCTTTCCGCGCAGCGCGGGCGCTTGCTGGAGCAACTGGCAGATTTGCAAGCCAATTTGGCAGAAATTGATGAGCATCTGCAAGAAGCGCAGGCGCTGCTGCAGATGCCATTTGAAAAAAAATAGCTTATATTTGACGTTAACGTAAACGTAGTTGTCATGTAAAGCCTTCAAGCTGGCAACCCGTTGACCATGACAGCGAACCCAAGGAGACAAGAACATGTTCGGACTTCCAGGATTGAATTTCCAACTCGGTGAAGAGATTGATGCACTGCGCGATGCAGTGCGCGAATTTGCACAGGCGGAGATTGCGCCCCGAGCCGCCGAGATTGACCGCAATGACCAGTTTCCGATGGACTTGTGGCGCAAGTTTGGTGATCTGGGCGTGTTGGGCATCACGGTGCCCGAGCAGTATGGCGGTGCGGACATGGGCTATCTGGCCCACATGGTGGCGATGGAGGAGATTTCGCGTGCCAGCGCATCGGTGGGCCTGTCCTATGGTGCGCACAGCAACCTGTGCGTGAACCAGATCAATCGAAATGGTAATGAAGTGCAGAAGGCCAAGTACCTGCCCAAGCTGATCAGTGGGGAGCATGTGGGAGCGCTGGCCATGAGTGAACCGGGCGCAGGTTCCGATGTGATCAGCATGAAGCTGAAAGCCGAGGACAAGGGCGGCTACTACGTGCTCAATGGCAACAAGATGTGGATCACGAACGGCCCAGACGCGGATACCCTGGTGGTGTATGCCAAGACGGAGCCGGAGCTGGGTGCGCGTGGCGTGACGGCCTTTTTGATCGAGAAGGGCATGAAGGGTTTCTCGATTGCACAGAAGCTCGATAAGCTGGGTATGCGAGGCAGCCACACGGGCGAGTTGGTGTTCCAGAACGTGGAAGTACCGGCTGAGAACGTATTGGGTGCGGTCAATGGTGGTGCCAAGGTGCTCATGAGCGGCTTGGACTATGAACGCGCTGTGCTGACCGGCGGGCCGCTGGGCATCATGCAGAGCGTGATGGACAATGTCGTGCCCTATATTCACGACCGCAAGCAGTTTGGCCAGAGCATTGGCGAGTTTCAGCTCATCCAGGGCAAGGTGGCCGATATGTACACCGTGCTGCAAGCAGGCCGCTCCTTTGCTTATACGGTTGCTAAAAACCTTGATCTTCTGGGATCTGACCATGTTCGCCAGGTGCGCAAGGATTGCGCGAGCGTCATTTTGTGGTGCGCGGAGAAGGCAACATGGATGGCTGGTGAAGGGGTGCAAATCTATGGCGGCAATGGGTATATCAATGAGTACCCGCTCGGTCGACTGTGGAGAGATGCGAAACTCTACGAAATTGGCGCCGGCACCAGCGAAATCCGTCGCATGCTGATTGGCCGCGAGTTGTTTGCTGAAACCTGCTAAAAGCTGCGGGCTGCAGGCGCCATCCTAGTAAAAACAACCTAAAGGATTGCTTATGTCCCAAACCTCCATCGAAGAATTGTTCGTCCATAACCGCGAGTGGGCGGACCAGATGGAGCGTGATCGCCCCGGTTTTTTCACCGGACTGATGGCGCAGCAGAACCCCAAGTACATGTGGATTGGCTGCTCCGACAGCCGCGTGCCGGCCAATCAGATCACCGGCCTGGCGCCAGGCGAAGTGTTTGTGCACCGCAATATTGCCAACGTGGTGGTGCCCAGCGACTTGAACTGCCTCTCCACCATCCAGTACGCCATTGACCAGTTGCAGGTGGAGCATCTGATGGTGGTGGGCCACTATGGCTGCGGCGGTGTGCTGGCGGCGCTGGAGGACGCTCGGGTTGGCCTGGCTGACAACTGGATCCGCCATGTAAAGGATGTGCGCGACAAGCATGCCACGCTGTTGCAAAGCCTGTCGCCTCAGTGGCGCCATGATGCGCTGTGCGAGCTCAATGCCATTGAGCAGGTGATGAATGTAGCGCAGAGCACGGTGATGCAGGATGCCTGGGCGCGCGGTCAGAAAGTGGTGCTGCACGGTTGGTGCTATAGCCTCAAGAATGGTCTCATCACGAATCTGGAGATGACCGTGCCGGATGTCGGCGGCATCGCTGAAGTTCGCCGCCGTGCGGTAGAGCTGGTGGCAACACGTGAGCGCAGTTGAATTTCATTGATGTAAAAACAAGAGCGGTTACCGATTGATGTGCAAGGGTTTCAAAACCAAAGGCATCTGAATCCATTACTTATCAAACGCAGACCGCTCATCTTTTTGTTCTAGGAGACTCCCCATGCAAGATCCCGTCGTTATCGTCAGCGCTGCCCGCACCCCCATGGGAGGCTTCATGGGGGATTTTGCTGAACTGTCTGCCAACGATCTGGGCGGCGCAGCCATCAAGGCAGCGGTGGAGCGTGCGGGCATTGCCCCCGAAAAGGTGGAAGAGGTGCTGTTCGGCAACTGCCTGATGGCTGGTCAGGGCCAGGCGCCTGCGCGTCAGGCGCTGTTCAAGGGCGGTCTTCCCAAGAGCACGGGTGCCGTGACGCTCTCGAAGATGTGCGGTGCAGGCATGGAGGCCACCATTCTGGCCCATGACCAATTGGTGGCGCGCAGCCGCGACGTGATGGTTTCTGGCGGGATGGAGAGCATGACCAATGCGCCGTATCTGCTCAAGAAAGGCCGCGGCGGCTACCGCATGGGCCATGACAAGGTGTTTGACCACATGATGCTCGATGGCCTGGAAGATGCCTACGAGCCCGGCCGCTCCATGGGTACCTTTGGGGAGGACTGTGCGGCCAAGTACAACTTCACCCGAGAGCAACAGGACAAATTTGCGATCGCGAGCGTGGAGCGTGCGCAGGCGGCTACCAAATCAGGTGCTTTCAAGGAAGAGATCACGCCGGTGACGGTTTCCACCCGCAAGGGCGAGGTGACGATTTCGGAGGACGAAGGCCCCGCCAAGGCGCGGCTGGACAAGATTGCCGCGCTCAAGCCCGCGTTCAAGAAGGATGGCACCATCACCGCCGCCTCCAGCTCCAGCATCAACGACGGCGCTGCCGCCCTGGTCCTGATGCGCGCATCGACTGCCAAGGAGCTGGGTTGCACGCCGCTGGCACGCATTGTGGGCCATGCCACGTATGCACAAGAACCGGAATGGTTCAGCACGGCTCCTGTGGGAGCGACCGAAAAGCTGCTCAAGAAAATCGGCTGGTCTGTGGCCGATGTGGATCTGTGGGAGATCAATGAGGCCTTTGCCGTCGTTCCCATGGCGTTGATGGCGGAGCTGAACATTTCGCATGACATCGTCAACGTGAATGGCGGCGCTTGCGCACTTGGCCACCCGATTGGAGCCAGTGGCGCGCGTATTTTGGTTACGCTGCTGCACGCCCTGAAGGCGCGTGGCAAGAAGCGCGGCCTCGCAACCCTGTGCATTGGTGGGGGGGAAGCAACCGCCATGGCGATCGAAATCATCTAAATCTTGCACAATGGGCTGGTAAAGGAGGCTCCTCGCCATGAACGATGAAGCACATACCGACCAGCCCGTGCTGCTGGACGCCGCAGCCATTGAAGGCTTCTGGCAGGCTTTTGCCTACGACGAACGCAATCTCGCGCTCCTGCCCGAGCAGGAGTTTGTCTCCAAGGCCAATGAGATTCTGGCGCGGTATGCGCCTGAACTGGCGCTGGAGCTGGAGCAGGCCGATGGCAGCCTGTTCAAGCGCCTGGTGATCAGCGCTCACGGCAACACCGAGCAGTTCGAGAATGCCATGGCGCTGGTGCGCGCAGCCCCCAGCCTACCGGGTTACAAGGTGCAGGCTTTCCGTACGCGCACCCTGGGCAGCGATTTCAGCATGGGTATGGATGGCTTTGAGCTGGCCTGCTCGGATGTGCTGGTGGCGCATTACGACGCGGGTGGCGTGGTGGGGCTGGAGCTGTCGTTTGAAAAGATCATTCCGCAGGATATGCTGGACCATGCGCGGCACATGAGCTTCATCATGCTCGACCATGTGCTGGGCGAATGGGATTTTGCGGTGCGCGTGGGGCCGGTGGATTTTGTCGAGGCGTTCTCGCAAGGCGTCAGCGGTGCGGAGCCGCTGTCGGTGTTTCCTGCCATATTCGATGCCTTCCTGCGCGACGAAATGGGGCGCAGCTATCGGTTTCCCAAGGGGGACGACGACCGGTGGACGGTGTTTGAAGTGCGCCAGCGCGATGCGCAGGAGGACGCGCCTGCCGATCTGCTGTCGCTGCGCACCAGCGCCAATGCGCTCGCCACGCGGGCTGATCTGGCGCATTACCTGGAAGTGGTCATGCCCGTGGGCAACCAGAACGAGCTGGACGCTGCCAAGCAGGTGCAGGAAAGCCTGCAGTCCCTTTGGGAGCCGATGGAGCAAGGCGTTCTGGCCTTCAGCCGCCTCAATGGTGAGGGCGAGCTGGTATCCGGCTATTACATCGAGAACCCGCATTCGGCCGTGCCGCAGGTGCATGCCGCTGCCCAGCAGTACGCTGAATCTCTGGATGTGGAAGTCAGTGCCATGTTTGATCCATCGTGGCAGGAGTTTTGCGCGCTCTATGCTGCCACGGCCCCGCGGCCAGAGGGCGATGCGGCATGATCACCACGCACGAACAGCTGCGTGCGCTGTATGCCCAGCCGGCAGAGCGTGCCGTGCGCAAGGAGTTGAACCATCTCGACGCGCATTGCCAGCACTTTGTGGCGCTGTCGCCCCTGTGTGTGATGGCGACAGCAGGCAAGGATGGCGCCATGCTGGATGCCTCGCCGCGCGGCGGGCCGCCGGGCTTTGTCAAATGCACCGATGCGCAGCACCTGCTGCTGCCCGATGCGGGCGGCAACAACCGGCTCGATTCGCTGGAGAATCTGGTGCGCGATCCGCGCGTCGGGCTGCTCTTTCTGCTGCCCGGTGTGGATGAAACCCTGCGGGTCAATGGTGTGGCCCGGCTGCGTGACGAGGATGCATTCATCCAGCAATTTGCCGGTGAGCGGCAATTGCCCAGGCTTGTGATCGAGATCGAGGTGCGCGAAGCGTATCTGCACTGCGCCAAGGCGCTGATGCGCTCGCGGCTGTGGAGTGCGCAGGCCCAGGTGGAGCGCAGCGTGCTGCCTTCGCTCAACCAGATGATTCACGACCAGATCGGCTTGCAGGCGGCTCCAGAGCCACAGGCGGACATGGTGGCGCGTTACGAGGCGCTGATTGCGCAGGAGCAGGGGGGCTGATGACCACGGTTCTGATCATTGGCGCATCGCGCGGCATTGGGCTGGAGCTGGTGCGACAGTACCGCGCAGAGGGTTGCCGGGTGATTGCCACGGTTCGTGATGCGGGCGCACAGGCGCGTTTGGCGGCGCTGGGTGCCGAAGTGAAACTGGTGGATGTGGCGCAGCCCGCCAGTGTTAGCGGCTTTTCGTGGTTGCTGGACGGCGAGAAGATCGATGTGGCCTTGTATGTGGCAGGTGTCATCCGCCGGCCTGATGCACGCACGCCACCCACGCAGCCGGATTTTGATGCAGTCATGCATACCAATGTGCTGGGCGCCATGCAGGTGCTGCCCCAGGTTGCGCCCTTGGTTGAAGAGGCGCGGGGGGTATTTGCCTTTGTGTCGTCTTCCATGTCGCAGATCGAGGGTGTTGCCAACAGCTATTCCTGGTTGTATCGCGTCAGCAAGGCAGCGCTCAACATGGCAGTGGCGGCTGCACAGCACGATTACCCACATGCCCGGCTGGTCACCATCGATCCAGGCTGGGTGCAGACCGACATGGGGGGCGATGGCGCACCGCTGACGGTGCACGAGAGCGTGACCGGCATGCGCAAGACCCTCGCCTCGGTTACCGATGCCGACAAGGGCCGCCTGCTGCACCATGATGGCCGACGCGCCGCGCATTGGTAATCCGTGGGGTATGTGGGGCGAGAGGCTCTTGCCAGCGTTGAATCTGGATATGCGCAGGCCCCAAATTTTATTGAAACCAAAAAGACACTGGAGACAGACACATGCTTCTGACCGATGATCAGAAAATGATACGAGACGCCGTGCGCGAGTTTGCGCAGGCCGAGCTGTGGCCCCACGCGCCGCAGTGGGACCGCGACCATACCTTTCCTGCGGCCGCACACCAGGGCTTGGCGCAATTGGGGGCATACGGCATTTGCGTGCCGGAGGCCCTGGGCGGAGCCGGGCTGGACTACATCAGCCTGGCATTGGTTCTGGAGGAGATTGCTGCTGGTGACGGCGGCACCAGCACGGCCATCAGTGTCACCAACTGCCCCGTCAATGCCATTTTGATGCGTTACGGCAGCGACGCGCAGAAAAAGCAGTGGCTCGCTCCACTGGCGCGGGGTGAAATGCTGGGTGCCTTCTGCCTGACGGAGCCGCATGTGGGCTCGGACGCCAGCGCACTGCGCACCACTGCAACCCGCCAGGGCGACAGCTATGTGATCAACGGCGTCAAGCAGTTCATCACCAGCGGCAAGAACGGCCACATCGCCATCGTGATTGCAGTGACCGACAAGGGCGCTGGCAAAAAAGGCATGAGCGCATTCCTGGTGCCCACCAGCAACCCTGGCTACCAGGTGGCCCGGCTCGAAGACAAGCTGGGCCAGCACAGCAGCGATACGGCGCAGATCAATTTTGACAACTGTGTAGTCCCGGCAGAGAGCCTGATCGGCGCCGAAGGCGAAGGCTACAAGATTGCGCTGGGCGCCCTGGAGGGCGGTCGCATCGGCATTGCAGCACAAAGCGTTGGCATGGCGCGCAGCGCGTTTGATGTGGCGGTGCAATATGCCAAGGAGCGCGAGAGCTTTGGCACATCCATCATCAACCACCAGGCGGTTGGCTTTCGCCTGGCCGATTGCGCCGTGCAGATCGAGGCGGCGCGCCAGCTGATCTGGCATGCCGCCAGCTTGCGCGATGCGGGCCTGCCGTGCCTGAAGGAAGCCGCCATGGCCAAGCTGTTTGCCAGCGAGATGGCCGAGCGCGTCTGCAGTGCGGCCATACAGACCCTGGGCGGCTATGGCGTGGTGAATGACTTCCCTGTTGAGCGCATCTACCGCGATGTGCGCGTATGCCAGATCTATGAAGGCACCAGTGATGTGCAGAAGATCATCATCACCCGCGCGCTGATGTAATCGCTATTGGTTTTGACGCCATGCCCCGCTGTGGATGAACGCAGCGGGGCATTTTTATTGAGATTGCTCGCCGTGGTCGGAGAAGAGCAACCCGCTGGTCTTTGTTCCAGGAAAGGGCAGCGCCTGCCGTGCTTTTGTAGACTGGCAAAGGCCCAGAGCATGGGCTTTCAGCTCTCCTCCTTGCCTGCATTTTGCCGTGCGTCGATGGCCTTCATGTTGTCCAGCAGCTTGAGCAGGTAGTGCAAGGTGTGAACCATGTCGTTGCTTGAAAACCCCTCCAGCGCCTGCTCGTAGTAGCGGCCAATCGATTCGGCTGCATCGTGCTGCCACACCTGCTGGCCAGCCTCTGTCAGCTGTACCAGGCGTGAACGCTTGTCTGCCGGGTCGGGCACGCTGTGCACATAGCCTGCGGCCTCCATGCGCGAAAGCAGGCCGGTCAGGTTTTGGCGGCTCATCAACAGGTAGCGCGCCAGGTCTCCCATGCCCATGCCTTGTGCGGATTCGGGCCGCGAGAGCGCGCCCATCACCGCCCACTGCTGCGTCGTCAGGCCCTGGGCCTCCACGGCCTTGGTACCGGTTTTATGCAACATATTGGCGCATTGGTACAGCTTGAAGTAGAGCCGATTGGCCAGATCGGTTCGCAACTGATTCGGGTTTTCTCTAGTGCTGTTTGCGGATTTGCTCATGATTTCTATATTGCCATGGCAATGCATTTGTGTAAATATATTGTCTAATTAAACGATGCAATGCGCAAGAAAGGTTGAATCATGGCACGTTTTGATGGGCAACATATTGTAGTAACGGGCGGGGGGGGAGGTATTGGCGGAGCCACCTGTAAACGATTTGCCGCCGAAGGCGCCCGGGTGACCGTGCTCGACAAGCAGTTGGCTGCAGCGCAGACAGTGGCGGGTGCCGTTGCTGCGGCGGGAGGTCAGGCGCAGGCCATAGCTTGCGATATTACCGACCGTGCCAGCGTGGATGCCGCAGTGCAGCGGGCGGAGCAGTGGGCGGCGATTGACGTCCTGGTCAACAACGCAGGTTGGGACGTTTTCAAGCCCTTCACCAAGACCACCGAGGGTGAATGGCAGCAGCTCATTGCCGTCAACCTGGTGGGCGCCTTGCACATGCACCATGCGGTGTTACCGCTCATGGCAGAGCGCAAGGCGGGGCGCGTCGTCAATATTGCATCCGATGCGGCGCGTGTGGGTTCATCCGGCGAAGCGGTGTACGCCGCCTGCAAGGGCGGATTGGTGGCACTGTCCAAAACCCTGGCGCGCGAACATGCGCGCCACAACATCACCGTGAACGTGGTGTGCCCTGGCCCGACAGACACCGCCTTGTTCGCCAGCTACAAGGAAGGCGCAGCCAACCCGGAAAAACTGCTTGAAGCTTTTACCCGATCGATCCCGCTGGGCCGCATCGGTCAGCCGGAAGACCTGCCAGGCGCGATTCTGTTCTTTGCCTCCGGCGATGCTGCCTACGTGACCGGCCAGGTCATCAGCGTATCCGGCGGCCTCACGATGGCCGGTTGAAGGCCCCATTCAAGAAGGAGACTCACATGGAATTCGAAGACATCCTGTACGAAGTGCGCAATCACGTGGCCTGGATCACCATCAACCGGCCCGAGAAGATGAATGCCTTTCGCGGCACCACCTGCGACGAGCTGATCCGTGCACTGAACAAGGCGGGCTACGACAGGAGCGTAGGCTGCATCGTGCTGGCCGGTGCTGGCGACAAGGCTTTCTGCACCGGAGGCGACCAATCGGCCCACGATGGCAACTACGATGGCCGCGGCACGATTGGCTTGCCGATGGAAGAGCTGCACGATGCGATCCGCAACGTGCCCAAGCCGGTGATCGCCCGCGTGCAAGGCTATGCTATTGGCGGCGGCAATGTGCTGTGCACCATCTGTGATCTGACCATCTGCTCCGACAAGGCCATCTTCGGCCAGGTGGGCCCCAAGATGGGATCGGTCGACCCCGGCTACGGCACGGCATTCCTGGCGCGCGTGGTGGGCGAGAAAAAGGCGCGCGAGATCTGGTACCTGAACAAGCGATATTCCGGCGAGGAGGCCGTGGCCATGGGCCTAGCTAACCTTTGTGTAGCGCCAGACCAGCTCGATGCCACTGTGCAGGAATGGGCTGAAACCATCTGCGAGCGCAGCCCCACCGCGATTGCCATCGCCAAGCGCAGCTTCAATATGGACACCGCGCACCAGGCGGGCATTGCGGGCATGGGCATGTACGCGCTCAAGCTGTATTACGACACCGACGAGTCGCGCGAAGGCGTGGCAGCGCTCAAGGAAAAGCGCAAGCCCGATTTCCGCAAACACGCCAGGTAAAGCAACCTGCAAGAGGTGCCCATGAATCCGTACTTGAACGATGATTTGATGACCCTGGCCCAATCGGTGCGCAGGTTTGCCCAAGAGCGCGTGGCCCCCGGCTTTCTGGAGCGCGACCGGACCCGCGTTCTTGATCGTACCCTGATGCGCGAGATGGGTGACATGGGCCTGATTGCGCCGGAGTTGCCCGAGCATCTGGGCGGGCAGGGCATGGGTTGCCTCGCAGCCGGGGTGGTGCATGAAGAGCTGGCGCGCGCGGATCTGAGCATGTCGTACGTTCCGCTGCTGGCGTCGCTCAATGCGCAGATACTGTCGGCGCACGGGCAGCCTAGTATTACCGGGCCGTGGCTGCAGAAAATGGTGGCGGGCGAGGCGCTGTGCGCCATTGCGCTGACCGAGCCCCGGGGCGGCTCGGACGCGGCCAACCTGCGCCTGCGGATCGAACGCGATGGCGACTGCTATGTGCTCAATGGCGAGAAAACCTCCATCTCGGCCGCAGACCAATGCGACATTGCCGTGGTGTTTGGCCGCACAGGCACGGTGGAATCGGGGGCGCACGGCGTGACGGCTTTGCTGGTGCCGATGGATTTGCCGGGCATCACGCGCAGCCGCTTTGATTGCCATGGACAGCGCGCCATCGGCCGGGGCTCGCTGTTTTTCGACAATGTGCGTGTGCCGCTGTCGCATCGTCTGGGTGATGAGAACAAAGGCTTTGTACAGGTGATGCAGGGCTTTGACTATTCGCGTGCGCTGATCGGCTTGCAGGTGCTGGCCGTGGCGCGTGCGGCGCTGGACGATGCCTGGCAATACGTCGCGCAGCGCCAGGCCTTCGGCAAGCCCTTGTCCGCGTTTCAGGGTGTGTCGCACCCTCTGGCCGACTTTGATACGCAGGTGGGTGCAGCGCGCCTCTTGTGCCTGCAAGCCCTGTGGCTCAAGGACCAGGGAAAGCCTCACAGTGCGGAAGCAGCAATGTGCAAGTGGTGGGCGCCCAAGCTGGCGTATGACTGCATCCACCAGTGTCTGTTGATGTTCGGCCATGGTGGCTACGACCGGGGTGTGATGGAGCAGCGCCTGCGGGATGTGCTGGGCTTTCAGATTGGTGACGGCACGGCCCAGATCATGAAGACCATCATTGCCCGCGACCGTGCTGGCAGGCAGGCCGTGCCTGCCTAGGTGGTGCGATCGACTCCAGAGCGCAGCCAACAGGCGTGGAGCTACCCTAAAACACACAGGAGACACACATGCAGTTTGATGCCGTATTGCTGGCACCGCGCCGCGCGCAGATGCGAAGCCAAGGCTGGTGGCGGGACATCACCATCAACGATGCCCTGGACCACGCGGCGCGCCAGTGGCCCGACCGGCTGGCGCTGGTAGGGCAGCGCGCTGGTGAAGAGGCTGCGCAGCCATTTTGCTATGCAGAGCTGGCTCGCATGGCCAATCGTGTAGCGGTGGGGTTGTGGCGACTGGGTGTGCGGCCCGCCGATGTGGTGGCCTGCCAGTTGCCCAATGTCTGGCAGCTCACGGTGCTGTACCTGGCATGCGCGCGCATTGGTGCTGTGCTCAATCCCTTGATGCCGATCTTCCGCGAGCGCGAACTGCTGTTCATGCTCGGCCATGGTGAAGCCAAGGTGATCGTCGTGCTCAAGAACTTTCGCAATGTGGATTACGAAGCCATGCTCAAAGGCATTCAGCCGCAGTTGCCGCACTTGCAGCATGTCGTGGCGATCGGTGGAGCGGGTGCTGACAGCTTTGAGGCCCTGCTCGCACAACCTGCGTGGGAAGAGGATGCCGATGCGGTGCAGATTCTGAAACAAAACCGGGTACAGCCCGACGCCGTCACACAGCTCATCTATACCAGCGGCACCACGGGTGAGCCCAAGGGTGTCATGCACTCGTCCAATACCTTGATGGCCAACATCAATGCCTATGCCGAACGGCTGGCCTTGAACAGCGCTGATGCGGTATTGATGGCGTCGCCCATGGCGCACCAGACCGGTTTCATGTACGGGTTGATGATGCCGGTGATGCTGGGCGCGACGGCGGTGCTGCTGGATGTCTGGAATGCTGCCACTGCCGCGCAGCTGATACGGCAATGGCGTTGCACCTTCACGATGGCATCGACGCCGTTTTTGGCCGATTTGTCGCGCGAAGTAGCGG
Source organism: Comamonas odontotermitis (assembly GCF_014207855.1). Classification (GTDB taxonomy): domain Bacteria; phylum Pseudomonadota; class Gammaproteobacteria; order Burkholderiales; family Burkholderiaceae_C; genus Comamonas; species Comamonas odontotermitis_A. The sequence continues at coordinate 201,476 of NZ_JACHKZ010000005.1, read as the reverse complement.
TGAGCGGCCCGGTGCCCAGTCTGCGGACCTTTCTGTGTGCGGGCGCGCCGATACCCGGGCCGCTGGTCGAGCAGGCGCAGGCGGCATTGGGAGTGCAGATCATCTCGGCCTGGGGTATGTCGGAGAACGGGGCGGTGACCACCACATTGCCCAGCGACAGCGCGCAACGCGCGGTGGAAACCGATGGTCTGCCATTGCCCGGCGCGGAGGTGAAGGTGGTGGATGATCTGGGCCAGGAGCTGCCACGCGGCGAAATTGGCCAGTTGTGGGTCAGGGCCAACTCCAACTTTGGCGGCTATCTGAAGCGCCCGCATCTCAATGCCACCACCGAAGACGGCTGGTTCGATACCGGCGACCAGGCGCGCATGGATGCGCAAGGCTATATCCGCATCACCGGCCGCAGCAAGGATGTGATCATCCGTGGCGGAGAGAACATTCCGGTGGTAGAGGTGGAATCCCTGCTCTACAGGCACCCGGCCGTTGCCCAGGCTGCCGTGGTGGCCTATCCGGACGAGCGTTTGGGCGAGCGCGCCTGTGCGGTGATCGTGCTCAAGCCAGGGGCGGTGGAGCCGACGCTGGGGGATGTGACCGACTTCCTGCGAGCGCAGAAGGTGGCTCCGCACTACCTGCCTGAACGCCTGGTGGTATTGGCGCAAATGCCTGCCACACCGTCGGGAAAAATCCAGAAGTTCAAACTGCGCGAGCAATTGAAAGTGGCACTTGCCTAGCTACACCCCGTCGGGTGCGTCCTCGGTGCTGTCGCGGTTGCGCAGCACAATCGTGATCTGGCCATTGGTTTCGATGGTGGCCTGCTCTACCTCGTAGGTGTGCAGGCAGCCGGCGCCGCGCAGGGCGGCTTTCAGGTCATCGCTCGTGATGAGCTCGGCATCCATCACCTGCCGGTTGACCTGGCCGTTGGAGATGAGCCGCTTGGGAATGCCATCGACCCAGCGCGATATCCTTCTGCTGCGATAGCTCAGCTGCGCCATGATGGAGTGGCAGGCAATCAGTGTCGTGGCCGAGATGAGGCCACCGATCAAGGAGTTGTCGCCCGCGTTCATCGAGTTCTGCACGGCGTTCGACAGGATCAGCAACAAAATCAGATCGAATGGATCGTACTGCCCGATCTGGCGGCGTCCGGTCATGCGCAGAAACACCAGCAAGAACGCATAGACCACAAAGCCGCGCACGACAAATTCCCACCACGGAACACTCATAGAAAACATGGCTGACTCCTCAGAACCTGTGGACGGGCGGCGCCTGCATGTGCCTGCAATGTGCCCGCTGACCAGGCAATCATAGTCCGCAGTCTGTGCAGGGCGAGGTTTACCCTGTACGCAGGCAGGCTCTGGCATGGTTGTCTTTTTGCTATTGTTCCAGTAGCTACTTGTGTGCATTCTGTATGCGCTAAAGGCATATTTGGCACAATACGGGCTTTGCTGCCAGCGTGCCTCCAACAAGGAGGCACTTCAGAGGCGGCGCAAACGGCGATCCCGTTGCAAATACTGAAAAGAGACAGAGCCATGGCCAAGAAGAAAGCGGCAGCAGGCACCGACGCTACTGCGTGCCCTTGTGGATCAGCGGTGGCGTACAGCGCATGCTGCGGCCGCTTTATCGACGACTTTCTGCACACCCCGGCGCCGGACGCCGAGCGGTTGATGCGCTCCCGCTATACCGCGTTTGTTATGGAGCGGGCTCCTTATCTGCTGGCCACCTGGCACGCGCCGCAGCGCCCCCCCAGCCTGGATTTCGATCCGCAATGCCATTGGTTGGGACTGGAGGTGAAAGACTTTCAAGCGCAGGACGACACGCATGCAGAGGTTGAATTCGTCGCTCGCTATAAAGTACAGGGCCGCGCTGTGCGGCTGCATGAGCGCAGCCGTTTCGTGCAGGAGCACGGGCGCTGGTTTTATGTGGACGGTGACCAGTTCTGACTGGTCCATGGTCTGCGCACACCCATGAGGATACGAAATGACTAGGATTGCCCGCTTTGAAGCAGTACTGTTTGACTGCGATGGCGTGCTGGTAGACAGCGAAACGATCACCAACCGCGTGCTCTGCGCCATGCTCAATGAAGCAGGTTGGGCGCTTACGAGCGAAGCGTGCCTGCAGCTGTTCATCGGCAAGATGGTGCGCAGCCAGAAAGACCTGATCGAGGCCAACACTGGCAAGCCTTTGACCGATGTCTGGATGGAAGAGTTCTATGAGCGCCGCAATACGGCGCTGGAGAAGGATGTGAAGGCAATCGAGGGTGCCGTAGAGGCTGTAAAGGCACTGCATGCGCAGATGGGCGGGCAGATTGCCTGTGCTTCGGGAGCAGATCGCAAGAAGGTGGAGATGCAACTGCGGATCACCGGTTTGTTGCCGTACTTTGAGGGCCGTATTTTCAGCGGGCACGAGTTGCCGCGCACCAAGCCTTTTCCGGATGTGTACCTGGCTGCGGCTGCGGCGCTGGACGCCGATCCCCAACGTTGCCTCGTCATTGAAGACAGCGTAACGGGAACGCAGGCGGGCGTGGCCGCGCAGGCCACGGTGTGGGCCTACCATCCGCCACTGCATGCCGTGTGCCCGGCGCATGAGCTGGAAGCCGCTGGTGCATCGCGCTGTTTTGCGCACATGGGTGAACTGCCACAACTGGTGTGAGCGCGCGGTAGGCCTTCAAGAGCACGAGTGCTGGAGTGCTCCCTGAGCAGGGTGTTTACTGCGCGGCGCGCAATTGCGCCAGCACTTCCAGCGCACGGTCGGTGCGCACGTCGTGTTCTGCGGCCAGGCGCCGGGCCACCTGGTCGACCTCTTCACCCACGGCGCCCGCCACCAGCGCAATGTTGCGGGCGTGCAGCGCCATGTGGCCGCGCTGAATGCCTTCGGTCGCAAGCGCGCGCAGCGCACCCAGGTTCTGTGCCAGGCCTACGGCGGCAGCAATCTCGCCCAGTTCCTGCGCGGATTGAACGCCCATGATCTTGAGCGCCAGGCGCGCCACCGGGTGCGTCTTGGTGGCACCGCCGACCAGGCCCACCGGCATGGGCAACTCGATGGTGCCCACCAGCGCGCCGCTGTTGTCCTTTTCCCAGGTGGTGAGCGAGGTGTAGTGACCACTGCGGCAGGCATATGCATGCGCACCAGCTTCCACTGCGCGCCAGTCATTGCCGGTGGCGACGATCACGGGATCGATCCCGTTCATGATGCCTTTGTTGTGTGTGGCTGCGCGGTAGGGGTCGATGGCGGCAAAGGTGTAGGCATCCAGAATGCCTTCAATGATTTCCTCGCCGCTGCGCTCCGGGGTCGCCAGAGTTTGAGGTGTGAGCCGCACACGGGCGCGGGCGAGGCGCAGGTCGGCCAGGTTCGACAGGATGCGCAGGCGCACCGAGCCGCCCGTCAGCTTTTCCACCAGCGGTGATACTGATTCAGCCATGGTGTTGACCGTGTTCGCGCCCATGGCGTCGCGCACATCCACGATCAGGTGCATCACCACCATGGCGCCGCGCGGCGAGCTGGGGAACACATGCACTTCAATGTCTTTGCAACCGCCGCCCAGGCCAATCAGCACTTTGTCGCGGCTATTGGCGAGCGCGATGATCTCGTCCCGCGCCTGGAAGAGCGCAATACGCGCGCCATAAGGGTCGCTGAGCCCGACGATCTGTACCTGTGCACGCATCAGCGGCTGGGTGCTCGATGTCTGGAAACCGCCGCTGTCGCGTGCGAGCTTGGCCATGTACGACGCTGCGGCGATGATGGATGGCTCTTCCACGGCCAGCGGCACCAGCACGTCGCGGCCGTTGATCTGGAAATTGCCGGCGACGCCGATGGGCAGCTCGAAGGTGCCGATCACGTTCTCGATCATGCCGTCGGCCAGTGCGTGCGGAAGCGCGCCGGGTTGCGCGATCAGCGCGCGCTCCTCGTCGCTCAGCTGGCAGGCCTGTGCAATGTGATCCCAGCGTTGTGCAGGGTTGAGGGCGCGGAAATTGGAGAGGCGGGAGTCGATGGCCATGATCAAGGAGGGTCCGGAAAAAAATGCCGCTTCATCAACCATGCGGCGTCAAACAATGGCTCGAACTGTATGGAAGCTGTACCTTTCAAAAAAGGTACAGTTTGGGCAAACAGCATCGTTGCAGCGCAGCAATGGCTTCATTGGTGTACCGGAGCGGGCTTTTCTCGGACACACTTCGCACCACCATGTCTCGACGCTCTGCCCCCATTGCTGAAAAGCTGGCCGATCTGATCGGCCAGCAGATCGCCAATGGCATTTACCAGCCTGGCGACAAGCTGCCTTCGCTGCGGGAGCTGTCGCAATTGCACCGCTATGCCAAGAACACGGTCGTGTCGGCGTTTGATCTGTTGGTATCGCGCGGCCTGGTGGAGCCACGGCGTGGTTCGGGCTTTTATGTGTCGCCGCAGCTGCGCAAGGCCAAGGCGGTTGATGAAGACAACGGTCAGCTGGTGCGAGCGATGGATACGGTCTGGCTGGCACGCGAGCAGCTCATACGCCAGCCGGAGGTGGCTGCCGTGGGCGATGGTTTTCCGCCGATTGAATGGCTGGCGGACATGCGCATGGACCGCTACCACCAGAAGGTGGTGCGCACCGGCCTCGGGTCTCTGTTTCGCTACGGAAACCGCTTTGGCTATGCGCCGCTGCGTGACAGCCTGGTGCGCAAGCTTGGCGTGCTGGGTCTGCCGGTGACGCAGAGCCAGCTGGTGCTTACCCAGGGTGCCAATGATGCGCTGGATCTGGTGATCCGCTACTTTGTGCCGCCGGGCGCGACGGTCCTGGTGGATGAGCCGGGCTACTACCTGCTGTTTGGCAAGCTCAAGCTGGCGGGCGCGCGTGTGATCGGCGTCCCCAGGCTGGCTGATGGGCCTGATCTTGCGGCGCTTGAAAGCATTCTGGTCACAGAGCGGCCGCGCCTGTTCTTCACCCAATCGCTGGCACACAACCCGACGGGGTCGGATCTCAGTCTGCACAAGGCCTACCGGCTGCTGCAACTGGCAGAGAAGCACAACCTGCTGTTTGTGGAGGATGACCCCTTCGCCGATTTCAAACCGACTTCGGCGGTGCGCCTGTCCATGCTCGATCAGCTGGAGCGCACGATCTACATCGGCAGCTTTTCCAAATCATTCTCTGCAGCCCTGCGTGTGGGCTACGTGGCATGCAGCGCCGCACTGGCCAGTGACCTGGCGGATCTGAGAACCTTGATTCACGTGAGCGGGTCGGAGTACTGCGAGCGCATGGTGGATGTGATGCTGCGCGAAGGCCGCTACGAGCGCCATCTGGTCAAGCTGCGGCAGAAGCTGGGCGCAGCCACCGCACAGGCGCAGCAGTGGCTGGATGAGCAAGGTTGTACGGTGTTTGCACGCAGTGCACAGACGCTGTACCTGTGGGTACGGTTTCCCGGCGTGGAGGATTCATTGGAATGGGCGCAGGCGCTGCTTGCGCATGGCGTGAAGATGGCGCCGGGCCGCATATTCCATCTGGACTCTGCAGCGCCATCGCCCTGGTCGCGCTGCAACGTGGCCGCCATGCTGGATCCGCGCTTTCAGACCGCGGTGAAGTCGCAGTTGGCACTGAGGAAAAACGCGCAGGGAAAGGGTTTGCCAAACAATCCTGCGTAGGCGTGAGCCAGAAGAAGCTTTGAAAGAGGAAGCACTTGATCGAGCCGCACGTTTCTGTGAATGGTGCGGAATTTGGGACCCAGAAACTGACAACGAAGCAAGGAGACAAGCATGAGCAGAACCATCTATCGACTCACCCGAATCGCAGCACTGGGCGCCAGTGTTTTTGCGCTCTCTGCACAGGCGCAGGACATCAAGATCGGCTATACCGCAGACCAGTCGGCCAGCGGCGTGGCAGAGCTGGGTATTGCAGGCCGCTGGGGCTTTGAAGCGGCGATTGAAGACATCAACAAAGCGGGCGGCATTCTGGGCCGCAAAGTCGTTGGCGTGATCCGCGACGACCAGGGAACGCCGCCCAAGGCGATTCAGACGGTGCAGGAGCTGATCGACAGCGAGAAAGTCAGCGGCATCGTCGGCCCGGCCAACTCCGGCAACGCGCTTGCATGGCTGCATATTCCGCAGCAGAAGAAGGTGCCCGTGGTGGTGCCGATTGGCACGGCGACCGAGATCACCACGCGCTATGCCAAGGAGCCGCAAAACTACCTCTACCGCATCTCCATGGTGGACCGCGAACAGGTAGCACTGCTGGGCGCCTATGCGGTGAAGGCCTCCAAGGATAAGAAGATCGCGATTCTTGCGGATTCGACCGGTTATGGCCAGGGTGGCATCAAGGATGCGACCGACATTCTGGCGCTTCATGGCGTTAAGCCCGTGGCGGTCGAGAAGTACGGCCCCAAGGACACCGACATGACCTCGCAGCTCAACAAGATCAAGGCGGCGGGCGCGGATACCGTGATCATCTATGGCATTGCCGATGGCGCGGCGCAGGTGCTTCGCAGCATGGAGAAGATCAACTACATGCCGATCACCCTGGGAACCTGGGGCAACCTGAGCTCGCTCCTGCCCAAGATGGCTGGCACCAAGCTTGCCGAGCACCTGATCATGGCGGCATCCACCACCGAAGACACTTCGGACAAGACCAAGTCGCTGGGCAAACGCGTGCGGGTGAACTTCCCAACGCTCACCACCTTCCCATGTTCTGCGCAGGCCTACGATTCGGTCATGCTGCTGGCTGCCGCCATGAAGCAGGCAGGCAGCACGGACGGCGAAAAGGTGGCTGCCGCATTGGAGAACCTCTCCAAGACCGAAGGCGTGATCAAGACCTATGACAAGCCATTCAGCAAGACCAACCACGAAGGCCTGAGTGTGAGCGATTTCTACCTGGCGCGCTGGAAGGGCAGCGAAGTGGTGCGCTTTGAGGACGATGTCTACAAATCGCTCCAGCCTGCCGACCTGAAAAAGTAAGCCGTTCAGGGGCCGTGGCGGTCATGGGGCCGCCCGGCTGCCTTGTCATTTGCAGCATGTGCATGGGGCGAGTATGTTTGATTCAATACTGCAGGCTGTCTTCAGCGGGCTTGCGTTGGGCAGTATCTATGCCCTGGTGGCGGTGGGTTTCAACATCACCTTCAATACCACCAAGACCTTGAACTTTGGCCAGGGCGAGTTTCTGGTGGCCGGCGCGTTTGTCGCGGTTTCGGTGCTGTTGCTGCTGGTGGGCAAGAACGTTACCGACACACTGGTTCCCGCCGATGTGACGCTGGGTCGCTACCTGCTCAGCCTCGTTGGCACGATGGCGGTTCTGGGAGTGCTGGGCGTGATCCTCTATTACGCAGCGGTGCGCCCATTTGTGGGGCGTGGTGGCATGGCCTGGGTCATGAGCACGATTGGCTTTGGCATCATCATCCAGAACACGGCACTGGCCATCTGGGGGCCTTCACCCATGGTGATGCCTTCGCCCCTGGGCAGTGAGGTGATCCGCATCGGCGGCGCTGGCGTGCTGCCGCAGGAATTGCTGGTGCTCGCTGCCAGTGTGGCTGTGCTGCTCAGCCTTGATTTCATCATGCGGCGCACCCGGATCGGCAAGGCGGTGCGTGCCGTTGCGCAAAGCGGCAGCGCCGCTACCCTCATGGGCATCAACGTGTCTGCGATCGTCGTGCTTGCGTTTGTCATCAGCTCCAGTCTGGCGGGGCTTGCCGGCCTGCTGATTGCACCCATCACCACGGCATCGGTGTTCATGGGCATGTCGCTGGCGCTGAAAGCGTTTTCTTCGGCCATTCTGGGCGGTTTGACCAGCCCCCGCGGCTGCATGCTCGGCGGCTTCATCCTGGGGCTGATTGAGGCGCTGGTGGGGCTGTGGCAGGCAGAGCTGCGCGAGATCAGCATTTTCGTGCTGATCATCGTGGTTCTGGTGGTGCGCCCGCAGGGACTGCTGGGCCAGAAGATCGTGGAGAAAGTCTGATGATGCGCAGCGAGTTCAAGCATTACCTGTGGCTGCTCGTCGTGGCCGTGCTGGTGGCGGCGATACCGCTGGCGACCAGCAATGATTTCTATCTGCGCATTGTGTTTCTGATTGGGGTGAACTACATCGCCGCATCGGGGCTGAATGTACTGGTGAACTACACCGGCCAGAAGTCGCTCGGCCATGCCGGCCTGTTTGCCGTGGGCGCCTATGCCGTGGCCCTGCTGACCGCGCGTTGGGGTTGGAACCCATGGGCCGCGTTTGCAGCGGCGGGAGTGCTCGCGGGTCTGTTTGGCGTGGTCATTGCGTTGCCGGCCCTGCGCGTGAAAGGCCCGGCGCTGGCGATGGTGACGATCGGCTTTGGCATCGTGGTGGAGAAGATCGTCTCTGAATGGCAAGACGTGTTCGCTGGCCAGCAGGGCATTTACGGTGTGGTGCCGCTGCAGATCGGCGGGCAGATGTTCAGCACCAAGCATTGGGTCTGGTTCGTGCTAGGGCTGTGTGTGCTGCTGCATGTGATGTTTCGCCATCTGCTGAGTGGCCGGTTTGGGCGGGCGTTTCTGGCGGTGAATACGGCCGAGGTGGCAGCGGAGAGTGTGGGGGTGAGCGTGTACAAGTTCAAGGTGCTGGCCTTTGTGATCAGTGCGTTCACCTGCGGCATCGCTGGGGCGCTGATTGCGCAGCAGAACCAGTACATCAACTCGGATTTCATCACTTTCAACCTGTCGATCTTCTTCCTGTTGATCGTGCTGTTTGGCGGCAACTCGGTTTACGGCCCACTGCTGGGGGCAGTGGTGCTGACCTTGCTGGATTCGCTGCTGTCGCGCTGGCCGGATGTGCAGCACTTCACCTATGGTGCCTTGCTGCTGTTTGCCCTCTACGCCATGCCCAATGGGCTGGCGGGGTTTGTACGCAGTTTTGCGCGCAGGTTCACGCCGGGGCTGGTGCCCAAGGAGCAATTGCCCACGGGTCTGCCTGCGTGGCAGCTGAAGCCTTCTGCAGGCGCTGCCTCGGCCGGTGTTCTGCTCCATGGTGAAGGCCTGTACAAGGCATATGGTGGCGTGGTGCCCACCAACAATGTCGATATCCAGATTCGGCCGGGGCATGTGCATTCGCTCATTGGCCCCAATGGTGCGGGCAAGACGACGCTGCTCAATATCCTCTCGGGGATCGTGACGCCAGAGCGCGGAACGATTCAGTTCGCAGGGCATGGCATTGTCGGGGTGTCGCCTAACCGGATTGCGCGTATGGGCCTGGGGCGTACCTTCCAGAACCTGCGCCTGTTCAGTGATATGACGGTGCTCGACAACGTCAAGGTGGGCTTGCATTCGCATATCAAGGCGGGTTTTTTTGCAAGCCTGGTGGGAGTGGGCAAGGCACGCCGCGCAGAGTTGGCGGCGCGAGACGAAGCGCTGCAGATTCTGGACCGGCTGCACCTGCGCGACAAGGCGCTTCACATTGCTGGCAGCCTGCCCTATGGCCTGCAGCGGCGCTTGGAACTGGCGCGCGCCCTGGCCACACACCCGCAACTGCTGCTGCTGGATGAACCTGCCGCAGGCCTCAATCCGCAGGAGACGCAGGAGCTGGTGCAGGTGATTGCCCGTATCCGTGATCTCGGGATCACCGTGCTGCTGATCGAGCACCACATGGATCTGGTGATGGCGGTCTCCGATCATGTGATCGTGCTGGATTATGGGCAGAAGATTGCAGAAGGAACGCCAGCCGAAGTGCAGAGCAACCCGCGCGTGATCGCCGCCTATCTGGGCAGCGATGAGGAAGAGGACGGCAATGATGCGACAGGAGGCCCCCATGTCTGACCAGGCAACCGCATTGCTGCGTGTGGAGTCGCTGCAGGTGCACTATGGGGCCGTCCAGGCGCTCAAGGGTGTTTCGCTGCATGTGAATGCTGGCGAGGTGGTGACGATTATCGGTGGCAATGGCGCTGGCAAAAGCACGCTCATGAAAGCCATATCGGGCCTGGAGCCCGCAGCCGGGGGTTCGATCGCATTCCTCGGGCAGGACATCACGCGCATGCCTGGCCATCTGCGCGTACCGCTGGGCATTGCCCAAAGCCCGGAAGGCCGCCAGGTGTTTGCAGACCAGACCGTGCATGACAACCTGCTGCTCGGGGCCTACCACCGCAAGGATGGGGCTGCGGCCATCGCGGCAGACATTGAGCGGCAATTTGCCACGTTTCCGCGCCTGAGCGAGCGGCGCGGGCAGATGGCAGGCACCATGTCGGGCGGCGAGCAGCAGATGCTGGCCATCGCGCGGGCGTTGATGGCCCGCCCCCAGTTGCTGTTGCTCGATGAGCCTTCGCTGGGTCTCGCTCCGCTGATCGTCAAGGAGATATTTGCCATCGTGCGGCAGCTCAAGCAGCAGGGCGTCACCATCTTGCTGGTAGAGCAGATGGCCAATCAGGCGCTGGGTGTGGCAGACCGCGCCTATGTGCTGGAAACGGGGCGATTCACGCTGGAAGGCAGTGCCTTCGAGCTTCGGCGCGACCCCAAGGTGCGCGCAGCCTACCTGGGGGCACATGCATGACAACGGCAGGCGCCAGCGAAACCTTCGACTATGTGATAGTGGGAAGCGGCGCTGCTGGCGCGATTGTTGCCGCGCGGCTGAGTGAAGATTCAGGTGTCAGCGTCTGTGTGCTGGAGGCTGGCGGTGCGGACTGGCACCCCTACCTCAAGTTGCCAGCGGGGTTCATCAAGGTCATCTTCAACCCGGAGCGAGCCTGGCAGTTCAGCTCCGAACCCTCTGCGCGCACTGCAGGCCGGCGCATTCCGCTGCCCCAGGGCAAAACCTTGGGGGGCTCCACGTCGATCAACGGGCTGGTGTACAACCGGGGCCAGCGGGAAGATTTTGATGGCTGGGCCGCGCGTGGCAATCCAGGGTGGAGCTATGACGAGGTGCTGCCGTATTTCAAGCGCAGCGAAACTTTTGTCGATGGTGGAGACCCGGCATTGCGCGGACACTCGGGTCGCTTGAAGGTGACCCTTCCACACTGGCCGCACCCGGTCTGCGAGGCCTTTTTGCAAGGTGCGCAAGAGATGGGCATGCCGCTCAACCCGGATTACAACGGTCCCAGCCAGCAAGGCGTCGGTTATTTTCAGCGCACGATCGACCAGGGCTGGCGGGTGAGCACATCCGCGGCATTTCTGCGGCCTGCACAGCGGCGCAGCAATCTCCGGGTGGTGACGGGGGCCCAGGTTCAGCGCATACAGATTGCAAACGCCATGGCCACGGGGGTGGAATATGTGCAAGCGGGTGTGCTGCGCACGATCCATGCGCGGCGCGAGGTGATTGTCTGTGCCGGGGCGATCAACACACCCAAGCTGCTGATGCTCTCGGGCATTGGCGATGGTCACCGGCTGCGCGAGCTGGGTATCGAGACCCACGCGCATCTGCCGGGCGTGGGTCAGCATTTGAAGGACCATTTCTCGATTCGTCTGGTGGCCCGCGTCAGGAACGCCGTCACCATCAATGAGCTGGCACGGGCTCCGCGCCTGTGGGGGCAGGCGGCAAACTGGCTGCGCGGCAAGCCCAATATTCTGGCGCTCAGCCCTTCTGTGGTGCATTGGTTCTGGCAGTCGCAGCCCGGGCTGCCGCGGCCCGATCTGCAGGGTGTTTTCTCTCCCGCCAGCTACCGCGAAGGCTATGTGGGCATGCTCGACCGGTTTCCCGGCATGACCTGTGGCGTGTGGCAGCACCGCCCCAAAAGCATGGGCAGTGTTTCGCTGGCCTGCGCCAATCCCTGGGCAGATCCGATTGTGCAGCCCAACTATCTGGACGACGAAGAGGACCGGCAGACGCTGTTGCGTGGCGTGCGCATTGCCCGTGCCTTGCTGCAGACCCAGGCGCTGGCACCGTTCCGCGAGTCGGAAACCATGCCGGGCGCGCAAGTGCAGTCCGATGAAGAGATTCTGGACTTCATCTACCGCTACGGTGTTTCGTCCTACCACGTCAATGGCACGGCGCGGATGGGGCCACGCAGCGATGCGGGCGCTGTGGTGGACGCACAGTTGCGCGTGCACGGCGTTCGCAACCTGCGCGTGGTGGACGCCTCGGTGATGCCCGAGATTCCGTCGGCCAATACCTGCGCTGCCACGATGATGATCGGTGAAAAGGGCGCCGAGATGATCCGCAGCGCCCGCTGACGCAGGCTGCAGCAGACATCAGCGTTTCTTGCGCGCCCGCATGTCCAGCACATTGGGCAGGGTCTGCGCGTTTTGCCCGGCAGCCAGAATGCGGTGCTTCTGGATTTTCTGCGTTCCGGTGGTGGGAATCTCGCTGGTGAACCACCACCACCCCGGCACCTTGTAGTACGCCATCTCCTGCTGGCAGAAGGCAAACAGCTCCTGGCAGATGGCGGTGCCGGCTTCCACACCCGGTATCAGCACAATGCTGGCCAGCACTTCCTCTTCGCGGATGTCGTCGGGGGCGGCCAGCACGGCCACCTGGTGCACCTTGGGATGAGACAGCAGCACGGCTTCCACTTCAGCGGCGGCAATGTTCTCACCACTGCGGCGAATGATGTTCTTGCGCCGGTCCATGAAGTGCAGCAAGCCGTCCGGATCCTGCACCACCACATCACCGGTATGGAACCAGCCGCCTTCCCAGGCTTTGGCCGTGGCTTCGGGGTTGTCCAGATACTCGCTGAAGAAGTGCTTGCGCGGTGTTTGGGCAGAGTAGCGCACCAGCATTTCGCCCGGCGTGCCGGGGGCTACGGGCTGGCCGCTTTCGTCGGCCACCAGCACTTCCAGGCCCGGTGCGCTTTTGCCGAAGGAGCGTGTTCCAACCTCGCGATCTGCGCCATGGTCGGAGATAGTGCGCACCACTTCGGTCATCCCCCACAGCTCGATGAGCGGAAAGCCGAAGCGCGCTTCAAACGCCGCATGCAACTGCGGCTCAACGCCAGCGCCATAGCCAAAGCGCACGCAGTGCCTTTGCTCCCATTCGGAGGGCGCCTGCTTGAGCAGCAGCGGAATGATCACGCCCAGGTAGTGCACGATGGTGGCGCGTGTACTGGCCACTTCTTCCCACCAGCGGCTGGGGGCAAAGCGGTCGGTCTGGATCTGGCAACCGCCTGAGAGCAGCATGCAGTAGAAGGACAGGATCGACGCGTTCACATGAAAGAGCGGCAGCGGGTTGAAAAGGCGTTCCCTGCCTTCCTGCACCGAAACGTAGCCGGGGTGAGATGCATACCATTTGCCAGCTGCCAGCTCGTAGGCATGCGACAGCACGCAGCCTTTGGGCTGGCCGGTGGTTCCGGAGGTATAGAGGATGCTGGCGGGCGTGTCTGCGGTAACCGCGCCCTGGGCTGGGCGCTGGGCCGGGGGCAGGGTGAGTGCGGTGTAGTCTTCTGTATTGGTGGTGACGACACCGGGCTGGGTGCGCGTGTCCTGCAACGATTCCTGCACGGCCGCGAGGCGTGTGGGCAGGCAGACGATCACATCCAGCTGCGCGTGGTCGATGAGGTAGTTCAGCTCGCGCCGCTTGTAATCAGGATTGATGGGCACACAGCAGATGCCCAGGCTGTTCATCGCCAGTTTGTGCAGCATGTGCTCGGGCCTGCTCTCCAGAAGCAGGCCCACGCGATGGCCTACGCCATAGCCTGCTGCCTGGTAGAGCGTCTTGAGTGCATCGATCAGCTGGCCTGCTTCGGCGTAGCTGAACTCACGGCCCTCGGGCAGATAGCTGCGCCCGGGGTTGGCGGGAACCGCCAGCAGGCTGAGGCTGCCATATTTGGCAATAGCGGCTGCCAGGGCTTCGCCGATGGTGGTGTGGTCATGGATGTCAATCATGTGGTACTCCCCCGTCAAGGCCTGATCAGCGGTGACGGTATCGGATCGACGCCCTGGGCCAGCGCGGCCTGCTTTTCGATATCAAGGCTGCGCAAGAATGCTGCGCGCTGCTGCAGGCCCATCCAGTAGTGCTGGGTGGCCGGGCCCCATTGGGCGCTCATGCCCAGGTAGTCGGACAGCATCAGTGCATAGCCGATGGCCACATCGGCCGCCGTAAAGCGCCCCGCGCACAGATAGGGCTTGTCTGCGGGCAAAGACTGCGCGGCAGCCTCCACCGCGCGCAGGCGGCCCAGAAACCAGCGCTCGTAGTCTTCGGCTACCTGGGGCTGGCGCCGCACCGCGGGCTCAAAAAAGCAGTAACGCAGTACCAGGGTTTGTGGAAAGGTGAGGGTGGCATCGGCCATGTACAGCCAGTTCAGATAGCTGCCATAGGCCTTTTCGTCTGGTGCAACCCCTAACTGGCGCGCGGGCGCCTTGCTCGCCAGGTATTGGCAGATGGCGCTTGACTCGGTCATGCGCGTGGCGCCATCGATCAGGAGGGGCACCGTGCCCAGCGGGTTGAGGGCCAGATATTCCTTGGCCAGTGCACGCGGCGGAAAGGGCAGCATATGCAACTGGTAGGGCAGACCCAGTTCTTCCAGCATCCACAGCGCGCGGAATGAGCGCGCGCTGACGCAGTGGTAGAGCTCCATCACGGCAATGTCTCCTGTTGAGAACCTACGCAAACTATGGCGCGCGGTGGATATGTTCACCGGCAGGCGATCTGGCCTGGTTTGAATTTGCGCAAGTCGTGCAATCGTTATGACACCATCTTGGCACGGATGGGATGCGGCGGGGTTCTTCTAGGTGTCAGCCAGGTTGCAGTTCATGCCGCCGATGGACTCCGCGCGCTTCACGCCGGTGGCCGGGTGCTCTTGCGGTACTCGGCAGGAGACATTCCCATCCAGGTGCGAAAGGCGCGGATGAAACTCTTGTCGTTGCTGAAGCCTGCCAGTTGCGCAATCTGCTTGATGGGGCGGTTGGTGCGGTGCAGCAAGGTAAGCGAGCGTTCGCGCCGTACCTCGTCCTTCAAGGCCTGCAGCGAAGCGCCTTCGTCCTTGAGCTGGCGGTGCAGGGTGCGCAGCGACAGGTGCAGTTTCTTGGACAGGGTTTCTGCGCTGTGCATGGCCGAAGGATCGGCGGCCAGCAACTGACGCACGCGCTGCACCATCAGCCGGTCGCGGCGATAAGGGCGTACCGTCAGCGGCAGGGCGCGCTGCAGCATGCGCTGCAGGGCGGTTTCATCACGAGCAATGGGCAAGGCCAGATAGCGGGCATCGAACTGCATGCTGGTGACCGGCGCGTCAAACTGCACTTCGCCGGGAAAGAGCAGCGAATAGACATCGGCATGCCCTGGGGCTGCAAACGGAAAAGCCACCTTGAACAGCGGCAGCGACGAATCCACATACCAGCTCGACAGCCCGTGGATATTACGCAGCATCGACACTAGGCAGAACTCGCGCAACTCGCCCAGGCCCGCATGCTCCACGATCTCCAGCGTGGCCGTGTTGCCATGCACCTGTAAGCTGAGCTGCAGGTCATCCGTCAGCAGACCATGGTGGCGGCACCAGCGCTTGAGGGCCACGCCCAGGTCCGGGCTGGTCAGGGATGCGCGTGCCAGCATGCCATAGCTGCCCCAAGGCAGACGGCGGCTGAACCAGCCCAGAGCCTCATCGTCGAGTTCCTGCATGGCGGCGTCGGACAAGGTCTCGAACTGCAAGGCGGTGATGCCAACGGTATCTTGTTCGACCGTAAAGGGGTCAATTTGCGCCAGGTGCAATGCCTTGTCGGGGTTGAGCCCACGGTGCTGGTAGGCGCGTGCAATTGCACGCACGAAGGCCATGGGCGTAACGGCCGGGTGATGGATGACTGCGGATGACGGAAGCGGCTTGGTCATGGGGGCGAAAATCTGCCAGCAAGCATTGATTGTACTGGCGACTTTTGCAACCTGCCTGCCACCATTTGCGCGGCCCGCTGGCGTATGCTGGTGCGCAACCAAGATATACCAGATACGCGGGCGTGCGCAGCGCTTTGCAGACAGGAGACAAGCATGAGCGACCACGCTTTGATGACCAGCTATGCGCGCGGCGCCGCAGAGCCCCGCCTGCTGGACAAAACCATTGGGCAGCAATTGGTAGATACGGCCACCCGTTTTGGCGACCGTGATGCGCTGATCAGCCGCCACCAGAATATCCGCCTGAGCTACCGCCAGCTGCTCGCCCAATCCTTTCAACTGGCCAGCGCCCTGCTGCGCGCCGGTATTCAGAAGGGTGATCGCGTAGGTATCTGGTCGCACAACAATGTGGAATGGGTACTGCTGCAATTCGCTACCGCACATGTCGGCATCATTCTGGTCAACATCAACCCGGCCTACCGCACCTCCGAGCTGGAGTATGCGTTGAACAAGGTGCAGTGCAAGGCCTTGTTCGTGATGGAGCGCTTCAAGACCAGCGACTACCTGGGCATGGTGCGCGAGCTGGCCCCCGAACTGGCCACTAGCCACCCTGGCCAGCTGCAAAGCGCCAAGCTGCCCGACCTGCGCTGGGTGGTGTGGATTGACGCGGCCGGCTCAGGCGCGGTCGGCTTAGACACAGCCGGCTCAGGTGCGCCCCAAGGCGGCGAGCAGCGCGGCATGGAGCGCTTCTCGCGCTTCATTGCCATGGGTGATGCCCAGGATCCGCAGATTGCAGAGATCGCCAGAACACTGACGCCCTACGATCCGGTCAACATCCAGTTCACCAGCGGCACCACGGGCTTCCCCAAGGGCGCAACGCTCACCCATCGCAACATCGTCAACAACGGCTACTTCATTGGCGAGGCGATGCAGCTGTCGGAACAGGACCGGCTCTGCATTCCCGTGCCGCTGTACCACTGCTTTGGCATGGTGCTGGGCAACATGGCATGCATGACGCACGGCTCGGCCATCGTCTATCCGAACGACGGTTTTGATCCGGTTACTGTTCTGGAAGCGGTGCAGGCCGAGCGGTGCACGGGCCTGCACGGCGTGCCCACCATGTTCATCGCCGAGCTGGACCACCCGCGTTTTTCGGAGTTCGATCTGTCTACCTTGCGTACCGGCATCATGGCGGGCTCGCCTTGCCCGATTGAGGTGATGAAGCGCGTGGTCAGCGAAATGAACCTGTCCGAAATCACCATCGCCTACGGCATGACGGAGACCAGTCCGGTCAGTTGCCAAAGCTCTACCGATACCCCGCTGGACAAGCGCGTTTCCACGGTGGGCAAGGTGCAGCCGCATCTGGAGGTGAAGATCATCAACCCGGAAACGGGTGAGATGGTTCCCAATGGCCAGTCGGGCGAGCTGTGCACGCGCGGCTATTCGGTGATGCATGGTTACTGGGGCGATGAAGCCAAGACGCGGGAAGCCATTGACGCGGAAGGCTGGATGCACACCGGCGATCTGGCCACAATGGATGCGGAGGGTTACGTCAATATTGTCGGTCGCATGAAGGACATGGTGATCCGAGGCGGCGAGAACATCTATCCGCGCGAGATTGAAGAATTCCTCTACACCCATCCCCAACTGCAGGATGTGCAGGTGGTAGGCGTGCCAGACAGCCGCTTTGGTGAAGAGCTGTGCGCCTGGGTGATCGCCAAGGCGGGGCAGTCGCTGACCGAGGAAGATGTGCGCGACTATTGCAAGGGCCGTATCGCGCATTACAAGGTGCCGCGCTACATCCGCTTTGTCGATGCTTTCCCGATGACGGTCACCGGCAAGATCCAGAAGTTCAAGATCCGCGAGGCGATGATCGAGTCGCTGAAGCTGGAAATTGCCAAGACGGCTTGAAGGTCGATCCGCTATTAAAAGGGTAGCTTGTGGCGCGCGTCAATCCATATCATCAGACTGGTGTAAGCCTGAAAAGGGCTTGCCACGCGCGCCAGCAGCCAGCTTTATCGGGAGTCATCCCGCTTGGCAGCTTGTTTGGCGGCGGCACGGCGTGCCACGTCCAGGCGTTTGCGCAGGGTGATTTCGCTCAGATCGAGCTCCTGCACCAGACTGCGCAGAGATTCGTCGTTGATCCGGTTGTGCTGGCGTTCGGCATAAATGGTGTGCCGCTCCACCTTGATGCACTTGAGCCGCATCTCCAGCTCCATGACATAGCGTTCACGCCGCTGCTGTACCGCTTCGGGGCTGGCGGCATCGGACGCGTCTGCGGCATCGGGCGAGCGGTCTTCGTCCAGCATGTCGATGCGGTTGCGGTATTCGCGGGCGATGCGGCCTTCGATCTCGTGCTGTTGAGCCTGCCACTCGGTCGGTTGCTGGGTGGTGGTTTCTTCGTTGATCGCCAGGCTGTTGATGGCAGCGCGGCAAGCGGCCAGGCGTGCCTGGCGCTCTTCGATCACCGATTCGGGCTCGCTCACTTTGGGCACGCGGCGCAGTACCAGCGGCAGGCCGATGCTGCCGATCACCAGTGTGAAGAGAATGGTTCCGGTGGCAAGGAAGATGAGCATGTCGCGCGCCGGGAAAGGCTGGCCATTGTTCAGCAGCAAGGGCACGGACAGTGCACCGGCCAAGGTGACCGCACCGCGGATGCCAGCCAGGGTGGTCGCCAGGTTCAGCCACATATCGGGCTTTTCAACCAGCTTGCCGGCCCTGTGCGCCTTGTACAGACTGCTGCGCACGCCCAGCATCAACCAGATCCAGCGCAACACCAGCAGCGCCACCGAAATGATGGCTACATAGCCCACCAGAATCCACCAGTCATGGCCCGCGTCCCGCAGGGTGACGCCAATGATGGACGGAAGCTGCAGCCCCAGAAGCAGGAAGATGGCACCATTGAAGGCCGATTCGACCATGGCCCAGGTGCCAGCCGTCTGCATGCGCTCGGAGATGTAGTCGGCGCGGTTCAGATCGCCAAAATTGGTGGCTACGCCCGCCGCCACGGCGGCCAGAATGCCCGATACGCCGATCTCTTCGCCCAGCAGGTAGGCGGCAAAGGGCAGCAACACCAGCAGCAGCACCATCTGTGTGGCGGCCACGTCGCCCAGGCGGCGGGTCACGGTCTCGCGCAGGTAGCTGAATCCCCAGCCCGCGACAGCGCCCACACCCAGGCCGCCCAGGGCAATCCACAGGAATTCCTGCGTCACCTTGGCCCACGAGAACAGACCCGTCAGGGTGGCGGCAATGGCAAACTTCAAGGCGACCAGGCCCGACGCGTCGTTCAGCAGCGATTCGCCTTCGAGCACATGCATGGTGTGCGCTGGCATGCCCAGGTTGCGGGTGATGGCCGATACCGCCACGGCGTCGGTCGGCGAGATGACGGCCGCCAGTGCAAAGGCCACGGTGAGCGGCATCTCCGGAATCATCCAGTGAATCAGGTAGCCCAAGCCGATCACGGTAAACAGCACCAACCCGAATGCCAACTTCAGAATAGGCTGGTACAACGCAAAGAATTCACGCTTGGGAATGCGCCAGCCATCGGCAAACAGCAACGGCGGAATGAACAGCAGCATGAACAGGCCAGGATCGAAATCGATGTGCAGGCCATTCTGGGGCCACGACAACACCGCCCCCAGCATGATCTGGATGAGGGGCAACGGAATGGCTCGGATGTAGCGGGCGATGATGCCGGTGACGGCACCGATCATCAACACAAGCAGGACAGTTTCAACGGTATGCATGGTCTGCGGTTTTTATAGTTACAGACTATTCTGAAAGAAAACACGACTCTGAACAGAACGCTAGGGAACCTTTGCAGCACCCTCGCCAAATGGGCTGGACGCAGATCGCTGGAGACCGCGTTCAGACCAAGGCAGGGAGTTTGGCAGAGGATCCCCGGAGCATTAGATTAGAAAAGAGGACAAGCATGAGCAAACTCGGTACACAGCTGAACGCCAGATCAGCGGATTTTCAGGCCAACGCACAGGCCATGCGCGCTGTGGTGGACGATCTGCGCGCGCAGGCTGCAAAGATAGCCCAGGGCGGAGGCGAAGCAGCACGCGCCAAGCATGTCGGTCGTGGCAAGCTCCTGCCCCGCGACCGCGTGCAGATGCTGCTCGATCCCGGTACGCCTTTTCTGGAACTGGCGCCGTTGGCGGCGCTCAACATGTACAACAACGATGCGCCCGGCGCAGGCTTGATTGCCGGTGTGGGCCGTGTCAGTGGCGTGGACTGCATGATCGTGTGCAATGATGCCACGGTCAAAGGGGGAACTTACTACCCGATGACGGTAAAAAAACATTTGCGGGCGCAAGAAATTGCAGCGCAGAACCGCTTGCCCTGCATTTACCTCGTCGATTCGGGGGGCGCCAATCTGCCCAACCAGGACGATGTCTTTCCTGACCGCGAGCATTTCGGCCGCATCTTCTTCAACCAGGCCAACATGTCGGCCCAGGGCATTGCGCAGATCGCCGTGGTGATGGGCAGTTGCACGGCTGGCGGCGCCTATGTGCCGGCGATGAGCGATGAGTCCATCATCGTCAAGAACCAGGGCACCATCTTTCTGGGCGGTCCGCCGCTGGTGAAGGCCGCCACGGGCGAAGTGGTGAGTGCAGAAGACCTGGGCGGCGGCGACGTGCATACGCGCCTGTCGGGCGTTGCCGACCATCTGGCCGACAACGACACCCATGCGCTGGCGCTGGCGCGCAAGGCCGTCAGCCACCTCAACAAGGCCAAGGCCCGCAATCCGGCGGATCAGGCGCCGCAGGCACCGGTTTATCCGGCCGAAGAGCTGTACGGTGTGATTCCGGTCGATACCCGCAAGCCCTTTGATGTACGCGAGATCATCGCCCGCGTGGTGGACGGCAGTGAGTTCGACGAGTTCAAGAGCCGCTTCGGCTCCACCCTGGTGTGCGGCTTTGCCCGCATCGAAGGCATGGAAGTGGGCATCATCGCCAATAACGGCATCCTGTTCAGCGAATCGGCGGTCAAGGGCGCGCACTTCATCGAGCTGTGCTGCCAGCGCAAGATTCCACTGGTGTTCCTGCAGAACATCACGGGCTTCATGGTGGGTCGCAAGTACGAAAATGAAGGTATCGCTCGCCATGGCGCAAAGCTGGTGACCGCCGTGGCCACGGCAAGCGTTCCCAAGTTCACCATCATCATCGGAGGCAGCTTTGGCGCAGGCAACTACGGCATGTGCGGCCGTGCGTATTCGCCGCGCTTCCTGTGGATGTGGCCCAACGCGCGCATCAGTGTGATGGGCGGCGAGCAGGCGGCCAGCGTGCTGGCTACCGTCAAGCGCGATGGTATTGAAGCCAAGGGTGGCCAGTGGAGCGCAGAGGAGGAAGAGGCTTTCAAAGCACCGATCCGGCAGCAGTACGAAGACCAGGGCCACCCCTATTACGCATCGGCTCGCTTGTGGGACGACGGCGTTATCGACCCTGCAGATACCCGCCGCGTACTTGCGCTGGGCTTGGCGGCTACGCGCAACGCGCCGATTGAAGACACCCGGTTCGGCGTGTTCCGTATGTAAGTTCTGGATGTTTCAGGCTGCTGGCGCATGACTGATGCATGCAGCCGGTACACAAACCAGATCAATCTTCATCGATGTGAGACAGGCGCTGCCGCGAGGCAGCAGCGAGGACAACCATGAAAAGCACGTTTTTGACCGTGGAAGCGACCGGGCAGGTTGCCACCATCACCCTCACCCAGCCCGATGTACGCAATGCCTTCAGCGACGCCGTCATTGCCGATATCACCAAGGCCTTTCAGTTTGTGGGCCAGCAGGAGCATGTGCGTGCCGTGGTGCTGGCTGCCGAAGGCCCGGCTTTCTGCGCAGGTGCCAACCTGAACTGGATGCGCGCCATGGCCGATTACACGCGCGACGAAAACCTGGTGGACGCAGGCAAGCTGGCCGAGATGCTGCGCGTGATCTACGAATGCGAAAAACCCACCATTGCCCGGGTGCAAGGCGATGTCTATGCCGGCGGCATGGGCCTGGTCGCCTGCTGCGACATGGCGGTGGCGTCCGCCAATGCCGGCTTCTGTCTCAGCGAGGTCAAGATTGGCCTGATTCCCGCCACCATCAGCCCCTACGTGATCCGTGCCATGGGGCCGCGCGCATCGCACCGCTATTTTCTGACGGGTGAGCGTTTTGACGCCGCCGAAGCCTTGCGCATCGGCTTTGTGCACCAGGTGGTCGAGAGCGATGCGCTCGACGGCGCGGTGGACGGCTTGCTCAAGCATCTGCTGAGTGCAGGGCCCGCAGCAGTACGGGCCTGCAAGAAGCTGGTGCTGGATGTGGCGGAGCGCGAAATCAATGCAGGCCTGATCCAGGCCACCGTCGAAGGCATTGCCGACATCCGTGCCAGCGCCGAAGGCAAGGAAGGTGTGCAGGCATTCTTGAACAAACGCAAACCCGGATGGCTGGGAGGCTGATTCCGCAATAAAGCGACCTTGGATGGCAGGCAGCAAGCGGCCGTTGGCGCTATAACCAGCGCGTTTGCTGATTCGATTTGAGGAGCCCGAACCATGGACATCTGGAACACCATCGTCAACTGGCTGCACGGCATAGGCGTGCATCTGGACAAGGACACGGCGCAAACCGTGGGGCAGGCGGCCGACCAGGTCGGTCAGGTGGCGAACCAGATGGGCCACGCCATGGCCCAGTGGGATTGGGGCCAGTTGATGGCATTGGCCGCAGCGCTGGGCTGGGCCAGCGGCTTTCGGCTGTATGCCGTGGTCTTTGTGACGGGCATGCTCGGCGCAACGGGCTGGCTGCCCCTGCCGGGCGCGCTGACAGTGCTGCAGCAGCCGGTGATTCTGGTCATCAGCGGTGCGCTGCTGTTTGTGGAGTTCTTTGCAGACAAGATTCCGGGTGTGGATTCGGTGTGGGATGCGGTGCAAAGCGTGATTCGCGTGCCCGCAGGTGCTGCCTTGGCCGCCAGCGTGTTCGGTGCCGACAACGCCACCATGGCCACTGCTGCAGCGCTGATGGGTGGAACCCTGGCCTTGAGCAGCCAGGTGGCCAAGACCACCACGCGCGCTGCCATCAACACCAGCCCGGAGCCGTTTTCCAACTGGGGTGCCAGCCTGGTGGAAGACGGTGCCTCGATCGGCGCGGTGTGGCTGGCCATCAACCATCCGGTTGTGTTTGCGGTGGCACTGGCACTGGTGCTGGTGGTGATGTGGATCGTGACCTGGACGCTGTGGAAATTCCTGAAGGCAGTGATCCGCCGTGTGCGGCGCTGGATGGGCTATGACGAACCGGTGGTGCCGGCGACGAGCACCGATATACAACGCTCTTGAAGGCGCATGGCTGCCCGTGGGCGAGTACATGTGGCCAGAGAAATACTGAGGAGATTTTTTGATGTTTACCAAGATTCTGATCGCCAACCGCGGTGAAATCGCATGCCGCGTGGCGGCAACCGCCCGCCGCATGGGCATCAAGACTGTGGCGGTGTATTCGGATGCCGATGCGCAGGCCAAGCATGTGGCGGCCTGCGATGAGTCCGTGCATATCGGCGGCTCGGCACCCAAGGACAGCTACCTGCGCTGGGAGCGCATCATAGAAGCGGCCAGGGCCACGGGTGCGCAGGCCATCCATCCAGGCTACGGTTTTCTGAGCGAGAACGAAGATTTTGCCGCCGCGTGTGCGGGCGCTGGCCTGGTGTTCATCGGCCCGCCCGCAAACGCCATCCGCGCGATGGGCTTGAAGGCCGAATCCAAGCAGTTGATGGAAAAGGCGGGCGTGCCATTGGTGCCCGGCTACCACGGTGCGGGCCAGGATCCGGCCATGCTGCACCAGGAGGCAGACCGTATCGGCTACCCGGTGCTGATCAAGGCCAGTGCGGGCGGCGGTGGCAAGGGCATGCGCCTGGTGGAAAAGACCGAAGACTTTGCAGCAGCGCTGGAATCGTGCAAGCGCGAAGCCATCAACAGCTTCGGCAACGATGCCGTGCTGATCGAGAAATACGTGCTGCGCCCTCGCCATATCGAAATCCAGGTGTTTGGCGATACCCATGGCAACTGCGTTTATCTGTTCGAGCGCGACTGCTCGGTGCAGCGCCGCCACCAGAAGGTGCTGGAAGAGGCGCCTGCCCCTGGCATGACCGAAGCCCTCCGCAAGCAAATGGGCGAGGCAGCCGTTGCCGCAGCCAAGGCCGTGGGCTATGTGGGCGCTGGCACGGTGGAGTTCATCGTTGAGCAGCCTGGTGGCTACGACCAGCCAGACGCCATGAAGTTCTACTTCATGGAGATGAATACCCGCCTGCAGGTGGAGCACCCGGTGACCGAAGCCATCACGGGCGAAGACCTGGTGCAGTGGCAGCTGCTGGTAGCCAATGGCCAGCCGCTGCCCAAGCAGCAAGGCGATCTGAAGATCATCGGCCATGCCATCGAAGCGCGTATCTGTGCCGAAAACCCCGAAAACAATTTCCTGCCCGCCACCGGAACCCTACATGTCTATCGCAAACCCGTGTGCAGCAGTTTTTCCATCAGCGATGTACGCATTGACGATGGCGTGCGCGAAGGCGATGCGATCAGTCCGTTCTACGACAGCATGATCGCCAAGCTCATCGTGCATGGCCAGGATCGCGCTCAGGCATTGGCGCGCCTGGACGCTGCGCTGGCGGCAGTGCGCATCGTGGGCCTGCAGACCAATGTGCAGTTCCTGCGCCATATTCTGGCCACGCCGTCGTTTGCGCAGGCCAAGCTCGATACTGCACTGATCCAGCGCGAAGAAGAGCGTCTCTTCAAGCGCCGCAGCCTGGGCGTGGACACTGCCGCCGCCGCTGCGGTAGTGGCAGAGCTGCTCTTGGAGCGCTCCAGCGAGACTGCTGATCCCTTCAGCCGCCGCGATGGCTGGCAGTCGCACGGTGTGACCGAGCGCCGCTTTGACTTTGAATTTGGTGGCGACAAATTGCAAGCTGCATTGCGCTATGAGCCCAGCGGCCTGGTGCTGACAGTGGGCGATGTCAGCGGTCCGCTGCAATTCACACCGACTGGCGAGCTGGTGGAGCTGCAGTACAACGGCCACCGCGACCAGGTCCAGACCTGGCAGCAGGGGGAAGTGGTGCACGTATTTGCGCCGCGTGGCGCAGCCGAGATCACCGCCATCGATGCGCTGGCGCATGCGGGAGACGCAGGCAGTGAAGGCGGCCGCCTCACCGCACCCATGCCCGGCAAGGTTGTATCGTTTGCCGTAAAAGCAGGCGACAAGGTAAGCAAGGGCCAGCCGCTGGCAGTGATGGAGGCCATGAAGATGGAGCACACCATTGCCGCACCTGCCGATGGTGAAGTGGTGGAGCTGCTGTTTGTACCGGGCGACCAGGTGACGGAAGGCGCCGAACTGCTCAAGCTCAAGGTGGCCGAGTGAGCGCGGCGCGCCTCCTGCCTCGTGGATGACGGGGCAGGGCGCTTTTCTGTGCTGAAATGCAGGCCATGAAGATCGTCGTCTATTCCGAAGGGGGCAATCCCGCAGCCTGGCTGGCTGCCATTGCCCAGCATATTCCGAACGCGCAGGCCTGGGCCTGGGCGCCTGGCGCCCCGCAGGCCGATTACGCCCTGGTGTGGCGTCCGCCGCAGCAACTGCTGGACGAGCAGGGTGCAGGCCTCAAGGCGCTTTTCAACATGGGCGCTGGTGTAGACGGCTTGCTGCAGTTGCAACTGCCCGCGAATGTGCCGGTGGTGCGGCTGGAGGATGCGGGCATGGCCGTGCAGATGGCCGAGTATGTATGCCACGCGGTGATCGACCATTTTCGGGGCCTTGGCCAATACCGCGCGCAGCAGTTGGCAGGCGAGTGGAAGCTGGCGCCGCTTCGCATGCGCAGCGATTTTCCGGTTGGCATCATGGGCCTGGGCGTGTTGGGCGATCGCGTTGCCAAGGCGGTGGCGCAGTTTGGTTTTCCGGTGCTCGGCTGGAGCCGTTCTGCCAAGCAGATCGACGGTGTGCAGACGTTTCACGGTGCAGAGCAATTTGCGGATTTTCTGGCGGGCACGCGCATCCTGGTCAACCTGCTGCCTTTGACGCCAGAGACGGAAAACATCATTGACAGTCAGCTGCTGGCGCAACTGCAGCGCGGCGCGTATGTCATCAACGTGGCGCGTGGCGGGCATTTGGTGGAGGCGGATCTGCTGGCAGCCATCGACAGCGGCCAGGTTGCCGGTGCGATGCTCGATGTGTTCCGCACGGAGCCGCTGCCGAAGGATCATCCTTTCTGGCGCTGCCCGCAGATCAGCATCACGCCGCATGGGTCTGCCCGCACCTTGCCTGAGGAGACCTTGCAGCAGATTCTGCGCAAGCTCCAGGCCTTTGCTGCGGGCGGGCAGGTGACCGGTGTGGTGTATGCCGATCGCGGGTATTGAGCAAAATTCCCTGAACCTGATGGAAAAGAAACAAGGAGCATCCATGGTTGCCTATCCCAAGCAAGTCAAACTCATCGATGTGGGCCCGCGCGATGGCCTGCAGAACGAGAAATCGCCCGTACCCGCCTCGGTCAAGATCGAGCTGGTGCACCGCCTGCAGGATGCTGGGCTCAAGGAGATCGAAGTCACCAGCTTCGTGTCTCCCAAATGGGTGCCGCAGATGGGTGACAACGCCGAGGTGATGGCCGGCGTGCAGCGCCGTGCGGACGTGCGGTATTCGGTACTCACCCCTAACATGAAGGGGTATGAGGCCTCCGTCGATTCCAAGCCTGACGAGATCGTGGTGTTTGGCGCAGCGAGCGAGGCCTTCAGCCAGAAAAACATCAACTGTAGCATTGCCGAGAGCATTGAGCGGTTTGCGCCGGTGGTGGCTGCGGCCAAGGCCGCAGGCATTGCGGTGCGCGGTGCCATGAGCTGCACGGTAGGCTGCCCCTACGAAGGCGAGATTGCGCCTTCGCGCGTCGCCTACCTGGCAGAGCTGATGAAGGGCATTGGCGTGGAGCGGGTCGATGTGGCCGATACGATCGGTGTGGGCACGCCACTGAAAGTGCAAAAGGCAATCGAGGCCACCTTGCCGTATTTTGATGTGGACCATGTCTCCGGTCACTTCCACGACACCTACGGCCAGGCGCTGTCCAACACCCTGGCGGCATTGCAGATGGGGGTCTGGAATTTTCAGTCGTCCATTGCGGGCCTTGGCGGCTGCCCTTATGCGAAAGGGGCCACGGGCAATGTGGCCACCGAGGATGTGGTCTACATGCTGCACGGCATGGGCATCGAGACAGGCATTGATCTGGACAAGCTGGTGGATGCAGGCATCTTCATCAGCGACTTCCTGCAGCGCAAACCCAATTCGCGCGTTGCGGTGGCACTGATCAACAAGCGGGCGGGATGACGGCTTGGTTGCCGCCCTGCGATGCAAAGCCTGCCCTGTTGAGTGCGGGCTTTGCCTTGTGGGAAAAAATTGCTACGGTGCTGAACCGGTAAGCACTATCAGCTATCAAAATTGAGGTGAATTGCCGGGGTGCTGCGGTGCGTTCGGCACGGCGGCACAATCTGGGCATCGATACCTAGGAGCAAGAACCATGTGTGGAGCGGAGTTGAAGAGTCTGCCTGAAGGCGTGCAGCGTGTCGCCAGAGTGCTGCAGGACAAAGGCCATCCGCATGCGCCGCAGATGCTCAACGACGCGGCGCGCACGGCGCAGGAAGCCGCCGATGCACTGGGAATCGTCGTCGGGCAGATCGCCAAGAGCATCATCTTCCGGCGCAAGAGCGATGATGCCTGTGTGCTGGTGATTACCTCCGGCGACCGGCGCGTGGACGAAAAGAAGGTGGAAGCGTTGATTGGCAAGGTCGGCAAGGCTGATGCCGATTTTGTGAAGGCGCGCACCGGGTTTGCGATTGGCGGGGTGTCGCCCGTGGGACACGCCAGCGAGCCGGTCACCCTGATCGACCGCGATCTGTATCGCTTTGCCCAGATCTGGGCTGCCGCAGGCCATCCCTACGGTGTATTTTCGCTCGCTCCACAGGATCTGGAAAAACTGACTGGCGCGCCGGTGGCTGACGTGGTGAAGGATGCGGCATGACCGAGTTGGATGAAAAGCTCGCCGAGGTCTACACCAATGCGCCTTTGGCGGCGCGCACCAAGCAGGTAAGGGCCAGCGGCGCGTTTGCTGCGGGGTATGACGATGTGGTGCCTTCGCCGTGCGTATCGGTCTGCAAAATGAATGCGGACCGCAGCCTGTGCCTGGGGTGTTACCGCACGATTGACGAGATCCGTGCCTGGTCCAAATCCGATAACGCAGGCCGCTTGCAGATGTGGCAGCAATTGCTGGCGCGCGCAGGCCTGGGCCACGATGGACGTGCGCTGCCAAAGGATGAGTCGGCCTCGGAGGCCGGAAGCTAAGAAAGCCTCATGTGGCAGGCCAGGAATTCCCGAGCGACCGTCGTCATGCAAGGAATCGTATGAAAACCGTTGATTTTTATCTGGATTTTGTCTCTCCCTATGCCTGGTTGGCGTTCCATGCGCTGCCACAGGCGTTGCAAGGCCACAGCGTGCATGTGCGCTATACGCCGGTGTTGCTGGGGGCCTTGCTGCAGCAGCACAACAACCCGGGCCCTGCAGGCATTGCGGGCAAGCGTGAGTGGACCTATCGCCACGTCAGCTGGCTGGGGCACTCACTCGGTTGCGGCTTGCAGATGCCTGCGCAGCATCCGTTCAACCCTTTGCCATTGTTACGCCTGGCCCTGCGTACCAGCCGTGACGGTCATATCAACCGCTTTACCGCTGATGCCATCTTTCGCCATGTATGGCTGGGTGGCGCTGCTGCACTGGATGCCGACCGTCTGCAGGCGCTGGAGTTGCCGCTGGCAGAGCAGATCAAGACGGACGAGGGCGCTGATCAACGCGCCAAGGATCTGTTGCGCAGCAATACCGATGCGGCCATTGCTGCTGGCGTTTTTGGCGTGCCTGCTGTGGCGGTGGATGGCAAGCAGTTCTGGGGGCTGGATGGCCTGCCGATGCTGACGGCTTACCTGAATGGCGACGCATGGTTTGCAGGCAATGAATGGGACAGCGCCGCGAACCGGCCATCGGGGCTCAAGCCCGCCTGATTCGGCCCTTGTTGCCAAAGACCAGAGATGAAAAAACCGGGCAAGCCCGGTTTTTTTGTGGACTGACGATGTGTGCCGTCAGTGCCCGGAGGCACCCGCAGCGCCCAGGCCGGTTTCGGAGCGCACCTGCTGCGCGGCGAACGCATCGCGCTCCTTGGCAGCCTGGGTGCTCTTGTCGAGCACCGAGAACAGCCAGACACCGACAAAGCCG
Source organism: Comamonas odontotermitis (assembly GCF_014207855.1). Lineage (GTDB taxonomy): Bacteria > Pseudomonadota > Gammaproteobacteria > Burkholderiales > Burkholderiaceae_C > Comamonas > Comamonas odontotermitis_A. The sequence goes on along the minus strand of NZ_JACHKZ010000005.1, from coordinate 172,575 downwards.
ATGGTCATCGAGAAGAGTGCGGGCGAGGTGTACGGGAACCAGGCCGAGCCCTTGGGATAGCCCAGCGTCGCCTCCCACACCGAGGGCGAAACGATGGTGAGCGCCACCGACGAGATCAAGCCCAGGAAGCCACCGATCACGGCTCCACGGGTGGTGCAGCCCTTCCACAGTACCGACAGCAGCAAGACCGGGAAGTTGGCCGAAGCCGCCACCGCAAAGGCGAGCGACACCATGAAGGCGATGTTCTGCTTTTCGAACACGATGCCCAGCAGCACGGCGATGATGCCCAGCGCCAGGGTGGTGATGCGCGAGACGCGCAGCTCTGAAGCACTGTCGGCCTTGCCGTGCTTGAACACGGTGGCATACAGATCGTGCGAGACCGCAGAGGCGCCCGACAGCGTCAGGCCAGCGACCACCGCGAGGATGGTGGCGAAGGCGACGGCCGAGATGAAGCCGTAGAACACATCGCCGCCCACGCTCTTGGCCACCAGTACGGCTGCCATGTTGGCAGTACCGGCGCCACCCTTGATCACGCCCTTGGCCGTATCGGCCAGTTCAGGGTTGGTCAGCACCATGGTGATGGCGCCGAAACCGATGATGAAGATAACGATGTAGAAATAGCCGATCCAGGTGGTGGCCCAGAACACGCTCTTGCGCGCTTGCTTGGCATCGGGCACGGTGAAGAAGCGCATCAGGATGTGGGGCAGGCCCAATGTGCCGAACATCAATGCCATGCCAAAGCTGATGGCAGAGATCGGATCCTTGATGAAGCCGCCTGGCCCCATGATCGACAGGCCCAGCTTGGCCGCAAGATCGGGTGCCGCACCGCCATTGGTGGCGATCTCGGTCTTGACGCGCACACCGTCAGCAAACAGCTTTTCGAGGCTGAAACCATAGTGGGCCATGATCATGAGTGCCATGAAGGTGACGCCCGCCAGCAGCAGGCAAGCCTTGATGATCTGCACCCATGTTGTGGCCGTCATGCCGCCAAACAGCACGTAGATCATCATCAGTGCCCCGACCAGCACCACGGCGATCCAGTAATCCAGGCCGAACAGCAGCTTGATGAGCTGGCCGGCGCCGACCATCTGCGCAATCAGGTAGAAAGCCACCACCACCAGCGTGCCGCTGGCTGCAAAGGCGCGGAACGGCCCTTGCGCAAAGCGGTAGCCCGCCACGTCGGCAAAGGTGAACTTGCCCAGGTTGCGCAGGCGCTCGGCCAGCAGGAAGGTCAGGATCGGCCAGCCCACGAGGAAGCCGATGGAGTAGATCAGTCCGTCGTAGCCGCTGGCCATGACCGAGGCCGAGATGCCCAGAAAGGAGGCGGCAGACATGTAGTCACCTGCGATGGCCAGGCCATTCTGGAAGCCGGTGATACCGCCGCCTGCGGTGTAGAAGTCGGAAGCCGACCGCGTCTTGGACGCCGCCCACTTGGTGATCCACAGTGTCCCGGCCACGAATGCGACGAACAGGACGATGGCCGTCCAGTTGGTGGCCTGCTTGGCGGTTTCGCCAACATCGCCGCCTGCGGCGTGTGCTGCGCCCGCCAGAGCCAGTGCGAGCGGGAGGGTGAGATGGCGGATATTCATTGGCCCACGTCCTTCAGGATTTGCTGTGTCATGGCGTCGAACTCGGTATTGGCGCGCCGCACATAGATGCCGGTGATGACGATGGTGAAGATGATCACGCCAAGGGCGATGGGGATGCCCAGAGTGGTGACGCCCGTGCCCAGGGGCTTGGCGAGGAACTCCTTGTCAAAGGCAATGAGCCCGATGTAGCCGTAGTAGACGATCAGCATCAGGATGGTGAGCGTCCAGCCAAAGGCATTGCGTTTGCGTTTGAGTTCCTGGTATCTGGGATTGGCTTGGATTTTGGCAACGACAGGGTCGTTCATGTTGTGTCTCCAATGAATAGGCCGCATAGATCGCAGCAATCGAATCGCTGCGTGCATTGAATTCTGAAAACTACAACTGACGAACCGCTTACGAACGAGCCCTTGTTGGCATCTGCAGCAGGGGGCTGCGGGTAAGTCCTGATGAAAAAAAGATGTTTGTAACTGGGTGTGAGATGTTTTTGTAAGGAGTTAGTCAGCAATCGTTTGGATAGTGCATCTCGGGCGATGCCCCGTTGCGTTGTCCACCCTTCCGACAGAAAAAATTCAGGAGACATCTATGGCAACCAGTGCAGCTGCACGGCCGATGACGAAGGAAGAGCGCAAGGTCATCTTCGCGTCGTCACTCGGTACCGTTTTTGAGTGGTACGACTTCTATCTCTACGGTTCGCTGGCGGCCATCATCGCCAAGCAGTTCTTCTCGGGGCTGGATCCCACCTCTGCTTTCATCTTCGCGTTGCTGGCCTTTGCGGCTGGCTTCATCGTGCGGCCATTCGGCGCGCTGGTGTTTGGCCGCCTCGGTGACATGATCGGGCGCAAGTACACCTTTCTGGTCACCATCCTGCTGATGGGCGCATCGACCTTCATCGTCGGTATCCTGCCCAATTACGCCAGCATCGGCGTGGCCGCACCCATCATTCTGATCGTGCTGCGCATGCTGCAAGGCCTGGCATTGGGTGGTGAATATGGCGGCGCTGCAACCTATGTGGCCGAGCATGCGCCGCACGGCAAGCGGGGCGCCTACACCTCATGGATTCAGACCACGGCGACGCTGGGTCTGTTCATGTCGCTTCTGGTGATTCTGGGTACACGTACCGCGATGGGCGAGCCTGCGTTCAACGACTGGGGCTGGCGCATTCCGTTCCTGGTATCGATCGTTCTGCTGGGTGTGTCGGTGTGGATCCGCATGACTTTGTCGGAGTCGCCCGCTTTCCAGCGGATGAAGGCAGAAGGCAAGACCTCCAAGGCGCCGCTGAAGGAATCCTTTGGCCAGTGGAAGAATCTGAAGATCGTGATCCTGGCGTTGGTAGGTCTGACGGCTGGCCAGGCGGTGGTCTGGTACTCGGGCCAGTTCTACTCGCTGTTCTTCCTGACGCAGCAATTGAAGGTGGATGCAGTGACCGCCAATCTGATGATTGCCGTGGCTCTGCTGATCGCTACGCCATTCTTCGTGATTTTTGGTTCGCTGTCCGACAGGATCGGCCGCAAGCCCATCATCATGGCTGGCTGTCTGCTGGCGGTGCTGACTTATTTCCCCGTGTTCAAGATGCTGACCGAAGCGGCCAATCCAGATCTGGCAGCGGCGCAGGCGAGGAACAAGGTGGTCGTGGTGGCCAATCCGGCTGAATGCTCCTTCCAGTTCAACCCCACCGGCACCTCCAAGTTCACCAGCTCCTGCGATGTGGCCAAGCAGTTGCTGGCCGCCAACTCGGTGAGCTATGAAACCGAAGCGGCACCTGCTGGCACGGCTGCGGTCATCAAGATTGGCAACAACGTGATTCCGAGCTACAGCGCAGCGGGCCTACCTGGCGATGAGCTGAAGGCCAAGGACGCTGCTTTCAAGAAAGCCGTGGCGGAAACCCTGGCCAAGGACGGCTACCCCACCAAGGCAGACCCTGCCAAGATGAACAAGGTGCTGATGGTGGCGCTGCTGACTTACCTGGTGATTCTGGTGACCATGGTGTACGGGCCCATTGCTGCCATGCTGGTGGAAATGTTCCCAACCCGCATCCGCTACACATCGATGTCGCTGCCCTATCACATCGGCAATGGCTGGTTTGGTGGCCTGTTGCCCACCACGGCATTCGCGATCGTGGCGCAGACCGGCAATATGTATAACGGGCTGTGGTACCCCATCATCATTGCCGGTATCACCTTTGTGATCGGCACGCTCTTCATCCGCGAAACCAAGGATGTGGACATTTACGCAGACGACTGATCTGCTTTCCAATGACGGCCCGGGCTCGTCTTCCCGAGGCATGCAAGAACAGCGCTTTCGAGCGCTGTTTTTATTGCGACAGGTTGTTGAGGAGGTTTCTAATGGTTAACACTGAGAATGTCATCAAACTGTGGTAGCAATGCGTCACTCTTCGAAAAACACTGTGGCAAATCACTGTCTTCAGAAGACCCTCCCTCTAAAATTTGCAAGCTATGCAAAGCAATGCGTCAATCTGTATCTGCAGTTGCCGCTGATGCAATGCTGAAAAATTCAATAACCCATCTCCCGAGGACTCTATGCGCACCCTGAACCGTCTGATGATTGCAGGCTTGGCAATTGCTGGCTCTACTGCCGCTCTGGCCCAAAGCAGCGTACAAGTGTATGGCCGTGTCAATACCACGGTAGAACGCCAAAAGGCAGGTGACGAAACCACCACGGGTCTGTTCAACAACTCGTCGCGTATCGGCTTTATGGGCACCGAAGACCTGGGCGGCGGCCTGAAGGCTGGCTTTGTGCTGGAGTCGGGCTTCGCTTCGGATACCGGTGCTGGCAATTCGGGCGGCGGCATGAGCTTTAACCGCCAGAGCGAAGTGAATCTGTCGGGCAACTTCGGCCAGATCCGTCTGGGCCACTGGACTCCTTCCTCGTACTTCGCCACGGCCGACTACATCAGCATGCACAACCACGACACGGGTTCGTCGGCTGATGCTTTCTACGCCTATGTGTCGAACGACGGCAAGTCGCCTTCCTACATCTCCAACGGTGTTGCCTACAAGACGCCTACCTTCGGTGGCTTCAACGTGGAAGTGGCGACCGGCCTGTACGAAAAGAATGCGCAGTTCGGCAAGAAGAACCTGTACGATGTGGCCGCCAACTATGAAAACGGTCCTCTGGCTCTGGGCGCTGGCTACACCAAGCTCGACAACTCGCAGCAGTTCGCAATTCGCGGCTTCTACAAGATCGGCTCCAACATCCTGCTGGGCGGCTACGTGCAGCGCAGCAAGAACATGGGCTTTGACCAAGTCTTTGGTTCTGACACCGGCACCCGCACTGCGTACCGCCTGTCGGGCGCTTACCTGCTCGGCAACAACGAGTTCCACCTGAACGTGGGCAAGGCCGGCAAGATGAAGAATGTGGAAGACAGCTCTGCGCTGCAATACACCCTGGGCTACAACTACAACCTGAGCAAGCGTACCAAGGTGTATGGCTACTACACCAAGGTCAACAACAAGGCTGGTGCTTCCTACATGACTGGCACTGCTGGTGCTGATTTCAGCTCCTTCGCTGTCGGCGTGCGCCACAACTTCTAATTTGCCTGGGCGGCTGAAGGCCGATTCTCAAGAACCCGCATTCGCAGGAATGCGGGTTTTTTTATGCCCAGACGCCGGAGCGTACGATGCCATCTGCCAATAAATCTGTAAATATGTACAGTGGTTTTTAGGGCTATGGCGCGGGCCTTCGGCGTATGCCAGCGAACTCCCTAGAATGGTTGCTCTTGGCGTTTTAGGTTTCGTACAGCTGTGCATTCCGATCTGCCTTCGCGTTGCTGCGCGCTGCTTGTCAGGCGGGTTGTCAGTTGGCGTGTTGGAGGGTGTGCGACAGGCTGTGCGCTGTATTACTGGGTAAATCATCGGTATGGCACAGGAAAATATTCGCATCCGTGGGGCGCGTCAGCACAACCTCAAGAATCTGGATCTGGACATTCGCACGGGTGAGTTGACGGTGGTGACGGGCCCGAGCGGCTCGGGCAAATCGAGCCTGGTGTTCGACACCTTGTATGCCGAAGGCCAGCGCCGCTATGTCGAAACCTTCAGTGCCTATGCGCGCCAGTTTCTCGACCGCATGGACAAGCCCGCCGTAGACAAGGTCGAAGGCGTTCCGCCAGCCATTGCCATCGACCAGACCAACCCCGTGCGCAGCTCCCGCTCCACCGTAGGCACGATGACGGAGCTGAACGACCATTTGAAATTGCTCGTGGCGCGTGCAGGCCACCTGTTTGATCTGCAGACGGCACTGCCGGTGCAGCACGACACGCCGGAGACCATATACGAACAACTGGTGGCGCGCACACAGGCTGATGATCCACGTATCGTGATCACCTTCCCGGTCGAGCTGCCTGCCAATACCAGCGCCGAGCAGGTGGAGCAGTGGCTGTCTGCCAGCGGCTTTACCAAGGTGCAGGCCGAACGTGAAATAGATGCTCCAGCGCACAATAGCCAGGCGCAGGATGCTATCAAAAAGAAAGCAAATGCCGCCAAGACCAAAGCCGCCAAGGCAGGCAAGGGCGATGCAGCGCCCGAGCGCGTCAAGGTGCTGGATGTGGTGGCCGACCGTTTCCGCATCAGCAAGGCAGAGAAAGCGCGCGTGATCGAGGCCATTGAAGTGGCGCTCAAGCGCGGCAGCGGCGTGATGACGGTGTACACCATGCCCGATGCCGAAGAGGCAGCCGAGGCCAGGGAGCCCGTGCTGTGGAGGTTTTCCTCCGGGCTGCATTGCCCCGAAAGCGGCCTGCGCTACCGCGAGCCGATACCGTCGATGTTCTCGTTCAATTCTGCCGTGGGTGCCTGCGAGGCCTGCCGGGGCTTTGGCCGGGTAATCGGTGTGGATTGGGGTTTGGTTATCCCGAACGAAAAGCTGACCTTGCGCACCGGCGCCATCAAACCGATCCAGACCCCCGCCTGGAAGGAGATTCAGGACGATCTGATGCGTCATGCCGAATCCCACGGAATCCCGCGCGACACCGCCTGGGCCAAGATGACGGCCGAGCAAAAGGACTGGGTCATCAACGGCGAAGCGAGCTACAAGGAAGGCAACTGGAGTCGCCAGTGGTACGGAATTCGTCGCTACTTTGAATACCTGGAGACCAAGGCTTACAAGATGCATATCCGCGTCTTGCTGTCCAAATACCGTAGCTATACGCCGTGCCCCACCTGCGGTGGCGCCCGCCTCAAAACCGAGAGCCTGCTGTGGCGCGTGGGCAGCAAGCAGGATGCCGATGTCGCCCTGCCGCCCGCCAAGCGCTTCATGCCGCACGGCGTTGGCTGGACGCGTGCGCAGCTGGAGAATTTGCCGGGCCTGAGCCTGCACGACCTGATGCTGTTGCCCATCGAGCGCCTGCGCGACTTCTTTGCAAGCATGGACATCCGCCGCAGCAACGATGGCGATGCGCAAGCGCTGAAACTGCTGCATGAAGAAATCACCAACCGCCTCAAATACCTGTGCGATGTAGGTATCGGTTATCTGACGCTGGATCGCCAGAGCCGCACCCTCAGCGGTGGCGAGGTGCAGCGCATCAACCTGACCACGGCGCTCGGTACATCGCTGGTCAACACCTTGTTCGTGCTTGATGAGCCTTCCATCGGGCTGCACCCGCGCGACATGGAACGCATCACTGTGGCCATGCGGCGTCTGCGCGACGCGGGCAACACCCTGGTGGTGGTGGAACATGACCCTGCCGTGATGTTTGCTGCCGACCGCATGATCGACATGGGCCCGGGCCCTGGCGAGAAGGGTGGCCAGATTGTTTTTGACGGCACCACCGCCGAGCTGCGCAGGGCCGATACCTTGACCGGCGCCTACCTGGGCGGGCGCAAGCAGGTCGGCATGGGTGCCAAGCGGATGGTGACCGAGAGCACGCCGCGTCTGATTCTGGAAGGCGCGACCGAGCACAATCTGCAGAACGTCTCGGTAGATTTCCCTCTGCAGCGCATGGTCGTGGTGACAGGTGTATCGGGCTCGGGCAAGTCCACCCTGATCCAGGATGTATTGGCGCCTGCGCTGATGCGCCATTTTGGCAAGCCGACCGAATCGGCTGGCGCGCATGAGCGCCTGCTTGGTGCTGATCATCTGGCCGATGTGGTGTTTGTAGACCAATCACCCATCGGCAAAACCGCGCGCTCCAACCCGGTCAGCTACGTAGGGGCGTGGGACGCCGTGCGCGAGCTGTTTGCCACGGCTCCGTTGTCACAGCAGCGCGGCTACACCGCATCCAAGTTCAGCTTCAACAGTGGCGATGGGCGCTGCCCAACGTGTGGCGGCTCGGGTTTCGAGCATGTGGAGATGCAGTTCCTGTCGGACGTGTACCTGCGCTGCCCCGATTGCAATGGCCAGCGCTATCGGCCCGAGATTCTGGAGGTGCGCATCGAGCGCGATGGCCGCTTGATGACCGTGGCCGATGTGCTGGAGCTGACGGTGAGCGAAGCCGCCACCCTGTTTGCCAAGGACCGCGATGTGATCCGTGCGCTGCAGCCCATTGTGGATGTGGGGCTGGAGTATGTGAAGCTGGGCCAGCCGGTGCCTACGCTCAGCGGCGGCGAGGCGCAGCGCCTCAAGCTCGCCGGTTTTCTGGCCGAAGCTGCGAAGAGCGCATCCAAATCCAGGCAGCCGGTGGCCAAGAAGGGCACGCTGTTCCTGTTCGATGAGCCCACCACGGGCCTGCACTTTGAAGACATCGCCAAGCTGATGCGCGCGCTGCGCAAACTGCTGGAGGCGGGCCACTCGCTGATCGTGATCGAGCACAATCTGGATGTGATTCGTGCCAGCGACTGGCTGATCGACCTGGGCCCGGACGCGGGCGACAAAGGCGGCCTGGTGGTGGCCGAGGGCACGCCCGAAGAGGTACGCAAATCCGGCACCTCGCATACCGCGCAGGCCCTGCGGGATTACGAGGTTGCCATGGCGGGAGGAACCGCCGCCGCTGCGCTGGAGAAATCGCACAGCGTGCAGGAAGCCAAGGCGATCTACAAAGTGGAGCAGGAAACGCATGCCAGCGGCGCGCAGACGGCAAAAAATGCCATTGAAATCGTCAACGCCAAAGAGCACAACCTCAAGCACCTCTCTGTCGATATTCCGCGAGGCAAGTTCAATGTGGTGACCGGTGTCTCCGGCTCAGGCAAATCTACCCTGGCTTTCGACATTCTGTTCAACGAAGGTCAGCGCCGCTATCTGGAGTCGCTGAACGCCTATGCACGTTCCATCGTGCAGCCTGCGGGACGGCCCGAGGTGGATGCGGTCTACGGCATTCCGCCGACCGTGGCCATCGAGCAGCGGCTCTCGCGTGGGGGGCGCAAATCCACGGTGGGCACAACGACCGAAGTCTGGCATTTTCTGCGGCTTCTGTACGTCAAGCTTGGCATCCAGCATTGCACCAAGGACGGTGCAGCCGTGCAGCCGCAAACGCCGGAAAGCATCGCCGCGCAGCTGATGTCACAGTATCGCGGCCAACTGATCGGCCTGCTGGCGCCGCTGGTGGTGGCGCGCAAGGGCGTGTATACCGAGCTCGCCGATTGGGCGCGCCCGCGTGGCTATACGCATTTGCGCGTGGACGGCCAATTCCTGCCGACCACGGGCTTTCCACGACTGGACCGCTTCAAGGAGCACACGGTGGAGCTTCCGGTGGCCAGCATCGAGATCACCCCGGACAACGAAGCCCTGCTGCGCGAAAAGCTGACCACTGCGCTGGAGCTGGGCAAGGGCGTGCTGCATGTGCTCTCGGCCATCGATACGCTCGAATCCGCCATGCAAACGGGGGCGGATACGGCCGCCATCGGCCAGCTGCAGGTGTTTTCCACCAAGCGGGCCTGCCCGGTGTGTGCCACAAGCTACGCCGAGCTGGATCCGCGCCTGTTCTCGTACAACAGCAAGCACGGCTGGTGCCCCGATTGCGTGGGCACCGGAGTCAAGCTCACCAAAGAGCAGCGCAAGGTGTACGACGATTCGGTGATGGCCGAAGACAACCGGGGCCGCGAGCAGAGCTTTGAAGAGCCCGAGGCCGAAGATGTGGGTGAAACCGCCTGCCCCGCCTGCCAGGGAACGCGCCTCAATGCCACGGCACGTGCGGTGCTGTTTCACGGCAAATCGATTGCAGACATTGCGCAGCTGTCGGTGACCGATGTGCGCCTGTGGGTGGAGAGCCTGCAGTTGGCGGGGCGCATGAGCCAGCGTGAAAGCGACATCGCGCGCGATCTGGTGCCCGAAATCCACAGCCGCCTGGCTTTCCTTGAAGAAGTCGGCCTGGGCTACCTGACGCTTGACCGTGGCGCGCCCACGCTCTCGGGCGGCGAAGCGCAGCGCATTCGCCTGGCCGCGCAACTGGGCAGCAACCTGCAAGGCGTGTGCTATGTGCTCGATGAGCCCACCATTGGCTTGCATGCCCGTGATAACCATATCCTGCTCAATGCCCTGCACAAGCTGGGAGACAAGGGCAACACGCTGGTCGTTGTGGAGCACGACGAAGACACCATCCGGCGCGCCGACCACATCATCGACATTGGGCCCAGTGCGGGCAAGCGTGGTGGCCACCTGGTGGCACAAGGCTCTGCCGCTGATGTGATGGCTGCTGCCGATTCACAAACCGGCCGTTACCTGTTGCACGCAATGCGGCATCCGTTCCAGCCGCGCAGGCTGGTGGCGGGAGCAGTGGAGGCGACTTCTGCGCTGATCGCTGCAGGCGCAGATGAAGAAGGCGCAAAGCCGAAAAAGCGCACGAAAAAGCAGATGGCTGCAGATGCCGCCGCCGCTTTGGCTGCTGACAGCGCACAGGCCAATGCAGCTCTGGCGGCACCAGCGCGCGCGGATGACTCTGCGCCGCTGCACTGGCTGACGGTGCTGGGCGCGAAGCTGCACAATCTGCAGAGTGTGGATGTGCGTGTGCCGCTCAAGCGGCTGGTGGCGGTCACGGGCGTGTCGGGTTCGGGCAAATCCACGCTGGCGCGCGATGTGCTGCTCACCAATGTGGCGGCCTGGGTAGGCCAGCGCTCCACCAAGGCTGGGCGTGATGAAATGGATGCAGGCAAGGCGCCGCCGTTGGTGGGCTGCACGGGCCTGCAAGGCTTTGAAGGCATTGACCGCGTTCTGGAAGTGGACCAGACCCCCATCGGCAAGACGCCGCGCAGTTGCCCGGCCACCTACATCGGCTTTTGGGACACCATCCGCAAGCTCTTTGCCGAAACCCTGGAGGCCAAGGCCCGTGGCTACGCTGCCGGGCGCTTCAGCTTCAATACCGGCGAAGGACGCTGCCCTGGCTGCGAAGGCCAGGGCATGCGCACCATCGAGATGAGCTTTCTGCCCGATGTGAAGGTGCCTTGCGAAATTTGCCATGGCGCGCGGTTCAATCCCGAGACACTGGCGGTTACCTGGCGTGGCAAGAGCATTGGCGAGGTGCTGCAGATGGAGGTGGACGAGGCGGTCGAATTCTTCGCCAGCATGCCCAGCATTGCGCACCCGCTGCAACTGCTCAAGGACGTAGGCCTGGGTTACCTGACGCTGGGCCAGCCTTCGCCCACCTTGAGCGGTGGCGAGGCCCAGCGTATCAAGCTGGTGACCGAGCTCACCAAGGTGCGTGACGACATCACCCGCCGTGGCAACAAGGTGCCGCATACGCTGTACGTGCTGGATGAGCCCACCGTCGGCCTGCACATGGCAGATGTGGACAAGCTCATCAAGGTGCTGCACCGCCTGGTCGATGGTGGCCATAGTGTGGTGGTGATCGAGCACGATCTGGATGTGATTGCTGAAGCGGACTGGGTGATCGACCTGGGTCCGGAAGGCGGCAAAGACGGTGGCCGCATTGTGGCCACGGGCACGCCGGAAGATCTGGTTCAGATTGGCACGCACACCGGCAAGGCGCTGGCTCCCGTGCTGGCGCGCACCTAAAGTGCGCAGGGTAGGGTCTGGTGGCTTCTCAGGCTGCGCTGCTGGCTGACAGGGCGCAGCGCTGCATTGTGGGCACAATGGAGAGCCCGTTTTGCGATGCAGCCGAGGTACACATGATGACCATAGACCCGAAGCACCCGGGCCAGCCGCCCATACAAGACCCGCCACCGCAGCCTGTACCGCCGCCGGTTCCTTCTCCCGGGGTGCCGGAGCCCATTGCGGAATGATGAGAATCGGCGCCAGTGTGTGCGCCGCCGTATGATGCGGGGGTTAATGCGGGGGGGATTGCGATCTCCTCCGGAAGTCTAAGAGACCAACATGCGCATACTGCTGATTGAAGACGAGCTGGAAATGGCGAACTGGCTGGCGCGGGCGCTCAAGCAGTCCAACATCAGCGTCGAGCACGCACACAACGCAGCGCTGGCCACCACATTGCTGCAGGATGGCAGCTTTGATGTGGTGGTGCTGGATCTGCAACTACCTGACCAGCATGGCTTTGACTGGCTGTCTGCCGTGCGCGCCCGAGGCAATCGCGTGCCGGTGCTGGTATTGACCGCCCAGGGAGCGGTGCAAGACCGCGTGGAAGGCCTGCACCGTGGCGCGGATGATTACCTGACCAAACCCTTTGAGCTGGCGGAGCTGGAAGCGCGGCTTGCTGCGTTGCACCGGCGCAGCCAGGGCAGGGCGCAACCGCAGGTGGAATGTGGATCGCTGCGGTATGACGGCAACCATGGCACTTTCTGGCTGGCCGATGTTGTGCTCAGCCTGACACCGCGCGAGCATGCGGCGCTGGAAGGCCTGGTGGCGCGCATCGGCGCGCCCGTGGGCAAGGCACGGCTGGCGGCCAAGGTATTTCCGCAGGAGAGCGCGGTTGGCCCCGATGCCATTGAGCAGGTGCTGCACCGACTGCGCCGTAAACTGGCGGGCAGCGATGTGCACATCGTCACGGTGCGTGGGCTGGGCTATATGCTGGAGCCTACCCAGAATCTGCTGAGTGGCCCGGTTGCGCCATGAACTGGCGCGGGCTGCGTTGGCGGCTGCTGTGGGTGCTGGTGCCGGTGTTGGTCGGTCTGTTTGTATTCGACAGCTGGCGCGATTCGGCCAGCCTCAGGCGTGAGCTTGACAGGGCTTATGACCAAAGCCTGCTGGAGCCCGCCCAGGCGCTGGCCGACAGCCTGGGCTGGGACGAAGACGGGGCAGTCACGCTCACGGCGCCATTTCACATCATTTCAATGTTTGAAGCCGTCAACGGCCAGCACAAGTATTTGCGCGTTGCAATGCAGGCGCCCGATGGCAGCCGCCAGCGCGTACTGATGGGGGCTGCCTCGTTTCCGTCGCCTCCCGATGCTGCTGGCCAGCTTTCGAGCGGTTTCATGCATGGTGCCGATGGTGACCGCCGTTTCTACAACGCCAATGTGAAGGGCCAGCCGGTGCGCATCGCTGCCCTGTTGCGGGTCGTGCATGACCGTGATGGTCAGGAGTGGCGTGTGCTGATCCAGACGGCCCAAGACACCAGACGCGTGAGCGGCGTGCTGCAAGACCTGGTGTGGGAGACGCTGTGGCGTGATGCACGCACCCTGGTGGTGCTGATTCTGGTGGTGTGGTTTGGCATTGGCTGGGGATTGCGGCCTTTGCAGGCCTTGCGCCGTACCGTTCGTGAGCGTGGCAGCGATGACCTGCAGCCGCTGGATACGAGCCATGTTCCTGCCGAAGTGCGGCCTCTGGTCGATGCGATGAACGAACACCTGGCACAGCAGCGCGATGCCTTACAGGCGCAGCGGCAGTTTCTGGCAGATGCCTCACACCAGCTGCGCACACCGCTTGCCATCATGACCACGCAGGCTGGCTATGCGTTGCGCGAGAGTGACCCCGCAGCTATTCGCGCCAGTCTGCTGAGCATGCGGCAGCAACTGCAGCGCAGCCGCCGGGTTGCGGAGCAATTGCTCGCCCTGGCCAATGCCAGCCAGCCTGTTCAGGAGGCACCGCAGCCCCCGTACTGTGATGCCAACGCAGTCGCGCGTGAGGTGGTGCTGGCACATTTGCCGCTGGCGCTGGAAAAGCAGCAGGACCTGGGTTTTGTCGATGCGCGTGGCGAAGATTTTGACCCGGACGATGCGCTACCAGGTGCGCCTGAACCCGTTGCTCCTGTCACAGCCAGCGGCAATGCCTTGTACGAGTTGCTGGCCAATATCGTGCATAACGCCATTCTCTATACCCCGGCAGACGGCCGAATCAGTGTTCTGGTGCAGGTGCAGGCCGAGCAGGTGCAAATACTGGTGCAGGACAACGGCCCGGGAATCGCTGTTGCAGACCGTGAGCGCGCGTTTGCGAGGTTTGAGCGATTGCCATCCGGCGCTGCAGATATGCAGACTACCGGCTCTGGTCTTGGGCTGGCCATTGCGCGCGCCTATGCGCGACGCATGCATGGTGAGGTGCTGTTGGCAGATGGCGAAGGCGGCCGCGGGTTGAGCGTCTACATACGTTTGCCACTGGCCCAGTCAGTGCCAGAAAAGCTTTCATGAAACTGACAATTTCTACGTAGATACACGTATTTTGAGGATCGGCTCCGTTTTTGGCAGCAGTTTGGAAGCTTCGTTTTCTAGACTTTCCAACGAAACTGCAACAAAAAGGAGACGAAGATGCTGCATGCATGGTCGGCGCCGCACGCGGCGCAATTGCGGGGGTTACCCGCCAGGGAGCTGTCATGAGCTCCGGCAAAAAAAGCTACAACAAGGATTACTACGGCGGCGCCTTGATGGTGCTGGTCGGGGGCAGCGCTGCCTACGCTGCGCGCAATTACAACATCGGCTCGCTGGACCATATGGGGCCCGGTTACTTCCCCTTTGCGGTCGGTGTACTGCTGGCGCTGACGGGCGTGCTGATCGCACTCACTGCCAAGAAGAAGCCGAGCGGAGGCGAGGCCGCCCTGGTAGGCCATAACCACGACATTCCGGATTTTCGCGGCGCGGTCTGCATCATTTTGGGGACGGTGGCGTTCTACTTCTGTGGCGAGTACCTGGGCCTGTTGCCCGCGACCTTCGCCATTGTCTTCATCAGTGCACTGGGCGACCGCAACAACAGTGTGATTGCGAGCTTTGTGCTGGCGATGTCGATGATGATCGTGGCGGTGGTGATCTTCTGGTGGGCGCTGCAGGTGCAGATGCCGCTCTTCAAGTGGGGGATGTGAGCCATGGGACAATCACTGCAAGACCTCTGGTACGGCTTTGGCATTGCCTTTCAGGGCCACAACCTGATGTGGTCGTTCTTTGGTGTGCTGGTGGGCAACCTGATCGGCGTGTTGCCGGGCATGGGCGCGCTGTCGGCCATCTCGATCCTGTTGCCACTCACCTACACCATGCATCCCGTGCCTGCCATTCTGATGCTGGCGGGGATTTTCTATGGTTCGCAGTACGGTGGAGCCATTGGCGCCATTTTGCTGAACCTGCCCTCGCATCCGCCGCATGCGGTGACCTGCCTGGACGGCTACCCGATGACCAAGAAGGGCAGGGGTGGAACGGCGCTGGGCATCACGATGATCTGTTCGTTCTTTGCGGCATCGGTCGGCATCATCGTGATGATCTTCGCCTCACCGCTGCTGACGACGATTGCCTTCAAGTTTGGCCCCGCAGAGCTGTTCTCGATCATGCTGCTGGGCCTGCTGGCGGGCTCGACCATGTCGCGCGGCTCTCCGCTCAAGGGCGTGGCGATGACCTTGTTCGGTCTGTTGTGCGGTGTGGTCGGTACGGACGTGAATAGCGGCACCTTCCGCTTTGCGTTCGATATTCCGGATCTCAGTGATGGTCTGGAGATGGTGGCCGTGGCCATGGGCCTGTTCGGCATTGCAGACTTCCTGCTGAACGTGAACAAGATGAAGGCGATCACCAGCAACACCAAGATGCGCATCCGCGACATGCGGCCTTCAATGGCAGAGCTGAAGGAGGCTTTCTGGCCCATGGTGCGCGGCACGGCAGTGGGCACGTTGTTTGGCGCGATGCCTGGTACGGGCCCTACGATCACCACCTTCATCGCCTATGCGCTGGAGCAGAAAGTGGCCAAGGACCCGAGCAAGTTCGGCACCGGCATGATTGCGGGCGTGGCGGCTCCCGAGGCGTCTGCGCATTCCAAGACGCAGGTTGATTTCATCCCCACCATGAGCCTGGGCATTCCGGGCGACGCTGTGATGGCACTGCTGCTGGGTGCGCTGCTGATCCAGGGTATCCAGCCCGGCCCGCAACTGATCACCGAGCATCCGGATATCTTCTGGGGTCTGATTGCCAGCTTCTGGATTGGCAATGTGATTCTGATGATCCTGAATGTGCCGTTGATCGGCGTGTGGGTGAAGATGCTGGCTGTTCCGTACAAGTACCTGTTCCCGTCGGCCATGTTCTTCATCGCGGTGGGGGTGTTCACCACGCAGAACAGCTTGTTCCATATCTGGGAAGTGCTGGCGTTCGGCATCATCGGCGCTATTTTGATGGTGCTCGATTTCTCGGTGGCACCCATCATGCTGGGCTTCGTGCTGGGGCCGATGATGGAAGAGAACTTCCGCCGCGCGCTTTTGCTGTCGCGGGGCGATATGATGATTTTCATACAGCGCCCCATCAGCGCCACCTTCGTCTGTATCAGCGCATTGCTGTTGTTGGCCGTGACCTGGTCTGCGTGGCGCAAGAAGTCGCGTGTACGCCAGGTAGAGGCGGCGGTAGAGGAAGAAACGGCCGCTGGCGGTGTTGCAATTGCGAAGTAAGCCTTGTCCTGCTCCATAAAACCAAAAGCCGCTCACAAGAGCGGCTTTTTTCATGCGCGGCCAGGGCGCCCTGTCAGGCGGGCAAAAAGCCTTCGACGGACAGGTAGCGCTCGCCGGTGTCGTAGGCAAAGCCCAGCACCTTGGCTCCGGGTGGCAACTCTGGCAGCTTTTGCGCAATGGCCGCCAGCGTGGCTCCGGACGAGATGCCCACGAACAGGCCTTCTTCGCGCGCGGCGCGGCGGGCGTATTCACGTGCGGGTTCGGCATCGACCTGGATCACGCCATCCAGCACGCTGGTATCGAGGTTGCGCGGAATGAAGCCGGCGCCGATGCCCTGGATCGGGTGTGGGGCCGGCGCGCCGCCCGAGATGACGGGTGAGGCAGTCGGCTCTACGGCAAATACTTTCAGCTGGGGAAACTTGGCCTTGAGCACGTGAGCGACGCCCGACAGATGGCCGCCGGTGCCCACGCCGGTGATGATGGCGTCGAGGCCATCGGGAAAGTCCGCCAGAATCTCCTGCGCGGTGGTGCGCTCGTGCACGGCGACGTTGGCAGGGTTCTCGAACTGCTGGGGAATCCATGCGCCGGGGGTGCTGGCGGCCAGCTCTTCGGCGCGGGCGATGGCCCCTTTCATGCCTTTTTCCTTGGGTGTCAGGTCAAAGGTCGCGCCGTAGGCCAGCATCAGGCGGCGGCGCTCGATCGACATGCTCTCCGGCATCACCAGGATCAGCTTGTAGCCTTTGACAGCGGCTACCAGGGCCAGGCCCACGCCTGTATTGCCGCTAGTGGGCTCGATGATGGTGCCGCCGGGCTTGAGCGCTCCGGATTTCTCCGCATCCTCCACCATGGCCAGCGCAATGCGGTCCTTGATCGAGCCGCCGGGGTTGCTGCGCTCGGATTTGATCCAGACATTCGCATTGGCGCCAAACAGGCGGTTGATGTGAATCGAAGGCGTATTGCCGATGGTTTGCAAAATGTTGTCGAACTTCATGGAACCTCCTGCGCAAGTCGATGAGACGAAAAACCGAAGACCATTGTGAACGAGTTCATGTTCCTGGATGGAATATCAATATTCCGAGATGCGCTGTTGGGCTGTACCGGGGCCAGCTGGCGCGCTGCCGATTACCATGCAACGATCTGAACGCTGAAAGAGGGGGGACGACATGCTCACATTTCAACAAACCATGGTGGCGCTTTTTGTCTGCTGTGTGGCGCTGCTGGTGGGGTTTTCGTGGCGGTCCCGGCGCTGGGCGCCGTGGCTGATGCTGGTGGCGGTGGTCTGCCTGCTCATGTTGATGAGCTACAGCATCCTCAACCTGATGTAGTGCTTGCAGCGGCGGATCGGGCCAGCCGCACGGGTGTTTTCCAGCGCTCTGCCAGCACCACGCCCAGGATGGTGAGCGCGCCGCCAATCCAAAGATAGGTCTGCAGCTGTTCCTTGGCCCAGGCGGCTGCAATCAAGGCGGTGAACAGTGGCGTCAGGTTGAAGAACATGATCGACCGGCTGGGCCCCAGGCGCACCACAGCCGTCATCCACATCCACGACGCCACGATGGACGCCATGGTGCCCGCATAGGCCACCATGTACCAGTTGTGCGCGTTGATGCCGATCTTGGGCGATGCAAGGTAGATTGGCAACTGCGCAACCATGGCCACCACCATCTGCAGGTACAGCAGTTGCCAGCTGCTGATGGCAGGCATGTGCCAGCGCTTGAGTAGTACGTTGTAGACCGCGTACGCTGCGCAGGCCAGCAGCATCAGCAGGTCGCCACGGTTGAGGCCTTGCTCCAGCAGCTGCCCGGGGTGTCCTTCGCTCACGACCAGCAGCACACCGCCGAAGGCCAGCACGGCGCCCAGCGCACCGCCCATGGTCAGCGGCTGGCCGAGCAGGCCCACGCAGATGGCCAGTACCAGCATGGGGGAGAGGGTGAGGATGATGCCCATGTGCGTGGCTGTCGTGTAGCCCGCGGCAAAGTAGGCGCAGCTTTGGTAGACGACCATGCCCAAAAGGCCCAGCACCAGAATCTGCCAGGCGTGCTGGCGAACGGCGGCGCGGTTGCGCCACACAGCCGGAAGCAGTAACGGGGTGACGATCAGCACCGCCAGCACCCAGCGCAGGAAGCCGATTTCCGTAGGCGCAATCGCGCCGGCCGATTGTTTGCTGA
The DNA here is from genome assembly GCF_014207855.1 of Comamonas odontotermitis. Taxonomy (GTDB): domain Bacteria; phylum Pseudomonadota; class Gammaproteobacteria; order Burkholderiales; family Burkholderiaceae_C; genus Comamonas; species Comamonas odontotermitis_A. The sequence goes on along the minus strand of NZ_JACHKZ010000005.1, from coordinate 154,183 downwards.
CGACGGTATTGGCTGACCAGATCAGCACGGCAAAAAGAGGGTAGAGATAGTTCATTGTTTGCTTTCCACTGCCCCTATCATCGCTGTGGCTGATTTGAGAGGTATAGCTGAATTCGGACAAACCATGCCATGCTTCGGACAAGCTATCGTGTCGCTCTCTTTTTTTGACCATGCCCTCTGCCAACGCCGCACACTCCTTGCCGATTTTTGATGTGGAAAGCGTCACCAGCCCCTATCTGGTGCGCTATGACGAATTTGCAGCAGGCAGTTTTGCAGCGCCGCACAGCCACCGCCTGGGCCATCTCAACTACACCGCTTGCGGCACCATGTCCATCGACACCGCTGGTCAGCATCTGGTGGCGCCGCCGCAGTATGGGGTGTGGATTCCGCCTGCCCAGGAGCATTGCTGCTATGTACAGCACGCTGCGGTGTACCGCTCCTTCTACGTGCAGCCTGCGCTGTGCGATGTGTTGCCCCAACAGGCCTGCATTCTGCGCATCAGCCCCATAGGGCGCAGCATTCTGGCGGATTTTGCCGAGCGCCAGGTGCAGGTGCCTGGCTCACCGCAAGACCTGCGGCTCGCACAGGCGCTGGTCGATCAGCTGTGCCAGGCGCGCTTTGAAGGCAGCTTTCTGCCCTCGCCCAGCAGCGCGGCGCTGGCGGGCGTGCTGGATGCCCTGCGCGCGGATCCGGGAAGCCGCCGTTCGGTGGCCGAATGGGCGCGGCAGGCTCACATGACCGAGCGCACCCTGGCGCGCCACTGCCAGCGCGAACTGGGCATGGCTTTGGGCGAATGGCGCCAGCGCCTGCGTCATCTGTGCGCGGTGGAGGCATTGGGCCAGGGGCGTACGGTGCAGGAAATCGCTTTTGATCTGGGCTACAGCACGGCTTCCGCTTTCATCGCCATGTTCCACCGGGAAACCGGTATGACTCCCGAGCAGTTCCGGCGCGAACTGGTCTCGGATGTCTGAATTTTCTTGATTTGTTTGTATGCGCTTACATTTTTAAATACCAAGATCAAATAAAGACTTTTTGGTGAAAACGCTCGTTTCGAGTGGGGCCCGTTAGTACATTTGGACTATTTACCAAATGTTTCTGACACGGCAGTATCTGAGCCTCAGACCATGCGCCAAGCACTCCGGCGCTGGCAAGGAGAGACAGAGCATGCCAGCCCCTGCAGAAATCCCCCGCTTTCCCACGTTCCGGCCCGCGCTGCGCAGCTGTCTGCTTCGCGGTTTTTTGCTGGTATGCGTGCAGCCGGTATGGGCACAAGGCACTGTGGGTGCCGATATGGCTGCGGGTTCTGGTGGCTTGCAGCCGCAAGGCGCGCTCAGTGTGCAATTCCGTGGCGCTGTCATGCGCCTGAGTGCGGAGCAGCTCGCTGCGCTACCCCAGCGAACCACCGCCACTGCAACCCCCTGGACCGATGGCGTGTCGCGCTTTACCGGGCCATTGGCGCGCGATGTGCTGGAAGCTGCCGGGGTGCGCATCACTCCGGCAATGGTGGTGCAAGCCCAGGCGCTCAATGGCTATACCGTGCGTATTCCTGCCCAGGATTTTCAGCGCTGGCCCGTGGTGCTGGCTTTCAGCATGGACGGCAAGGCATTGACGCGACGAGACAAAGGGCCGCTGTGGATCATCTATCCACGAGACAGCGACACCGTGCTGCAGGATGCCAGATATGACCATCGCTGGGCCTGGCAGCTGAGCCAACTGATCGTCAGTGATGCCCCGTAAGCGTTACCCGCAAGAGCCCAGCATGCTCAAAGCCATTCGCCGTCCGCTGATCCTGTGTGTGGAGGATGAGCCGTTGCTGCTGCGCGATCTGTGCGATGAACTGGAAGAAGCGGGCTACCAGGCCATCGGCGTTCCCGATGTGCCTGCCGCGCTGCTTGTTCTCTCGCGGATGAAGCCTTCGCTCATCCTGTGCGATGTCGGCCTTCCCGGCCAGAGTGGCCTGGACCTGCTGGCCGAGCTGCGCGAGACGGACGCGCATTCCAGCGTTCCATTTCTGCTGCTGACGGCGCTCAGCGATCGTGAGCATGTGCTGCGTGGCGCGCGTGCGGGCGCGGATGACTACCTCGTCAAACCAGTGGATTACGACCTGCTGCTTGCCACCGTGGCAGCCCGGCTCGCCAAGGTGCAACGCCTCCAGCGCCTGCAACGTGATGCCTTGCAGCGCAGCCTGGACGAGGCGCACAGGCACTGGCACGGTGTGCTTGACAGCCTGGGCCATTGCGCCGTGGTCTGCGATGGCCATCTGGCGATTCAGTTTGCCAACCGGCAGGCCTATGCGCTGTGCCATGGCGATGCACAACACAGCAGTCCACTGGTGATCGATGCAGCAGGGCAGGTAGTGCTGCGCCAGGTGCTGGCGCAGCACCCTGGGTTGCGCCAGTTTCTGCGCGGTCGGCAGGAATCGGCCAGCTTCGATGTGCCTGCCATTCCTGGCGGCCCTCCCTACTGGTGCCTGTCCATCCAATCCCTCTCGGCCAGGGAAGATAGCGGTGAAGGGGAGTGCAGCGAAGGAGCTCCGGACTCGCGCGACCAACGCTTTGCGCTCTTCATCAACGGCCTGCAGCAATCCGTCAAGCCCAGTGCCGAGGCACTGGCGCGCCGTTTTGCGCTGACCCCTGCTGAAACGCAGGTGGCCCGTCTGTTGGTGGACGGCATGAGCAAGCAGCAGATGTGTGCGCAGCTGCAAGTCAGTGCCAGCACCATGGCCTTTCATCTGCGCAACATGTTTGCCAAAACCCAGACGGGTCGCCAGGCAGAGCTGGTGGCCGTATTGCTGACGGCTGCGCTGGGTGCATCCCCGCCGGCGTTGAACTGAGACGGAGCCTGCCATGCCTGATCTGTCCATGCGCCGTGGCCTTCAGTACCGGTTGACTTTGGCTGCAACGGTGCTGTTTTTCGCGGGCAGCCTGGTGGTGGTCTGGCAACTGCTGGTGTTGCACCGGGAGTTGAGCCAGCGCGAAGGTGAAAACATGGTCTGGGCGCTGGCGCAGGCTCAGCACCAGGCAACGGTGCTGGAGCGCGATCTGGCGCGTTTGCGTCTGCAGCAGACCGATGCGGAAGACATCCATTTGCAGGCTGACTTGCTGCACAGTCGCCTGTCGCTGCTGACCGACGGCCCGCAGCGCCGCATTCTGCGGCACTATGGGCAGCTGGATGCACTGTTGCCTGCCATGGCGGCGTTCGAGCAGGTGGATTTGCTGCAGCTATTGATTGGCACGGACAATCCTGTTGCCCAGCAAGAGCTGCGCACGCTGATTGCGGTGCTCACGACGGCGGGAAACCAGGTCATGCTGCGCGAGAGGGAAGAGAAAAGCCGGCGCCTGGACCAACTGGAGCACTGGATCAAGGCGGCCTTTGCCGCCATCGGCATGGTGGCTTTGTGTGGCAGCTGGCTGATGTGGCAAGTGGTGGCGGCTCTGCAGCGCCAGCGTACCAATGCCCGCACCATTGCAGCCCAGCGCGATGCTCTGCAGCAGACCATCCATGATCTGCACCGAGCCCAGAGCGCAACCGAAACCTACCGCAACTTCGTCTCGCTGGTGTCGCACCAGTTCCGAACGCCTTTGGCGGTGATCGATTCCACCGCACAGCGGCTGATGCGCCAGGCTCGCCGCAGCGGCGGGGAGCAGGCTGAACAGGTGCTGGAGCGCATGGGCCAGACCCGGCATACGGTCGAAGGGCTGACACGGCTGCTCGACAGTGTGCTCACCAGCGTCAAGCTGGAAGGGGGCGGTATCCAGCTGCAGGCCCGGCCGCTCAACCTGGCAGCGCTTGTTCACTATGTTGTGGATAGCAACAAGCCCATGCTGGATGGGCGCGAGATCAATATTGAATGCAGCGGACCGTCTGCGGATTTTGTCTGTGCGGGTGATGAACAGCTTTTGATCCATCTGCTGCACAACTTGCTGGCCAACGCCTGCAAATACACTCCCGCAGGTAGCCCTCTTGATCTGCTGCTGGCGCGCGATGGAGACCAGTTGCATTGCTCCGTGCGTGATTACGGCGCAGGTGTCGCCGCAGAAGAGCTACCGTTGCTGTTTGAACGCTTCTACCGCAGCGCTCGCAGCGGCGCCAGCGAAGGCTCGGGCCTGGGCCTGTACCTGGCCCGTGCGATCGCCCGGCTGCACGGTGGCAATCTGAATGCCTCTCTGTCCGAAGGCGGCGGCCTCGTCTTCACTCTGGATCTGCCTGCCAGCGTTAAAAACAGTGATGCCTCATCGCCAGACACCGACCAAGCTTGTGCTGCGATGGAAGACGGGCGATGAGCGGGTGCGAAGGCAAGGTGCAAACCTGGCACATCGTCTTCCGGAAGGGCGGTTTTGCTGGCTATTTCTATGGCTCTATAGCGCCCAGGCAGTTTGCATGAAGGCTGGCTTGCAGGCTGCCGTGCTTCAATAACGAACATGCAATGCATCTGAAACAGTGCCCGCGCGTGGGATAATGCACCCTGTGAAGCCTGCCAGACCGCCGCTGGTGCAAGTGCCGAAAGGCCGCACTGGAGGAACGTCCGGACTGCACAGGACAGCGTAGCAGCTAACGGCTGCCCACCGTGAGGTGAGGATCAGAGCAACAGAGACGAGTCCGGGGGGCGTACCGCAAGGTAAACCACCCGGGGTGAAACGGGCAATCTCTACGCGCAGCAATACCAAGTAGGCCAGCGTTGATGTGGTTCCGCAGAGTTGGCGGGTAGGTAGCGTCGAGCCGTGGTGGTGACACCCGGCCCAGAGTAATGGCGGTCACGCCTGGGGTAACCCGGGTGCACAGAATCCGGCTTATCGGCAGACTTCACACTTCTTGCAAAAGAGAGCGGCCCTGGTGTGTACCAGGGCCGCTTTTCTTTTCTTGCGATGAAAACGGCAGATGGCGCTGAATGGAGATGCGCGATTTGCTTCGCAATCCATCATGCGTCAGGGCTGGGAGCCTTTGCATCTTCGCTCCTGCGCAGCAAGTGCAAGAGGCGTCATGAGTCAGGCAGAGCTGTCGCGCGGGGTGCAGCGCTTGCCCAAAAGCCGGTCACGCCTTTTTCACGTAAGCCGATTTGAGCTGCATGTTGCCGATACCGTCAATGCGGCAGTCGATATCGTGGTCGCCATCTACCAGTTTGATGTTGCGCACCTTGGTCCCCACCTTCACTACCAGCGACGATCCCTTGAGCTTGAGGTCCTTGATGACGGTGACGCTGTCGCCGTCCTGCAGCACATTGCCTACCGAATCCTTGATGACGACCTGGGTTTCCTCTTCAGGTTCCGGGCTGGCGTTGGCTGGCCATTCGTGGGCACATTCCGGGCAGATCAGCAAGGGACCGTCGGCGTAGACGAACTCGGACTGGCACTGGGGGCAGGGAGGTAGGGCAGAAGACATGAAGAGGCCGGTGGTTATGGAAGAAGATGCCCGCAATTCTAAGCAGCAGCCTTGAGCAGACTGGTGCATGAAACCGCACTAAAACCGTTCAAATCCCTGCAGATACCGCCACTGTCCTTCCGGGAGCTTACCCAGCGATATCCGACCGATGCGCAAGCGCTTGAGGGCTACCAGCTCCAGCCCCAGTGCGGTGCAGGCTGGTGCAATCCACTCTGGCGCCACGCGCTTCAAGGCAAAGCGCAGATGGGTTTCGTTTTGCCAACTGGCCTTGATGGGTGGCAGCCGGTCGTCTTCTACATACAGGCCTTTGGCCAGCAAAGCGATTCCGTCTTCCACCATCTGGCCGCGCACTTCGGCCAGGCATTCCTGTTCCACCAGATCGGCGTCTTCCGTCAGGCGGCGGATGATGCGCGGATCCTGGCTGTACACGACCAAGCCGCTGGCTGCGCGCGGCAGCGGCAGCAGAAACTGCTGGTGGCGAAAGTGGCGCGGTAGTGGGTGCACGGGCTGCGGCGTATCCACATCTGCCAGGTTACCCGGAGTGAGCAGACTGGCGGCGCTGGGCGTATCGCGCCCGGGTTGCGGCAGGCGCAGGCTGTAGCCTGCTGGCTTGTGTAGCAGCAGCGTGACCGGCTGGATGGGCTTGAGGTTGGCGCCTGGCTGCAGAGCCACTGCTTGGTCGGGCCGCACGCGGGCGCCCGGCGTGTCCTGCACCTGTCCATCCACGGTGACAAAACCGGCGTCGATGTAGTGCTCGGCCTCAGCGCGTGAGCAGCCGGTCTCGGTCGCCAGGCGTTTGGACAGGCGGATGGAGTGCGGATCGGGGTCCTGGTCGTGGAGGGGCATGGTGCAGCGGGTGAGCAAGACGGCATATGAAAGCCGGTTGCTATACAAAAAGGAGCTATCTGTGCTTGACGGATAAGCACAACCGGTTATTTTAAGGGCTATGCAATGCGAAAGGAACGGGCTCGGGCATTGGCGGATGATGCATGCTGGCCTTGTGGGGGTTTTTCCTACGAGCTGCGTCTTCGCAGGGCTTTAGATTCAAAACTGGAGTTCAACCTTAGCAAGGAAATGTTTATGCGCATGGATGTTTTTCGCCGCAGCGAAGCCGATGGCAAGTTCTCTCATCTCGCCGTGCCGCACGGCCGCGTGCTGCCTGGCGAAGTCACCAATTACGACTGGCACGACGAAGCCCGTGATGTGGAGCTTGATGAATCGGTCGCCAGCTGGCCGCAGTACGGTATCGAGGAGCCGGGTCGCCAACTCAAGGAGAAGGGCTATGCAATCACGGCGGTGGCAGAGATGACCGACGGCGACGAAGCCTGATTGTGGTCGCAGCGCACCGCAGTGCTTTCATAATGCAGTGATGACGAGTCCTGTAAAACGTTTTTCGATGATCCGCGAGTTCCATCTGGCGGACTGGTTCACCCTGGGCAATGCGGTCTGCGGCGTGGGCGCGCTGTTTTCGGCCATGAGCTATCTGGAGACCGGAGACCGGCGTCACATCTACTTTGCTGCGGCGCTGGTACTGGCGGCATTGATCTTTGATGTGCTGGATGGGCGGATCGCCCGCTGGCGCCAGAAATCATCGGCCATGGGGCGCGAGCTCGATTCGCTGGCTGATGTGATCTCATTCGGCGTAGCGCCAGCCATCATTGCCTACGCCTGCGGCATGCAGGGCCTGTGGGACCGCGTGGTGCTGGGCTTTTTTGTGGCCTGCGGTGTCTCACGCCTTGCGCGTTACAACGTGACTGCCGAGGAGCTGGCCGAGGGGCCGTCGGGCAAGGTGAAGTATTTCGAGGGCACGCCCATTCCGACCTCGATCGTGCTGGTGGCGATGCTGGCAGTGGCGGCCGCCACGAGCGCCGTGCGCGCCGATCTTTGGCTGGGGGCGGTCAAGATTGCTGGCTTTACGCTGCACCCGCTGGTGCTGTTGTTTGCGCTGTCGGGCTCGCTGATGATCAGCCGGATCAGGATTCCGAAGCTGTAGCTTCTGCAGGCATGGCCTTTGCGTCGTGGGCTGTCAAAAGAGCGCTGTCGGCGCTTGCCTGTATTGGATACTGAGCTGTTTTCTATCCAGAATCCAATGCAGAAAGGCGTTGGCAGCCTTGCTTTTTAGCGATGGCAGTTACAGCCCTCGGATATGCTCCACGTGCGCCAGCAGCGAACGCTTGGCCACGGGCCACAGTGCCTGCGGTGTATCGGCATAGGCGATGGCCACCCAGTCTTCCGGTGTGCCATCGGGGCTGTGCGCCATGGCCGCCTTCACTTTCGCTTCGCGTGCCATGCGGTGGGCGTGCAGCTTTTGAATCACCTGCAGCGGGCGCGCTAGCGCATAGCCATGGGCGGGCAGGATAAAGCCCACCTGGCTCGTCTCGCAGGCGTTCGCCAGTTTTTGCAGGGACGCCAGGTACAGGCGCATGTTGCCGTCGGGTGGATCGACCACGGTGGTGCTGCCGTTGAGGATGTGGTCGCCGCTCAGCAGCAGGCCGTCTTCTTCCAGCACCAGGCACACGTGGTTGGCCGCATGGCCTGGGGTGTGGATGGCGCGTAGAGTGTGGCTGTGGGCGGCACCATCGGGATGGCGCAGCGCCAGCGTAGCGCCGTCGGGCAGCTCCCGATCTGGCGTGAACTGGCTGCCAGCGCGCGCCGTGGGGGCCGACGGCAGGCCCCAGATCACTGGGGTGGCGAAACCCGCCTGGGCCACCAGCGCCTGCAGCGGGGCAGCGCCGGGGGAATGGTCCGGGTGTGAATGGGTGCAGACGATGGCGCGAATGTCGCCGCCCGTGGCAGCCATGATGCGCGCCAGATGCGGGTCGCCCTGGCCCTGGGGTTTGGGGCCGGGGTCGACGACGATGTAACCGGTGGCCGGATCTCCGATGAGGTAGGTATTGGTGCCGGGGCCGGTCATGGTGCCGCCGTTGTCGGCGGTGAGGCGCATCACATTCTTCAAAAGCGGCACGGGCCGCTCGCTTTGCCAGCCTACGGCATGGTGCAATTGGCCATCGGGGCAGACCAGGGCCAGCTCACCGTATACGGTCTGGTGCTCCATGAAGCGTTGTACCTTGCCATTCACCAGCCCCCCGCGCGGCAGCGTCTCCCACAACATCTGCCCGGCCGGCAAGGCCTGCAGCACGTCCAGCAGCGCCTGCACCTTGGGGTATCGGGTCAGATGCTCCAGCGTGGTCTGGGTGGGGAACATCAAGGTCATCTCGCCCTGGGCTGCGCGCAGCAGGGCGTCTGCCGGGTGGCACCACAGTGGTTCAAACTGCTCGGCGTCGTCGGTGACAGGCGTCTGGCCTTCGGGCATGCGGGCGACGAGAAAGGGGACGTCAAAGCGGATGGGAATTTCCAGTGCCGCCGTCCAGCGTGCCAGCGGCCACAGCGCGTCAGCCGCCAGGGTCAGCCCCAGCCGGGCGCATTGCGGCAAGAGCGGCTGGTTGCGGTCGATCTGCGCTACCTCCGCCTGCGTTGCCCAGCGGCCATCCGTGTTGCGGGCCAGCAGCACCCCCATCTCCTCCATGCTTTCGCGGATGGCAGCCTGGGCGTAGGTGAGCGCATCGGCAGTCTGCGTGGAGCGGCGGGCGAGTTGCTCGTGGTGGAGCCGGTCTTCGGCGTCCAGCGAGCCACCGGGAAAGACATAGTGGTTGGCCGCAAAGCGGGCTTTGTCGGATCGGCGCGACATCAGCACTTCCAGCCGCGTGGTGCCCGGCGCGCCTTGTGGGTCTGGCGCATCGCGCAAAAACAGGACGGTTGCGGCGGCACGCGCAGGCACGGGTTCGCGCTGTGCGTGGAGAAGCTGGCTGGTGCGGGTCATAGGGGCATTATCAAACCTGGCTGGCTCCCTGGGTGTCACACGCATTGCGCAAATGCGCCGCTTCGGTACCGAAGTGCGCCAGACAGCGATAATGACTGCATGGAAATCCGCTTCACCAAGATGCAAGGCGCCGGCAACGACTTTGTCGTGCTGGACGAGACTGCGGGCCCGCTGGGCCTGCGCGCTGACCAGTACCGTTTCCTGGCCGATCGTCACTTCGGCGTGGGGGCAGACCAGATCCTGACCGTGCGCCCGGCGCCTGCAGCAGGGATCGATTTTGAATACATCATCCACAACGCCGATGGGGGTGAGGTGGAGCAGTGCGGCAATGGCGCGCGCTGTTTTGCTCGTTTTGTCTATGACAAGGGGCTCACCGGCAAAAAGGCGATTCGCGTAAAGACGAAAAAAGGCGTGATCGCTCCCGAGCTGATGCCCGACGGCCGTGTCACCGTCAACATGGGGCAGCCGCGCCTCGATCCCGCCGAAGTACCTTTCGACACCAGCGGTCTGACACCGGTGGTGCAGCACCATGCGAAGAAATGGCCCGTGGCGGTAGATGATCAGGCGCAGACTGCTACAGTTTTAGTAGTCCCTGTATCCATGGGCAATCCGCATGGCGTACTGCTGGTGGATGATGTGGACACGGCACCTGTGCTGGCGCTGGGGCCACTGTTGGAGTTGCACCCGCGTTTTCCGGAGCGGGTGAACGTGGGATTTTTGCAGGTGCAGGACGCGCAGCATGTGCGCCTGCGTGTATACGAGCGCGGCGTGGGCGAGACCCTGGCATGCGGCACTGGTGCCTGCGCTGCCGTGGTGGCTGGCATTGAGCAGGGCCTGCTGCAAAGCCCGGTCGATGTACAGACCCGTGGCGGCTTGCTGACAATTGCCTGGACGGGCGATGCCAACGACCCGGTCATGATGACCGGCCCGGCCACGACGGTATTTGAAGGCCGCATCACCATTCCGGATTGAGTGGCCGCCGCTGAACCCGCAAGCCATAGGCGGTACGGCGGCGCCTGCAGATGCAGCAAACACGTTCCAAGAGAGACGAGAGACACCATGACGACGGATAACCAGGTTCCCCCGATCACCGAAGAAGACATTGCGGAATTTCTGATCCAGACGCCTGATTTCTTTGAGCGCCAGGCCCAGGTGCTGGCGGGCGTGCAGATCATCAGCCCGTATGGCAACCGCACTGTGAGCCTGCAGGAGCGCCAGGCCGAGATGCTGCGCGACAAGATCAAGGGCCTGGAGCACCGCATCATGGACATGATGCGCAATGGCAGCCAGAACCACCACACCATCGATCGCATTCACCATTGGACCTGCGACGTGGTCAAGACCCGCAATCCTGTGCAACTGCCCGAGGCCATTGCCGAGGGCCTTGCGCGCCATTTTGATGTCCCCCAGGTGGCCATCCGGCTGTGGGATGTGGCCGAGACCTACCTGAACGAGCCCTTTGCGCAGGGCATCAGCGCCGATGCGCGCAGCTTTGCGGGTTCGCTCTCGACCCCGTATTGCGGCCCTAATGTGGGTGTGGAGCCCGCTGGCTGGCTGCCAGACAGCGCCCAGGTGCAGTCGGTGGTGCTGCTGCCCCTGCGCGATGGCGCCATCAATGGCGATGAGCCAGCATGGGGTCTGCTGGTGCTGGGCTCACCCGATCCGATGCGCTTTGATGCCGACATGAGCACCGATCTGCTCGAACGCATTGGCGAGGTGGCTGCGAGCGTGCTCTCGCGCCTGCGCTGAAGGCTTGCATGGCATCCGGTAGCGACGAGTCAGAGCAGGCACAGCAGACGCTGTCGCCTGAGATGCTGCGCTATCTGGAACATGTGCGCGTGCAAAAGCGCCTGGCTGCACGCACGCAGACTTTGTACCTGCTCGATCTGCAACGCCTGCAGGCCATGGCAGCCGATGCCGCCATGCCTGCGCTGCAACTCACCCCCAACCACATACGCCGTTTTGTGGCGCAGATGCACGGCGCGGGCCGCAGTGGACGCGGCATCGCGTTGATTCTCTCGGGTTGGCGCGGTTTTTACACCTGGGCTGGGCGCGAGGGGCTGATCGCTCACAACCCCGTTCAGGATGTGCGCGCCCCCAAGTCGCCCAAGCCGTTGCCCAAGGCGCTGTCGGTGGACGATGCGGTGCGTTTTGCCGAAAGCGCCCATGCCCAGGGCGACCCGTGGGTGCAGGCGCGCGATACGGCCATGGTGGAGCTGATGTACGGCAGTGGCCTGCGTGTGGGTGAGTTGGTCGGGCTGGATGTCTTGGCCAGTGAACATGCGCGTGGCTGGGTGGATTTGCAGGCCGCCGAAGCCCATGTGTTGGGCAAAGGCAGCAAGCGGCGCACTGTGCCGGTGGGCAAGGAGGCGCTGGCCGCCTTGCACGCATGGTTGCAGGTGCGAGCCCAGAGCTTGCCCGCGGCTGGGCAGTGCGATCCCGCGCTCTTCATTGGTGTGCGTGGCGCCCGCCTGTCGGCTGCCAGCGTCTGGCAGCGCCTGCGGGAGCGCAGCGTGACGGCGGGCATGACCACGCCCGTGCATCCGCACATGCTTCGCCATTCCTTTGCCAGCCATGTCCTGCAGTCCAGCCAGGATCTGCGAGCCGTGCAGGAACTGCTGGGCCACGCGAGCATCACCACGACGCAGGTTTATACCCGGCTGGATTTTCAGCATCTGGCGCAGGTTTACGATAAGGCACACCCCCGGGCGCGCAAAAAGGATTGAATTTTTGATTTTTCGGCCGCTGGCGTTCATCAATTAAGGATTGGTAGCTATTTATTTGATAGCGTTTTGAGGTTTGGGTGGTTCGTTTCACCGGCGCAGGCAGGCTGCGGACCGGTCTCCGGTGGGTGCCTGGTGAGCAGATGCAGACATAAGGATCTCCGATGGGGTGACGTGCAACCCTCACTGGGTCGTTGCCCTCTCTGTCGATAGACACAGGCAGCCTGAAGCTCCCCTTATCACCCCTTGGTGCAAACCATGCCACAATAGCCCGCTCCCTTCGTCGCCCGGCTTGATATGGCGCGAAGTGATTCCATATAGATGTGTTTAGAGCGACGGCTCTATCGGCCGGTCCGCGATTGTCCGTCCGGGACGGCGGGCAGACGCGGTACCCCCACCGCCGCCCAGTGTGTAACTTTCGGGTGTTTTATGCCTCTCATTCCAGTCACCATCCTCACGGGCTTTCTCGGCTCGGGCAAAACTACGCTGCTCAAGCGCGTGCTGCATGAATCACACGGCATGAAGATTGCCGTGATCGAGAACGAGTTCGGCGAAGAAAACATCGACACTGACATTCTCAAGACGGAGTCGAAAGAGCAGATCCTGCAGATGAGCAATGGATGCATCTGCTGCACCATTCGTGAAGATCTGCGTGAAGCCTTGCAATTGCTGGCTGCCAAGCGCCGCAAGGGTTTGCTCGACTTTGATCGCATCGTGATCGAAACCACGGGCCTTGCAGATCCAGGGCCTGTGGCGCAGACTTTCTTCATGGACGAAGAGATCGCAGAAACCTGCCTGATCGATTCCATCATCACGCTGGTGGACGCCAAGCATGCGAACCAGCAGTTGGACACGCGCCAGGAAGCGCGCCGCCAGGTGGGTTTTGCCGACCAGATTTTTCTGTCCAAGACCGACCTCGTGACCGAGGCCGAGAAAGATGCGCTGGTCCATCGCCTGAAACACATGAACCCGCGCGCGCCCATTCGTGCCGTGCACTTTGGTGATGTGCCGCTCAAGGAAGTGTTTGACCTGTTTGGCTTCAATCTGAACGCGAAACTGGACATTGATCCCGATTTCCTCAAGGAAGACAGTCATGACCACAGCCACTGCGACCATGACCATGGCAAGTGCGAACATGACCATGACCACCATGCGCACGGCAAAGATTGCGATCACGATCACGACCATGAACATGGCGAGCACTGCAGTCACCCGCACCACCATCACCACGACGATGATGTGAAGAGCTTTGTCTACAGAACCGACAAGGCCTTTGACCCGGCCAAGCTCGAAGATTTTCTGGGGGCCATTGTGAACATTTATGGCCCTCGCATGCTGCGCTATAAAGGCGTATTGGCGATGAAGGGTACCAACCGCAAAGTGATCTTTCAGGGTGTGCACCAGCTGATGGGCAGTGACCTGGGGCCGGAGTGGGCTGCGGATGAGGCGCGCCAGAGCAAGATGGTGTTCATCGGCATTGATCTGCCGCAGGATATCTTCAAGCAAGGCCTGGATCAGTGCGTGGTGGCGGCCTGAGTTCGTAAACGTCTGTGAACGGGCGCGCCTCAGGGCAAACCCGGCGTTGTACGAGGGCCGCAATCCCTTGTTGGCAGGCGCTAATGGCATATACAATCGCGGCCCGAAATGCAGCAAAGCGGAAGACGCGGAATCCGCGGCTTGCAAGGGCGGGACTGGATCGGTGACATGGCGGTGGTCTGAAGAGGGGCTGCAGCCGTAGTGACGACAGAGAAGGAGGCTTGTGCATGCAAGGCCTGCGCTGCCGGAGAGAGCCCGGGGGCGAGAACTTGCACAAGGCGAAGTCGTGGCCTCGCGGCGCGTCTTCAAAGCAAAGCGGCCCGGTTCCCGGATCGGCCAGAGAGAGTAGGGCGCTGAACCTGTGTCATGCGGCGCCTTTTGTAACCCCGGCGGACGTCCGCCGGCATGGATAAACTGCACTAGCCAGTCGAGAGAACTATGCCAACCACAACGCAAACCACCCCCAAACGCGACACCAAGCTGGCCAACGCCTGGAAGTCGAAGCCGGCAGATGCGCTCACGGACGATGAGGTGCTGGCCATGCCAGAGAGCGAGTACATGAATGATGTGCAGCTCGCGTTCTTCCGCAACAAGCTGGTGGAGCTGAAGAAGGGCATCCACCTCAATGCGGATGCAACCACCGAGAATCTGCGCGAAGATACCGTCGTGGTGCCTGACCCGGCCGACCGTGCCACCATCGAAGAAGAGCACGCTTTGGTCTTGCGCACTCGTGATCGGGAGCGTAAGCTTCTCAAAAAGATCGACCAGTCGATTGCACGCATTGATGCGGGCGATTATGGCTATTGCGACGAAACCGGCGAGCCGATCGGTGTGGGTCGTCTGCTGGCGCGCCCGACAGCCACGCTGTCGCTGGAAGCGCAGCAGCGCCGTGAGCTGAAACAAAAAATGTTTGGCGATTGAGGCTGGAGGGCCGAAGCCGGACATGCCAAAGAGAGGGAGTAGCCATGAGTGAGGCCAATAAGCCGTCCAAGGGTTTGTTGTCCAAGGTTGTGCGCTTTGTAACCAAGCCGACCACCCAGTGGTCGGAGCTGGACAAGGTGCCTGAACCTGAAAATCCGGAAGAGCAGTACTCCAAGCAGGCGCTCAAAGAAATCATGGAGCGCAAGCGCCGCAACGATTTCGTGCGCAAGCTCGAGTTTGACCAGTTGCGCAAGATCCGGCGTGAAGCGAACAAATCCACCGCACCTGCTGCAGACAGCATGGGGCCGCGCAATTCCGCAGCCATGCTGGAAGCGGCCATGGCCGAAGGCGCAGCATCTAAGGGCACCAAGCTGACCCGGCCTGCCAATACGCTCGAAAAGATCAACGAAATCGAGCAGCAGATGTCCAAGCAGTGGTGGTCGGGCGACGGTGCTCCCGCAGCTTCCGCTCCGGCCAGCATCACTGGCGCCATGCCTGCGCCTGAGCCTGGCACAGCCCCCGTGCCCCCTGAATCCGCGATATCTGCGCCTTCGCCCCTTGCGCCACAGGCCCAACCCGTGGTGGCTACACCGCTGGCCCCGGGTGCATTTGACGAGCAGGTGGAGTCAGGCCGTTTCATCCACGATGTGGATCTGGAAGAAGCCGCAGTGCTGTATGCCAATGGCGACAGTGCTGGTGCAGAGTCGTCTCTGCTTGCGCTCGTGCAGCAGCGCAATGGTGACTTGATGGGCCAGTTGGTGGTGTGGCTCACGCTGTTTGACCTGTACCGGGCGACTGGCGACCAGACCAAGTTCGATTTTCATGCCATTGAGTTCGCCAGCAAATATGGCCGCTCGGCACCAGTGTGGTTCTCCATGCCCGATGAGTTGGGTGCCAAGGCCCAATCTGCCGATGCTGACGAAGAACAAGTGCGCTTGCTCAATTGGCAGGCGCCTCCGTCGCTCAGTGCGGCGGCGCTGTCGGGCTTGCAGGGCAATCTCAAGCGTTTTCCACCACCGTGGACTCTTAATTGGTCGCGTGTAGGTGAGGTGCGTGACGAGGTGATCACTCCGCTGCTGACACTGTTCCGCTTCTGGGCCGATCAGCGCGATGCGCGTGTGGTGTTTGCCGGTGCCGACAAACTGTTGGCGGTGCTGGAGCAGGAAACGCCAGTGGGCGACAAGGCGGTGACAGAAGACCGCTGGTTGCTGCGCATGGCCTTGTTGCGGCTGATGGGTCTGGAGCAGGATTTTGAAGCGGCGGCGCTGGATTACTGCGTCACCTATGAGGTCTCACCACCATCCTGGGTGGCGCCCAAGCTGGATTTTGCGAGCGACAGCAGTCGCAGCAGCGCCAAGCCGGTAGTAGATTCGCTGCTGATTTCGGAACTGCAGAACGATGGCAAGAAGCAGGCTGCCACGGATGGCCCGCAGGCTGTGTTGGAGGGAATTATCGAGGGCGATGCGTCGCAGATGCTGGATGCATTCACTCCGATGGTTGAGCCCGGCCAGCCCTTCACTGTGCGTTGCGATCGTCTGATGCGCATTGACTTTGTGGCTGCTGGCTCGGTCCTGAACTGGGTGGCCGAATGCCAGCAAAAGAATGCGCTGATTCGCTTTGGCAATCTGCATCGGCTCAATGCGGTGTTTTTCAACTTGATTGGGATCAACGAACATTCCATCGTCAACCAGCGTGAAAACTGATCGGGCTGGCGGCTATCGATATCAAAAGGAGAGCGGTCTGCGCTTGTCTTTGTTGAATTTCAGGGGTGAAATAAGCTGAAATTCAAACAGACTATGTGCAGCAAGCTCTCTTTTTTTGTGCGTGCAATCTTTTTTCGGGGGGGGGCTGGCAAGCCTGAAATTCAACCCTGGGGGGCTTGGAATGCAGAGCGAGGGCTCCATATACCGGGAACTATGGAACAGTATCACGGCACAACCATTCTCAGCGTGCGGCGCGAAACGCCGCAAGGTATTCAGGTCGCTATCGGCGGCGATGGCCAGGTCACCCTGGGCAACATCGTTGTCAAGGGCACGGCACGCAAGGTGCGCAAGCTCTACGGCGGCAAGGTTCTGGCAGGGTTTGCCGGTGCAACCGCTGATGCATTTACGCTGTTTGAGCGCTTCGAGGCCAAGCTGGACAAACACCAGGGCCAGTTGACCCGTGCCGCCATCGAGCTGACCAAGGACTGGCGTACCGACCGTGTGCTGCGCCGCCTGGAGGCCATGCTGGCGGTGGCCGACCATACCGCCTCTCTTATCATCACCGGCAACGGGGATGTGCTGGAGCCCGAGCAAGGCCTCGTGGCCATCGGCTCTGGTGGAGCGTACGCACACTCCGCTGCGAAGGCCTTGCTGAACAATACCGATTTGTCGGCAGAAGATGTGGTGCGGAAGTCGCTTGGCATTGCGGGTGAGCTGTGCATCTATACCAATATGCACCACACCATTGAGACGCTGTGACAGCCTCTTTATCCGGCAATTGCTCTGCCCGGCCGCTTTCGGAGCGCGTGGGCCGGATGCAAGAAGCGGATGCACGCCAAAACTACTGAATTGATAGCTATCAGCGCTTGAAATTTGAGTGCAAAACGGGATTTTTGCTATATGTCATCGATGACGCCCCAGGAAATCGTTTCCGAACTCGACAACCACATCGTCGGCCAGGCCAAGGCCAAGCGTGCCGTGGCAATTGCGCTGCGCAACCGCTGGCGCCGCCAGCAGGTGGCAGATGGGTTGCGCCAGGAGATCACGCCCAAGAACATTCTGATGATCGGCCCCACCGGCGTGGGCAAGACCGAAATTGCCCGCCGGCTGGCCAAGCTGGCCGACGCGCCGTTCATCAAGGTGGAGGCGACCAAGTTCACCGAAGTGGGTTATGTGGGCAAGGACGTGGATGCCATCATCCGTGACCTGGCGGAAGTGGCCATCAAGCAGACGCGCGCCACGGACATGAAGAAGGTGCGAGTGCGTGCTGAAGATGCGGCCGAAGAGCGGATTCTGGATGTGTTGCTGCCACCGGCGCGCACGGGCGAAGCCGTACCTGATACGGGTACGCGCCAGGTGTTCCGCAAAAAGCTGCGCCAGGGGGAGTTGAACGACAAGGAAATCGAAATCGATCTGGCCGAGGCTAAGCCGCAGATCGAGATCATGGGCCCGCAGGGCATGGAAGAAATGGCCGAGCAATTGCGCGGCATGTTCAGCCAGATGGGGCAGGAAAAGCGCAAGACCCGCAAGCTCAAGATTGGTGAGGCACTGCAGCTGATTGCCGACGAAGAGGCCGCCAAGCTGGTCAACGAGGACGACGTGAAGACCCGGGCGATCGACAACCTGGAGCAAAACGGCATCGTCTTCATCGATGAAATCGACAAGGTTGCCGCGCGCCAGGAGAGCAGCGGCGCCGACGTATCGCGCCAGGGCGTGCAGCGCGACCTGCTGCCGCTGGTCGAGGGCACTACGGTCTCCACCAAGTACGGCATGGTCAAGACCGACCATATCCTGTTCATTGCCTCGGGCGCTTTCCATCTGGCCAAGCCCAGCGATCTGATTCCCGAGCTACAGGGCCGCTTTCCAATCCGTGTGGAGCTGGAATCTCTCTCGGTGCAGGATTTCGAAGCCATCCTGACGCAGACCCACGCCTCGCTGGTCAAGCAGTACCAGGCATTGCTCGCAACAGAAGGGGTGACGCTTGATTTTCGCCCCGATGGCATCACCCGCCTTGCCTACATTGCCTTCGATGTGAACGAGCGCACCGAAAACATTGGTGCCCGCCGCCTGGCCACGGTGATGGAGCGCCTGCTGGAGGAAATCAGCTTTGATGCCACCCGCCTGGGAGGGCAGACCGTCACCATCGACGCCGCCTACGTGGATGGCAAGCTGGGCTCACTGAGCCAGAACGAAGACCTGTCGCGCTATATCCTGTAAGCCGGACTGCTTCTTAAACCCCGTATGATGCACTGCGCGCTCGCCACAAGTTGGCGGGCGCTTGCTTTTGTGGTGTGCATCGCTTTGCAGTCTGTCATGCAGATTGTTTATTTGTAACTAAAAGAATCTGAGACGGTGCCTATTTTCGTCGAAAAGTGCTCAGAGTCTGGATCTAGAGGCGATCCTAAGTACTTATGAATTAACGAAATTTTTTTCGGCGTTTTGGCGATAATGCGGATATAAGTTATTGATTTATTTGTGTTTTCATTGCAAATGATTGTGTGAAGTTTTGGTGTGCTGGGTAAATCCTGATACAGTGGGGAAAAGTGCAATTTTGTGGGAAAAAGTGCACTTTCGATTCATCGGAACCCATCAACAAAGACCACACCGTGTTTCAGGGAGCCTCTTCACTCAGCCTCGATGCCAAGGGTCGGTTGTCCATACCGACCCGGCACCGCGACGCGCTGGTGCAGGCTGGGGCCTCGATCACCATCACGCGCCATCCGCATGGCTGCTTGATGGTGTTTCCACGCGATGAATGGGAAGCCTTCAGCTCCAAGATTGCCAAACTGCCACTTGATGCCCAGTGGTACAAGCGCATGTTTCTGGGCAATGCGATGGAAGTGGAAATGGACGCGACCGGACGTGTGCTGGTGTCGCCCGAATTGCGGGCGGCTGTCGGCATCACTAAGGAAGCGATCCTGATGGGGATGGGTAGCCATTTCGAGCTATGGGACAAGGCCACCTACGAAGAGAAGGAGGCTGAAGCCCTGGAGAAGATGACGCCTGAGGCGTTGAAAGATTTTGCATTCTGAGGTGCGTGTGGAAAACAAGAACTATCAACACACCACCGTCCTGCTGACCGAGGCGGTTGACGCCTTGCTGCAGGCCTCTGTGGATCAAGACCCCATTTTTGTCGATGGCACCTTCGGGCGCGGCGGACATTCGCGCCTGGTGCTGTCCCAATTGCCGCCCAACGGGCGGTTGATTGCTTTTGACAAGGATGTGGAGGCCATTGCCGAGGCGGCGCGCATCAGTGACGCCCGGTTTTCCATTCGCCATGAAGGCTTCAGCCATATGGCGGAACTCCCCGCAGCTTCGGTTGCCGGGGTGTTGTTGGATCTGGGGGTGAGTTCGCCCCAGATCGACAGTCCTGAGCGCGGGTTCAGTTTCCGCTTCGACGGCCCGCTCGACATGCGCATGGATACCACCCGCGGCCAAAGTGTGGCTGAGTGGTTGCAAGAGGCGGAAACACAGCAGATTGCGGAGGTGATACGTGACTTCGGTGAAGAACGGTTTGCTGGCCCCATTGCAAAGGCGATTGTTGCGCGGCGGGAGGCTGGCTCGCCAGTCGCCACCACTGCCGATCTGGCCGAGCTCGTGGCTGGCGCAGTCAAGACCCGCGAGGCTGGGCAAAACCCTGCCACGCGCACATTCCAGGCTCTTCGGATTTTCATCAATGCCGAGCTTGAGGAGCTCGAGCAGGCGCTAGAAGCCAGCCTGCGGGTGCTGGCGCCGGGTGGGCGGCTGGTGGTGATCAGCTTCCATTCGTTGGAAGATCGCATCGTCAAGCAGTTCATTGCCAAGCACTCCAAAGAGGTATATGACCGCCGCGCGCCCTTTGCGGTGCCCCAGCCCATGCGCCTCAAGGCCTTGGATCGCATCAAACCCAGCGAAGCGGAGGTCGCCGCCAACGCGCGTGCCCGCAGTGCCGTGATGCGTGTGGCAGAACGCACGGAGGTGCCCGCATGAGCGCGCTGTACCCGCCCACATTCAGCAAGAAAGGATATCTGTGCTGCTGCGCCTGAATATCCTTTTGCTGATTCTGTCGATCCTCAGCGCCATGGCGCTGGTGCAATCGCAGTATGAAGCGCGCAAACTGTTTACTGAACTGGATCGCACAGTGGCTCAATCGCGTCAGCTGGAAACCGATCACCAGCGGCTGCAGGTGGAAAAACGTGCCCAGGCCACGCCCCTGCGCCTGGAGCAACTGGCGCGCGACAAGATAGGAATGCAGACGGCAACACCTGCCGTGACGGTCTATGTGCAAGAGCCTGGCGCGGGAGCTGCGCCATGAGCCGGGACATGCGCTACTCCACCAGCCCCTTGCTTGCCGAGCGCACGCCCATGTGGCGCAGCCGCTTTGTCATGCTGGCGCTCGCGCTGGGCTTTTTCTGCCTGATCGGGCGCGCAGCCTATGTGCAGGTGATCGGCAATGATTTCTTCCTGCGCCAGGGCGAGGTGCGCTTTGCACGCACCATTGAATTGCCGGCCAACCGGGGCAGGTTGCTGGATCGCAATGGCCTGATCCTGGCTTCCAGCGTACCGGCTGCCAGTATTTGGGCGATTCCCGAGGATGTGGACCAGGACGATACGGCCACCCAATCCAAGCTGCGCGAAATCGCCAAGCTGATGGGGATGCCTTACGCCCAGCTCAATGCCAAGCTGG
Organism: Comamonas odontotermitis; assembly: GCF_014207855.1. Taxonomy (GTDB): domain Bacteria; phylum Pseudomonadota; class Gammaproteobacteria; order Burkholderiales; family Burkholderiaceae_C; genus Comamonas; species Comamonas odontotermitis_A. Next base: position 133,435 of record NZ_JACHKZ010000005.1, on the reverse strand, counting down.
CCGATGAAGACAAGAGCTTTGTATGGATCAAGCGACAGCTGGACTGGGATATCGGCCAGAAGATCAAGGCGCTGGATGTCAAGGGCATCTATCTGCGCAAGGAATACAAGCGCCAATATCCGGAAGGTGAATCCGCAGCCCACGTCGTGGGCTTCACCAATGTGGAAGACCATGGCCAGGAAGGCATGGAGCTGGCCTTCGACAAGGAGCTGGGCGGCAAGGCAGGTTCGCGCCGCGTCATCAAGGATCGCCTGGGCCGCGTGGTGGAGGGCGTGGGCGTTGAAACCCCACCCCAGGAAGGGCAGGACATACAACTGTCGATCGACAGCAAGGTGCAATTCTTTGCCTACCAGAAGCTGCGTGATCAGGTGGCCGCCTTCAAGGCCAAGGCCGGCAGCGTGGTGGTGATGGATGCGCACACTGGTGAAGTGCTGGCGCTGGCCAACTACCCCAGCTATGACCCGAACAACCGCTCTCGCCTGACGGGGGAGCAGTTGCGCAATCGCGCCATCACCGACACCTTTGAGCCCGGCTCGACCATGAAGCCGATCACCATCGGCACGGCGTTGGAGCTGGGCCGTGTCAAGAACACGACCGTCATTGACACCACGCCGGGCCGCTATGCCATTGGCGGCTTCACGATCACCGACACGCACAACTATGGCGCGCTGACCGTGGACGGCGTGATCCAGAAGTCGAGCAACGTGGGCGCGCTCAAGGTGGCGCAAAAAATGTCGGCGCAGGAAATGTGGAATGTGCACTCTGCCCTGGGGTACGGACAGAAGCCGCAGATTTCCTTCCCTGGTGCAGCCAGTGGTCGTCTGCGCCCCTGGAAAAGCTGGAAGCCTGTGGAGCAGGCCACCATCGCCTATGGCTACGGCCTGTCGGCTTCGCTGTTCCAGATGGCGCGTTCGTACACGGTTTTTTCGAATGACGGCAATGTGATTCCGGCCACCATGCTCAAAAGCCCTGGCCGCCCAGCAGGCACGCCCGTGTTCTCCAAGAAAACGGCAGAACTGGTGCGGCACATGCTATGGCTGGCTGCGGGGCCTGGGGGTACCGGCCAGAAGGCACAGACCGTGGGCTACTCGATCGGCGGCAAATCCGGTACGGCGCGCAAGCAGCAGGGCAAGGGCTATGCCGCGGGCAAATACCGCTCCTGGTTCACCGGCATCGCACCGATCGAGAACCCGCGCATCATTGTTGCGGTGATGATCGATGAGCCGTCGCAAGGCAGCTTCTATGGTGGCACGGTGGCAGGCCCGGTGTTCAGCGAGGTCGTGCAGCAAACCTTGCGCCTGATGGGCGTGCAGCCTGACATGACGGTCAAGCCACAAATCGTTGCCAACGAAGTGGAGGAGTCGCTATGAACGCTACTCCCCAACTGCTTCACAGTGTCGGCGAAGCCATGGATTGGCTCAAGGCACGTGTCACGGACGGCACCTTGCAGACCGACAGCCGCAAGGTGCAACCCGGCGATGCATTTATCGCCTGGCCCGGCGGTGTCACCGATGGCCGCGCCTATGTGGCGCAAGCCGTGCAGCGTGGCGGAGTTGCGTGTCTGGTAGAGCAGGCCGGCATGGAGCCATTCGATTTCGCGGGCATGCCTGTGGCCGCCATGCCAGAGCTCAAGGCTGCCACAGGAGAAATTGCCAACGCATGGTTTGGCGAACCCAGCCGGGCGCTGGATGTGCTGGCAATCACTGGCACCAACGGCAAGACCAGCATCAGCTGGTGGCTGGCCCAAGTAGTGGCGCATCTGGCCAAAGCAGGCGTGTTGCCGCATCGCGGCAGTGCGCTGGTGGGTACCCTGGGCGTCGGCATTCCGCCGCATCAGCTGGATGTGACGGGGATGACTACCCCTGACCCCGTGCTGCTGCAACGTGCATTCCGCACTTTTGTGGATGCAGGGTACGGCGCATGCGCTATCGAAGCCTCGTCCATCGGCATAGAGGAGCATCGGCTCGCTGGTACGCGCATCAAGACTGCGATCTTCACCAACTTCACCCAGGATCACCTGGACTACCACGGCAGCATGGAGTCCTACTGGGCTGCCAAGCGTGCGCTTTTCGCTTGGCCTGGCTTGCAGACGGCGGTGGTGAATGTCGATGATCCCAAGGGAGCGCAGCTGGCCAGCGAGTTAGCGGCTCAGCCTCTGGACTTGTGGACTGTCTCGATCGCCAACAACACGGCAGCACGTCTGTCGGCGCGAGATATCCGCGCCGGTGATCGCGGCCTGGTGTTTGAAGTGGTGGAAGGCGACGAGGCCGTCACGCTCCACAGCCAGGTGATCGGCCAGTACAACGTGCTCAACCTGCTGGAAGTGATCGCCTGTGTGCGGGCGCTGGGCGTTGGCCTTCAGCAGGCCGTGGACGCATGCGCCGGAATGGCTGCCGTGCCCGGCCGCATGGAACAGGTGACCGAGGCCGGTGCGCCCCTGGTCGCCATTGATTATTCGCACACGCCTGACGCATTGGAGAAGGCCTTGCAGGCCTTGCGCCCGCTCGCGGCGCAGCGCGCGGGACGGCTGTGGTGCGTGTTCGGCTGTGGCGGCAACCGCGATGCCACCAAGCGCCCGCAAATGGGCCGCATTGCGCAAACCCAGGCTGACGAAGTGATCGTGACCAGCGACAACCCCCGCGGTGAAGCGCCATTGGCCATTATTGACGACATCGTGCAAGGCATGTTCAACAGTGCGCACTGGCATGTGCAGGCCGATCGTGCCGCAGCGATTGACGAGGCGGTATGCCGCGCCGCCAGCGAGGACGTGATCCTGCTGGCTGGCAAGGGACATGAAGACTATCAAGAGATTGCGGGTGTGAAGCACCCGTTTCTCGACACGGCGCAGGCGAAGGCGGCGCTGGCCAAGCGGAAAGAACAACTATGACGATGATGACCCTGCACCAGGCGCTGGGGTTCATCCAGCAGCACATCCCACAGGCAAAGCTTGTGGGTGATGGTGCAGTGCCGCTGTTGCGTGTGCACTCCGATTCGCGCAGCCTGCAGGTTGGTGATTTGTTTGTGGCGCTCAAGGGTGAGCGCTTTGACGGAAATGCGTTTCTGTCGCAAGCCAAGTCGGCGGGTGCGGTTGCTGCATTGTGCAGCGCCGATCCCGGCAGCGCAGGCCTGCCCGGCATCGTGGTACCGGATACGCTCAAGGCTCTGGGGGCGCTGGCCGCCGCATGGCGCGCGCAGTTTGCCTTGCCCATGGTGGCGGTCACGGGCAGCAACGGCAAGACCACGGTCACGCAAATGATCGCATCCATCATGCGGGCGCATGCAGGTGACGCCGCGTTTGCCACGCGCGGCAATTTGAACAATGAAATCGGCGTACCGCTGACCTTGCTGGGCCTCGCCGCCGACCACCGCATCGGTGTGGTGGAGTTGGGCATGAACCACCCTGGTGAAATTGCCCTGTTGGCAGCCATGGCGCAGCCAACGGTAGCCCTGGTCAACAACGCACAGCGTGAACACCAGGAATTCATGCACACCGTTGAGGCGGTGGCGTGTGAAAACGGAAGTGTGCTGTCTGCATTGCCAGCCAACGGCGTGGCGGTCTTCCCGGCAGGCGATCTGTATACGTCGCTGTGGCAAGGCTTGGCTGGCGCGCGCACAAGCTTGCTGTTTGGCGAAGAGGCAGAAGGTGCCCAGGTGTTTGCCCGCAATGTGGCCTGGGGTGACGGAGCCTGGACGCTGGAGCTGTTCACACCTTCAGGCCGCGCAGCCGTAGCGCTGCAAATAGCAGGCAGGCACAACGTACGCAATGCACTGGCTGCTGCCGCCTGTGCGCATGCCGCGGGTGTACCGGTCGCTGCCATTGCGCAAGGATTGACGGCGTTCGAGCCTGTCAAGGGCCGGTCGCGTGCGCTGTCTGTGGTAACGCCTGCGGGCAAGGTCACCGTGGTGGACGACACGTACAACGCCAATCCCGATTCGGTTGAAGCCGCCATTGAGGTGCTGCGCGAGCTGCCTGCACCGCAATTGCTGGTGTTGGGCGATATGGGTGAGGTGGGTGACAACGGACCGCAGTTCCATGCGGAAGCGGGCGCACTGGCGCAGCAAAAAGGCATTTCGCAGTTGTTTGTGCTGGGTGAGCAGAGTGCATTTGCCGCCAAGGCCTTTGGTGCAGGCGCTCGGCATTTTGAGAGCATGCAAGCCTTGCAAGAGGCGGTATGCGCAGTGATGCCTCAGGTAGGCAGTGTGTTGGTCAAGGGTTCGCGGTTCATGAAGATGGAGCAAGTGGTGCAGGCCATGCAGGCCTGTGCAGGCAAGGCAGACAATGAGCAGGGCGCCTGCAAGGAGGCAGCATGCTGATACTGCTCGCCAGCTGGTTGCAAAGCCTGTCGCCGGAATTCGGCTTTCTGCGGATTTTTCAGTACCTCACGTTCCGTGCGGTGATGGCGGCGCTGACCGCGTTGATCATCGGCCTTGCGGCTGGCCCCAAGGTGATTCGCACCTTGAGCGCCCTGAAGATCGGCCAGCCGATCCGGGGCTATGCCATGCAGACCCATTTGAGCAAGAGCGGTACACCCACCATGGGTGGCGTGCTGATCCTGTTGTCGATCCTGATCTCGACTCTGCTGTGGTTCGATCTCTCCAACCGCTTCGTCTGGGTCGTTCTTGCGGTGACTTTTGGCTTTGGCGCGATTGGCTGGGTGGATGATTGGCGCAAGGTGGTCAACAAAGACCCCGAAGGCATGCGCTCGCGCGAGAAGTACATGTGGCAGTCGATCATCGGCCTGGGCGCTGCCTTGTATCTGGTGTTCTGCATCTCCGAGAACACCAATACGGAGGTGTGGAGCCTGTTCGTCAGCTGGATCAAATCCGGATTCTCGCTCGACCTTCCACCCAAAGCAGGTCTGATGGTGCCTTTCTTCAAGGAGGTGAGCTATCCGCTGGGTGTGCTTGGCTTTGTGATCCTGACGTATCTGGTGATTGTCGGCTCCAGCAATGCAGTCAATCTGACTGATGGCCTCGATGGCCTGGCCATCATGCCCGTGGTGATGGTGGGTTCGGCCCTGGGTGTGTTTGCCTACGTCACCGGTTCTGTCAATTTTTCGCGCTACCTGCTCTTTCCGCATATCGGCGGTGCGGGTGAGTTGCTCATTTTCTGCTGTGCAATGCTTGGCGCGGGCCTGGCCTTCCTGTGGTTCAACACCCATCCGGCGCAGGTCTTCATGGGCGACGTAGGCGCATTGGCGCTGGGCGGAGCGCTGGGCACCATTGCCGTCATCGTGCGCCAGGAAATTGTGCTGGCGATCATGGGTGGGGTGTTCGTGGCCGAGGCCGTGTCGGTGATGATGCAGGTGATGTGGTTCAAGTACACCAAAAAGCGCTACGGCGAAGGCCGCCGGTTGCTGAAGATGGCGCCGCTCCACCACCATTTTGAAAAGAGCGGCTGGAAAGAGACGCAGGTCGTGGTGCGCTTCTGGATCATCACCATGCTGCTGTGCCTGATTGGCCTGTCCACCCTGAAGCTGAGGTAAACACCATGTCTACCGAATCCTTCAAGCCCCTCACCGACGACCCCGCGATGGCGCAGGACAGCGCCGTGCCGGCGGCGGCAATGGACGCTGTGCCGCCCGTAACGGAAGAAAATGCGGCCCTTGCGCAGGATTTGCAGGCACCAGCCGCTTCTGAATCTGTAGCGGTTATTGCTGCTGAAGAAGAGGCCGTGACGCATGCGCTGTCTACTCAACAAGGTGATGTGGCGCAAGAGGATGTGGCGCAAGAGGATGCAGTTGCAGAAAACAGTGCCAATGACGGAGACGCCACCGCGCCTGTAGCAGTTGATGCACCCGCTGCTGAGCCTGCGGCACCTGTTGCAGAGCCCATTCCTGACGTTTCCACACTGACAGCAGCCAAGGATGCTGCTGCCTTTGTGGCGCAGATTTTTGCAGACCCCAGTATTTCTGATGCCGCCAGTGGCGAAGTGACTGCGGTGGCTGCGCAGCCCGCCGAGCAGGTGGTGGACTATGCACCGGTGCCAGCGCTGTGGCCGCAAGGGCAGGCGCAGCACCTGCAAGGGCAGCGGGTGTTGGTGCTGGGCCTGGGCGCGTCTGGCCTCGCCATGGCACGCTGGTGCGCACGAGCAGGCGCGGAAGTGACCGTGGCAGACACGCGCGAAGAACCGCCCCAGCTTGCCCAGCTGCAGGCTGAGTTGCCTGCGGTGCGCTTTGTGGCGGGCGAGTTTTCCGCAGCCTTGATCGATGGACAGGGCATTGGCGCGGTATACCGCTCTCCAGGCCTGAGCCCCGCTGCCGTGGCTCCGGTCGTGGACGCTGCACGAGCCATCGGCTTGCCGGTCAGCGGCGAGCTGGATCTTTTCTCGATGGCGCTGGGCGGACTCGCGCAGGCGCATGGCTACCAACCCAAGGTGCTGGCCATTACCGGCACCAATGGCAAGACCACCGTCACCTCGCTCACGGGGCAGTTGCTCGAGCATGCCGGTATCCGCACTGCGGTCGCAGGCAACATTGGCCCGACCTTGCTCGACACCTTGTCTTCGCGCATCGACGCAGAAGACCTGCCGCAGGCCTGGGTGCTGGAGCTGTCCAGTTTTCAGCTGGAAGACGCGCATGCCTTCGAGCCCACGGCTGCCACGGTGCTCAACATCACGCAGGATCATCTGGATTGGCATGGCAGCATGCAGGCGTATGCCGCCGCCAAGGCCCGCATCTTTGGCAAGAGTGCATTGATGGTGCTCAACCGAGATGATTCGATGGTGATGGAAATGCTGCCACCACCTGTGCGCATCAAGCTGCAGCGTCCCCAACTGCGCGCGCACATCAGCTTTGGGCTGGACATGCCCAGCCAGCCTGGTGATTTTGGGCTGGAAGTGGTCAATGGCATGGCGTGGCTGGTGCGGGCGCAGGACGATGGCAACAGTGCGAGCAACAAGCGCAACCAGACCGCGGGTGACGAAATTTTTGTGCAGCGCCTGATGCCCGCCGACGCATTGCGCATTCGCGGCCGTCACAACGCCATGAATGCGCTGGCCGCGCTGGCGCTCGGCCATGCTGCCGGAGCGGCTTTTGGCCCGATGTTGTTCGGCCTGCGCGAGTACCGGGGTGAGCGCCATCGCGTCGAGCCCATTGGCGTGGTGGATGACGTCGAGTACTTTGACGACAGCAAGGGCACCAATGTCGGAGCAACGGTTGCTGCCCTGATGGGCTTGGGTGCCGATCGCAAGATCGTTCTGATCCTGGGTGGCGACGGTAAAGGCCAGGATTTCTCGCCACTGGCAGCGCCCGTGCTGCGTTATGCACGGGCGGTGGTATTGATCGGCCGCGATGCGCCGCTGATTGAAGAAGCACTGGCCGACACGCATGTGCCGATGCAACGTGCGCAGACCATGGAAGAAGCGGTGCAGCTGTGCAGCCAGAAGGCGCATGCGGGTGATGCCGTGCTGATGTCTCCCGCCTGTGCCAGTCTGGATATGTTCAAAAACTATGCCCACCGTGCCGAGGTCTTCTGCCATGCGGTTGCCGCGCTGGCCGAAGAAAAGGGTAGCAGCCTGGAGGTGCAGCCATGAGCGCAACCACAGCACTGCGTGAAAAGTTCGGCGGCTGGTTCAAGCCGGCGGGAGAAAAGCCCGTCGACATCCTGCCGGTGCGTGTCGGCGGCAATGAATACCGTCAGACACCCACCAACACGGCCAGTTTCTTTGGTGCCGATCAGGTATTGATCTGGCTGGTGGTGGCGATCCTGTCGTGGGGCATCGTCATGGTGTTCTCTGCCTCGATCGCCATGCCGGACAACCCCCGTTTCGGCAAGATCGCGCATTACTATTTCTTCCAGCGCCACCTGCTGAGTGTGGGCCTGGGCTTTGTGGCTGCGGTGCTGGCATTCCAGATCCCCATGAAGGTCTGGGAGCGATGGGCGCCCTGGCTCTTCATTGGCTCCATCCTCATGCTGATTGCGGTGCTGATTCCACATGTGGGCACGGTGGTGAACGGCGCGCGCCGCTGGCTGTCGCTGGGTATCATGAACTTCCAGCCGTCCGAGCTGGCCAAGATCGCCGTCATCATGTACGCGGCCGATTACATGGTCCGCAAGATGGAGGTGAAGGAGCGTTTCTTCCGCGCCGTGCTGCCCATGGGGCTTGCCGTAGGGATTGTGGGTGCGCTGCTGCTCGCCGAGCCCGACATGGGCGCATTCATGGTGATTGCCGTGATCGCCATGGGCATCCTGTTCCTGGGCGGCGTCAACGCACGCATGTTCTTCATCATCGCGCTCATTCTGGTGGCCGCCTTTGCCATGATCGTGATGACATCTGAATGGCGCCGCGAGCGTATCTTTGCCTACCTGGATCCATGGAGCGAAAAGCATGCTCTGGGTAAAGGCTACCAGTTGTCGCACTCGCTGATTGCAATCGGACGGGGTGAGATTTTTGGTGTGGGCCTGGGCGGCAGCGTGGAAAAGCTCCACTGGCTGCCAGAAGCGCATACCGACTTCCTGCTGGCTGTGATTGGCGAGGAACTGGGGCTTGTGGGCATTGTGATCCTGCTGGGCCTGTTCTTCTTCATGATTCGCCGCATTGTCGAGATCGGTCGCCAGGCCATTCGCATGGATCGGGTTTTCTCGGGCCTGGTGGCCCAGGGCGTAGCGATCTGGCTCGGGTTTCAAACCTTCATCAACGTGGGGGTGAATCTGGGGGCCTTGCCCACCAAGGGCTTGACGCTGCCGTTGATGAGCTTCGGCGGCTCAGCCATCTTGATGAACCTGGTGGCCATAGCCATCGTGTTGCGCATTGATTGCGAAAACAAGGCGATGAGTGCGGGAGGTGCGCGCACATGAGCAAGACCGCACTCATCATGGCCGGTGGTACCGGTGGGCACATCTTCCCGGGTCTGGCGGTGGCGCAGGAGTTGCGCGAACGCGGCTGGACGGTGCACTGGCTGGGCGCTCCCGGCAGCATGGAAGAGCGTCTCGTTCCACCACGAGGTTTTGCGCTGGAGACGGTGGAGTTCTCCGGTGTGCGCGGCAAGGGGGCTGCATCCCTGCTGGGCCTGCCCCTGCGCATGGCCAAGGCACTGACGCAGGCGCGTGCGGTGCTGCGCCGTGTCAAGCCTGATGTTGTGGTTGGCATGGGTGGATACATCACGGTGCCTGGCGGGCTTGCTGCGGTGTTGAGCGGGATCCCCATGGTGCTGCATGAACAGAACTCGGTTGCAGGCATGGCCAACAAGTTGCTGGCGCGTTTTGCCAAGCGCGTGTTCAGTGCCTTCCCTGAGGCGATTGCAGGTGCCGAATGGGTAGGCAACCCTTTGCGTGCAGAGTTCACGCAGCAACCCGAGCCTGCAGCACGCTTTGCAGGCCGCACGGGCCCTCTGCGCTTGCTGGTGGTGGGAGGCAGCCTGGGTGCCAAGGCGCTGAATGAGGTTGTTCCTCAGGCGCTGGCACTGATGCCTGAGGCGTCGCGTCCCCAGGTCACCCACCAAAGCGGTGCCAAGCAGATTGACGCGCTGCAGGCCAACTATGCGGCGGCAGGCGTCCAGGCGACCTTGACTCCTTTCATCGACGATGCAGCCAAGGCCTATGCCGACGCGGACATCATCGTCTGCCGCGCAGGTGCCAGCACGGTGACGGAACTGGCCGCAGTGGGCGCTGCTGCCGTGTTCGTTCCTTTCCCTGCTGCGGTGGACGACCACCAGACGGCCAATGCGCGTTTCCTGGTGGATGCAGGCGCGGGCTGGTTGGTGCAACAAAGCGTTTTAAGCGCACAGAATCTGGCTGAAATGCTAGAAAATACGGAGCGCTCCACATTGGTGGAGAAAGCGCAAAAGGCAAAAACAATGCAGAAATTGGAAGCCGCACAACGTGTGGCTCAAGCTTGCGAGGAGGTGGCACGATGAAACACGCCATCCAGCGCATTCATTTCGTGGGTATTGGCGGTGCGGGCATGAGCGGCATTGCCGAAGTGCTGCACAACCTGGGTTACGTGGTGTCGGGTTCGGATCTGTCTGACGGCGCCACCTTGCAGCATCTGCGCGATGCTGGCATCACCACCTTTGTTGGCCACGATGCGGCGCATATCGCCAATGCGCAGGCCGTGGTTACCTCGACTGCGGTGCAGGCCGACAACCCCGAAGTACTGGCCGCCCGCGCCCGCAACATTCCTGTGGTGCCCCGCGCGCAGATGCTGGCCGAGTTGATGCGCCTGCGCAAAGGTATCGCCATTGCCGGCACCCACGGCAAAACCACTACCACCAGCCTTGTCACCAGCGTGCTGGCCGAAGCGGGCTGGGACCCGACCTTTGTGATCGGTGGCAAGCTCAACAGCGCGGGCGCCAATGCACGACTGGGCAGCGGCGAGTACATCGTGGTCGAGGCCGATGAGTCGGATGCATCGTTCCTGAACCTGCTGCCCGTGATGGCGGTGGTCACCAACATCGATGCCGATCACATGGACACCTACGGCCACGATTTTGGCCGTCTCAAGTCGGCGTTCGTCGATTTCCTCAACCGCATGCCGTTCTATGGCAATGCCATCGTCTGCACCGACAGCCCTGCTGTGGCTGAGATTGTGGACCGCGTGGCCTGCACGGTCACGACCTACGGCTTGAACGAAGCAGCGCAGATTCGCGCGGTTGATGTACGCGCCGACAACGGCCAGATGCGCTTTACCGTGCAGCGCCGCACGGCCGAAGGCCTGCCGGATCTGGACGTGGTGCTCAACCTGCCTGGCGAACACAACGTGCTCAATGCACTGTCAGCCATTGGCGTGGCCATGGCACTGGGGTTGGATGACGCAGCCTTGTTGCGCGCGCTGGCCGGATTCAAGGGCGTGGGGCGCCGTTTTCAGCGCTATGGCGAAGCAAGCCTGGCCAACGGCGGAAAGTTCACGGTTATTGACGATTACGGCCATCACCCCGTCGAAATGGCTGCCACCATTGCGGCCGCGCGCGGCGCGTTCCCGGGGCGTCGTCTTGTGCTGGCCTTCCAGCCCCACCGCTACACCCGCACACGCGATTGCTTTGAGGATTTCGTCAAGGTGATCGGTGGCGCCGACGCTGTGTTGCTGGCCGAGGTATATGCCGCTGGCGAAGCACCGATAGTGGCGGCCGATGGCCGTGCGCTGGCGCGTGCGGTGCGTGTGGCTGGCAAGGTAGAACCCATCTTTGTCGAACAGATTGCCGAGCTGCCCCAAGCGATTGTGGACCATGCCAAGGATGGCGATGTGCTGCTGTGCATGGGCGCCGGCTCAATCGGATCTGTGGCCGGTAAGGTGATGGAATTGCTATCAAATAATGAGTGTATTGCGCAGAAAGAGAGCGCGGTATGAGCGAAAAGATGATGAATATCGATGTGAAGGCGTTGGGCAAGGTCGCCGTGCTGATGGGTGGCAGTTCTGCCGAGCGCGAGGTCTCGCTGATGTCTGGCAAGGGCGTTCTGGCTGCGCTGCAGTCCAAGGGTGTGGATGCGCATGCGTTCGACCCTTCCATGCAAGACCTGGGTGAGCTGCGCAAACAAGGCTTCGTACGCTGCTTTATCGCGCTTCATGGCCGCCATGGGGAAGATGGCACGGTGCAGGGCGCGCTGGAGTTGCTGGGCATTCCCTACACCGGCCCGGGCGTCATGGCGTCAAGCATTGCGATGGACAAGATCATGACCAAGCGCATCTGGCGCTTTGAAGGGCTTTCCACCCCAGAGTGGCGCATGGCCGCCAGCGAGCAGGATACGCGCGATGCACTGGCAGCGCTGGGCTCGCCAATGATCGTGAAACCGGCGCGCGAAGGCTCGACCATCGGCCTGTCCAAGATCAGCACGCCCGAAGAGTGCGCCAAGGCCTACGAACTGGCATCGCGCTATGACCCGGAAGTGCTGTGCGAGCAGTTCATCGAAGGTGTGGAGACCACCTGCGCGGTGTTGGGCCAGGGGCGCAATGCCACGGCGCTGCCCGTGATCAAGATCGTGGCGCCCGAAGGCAATTACGACTACCAGAACAAGTACTTTACCGACACCACCCAGTACTTCTGCCCCAGCGGCCTGCCTGCCGACATGGAAGCTGCCATTGGCGATCTGGCGGAAAAAGCCTTCCGTACCCTCGGGTGTCGCGGCTGGTCGCGTGCCGATGTGATGGTGCGGGCCTCTGACAACAAGCCATTCCTGCTGGAGATCAATACCTCTCCCGGCATGACCGGCCATTCGCTGGTGCCCATGGCCGCACGTGCCACCGGCATGAGCTATGAAGACCTGTGCCTGCACCTGCTGGCATCGGCATCCACCGACGCGGCGCAAGGCGCCGAGGTTTGAACGAAGGACCGACACACCATGGAACAGACCATGCCAGTCCCGTTTGACGTCAGGCTCATGAACATGCTGGCAACGGCATTGTTCGTGGGTTGCGGCGCCATGGTGCTGGCAGCCGGTGCGCGCTGGGCCATTCACCACCCGGCGCTCAGCATTGCCCGCATCGTGGTGCAAGGCGAGATGGAGCACAACAGCGCCGTTTCGCTGCAGGCCAATGTGATGCCAGCGCTCAAGGGCAACTTCTTCACCATGGATCTGGACGAAACGCGCAAGATTTTTGAGCAGGCGCCGTGGGTGCGCCAGGCACAGGTGCGGCGCGAATTCCCGCACACCCTGTCGGTCACGATCACCGAGCAGGATGCGGCGGCCGTCTGGGGAGCAGAAGGCGAATCGCGCCTGCTCAATAGTGATGGACAGATGTTTGAAGGAGATTCCGCAGACCCGGATCTGCACAGCCTGCCGCACCTGTCTGGCCGTGCTGGACGGTCGATGGAGGTGCTGGGCATGTTCCGGGCGCTCGCCCCCATCTACGCCAAGCTCGATAACCCCCTGGTGGCGCTGGACGAAAGCAACAGCGGCAGTTGGAAGGCCACCCTGCAATCTGGCGCGGTGATAGAGATGGGCCAAGGCACAGAAACAGAAGTTCGCCAGCGTGTGAGCAAGTTCGCAGAGTCTCTGCCGGAGGTGACGGGCATGTACAAGCGAAGCGTTGCTTCGCTGACATCTGCCGATCTGCGCCACGCTGGTGGCTATGCCGTACGCATGCAGGGCGTGAGCACGGGCTCTGCCTCTGCGACCAAACCTGCACCCAAGAAGTAGAACATTCAGAGATGCAAAACATGAACCATACCAATCACCCAATCAGCGAGGGCAACTGACCATGGCACGAGACAGCAAAGATGTAGTGGTAGGCCTGGATATCGGCACGGCCAAAGTCATGGTGGTCGTGGCTGAAGTGCTGGGCAATGGTGAGCTGAAGCTGGCCGGACTGGGTGTGGCGCCCAGCAACGGTTTGAAACGCGGTGTGGTGGTGAATATCGACGCCACGGTGCAGAGCATTCAGCAGGCTTTGAAGGAAGCCGAGCTGATGGCCGATCTGAATATCCAGCGTGTTTACACCGGCATCACGGGCAGCCACATCCGGGGCATCAATTCCAGCGGCATGGTGGCAGTCAAGGACAAGGAAGTATCGGCTGCCGATGTGGCGCGTGTGCTCGATACGGCCAAGGCCATCAATATCCCGTCCGACCAGCGTCTGCTGCTGGTGGAGCCGCAGGAGTTTGCGATTGACGGCCAGGATGTGCGTGAGCCCATCGGCATGAGTGGCCTGCGTCTGGAGTCGAAGATTCATATCGTGACCGGCGCGCAAAGTGCGGCCGAAAACATCATCAAGTGCGTGCGCCGCTGCGGCCTGGAAGTAGAGCAGTTGTTGCTGAACCCACTGGCTTCGAGTCAGGCTGTGTTGACCGACGACGAGCGTGAACTGGGCGTTGCGGTGGTGGATATCGGCGCAGGCACCACCGATGTATCGATCTTCACTGGCGGCGCCATTCGTCATACGGCGGTGATTCCGATTGCGGGTGATCTGATCACCAGCGACATTGCCATGGCATTGCGCACCCCCACCAAGGATGCGGAAGACATCAAGGTCGAGAGCGGCTGCGCCAAGCAATTGCTGGCCGATCCGGACACCCAGGTCGATGTGCCGGGTCTGGGCGATCGCGGCCCGCGTCTGTTGTCCAAGCAGGCGCTGGCTGGCGTGATTGAGCCGCGTGTGGAAGAGATTTTCTCGCTGGTGCAGCAAGTCATCCGCGAGTCTGGTTATGAGGAGGTGCTGTCGTCGGGCATTGTGCTGACGGGCGGCAGCGCTGTGATGCCGGGCATGGTCGAGCTGGGGGAGGACATCTTCCTCAAGCCGGTGCGCCGCGGCATTCCCAAGTATTCCGGCACCCTGGCCGAAATGGTGGCCCAGCCCCGCGCTGCGACCGTCATGGGCCTGCTGGAAGAAGCCCGCATGGCACGCATGCGTGGCTACAAGGTGGCCCAGAAAACCGGTTCGGTGAAATCGGCTTTTGGGCGTTTGAAGGACTTTATTGTGGGGAACTTTTAACCATGCATGACAGCACTTGTTGGCTGGCGCAAAGCAGCCCTTCAGTGCCCAAGGTTCACGACCCTTGGCGACCGATAGGGCCACCAGCAACTATTTGTTCATTAAAGAGTGAATTATCCGTAACCCAATTTTTTTATGTTGACGCGCGAGCGAGAGGAGCAGGCAATGACCATCGAAATGTATGAAGGCAACACATTCAACCAGGGCACCCAGATCAAGGTGATCGGCGTGGGCGGCGGCGGCGGCAACGCTGTCGAGCACATGATCGCCAACAGTGTTCAGGGTGTCGAGTTCATTTCGGCCAACACCGATGCGCAGGCATTGGAGCGCTGCCATGCCCACCGCGTGATCCAGCTGGGTGAAACCGGCCTGGGTGCTGGCAGCAAGCCTGAAAACGGCCGTGAGGCTGCTGAATCCGCCATCGAAGATATCCGCTCCGCTATCGCTGGCTCGCACATGCTCTTCATCACCGCCGGCATGGGTGGTGGCACGGGCACGGGCGCTGCACCAGTGATCGCACGCGTTGCCAAGGAGATGGGTATCCTGACCGTGGGCGTGGTGACCAAGCCGTTCGAGTGGGAAGGCAAGCGCCGCATGTCCAACGCCGACGGTGGCCTCACTGAGCTGGAAGCCAACGTGGATTCGCTGATCGTGGTGCTCAACGAGAAGCTGCTGGACGTGCTGGGCGACGACATCACCCAGGACCAGGCGTTTGCGCACGCTAACGACGTGCTGAAGAACGCTGTTGGCGGCATCTCCGAAATCATCAACGACCACGGCTACATCAACGTCGACTTTGCCGACGTGAAGACCGTGATGAGCGAGCCTGGCAAGGCCATGATGGGAACGGCCACGGCCAGCGGCCCAGACCGTGCGCGCATCGCTGCAGAGCAAGCGGTGGCATGTCCGCTGCTGGAAGGTATCGACCTGTCGGGCGCCAAGGGCATTCTGGTGCTGGTGACGGCAACCAAGGGCAGCCTGAAGCTGGCCGAATCGCGTCAGGCCATGAGCACCATCAATGCCTACGCTTCGCCTGAGTCGCATGTGATCTTCGGTGCCGCCTACGACGAAACGCTGGGTGACGAGATCCGTGTGACCGTGCTGGCCACCGGCTTGTCGCGCCCTGTGGCCAAGCGCCAACCTATCTCGGTGATTCAGGGCAGCGCTGGCCTGCGTACCGGCACGGACGACATCGCTTATACGCCGCAGTCGGTGAACGCACCAGTGACTGGCCTGGCTGCGCAAACTGCCATGCCCATGGGCACCGGTTTTGCGAATGATTTTGCCGACAAGAAGACTCCATCGGTCTGGCGCACCGGGCGCAACGCGGCTTCGGCGCGTGTTGACGCCATGTCGTCGAGCGGCATGGAAGATCTGGAGATCCCAGCCTTTCTGCGCAAACAAGCTGACTGAGTGATGTGAAGACCCATCCACTGCCCTGGGCACATGGATGAATCAAACTGCAACGCGCTGCAACCTTTCGGGTTGTCAGCGCGTTGTTATTAGAACGTGTTTGCGATCTTCACGCATCCGCCTTGTACACAGATTGGCAAAATCTGCAAGCAATCAGGCAACAGGCCTTCGCTATCCGGGCGATTGGTATTTTGTGCAGTCTCACAGACTGGCACGGCGTAAAATCAACGGGTTATGCTTCAGCAACGTACCATCAAATCTCTGACCCGCGCCGTAGGCGTTGGATTGCACAGTGGCCAACGTGTCGAGTTGACCTTGCGTCCCGCGCAGGCCAATACCGGCATTGTGTTTCGGCGTGTCGATCTTCCGGAGCCGGTGGATATTCCGGTGAACGCGGAAGCGGTGGTGGACACCCGCATGGCATCCACTCTGGGCAAGGGCGATGTGCGCATCCACACGGTGGAGCATGTGATGTCTGCCTGCGCTGGTCTGGGCATCGACAATCTGTACATCGATGTGACGGCTGAGGAAATCCCGATCCTTGATGGCTCGTCCGCCTCGTTCGTTTTTCTGCTGCAAAGCGCTGGCATCGAGCTGCAGAACGCGCCCAAGCGCTTTCTGCGTCTGCTCAAGCCGGTGGAGATCCGGCAGGGAGAGGGCAGCAATCTCAAATGGGCGCGGCTGGATCCCTACCATGGCTACAAGCTGCGCTTTGAGATCGATTTTGCGCATCCGGCCGTGGATTCGACCGGCCAGATGTTCGAGTTTGATCTGGGCGCTGGCAACTACACACGCGACATCGCCCGTGCGCGCACTTTCGGCTTCACCAAAGATGTGGAAATGCTGCGCTCCAATGGACTGGCACTGGGCGGTGGCCTGGACAACGCCATCGTGATGGACGACTACAAGGTCCTCAACAGCGATGGGCTGCGCTATGACGATGAGTTCGTCAAGCACAAGATTCTGGATGCCATGGGTGACCTGTACATCGTGGGTTACCCATTGCTGGCGGCCTACAGCGCCTTCCGATCCGGTCACGGGCTCAACAACTTGCTGCTGCGCGAGTTGATGCAGCAGCGCGATGCCTGGGACATCGTCACCTTCGAGCATGTGCGTGAGGCGCCTCAAGGCTTTGCGCAGGCTGCGCTTGCCTGGTAGGCTTGTTGCATGCTGATGTTCCGCTGGATTTTCATGCTGCTGGTGCTGATGTCGGCCATCAGCTTTTGTGTCTACCTGGGCACCGGGCAGCGCCGTTATCGCCAGTGGGCTGTGCTGCTGATCAAGTGGACAGTGATTGCGGCGCTGGCCTTCTTTGCCGTATTGTTTGTGGGCCGCATGGTCTGAAGGTAAAAATCCCGTAAACAGAACTGTGCTGCAGGCGCTGGCCTGTACGAAAAAATGGCGTGCACCGGGCGTTTGCGACCGATTGCGTCTTCGGTATAGTGCTTTACCAAAAGCATACACAGGGTAAAACCGGGTCTGCGGGGTAAACCGCTGGTCTTCGCCTCACGTTAAATGGTCATGCATAGCAGTAACGGCTGAGCCCGGTACCGCCGCGTTTTTCGAAAGGAAACAGGTCATGAAAAAACTGAGCAGCACGATCTCCACCGTTGTGGGCGGCCTGGGCCTTGCCCTGGCTTGCGCCATGGCCGTGAGTACGCCCGCACAAGCCCAGCCCAATGGCCGTGGCCCTGATGGCTATGGCCCCCCTGGCCAGCAGCGCCATTGGGACCGTGATCGTGGCCCTGACAGGCGCTATGACGAGCGGCGCCGTGATTACCGGCATGACCACCGTCCTCCCCCTCGCGTCGTGGTCGTGCCTGATCGGGGCCGTGGCGTCGGGCCACGCAACGACTGGTACCGAGGCGGCTATGTGCCTGCGCCATATCGTGGATACAGCTATGTCGTGGGAGACTGGCGAATGCACCGCCTGGCGCCGCCGCCAAGAGGCTACCAGTGGATCCAATACGGAGGTGACTATCTGCTCATCGCCGTTGGGACCGGATTGATCGCCAATATTGTCTTCAATGCGAACTGATACCGTCTGTATGCGGCCATAATTCGGGGTTTGTCCGCGCTCTGGGTTGAACCTTTGGGCGCTGACCCCATCCAAAGCTTACTTTGGTGGCTGCACCTGATGCCGAGCACTGCTTCACGGGGTGCCCGGATCCACGCATGAGGAGTCCTGCAGCCGGCCAGACCTGTGCGCCTACGAAGTGCACAGGTTTTTTTTTGTCCAGCCAGTCCGCAAGCTTGGTAATGCACGCCATCGCTTGCAGGGCAAGCCAATGAATCGATGGAGCCCGTGCAGCCGGATGGAGGCTCGTGGTGCTACGAGAGCCTGCTTCGGCTTGGATTCTCAGTAACTGCGGCCAGCCTTGTACATGGCGTGCTGTTTGCGTTGCAGCGGGCTTGCCTCGGACATGCGCGCCATGGCGAGGCCCGCATGCGCATGGGTGATCGCCAGGCCCAGGGCATCGGCGGCGTCGGTGCCGGGCAGGCCGGGAAGGTGCAACAGGCGCTTGACCATTTCCTGGATCTGGTTCTTGGCGGCGCGGCCATGGCCCACCACGGCCTTCTTCATTTGCAGTGCGGTGTACTCGGCAACCGGCAGGTTTTGCGACACCAACGCCGTCAGCGCACAGCCACGCGCCTGGCCCAGCAGCAAGGTCGATTGCGGATTGACGTTGACAAAGACGATTTCGACCGAGGCCATATGGGGTTCGTAGCGCTGACAGACTTCGGAGATGCCATCAAAAATCATTTTCAACCGGCCGGGGAGATCTCCCAGATCCAGGGTAGTGGTGCGGATGGTGCCGCTGGCCACATAGGACAGACGCTGGCCATTGACGTCGATCACGCCAAAGCCGGTGGTCTGCAGGCCGGGGTCAATACCAAGAATTCTCATGCAATGGAAATGATAGCTACTTGTGCCTGTCGGTTCTGCGCCAGAGGTCTGTTCTGCTCAAAATGGCAACGGGCCTTCATGGCAGCTCAGCATAGCGCATGCGTGCCGCGATCGTGGCGGTGCGGCGGTTCAGATAAGCAGTTTGCGGATTTTTTTCGGCTCCCTTGGGATTGGGCAGCATGATGGCCAGGCGCGCTGCCTCGAGTGGCGCCAGCTGCGCTGCTGGTTTGCCAAAGTAATGCTGTGCAGCAGCCTCGGCGCCAAAGATGCCGTTGCCCCATTCGGCGTGGTTCAGATACAGCTCCAGGATGCGCTCCTTGGACAGCAGGTACTCCAGCATGTAGGTGAGGGCCAGCTCCTGGCCTTTGCGCAGCAGGCTGCGCTCAGATGAGAGCAGCAGGTTCTTGGCCAACTGCTGGGTGATGGTGGAGCCGCCCATGAGCTTGACGGGCCGCGTGGGCACCGTGCTCGGGTCAAAGGTTTCGCCGCGCTTTTTGGCCTGGGCCTGCGCCCGGGCAAGGGCCTGCTCCTGCTGCTGCTCTGCGCGCTCCATGGCCCTGGCGTTGCGTGCACGGGCCTTTTCAATCGCATCCCACTGTACGCCGTCGTGGTTCGCAAAATCATCGTCTTCAGCGGCAATCACGGCACGTTTCAAATGGTCGGAAATGCGGCTGTAGGGCATCCACTGCTGGCTCCACCGCAGATGGCCCTCGTGGCGCACCTGACGCCAGGCCTCGCTACGCTCGAAAGCGGTGGAGGCGGGGTCGATGGATGCCATCAACGCAATGCGGCCCACAAAGAATAGCTGCAGGCCCAGTGCCAGCAGCAGTGCCCAACCTAACCAGCGTGCGATGCTTTTCATGACATTGCCTGGCCACTACGCCTCAATGCGCCGCCAACTCGGCCCGAACCTGCGCCAGCACGGGCTGCGAGGGCGGGCGCACGCCCCGCCACAGCCAGAAAGCTTCTGCAGCCTGCTCCACCAGCATGCCCAGGCCGTCTCGCCCGGTTGCTCCGTGCTGTGCCGCCCATTGCAGAAACGGCTCGGCAGCAGGGCCGTACATCATGTCGTACACCAGCGTGCCGGCACGCAGCACATGGGGCGGCACCGGGATGGCCGCGCCCTGCATGCTGCTGGCGGTGGCGTTGATGATGACATCAAAAACACCGGTCAGCGTGCTGCTGTCAAGCGCCAATAGCTCTGTTTTGTATAGCGTTGCAATGTGTGCATGCTGCTCCGCCAGGTCTTGCGCCTTGCTGTGCGTGCGGTTGCACACCACCAGTTGGGCCGGGGATTGTTCCAGCAGCGGCGCGAGTGCGCCAGCCGCTGCACCGCCAGCGCCCAGCAGCAGCACACGCTGGCCGCGCAGGGCCACACCGGCGTTGCGGGTGATGTCGGCGACAAGGCCCAGGCCATCGGTGTTGTCGGCGTGGATGCGGCCATCCACGTTCACCACCAAGGTGTTGGCAGCGCCACAGAGCGCCACGCGGTCGCTGCGCGTATCGGCCAGGCGTGCTGCATCGAGTTTGAACGGGACGGTGACGTTCATGCCCCTGGTGCCACTTTGTACAAGCTGGCGCAGGTGTGTTTCAAATGCATCCAGCGGCACCAGCTCGCGCTCGTACACCAGGGATTGGCCTGTCAGTTTGGCAAACAGGCTGTGGATGCGGGGTGAGCGGCTGTGGGCGATGGGGTTGCCCATGACGCAGTAGCGGTCGGCGGTAGACATGGAGGTGCGCGTGGAAAAACGGGCACCAAGGTGCCCGCTGCATGAAAATCTGCACCACTTTACTGCAAATTGGCGGTTTCCAGCGTTTGCTCGCGGGTGAAACGGAATTTGGAGACCACGGCAATCTGGTCGGCCTTGGCGCGCAGCGCGGGGCCAAAGTGGCCAAACGGGCCGCTGCTGACGGCGATGGCTTCGGCGCGGCGATCGAGTTGCTGGTTGCCCGAGCTCTTGTACACCTCGGTGCCCAGCACGCGGCCGTCGTGGTTCACCGTCATGATCATGATCAATTCGCCATACAGCTTCTTGCCACCGGCTTCGGGGAAGTTGGCGGTGCCGCGGTCTTCCACCTTGCGGCGCAGTTCGTCGTAGTACAGCGCAAACACTTCTTCACGGGTGGCGGGGCTGATGTAGCGCTTTTTGGGGCGGGCGTTTTCCTCGTGGATGCGCTTTTCAATCTCGGCCAGCATCTTCAGGAGCTGCTTGTGCTTTTCTTCCTGCTCCATGTCGGACTGCGAGGCGCTGGCCTTGCGCGTGTCGGGCGGGCGGTATTGCGCCAGCTGGTTGCGCAGGTCGGCGAGCAATTGCATCTGCTGTGCCTGCATGGCGTCGATCTGGCGCTGGCGTTCCTCGAAGTCATCGCCCATGTTGGTGATGGCCGAGTAGGGCATGGGGCTGGTGGCGCGCTCTGCGGTATTGGCAGACTCGCCGCCGCCCGCCAGGCTGGCTTGGGCCACGGCCTGGGCTTTGTCGGGCTTGGTGTCGTCCGACTTGGCATTGACCAGGATCACCTCCAGCGGCGTGTCCTCGAACACGCGGTCGAAGGCTTCAGGGTCGACAAAGCGGATGCTCAGCACTACGGCATGCACCAGAACAGAGATCAGCAGCGCCAGCTGCAGTGTGGAAAGCGAACGAAGAAATTGCAGAAACTTCACGGTTCCGGTTAATCGGTTTTTGTTGTCGCCGCGTCCTCGCCGTCGCTCATGTCCACCGCAATCGCGATGGGCCCAGCCACGGCCTCCTCCTCATCTTCTGGCGAGTCCTCGCTGGCCTGCTCGGCCCCGGTATCGTCCAGTCTCTCCAGCACGGTTCCAGTCACATCGAGCGTGATCTCGTCGATCTCCCCCAGTTTGACCCGGACCTGGGCACCACGCGGCAAATTCTGCGCGCCCAGCACCGGAAACACCAATGGTAGTGTATCTGCGCGCACCATCATGCTGCCGGCCGCGCCTTCCTTCATGACTGTTGCAGTTAGTTCACTGATCTGGTGCTGTTCCAGGTATTTCAGGGTCCAGAAGCGCTCCATCCCTGCCTGGTAGCTGTTGTAGGCACTGTAGGCCGCGTCAAACCCGCTGATGATGGAGAACATCTCTGCATCCTTGGGCTTGAACGGTGCCACCAGCGCTGCCGTTGCGCCGTTGCGCGCGCAGGCAATGATCTGCCACTGGTTGACCAGATCGGTATAACGGCGCAGCGGCGAGGTGGCCCAGACATAGCTTTTGACACCGATGCCAGCATGCGGCAGTGCCTTGGTGGACATGCGTACCTTGACGCCGGGAGCCAGGCTTGCCTGGCTGCGGTAGATGCCGGGCACGCCGTAGTCGGCCAGCAACTGGCCCCAGCTGCTGTTGGCCACGATGGCGGCCTCGGCCACGATCAGGTCGAGTGGCGCGCCACGCTTGCGCACGCTGATCTCCACCGTCTCGGAGCCGTTGGGCACCGCACCATCATTGCCGACGAGGCGGAAGTTGTAGTCGGGGCGGTTGAAGTTCTCGGGCTTGCCGCGCACCACTTCCCGTCCTGCCTTCAGATGGCGCGAGAGGCGGTATAAAAATGTGAGCTCTTCGCGCTTGTCCAGTAAGGGTTGGGGCGTATTTTCAACCTGCAGGCTGCTGTCCATCAGCCACTCTTCGGTGGCAATGTGGTCGAGCTTGTCGTAGCGGAAGTTGACCACCACCGGCACGCGCTCCAGCTTGGTTTCCTTGGCGATGACTTCGAGCGTCTCTTCGTTGTAGGTGACATACAGCGACACGGCCGGATTGGCGCGGCCTTCGTCCAGCGTGTAGATCTGCACCACCTCGTCGGGCAGCATGGTGATCTTGTAGCCAGGCATGTAGACCGTGGAATAGCGGTTGCGGCCCAGGTGATCGAGCGCCGAGCCGGGTTCGATTGCGAGGCCGGGCGCAGCAATGTGTACGCCCACCGTCACTTGCCCCGTTCCCAGGCCACGCACCGACAGCGCATCGTCGATTTCAGTGGTCTGCGAATCGTCGATGGAGTAGGCTTGTACGTCGGCCCGCGGCAGATCGGATGGAGGCTGGGGCGCCGTGACCGCCGGAAAACCCGTACCCTTGGGGAAGTTGTCAAACAGAAAGCGCTGCCAGTGGAACTGGTAGGAGGAATTGATGGCTCCCGCTTTCTGCAGCAGCGCCAGCGGGGCCAATTGCGCCTTGCGGCTGGCTTCCACCACGGCCTTGTACTCTGGCGCGTTCTTGTCCGGCCTGAACAGAATCTTGTAGAGCTGCTGCTGCACCGGCGCAGGCGTTACACCGGCGACCAGCTCATCGGCCCAGGCGTCGATCTGGGCCTGGATCTGCTTTTTCTTCTCGATGGCGGCCAGCGCCTGCTGCACGATCTCGGCTGGCGCTTTCTTGAAACGGCCTTTGCCCGCGCGGCGGAAGTAATGCGGCGTCTCGAACAGTGTGAAGAGCGCTGCAACCTGTTCGATGGTCGATGCGCTCTCGGAAAAATAGTCTCGCGCCAGATCGGCAAAGCCAAACTCGTCTTCGGGCGCAAACTCCCAGGCCAGTTGCGGGTCAATGTCCACCGACAGGGTTTGTGCCTGCGCAATCAGCTCGGCCGGCGTGGGCTTGTCGAACTTGAGAAGCACATTCGCGGCTTTGACCTTGACCCGTTTCCCGGAGTCCAATTCAATCTGGGCAGAACTTTCAGCTTCGGAGAGGATACGGCCGGCCAGAAATTTGCCAGCGTCGTCAAAGAGTGCATACATAGGCAAGCATTTTCCCATGGCATGCGCCCATGGGCCGCCACTGCAGGGTTTTTTGGATTTTTTGTATCAAATTGGCTGTTTGCTTTTGATTGGTAAGCGCAAGCAGCTATGAAATTTGTAGTTTTGATGCAATGACCGGGAGCAAACCCTGGTTCACAGGCGCAGAAAAATGAAAAAAAGCGCTACCACCCCAAAAAGCGGTCGATCTCGGGCAGATAGTCGTCAAAGTTGCTAAGGGCGTGGTCGCCACCTTCCTGCAGCAATACTTCTGCGGCCGGGTAGCGTGCCACCATGTCGCGCCAATCCAGCACCTCGTCGCCCTTGGCGGCAATCAGCAGCTGTGGGGCAGCAGGTGGCTGGCTCGTTACATCCAGCGCCTTGAGTTCATTCAGGTATTCGGGGCGAAAGAAGAAGTGCTCTTGCGGGTTGTGCCAAGCGGTTTGCTCGCCCAGGTGCTTTTCCAGGGTGACCCAGGGCGTGGTCGACGGGTTGATCATCACGCTCTTGCAACCCAGTTGCTGGGCGATCCAGCTGGCGTAGAAGCCGCCCAGCGACGAGCCGATGACTGCCAGACTCTGCGCGGGCAGGCCAGTCCAGTTGCGCGTGGCCTGCAGCATGACATCTGCCGCTTCCCTGGGAGAGGGGGGCAGTTGTGGCGAAGCCCAGACGACGTGCTGGCGCAAGCCTTCGACATGGCGCTGCATGCGCCGGGATTTTGCAGACTGGGGCGAAGAGCGAAAGCCGTGCAGGTAGAGCAAATGGGTGGTCATACAGAAAATGATAGTGAACTGATCGATGGCCTGCGGCGGCAAATGTCAGACAACGCCGATAATGGCGGCCATGTCCGAAGTTCTAGACAAACCGAATGTGCTGCAGCGTCTGCTGCCAATGGTGCGCGGCTACGATTGGCCGCTGATTTTCATCATCGGGGCGCTGGCTGCCATCGGTTTGACGGCGATGTACTCCGCCGGGTTCGACCATGGCACGCGATTTGTCGACCACGGCCGCAACATGATGCTGGCATTGGGCATTTTGCTGGTGGTGTCGCAGATTCCGCCGCACCGGCTGGCCAGTTTTGCGTTGCCGCTGTATGGGCTGGGGGTGGCGCTGCTCGTCGCGGTGGCGCTGTTTGGCGTTACCAAAAAAGGGGCCCAGCGCTGGGTCAATATCGGTATTGTCATCCAGCCGAGTGAGTTGCTCAAGATCGCCATGCCACTGATGCTGGCCTGGTGGTTCCAGCGCCGCGAAGGCGCATTGCGGGCGACCGATTTTGTGATGGCATTTGCCATTTTGGCGGTGCCTGTGGGGCTGATCATGAAGCAGCCTGATCTGGGGACTTCGCTGCTGGTGATGGCGTCTGGCCTGGCTGTGATCTATTTCGCAGGTCTGTCGTGGAAACTGATCCTACCGCCGGTGCTGATTGGGGCGGTAGGTCTTATTTTGATAGCAATATACGGTCACCATCTGTGCGAGGATGGCATGGACCTGGTGGTGCTGCACGAATACCAGCGCCAGCGCATTTGTACCTTGCTGGATCCGACGCGCGATCCGCTGGGCAAGGGCTTTCACATCATCCAGGGCATGATTGCCATTGGCTCGGGCGGTTTTATGGGCAAGGGATTCATGGCGGGCACGCAGACCCACCTGGAGTTCATTCCTGAGCGCACCACAGACTTCATCTTCGCCGCCTTCTCCGAGGAGTTTGGCCTTGCGGGCAATCTGCTTCTGATTTTCTTCTTCCTGATGCTGGTGTGGCGCGGGTTGGTGATCGCCATGCGAGCGCCCACCTTGTTTGGCCGCCTGATGGCTGGCGCGGTGGCGATGATCTTTTTCACCTACGCCTTTGTCAACATGGGCATGGTGAGCGGCATTCTGCCGGTGGTGGGGGTGCCGTTGCCATTTGTCAGCTATGGCGGAACCGCCATGGTGACGCTGGGGCTGGCGCTGGGCATCCTGATGTCGGTGGCGCGCTCACAACGTCAACTAGTGCAAGATCAGCCGCCAAGGCTGTGATTTCTGGGTCTTTTCTTGGTACAACGGCGGTATTCCACTTCACAAGGAGTTTGCATGGCCGCCAAGTTTGAACTGAAGAAGTCCAAGAACAGAAAGTTCTTTTTCAACCTGCTCGCCACCAATGGGCAGATCATCCTGACAAGCGAAATGTACGAAGCCAAAGCCAGCGCGATCAATGGCATCGAGTCGGTGAAAAAGAATGCCCCTGACGATGGCCGCTATGAGCGCCTGGCGGGCAAGGACAACTCGCCTTACTTCACGCTCAAGGCGGGCAATGGGCAGGTCATCGGGCAAAGCCAGATGTACTCCAGCGAGAAGGCGCGTGATGGCGGTATCGACTCGGTCAAGGCCAATGGCCCGGTTGCCGTGGTTGATGACCAGGCGATCTGAAGGCAAAATGAGCTTTAGGCGTGCTTCCTGATTCAATCTGAACTTTGTTTTTGATAGCAATCAGGAGCTGCTTCAGGCCATGCCTGACAGGCTGCACCGCAGTGTTTTGACGAGCACTGCGGTTTTTTATTGCTTGCATCCGGGCGATCCGGCCGCATCTGCATGACACCAGACTGCGGTGGCCATTGCGCTGCCTCTAAAATCAATCCCATGAATGCACCTTTTGATCTTGCCATGGCCA
Organism: Comamonas odontotermitis; assembly: GCF_014207855.1. GTDB lineage: Bacteria > Pseudomonadota > Gammaproteobacteria > Burkholderiales > Burkholderiaceae_C > Comamonas > Comamonas odontotermitis_A. The sequence continues at coordinate 107,368 of NZ_JACHKZ010000005.1, read as the reverse complement.
AGCCGCTGACGGCTTCTACCGAACAACGTTTGGACATTGCGCGCAGCCTGCTGCTTGCGCCGTTTGGTCTGGACGACAGCCATCTGGCGCGTGCGCTGGCCGATATCCGTGCCCACAAGGTTGACGATGCGGACCTGTACTTTCAGTACACCCGTGCCGAAGGTTGGAGCCTGGAAGAGGGCATTGTCAAAACCGGATCGTTCGCCATCGACCAGGGAGTGGGCGTGCGTGCCGTGGCGGGCGAGAAAACCGCATTTGCCTATTCGGATGACATTTCGCTGGATTCACTGCTCGACGCGGCCCATACCGTGCGCGCAATCGGCGCCCACAACCAGTCCGGCCAAGTGCGAGTGCCTGCCAAGAAGATCGCGCCCAGCCGCTCGCTCTACCCCGATCTGGACCCAATCGCCACACTGGACAGCACCGCCAAGGTGAAACTGCTGGAAAAGGTGGAAGCCCTGGCCCGAGCGAAGGACCCGCGCGTCAAGCAGGTGATGGCCGGTCTGGCCGCCGAGCACGATGTGGTGCTGATTGCCCGTGCCGACGGCACACTGGCCGCCGATGTACGCCCGCTGGTGCGCCTGTCCGTCACGGTGATTGCCGAGAGCAAGAACCGCCGCGAAGTCGGGTCGGCCGGCGGCGGTGGCCGATTTGGTCTGGCCTATTTTGACGACACGCTCATTCAGCAATATGTGGATGAAGCAGTGAAGGCTGCGCTGGTCAACCTGGATTCGCGCCCCGCGCCAGCTGGCGAGATGACTGTGGTCTTGGGCCCAGGCTGGCCTGGCGTGCTGCTGCACGAGGCTGTGGGCCATGGCCTGGAAGGCGATTTCAACCGCAAGGGCTCCAGTGCATTCAGCGGCATGATTGGCCAGCGCGTAGCGGCCAAGGGCGTGACGGTGCTGGACGACGGCACCATTGCCGACCGCCGCGGTTCGCTGAATGTGGATGACGAAGGCCAGCCCACCCAGCGCAATGTGCTGATCGAGGATGGCATCCTCAAGGGCTACATCCAGGATGCGATGAATGCGCGCTTGATGAAAGTCAAGCCTACAGGCAATGGCCGCCGCGAAAGCTATGCGCACATCCCCATGCCGCGCATGACCAACACCTACATGCTCGGCGGCGACAAGGATCCGCAGGAAATCATCGCGTCGATCAAGAAGGGCTTGTATGCCACCAATTTCGGTGGTGGGCAGGTTGATATCACCAGCGGCAAGTTCGTCTTCTCAGCCAGTGAAGCCTACTGGGTGGAAAACGGCAAGATCCAGTACCCCGTGAAGGGCGCCACCATTGTGGGTAGCGGCCCGGAATGCCTCAAGCACGTCAGCATGATCGGCAATGACATGCGCCTGGACAGTGGCGTGGGCACCTGTGGCAAGGAAGGCCAGAGCGTGCCGGTGGGCGTGGGGCAACCCACCATGCGGATTGACGGCCTGACCGTTGGAGGCACGGCCTGATCCACCTCAAGCGAATCTAAAGAGGCAATTTCGCGCAACGCCCGCATGGCAGCCGTCATGCGGGCGTTTGTTTTTTGCAGCAAAAATGCGGCACTGCAGCATTTGAAATTGATGTTTTATTGTGTGATTCGATAAATTGAAGGTATAAAAATGCAAATTGCAGATAATTTATCGTGTTTATGCAATTTTTGTGCGTTTGCAACAATTCGCTTGCCCTGTGAGCAAGCGAATGTGGTACATTGAAAAACATGCAAGCACGTAGCGCTTTTTATTTTTACTTTTGGTTCTCGGTCCCAGGCGGACGAGAGGCATAAGCGCGCGAGCACCCAAACCTCCCAGACAACCGCCGAAGCTGCAAAGCCCGGCGGTTTTTTGTTGCATACACCCACCCACAACTTTAGGAACGTCAGATGACTCAGCAAGCCCACCCCGCAAGCGATGCTTGGTATCGCGGTGTCGAGAAAACCAGCCAAACCGACGACCAACGTATCAAGGACATCACCGTGCTGCCGCCTCCAGAGCATCTGATCCGCTTCTTCCCGATCCACGGAACGCCCGTGGAAGCATTGATCAACAATACCCGCCAGAACATCCACAACATCATGTCTGGCGACGATGACCGCCTGCTGGTCATCATCGGGCCTTGCTCCATTCATGATCCGCAGGCTGCGCTGGAATACGCCCGCCGCCTCAAAGCCGTGCGCAAGGAATACGAAGACACGCTGGAGATCGTGATGCGCGTCTACTTCGAAAAGCCGCGCACCACAGTAGGTTGGAAGGGCCTGATCAACGATCCCTACCTCGACGAAAGCTACCGTATTGACGAAGGCCTGCGCATCGCACGCCAGTTGCTCATTGAAATCAATCGCCAGGGGGTGCCTGCGGGCAGCGAGTTCCTCGACATGATCTCGCCCCAGTACATTGGCGACCTGATCAGCTGGGGTGCGATTGGCGCGCGCACCACTGAGAGCCAGGTGCACCGCGAGCTGGCTTCGGGCATCTCGGCGCCAGTAGGCTTCAAGAACGGCACCGACGGAAATATCCGCATTGCGACTGACGCCATCCAGTCGGCCAGCCGCCCGCACCATTTCCTGTCGGTGCACAAAAACGGCCAGGTGGCCATTGTGCACACCAAGGGCAATGCCAACTGCCACGTCATCCTGCGCGGTGGCAAGACGCCGAACTACGATGCAGCCCACGTTGCTGCAGCGTGTAAGGATCTGGAGGCCGCACACCTGCCCGCCACCTTGATGATTGACTGCAGCCATGCCAACAGCAGCAAGCAGCACGAAAAGCAAAAGGATGTGGCACACGATATTGCCCAGCAGATCGAAAGCGGCTCGCGCAGCGTGTTTGGCGTGATGATCGAGAGCCATCTGCAGGCTGGCGCGCAGAAGTTCACCCCCGGCAAGAACGATCCAGCCGCCCTGGAATACGGCAAGAGCATCACCGACGCCTGCCTGGGCTGGGAAGATTCGCTGGCCAGCCTGGCGGAACTGTCCAGTGCCGTCAAGGCGCGCCGCGTGCGCGCAAACACCGAGGAAACCAGCGCAGCAACCGTGTAAGCTGGCGGCTTCAGAACGTGTCTGCGATCTCCAGCGTGGCTGCGTAGATAGAGATCGCAAAACATGTTCTTAGGGCTGTGCTGCCGCAGGCGCGCAGCCTTCTCCAATCACCAAGCAGGGATTTTTCATGCGCAATGAAGTACGGGTGCTGCTGGATGGCGGCGCGGAGTTTTTGCACGATTTTGACAGTGCTGAAGCCATGTCCAACGAGGAGGGACGCCGCTGGCTGGATCAGGAGTTCATCCGCATGGATTGCGAGCCGCTGCGAGCCAGTGGCAAGGTGTTGATTGCGGACAAGATCGTTGTCGTAGCGCAAGCTGCCGGTGCTGCGCTGCTGGGCGATCCAGACTGGCTGGCCCAGTTTGCCAAGGCCAGTGTCGGTGCAGTTGGACGGCCCACCGTGTTGGTCAATACGAAAGCCATGACCGTGAGCTTTTGACCGGGCAAGCGGCCGCCCAAAAACAAAAGCGAGACTTCGGTCTCGCTTTTGTTTTTTCATGAAAACTGCCGATAGCGCCCAGCAGGAGGGCGCTAGTAACTATGCTTTTTGTAGTTCAGTGTGGCTGTGCCAAGGCCTTCAGCAGCTTGTCATGGATGCCGCCAAAGCCTCCATTGCTCATGCACACCACCACGTCACCAGAGCGCGCTGCACGCACCACCTGGGAGACAAGGTCTTCCACATTGCTGGCAGTTTGCGCGCGGGCGCCCATGGATGCCAGCGCCTGGGCGGCGTCCCAATCCAGGCCCGCGGTATGGCAGAACGCCAGATCGGCCGATTCCAGCGACCAGGGCAGTTGAGCCTTCATGGCCCCGAGCTTCATGGTGTTGCTGCGCGGCTCGAACACCGCCAGGATGCGTTTGCCAGCACCCACTTGCTTTCGCAAGCCATCGAGCGTAGTGCGAATGGCGGTAGGGTGGTGGGCAAAATCGTCGTAGACGGCGATATCCTGTACCGTGCCGCGCAGCTCCATGCGGCGCTTGACGTTCTGAAACCGGGACAGGGCCTGCCCAGCCACTGCTGGCACCACACCCACATGCTGGGCCGCAGCAATGGCGGCCAGCGCATTCATCTGGTTATGGATGCCTGACAATGCCCATTCCACGCGAGCCACGCGCTGATCTTTGCAGAGGACATCAAAAGCCGACGGATCACCTTCGGCGCGAAAGTCATCCACGGCAGCGCCAAAACGTACTACCTCGCTCCAGCATCCCTGGTGCAATACGCGGGACAGGCTCTCTTCAACACCATTGGCCACGATGCGGCCGGATGCCGGCACTGTGCGTACCAGGTGGTGAAACTGGCGCTCAATCGCCGCCAGGTCGTCAAAGATGTCGGCGTGGTCGAACTCCAGGTTGTTGAGCACGGCCGTGCGCGGGCGGTAGTGCACGAACTTGCTGCGCTTGTCGAAAAAAGCGGTGTCGTACTCATCGGCTTCGATGACGAACAGCGGGCGCTTGTCCCCTGTGCCGGGACGCTCTGCCGCGCCCAGACGGGCGGAAACGCCAAAATCCAGTGGCACGCCGCCCACCAGAAACCCGGGCTGCAGGCCGGCTGCCTCCAGAATCCAGGTGAGCATCGAGGTCGTGGTGGTTTTGCCATGCGTGCCCGCCACCGCCAGCACATGGCGGCCCTGCAATACGTTTTCGGCCAGCCACTGCGGGCCGCTGATGTAGGGCGCGCCTGCATCCAGAATCGCTTCCATCAGGGGATACTTGGGCGTGCCGTCAGGCAGGCGCACACGGCTGACCACATTGCCGATCACATACATGTCGGGCTTCAGCGCCATCTGGTCGGGGCTGTAGCCTTCGATCAGTTCAATGCCCAGGGCGCGTAGCTGATCGCTCATGGGCGGATACACGCCCGCGTCGCAACCCGTGACTTTGTGGCCCGCTTCACGCGCCAAAGCCGCCACACCACCCATGAAGGTGCCGCAAATACCCAAGATATGAATGTGCATGGAAACCGATTCTAAGGTTGTGCGGCTACCCAACGGGCTAATCCCCGCCCTGCAATTGCAAGCAAAACAAGCAAAAATCGCCCGTCGCGGCAAATCCGTCACAATGGGGCGCTATGAATAGTGAAGTGACCTGGGAAATCGCCAACACCGCCGCGCGCATGGTGGTGGAGGAGGGCCTGGAATGGGGCCCGGCCAAGAAGCGGGCCGTCAAGCAACTGGGCCTGCCTGCCCGCACCGCCTTGCCCGACAATGATGTGCTGGAAGCGGCGGTGCGTGAATACATCGCGCTTTTTTGTGCAGATACGCAGCCTGCCGAGCTGCGCGCGCTGCGCGAATGGGCGCTGCTGTGGATGGAGCGCATGGAGACATTTCGCCCCCATCTGACTGGCGCGGTCTGGAACGGCACCGCCACGCGCCTTTCAGACATTTATATACAACTGTTCTGCGACGACCCTAAATCAGCGGAGATTGCGTTGATTGATCGTGATGTGCGCTATGACGTCTCGTCGGTGAATGGTTTTCATGGCGAGCAGGTGGATGCGCTCTCCATCAACAGCCTGTGCAAGCCCCTGGGTGAATCCGTGGGCGTGCATTATCTGATTTACGATGCCGACGATCTGCGGGGTGCCTTGAAGCCCGATGCCAGTGGCCGCATACTTCGCGGCTCGGTGGACGCGGTGCGCCGCCTGCTGACCGAGCCTGTGCCCGCAAAAGACTGAAAGAGTGCCATGCGTACAGAGACAGATTCCCCTCCTTCGATTTCGCCATCCCTGGCGCGACGCCGCTGGCTGACAGGTGCGGTGGCAGTCGGTGCCGTGGCCGCTGGCGCAGGTTGGGCATGGTGGCGCCATCGCGTGGGCGATGCAGCCCCCGGGACGAACGAGGCCATCTGGACCCAGACTTTTCCTGGCATGCCAGGGCAGCCCGCCATCGAGATGGCGGCATTCAAGGGAAAACCGCTTCTGCTGAATTTTTGGGCGACTTGGTGTCCGCCCTGTGTGGAAGAGCTGCCCATGCTGAACCAGTTTTACCAGGCGCAGCGCGCCCAGGGCTGGACGGTGCTGGGCTTGGCAGTTGACAAGGAAGAGGCCGTTGCCCGTTTTCTGCAGCGTATGCCGCTTTCTTTCCCTATTGCCATTGCAGGGATGCAGGGTACCGCTCTCAGCCGTGATCTGGGCAATTCTGCAGGGGGGCTGCCGTTTTCAGTGATATATGACAAGCACGGTCGCGTTCAACATCGTAAAATGGGGCAACTTCTGGCATCTGACTTACAAAATTGGGTAAGTCTGTAAGTGATGCCTGCTGTGTGCCACAGTGCAATCACAGTTCGAAAATCAGAGATTTTGAAATGAATAGGGCGAATTTCGAGTAAATTTGCGCCCTGTTTGAATTTTTAGCCGTTGGAGCTCCCATGGATTTACGCAAACTGAAAACCCTGATCGATCTCGTGTCTGAGTCGAATGTGTCGGAGTTGGAAATCACCGAAGCAGAAGGCAAGGTCCGCATTGTGAAGGGTGGTGGTGCCGTGGTGCAGCAAGTGATGGCTGCCCCTGTGATGCCTGCTGTCGCTGCGCCAGCCGCTGCCGTGCCTGCAGCTCCCGCAGCTGAAGCGGCTGCGGCACCTGCCGTCGCACAGGGCCACACGGTCAAGTCACCGATGGTTGGCACGTTCTACCGCTCGTCTGCCCCTGGCGCCAAGGCGTTTGTTGAGATCGGCAGCCAGGTCAAGGAAGGCGATACGCTGTGCATCATCGAGGCCATGAAGATCCTCAATGAGATCGAGGCCGACAAGTCCGGCACGGTCACGCAGATTCTGGGTGAAAACGGCCAGGCCGTAGAGTTTGGTCAGCCCCTGTTCATTATTGGATAAGGCCCCGCATGTTTAAAAAGATCCTGGTTGCCAACCGCGGAGAGATTGCGTTGCGTGTGCAGCGTGCATGCCGCGAGCTGGGCATCAAGGCGGTGATGGTCTACTCCGAAGCGGACCGTGATGCCAAATACGTGAAGCTGGCTGATGAGGCTGTCTGTATCGGCCCTGCGCCGTCGCCTCAAAGCTATCTGAACATGCCCGCCATCATCTCTGCGGCGGAAGTGACGGATGCTGAAGCGATCCATCCCGGCTATGGCTTTCTTTCCGAGAATGCCGACTTTGCCGAGCGCGTGGAAAAAAGCGGCTTCCAGTTCATCGGCCCCACGCCTGAGTCGATCCGCATCATGGGCGACAAGGTGTCGGCCAAGCAAGCCATGATCAAGGCCGGTGTGCCTTGCGTGCCAGGATCGGACGGCGAGCTGCCGGATGACCCTGCGTTGATCCGCCGCATTGCCAAGGCGATTGGCTATCCAGTCATCATCAAGGCGGCAGGCGGCGGCGGTGGCCGTGGCATGCGTGTGGTTCACACGGAGGCAGCGCTGGTCAATGCCGTGCAGATGACCAAGGCCGAAGCCGGTGCAGCCTTTGGCAATCCTGCCGTGTACATGGAAAAGTACCTGCAGAACCCGCGCCACATCGAAATCCAGATCCTGGCTGACAAGTTCAAGAATGCCGTGTATCTGGGCGAGCGCGACTGCTCCATGCAGCGCCGCCACCAGAAGGTGATCGAAGAAGCGCCTGCGCCGGGTATTCCACGCCGCCTGATCGAGAAGATCGGCGAGCGCTGCGTTGCCGCTTGCAAAAAGATCGGCTACCGCGGTGCGGGTACCTTCGAGTTCCTGTACGAGAACGGCGAGTTCTACTTCATCGAGATGAACACCCGCGTACAGGTGGAACACCCGGTCACCGAGTGGATCACGGGCGTGGATATCGTGAAGACGCAGATCATGGTGGCGGCTGGCGAGAAGCTGCCATTCACGCAGCGCCAGATCAACAGCCAGCTGCGTGGTCATGCGATCGAATGCCGCATCAACGCGGAAGACCCCTACAAGTTCATCCCTTCGCCCGGCCGTGTCACCACCTGGCACATGCCCGGTGGCCCGGGTGTGCGCGTGGATTCGCATGTGTATGCCAACTACTTTGTTCCGCCAAATTACGACTCGATGATCGGCAAGCTGATCGTCTATGGCGATACCCGCGAACAAGCCATTGCCCGCATGCGCACCGCACTGCTGGAGACGGCGGTGGAGGGCATCTCCACCAATATTCCACTGCATTCGGAGCTGATGGTGGACGCCAAGTTCAACGCCGGTGGTACCAATATCCATTACCTGGAAGAGTGGCTTGCGGCGCGTAAGCGCTAAAAAGCGTAGCTGTTGGCGTGCACTCTTGAAGCACTGACAGTTGAAAACAACTTGAATGCTTGATAAGGTGTGCGCAAGCAGCTCTGAAATCGATAGTCATGCATGCTGGCATTTCCTAGGGAATGCCAGCTTTTTGCTTTAAGGAATCTTGCCATGTACGAACTGTGCCTGATGTGCCCGGAAGACCGGGTGGAGAGCGTGAGCGATGCGCTGGACGCGCTCGACGCACTCAGCGTATCGGTGGAAGATGCCGATGCGCAGACCGATGCCGAGCAGGCATTGTTTGGTGAGCCCGGTATGCCGCCGCCCAAAGAGGGCTGGCAGCGCAGCCGCATCGTGGCGCTGTTCCAGGAACGCGCGGCTGCAGACGAAGCGCAAAAGCTGCTGCAGCTGCAGGATTTCTTTGACGGTTGCTCTGTGCTGGGTATCCGCGAAGTCGCGCAGCAGGACTGGGTGCGGCTGACCCAGTCGCAATTTGCGCCGGTCGATATCACCCCCCAGTTCTGGATTGTGCCGACCTGGCATGAACTGCCCGCTGCGGCCACGCGCAGCATCCGCCTCGATCCGGGCCTGGCTTTTGGAACAGGCACCCACCCCACCACCCGCATGTGCCTGCGCTGGATTGCCAGCCGTGGCGATGCGGGCCACGATTTTGGCCGTGTGTTGGATTACGGTTGCGGCTCCGGCATCCTGGCCATTGGCGCTGCCAAGTTCGGGGCAACCGATATCGACGCTGTGGACATCGATACCGCCGCCGTGGAGTCGACCGAATACAACGCCCAGGCGAACAACGTCAAACTGCGTGCGGGCCTGCCCGATGCCGCGCAGGGAGAATACCGCACGGTGCTCGCCAACATCCTGGCCACACCCCTCAAGGTGCTGGCGCCATTGCTGTGTGGCCATGTGGCAGAAGGCGGTGATCTGGTGCTGGCTGGCATCCTGGAGCGCCAGACGGACGAATTGAAGGACGCCTACGCACCTTATCTGCAACTGGAGGTGGCAGACACTGAAGACGGATGGGTGCTGATGACAGCGCACCGCAAGGTGCCTCTGCATAGCGAACGTGCAACACCGGCGGCAAACGCCTGAGCTTCTGCTTCTACAATCGACAGCGATGAGCCAGATTACGCGTTGCCCCCAATGCCAGACACGATTCAAGGTCGTGGATGACCAATTGCGCATCTCTGACGGATGGGTGCGCTGTGGCAAATGCAAATCGGTGTTCGATGCGCTTACCCATCTGGTGCAGCGGCAGGGTGCGGCGACTGCCTCGCCTGCTGAGGCAACGGGTGCTTCGGGCGCTGTTGCACAGCCTGTGGCAGATGCGTTCAATTCCGATGCTCAGGCGCTATCTGCATCGGCTGTTTCACAAGCGCACTCACCTGTACCATCCCAGCCTGCGGATTCCATAGCTGCCCAGGATGCGGCCGTGCTGGTAACGGGCAACTCGATGGCGATCGATCCGCATGCCAACGCGCCTGAGCTTTCCGTATTGGTGTTTCCGCGCCGCGGTAATTTTGGCGAATCGGGTTATGTCGATTCCTCGTGGATGTCCGCATATGAAGACGGCGGTTCTGCGGAGGCTGCCAAAGCCATGGCCGCATCGTCTGCAGGTGCCGCCAAGGCGGCCGTGATTGCATCCTCCGTCGTTGAGCTCGCACCGGCGCTGGAGAGTGAGTGGAATCCTGCCGGTCACCGCCCCGATGCCCTGCGTCAAGGTGCTGTGGGCTTTTCTGCGCAGGACGACCTGGCCGAGCTGCAGGCGCGGGAAAGTCGGCTGATGGAGGCCATTGCCGAACAGAAGTCGCGGACCGAAACCAAGGTGCTCGCTTTGGAAGAAGCGGGCATCGACCCTGGCAAGGCCATCGCCCGCCCGGCCCCTGCGCCCAGGATGGACGTGCCAGCCCCAACAGCCCTATCGCAAGAGGGTTCGGCATCGCATATTGAAGATAAAGCGCCAACTGCTCCTGAAAGCAAAGCGAAGAGGCCCGATCTTCCGTCTGGTGTTGAGCGCGGTGGTGAAGCGCCGCCGCCCATGGCCCCAGAGGTGGCAGACCGCCCGGGAAAATCTGCGAAGGTGGAGTCTTCTTTGGCTGCGGCGCCCAATTTTGTGGCCGAAATTGATGCGTCTGCTGTACCAGCAGAACCTGGACTGGCTCCGCAGCAGGAGCCGGGCTTTGTCCGTGATGCCAAACGAAAAGCTTTCTGGAACCAACCCAAGGTGCTGGTCATATCTGGCTTGTGTGCCGCACTGCTTTTGGCGGCGCTGCTGATCCAGATCGCAGTAGTGCAGCGTGACCGATTGGCTGTGCTGCACCCGCAGTGGCGTCCTGCGCTGGAAAAAATCTGTCAGGTTGCGAGGTGCCAGATCGCATTGCCGCGCCAGTTGCAAAGCATCTCCATTGACAGCACCACTTTCAACCCTATGGGGCCTGGCCAGTTCAAGCTGACCGTGGTGCTGCGCAACGCCGCAGACTATGCCGTTGCCATGCCTGCGCTGGAGCTGAGCCTGAATGATGCTGCGGAAAAGTTGGTGCTGCGCCGCGTGCTTGGTGCGAGTGATCTGCAGGCTCCGGCACAGTTGCCTGCCCATGGGGAATGGACGGGGGTGATTGCACTTACGGTGGCAGACCGTGGCCAGGAAGTGGTGGGTTACCGCGTGCAGGCCTTCTATCCCTGAATACGCCGTAGGCACGTACTGCCCGCGCATCTATTTGTTTGATTGAAAAAGATTGGATTTCCATGGCTTCGCTGATTTGCGGTTCACTTGCGTTCGACAACATCATGACTTTCGATGGCCGCTTTGCCGACCAGATCATGCCCGAGCAGATCCATATCCTGAATGTGTCGTTCCTGGTGCCGACATTGCGGCGCGATTTTGGAGGCTGTGCTGGCAATATCGCCTACGCGCTGCAACTGTTGGGCGGAAAGCCCTTGCCCATGGCCATGCTGGGCGATGACGGTGACGGCTATCTGGCGCATATGCAGCACCTGGGTATCGATACCCGCTTTGTAAAGAAGCTGGACGACACCTATACGGCCCAATGCATGATCACCACTGATCTGGACAATAACCAGATCACCGCTTTTCATCCGGGCGCGATGATGCAGGCACATCAGAACCAGATTACCAAGGACTGCGGTGCTGCAATTGGCATCGTGGCACCTGATGGGCGCGATGCCATGCTGCAGCATGCTGAGCAATTGCATGCCGCAGGCATTCCTTTTGTATTCGATCCCGGCCAGGGCCTGCCCATGTTCAATGGCGAAGAGCTGCGCCATTTCATCAACCTGGCGACTTGGGTGACGGTGAATGATTACGAGGGCAAGATGCTGAGCGACCGGACGGGCTTGTCGTTTGAAGAAATCTCGAAACAGGTGAAGGGCCTCATGGTGACCTTGGCTGCCGAGGGTTGTGCGCTCTGGGAGAACGGCGTGCAGACCCATGTGCCTGGCGTCCAGGCCAAAGCGGTGGTCGATCCTACTGGATGTGGTGATGCCTGGCGAGGCGGCTTGCTGTGGGGTCTGGAAAACGGGCGCTCGCTGCAGGCTTGCGTTGCCCTCGGCAATCGGATGGGAGCGCTCAAGATTGCATCGCGCGGTCCGCAAAATTACACGTTGGATTTCAATCCGGCAGAGGTGTAATACATTCAGCGCGGATGTCCTTGGCCGAGCCTCCACAAACCCGTTGCCCCAAAGGGATGGAGTGAATCCATCCCGATTGAACTTCAAAACGGCTGCGTAGAGATCGTAAATACGTTCAAAAGAGGCTCATCCACATTGGGGGCGCTGTGTTGCAAAGCCCAGCGCCAGAAGTGCTTAGCCGGGGCGCAGGCCTTGTATTACTGAGGCAGCTTCACATTGCACCATGCTGATGGCGATGGCTGCAGGCAAGTGACTCTGGCACCCGGGTCGATACCTGAAAAAACAAAACCGGCTTGAAGCCGGTTTTGTTTTTGATAGGCCGCAGGCTCTTATTGAGGGCGGTTGCTGGTTGGGAAAGGCCAGGCTGCGTTGGTGCTCAGCACGGTCTTCACTGGCTCTGCGGATGCGGCGGCAGGCGCTGCAGCAGGGGCAGGTTTTGCAGCAGCCTTCTTGGCAGGAGCGGCCTTCTTGGCAGCAGCGGGCTTGGCTGGAGCTTTTGCGGCAGGCTTCGCGGCGACTGCTTTCTTGGCAGGAGCGGCCTTCTTTGCAGCAGGCTTCGCGGCGGGTTTTGCAGCTGCCTTGGCGGCAGGCTTTGGCGCAGCAGCCTTTTTGGCAGGGGCTGCCTTTACGGCGGCCTTTTTCGCCACAGCCTTGACGGCTGCCTTCTTGGCAGGAGCCTTGGCGGCAGCAGCCTTCTTGGCAGGAGCGGCCTTCTTCACTGCAGCTTTCGCGGCAGTCTTCTTGGCTGCTGGCTTGGCTGCGGCTTTCTTGGCTACTGGCGCGGCCTTCTTTGCAGGAGCCGCTGCCTTCTTGGCAGGAGCTGCAGCTTTCTTCGCTACGGCCTTGGTTGCTGTCTTCTTGGCTGCTGGCTTGGCAGCGGCCTTGGTTGCAGAAGCCTTCTTCGCAGGGGCTGCAGCCTTCTTGGCTACAGGCTTTGCGGCTGCCTTCTTGGCTGCTGGCTTGGCAGCAGCTTTTTTGGTGCTTGCTGCTTTGGCTGCAGGTTTGGCGGCTGCCTTGGTTGCAGTCTTTTTGGCCGCTGGCTTGGCAGCGGCGGCCTTGACGGCCTTGGGCTTAGCTGCAGCCTTGGGGGCAGCAGCCTTGGTGGTTGCAGCCTTCTTAGCAGTTGCCTTGGTGTCTGCAGACTTCTTGCTTGCTTTGGACGTTGCCATGCTCTTCTCCTTCGGTCAATTTAGAAAGCAGACTTCATGCCTGATTGAATTCGACACGAAGTTTTGATAGCAAACTGAATTGTGCATCAGCTGCTAGCAACTGTCATAGTGCAAACCTCAATAAAGACGCCAAATTTCACAGTTTTCTATCAGGAAAACCACATTTTTCTTGGGTTCGCACTTTCAACGCTCTTCAATCCCACGACAACGCACCACCAGACTGGTATTCGATGACGCGTGTTTCGAAGAAATTTCTTTCCTTTTTCAGATCGATCATCTCGCTCATCCATGGGAACGGATTCTCTTCGTTGGGGAACAATGCTTCCAGTCCGATCTGTGTGGCTCGGCGGTTGGCAATGTAGCGCAAGTAGCCTTTGAACATCGAGGCGTTCATGCCCAGCACGCCGCGCGGCATGGTGTCTTCAGCGTATGCATATTCAAGATCGACAGCCTTGAGAAACAGTGCTTTGATCTCGTCCTTGAATGCGGGCGTCCACAGGTGCGGGTTCTCGAGCTTGAGCTGGTTGATAAGGTCGATGCCGAAGTTGCAGTGCATCGATTCATCGCGCAGGATGTACTGGTATTGCTCGGCCGCGCCGGTCATCTTGTTTTGACGGCCCAGCGCCAGGATTTGCGTGAAGCCCACGTAGAAGAAGAGGCCCTCCATCAGGCAGGCGAAGACGATCAGGCTCTTGAGCAGGGTCTGGTCGGTCTCGGGCGTGCCGGTATGGAAGTCCGGGTCCATGATCGCTTCGATGAACGGGATCAGGAACTCGTCCTTGTCGCGGATTGATTTGACTTCGTTGTAGGCGTTGAAGATCTCGCCTTCATCCAGACCCAGGGATTCGACGATGTACTGGTAGGCGTGCGTGTGGATCGCTTCTTCGAAGGCCTGGCGCAGCAGGAACTGGCGGCATTCGGGAGCGGTGATGTGGCGGTAGGTGCCCAGCACGATGTTGTTGGCCGCCAGCGAGTCGGCGGTAACAAAGAAGCCGAGGTTGCGCTTGACGATGCGGCGCTCGTCTTCGGTCAGGCCGTCGGGTGACTTCCACAGCGCGATGTCGCGCGTCATGTTCACTTCCTGCGGCATCCAATGGTTGGCGCAGGTGGCCAGGTACTTTTCCCAAGCCCATTTGTATTTGAACGGAACGAGCTGGTTCACGTCCGTCTTGGCGTTGATGATGCGCTTGTCGGCGGCATTGACACGCTTGTGGGTACTGGCAGTACCGTTGCCTGCCTGGGGCATGGCTGCGGTGGCTTGTGATTCTTCTTCAAAACTCAGCATTTTGTTCTCTCCATCTGCATTGCTGGCTGACGCACGGGCCGCGGACTGTTGGGGGGCGGCGCGTGCGTGGATGGCTAAAGGGTTTACTGGCAGGCTTCGCAGCCGGGGTCGTCAATCGCGCAGAACTTGACGTCAGTGGCCGGGGCCTGCGAACGGGCCGCTGCGGCGGCGGCATCCAGTGCGCTCACCGTGGCAGCAGGTGCGGCACCGGCGCTAGGCACTGCATTGAGTACGCGGCTTTGCACGGTGGACTTCTCGACATGCGTGGCGCTGGTGGTGCGCAGGTAGTAGGTGGTCTTGAGGCCCCGTACCCAGGCAAGCTTGTAGGTGTCGTCCAGTTTCTTGCCGGAGGCGCCTGCAATATAGATATTGAGGCTTTGGGCCTGGTCGATCCATTTCTGGCGGCGCGATGCGGCTTCCACCAGCCAGACAGGCTCGACTTCGAAAGCCGTGGCGTACAAGGCCTTGAGCTCGTGCGGAACGCGGTCGATTGGGCGCAGTGATCCGTCGAAGTGTTTCAGATCCATCACCATCACCTCATCCCAGAGGCCCAGGCGCTTCAAGTCGCGGACGAGGTACTGGTTGATGACGGTGAATTCGCCCGACAGGTTGGACTTGACGGACAGGTTGCCGAAGGATGGTTCGATCGACGCGTCGACACCAACGATGTTGGAGATGGTGGCGGTGGGGGCGATGGCAACGCAGTTGGAGTTGCGCATGCCGTCCTTGGCAATCTTTTTACGCAGAGCTTCCCAGTCCAGGCGCGCGCTGCGATCCACCTGTACATAGTCTGCATTGCCACGGGTCTGGGCCAGCATGTCCAGCGTATCGGGCGGCAGAATGCCCTGGCTCCAGAGCGAGCCCTGGTAGCTGGAATACACGCCGCGTTCCTTGGCCAGCTCGGTCGATGCCCAGTAGGCGTAGTAGCAAACGGCTTCCATCGATTCGTCGGCAAATTGCACGGCGGCGTCACTGGCATAGGGAATGTGCAGTTGGTACAGGCTGTCCTGAAAAGCCATGATGCCAAGGCCAACCGGACGGTGGCGCATGTTCGAGTCACGCGCCTTGTCCACGGCGTAGTAGTTGATGTCGATGACGTTGTCGAGCATGCGCATGGCGGTATTGACCGTCTTTTTCAGCTTGTCCTGGTCCAGCTGCTTGCCTCCGTTGCCATCATCCTTGATATGGCGGGCCAGGTTGACCGAGCCCAGGTTGCAGACCGCGGTTTCGGTGTCGCTGGTGTTGAGCGTGATCTCGGTGCACAGGTTGGAGGAATGCACCACGCCGGCGTGCTGCTGGGGAGAGCGCACGTTGCAGGCGTCCTTGAAGGTGATCCAGGGGTGGCCGGTTTCGAACAGCATCGACAGCATCTTGCGCCACAGATCGACAGCAGGCAGTGTCTTGGAAAGGGCAATTTCGCCCGTCGCAGCCTTGGCTTCGTAGGCGGTGTAGGCCTTTTCGAATGCTGCGCCGAACAGGTCATGCAGATCTGGCACATCAGAGGGCGAGAACAGGGTCCAGTTGCCCTTTTCCATCACGCGCTTCATGAACAGGTCGGGAATCCAGTTGGCCGTGTTCATGTCATGGGTGCGGCGGCGGTCGTCTCCGGTGTTCTTGCGCAGCTCCAGGAATTCTTCGATGTCCAGGTGCCAGGTTTCCAGGTAGGTGCAGACCGCACCCTTGCGCTTGCCGCCCTGGTTCACGGCCACAGCCGTGTCATTGACCACCTTGAGGAAAGGCACCACGCCCTGCGATTCACCATTGGTGCCCTTGATGCGAGCGCCCAAGGCGCGCACGCGCGTCCAGTCGTTGCCCAGGCCGCCGGCAAACTTGGACAGCAGTGCGTTCTCGCGGATGGCGTCATAGATGCCGCCCAGGTCATCAGGTACCGTGGTCAGGTAGCAGGAAGACAGCTGCGAGCGTTGCGTGCCGCTGTTGAACAGGGTTGGCGTGGACGACATGAAGTCGAACGACGACAGCAGTTCATAGAACTCGATGGCGCGCGCATTGCGGTCTTTTTCGTTCAGCGCCAAGCCCATGGCCACGCGCATGAAGAAGGCCTGGGGCAATTCGATGCGCTGCTTTTTGACGTGCAGGAAATAACGGTCATACAACGTCTGCAGGCCCAGGTAGTCGAACTGCTGGTCGCGCTCGGCGTTCAGGGCCGAGGCGAGGCGAGGCAGGTCGAAATTCAGCATGTCGGGGTTAAGCAGGTCATGCTCCACGCCCTTGGCGATGTAGCCGGGGAAGTAGCTGGCATAGGCTGCACCCATGTCGGCCGCGGCCACGTCCTGGCCGAGGATTTCGCGCGTGATGGTATGCAGCAACAACCGGGCGGTCACAAAGGTGTAGTCCGGCTCTTTCTCGATCAGCGTGCGGGCTGCCAGGATTGAGGCCTTGAAAACCTCATCCATATTCATGCCGTCGTACAGATTGCGCAGGGTTTCGCTCAGTACCGGTGCAGGGTCCACATCCTGGCCCAGGCCATGGCAGGCGGCGGTGATGCGGTCATGCAGCTTTTTCACATCCAGCACTACGCGCTGGCCATTGTCCATTACATGCAGCTCGGGCTGTGCAGGCGCATGCTCGGCGTGCAGCTGCGCGCGCTCCTGGTTACGGCGTTCACGGTACAGCACATAGGCGCGTGCCACTTCATGGTTGCCACTGCGCATCAAGCCCAGTTCTACCTGGTCTTGCACGTCTTCAATGTGGAATGTGCCGCCGCCCGGGCGCGAGCGCATCAGGGCGCGAACTACGGTGTGGGTCAGGCTCTCTACCACTTCGCGCACGCTGGCAGATGCGGAGCCTTGGGTGCCATGCACCGCCAAAAAGGCTTTCATCATGGCGGTGGTGATCTTGGGCGGCTCGAATGGAACGACTGCGCCGTTACGGCGAATGATCTGGTAGTCGGGAAGAACGGTGAAACCGTCAATCGTGCGCTTGCTGGAGCCCTGTTGTGTCAGTTCGGCGGAAAGCGAGTCGGCGTTCATGTTGTCCTCTCTGAGATTCTTGAAAAACTGGAAAGAAATCGGAAAAAGAGACGCCAGCAGAGAGCTCGCAGAGGTACGAGCAGGAAATACGAAAAACACTACATATAGTGTCTGGGATGCTGCTGGACACTACCTATAGTGTACTTCGCAATAGGTGGAAAATGGATGTTACTAATTGTGAGTGGATTGCTTGCGCTGCATTGCATCACTCGCGATAGCGCACGCTGTTGCATGTTTTGCACGAAAAAAGGCAATGCTGGCGCGCGCTTGCAAGGGAAAATGGGCGCCAGCGTAAGTCCCGCATGGCTTGCATGCAATTGAAAAAAATGTTGTGAGATCGAGGATTGACATCCTCATCAGGCAGGCTGTTTTGTCATGCTTGTTGGGATGGGTACGGCGCGTGGGCGCGCGCGAGCGCCAGGGGGCGAACCAAGAGGCGCTTCCATGGTGCGGCAATGCGTAGATTGCGATGGGCGTGAGGTGCCGAGCCGTAGCAAGGGGGCCGCACGCAGCACGAACATGCGGTAAGAAGGGGCGCTTCTGCTTCTCTCAACAGTGCATTGGTCTTTTTAAGATCTGCTCAAAGAGAGGTATCAGGGCGTCTGAATCGTGCTGGGAGGGAACATGGCAGGGGGCCAATTCAGCATCTGCTGCAGTTGGTGCCAAACAAAGCCACTGCCTGGATCCTGCTTGCGCCCGGGAGCAATGTGCTCATGTCCCGCCATCTGGCGGATCGGGTAATGGTTTCGGATGCACTGACAGACCTGGGCGAGCGAGGTGTATTGCGCGGCCTCGAAAGGCAGGCCTTCCAGGCCTTCTAGTTCGATTCCGATAGAGTAGTCGTTGCAGCGTTCGCGCCCCTGCCAGCTGGAAGCACCCGCATGCCACGCACGATCATCGCAGCTGACGAACTGCCAGATGGCACCGGAGCGGGTGATAAAGAAGTGCGACGACACTTTCAATCCGCGAATGCCTTGAAAGTAGGGATGAGCGTCCCAGTCCAACTGATTGACGAACAGGCGTTGTACGTCTCCGGTACCGTAGATCCCTGGCGGCAGGCTGATCGAATGCAGCACTAACAGATCGATTTCTGTATTGTCGGGCCGCGGCCCATAGTTGGGCGACGGGCAATGGGTGGCTATTTGCAGCCAGCCTGCGTCCCAGGTGGTCGCCTGCGATGGGTAGCCGTGCTGCTTGGCGGTCACTGAAGGGTCGCTCCATCATGTGTATCGGCAATATGCAACCGCTCCATCCGATAGCGGATTTGCCGCAGGCTGATGCCCAGGCGCGCTGCCGCAGCCGTGCGGTTGAAGCCAAATTCGCGAAGCGCCCGGATAAGAATGTCTCTCTCCAGCTCGTCCATCCAGGCCTGCAGATCGTGCGGCAACTCCTGATCACAAGGGTAGATGTTCCCTTGGATAGGAGTTGATACGGTAGAACCACCGGCTACCGGCAAGGGCATTGGGTGCGAGCGGGTCGTGCTAGAGGGGGGAGGTGCAAGGGCGGCAGCCTGCACAGGCGGCGTTGGGGTTGCGTTGGCTGCTTCTGACTGCGATGTCTTTGCTGGGCTTTCAATTTTCAGCAGCGTCCCATCGCTCAAGGCGACCGATCGCAGCAGCAGGTTTTCCAGCTCCCGCACATTGCCTGCGAGGGGGTAGGAGGCAATGGTGTCCAGGGCTTCTGCTGTCAGCTGGTATGCGGGCTGGCCATGGTCTTGCGCAATGCGTTGCAGCAATACGGCGCACAGCTGCGGCAGATCCTCGCGCCGCTCGCGCAAAGGCGGTATGACGATTTCAATGACATTGAGCCGGTAATACAAGTCCTGGCGAAAGCGGCCCTGGGCCACGTCCGCAGCCAGATCGCGGTGTGTTGCACTGACGATGCGGACATCGACGGCTTCTTCCTGCTGGCTGCCCAGGGGGCGGATTTTTCGCTCCTGAATCGCACGCAGCAGCTTGGCCTGCATGGCCAGGGGCAACTCACCGATTTCGTCCAGGAAGAGGGTGCCGCCATGCGCGGCCTGAAAAAAGCCTTCACGGTCCTGGGCGGCCCCGGTATAGGATCCCTTTCTGGCGCCAAAAAACTCAGCTTCCAAAAGGGCCTCGGGGATTGCGCCGCAGTTGACTGCAATCATTGGCCCCCCAGAACGCTGGCTGTGGGAATGCAGGGCTTGGGCAACCAGCTCCTTGCCGGTGCCGGATTCGCCGCGTACCAGAATGGGTGCCATGCTGCTGGCCACTTTGGCAATGCGCTCTCTGACCTGCTGCATGGCGCGTGATTGGCCGACCAGCTCTTTTGTAGGTGAATGCGTGGTGGCTGCCGGTGGGGCACTGGGGCTGTCGTTGGCCGTTGTTGCCTGCTGCAAGGGCGAGGGGCTGGCCAGGCCTTGGCGTGCGGAT
This sequence comes from Comamonas odontotermitis, assembly GCF_014207855.1. Lineage (GTDB taxonomy): Bacteria > Pseudomonadota > Gammaproteobacteria > Burkholderiales > Burkholderiaceae_C > Comamonas > Comamonas odontotermitis_A. The sequence continues at coordinate 87,663 of NZ_JACHKZ010000005.1, read as the reverse complement.
GCGACGACCTGGCGAAATTGCTTGAGATCGACCGGTTTGGTCAGGTAGTCAAAGGCTCCTTCGCGCAGAGCGGCAATGGCGTTTTCAGCCGAGCCATAAGCAGTCATGACAATGGCGCGCTCGCTGCGGCCTTGGCTGCGCAGAGTCTGCAGCAACTCCATGCCCATGCCGTCGGGCAGGCGCATGTCGGTGATCAGGATATCGAACTGCTGTTGTTGCAGCTGGGCCTGCGCATCCTGCACCGAGCCTGCCGTATGCACGCGATAACCCTCTCGCAGCAGCGTCAGCTCATACAGGGTGCGCAGGTCAGGTTCGTCATCCACAACCAGAACGGAGGTATTTTCGATACTCATATCAGCAGCAGGCGCTCAAGAGATGGTTATGCGACAGGGTGGGCCGCTCTGCGGAACTGCACGATGAAAGCATTTCCATCGCGTGTATCCGACTGGCGAGCGCTTTGTCTTTCATAGCGGATCATAGCGCCGTGGCGAGTGCACAGCTCCCGGCAGATGTACAGGCCAAGCCCGCTTGAGCGGCTCTCCGAAGAGAAGAAGGGCTCGAACAGGTGTTTCTCGATGGTGGGCTCGATGGGCTGTCCATCGCTCCAGACCGTCATGGTGGCTGTGCCGGCCAGATTGCTGGATGTCATCACCCGCAACGCGTCGGCATGGTCGCTGCGATAGCGCTGCGCGTTGTTGAGCAGGTTATACAGAAGCTGGCGCAGATGGCCTGTGTCAAACGCAATCAGGCTGCCTTCAGCGCTCAGGGTCAGCGCCACCTGGTGCGCAGCTGGCGCAAGCGCTATCCAGTCATTGCAGATTTCACGAACGGTGTCGTCCAGCAACACGGCTTCGCCTTCGCCCGGCTGTATCTGGTTATGGACGCGTGCGATATCCAGAATATCTTCCGCGATTCTGCCAAGGCGCTGGGCGTTCTGCTCGACCATGTAGGTCAGGCGCTTGAGGCCAGGGTCGCTGAGATCCTCGTCCAGCAACGCATTGGCCTGCGTGATGGCAGCGAGCGGATTGCGGATTTCGTGTGCTACGGCGGCGGACATGCGCCCCATGGCGGCGAGCTTTTCAGTGCGCAGGCGCGCTTCCATTTCGCGCAAGTCATGCAGAAACACCACGCAGAGCGGATCATTGTCCGCGCTGCCAATGGGCCCCATCCCCGGCAGCGGATGCGTCAGCCAGGTACGAACATGCAGGCCCACAGGAGCGGCACCGGGGGCGATCAAAGCCTGATCGCTGGAGACAGCTTCTCCGCTGCGGAAGGTGCCGTTGATCTGCTGCACTACGCCTTGCCAAGCGGGCAGTTGTCCCAGCTGCTGCAATTGCACAGGGGCGATGATTTGCTGCAACAGGGCCATGGCCGCCGGATTGGCACTGTGGACCCGCAGTTGTTGGTCGACCACCAGAACGCCGTCTGGCAGGTTCTGCAGGATCAGCGCATTGACCTGTTCCTGCTGGTTCGCTGCAGCGGCCGCACGCAGGCCTTTGAGTGTTTCGCGCTCTACCCGTGCTGCCAGCAGACGCACCAAGATGCCCACCAGGAAATAGGCAGCACCTGCCAGGCCTGCCTGCACGGTGTTTTGCGTGACATCGAGATCCATCACCGATGCTGTTGTAGAGATGGTCTCCATCAGAAGAAAAATCGTGATGTAGGCGCAGGTGCCAAGCACTACCAGCCAGCCGCCCAATGTGCCGGCAAACAACACGGTCAGCCCGAATAGCGGCGTGAGCGTGTAGCTGCCGGTTTTTGTCACCTCCAGCAGTGATATCAGGAGCAGGTCCAGCCCGATGGTGGGCAGCCATGCATACACCTTGCGTTGCGCGGGAGGGTGCTGGCTGATGACGGCGTACAAGACAGCAAGCGCCCCATAAACGGCCAATATGGCCAATTGGGGGAGCAATCTCTGCGTATGGACGGGGGCCAGCAGAACAGCGCCGGCAGCCAGCAGCAGGGCTACCACCGCACGGGCAGCCAGATACACCCGCCATAGGCGCCGGAATGGCGTGTCCAGCGGCGCGGCAGCGTTGATCATGGCGAGGGCGTGGTAGTGCTGGCTGCTGCCAGATGCGCTTGCGAGCAGTAGTGCTTGCCGCGGTGGCTGATGGCGTCCGATTGTGGGAAATGCACGCCGCAGTGGGCGCAATGCACCATGGGTTCGGGCTGCGCCAATGTCTTTTTAGCCGAAGGCCGCGCGTTTTCCACGCGCTTGCCGCGCCAGATGTGCCAGGCGATCACCACCAGCAGAAGAACCAGCAAATACTTCATGGTCACTCAGCGTCCCAAAATCACTTCCAGTACAAAGCGCGAGCCCACATAGGCCAGCAGCAGCAGCAGGGCGCCCGCGTAGAGAATATTCACCGCCTGCTTGCCTCGCCAGCCAAAGCGCCTGCGGCCAAAGAGCAATATGGCAAATGTCAGCCACGAAAGCACACTGAAGACCGACTTGTGGTTCCATATCCAGGCTTTGCCGTACAGCGCTTCGCCAAAAAACCAGCCCGCTGCCAAGGTGGCGGTCAACAGGGCGAACCCTGCGCCAACAAAGCGGAATGTCAGCCGCTCGAGTGTCAGCAATGGCAGGCCACCATCATGATCGCCGCGCTGGCGCATCTGGCGCTCGGCGCGCGTCATCAACGCCGCATGCACCACTGCGGCGGCGAACAATCCGTAGGAGGCAATGCCGAGTGCCAGGTGCAAGGGCAACCAGGGGGATGCATCGACATGCAATGGCGTGCCGGGGAAAATCACGGCCAGCAGTACCGCCAGGCTGCCCAGTGCTGCCAGAGGCCAGCGCGAACGCAACTGCGGGTACAACTGCTGCTCGACCACATATACGGTCAATACCAGCCAAGCGGTGACGGACAGCGCAGGTGCGAATCCGAATTGAGGCGTATGCCCTGCCAGGCCCCAGACCAGGCTGGCGGCATGCAAAGCCCAGGCGACGAGGAGCGAGCGCTTGGCACCGCGCTCTTGCAGGCGTTGGGTGGCGAGCGCGGGCAGGGCATAGGCAAGCGCTGCGGCCAGGGCCAGTATCCAGCTGACAAGACCGGAACTGACCGCTGAGGAAGAAGAAAAGGGCATGTGCCTATGATAGCTGCCGCCAGCCTGGTGCTGCTTTACTTTGGGGCGCTGCCCGCACGGCCACGCGAGGAAGGCTCGGCCGCCTGCCAGATAACGCACGGCAGGCACAGAGATGCGCAAGGGTTAAAATGGCCTTTTGCCTGCAGCATGCCGCCACGCGGCCTGGCGCTGTAGCGCCGCCTGCCACACCAACTACCTATCACTGCCCATGGCTTCCGCATTGACCGATAAACTGTCGCGCCTCGTCAAGGAGATGCGCGGCCAGGCCCGCATTACCGAATCAAACGTGCAGGATATGCTGCGCGAAGTGCGCATGGCCCTGCTGGAAGCTGACGTTGCCTTGCCCGTGGTGCGAGATTTCATTGCCCGCGTCAAAGAAAAGGCCTTGGGCCAGGAGGTGCTTGGCAGTCTGAAGCCTGGCCAGACGCTGGTGTCGATTGTTAACAAGGAACTCGCCGCCACCATGGGCGAGGGTGTGGCAGACATCAACCTCAACGCCCAGCCGCCAGCAGTCATCCTGATGGCCGGCCTGCAAGGTGCGGGCAAGACCACCACGACCGCCAAGCTGGCCAAGCACTTGATTGAAAAGCGCAAGAAAAAGGTGCTGACAGTGTCGGGTGACGTATACCGCCCAGCAGCCATCGAACAGCTCAAAACGGTCACCAAGCAGGCCGGTGCGGAATGGTTTCCCAGCACCCCCGATCAGAAGCCGCTGGATATTGCCAATGCTGCGCTGGATTACGCCAAGAAGCATTATTTTGATGTGCTGCTGGTGGATACGGCCGGGCGCCTTGCGATCGACGAAGTGCTGATGCAGGAAATCCAGCAATTGCATGGTGCGCTCAAGCCTGTCGAGACCTTGTTCGTCGTCGACGCGATGCAGGGGCAGGATGCCATCAATACCGCCAAGGCGTTCAAGGAAGCACTGCCGCTGACCGGTATCGTGCTCACCAAGCTCGATGGCGATTCACGCGGCGGTGCCGCGCTGTCGGTGCGCCAGATTACCGGTGCGCCCATCAAGTTTGCCGGTGTCTCTGAAAAGATCGATGGCCTGGAGGTGTTCGATGCCGAGCGCCATGCGCAGCGCGTGCTGGGCATGGGCGACATCGTGGCCCTGGTCGAACAGGTCACCAAGGGCGTGGACATGGAGGCCGCGCAGAAGATGGCTGAAAAGATCAAATCCGGCGACGGCTTTGATTTGAACGATTTTCTGGGCCAGTTGCAGCAGATGAAGCAGATGGGCGGCCTCTCCACGCTGATGGACAAGCTGCCGACCGAACTGGCGGGCAAAGCCGGTCAGGTTGACATGGACAAGGCGGAGCGCGAGATCCGTCGCAAGGAAGGCATCATCTGCTCAATGACACCGTATGAACGGGCCAAGCCCGAGCAGATCAAGGCCACACGCAAGAAGCGCATTGCTGCTGGGGCTGGTGTGCAGGTGCAAGAGGTCAACCGCCTGCTGAACGAGTTTGGCCAGATGCAGCAGATGATGAAGAAGATGAAGGGCGGCGGCCTGATGAAGATGATGAAGAAAATGGGGGGTATGAAAGGCTTGATGGGGGGCGGAGGCATGCCCAAGCTGCCGTTCTGACGTTCGAATTGCCCCTGTGCAAAACGCCTGCGTGAGCAGGCGTTTTTCTTTTCGATCATCAAGGCAAGGTGCGGAATGCGCCTGCTGGCATTGGTTATTGATGGCCTTTGCGTGAGTGTTCCAATACAACACGCAGATTGCTCTGATTTTTGAAGTTTTTTTGGGATAAAGCACAAGTGCGATGCCCCAGACAGGTCGCCTGGAGCAATGCTGCCCGAGCGTGTGCAAGCAGCAACGGGCCGGGGAGTAACGGATCTTCCGCCAGGCGCAATGCCTTTTGCCCGCGCGAACTTGCGTCAGTGCGGGCCTATTTCACCGCCACCTTGGCATTACCGGGTTGCATGCGTCCAATGACGCTGGCCTCGGAAAATCCATGGCCCTTGAAGGTTTCCAGCACCTGCTGAATAGCACTTGGCTGGCATGACACCAACAGGCCGCCTGAGGTTTGAGGGTCCGTCAGCAGGCTGCGCATCGCGTCAGACACGTTTTCACCCAGATCTACCTGTGTGCCGTACGAGGCCCAGTTGCGGGCCGAGGCCCCCGTCGCAATGCCTTGTTCGGCCAGTTCGCGCACGCCTGGCAGCAGGGGCACCAGATCGCTATCGATACTGGCCGTCAGCCCGGCTCCGCGCGCCAGCTCCAGCGTGTGGCCCAGCAGGCCAAATCCGGTGACATCGGTGAGGGCATGCACCCCCTCGATCTGCGCCAGCACCGTTCCGGGCCGGTTGAGCTGGGTGGTGGTTTGCACCATGGCCGCATAACCCGCGTTGTCCAGGAGGCCCTTTTTCAGCGCTGCCGACTGGATGCCGACCCCTAGTGGTTTACCCAGAATCAATACATCACCCGATTGTGCATCGCTGTTGCGCTTGAGGTTCTTGGGATGGACCACGCCAATGCCGACGAGGCCGTATATGGGCTCGACCGAATCAATGGAGTGGCCGCCAGCCAGCGGGATTCCAGCATCACGGCAGACCGATTCACCGCCTTCCAGAATTTTGGCAATCACATCATGTGGCAACACATTGATGGGCATGCCGACGATGGCCAGCGCCATCACCGGCGTGCCACCCATCGCATAGATGTCGGACAGCGCATTGGTGGCAGCAATCCGGCCGAAATCGTATGGGTCATCGACGATGGGCATGAAGAAGTCTGTCGTCGCGACAATGGCCTGCTCGTCGTTGATCTGGTAGACGGCTGCATCGTCCGCAGTCTCGGTGCCCACCAGCAGCTGGGCGTAAAACTGCTTGGGCAGGGCACTGCGGCTCATGAGGTCGGCCAGCACGCCGGGGGCGATCTTGCAGCCGCAGCCGCCGCCATGAGACAGAGAGGTAAGTCGAGGAGCCTGAGTGGTATCGATAGTCATGGAAGGGAGTGTCTGACGGACAGGGGAAGCGCGCAGAGGATGCAAACCCTATTATTGGTAGTTTGCACATTCCTTGCACCCCGGATGGGATGCATGTGCAACCAGCCGTGAGTACGGTATCTGCAGTACAGCAAGATTTACATTGCTGATTGTAAAGATATGGAAGAATATCGAGGGATTGACGGGGGGAGATGCATGGCGCAATGTGTCTCCAGACAGTTGTCACTGGTGTCACGGAGCTGTTGTGTCATTTTGGAGGCCAGGTCGAGGCAATGGAGCATTGTCCCGCCGCTTCAGCGGCTGGGCGTGGCTTTTTGCGGCCTGTTTGAGCTGCTCATCCATGGCAGCTACCGATGCAGAAGCCTCCGCCGATGCCAATGCGCAGGCCGTGACACGCACCGTCTTCGGGATTCTGGGCTATACACGCTGGCCTGTTGAAAGCGAAGAGCTGCGCCTGTGCACGATAGGCCACACGGAATATGCAGCGGGCCTGCTGCAAAGCACCGGGCAGGTGATTGCAGGCCGAAGACTCAGTGTCAAGCAGGTGGAGCTCGACCAGCTGAAGACCTCCGAATGCGATGGCATTTATGTGGGGGACATGAGTGAGCAGCAATGGCGCAAGCTGATGCAGCAGGAAAGCGGCCGGCCCTTGCTGACGATCAGTGAGCGCAGTGCGCTGTGCCGCATCGGCGCCATGTTCTGCCTCAATCACCAAGGCGAAGGCCCCGGTTTTGAAGTCAATCTGGACTCGATTGCCCGCAGCGGCCTGCGCATCAGCCCCAAGGTGCTGCAACTGGCTCGGTCCAAGGCGGTGCCATGAGTCTGTTCATGGACAGCCATGCGTCGCTGCATGCAGTCATCCGCCGCGCCCATTTGCGGATGGCTGCCATGGCCATATCGTTGGCCGGTGTCCTGCTGCTTGTTGTCGGGGTGGCGGTGCTGCGTTTCTATCTGCTCAACAACCTGCAACTGATGGCCCGTTCGCTGGCCTACACGGTTGAGGCCTCTTTGGTCTTCAACGACCACGACGAGGCCACCCGGTTGCTGGACCAGTTGCTGCGAAACGAGGATGTCGCCCGCGGCCAGGTGTTTGACGCACAAGGCGAGGTCTTTGTGCGTTGGGTATCGGCCAAAACGGGCCCCGGCGGTGCGGGTGAACTGCTCGCTGCAGCCATAGGAATGCGCCCTGCCGACGCGCCGGTGAACCAGGATGGCAGGCAGATTGGGCGCGTGGTGCTCTATAGCGATGGTGCGGGGATTGTCCGATTTCTCAGCTCCGGTCTGGCCGTATTGATCCTCTGTGTGGGAGTTAGCGGTTATCTTGGCATGCGGCAATCGCGCCGTATGCTGGCCGATATTGCCGAGCCGCTGCAGCAGCTGGCGCGGGTGGCTCGTGCGGTGCGGCATGACCGGTCGATGGGCCAGCGCGTGCCCCCGGCACGGATTGCAGAACTGCACGAGTTGGGCGATGACTTCAATGCATTGCTCTCCGAGCTGCAGATGCGCCAGGAAAAACTGCGGCAGCAGAACTCGCAACTGGAGCTCCAGGCGTCGCGCGATGGCTTGACGGGCTTGGCGAATCGCTCTCACTTCGAGCAACGCCTGCAGCAGGCACTTCTGGATGCCGAATCCGTGGGGCGCAAGCTCGCCGTGCTTTTTCTCGATAATGACCATTTCAAGCAGGTCAACGATATTCATGGACATGCCGCGGGAGACGCCTTGCTCAGAGCCGTGGGCCTCAGACTGCACTCGGTGGTTCGTGAGGCAGATCTGGTCGCCAGGCTGGGCGGCGACGAGTTTGCTATCCTCCTCTATCCTGTGGGAGGCATGGCAGATGCACAACTGGTGGAGGCCAAGATTCAGGAAGCCATGCAGTGCCCTGTGGTCACCAGCAGTGGTGTGGTGTTGAACCCGTCTGTGAGTGTTGGCATTGCCGTTTTTCCGCAGCACGGGCAGGACATGGAAACATTGATGGACCATGCAGATCAGGCCATGTATGAAACGAAAATGACACGCCATGCTGAGCGTGTCGTGATCAAGGAGTGAATATGGAATGGAGCCAAGGATTCAGCGGTACGCAGCGCTTTGCCCGTGGAGCGCGTTGGGCCATGGCCATGGCTTTGGTCTTGCTGATGGCTGCATGCCAGACACCATCTGCACCCACGCCACCACCGCCCCCTGCGGGGTTGACGGCCCAGCAACAGCAGGTGCTGCGTGACCAGGGGTTTATGCAGGGAGACCAGGGGTGGGAGCTGCAGATGTCGGGCAAGCTGCTTTTCGAGTTTGATTCCGCCGAAGTGGGAGAGGCCGCGCGCGCCAAGGTCGTGCAGTTGGCGCAGGTACTGATGAAAGAGGGTATCGACCGCCTGCGCGTAGAAGGCTATACGGATGACCGTGGCAGCGCAGCCTACAACCTGAAACTGTCAATGCGCAGAGCCCAGGCTGTGACCAATGTTCTCGTGGAAGCTGGCATGCCCCGGCAGAACATCGAAGTCAAAGGGCTTGGCAATGCTTTGCCAGTGGTGTCGGGCAATGCCGCGGAAAACCGCCGTGTAGCCATCGTGGTGCCATTGTTATAAGCAACGCGTATCGGCTCACATCGGTTGCAAAGGCAAGAAGACATTGCGCCCCGCCTGCTTGGCGACAGGAGTGGGTGGGCAGTGGCGGAGGGCAGCTGGAGTCGAACCAACCCAGGAGTGGCTGACACCCCTCACCGGGTTTGAAGCCCGGCCGCACCACCGGGCACGATTGCCTTCCATCAGAAAGTGAGCCGATTGTAGCCACTCCCGCCATGTATCGAGGCGGAGTGGCGCATGCCCCTATAAATAATGAAGTCTGATGCGGGTGCGTGCCAAGCGCCGTTGTGCTGCTGGGGCGTGCCCGAGTTCGTCACTGCTGGCTGACCTGCCAGCGCACACCGGGCCGCAGCATATGCGCATCGCGCACTCGGCGGGTGTAGCCCACGCGGTCGAAGAACTCCAGGATCTGGATGGCACGCTTGCGCCCGAGGCCTGTTGCATCTCGGAAGGCCGCCGCCTCTACCGCGCCACGCTCGGCCTGCAAGGCCAGATCGGCAACCAGTGCGGCCAGGGCATCGGTTTGCCCGGCTGCATAAAAGAGATCCTTGACGACCTGAAACACCAGCCCTTGCCGAGCCAGTTTCTTGAGCAGTTGGCGCACCATTTCTTCGCCACTGCCTTGGTCCCGCGCCAGATCACGAACCCATGGCGGATCGAAACGGCCAGCGCCAATGGCGGGCAGCAGGCGCTGGGCCAAAGCCTGCTCTGCATCGCTCAGTTGAACGCTATGGCCCGGAAGATGCAGCCATGCACCCGTGGTGCTGATGTGCTGTGCCTGCAGCAAAGCCTCGATGAGACTGGTGTAGAGCGCATCGTGCACGCCATGCTGCAGGCTGGGCAATGCCATGCGCCGCAGGCGCGCAGCGTTGATGCCGGGCTCATCGGGCGCCACGCTGTGAAAACGCCCCAGGGCCTCAAGTACCTGGCCCTGCAACGCCTGCCAGGCCTCATTGCTCAGCAACAGCGCATCGCCATCGGTGGTGGGCAGCACTATGGCATGGGGCGGTACCGGCGGTTGCGCCAGGCCTGTCAGCCGTACCAGCTGTGATTGTGCGAGGCCGTGTGGGGCTTCGGCCAGCAGTGGTGCAGTGTCATGGGTGGAGACCCAATGCTCCAGCGCTGCAAGGAACGCCAGCCGCGCCTCACTACGGCGTTTGCGTGCAGGCGCACAGGGATCCAGCACCGTCGCTCCGGCAATGGTTCGGCTGGCCTGGGCATTGCGGATGATGACGCGGTCACCTGGCTGCACAACGGCTGGCGCATCCAGCACCAGTTGGGCCAGGCTCTGGGCTCCAGATGGCAGTTCGCCATCTTGCAGCAGGGCCACATGGCCTGTGCAGTGCATGGTGCCCAGGTGCACATGCACAGGCGCCCAGGGCTTGAGCGCGGGAGCACCGGCCAGCAGTTGCAGCCGTACGTCGATGCGTTGCGTGGTGTGCAGCAGGCGTGCGTCCAACAACCAGTCGCCACGCGTAATTTCTTCTTTGGCAATACCTGCAAGGTTGAGTGCGCAGCGCTGTCCGGCCACGCCCTGGCTGCTTGCCCGGTTCTGCGCGTGGATGCTGCGCACCCGTGTCGGTTTTCCAGTGGCCGAATGTAGCAGGCTGTCGCCCACGGCAACGCTGCCATTGAAAACCGTACCCGTCACCACGGTCCCCTGTCCTGCCAGGCTGAACACGCGGTCAATCGCAAGACGGAACAGGCCTTGCTGTGCGCGCAAAGGCATCGCCTGTGCAACGGTGTGCAGGTGCTGGCGCAGCGCTTGCACGCCCCGGTCGTCAGGCAGCGCGGCTGCAGTCTGGAAAACAGGGGCATCGGCAAGAGGGCCGCCCGCGAGAAGCGCGCGTATCTCATTTTCCACGACCGCCATGCGTTCGGGCTCTACGCGATCCACCTTAGTGAGCGCGACAGTGCCTTGGCGGACACCCAGCAATTGCAGAATTTCCAGATGCTCACGTGTCTGCGGCATCACTCCGTCATCGGCCGCCACCACCAGGAGTGCATGGTCGATGCCCACGGCACCTGCGGCCATGGTGTGGATGAATTTTTCGTGGCCAGGCACATCGATGATGCCCAGCACATCGCCGTTGGCCAGGGGCGCGTAGGCATAACCCAGTTCGATGGAGATGCCGCGCGCCTTTTCTTCTTTCAGGCGATCGGTCTCCACGCCAGTCAGGGCGCGTACCAGGGTGGTTTTGCCATGGTCGATATGGCCTGCGGTTCCAATGATCATGCGAAATGCTCTGCTTTTTATAGCTTGATGCCCTCGTCAATCTGATGCTAGAACGAGTTTTTCCCAATTTTCAACGAATACGGACTGGTTAGCGGCTTCAAGGCAGCGCAGATCCAGCCACAGCGCGTCCTGGCGTAGGCGGCCGATGACTGGGCGCGGCAATTGGCGAAGCGCGGCTTCAAGCCGCTGCAGCAGTTGACCGGCTCGTCTGGGGTCTGCAGAGCGGATCACCAGGCCATGGCTGGGCAGGCTCTCCACAGGCAGCGCGCCGCTGCCGATCTGGCTGGACATGGCAGTCGGCTCCACCACATATGCGGTGCCTAGAGCGTTTTGCAGAGGGGCTTGCAGAACTTCGGCCTGCTGCTGCATATCGGCTGCGCTGCGGGTGAACAGGCGCAAAGTGGTCAGGCGATCGGCCAATTGCTCCGGGTGCAGGTACAGGCGCAGGGTTGGTTCCAGCGCAGCCAGTGTCAGCTTGCCGACGCGCAATGCGCGTTTGAGAGGGTTCTTCTTGATCTGTGCGATCAGTGACTTCTTGCCGACGATGATGCCCGCCTGCGGGCCGCCCAGCAATTTGTCGCCGCTGAAGGTGACGATGTCGGCACCGGCTTCGACGGTTTCGCGCACCGTCACCTCGTATGGCAGGCCCCAGGTCCGCATATCGATCAAGGTGCCGCTGCCCAGGTCCACGATCATCGGTAGCTGGTGGCTGTGGGCAATATTTGCCACATCGGCATCCGGTACAGATTTGGTAAAGCCCGAGATGGCGTAGTTGCTGCAATGCACTTTCATCAGTGCCGCCGTCTGGGCGGAGATGGCTTCGGCATAGTCCCGCTCATGCGTGCGGTTGGTGGTGCCGACTTCGACCAGAGTGGCACCGGCGCGCGTCATCACGTCGGGAATGCGGAAGGCGCCGCCGATCTCCACTAGCTCGCCGCGAGAGACGATGACTTCCTTGTGCAGCGCCATGGTGGACAGCACCAGCAGCACGGCAGCCGCATTGTTGTTGACGATGGTGGCCGCTTCCGCGCCGGTCAGGCGGCAGATCAGGTCCTCAACCAGATCGTCCCGGTCGCCACGGCCCCCATCGGCCAGGTCATACTCCAGGTTGCTGGGTGCGGCCAGCGCCTGCACCACGGCATCGATGGCTTCTTGTGGCAGCAATGCGCGGCCCAGGTTGGTGTGCAGCACAGTCCCCGTCAGGTTGTAGACGGCCTTGAGGCGGGGGGCAAACAGTTGTTGCAGCGATTGCTCGGCAGCATCCAGCAGGATATCGGCACCCGGCGCGGTCTGGCTGTCCTTGGCTGCCAACCACTGGTTGCGTGCATCCGCAAGTGCGGCGCGAATGGCATCGGTGCACTGCGTTTTGCCATAGTGCGCAAGCAGTCCGGCAGTGCGCGGATGCTGCAGCAACTTGTCGACGGAGGGCAGGGGAGAGGCAGTGCGCATGGGTGAAACATCAAAAAAACAAAACGATGGCTGCAGGGCGCAGTCATCGTTCTAGTATGGCACGGCAGGGAGCGCGGCGTTCGGGCCTTACCCCCGCTGCCTGCGGCCTGTGGCCGACCGGTCAGTGCAGATCAGGCACAGCCGCGCTGTCGTCCGCCTGCGGCTCCGCCACTGCAACAAACAGCAAGGGGTTGCCGCTGGCGCGCTGGAGCCGGGTGTTCTCGCTCATCAGCAAATCGAGCATCAGGCTGGCCAGATCATCGGCCAGCGGCTCAGCCAACGGGTCTTTTTCCTGGTTGACGATCTTGCGGTAGCTGCCGCAAGCGTCGCAGGTTTCCGCAAGCACCACGTCCTTGCCGCCTTCCAGGCCCTGGTAGTGAATGCCTTTGGTCGATTCGCAATGTGAGCACTTGACGCGCACCATATGCCATTCAGTGGCACAGCAGCCGCAATGCAGATAGCGGTGGCCCGCCATCTTGCCGCCAATGCGCACCACACTGGCTACCGGCTCGGCAGCGCATACGGGGCAGATGGTGGCGGGATCGGTATAGGGCACATCGGCGGCCCGCAACTGGCTTGCGCGGCGGGCAAACACGACCTGCAGTGCAGCCATGGCAAAGGGGGCCATACCTACGTCGCGTGCGGCCAGCTCCTTGGTCAGCAGGCGCTTTGCCAGGGCGTTGCGCTCTTCGGTGCTTGTTGCCTGCAGCTCTGCAATCAGTGGCTGCAGCGGCGCGGGCAATCCGCCCGTGCCGGAGAGATCGGCCAGCATGCCATCCAGCACCTGGTGCCAGACGGGATCGAGATGGTCGGCTGCGGGCAGCAGCGGCGACGAAAATTCCTGCGCCTGCGCGATGGCGGCCGCCTCGGGCTCCGCCACACGCAAGTCTTGTACGGCGCGGTGTTGGGCCTGCACCAGACTGGCGATGAAGTTCAGGTAGTCGGCAATCGGGTTGCCTTCGGCCAGCTGGCGGATGCGATTGGCGCGGTCCAGGAACAGGCTGCTGGTATCGGGCAGCAGCACGCGCGGAAAGCTGGTGTGGTCCAGCGACTCGATTTCGCCAGGTTGAAGAATGCGTTGCATACGGGGATTTTCTCAAGTATCAACGCCGATAGTCCTGATAGGGCTATCGGCGTCTTTGATGGGTGCAGCGGGGTGCAAGCCCCCGCGGGCAAGCAAGGGTTCAGTCCTTTTCGCCCGTCATGCGGCGATACCACAGCGGATGGTGGAACCGGGCCCAGGCACGGGTCACGGTGCCACGGGTCATGGCACGGATGGTGCCTTTGGTCCAGATGGCAGCATAGACGTGCGCGATGATGAGGCCAATCAAGCCAAATGCCGAGATGGCATGGATCAGGCTGGCGGCGCGCACCACGTTGACAGGCAGATTCCACCAGGCGCGCCACATCAGCACGCCGGTGATGACGAGGCCGAGCATGCACAGCACCAGCATCCAGAACAGCACTTTCTGGCCGCCGTTGTACTTTTCAGCGGGCGGAATCTTGTCATGCTCACCGCTGACGAGGGCTGGCACGTTTTTCAGCCACTCCACATCGCGGTCTTTGATGATGTTCAACTGCCAGAAGCGGAAGAACATCAGCAGGAAACCAAAGGCCATGACGAGGCCGATGTAGGGATGCAGAATCCGCGTCCAGGGCCCGCCACCGAACAGGTTCGTCATGAAGAAGAACGACGGGTGGAAGAACGCCAGGCCGGACAGTGCCAGCAGCACAAAGCTGATGGCAACAACCCAGTGGTTGGCACGCTCCGCAGCGCTGTAGCGCTGGATGTCTCGGTTGCTGCGGTTCATCGTCCTGCCTCCTTGTGGTTGTCGGCGTCGGCCTTGCGGGCTTCTTCGTCCTCCAGCTCCTCGGGCACTTCGAGCGGACCCTTGGTGATGTAGTGGAAGAAGCTGCCGACTGCGGCGGCTCCCAGTGCCGCCAATGCCAGCGGCTTGGCCACGCCTTTCCACAGGCTGACCATGGGGCTGATCTTGGGATCATCGGGCAGGCCGTGGTAGAGCGATGGCTGGTCTGCATGGTGCAGCACATACATCACGTGCGTGCCGCCCACGCCTTGCGGATCGTACAGGCCGGCCTTGGCAAAACCGCGTTCCTTGAGGTCGGCGATCCGCTCGTCGGCACGCTCCTGCATGCCTTGCTTGGTGCCAAACATGATGGCACCCGTGGGGCAGGTCTTGACGCAGGCAGGCTCCTGGCCCACTGCAACCCGGTCAGAGCACAGTGTGCACTTGTAGGCCTTGTGGTCCTTTTGCGAGATGCGTGGGATGTTGAACGGGCAGCCGGTGACGCAGTAGCCGCAGCCGACGCAGTTTTCCTCCTGGAAATCCACGATGCCGTTGGCGTACTGCACGATCGCACCAGGTGAGGGGCAGGCCTTGAGGCAACCGGGGTCTTCGCAGTGCATGCAACCGTCCTTGCGGATCAGCCATTCCAGATTGCCGGTAGCCTCGTTCTCGTATTCGGAGAACCGCATCACGGTCCACGAGTTGGCACTCAGGTCGGTCGGGTTGTCATACACCCCTGCCGCAGCGGTGCCCACGTCGTCGCGCAGATCATTCCACTCCATGCAGGCGGTCTGGCAGGCCTTGCAGCCGATGCATTTGGAGACATCGATCAGCTTGGCCACCTCGCCGCCATGCGCGTCGCGCACGCTTGGCGATGGGGTGGTGGTGGCGGAGCGGCGCTTGATATCCAATGATTGTAGAGATGACATCGCTGCTCCTTAGACCTTCTCGACCTTCACCAGGAAGGTCTTGAACTCGGGCGTGTTGCTGTTACCGTCGCCCACGAACGGGGTGAGGGTATTGGCCAGGAAGCCCGGCTTGGTCAGGCCCTTGAAGCCCCAGTGGATAGGGATACCCACATGGTGCACCGTCTTGCCTTCGATCTGCATGGGCTTGATGCGCTTGGTAACCACCGCCGCTGCCTTGATGTAGCCGCGCTTGGAGCTGACCTTCACCATGGAGCCGGTGGTGATGCCGATCTCCTTGGCCAGCGCCTCGCCGATCTCGACGAATTGCTCTGGCTGGATGATGGAGTTCAGCAGCGCATGCTTGGTCCAGTAGTGGAAGTGCTCGGTCAGGCGGTACGTGGTGCCCACGTGCGGGAACTCCGATGCCTTGCCGAAGGTCTCCCAGATGGCAGGGAAGACGCGGGCTGCAGGGTTGCTGACAGCCTTGTCGTTCTTCGGGTACATCGGGTTGTAGCCCAGCGGATTGTCGAACGCCTCGTAGTGCGTTGGGAACGGCCCTTCGTTCATGCCCTTGCGCGCAAAGAAGCGCGCCACCCCTTCGGGGTTCATGATGAATGGGCCGGTGCCCGTTTCAGGCTTGATCGCCACGCCGTAGTCGGGCACATCCGCGCCGCCCCAGGCCTTGCCGTTCCACTTGACCAGCATGCGGTTGGGGTTGAAAGGCTTGCCTTCCAGGTCGGCAGACGCACGGTTGTACAGCACCCGGCGGTTGGCCGGCCAGGCCCAGGCCCAGTTCAGCGTGTTGCCGATGCCAGTGGGGTCGCTGTTGTCGCGGCGGCCCATCTGGTTGCCCGCTTCCGTCCAGCAGCCGGTGTAGATCCAGCAGCCGCTCATGGTGGTGCCATCGTCACGCAGCTCGCCAAAGCCAGACAGCTGCTGGCCTGCGGGGCGCAGCACCTTGCCATCGGCATCGGTCAGGTCGGCCAGTGCACGGCCGTTGTACTCCTTGGCCAGCTCTTCCGAAGACGGATGCGCTGGTTGGGCGTAGGGCCACCACAGGTTGACGATCGGGTCGGGGAACTTGCCGCCGTCCTTCTGGTAGGCCGCCTTCATGCGCAGGTGCAGGGCCGACATGATGGCAACGTCGGTCTTCGCTTCTCCAGGAGGCTCCGACGCCTTCCAGTGCCACTGCAGCACACGCGACGAGCTCACGACCGCGCCATCCTCTTCTGCGAAGCAGGTGGTGGGCAGGCGGAACACTTCGGTCTGCACCGATGCCGTGTCGATGTCGTTGTACTCGCCGTAGTTCTTCCAGAACTCGGAGGTCTCGGTGGCCAGCGGGTCCATGATGACCAGGAACTTCAGCTTGGCCAGGCCCGCACGGGTGCGGTTCTTGTTGGACAGCGCCGCCAGCGGGTTGAAGCCCTGGGCGATGTAGCCGTTGACCTTGCCTTCGTTCATCAGCTCGAAGATCTGCAGCATGTCGTACTGCTTGTCGAGCTTGGGCAGGTAGTCGTAGGCCCAGTTGTTGTCCTTGGTGGCCGCGGGGCCCCACAAGGCCTTCATCAGGCTGACATGGAACTTGGGATAGTTCTGCCAGTAGCTCATCTGGTTGGCGCGCAAAGGCTTTTGCGTGCGTGCCTCGATGTACTTCTGGTAATCCTGCTCACCCTGGTTGGCCAAGGTCAGGTAGCCGGGCAGTGCGTTGGACAGCAGACCCAGGTCGGTCAGACCCTGGATATTGGAGTGGCCGCGCAGCGCGTTCATGCCGCCGCCCGCAACACCAATATTGCCCAGCAGCAGCTGCACCATGGCGCCGGTGCGCAGAATCTGCGCGCCGATCGAGTGCTGCGTCCAGCCAAGGGCATACAGGATGGTCGCAGCGCGGCCGGCCTGTGCGGTGGAGGCAAGCTTTTCGCACACGTGCAGGAACTTGTCCTTGGGCGTGCCGCAGGCACTCTCTACCTTCTCTGGCGTGTAGCTGGCGTAATGGCGTTTGAGCCATTGGTAGACACAGCGCGGATGCTGCAGGGTCGGGTCGGTCTTGACGTAACCGTCCTCGCCCAGCTCGTAATCCCAGCTGGCCTTGTCGTAGGTGCGCTTTTCGGGGTTGTAGCCCGAGAAGATGCCTTCGTCGAACGCGAAATCCTCACGCACGATGAAGGTGAAGTCCGTGTAATTGCGCACGTACTCGTGGTGGATCTTGTCGTTCGTCAGCAGATAGTTGATCACGCCGCCGAGGAAAACAATGTCCGAACCCGAACGGATAGGGGCGTAGAAATCTGCCACCGAAGCCGAACGGTTGAAGCGCGGGTCAACCACCATGAAGTGAGCCTTGTTGTGCTCCTTCGCCTCGGTCACCCATTTGAAGCCGCAAGGGTGGGCTTCAGCGGCATTGCCGCCCATGATCAAAATAACGTCCGCGTTCTTGATGTCGACCCAATGGTTCGTCATCGCTCCACGGCCAAACGTCGGGGCAAGACCTGCCACCGTCGGGCCGTGTCAGACACGGGCTTGGTTATCGAACGCCAACAGGCCCCATGAGCGGGCCACTTTATAGGTGATGTATCCGGCTTCATTGCTGGCGGCCGATGCAGCCAGCATGCCGGTCGTTGTCCAGCGGTTCACCGTCAGACCGTCGTCGGTCTTCTCCAGGAAGTTCGCGTCGCGGTCTTCCTTGATCAGCTTGGTGATGCGGGTCAGCGCCTCGTCCCACGACAGGCGCTTCCACTCGTTGGAGCCGGGCGCACGGTATTCGGGGTAGAGCAGGCGATTGGGGCTCTTGACGATGTCGAGCAGCGATGCGCCCTTGGGGCACAGCGTGCCGCGGTTGACCGGATGGTCCGGATCACCTTCGACGTGCATGATCGACAGCTTGGCGTTCTTGCCACCATCGCCAAGGGAGTACATCAATATGCCGCAGCCGACAGAACAGTAGGTACACGTCTGGCGTGTCACCGTGCTGCCGACCAGTTTGTACTGGCGGACTTCGGCCAGGGCAGTGGCGGGCGAGAAGCCCATCACCGCCAAGCTTGATCCTGCCAGGGTAGAGCCAGTCACTTTCATGAACTGGCGCCTGGAGAATTGCACCATGGGTTGTCCTTTCAATGAAGGATGCTTGTTTTACTGAGATTGCCGATCAAATTGTAGACCTCTACTCTTAAAAAACCTCAATAGTCGGCAATTTGGACATTTTCAGACATTTGATGGCTCCCGAAAAATTCATATTGAGGCATGTCAATTGGTTAAAAATCAATATGATTCACAAGCTTGCAAAAAAAAGTGAATAATGTGCTTCATGATCAAGATGCACCTCGTCACTGCATACCACGGTTTGAAACCGAAGGACGAACCCTCCCGTGAGCCTGCGGCCATGCGCAGGCGCATGCTGCTGCTTGGGGTGCCTGCGGCAGCGCTGCTGGCAGGGTGCGCCTCCAAGCCAACATCCAATGGCTCGCACGCATCGGCCGATCCAACGCGGCGCAGGCCGGCGGGTTCTGCGGATGGCGGTGTGGTGCCCATCAACCTGGGTTTGAGCGGCGAGCTGCGCGATACCCTGTATGCGCGCGTGATGATGGTGGTCAACACGCCCTATACCTATGGCGGCAACACCCCGGAAGGCGGTTTCGACTGCAGCGGCCTGATCCAGTACGCGATGGCCGGAATCACCACCCGCAAGCTGCCCCGCACCACATCGCAGTGGGCGGGGGTGAGTGCGCCTATTGAGCGCAGTGATCTGCAACGCGGCGATTTCGTGTTCTTCAACACCCTGGGTGGGCGCTATTCGCACATGGGCATTTATGCTGGCAACAACCAGTTCGTGCATGCACCATCGAGCGGCGGCGTAGTCCGGACCGTCAGCTTGGCCAATCCCTACTTTGCCAAGCGCTTTACTGAGGCGCGGACGGTGTTTAGTGTCTAGCTGTGAACTATCAACAGGTTGTTTTTAAATTGGAGTAGGCACATTGGTGTGATATGACCAATGGCACTGTGCGGGCGATGCCAGTTGTAGTGACGCCGCCAACTGGCCAAGGCATCGGCTTACTCGATTGGGCTTTGGAATGTCCAGCCCTATGTCCACTCGCGAAGCGCCGATTGGAAGCGCTTTGCTTTGCCCTCATCTGTGGTCGGTACAGCTTGGTGAACTTGTGTCCCTTCTGTGCCAATGCTGGTAGGCGTTCAGCATGCTTTTTACTTCTTTATATTGAGAAATCTCAATCGCTTGAATGCGGTGTGTCTAATCAGCGTCTTCCGACAATCGGGCAATGATTTTTGGCTGCCCCTCCCTATTATCGAGCCCCATACCAGCGCACATCCACCCAAAAACCAGGGGCAAACATGTCAAGCCGCATCCTTGTCGCCTACAGCTCGCTGGGCGAACTGGAATATCGCTCATCCACAGTGAAGATCTCATCGACGGCTGGGTCTATGCCGAATACGTTGCCAGCGGCAGCTTTGCCGCCAACGACTACGGCTTTGAAAAGCCCAAGGCCAACCGCACCACAGATGTTGGGTAAAAACGAAAAGGTCAAGATCGGCAAAAACCGTACCAAGAGCGTCGGCGTCATGGAGAACGTCACCATTGACTTGAATTAAGGGCTGCCGCATGGAAAAGCCCTCAAGCGCGGGTCGCAGCATCCCAGAAGTTGCACCTGTCAAGCACATCAACCACACACCGTTTCCTAGCCAGTATTTCCAGACGGTAGACCAGTATGGGCGAGCGTTCCATGTGATTGCTACGCGCATCACTTATGACATGCAAGGCCTGTGGGGCAACGGTTATCTCAGCTATGCGGCAGAACAATCCCCCCTGGCTATGTCTGATGTATGGGATGGGGAACCCAATGTGAGTTCTCCGCTGTGGGAAAGTGACTTCGCCCCCTATAAGCCCAAATGCGACGTGCTGGTTGCCAATGCTGTCAGCCGTCCACCAAACGGCAAGTTCGGCTCACGCTGGCGATGTGGCATTGCAATTGATTGGTGTGATGAAAACGGACAAGACCAACATTGGCATAAAGAGCTGCTAGTTACAGGCCCCCGAGTCCATAACATGCTGGGCTTACCAGGAACGCCTCAACCAACGACGCAAACACGCATCCATTGGCAAAACGCTTATGGTGGTCACAAAGATCGTTCAAGTGGTGCAGGCCATAACGTTGATGAACGTAATCCTATCGGGCATGGTCTCAACAAGGCAAGAGGGGCCCGGGCGCCCCAATTGGAGCCTGCCTCCCAGACGTACCGTGGTCAGAAAAACTATTCGCCGATCAGTCTCACAGCATTAGGTCGCGCCTGGTTGCCGCGCAGGGCTTTGGCAGGAACCTACGACAAGGCATGGCGTGAAAAGCAGTGGCCACTGCCACCCATGGATTTTGATTACGCGTACTGGAACTGCGCCCCAGCCGATCAGCAAATCGACTATCCCACGCCTGGCGCGAAGCTGAGCCTGATCGCCCTCTATCCGCCGAACTTGAGCCACGCCTGGCCGGAGCGCTTTAGTGCACGGCTGCCACTGCACCAACTGTTTGTCTTTGCGCGGCTCTCCCCAGCCCTGGGTTGGCCGGGCGACATCCTGGTAGATCTAGACACCCTGGTGGTTGATCTTGCCACTTTGCAGCTATACGCCACCTATCGATTGGTTGTGCCGGTTCCCAAGCAACTGCCCCAAAACACCACCCTTGTGCTTGAGACACGTATGGCTCCAGTAGGACACATGGACGATTCGGTTCCGTCCGTGGAGCTTGGCCCTCTGGGTTGACTGGTATCAAAAAGAGGAAAACAACATGGCTGACGAACAACTCACCGCCAAAGACGCGCGCTTTCTTGTGATCGGAATGGTGCCCGATGTTTGCCTGACTCCCGGCAAAAGCGGCCACCCCGTGCCATATCCGATTGCCCATGAAATGAGCCAGTCCGAGCAGTGTTCTGCCGATGTCTTTGCCAATGGGAAACCGGTGTTCCTGCACCAAATGAGCTACGTGGACAACGTGCGTGGAGATGAGCCCGGCATGGGCGGAGGAGTGATCACCGAGGTGAACATGAAGGTCAGCCACAGCAATCAGCACAGCACCGGCGTTTTTGTCAATGGGCACCCCGTGGTGCGCACTGGCGACCAGATGCACATGAACACCAGGAAGCCTTGAGGATGATCAATGGTCACCAAGCCGCTCACACCAGCGCCCAAGCCCCCGAGTAAAGCAGAGAAACATCCACCAAAGGGCAACCCACCGCATGGTGAAAATGCTCGCGGTAAGGTTGTCAACAAAACCGAGCCAGCACCCAAGAGCGCACCAAGCAATCCAAAGAAGGACTATCCGCCTGATTTCCACGATCGGGAGTTGGAAATAGCCAAGGAGATGGAAAGAACCAAGACTGCGGCTGAGCATGCCCCAGGCATTTTGGATGTGGTGGGCACAGTCTTGGGCGGAGGCCGAGGTAGAAGAAGACGCGGGGCAAAGCCAGCAGCAAAGCCGACAGAAGAGCCTGCGCCTCCTACTAAAACACCTGCTCCGGCTCCTGCTCCAAAGGCTCCGTCCTCGCCTCCACCTGCACCCCCACCAGCAGCCGCCGAGGTAAAAGCAGCAGGGGGGAGTGGCGGCGCTTATGTAAAAGGCAAAACAAAGCGCCGACCTCGTCGTCGTTGCGAACTGGTACCTTACAACGAACTTGAATGCCCTCCCGGCAATGACCGGCACCATGTCGTGCCCGATTGGATGCTGCGCCAGGGCAAGCGGGGCGGGCTGGAGCGCATTCCTGATATGCCCTCGCTCGACGAAGGACCTGCCATCTGCCTGGAAAACGGCAGCGGCAAAGAACACGACACGGCCCACAAGCATACGGATCGGCCCGCAGCGCGCGTAGGGCGTGAAGGCAAGGCGACGGGCACACCCGGCACGATCACGCTGGGCCAGGCCAAGAAAATCTCGGCGCGCGCCATTGAAAAATCAACTGGAGGCCCAAAAAAAGGGGGCTGCTCCAGGGCAGATATTCAAAAGCAACTCGATGAGCAATTCAAGGCGCACAATGATGCGGTTCTGCGGGCAGTTAAAGATGCGCGCAGGGTGACTGATGAAATAAAGAATGCAACAAACGGTGGAAAGGACTACTGATGAAATCCAAAGATTTATTTCGATCTTATCAGGCTGGCTGCTTGATTGAAGGAGTAATGCCTTTATTCGGTGAGTCACTAGATGAATTTGAAGGCAATTCGGTAATAACTACTTATGCTCCCAACCTGCGACCTACTGATCCATGGCGGAAACAGTTAGTGGAAGATTGGGTAATTGTGAGTGTATGCACATGGATGACTCACGGGATTATTTTTCGCTGCATATTAGATAGCGAGGGAAAAGTCAATATATATGGCGGTCCTCAGAAGCTAGATAAATTATTTCAAATTTCCGACGCTGGAGTAATGCGCGAAGATGCACTGGGTCTAGGCTATGTCAATCGCATTCGCGCCATTGGCAATGCCTTGTATGTCTGCGGTCAATCCAGGCAAGTTTATCGGTTTGAGCCTGGCACGCCTGAGGTATTGGACGGAAACTGGCTCGACTTTGCAGGCCCCATGCGGCAGGCACCCATCAGCGATCCACCGGAAGGCGATGGCGAAGAGTTTGACCGATGGCTGGATGCAAATGATGCCATTGATTTTGTGGATATCGACGGCAGCAGCGAGAACGATATCTATGCCGTAGGCGATGAATGTTGGCATTACCACAATGGCCGCTGGAGGCAGTTGCAGCTGCCGACAGATGAGTTCATCAACGCCATCAAGGTCATCAGTGCCAGCGAAGTATTTCTGGTAGGGCACAACGGAACGCTGCTCTATGGCAATGCCCGGGCGGGCTTTACCGATCTATCCAGTATTGATGACAACCAGAATCTCACCAGCGCCGAAGTATTTGAAGGCAAGCTGTATCTCGCGTCAAACCTGGGTTTGTTTGTTTACGATCCGCAGATCAAGAAAATAGAGCCTTGCCCTACCAGCTTGCAGCCTGAACTGCAGGATACCCATATTCTGGAAGCGAAGGACGGAACTCTTTGGAGCTTTGGTTTTAAAGATCTGGCGTATTTTGATGGCCATGTTTGGACCCGCGTAGATCACCCAGATAATCCGCCGATTCGATAGCAAACTGAGTGTTGTATCAGTCTATTTATAAAAATCAGCTGGATGAGCAGTTCAAGGCTCACAATGATGCGGTTCTGCGGGCAGTTAAAGATGCTCGTAACGTAACAGAAGATATTAAAAATGCTGTTGATCGCTCTGCTGGAGATATTTAATTATGGCAATTGATAAGACCAAAACATTTCAGTTTGGAGCGCTCATCAATGCATTCGTTGGTCTTCTTGCTGAAACCCTTGATGCCATTAATATCAATGATTATGATTTTTCCTTTGTCGGCGCTTATAGCGGTAAAGATCCGCTGACACGTAAATGGCTAGTTAAGGACTACGATTGGGTCACTATTTGTGTGGCCTATTGGCCTATCCACCAATTACGCTGTGTACTTTCCCGAGAAGGGCAAATTCGTCTATATGCACCAGGAGGTAGTCCCGATAAAATCTACCAGCTCCCCGGCGCTGGAGTAATACGCGAAGATGCGCTTGGCCTGGGCTATGTCAATCGCATTCGCGCCATTGGCAATGCCTTGTATGTCTGCGGTCAATCCAGGCAAGTCTATCGGTTTGAGCCCGGGGCACAGCAGGTGTTGGACGGAAGCTGGTTCGACTTTGCTGGTCCCATGCGGCAGGCCCCCATCAGCGATCCACCGGAAGGCGATGGCGAAGAGTTTGATCGCTGGCTGGATGCAAACGATGCCATTGATTTTGTGGATATCGACGGCAGTAGCGAAAACGACATTTATGCCGTAGGCGATGAATGCTGGCATTACCACAATGGCCGCTGGAGGCAGTTGCAGTTGCCGACAGATGAGTTCATCAACGCCATCAAAGTCATCAGTGCCAGCGAAGTATTTCTGTTAGGGCACAACGGAACGCTGCTCTATGGCAATGCCCAGGCGGGCTTTACCGATCTATCCAGTATTGATGACAACCAGAATCTCACCAGCGCCGAAGTATTTGAAGGCAAGCTGTATCTCGCGTCAAACCTGGGTTTGTTTGTTTACGATCCGCAGATCAAGAAAATAGAGCCTTGCCCTACCAGCTTGCAGCCTGAACTGCAGGATACCCATATTCTGGAAGCGAAGGACGGAATTCTTTGGAGCTTTGGTTTTAAAGATTTGGCGTATTTTGATGGCCATGTTTGGACCCGCGTAGATCACCCAGATAATCCGCCGATTCGATAACGAACTGAATGCTGCGTCAGGGCAAATGGGGCGGGCCGCAAACTATCCCTAATACGCCTTCGCCGGGCGAGGGGATTGCCATCTTGTGCAATCGGCAATAGCGTGTATGCAGCAGGTAGTGCTTGTGCGGCCCTTCAATGCGGGTGTGCAGGTCGAAATGCGTATCGTCCAACAACTCGTAGCGGCTGTCGTAGCGATCCAGATTGCACAGGTGGGTTTGCACCGGCAGCAGCGCCTTTTGCTGCGGGTTGTAGCGGTAATGCTGGTAGGGCTGTCCGGCCTGCAGGCCGTCTGCAAAATCAACGCGCACGGTGTCGCCTTCCATGCGGTAGTTGAAGCGCCGCGAGAAGGAAAGCGGCCGCTCCCCATTTGCCAGCTGCAGCTGTCCACTCTCCTGGTAGCGCAACTGGTTGGCATCGCCCGGCTGAAACAGGGCCTCGCCCACGGCCTCCCCAATGGCGAGTTCGTCGGCGCCCCGCATGGTGCGTGTGAAGCGCCATGGGCCGCTGAAATAGCGTAAGAGCGCTGCCTGCAGGTCTGCCGCGGCATCCGGCAAGCGTGGAGCGGTCACCTGGATACCTTCAGCGCCAGGCATAGGCGCACCATGGGTGGGACGGGTCCAGCAGCCACTGGTGCAGTTCGTCGCTGCTGATGGCCCGGCCCATGGCATCGGCCCGGCCCTTGGCCACCCATTGCGCCCGGCCTTGCACATAGGCCTGGCCAAAGTCCTGCCAGCTGGCAAAGCAGTCGCGGGCGCGTGCGGCGTTCAATTGCAAAAGCTGCCACTGCTGATCAGCAGGCAGCCAGCCCAGCATGGCGGCAGTGCGCACAAAAAAGCTGATGCGCGCGCAGGCAAAGGCCATGGCAGCGCGCGGGTCGTCGCCGGGCTGCAGTTTGTCAAGGTCGAAGCACCACCAGCGCGTGCGCAGCAGATCGGGCAGTTGCTGGCGCACGCTGGCGTTGTCCAGGTCGGTGCGCAGGCCAAATTCGTGCAGCGCCATGGGGCGCAGCGAAGCGGCCAGGCCATCGGTGGGCTCGGGCATGTCGCTGTCGGCAAAGCCGCCCTTGATGGCATGAAAGGCCATGGGGTGCGCCAGCGCCAAAGCCCAGTTGTACTCTGGCGCCAACTGGTAGGCTTTTTGCAGGCTGCTGCTGCGTGGCGCGCTGCTGCCAAACTGGCGGCTGAAGGCCTGGATGCACTTCCACACCAGCCACAGCGCCACGACCAGAAAGGTGATCTGGATCATGGTGTTGTCACTTTCGTTGCGGGTACCGGTTTGCCCGCCTGCTGCAAGGCATAGGCCAGCGCGGGGCTGATGGCATGGCCTGCCAGAACGCTGCTGTCGCGCGCAGCGGCCAGCCATTGCACCAAAGGCGTGGGCTGGCGCAGATGCTGCAGCAGGCCGGGCTGGCGCTGCCACAGGTGCAGCTGGTCGGATTCCTGCGTCAGCGCTTCGACCTCGTGCCAGCGGGATGCCACCCGTACCAGGCGCATGCCCAATGCGTCATCGGGCGTATCTTCGCTGGTCGGCAGTTGGTTCAGAAAGCCGAGCACATCGGTGCGGTAGCGGTCGATGGGCGGGCGGTTCTGCTTGCCCTTGATTTGGTCGATGCGCAGGCGGCCATCGTCCTGCACCCAGGCGCTTATGGTGATGCGCGGCTGCTGCTGCCCTGTGCGGTAGCTGAAGATGCGCATGCGACCTTGCTCGCAGCTTTCGGCGTAGTGTTCACCATAGCCGCCTGTCAGGTGGCGGCGGTTGGCAAACTGGCCCAGGCAATGGCGCATCATCTGGCTCTCATAGGCCATTTCTTCGCGCAAGGCTGCGGTTGGCAGCAGTTCGACAAACTCTCCATTGCTGCCTTGCCATAGCGGCGCCACCGCTTGCGGGTTGTGGCTGCGCCAGCCGGCCAGTTGCCGGGTTTCGAACGCACGGTGTTCCTGCTCCCAGCGCTCCAGGGCCTGGGGGCAGTTGATGCGCATGAGCTTGCCTTCCAGCGATGTGCCCACGCGCGACTGCAGAAATTCCAGCAGCCGCGTCTCCAGCGCCAGGACGGCATCGCTTTCGGGGTTGATCCACCACAGTGCGGGCTCGGCGCCATCCCGGTGGGCGGAGGCAGCGCGTGCCACCACGGCCATGGCCCAGGCGGGCGGGCCGTTGCGGTAGCGCTGCTGCAGGTCGTCGGTGGTGTAGATGGGCTGCACGGCAGGCGGCGGGGCCAGCAGGTTGCCCACCACGTAGCGGTAGAAGTGGTTGTGCAGCCAGGTGGCGATCTCTTGGCTGTCGCCCCGTTGCTGGCTGCGTTCGGTAATGCGAGTCTTGATCTCGGGCGCGTTGACGACGTTGCGCGCCAGGTACGTTGCCTGATGGCTCATGGCTTTACCAGAACTTCCACCAAGGTTTGCTGCTGTCTGCGGCGTTGCTGCTCGTGCCTTTACCCAGCTTGGGCGCCAGCTCGGCAATGCTGTCTTCCAGACGCTTGCGCTCGTCGGGGTGGCTGTCAGCGGAAAAACGCTGCGCGTCCTGGTAGAGCTGCATGGCTTGCTGCCGTGTTCCAGATGTCTGCATGGCATCGCCCGCCCGGCGCAGCAGGTAGGCGTTCTTGCGCTCGCGCAACTCGGGCAGCAGGGCCTGCAGGCGCGGCAGCACTTCGGCGCCATGGGTGTCCGAGTAGTAATCGAGCTGGTTGAGCAGGCTGCTCAAGTAGTCGTGGCGGGATTCGCGCTGGTCGTCACCGTCCAGCGCGTTCCACCATTCGTCCAGGCGCTCCAGCCAGATGCTGTTTTCCACGTTGCGGCCTTGCTGGTAGAGCGCATAGGCGACCTTGGGAAAGTAGTCAGACGGGCTGTGCCGGCTGTAGCCGTTCTCCCGGCTGTAGTGCCACAGCTGTTCACCCGCTGCGATGATCTGGGGGTAGTTGTCGGTATCGATGTAGGTAGAGAGGATGCCGTTGTAATGCTCGGCAAACGGGCTGGTGGCGATGCCTTTGGCGTGCAGGGCAAGCGCGGCGTCGTAGTTCTCGTCGTTGTAGCGGTATTTGATGGCCAGGTTGTTGCACAGCATCGAGTAGTCGTGGATGTCGCCATCCTTGTAGCTGCCCTGGCCGGTGGCAAACCAGTGCTCAAAGCGCGCCTGGCCGGCTTCGTAGTAGTGCTTGGTCCAGCGCAGCAGCTCGTCATAGGGCCAGTCATCCGGTAGTGCGTCGCCAGCAATGTTCAGTGCTTCCTTCAGGGGCCAGTCGTCGTCCATGCGCACGCCCATCGCATAGTTCCAGCTGCCTGCGTCGGTGCGGATGTAGGGCGTTTTCAGCGCCGCCTGCAGGCCCATGCTGCGCGCGCGTGCGACGAACAGCCGGTATGTGAGCTCGCCATTGGCGTACTGGGGCAGCTCGCTCAGCGCCTCCAGCAGCGGCAGTGCCTCGGCGTGGCGATCGGCTTCGAACAGGTGGTTGCCTTGCAGCAGGCGCCACAGCGGATGGTTGGGCGTTTGCTGCTGCACGATGGCGCCATAGTGGGCAAAGGCCTGCTCGGGCTCCATGCCTTCGGGCAGGAACTCTGCCAGCTCGGCCTCGCCGCTGGCGGCCATCAGGGTCAGTGCCCAGTAGGGGGCGCCCGCCGATTCGCCCAGGTGGGCCAGGGCATGGCGGCAGGCCGCCTCGCGCGATGTGCCGCGGCTGTGCAAGGCGCTTTCAAAGGCCATGTGCGCGGCCTCGGGCAGGCGCCCGGCCTGCAGCAGCCATTCGATCAAGGTGGCGCTCATGGCATCGTCGGCATCCTGCACCAGCGCAAAGCGGCCTTCGAGGCCCTTGGCGATGGCGGCATCGAGCTGGCCCTGGCGGTGGAGGCTGTGCGCATGCAAGCGTGCCAGCTGGGCCAGGGTGTCGCGCCGGGTGCCGGGCGAGGCGTCGGCAGGCAGGCTTGCCAGGGTCCATTCGCTGTAGGAGGCCACGGTATCGGGCGCGAGGGTGACGATGTCGTCGGCCAGGCGCAGCCAGTCGTTGGTGTCAATGTCCTGCCCTGCGCCGGGTTGTTGCAGTTTGGCAAAGGCGTAGTGGCCAAAATCGCGCGCCGATGTGGGGTTGCCTTTGGCCGCTTCGATGGCGCCCAGGCGGGTGGCAAGGACTGCGTCGTCCCAGGCGCGGTAGCTGGCGCGCTCGGCCTGCTGGCTTTTGTATTGGTGCTGTTTGCGCAAGATTTGCTCTTGCAGATCGAAAGCCTGGGCCTGCTGCGCATGGCGGGCGAGGAAGCCCCAGGCGCGGTCGGGATCGCCTTGTGCGCCCCATTGGTCCACGGCTTGCATGGCATGGTGCACCACGCTGTGGTATTGCTCGCGTGGCAGTTCGCGGATGTCCTCGGCCGCATCGGCCTGCATCATGGCCATGGTGACGGCGGCGTCACGCTGGGCGGTGTGGCTCAGGTCGCCGAGCAGGCGCTCCTGGTGCTGCTGCACGGCGGCCAGGGCGCGTGCAGGCTGGCCGCTCATGGACCACAGGCGGTAGATGCGTCGCAGCTGGTCGAGGTCATCGGGCTGCATGGCCTGCTGGTCCATGCGTTCGCTCGCGGCCGACTGGCGCGCGGGCCAGTCGAGCGGCTGGGCTTCTTCGTCGTCGCTGTCGAAAATGGTTTCCACATGGTCGAGATAGGCATCGAGCGCATCGCCGTGCAATGCGGTGGAAGGATCGGCAACGGAAGCCATGGTGCAAGCTCGCTTTCTGTGGTGTGTCTCTCTGTGCGAAGCCCACATGCTACCGACCCTGGCCGGGCTTCCGGCAGGGTAACCGCCAGGCGCCTGCTGGATTTGAGGCGAAAGACGGTCATGGCGATTGTCTGTTGGGTGCTTGTAGCTATCAAAAGATGAGTTCTTCTACCTCCATTATTTGTAATAAATTGTTGATGTTTCGGCGCGCGAGGATATGGCGGTGGCGCCGCGGAGCCACCAGCCCGCTGCAAACGCGCCCATCCGAAGCAGCGCAGCAATGAAAAAGCCGCCTGTGCAGGCGGCTTGGGCGGGATTGTGGCAAGTGTCTTACTGCGCAATCACCACTTCGCCGCGCAAGGTGTAGGCCATGGCTTCGGTGATCTTCACATCGACCATCTGGCCGATCAGGCGTTCCTGGCCGGGGAAGTTGACCACGCGGTTGCATTCGGTGCGGCCCATCAGCTCGCCGTTGTCGCGTTTGGACTTGCCTTCCACCAGGAGGCGCTGCACCGTACCCAGGCGCTCTTCGCTGATTTCCTTGATGTTGTTGTTGATGACGGCCTGCAGCTCTTGCAGGCGGCGCAGCTTCACGTCGTACGGGGTCTCGTCGGGCAGGTTGGCCGCAGGGGTGCCCGGGCGTGGGCTGAAGATGAAGCTGAAGCTGTTGTCAAAGCGCACGTCGTGGATGAGCTTCATCATCTTCTGAAAGTCTTCGTCCGTCTCGCCGGGGAAGCCCACGATGAAGTCGCTGCTCATGGCCAGATCGGGCCGGATGGCCCGCAGCTTGCGGATGGTGCTCTTGTATTCCATAGCGGTATAGCCGCGCTTCATCGCCATCAGGATCTTGTCCGAGCCGTGCTGCACGGGCAGATGCAGGTGGCTGACCAGCTTGGGCAGCTTGGCATAGGCTTCGATCAGGCGCGGCGTGAACTCATTGGGGTGGCTCGTGGTGTAGCGAATGCGCTCGATACCGGGGATTTCGGCTACGTATTCGAGCAGCAGCGCAAAGTCTGCGATCTCGGCCGTGTCGCCCATCTTGCCCAGGTAGGCGTTCACGTTCTGGCCCAGCAGCGTGATTTCCTTGACGCCCTGGTCGGCCAGGCCAGCCACCTCGACCAGCACGTCCTCGAAGGGGCGGCTGACTTCCTCGCCCCGCGTGTAGGGCACGACACAATAGCTGCAGTACTTGGAGCAGCCTTCCATGATCGAGACAAAGGCCGAGGCGCCTTCAACCCGGGCGGGCGGCAGGTGGTCGAACTTCTCGATCTCGGGGAAGGAGATGTCGACCTGCGGCTTGGCCTTGGCCTGGCGGGCGTTCAAAAGCTCAGGCAGGCGGTGCAGGGTCTGCGGGCCGAACACCACGTCCACATAGGGCGCGCGCTTGATGATCTCATTGCCTTCCTGGCTGGCCACGCAGCCGCCCACGCCAATGAGCACGCCCTTTTCCTTGAGGTGCTTGACGCGGCCGAGGTCGCTGAACACCTTCTCCTGCGCCTTCTCGCGCACCGAGCAGGTGTTGAACAGGATCAGGTCGGCCTGCTCCGGGTCGTCGGTGGGCTCGTACCCCTGGGCGGCGCCCAGCACATCGGCCATCTTGTCCGAGTCGTACTCGTTCATCTGGCAGCCAAAGGTTTTGATGAAGACTTTTTTAGACATGGTGCAAATCCATAGCGCCACGGCCCCGGCGAGCGAGGCTATGGTCAAAGCAGCCATCGGCGCTTATCTAGAAAGCGCCAGCAGCTATGAAAAGAGTAGTTTTTACCGAGGCCTGTTTACCGGAACAGGCTGCTCCAGAAGCTGTTGTCCGCCCGGTCGCGCTTGAGCTGGGCTTCTGCGCTGTTCAAGATCCAGGCGGCGTGCAGGCGGCCCGAGGCTTTTTCGATCACGTAGTTCACGTTCAGCTCCTGGCCCTGCACGGTGCCGGGGCGGATCGTGGCGTTTTGCGGGTTGTAGAGCTTGAATGCCGGAGCCAGCAGGAGCTGCTTGCCATCAACCGTGGCTTCGCTGGTGCTGCTCACCACCAGGGTGCCGCGCAGGGCTTGTGGAGGAAAGGCGCGAACCTGGCCTTGCACAGGGGCGAAGGTGGCGGTCTGGGCTTGTGCGGGCACGGCGGCCAGCAATCCCAGGCCCAGGGTCAGGGCCGTTGCCATGGCGGCGGAGTGGCGGCGCAGGCGTGTGGTGGTGTGTGGGGTTGGTGTTGTGCAGCGTTGCATGGTGTATATCCAGGGGCTGAAGGCCGCATTCTACAAAAGGGCATGGTGCCAGAGTCCGGCGCTGGGGCTTGGCGGGCAGATGGCTGGCAGCGGGGCCTTCTTCTACCGCCGGGCGCCCTTGGTGGTGGCGATCAGGCCTGCCATCACCAGGGCCATGGCCACCAGCAGGGCAGGCGAGGGCATGCGCTGGTACAGGGCCAGCTCCAGCGCGGCGGCGGTGACGGGCCCCAGGGTCTGGAATGCGATCACGAGCGATGCATCGAGGCGGCCCAATGCCCACAGCAGGCAAAAATAGCCCAGGCCGCTCGACAGGCCAATGAAGACCACGTGCCCCCACTGCACCGCAGAAAACACCGGCACCAGGGGCTGGCCCTGCAGCGAGCAGTACAGCGCCAGAAACAACACCGCTGCGCCCATGGCAAGGCTGCTGGTGGGAAGCGCCGGATACCGCCGCATATAGGGACCGTACAGAATGCTGGTGGCTGCCCCCACCAGCGTGGCTGCCAGCAGGGCCGCCATGCCAGAACCATCCAGCGCACCATCGCTGCCAGCATGTCGCCCCGAGCCCAGCAGCAAGACCGCCGCCCCGCACACGGCCAGCAGCACGCCAACCAGCTTGCGGATGCTGAAGGTTTCGCGCCCCGAGAGGGCCGCCAGACACAGGGTGAACAGCGGCATGGTGGCAAACACCAAGGCGCAGGTCGATGCGGGCAGGCGCGCCAGCGCGTGGTTGAGCAAGAGGATCAGCACCGCGAACTGCGCCACGCCGAGCGAGGCGATGGCCAGCGCATCGCGGGCGCGGTACCGGGGCCATGCCGCCAGCAGGGCGGGGCCCGCCAGAATGGCCAGCCCAATGGCATAGCGCAGAAAGGCAAGGCTGGCAGGAGAGGCTGCGGGCGATACCGCGCTGGTGGACACCATGGCAGCGCCCACCAGCATGCCGGTGGTGGCCGCTGCCCACAGCGCGGGCTGGCGAGACTGCATGTGCCGCCTAGGCGCCGTGCAGGCGGCGGGTGAACTGCTGCTCCACCACCTTGGAGCCCCATTGCTGGCCAGCTTCTTCATGCACCAGCGCAAAGCCAAAGGATTCGTAGAGCCTGCGCGCCGCATCCAGGCCCTGAAACGTCCACAGCTGCGTGCGCGCAAAGCCGCGCTGGTCGCAAAAGGCCATGGCCTGCGCCATCAGCTGGCGGCCCACGCCACTGCCGCGGCAGCCGTCATCAAGAATGAACCAGCGCAGGTGGGCCTGGTTGTCGCCCAGGTCCTGGCCGTCAATGGCAACGGAGCCGACGATGCGGTCGTTCTGCACGGCGGTCCAGATCTGATTGCCCGGCTCGGCCAGGCGCCCGGCGAATTCGGCAACACCGGTGGCGACCTTGCTTTCAAAGAACTGGCCAAAGCCCCAATCCCGGGCGTAGAAGGCCGCATGCATCTCCGCCACGCGGCCAATCACGCCCGGCCGGTAGCCGCTGTGCACGGTGATGGCGCCGGTACTGGTGTTGGCCGTGGGCTGGCCTGCCTTGGCACCCAGCCGGTGCGCCTGCAGTGCCCCTGCATAGGCCGACAGCCCCTGGGCAACAGCTTGCTGCTGCGATGGGTTGAGCTGGGCCATGGCAGAGCGCACCTGCATCTGGCCATAGGCGTGGATGTCTGCCACCGTGCGGCTGCCGTGTGCGGTCAGCAGCAGTTGCTTGGCACGCGCGTCATCGGTACAGGGCTGCTCGTTCACTTCGCCGTTCTTTACGAGCTTGGCCACCATCCGGCTCACGCTGGATTTGTCCAGCCCCAGAAACTCCGCCAATTGCGCTGCCGTGATGCTGCCGCGCGCCTCAATCTCCAGCAGGGCATGGACTGCCGATGCAGAATACTGGGTGGCCGCCAGCGTGCTGGCCATGAAGCCCAATTCCCGTACCATGCAGCGCGATGCTGCGCGGATGTCGTTGACCAAGGTCGCGTCTGCTGTCATACGGCTCTCCTGTATATGGTTGCAATATACAACTTTTAAGTTGTATGTTGCAACTTTTTTGAGAAGCCAACTGCGTGGATCGGGGAGCGAGGGTGGTTGTTGAAGGGAGAGGGCGGAATATGCCGCCTTAACTCCCCCGTCCAACGGGCTCCATCACGCTGGCGTTCAAGCGTCCAGACGATAGCTCGACACCGCCAGTCCGCCCATGAAAGCGTCTTCATGGTACACGCGCACCGCCTGGTCGCCCTCGGCAGCGCCCACGGCCACCATCAGCGGCAGCAGATGCTCTTCGCGCGGGTGGGCCAGCCGGGCCGCAGGAGCGGCTTCCCAATCGATCAGGCGCTGCGTGCGCTCGGCCGGGGTGGCTTGCAGCATGGTGTCGGCCAGCCAGTCGTCAAAGGCTTTTGCTGGCGCGTGCGCTTGCGGGCCAAAGGCACGCAGGTTGTGGTACGAGAGGCCGCTGGCAATGATCAGCACATCCTCATCGCGCAAGGCCGCCAGTGCGCGGCCCAGCGCCAGGTGCTCGGCGGGGTCGAGCCCGCGCCGCAGCGACAGCTGCACCACCGGCACATTCGCCTCCGGGTAGATGGCGCGCATTGGCGAGAACATGCCATGGTCGTAGCCACGCTCGGCGTCTGCCTCGACCGCAATGCCCGCCTGCGCGAGCAGCCCTGCCACACGTTGCGCCAGTGCGGGTGAGCCGTGCGAGCGGTAATGGATCTGGTAGGTTTCGGGCGGAAAGCCGCCGTAGTCGTAGATCATGCCGGGCTGCGGCGTGGCCTGCACGGTGAAGGTGGGCTCTTCCCAGTGGGCCGACACCATCAGCACGGCCTTGGGCGTGCGGCCGATCTGGCGCGGCATGTCAGCCAGCGACGTGGCGAGGTTCGCATAGGCCGGAGCCATCTGCGGCATCCACGGCCAGGGGCCGCCGCCGTGCGAGATGAAGTACACGGGCAGCCGTTGGGGGTGCGCAGGGGCGGGAGAAACAGCGGGGGCAGTCACAGTGGTGGTCATGGAAAAAACTCCTTGCCATGAATGTAGAGGTGCTTATCCAGGAAACCAAGAGCCTAAAATGCATGGATCAATTTCTTGATAAGAAACCATGGACCAGCTCACCAGCATGCAAGTGTTCCGGCAGGTGGTGGACAGCGGCAGTTTTGCGCTGGCCGCGCAGCGGCTCGATATCTCGGCGCCCATGGCCAGCAAGCATGTGGCTCAGCTGGAAAAGCGCCTGGGTGCACGCCTGCTCAACCGCAGCAGCCGCCACCTGAGCCTGACCGAAGCGGGCCAGCGCTGGTATGCGCAAAGCAGCCAGGCGCTGGAGATGCTAGACGCCGCAGCGCAGGAAATCGGCCAGCACCACCAGGCGCCGCGCGGCCAGCTCAAGATCAGCGCGCCGGTGTGGTGTGCCACGCCCCGCATGGCCCAGATACTGGCGAGCTACCGCGCCCGCTACCCCGAGGTGCTGGTGGACATTCACCTCGACAACCACAAGATCGATCTGGCCACCGCAGGCTACGACATGGCCCTGCGCGCCGCCACCGAGCCCGCGCCGCACCTGATTGCCCGCCCGCTGTGCGAGGTGCCTTTCTACCTGGTGGCGGCGCCTGCCTACCTGCAGCGCACGGGCCACCCGCAGCAGCCCGCAGACCTGATGCGCCACGCCGCCGTGGTACCCAGCTATGTGGCCACGGGCCCTTTGCAACTGAGCCAGGGCGGGCGCAGCGTGCCCCTGCATCTGCCACCGGCACTGCTGTCCGATGATTCCAACCTGAGCCTGCACGCCGTGCGCGCGGGCATGGGCATCGGCTTTCTGCCCGGCTGGCTGGTGGATGCGGATGTGGCCCAGGGGCAACTGGTGCGCGTGCTGCCGCAATGGAGTGCGCTTACCGTGACCCTGTACGCGATCTACACCAGCCGCCGCTACCTGGCACCCAAGGTGCGCAGTTTCATCGACTGGCTCTCGCAGGAGCTTGCCGGTGGTGGCGAAAGTTCACCGCCCGAAAAGGGCTGATGGACTCACGCCGCCTGCAGGCTGCCCATGCGCACGCGCTGCGCCAGGCGCAGGCGGCTGATGAAGCCGATCTGGCGCAGGGCTTCGGCAAATTCTTGTTCGGTGTCGCGCTCGGTGCGTGAGGCCAACTCGGCAAAGAGGCCCATGCGTGTGTAGTGGCGCACGCAGGCAATGAATGGAAAGCCGTGGCGCGTGCGGTAGGTCTGGTTCAGTGTTGCCAGGCGCTCGCCCTGTTCCTTTTCCAGATCGCCCAGCCCGGCGCTTTGCTGCTCCTGCTGGGAGTCGCTGGTCAGCGTGCCGGAGCGTACCGCGCTGGCCGACAGCTCCGGGTGACCGCAGAGAAAGCGCACCGCCTGCTCGCGCGGGCTGGCGTGCACGGCAGCCAGCATGGCGGCGTGCAATGCGTCAATGCCCGCAAACGGGCGCTGGCGCGCAGCAGACTCCGCAACCCAGGGGGCATATTCGAACACTTCGCCAAGCGCGGCCACGAAATCGCCGTGCGCCATGGTGTTGAGTTCGTCGAGCGAAGGGGTAGGGTGGGTGGAGGTGGTAGTCATGGAGCCAGTGTAGAAAGCGCGTCTCCCGCCTCACAGTCCTGGCTTGTTATAGCCCGTATAGCATCCGGCTACGCCCGCTCTGCCAAGGCCTGCGATGCCTGGCCCAGCAGGCCGCGCAGCCAGATATGGGAGGCATCGCGGTGCCGCGACGAATGCCACAGCTGGTAGAAGCGCATGGTGCGGCTGCCCACCGGCAGCGGCAGCATGGCCAGGGGCAGGCGCCGGGCGTGGTAGGCGGCGAAGTGGCGGCTGGTGGTCAGCAGCAGGTCGGTGCCCACCAGCAGATCGGGGGCCTGCGAGAAGTAGGTGCATTGCACGCGGCCGTCGCGGCTCACCCGCATGGTGCCCAGGCTCGATTCCACCACCCCGCGCTGGTCGGGCGAGTAGGGCGTGAACACCACATGCGCTGCCTGCAGGTAGCGCTCTGCCGTGAGCTCTTCCGGCGCGGCCAGCGGGTGGCTGGCATCCATGAGGCAGACCACCTCGTCCTCGATCAGCGTGGAGATGTGCAGGTGCTCCGGCGGACTGGGCCAGTTGCCGATGACGATGTCCACCTCGGCATTCTGCAGGGCCTGCTCGTAGTCGAAGTTCTGCCCCAGCGGAAGTATGGCAAGCCGCGCCCCGGGCGCCTGGGCGCGCATGAGCTGGACGACGCGCGCCATGAAGGGCGGCGCCAGGTAGTCGGGCGTGGCAATGGTAAAGCGCTGCTGCGTGGTCTCGGCAGCGAACTCCTTGCCCGAGGTGAGTAGCCCATCGATCAGGCCCAGCGCAGCGCGCGCCTGCTCCACCGCCTGCAGCGCCCGCGCCGTGGGCACCATGCGGTTCTTGTCACGCACCAGCAGCGGATCGTTGAAGATGGCCCGCAGCCGCCGCAGCGCGGCACTGATGGCCGGTTGCGACTGGTTCAGCCGTATGGCGGCGCGCGACACACTCTTTTCATGGATCAATGTGCATAGCACACGCAGCAGGTAGGTATCGAATGGATCTTCGCTGCGAGACACGTGTTTTCCCTATGAATATGCGTTTTGCTATGCGGCTCATAGCAGCTGGCTAGTTTCGCATATTGCCGCAAGCCGCGACCATGCAAGCGTTCGCAAACCCCAACTACAAATTCCCGAGACAAGGACTTGCAATGAACGCTCAAAGTGTGCCCCTCAGTGGTGCGGCGTCCTCCATCGACGAGGTCGACGCCACCTATTCCAAGATCTCCTGGCGGCTGTTGCCCTTTCTGGGTGTGCTGTGGGTGCTGGCCTGGCTGGACCGCGTCAACATCGGTTTTGCCAAGCTGCAGATGCTCGATGACCTGAAGTTCAGCGAAGCCGTCTACGGCCTGGGCGCGGGCATCTTCTTCATCGGCTACTTCCTGTTCGAGGTGCCTTCCAACATGCTGCTGCAGAAGATCGGCGCCAAGAAGACGGTGATGCGCATCACCATCGGCTGGGGCATCATCTGCATTCTGCAGGCCTGGGTGACGACGCCCACGCAGTTCTACATCCTGCGCTTTCTGCTGGGCGCCTTCGAGGCAGGGTTCTACCCCGGCGTCATCCTGTACCTGACCTACTGGTATCCATCGAAGCGCCGCGCCAAGGCGTTTGGCACCTTCATGTCGGCCTCGGCCATTGCCGGTGTGCTGGGCGGCCCGCTGGCGGGCGGCATCATGACCTGGACGGCCGGTGCCCACGGCATGCACGGGTGGCAGTGGCTGTTCATCATCGAAGGCATTCCTTCGGTCCTGGCAGGTGTCGTGGCCTATTTCTACATGACCGACCGCCCCGAGCAGGCCAAGTGGCTGACCGACGCGGACCGCGCCATCGTACGCCAGCAGCTGGAGCTTGACCAGAAAGCCCAGGGCGAGCGCGACAGCGATTGGCGCACCCTGTTCGGCAACCCCATGGTGTGGCTGCTGATTGCCGTGTTCTTCTGTCTGCTGTGCGCCAATTCCACGCTGACCTTCTGGATGCCGACCGTCATTCGAGAAGCGGGCTTTACCACCCCCATGGAAGTGGGCTGGATCGCAGGCGCCGCCTATCTGCTGGGCGCTGCGGGCATGGTGCTCAATGGCCGCCATTCGGACCAGCGCGGCGAGGTGCGCTGGCATTTTGCGGGCTCGGCCCTGCTGGGCGCTGCCGGTATGCTGGCGCTGGCCATCACCATGGGCATGGCCAGCATTCCGGTGGTGCTGGCGCTCACGGCCATGGTGCTGGCCCTCATCGGCACGATGAGCGCGATTCCCGTGTTCTGGCAGATGCCCAATATGCTGCTGAGCGGAGGCGCCGCAGCCGTGGGTGTGGCGCTGATCAATTCGGTGGCCAATCTGGCAGGTTTTGGCGCACCTTACCTGATGGGCCTGATCAAGGCATCCACCGGCAAGGTGGCGCCGGGCTTGTACCTGGTGGCGATTGTGGAAGCGCTCGCAGCGGTTCTTGCCATTGCCTTCATTGCCCGCATGCAGCGCCGCAAAGGCCAGGGCCGCTGAGGCCGCACCCGAGGAGACCGGTTCATGACCCAGACATCACATTCCTCCACGCCACAGTGCGCCCAGCCCCAGGGTGGCCTGCCCCAGATTGGCCTGCCCCAGGCTCCGGCGCGCCGTCAGTTTGCCCTGAGTAGCCTTGCCTTGGGCGCCTCGGCCCTGGTGGCTGCGCGGGGTGCGCTGGCAGCCGATGCGCCTGCTGCGCCCGCGCAGGGCACCGGCCCCATCGTGCTGCATGGTGCAAGCCCGCGGCTGACGGTGCACACCATCGACACCTACCACGGCATGGCCGCCACCGGCCTGCGCATCGATTTTTCGCGCTGGGATGGAGATGCTTATGTGCTGGTGCGCAGCTTCACCATCAACGCCAATGGCCGTGCTGATGAGCCGCTTTTGATCGACGACAGCTACCGCACCGGCCGCTACGAGCTGCTGCTGCATGTGGATGCGTATTTTGCCGCCAAGGGCGCCCAGTTGCCGCGGCCGCCGTTCCTCTCCAAGCTGCCGGTGCGCTTTCAGATCACCAATGCCGCAGAGCGCATCCACCTGCCGATCCAGTTCGGCCCCTGGAGCTACACCTACTCGCGCGGCAGTTGAGCCGCCGCAACGCTATCGAAAGGAACGCCATGGCAGGCATCAGCACCCATGTACTCAACCTCACCACCGGCCGCCCCATCAGCGGCATGCGGGTGGAGTTGTATGACCTTGCGCACACCCCGGCGCAGCGCCTCACCAGCACGCGAACCAACGCCGATGGCCGCACCGATGCGCCCATGATGGCAGCTGCCGCCGCGCGCACCGGTGATTTCGAGCTGCGCTTTTACGTTGGCGAGCATTTCAAGGAGCCCACAGCCCTGTCGGACGAGGTGCTGGTGCGCTTTTCCATCTTTGACGCGGCCCAGCACTACCACGTACCCATGCTGTGCTCGCCATGGTTCTTCAACACCTACCGAGGCAGCTGATCCTTGTTTTTCCATCCGAGGGAATGATTTCATGAGCAACGACCACAACAATGACACCGGCAAGTACCTGATCGAATCCATACGACTGGCCATGGGCAACGTCAAGGGCCGCAAGCAGGCGACCTGGCCCTTTGGCGCCGTGCTGGTCAAGGACGGCCGGGTGCTGGCCCGGGCCGTGAACCAGGTGGACGAGCTGTGCGACCCGTCCGCCCACGCAGAAATGCAGGCGGTACGCATGGCCGCCAAGGCCCAGGGCAGCACCGATCTGTCGGGCGCGGTGGTGTACGCCAGCGGCTACCCCTGCACCATGTGCTACACGGCCATGCTGCTGGCTGGCGTGAAGACGGTGTACTACGCTTACTCCAATGAAGACGGCGAGCCCTACGACCTGTCTGCCGCGCGCGGCTACGAGCAACTGGCCAAACCAGAGGGCGAGCGCGAGATGGCGCTGGTCAGCCACCGGGTGCGCGATGAGGGCGAAGACCTGTACGACGCGTGGCAGAAGGCCGTTTCTGCCGGCTGACCCTGTACTGCAGATTGCCAGGCTCCTGTTGCCCCGCGTGCACCGCGCGCGGGGCTTTTTTGTTGGCCCGCGCGCCGGGTCAGCCCGCGCGGCGGAAGGTCAGGTTGATCCGTTGCCCCGCCAGCAGCGGATGCGCCACGGGGCTTGCCCCGTCCTTGACCGGCATCACGCCGTGGTAGCGCATGCGGTCCACGCCTCCCCACACCACCACGTCGCCGTGCTGCAGGGGCAGTTTTTGCGTGGCATCGCCGCGCTCATGGCCTCCCCACAGAAAAATGGCGGGCAGGCCCAGCGAGACGGAGACGATCGGTTGGCTGGCATCGCCTTCGTCCTGGTGCAGCGTGAGGCGCGTGCCCACCGTGTAGCGGTTGATGAGGCAGGCATTGGGCGCAAAGGCGGGTAGCGCCGCTGCGTCGGCGGCCTGCGCGGCCAGTTCGATGAAGCTCGATGGCATGGCAGGCCAGGGCTGGCCGCTCAGCGGATCGGCCCGCACATAGCGGTAACCCAGTCGGTCGCTGTACCAGCCGAAATGGCCGCAATTGGTCATCGCCACCTGCATGTGGCGCCCGCCGGGGGTGATGAGGTGGCGAAACGGCGCCTGGCTGGTGATGTGCGTCAATTCATCGAGCAGGGCCTGTTGCCAGCGCAGCGCAAAACCGCGCAGCACGCAGGCCTGCTTGCCGATGGCAATGCGTTCCCACGCTGGGCTGTCAATGGTGTCGTCAGTGCTGAACAGGTCTTGCATTACTATGATTTTGATAGCGTGCTATGCCTACGGGGTGAAAGCTTTAGCGGTTTTGATCAGATCAGCTCTTTTTGCTGCGTCTGGGAGGCAAACCCCTCGGTGGCAAGCAAGGCATGCTTGCGCTCCAGCCCCCAGCGGTAGCCGGTGAGCGAGCCGTTCTTGCCAATCACCCGATGGCAGGGCACCAGCAGCGAGATTTCATTGGCGCCATTGGCCCGGCCCACGGCCCGCACGGCCTTGGGGTCACCCAGAAGCGCCGTCAGTTCGCTGTAGCTGCGGGTCTGGCCCGGCGGAATCTGGCACAGGGCCTGCCACACCTTCTGCTGGAACGCCGTGCCCCCCAGCACCAGGGGCACCTGCGCTGCCAGCGCAGGCGTCTGCAGCGCCGCTTGCACGGCCTGCGCCAGTGCGGCGAGGCCCGCGTCGTCGTGCACCAGGGCGGATTTGGGGTA
Source organism: Comamonas odontotermitis (assembly GCF_014207855.1). Lineage (GTDB taxonomy): Bacteria > Pseudomonadota > Gammaproteobacteria > Burkholderiales > Burkholderiaceae_C > Comamonas > Comamonas odontotermitis_A. The sequence goes on along the minus strand of NZ_JACHKZ010000005.1, from coordinate 46,729 downwards.
GCACTGCGCCAGCTCTGCCACCAGGGGCGCTGCCTCGTCGCCAAAGTACAGCACGGCCAGGGGCGGCAGTCGCTGGCCAGGGGCGGTGGGCGCATCGCTGCGGGTAGCAATCAGCACCAGCCCCAGCGAACAGGGCACCACGCTGTAGTGCAACTGCGCTGGCGCGCGTGGCGGGGTAGGGAGCAGAGTGATGTGTTGCATGGCAAGCTTCCGTCAGATGGAATGCTTGCACTGTAACGCCGCAGCTTTTTCCGTGCCTCGACATTCTTGCGCTGCAATTGCTGGCGATCTGGTGGAGGCAGGCGGCGTTGCCGCGCAACACCAAAAGCAAAAGCCGCAGTGTTCTGTGCAAACACTGCGGCTTTGTTGTCTGGTGGTCGTAGTGGGACTTGAACCTACGACATCAGCATTATGAATGCTGCGCTCTAACCAACTGAGCTATACGACCAGGAGGGCGCATTGTAGGGGCAAAGTCGGCACGCTGCGGCACAATTGCGCTCTTTTTCGCCACAGGTGCAGGGTGCACGCGCACGGCAAGGTACCAGCGAACGGCATTTTTGAGGCCTGAAATGCATCTGCACAAAGAAAAACCGCAGTGCTCTTGCGAACACTGCGGTTTGTTGTCTGGTGGTCGTAGTGGGACTTGAACCTACGACATCAGCATTATGAATGCTGCGCTCTAACCAACTGAGCTATACGACCGGCAGAGCGCCATTATATATCGAAATTTCAGCCCGAAGAAATTTCGCGGCACTTTTGCAGGCAGCCGTATGGATCATCCATGCGGATTCGCATAGCCCCGGATATTCATCAATAACGACAAACCCGAGTGTGTAAAAGATCATGCGCGCATATGTAATTTTTGTTGACAATATGTAGGCTTTTCCCAATAGTGGCGCCTGCTTTATCGACCGCTGGGACGGAAATAGCCCACGGTTCCGCAAGAAACCACTCAAGGAGAAGGCGCCATGCAGACGCCAGAAAAGAACAAGGTAGCCGGGCAGCGGCAATGGTCGCGCCGCCAATGGATTCAGACGTCCGGGGCGCTGATTGCCGGAGCGCCGTACATTGCGCGCTCGCAGTCCGCGCCCATCCGCGTGGCAGCCACCTTTGCCAACAGCGGGGTGGAAAAGCCCAATGGCCAGGGTCTGTTCCAGGGGGCGCAGGCCTGCTTCAATGCCATCAACCGCGCGGGCGGCATCAACGGTCGCCAGGTCGAGCTGGTGATGGCTGACGACGAGTTCAACCCGGCCAAGGCCAAGGAAAACGCGCTCAAGTTTGCCTCGGATGCAGGCGTGGTGGCCTTGCTGCACCCCCAGGGTACGCGCCAGACCACCGAGGTGATGAATGCCGTGCGCACGGTGCCCATCGTTGGGCCCAACTCGGGCACCACGGCGCTGCACAAGCGCGGGGCCAACAACGTGTTCTGGGTGCGCACCAATTACGACGTGGAACTGGAGCGCCTGGTGCGCTTTGCCGACACCCTCAACCTAAAACAGATCGCCCTGGTCTACCCCAACGATCCGTTTGGTCTGTCGGTGCTCGATGGCTTCAATGCGGCGCTTGCGCGGCGCAACATCAAGGCCGTGGGCGTTGCCAGCACGCCCGGTACGGCCAGCCTCGAAGTCGGCCCTGCCGCCAAGGCCCTGGCTGCCGTGCCCGCGCAGGTGCTGATCATGAGCCTGGTGGGAACGCTGCCTGCCTTCCATGAGGCCTACCGCGCAGCGGGCGGCACGGCAATCTCTTTTGCGCTGTCCCTGGGCGGCAGCGCCCCCAATCTGGCCGCCATGGCCAAGCAGCCCGAGCGGCCGATTTTCTCGGTGATCGTGCCGCCACCCAATGCAGAGCGGTTCGAGCTGGCACGCAAGTATCGTGCGGACATGCGGGCATCCAATTTCAGCGGCGATTCGCTGGTCAGCCTGGAAGGCTATGCCGATGCCCGCGTGCTGGCTGAAGGCATTCGCCGCGCAGGCGCAAGGGTCGACCGCGACAGCGTGACCGCAGGTCTGGAGAGCATGAGCGATTTCGACCTGGGTGGCCTGCGTATTCGCTATGGCAAGGACGCCCGAGAGGGCAATACCTATACCGACATCGTGACGGTGGCGCAGAATGGCCAGATTCTGAGTTGAGATGGGGAGAGGGTGTGAGGGGAAGCAAAAAACGCCGCGTCATGCGGCGTTTTTCTTTGGTGCCTGAAATGCCCGACCGGCTATCAGTCAGCTATCGGCCAGCCATTAATCAGTTATTGATCAGCTGTGCGTGAACTTGGCTTCGCGCTTGTTCACGAAGGCATCCATGCCTTCCTTCTGGTCGTTGGTGGCAAACAGCGCGTGGAACAGGCGTCGCTCAAACATCACGCCATCGTTGAGGCTGCCTTCAAAGGCGCGGTTGACCGATTCCTTGGCAGCCATCACGGCCAGCTGCGAGAAGCCGCTGATGATGATGGCCGCGCCCAGGGTTTCTTCCATCAGCTTGTCCAGCGGCACCACGCGGCTGACCAGGCTGGCGCGCTCGGCTTCTTCGGCGCTCATCATGCGGCCGGTCAGGGCCATGTCCATGGCCTTGGCCTTGCCCACGGCGCGCGGCAGGCGCTGCGTGCCACCGGCGCCGGGAATCACGCCCAGCTTGATCTCGGGCTGGCCAAAGCGTGCGTTGTCGGCTGCGATGATGAAATCGCACATCATGGCCAGCTCGCAGCCGCCGCCCAGCGCGTAGCCGGACACCGCTGCAATCACCGGCTTGCGGATGGAGCGGATGGTTTCCCAGTTGCGGGTGATGTAGTCGCCGCCATAGGCATCGGCAAAGCTGTACTTGGCCATGGCACCGATGTCGGCGCCCGCGGCAAAGGCCTTTTCGCTGCCGGTGATGATCATGCAGCCAATGCGCTTGTCGGCGTCAAACTGCTTGAGCGCGTCGCCCAGCTCGTTCATCAGCTGGTCGTTGAGCGCATTCAGTGCCTTGGGGCGGTTGAGCGTGATGACGCCGACCTTTTCGGCTTCGACACGCACTTCGATCATTTCATAGGCCACGGTCTGTCTCCTTGGTTGGTCTGGCACCAGCGGCCCGCTGGCGCCTGCATATTTCGTCAGGCATCCTACACCAAGCCTGCTGCTGCGGCGCAGCAGGGGGGCAACTTGGCACATCAAGGTACCTGTTCAAGGGCCGCTATCGCTGCCTAGCGCCCATCCAGCCAGCGGCTGACCGATTTTTCATCGGCGACAGAAAGAGTGACCGTATCTGCAGCAGTGGCGGTTTTTGTGGCAGATTTTCGGCCTTTTTCTGTCGCTTTGGCTGCCGCTTTTGACACTTGTGGGGCCGTAGCGGCAGGCAGTTGCAGCGGCAGGCGCAGCAGGCGCTTGTCGCGGGCGACGAGGGCGAGCACTTCGCTGGCCTCTCCTGCGTACAGCAACAGGTCGTCAAGCTTGGTCAACCGCCAGCCAGCCGCCTGGGCGGTGGCCTGCACGGGCTCGATGCCAAGCCACTCGTCACCGGCCATCATGCCTGCGGCTTCGGCGGGGCCGCCGCGCAGCACGACCTTGACGCCGATACCGGCTGCGCCCTCGCTCACGCGCAGGCCCAGCTGCTGGGCGATCTGCGGCGTATCGCCCTTGCACTGCACGCCGTGCGCCTGCAGCAGTGCAGCAACGGGCAGGTCAAGCCTGCCATGCACCCAGGCGGTGATATCGGCTGTCCAGCTGTGGCCTGTCAGGGTGTGCAGCACGTCCAGCAGATCCTGCTCGCGCATCGGGCCGCCCTTGCATTGCTTGTAGAGCGCGCGCATCACATGATCGAGCGTGGTGCTGCCTTCGCGGCGCAGGCTCAAATCGAGGCACAGCGCCACCAGCGAGCCCTTGGTGTAGTAGCTGACGGTGGCGTTGGGCGTGTTTTCGTCCTGGCGGTAGTACTTGACCCAGGCGTCGTAGCTGGCCTCGGCCACGCTTTGCACATGGCGGCCGGGGGTCTGCAGCACCTGGTTGATGGTCTTGTTCAGGAGCTTCAGGTATTCGGCGTTGTCCAGCAGGCCTGCGCGGCGCAGGATCAGGTCGTCGTAGTAGCTGGTAAAGCCTTCAAAGAACCAGAGCAGCTCGGTGTAGTTCTCACGCTCGTAGTCGTAGCTGGCCAGCTCGATGGGGCGCAGGCGCTTGACGTTCCAGGTGTGGAAGTATTCATGGCTGATCAGGCCGAGCAAGGTGGTGTAACCGCTGCCGGCCTTGTTAGCATCGGCGCCCTGGCCCTTGCGCGGCAGGTCGCGCCGGCCGCAGATGAGGGCTGTGGAGTTGCGGTGCTCCAGCCCGCCGTAGTTGTCGTCCATCACGTTGAGCATGAACACATAGCGCTCGAACGGCGGCTTGCCCTTGGGGTGCCACAGGCGGATCTCGGTCTCGCAGATCTTCTTGGTGTCGGCAATCAGGCGCTCGCCATCAAAACTGGCCGCTGCGCCCGCCACCACAAAGCGGTGGGGCACGCCGTGGGCGGTGAACTCCGCGCTCCAGAATGCGCCCATCTCTACCGGGCAGTCCGCCAGTTCGTCGTAGCTGGCAGCGTGGTAGCGGCCAAATCCATTCTTGTGGGTCTTGATGGCAGTCAAGCCGGTGGCCACCTGCCAGCGCGGCTGGCTGGCGGGGGCCTCGATGTGCAGCACCTGCAGCCGCTGCTCTGCTCCGTGCACGCGCACAAACACGCTGGTGCCGTTGAAAAAGCCGCGGCTCGCATCCAGCCATGCGGTGCGCACCGAGCTGTCGTAGGCGCAAATCTGGTAGCTGAGCGTGAGCGGCACGCCCGCGCTGGCGTCGATTTTCCAGGTGTTCTTGTTCTGCTGGACGGCATCGACCATCTGCCCGCCCTGGCTGGCTGTCATGTCCTGCAGGTTCTTGGAGAATTCGCGCACCAGGTAGCTGCCGGGTATCCACACTGGCAGCGATACGGTCTGCTGCGGCTGGGGATCGGGGATATTGACGACCACTTCGTACAGGTGGGCGTTCAGATCCACCGGCGTGATGGTGTACTGGATGGCATTGGCTGCTGCAACGGGAATGCTTTTTTTCATGGGCTGGGCCGGGTGGCTGAGGGTATTTGCGCAGTATAGGCAGGCAGAAGGTGCCCGCCGTCTTCTCGGAATGGCGCTTTTCATCTGGGGGCTGCGCAGCCATAAAAAAAGGCCCCGCAGGGCCTTGTTCTCGCGTGTTCTCCTGGCGGAGCACCTGCTTACTTGATGGTCTTCAGGCGCTTTTCCAGGTCTTCGGCACCAATGGCGCCGGGGACGCGCGAGCCGTCGGCAAAGAAGATGGTGGGCGTGCCGGTGATCTTGTACTTGCGGCCAAATTCCATGTTGCGCTGCAGGGCCGTTACGTCGCAACTGGCGGCGGCGGCAGGGGCTTCGGTGCCCTTGAGCATGTGGCTGGCCCATTCCTTGGCCGAGTCTTTGGCGCACCAGATGTTGCGCGATTTTTCGACCGAATCGGGGCTCAGGATGGGGTAGAGGAAGGTGTAGACCGTCACGTCCTTGACGTTCTGCAGGTCCTTTTCAAAGCGCTTGCAGTAGCCGCAGTTCGGGTCTTCAAATACGGCAATCTTGCGCGAGCCATTGCCCTTGACGGTCTTGATCGCGTCTTTCAGGTTCAGGCTGTTGAAATCCACTGCCGTGAGCTTGTTGATGCGGTCTTCGGTGAGGTTGCGGTGGGCCTGGGTGTCGATCAGCTCGCCTTGGATCAGGTAGTTGCCCTTGGCATCGCTGTAGAACACATCGGTGCCAATGCGCACTTCGTACAGGCCCTGCATGGGCGTGGCGCTGACTTCTTCAATCTTTTGCAACTGGGGAATGCGTTCTGCCAGAGTCTTGCGGATGACGTCTTCTTGCGCGCTGGCGCTGAAACTGGCCGCCATGGCAGCACTGGCCAACACGGTAGAGAGAAATCGCATGAGAGTCTTTCTTTAAGTTCAAACAATCCAAAGGCCCGGATGAGCGGGCCAACACAGGTTTGTACCGCAAGTGCGCTAAAAGTTCACACCCATGGCCTGACGGGTGACCCAGGCCTTGAGCGGGCCACTGTGCTCAAAGCCGCTCATGCCCCAGTTGCGCAGGTTGGCCAGTGGCAGTTCAGCCCGTGTAAACAATTGTTGGATACCGTCCATGGCCAGGCCAATGGGCGCCAGGCGCGCCTTGCGCTCACGTTCGTAGCGGCGCAGCAGGCGCAGATCGCCCAGGTGGCGCCAGCGGGCGTCTTCGCCAGTCAGCAGCCGTGCAAGCGCCGCCACATCGGCCATGCCCAGGTTCAGGCCCTGGCCCGCCAGCGGGTGCACGGCATGGGCGCTGTCTCCGGCCAGCACCCAGCTGGCGGGCTCGCGCAGGGCATCGCTGCCGGGCATGGGGCCGCACCATTGGCGCGCCACCGATTGCTGCAGGGGCCAGGCGGCGCGCTCGGCCACCACCGTGAGGCGCCCCAGCGCTCCCTGGCTGGCTGATTGCAGCGCGTCGGCAAATTCGGTATCGGTCAGCGCCTTGAGGGCGGGCACCTGCTTTTCGGGCAGCGACCAGACCACGGCGACTTCGCTGGCGCCCACACCGCCCAGCGGCAAGAAGGCCAGGATGTCGCCTGCTGGCGAGAACCACTGGCGTGCGGCCTGGCCATGCAGCACTTCGCACTGGGCGCGGGTGGCAATGGCCGTCTGGTGGTAGGGCATGGTGGCAAATTCGACGCCAAACTCTTCGCGGGTACGGCTGTGCTTGCCTTCGCACACCACCGTGAGGCTCGCGTTCACCGGGCTTGCCACCACTTCCACCATGGGCTGGTAGCGCACGGCGGCGGCGAGCTGGGCTTCCAGCGCGGGTACGTCCACGATCCAGTTGAGGGCATCGACGCCTTGGCGTTCGGCTTCAAAATGCACTTCGCCGCCCGCATCGCCATACACATCCATGCGGGTGACGGGGGTGGCGTAGGCGCTTTCGGGCCAGCTGCGCACCGATTGCAGCACTTCGCGCGAGAGCTGGTTGAGCGCATAGGCCCGCACATCGCCATGGCCGCTGTTGCCGGGCGAGGGCGCGGTATCGACCAGCGCGACACGCATGCGCTCGCGCGCCAGCAGCAAGGCCAGGCTGCGGCCCACAATGCCGGCGCCGCGGATACAAACATCGAATTCAGAAGCCATAGGCGGACTATTGTAGTAGGCGTGGAGCGCGGACCATTTACTCGTTACAGTGTGGTTTGCCAAGAATCAAACAAGAGTACGACCATGGTAGACACCGATTTCTTCGACGTGACCGGCCAGATTGGCCAGTTGTGGATCTTCCCGATCAAGTCCTGCGCGGGTATTGCGGTGCAAAGTGCGCGCCTGCTACCCACGGGCCTGGAGCACGACCGCGCCTTCATGCTGGTGGATGCGCGGGGTGAATTCATCACGCAGCGCGAGATCGCCCGCATGGTGCTGGTGCAGCCTGCAATCGAAGGCGGCGTGATGACGGTGACGGCCCCTGGCATGGCGCCCTTGACCGTGGACATGGCGTTCACCGGCCCTGAGCGCAGGGTGCGTGTGTGGGACGACCATGTGCCCGCGCTGCAGGCGCCAGACGCCATCAACGCCTGGTTCAGCCAGTTTCTGCAGAAGGAATGCTCGCTGGTGCGCATGGCGCCGCAGGCGCAGCGCCTGGCCAGCAAGAAGTGGACGCGCGGCGCCGATGCGCCCACGCAGTTTGCCGATGGTTATCCAATCCTGGTGGTCAGCCAGGCCTCGGTGGATGAGCTGAACGAGCGGTTGACGCAGGGCGGCCACACTGTGGTGGTGGCCCACCGCTTTCGCGCCAACATTGTGGTGCAGGGCTTTCAGTCGCACGACGAAGACCGCATCGAGGCGCTGGCGGTGCACCAGGGCGAGGCGGACAGCCGCCAGTGGCTGGATTTGCCGCTGGTCAAGCCCTGCGCGCGTTGCCCCATCCCGGATATCGACCCGGCCACATCGCAAAGCGGCACCAGTGTGACCGACACCTTGCAGACCTACCGCCATGACGACCGGCTCGATGGCGCTGTCACCTTTGGCATGAATGCCATCGTGCCTGCGGGCGCGGGCGGCCTGCTGCGGGTGGGCGACCGGGTAGGCGGCGCGCTGCAGTTTGATTGAGCATCGGATTTACTGAGAAAACAATTGCAGCGGCCAGAGGGGGAGCGCCTGTTGCTATTGTTTTTGAGTTGACGCAGCTTACGCTGCAGATGGCGGTGAACGGGCTGAATATGCCCCGGTGCCGCCCGCAAAACCGCTTCGGCTTAAAATACCGGGTTTGTCCGAAAGAATAGAGAAAGCACTGCCATGAGCCTCAAATGCGGCATCGTCGGTTTGCCAAACGTTGGCAAGTCCACCCTTTTTAATGCGTTGACCAAGGCTGGAATTGCCGCCGAGAACTATCCTTTCTGCACCATCGAACCCAATACCGGCGTGGTGGAGGTTCCCGATCCGCGCTTGGACGAGCTGTCCAAGATCGTCGAGCCCGAGCGTGTCGTTCCCGCCATCGTGGAGTTTGTGGACATTGCAGGCCTCGTGGCTGGCGCCTCCAAGGGCGAAGGCCTGGGCAACCAGTTCCTGGCCCACATCCGCGAAACCGATGCCATCGTGAACGTGGTGCGCTGCTTTGAAGATCCCAACGTGATCCACGTGGCCAACAAGGTCGATCCGATTGCCGATATCGAAGTCATCCAGACCGAGCTGTGCCTGGCCGACCTCGCCACCGTCGAAAAAGCGCTCAACCGCTACAGCAAGGCCGCCAAGTCGGGCAACGACAAGGAGGCGGCCAAGCTGGTCTCGCTGCTCACGCCCATCCAGGCCGTACTCAACGAAGGCAAGCCTGCCCGCATCGTGCCCGTGTCCAAGGAAGACGCACCGCTGCTCAAGCAGTTCTGCCTGATTACCGCCAAGCCTGCCATGTTTGTGGGCAACGTCAGCGAAGACGGTTTTGAAAACAACCCGTTGCTCGACAGCCTCAAGGCCTACGCCGAAGCCCAGGGCGCGCCCGTGGTGGCCATCTGCGCCAAGATCGAGGCCGAAATGTCGGAAATGAGCGACGAAGACCGCGACATGTTCCTCGAAGAAATGGGCCTGGAAGAGCCCGGCCTCAACCGCCTGATCCGCGCGGGCTTCAAGCTGCTGGGCCTGCAGACCTACTTCACGGCAGGGGTGAAGGAAGTGCGCGCCTGGACCGTGCCCGTGGGCGCCACCGCCCCGCAGGCTGCTGGCGTGATCCACGGCGACTTCGAGCGCGGCTTCATCCGTGCGCAGACCATCTCGTTTGACGACTACATCCAGTTCAAGGGTGAACAGGGCGCCAAGGAAGCGGGCAAGATGCGCGCCGAAGGCAAGGAATACATCGTCAAGGACGGCGATGTGCTGAACTTCCTGTTCAATGTTTGATTGACCCCGTTGTTGGATTGCCAGCGTGTTGCCCATGCGCTGGCAGCGCAAAAACTGCCCCAGCCCGCTGCATTGCCAGCGGGCTTTTTTGTTGCCGGATAGCGCGGCGCAATGCCGCTGCAAGCCGTTATAAGATAGCCGTTAATCGCGCGCAGCGGAGCCTGATCGCAACCTCCGCGACCTCTGCGCCATCGCGCGGTCCGAGCCATCCCAACGAATTCCTCAGAAAGTATTGCCTGGTGACCCCATCCGCCGCCGCCATGAATGCCTTTGCCTCCACTGCGCTGAGCGCTGCCGAGCGGGAGCAGCATTCGGTGCAGGCCGATCTGGTGGCGGTGCTGGTGGCGGTGACGGGCGGCCAGCCGCGCATTCTGACGACGCAAGGCGGAGACGCCCTGCCTGCGGGGCCGTTCACCGCCAACCACCGCTCGCTGCAGGCCAGCCTGCGGGCCTGGGTGGAGACGCAGACCCACCACCCGCTGGGTTTTGTCGAGCAGCTCTACACCTTTGCCGACCGCGACCGCTCGCAAGAGGTGGGCATGCGCGCCATCTCGATCAGCTACCTGGCGCTCACGCGCGAGCTGGATAATGCGGGGGATGCCCAGCCGGGCTGGCAGGACTGGTACCGCTATTTCCCCTGGGAAGACTGGCGCAACGGCGCGCCCGCCCTTCTCAGCCAGTGCATTGCGCCCGCCTTGCGCGCATGGAGCGATGGCGCTCCTGAAAAAGTAGCTGCAAGCGCTCGATGGGAGCGCGTCAGTGTCACTTTTGGCCTGGAGGGCTGCGATTGGAACGAAGAGCTGGTGCTGCAGCGCTACGAGTTGCTGTTTGAAGCTGGCCTGGTGGCCGAAGCCCGGCGTGACGGCGTGGCAGCCTCCGCAGACCGCCCACTGCTGGGCCTTGCCATGCGCAACGACCACCGCCGCATTCTGGCCACCGGCATGGCGCGCCTGCGGGCCAAGATCAAGTACCGCCCCGTGGTTTATGAGCTGATGGCGGACAGTTTTTCGCTGCTGCAACTGCAGCAGACGGTGGAAGCCCTGGCCGGGCGCAGCCTGCACAAGCAGAACTTTCGCCGCCTGATCGAGCAGCAGGCCCTGGTGGAAGACACCGGCCACATGAGCACGGCGGGCGCGGGCCGGCCCGCCAAGTTGTTCCGCTTTCGCCGCAATGTGCTGATGGAACGGGCCATTGCCGGCAACAAGCTGCCTCTGGCGCGCAGCTGATCATTGTTTATTCAGAAAAGATAGCTGCGGAAGCCATATTTCACTGCCATTTTCGAACCAGCGCTGCAGGTTGGTGCTGTAGACGCCCGCCCGCAGTTGCCAGAAATGGTCTTCCGCAAGGTGTTGCTTGGGATACGTTCAAAGGGTCAAGCCTTGACAATATTTATGCTCATATTTAGCATAAATAAGTGCGCAACGAGCAAGACTCGCTGTGCCCCTTTTTTACCCTTTAAATACTCAAAATGAGCATTAATGAGATTGCCGCACTGCCGGTTCCCCCTTTGCCCGATGTGATGCTGGAGCCGCTGGTGCGCATGGCCTTGCTCGAAGACCTGGGCCGCGCTGGCGATCTGACGACGGACACCATCGTGCCCGCCGATGCCAAGGACAGCCTGCGCCTCGTGGCGCGGCAAGAGGGTGTATTGGCGGGGCTGGATCTGGCGCGGCTGGCCTTTCATCTGCTCGACAGCGGCCTGCTGTTCGAGCCGCTGTGCGGCGATGGCACGGTGCTGGCGCCGGGCATGGAGATCGCCCGCATCAGCGGCAAGAGCCGCGCCATTCTGACGGCCGAACGCACGGCGCTGAACTACCTGTGCCACCTGAGCGGCGTGGCCAGCGCCACCCACTCGATCGCCCAGGCGATTCGGCCCTACGGCACGCGGGTCACCTGCACGCGCAAGACCATGCCGGGCCTGCGCGCGCTGCAGAAGTACGCGGTGCGCGTGGGTGGTGGCAGCAATCACCGCTTTGGTCTGGACGATGCTGTGCTCATCAAGGACAACCACATTGCCCTGGCAGGCGATGTGGCCACCGCCGTGGGCCGCGCCCGGGCGGGCGTGGGCCATATGGTGAAGATCGAGCTGGAAGTGGACACACTCGCGCAGCTGGAATCCGCCCTGCAGCTGGGCGTTGACGTAGTGCTGCTGGACAACATGGACCTGGAGACGCTGCGCACGGCCGTGGCCATGTGCAAAGGCAAGGCGGTGACCGAGGCCTCGGGCCGCATCACGCCCGAGACAGCGCCGCAAATTGCTGCGACCGGGGTGGACCAGATTGCCGTGGGTTGGCTGACGCACAGCGCCAAGGTGCTGGATATCGGCCTTGATGCCTGAACCTGCCGCAGTGCGGCACATACACCTTGCAAGGAGGCGCACCATGCCCCAATTTCCCAAACGCATTTCCTGGTGGTGGGTTGCAGCCGCCACCGTGGCCTGCATGGCTGCGGGCCTGTGGCTGGGCGGCAGCACCATGGCGGCAGCCCGTTTTGACAGGCCGATCACCATCGTCGTGACCTTTCCGCCCGGTGGAGGCACCGATCTGCTGGCGCGCAAGCTGGGCGCCGCATTGCAGCAGCGCATTGGCCAGAGCGTGGTGGTAGAAAACCGGCCCGGTGCCAGCGGCAACATCGGCGCGCGCCATGTGGCCGAAGCGGCGGGAGACGGCGCCACATTGTTGATGGTCAACAGCTCGTTCGCCATCAACCCGGCGGTTTACCAGCAGCTCGATTTTGACCCGCGACAAGATTTCAAGGCAGTCTTCAACGTGGGCACGATTGCCTCGGTGCTGGTGGTGCCGCAGGCAAGCGCGCTGCACAGCCTGGCCGACGCGCGGGCCGCAGCGCAATTGCAGGATCTGCCGTTTGCATCGTGCGGCAACGGCACGCCGCAGCACATGGCTGGCGAAATGCTGGCGCAGGCCGCGCAAATGCATTTGCAGCATGTGCCCTACAAGGGCTGCGGGCCAGCCATTACGGCACTGGCTGCAGGCCAAGTGCCTCTGGGTGTGGTGACGGCCAGCAGCGCTGCGCCGCTGATCGAGGCGGGCCGTGTGCGTGCCATTGCCATCACCGCGCCCCAGCGCCTTGCGCAGTGGCCGCAGGTGCCCACGGTGGCCGAGCAAGGGGCTGCCGGTTTTGCTGTCGAACAGTGGCACGGCCTGCTCGCGCCCGCTGCTACCAGCGATGCCCTGGTGCAACGCATGCATGCCGTGCTGGCGCAGATTCTGGCTGAGCCCGCCATGCAGCAATCGCTGCGGGAACAAGGCTATACGCCAGTAACGCAAAGCGCGGCGCAGTTTGGCGAGGTCATTGCGGCCGATATCGACCGCTACGGTGCTGTGGCACGGCAGCTGCGCTTGCGGGTGGATTAGGCGGGCGCTGGCGCGGACGGCCTTTGTGGTGGGGCGAGGCTCGGTATCGCCATTCCTGCGCCATACGCCTGCAGTGTGTCATCCGTGTGGCATCTGGGCGGGTGGCCCCCAGCTGTTGCTGTTTGGTGCCATGCCTTTGCTGGCGCAGTAGAAGCCTGTACGCGCTCCCTATAATCCGCGGCAAATCAATCAAGGAAGCACGCACGCCGCGCGGTGCGTGCTGGTGGGCGGACGGGCCGGGCACGCTGGCTGCGGATGCGCGAAGGAGTTTTTTATGCGTTGGACCCCCTGGATGCATGGCCTGGTGGCCGCCGTGTGCACCGCACCGTTGATGGCCCATGCGGCCCGCCCCATGAATACAGACGATGCGCGGGTGGTGGACGACAAATCGTGCCAGCTGGAGAGCTGGGCCAAGCGCACGGATGGCCATACCGAACTGTGGGCACAGCCCGCCTGCAACTTCACGGGCAACCTGGAGGTGACGCTGGGCGGCGCCTGGACGCGCGAGGACGGCGGCATGCGACGCAGTGCGCAATTGATTCAGGGCAAGACGCTGTTCAAACCGCTGGAAACCAATGGCTGGGGCTATGGCCTGGCCGTTGGTGTGTCGCGCGACCCGCGCCCCGGTTCGGGCGGCGGCCACGATACCTATGCCTATGTGCCCGCCAGCTTTTCGTTTGCGGACGACCGGCTGGTGCTGCACACCAATGTGGGCTGGTTGCGGGAGCAGGGCACGCACAACAACCGCCTCACCTGGGGCCTGGGCTCCGAGACGCAGCTGTCGGACACCAACTGGCTGGTGGCAGAAACCTACCGCCAGGGCGTGGGCAAGCCGTATTACCAGGTGGGCCTGCGTCACTGGCTGGTGCCCGACCGGGTGCAGGTGGACGCCACCTACGGCAACCGCTTTGGCGGCGAAGGCGGTCACTGGGTATCCATCGGCCTGCGCCTGCTCTCGCCGAAGTTTCTGCCCTGATCAGCCGGTGAGCGAGCCTGCGGGCCAGAAGTGCAGGATGGTGGCGGTCATGACGAGGTAGCGCAGGAATTTGCCGATGGCCATATAGAAGACGCAGGGCCAGAACGGCAGGCGCAGCCAGCCTGCAATGGCGCAGATCGGATCGCCTACCACGGGCAGCCAGCTCAGCAGGCAGGCCTTGGCGCCAAACTTGCGCAGCCAGACGCGGGCGATGCGCTGGTGGCGGCTGCGCTGGTGCGGGGCCTGCGCAGGCGCGGCGGCGCTCTGCTGCTTGGGTTCGTGCCCGGGGTCTTGTGCATGGCGCAGGCTGCGTGCCTTGCGCCACGCCTTGTGGGCCAGCATGCCGGTCCACCAGCTGATGGCTCCGCCCAAGGTGTTGCCCGCCGTCGCCACCAGAATGGCCTGCCAGAACAGATCAGGGTTGAGCTGCAGCAGGCCTGCCACTGCGGGCTCGGACCCCAGCGGCAGCAGCGTTGCCGATACCAGCGCCACGATAAAGACGGTGCTGAGCCCGAACTGGGGCAGGGCCAGCCATTGCAGCAGTTGATGCATCCACACTTCCATGCGCGCCAGTGTAGCCCGCGGCTCTGGCGTGAGGGCTTTTCATGCAGCTGCGGCCCTGCAGCAAAAAAATATCAGGATGAATACGGTGTCAACCGGGTTGATTTGGTGCTTGCTGATTTTTTGAGCAGGTACAATCGCTCTCTTCCCCAAACCATCCAAGCTACGGCGCCCCTGTTTTTGGAGCGCGCTTTTGTCTTTTCCCCATGTCTGTGCGCATCGGTTCCTATCAATTGGCCAACAACGTGTTTGTGGCACCCATGGCGGGTGTGACGGACCGGCCCTTCCGCCAGCTGTGCAAGGCGCTGGGGGCGGGCTATGCGGTCAGCGAGATGGTGACGAGCCGCAAGGATCTATGGGACAGCTTGAAGACCAGCCGCCGCGCCAACCACGCGGGCGAGCCGGGGCCGATCTCGGTGCAGATTGCTGGCACCGATGCGCTCATGATGGCCGAGGCTGCGGTCTACAACATCGAGCGCGGCGCGCAGATCATCGACATCAACATGGGTTGCCCGGCCAAGAAGGTGTGCAACAAATGGGCGGGCTCGGCGCTGATGCAGAACGAGCCGTTGGCGGTGGAGATTGCTGCGGCGGTGGTGGAGGCGGCAGCGCCGTTCAAGGTGCCTGTCACCCTCAAGATGCGCACCGGCTGGAGCGATGAGCACAGGAACGCCATCACGCTGGCGCGGCAGTTCGAGCAGGTCGGCATCCAGATGCTGACCGTGCATGGCCGCACGCGCGAGCAGGGCTACAAAGGTTTTGCCGAGTACGACACGATCCGTGCCGTCAAGGCGGCTGTGGGCGTGCCCGTGGTGGCCAATGGCGATATCACCAGCCCCGAGAAGGCGCGCGATGTGCTTGCCTACACCGGTGCGGACGCCGTGATGGTGGGGCGGGCTGCCCAGGGGCGGCCCTGGATTTTTCGGGAGATCGTGCATTTCCTGCAGACGGGCGAACACCTGGCGCCGCCACTGGTGGCCGAGCTGCGCAGGCACCTGCTGGCGCATCTGCAGCACCACTACGCGCTGTACGGAGAGAGCACGGGTGTGCGTTCTGCGCGCAAGCACATCGCGTGGTACGTGCGCGATCTGCCCGGAGGGGACGCGTTTCGGCGCGAGATGAATCTAATAGAGAACAGCGCTGCGCAATGGCAGGCGGTGGCCGATTATCTGGATGCCCTGGGGCAGCAGATGGATCGCCTGCCTGCCAGCGGGGCAGCGCCAGGGGCCGGCGAGGGAGCCGATGCCCAAGCAACAACGAGTGATTGTGTATGAGCAAGACGACGATTGAGCAGTCCGTGCGCGAAAGCCTGCAGACGTATTTTCAGGATCTGGAGGGCGAAGTGCCAGACCGCGTGTACGAGATGGTAGTGCGCATGGTGGAGCGCCCCATGCTGGAAGTGGTGATGAACCACGCAGACAACAACCAGTCGCGCGCAGCCGAATGGCTGGGCCTGAACCGCAACACCCTGCGCAAGAAGCTGGTTGAGCACAAGATGCTTTGAAATCTATCAAATTTATAGCGGCTTGCGCAATCGGTGCAAGCGCTAGAGCCTGTTTTTATTTATAGAGTGATTGCCATGAAAGCACTGATTTCCGTTTCTGACAAGACCGGCATTGTGGAGTTTGCGCAGGCGCTGCACGGCCTGGGTGTGCAGCTGCTGTCCACCGGCGGCACGGCCAAGCTGCTGGCGGGCGTGGGCCTGCCGGTGACCGAGGTGGCCGAGGTGACCCAGTTCCCCGAGATGCTGGATGGCCGCGTCAAGACTTTGCACCCCAAGGTGCATGGCGGCCTGCTGGCGCGCCGCGAGTTGCCCGAGCACATGGCAGCGCTCCAGGAGCACGGCATCGAGACCATCGATCTGCTGGTGGTGAACCTCTATCCGTTCGAGGCCACCGTGGCCAAGGCGGGCTGCACGCTGGCCGATGCCATCGAGAACATCGACATTGGCGGCCCGGCCATGGTGCGCTCTGCCGCCAAGAACTGGAAGGACGTGGGCGTGGTCACGGCTGCCGACCAGTACGACGCCGTGCTGGCTGAGTTGAAGGGCGCGGGCAAGCTGTCCGACAAGCTGCGCTTTGCGCTGTCCGTGGCTGCCTTCAACCGCATCGCCCAGTACGATGGCGCGATCAGCGATTATTTGTCGAGCGTCAAGTTTGAAGAAGAGAAGCTGAGCGAAGCGTATGTGCCCGAGCGCGCGCTGTTCGCAGGCCAGAGCAATGGCCACTTCATCAAGGTGCAGGATCTGCGCTACGGCGAAAACAGCCACCAGCAGGCGGCGCTGTACCGTGATCTGTATCCCGCCCCTGGCTCGCTGGTGACCGGCGTGCAGTTGCAGGGCAAGGAGCTCTCGTACAACAACATCGCCGATGCCGATGCGGCCTGGGAATGCGTCAAGAGCTTTGACGTGCCCGCCTGCGTGATCGTCAAGCATGCCAACCCCTGCGGCGTGGCCATCGGCAAGGATGCGCACGAAGCCTACGCCAAGGCCTTCCAGACCGATCCTACCAGCGCATTTGGCGGCATCATCGCCTTCAACCGCACAGTGGACAAGGCTGCGGCCGAAGCCGTCTCCAAGCAGTTCGTCGAAGTGCTGATGGCGCCTGACTTCAGTGCCGAGGCGCTGGAAATCTTCAAGGCCAAGGTCAATGTGCGTCTGATGAAGATTGCCTTGCCAGCCGGCGGTGAGCGCGCCTGGGACCAGGGCCGCAACGCCGTCGAATCCAAGCGCGTGGGCTCGGGCCTGCTGCTGCAGACCGCTGACAACCATGAGCTGCAGCTGGCCGACCTGAAGGTCGTCACCGTCAAGCAGCCCACCCCTGAAGAGCTGAACGATCTGCTGTTTGCCTGGAAGGTGGCCAAGTACGTCAAGTCCAACGCCATCGTGTTCTGCAAGAGGGGCATGACCATGGGCGTGGGCGCGGGCCAGATGTCGCGCCTGGATTCGGCACGCATCGCCTCCATCAAGGCCGATGCCGCCAAGCTGTCGCTGCAGAACACCGTGGTGGCGAGCGATGCCTTCTTCCCGTTCCGCGACGGCCTGGACGTGGTGGTAGATGCGGGCGCAACCTGCGTGGCCCAGCCCGGTGGCTCCATGCGCGACCAGGAGGTGATCGACGCCGCCAATGAGCGCGGCGTGGCCATGGTGTTCACCGGCGTGCGCCACTTCAGGCACTGATTCATTGATTGATACCGGCCCCGCCAGCCAACCTTTCTGCGGGAAGGCTGGCCTCGCGGCGGGCAAGCGTGTCAATTGAGGCATCCATGAGCGATACACGAGAAGAGAGAGATGACCAACCCCGCCGCTCGCGCTGGTGGGGCGTTGCGATTGTGGGCTTTGCGCTGGTGGTGGGGCTGGGAATGTTCAACATCGGACGCCTGATCCTGCGGCCCAAGCCGGAGGTGGTGGCGGTCGAGCAAGCCATTGCGGCCAGCCCCGCACTGCAGCAAGGGCGCGATCTGGTGACGAAAAGCAGCGACTGCATGCGTTGCCACACCATGGATCTGGACGTGGTGGGCCCCGGTTTCATGACCATTGCCAAGCGCTACGGCGATCGGCCCGACGGGGTTCAGTACCTGGCGGGCAAAATCCGCGAAGGCAGCGTGGGGGAGTGGGGCCGCGTGGTGATGCCCCGCCATCCGCAAATTACCCAGGAGCAGGCCGAGCTGATGGCCGGGTGGTTGATGGCACTCAAGCCGTCAGCCAAGTCTGATACTGACAAGCGCTGAGACTTCGTCCGCCAGCCCAGCCCGCTGCATGCGGGCTTTTTGCTGCGTGGCAATCCATGCAGGAGGCAATGCCCGTACGGCAAGGGTGAAAAGCCTGTACTTTTGTAAAGCAAATCTGCGATACTGCGGCGCACCAGGGGCAACGATCGGGGCCCCGCCTGCAACGCAGAGAAACCAAAGGAGGATGCATGAACTTTCCCGAATACGCCGGTCACGGCGGTGGAGTGCCCGAGGCGCAGACCCGCGGCCAATTTATCAAGGCCGCCTACAGCTATCTGGCAGTCGCCGTGCTGCTGTTTGCCGTGCTGTCGTTTGGCCTGTATGCGAGCGGCGCATCGTTTGCCATGCTCAAGATGCTGGGCGCCAGCAAGTGGGCCTGGCTGGGCGTGATGGGGGCGTTCATGGTGGTGGGCTGGCTTGCCACCAATGCGGCTGACAATTCCGAAAGCAACAGCGTGCAGATGCTGGCGCTGGGTGGTTATGTGGTGGCGGAAGCCCTGATCTTCGCCCCCATGCTGGCCATGGCAAGCATCATCGCCCCAGGCGCCATTCAGGCTGCAGCCATTGCCACCCTGGCCTTGGTGGCGGGCCTCACCTTCACCGCTTTCACCAGCAAGACCGATTTCTCCTTCCTGGGCGGCTTTCTGAAGATTGGCGGTCTGGTGGCGATCGGCGTGATCATCGCGGGCGTGCTGTTTGGCTTCAAGTTGGGCGTGTGGTTCTCCGGCGCCATGATCCTGTTCGCTGGCGCCTGCGTGCTGTATGACACCTCGCAGATCATCCACCACTACCCCGCTGACCGTCCCGCAGGCGCTGCATTGCACCTGTTCGCATCGGTGGCGCTGCTGTTCTGGTATGTGCTGCGTCTGATCATGTCCCTCACCGGCAACGACGACTGAGCGGCGTTTTCTCCATGAACAAAGCCCCGGCGTGCCGGGGCTTTTGTTTTGCTCTCTTTTTGAGAGCTGGTGGCGCCTGTCAGGTAAGCGCCATGGCAGTTTTAAAGTGTTTTGAACACTTCGCGGGCGGCTTCGATGGTGGACGTGATGTCTGCATCGGTGTGCGCGCTGCTGACAAAACCTGCCTCGTACAGTGCGGGCGCAAAGTAGTGGCCGCGCGCGAGCATGCCGTGGAAGAATTTGTTGAACAGCGGCTTGTCGCTCTTCATCACCGCATCGTAGTTGCTGGGCAGCTCGGGCAGCAGGAAGAAGCCGAACAGGCCGCCCTGGTGGTCTACGCAGAAAGGAATGCCAGCGGCATCGGCCTCTGCCTTGATGCCTGCCATCAGCTTGCCGGTCTGCGCGTGCAGGCGTTCATGAAAGCCCGGCTGGCTGATCAGCTCCAGCGTCTTGAGGCCGCAGGCCGTGGCAATCGGGTTGCCCGAGAGGGTGCCCGCCTGGTAGACCGGGCCCAGGGGCGAGAGTTTTTCCATGATTTCGCGGCGCGCGCCGAAGGCGGCCATGGGCATGCCGCCGCCGATCACCTTGCCCATGACCGTGATGTCGGGCTGAAAGCCGGGGAGCTGCTGCGCGTAGATGCTTTGCGCGCCGCCCAGGGCCACGCGGAAACCCGTCATCACCTCGTCATAGATCATCAGCGCACCGTGCGCGTCGCACAGCTGACGGATGCGCAGGGTGAACTCAGGGGTGGCGCGCACGAAATTCATGTTGCCGGCAATCGGCTCCATCATCACGCAGGCGATCTGGCCCTCGTACTTGGCAAAGGCTTCTTCGAGCTGGGCGATGTCGTTGTACTCCAGTACAACGGTGTCCTGCACCACTTCGGCGGGCACGCCTGCGGACGAGGATGCGCCAAAGGTAGCCAGGCCCGAGCCTGCCTTGACCAGTAGCGCATCGGCATGGCCGTGGTAGCAGCCATTGAACTTGATGAGCTTGTTGCGGCCGGTGTAGCCCCGCGCCAGACGGATGGCGCTCATGCCGGCTTCGGTGCCGGAGCTCACCAGGCGCACCATCTCCATCGACGGAATGAGCCTGAGAATGGCCTCGGACAGTGCCACTTCGCGCTCGGTGGGGGCGCCGAAGGAAAAACCATCCAGCAAGGCGGCCTGCACGGCCTGCACCACATCGGCCTGACCATGGCCCAGGATCATCGGCCCCCAGGAGCCGATGTAGTCCACATACTGTTTGCCGTTGGCATCCCACAGATAGGCCCCTTGTGCGCGGGCAATAAAGGGCGGGGTGCCGCCCACGGCATTGAAGGCGCGCACGGGCGAGTTGACGCCGCCGGGAATCACCTGGCGTGCGCGTTCAAACAACTGGGCGTTTTTATCGATGGTCATAGCGTGTCAAAAGAGAGTTCGCCGGGTATTTTCGGCCAACAGGCTGGAGGGAAGGCGCTCAGATCAGAGAGGCGCCCCTGCATTGTGCGCTGCTTTGTACAGGGTGTCTTTGCGCCAGTCAGGGCGCATCGGCTGCTGGGCCAGCGTCTTCGTCGTCATCGGCATGTACCCAGAACAGGCGGTCCGGGATCGTCTTGCCCATGCCCGGGCGCAGGCCGCCTTCCAGGCACTTGTCGAGGTACGTCATGGCTTCTGCCGTGGCATCGCTCAGCGGAACCTCGGTGGCAAGCAGGGCGGTCAGTGCGGCGCTCAGGGTGTCGCCCGCGCCCAGATATTCGGTTTCAAACAGCTCAAACTCGCCGCTGCCATAAATGGTGTCGGGTGATGCGAGCACGTTTTCCACATGCTGGTCTTTGCGGGGTATGCCGGTGACCAGTACAAAGGGGACGGCATGCTCGGCCGCGGCGCGGGCAATGTCGCGCGGCGTGGGCGGGTGCTCGGAGGTGCGCTCCGGCAGCAGCCAGCGCCACAGCTGGCCGTAGGCGCCCACCAGCACGGTCACCTGCGGCAGCAGCAGCTCTTCATAGGCGTCCAGGTAATCCTCGATCAGCGCGCCGTCCCACCAGGCCATGCTGGAGACATAGGCCACCACGGGGATGTCCGGATAGTCATTGGTCACTTCCGCGCAAACCCGCACATTGCCGATCGAGCCCAGAAAGCCGATCTTGATGGCGCGGATAGGGATGTCCTGCAACACGGTCTGGGCCTGATGTTGCACTGCATCATCGGGCAGGGCATAAAAATCCAGGGTGTCCAGGGTGTCGCGCACCAGGGTGCCTGTCGCCACGGTGCAGGGGTGGCCCCCCATGGAGGCCACAGCCAGGCTGTCGCAATTGATACCGCCTGCGCCAATGGGATCGTTGGCGTTGATGCACAGAATGCTGACGGTGTCGATGGACGCGGCCAGCGTGCTTTCGCTGGCGGTGGATTCGGGCACAGTTGTCAAAGGAGATGTCATAGTCAAGAGGGTATGGCACAGTGCCGCAGGAACCACAACCATCGGTGTTGAAAAGCTACAATCGTTGCATTCTATTTAAAGGCTATGTAAGCTTTTCAAAATTAAGAGCAGGGGTGACGGGTCCAGTGTACGCGTTGTGGTGCAAAATGCGCCAAAACGGACGCCGTTCCGTCGAAAGAAAATCGCATCCATGCGATTCACATCTATGCGAGCCGGGTGGGAGGGGTGTTGTCAGCCTTTGCTGCCGTGTGCATTTGCATTTCACACTTTAGGTGAGGAGAGTGGCCGGTGACAGCATCCGCAGAAAATTTCAAGGTCTTGGTGGTTGACGATAGCAATACCATACGCCGCAGTGCCGAGATCTTCCTCAAGCAAGGTGGCTATGAGGTGCTGTTGGCGGAAGATGGCTTTGATGCACTCTCCAAGATCAACGATTTCAAGCCGGATATGGTGTTTTGCGACATCCTGATGCCCAAGCTTGATGGCTACCAGACCTGCGCCATCGTCAAGCGCAATGAATCCTTTGCTTCCACGCCCGTGGTCATGCTGTCGTCCAAGGACGGTGTGTTCGACAAGGCCCGGGGGCGCATGGTGGGCTGCGAAGACTACCTCACCAAACCATTTACCAAAGACCAATTGCTGGAAACCGTCGGACGCTTTGTCGCCGTGCGGTAAGGAGGGGCTGTGCCTATTCAAAAAGTTTTAATCGTCGACGACTCCAAGACCGAGTTGATGTTCTTGAGCGACCTGTTGATGCGTCACGGCATGGTGGTGCGCACGGCACAGAATTCGGACGAGGCGATGCAGCGTCTGGCAGAAGAGCGCCCTGACCTGATCCTGATGGACGTGGTGATGCCCGGGCAAAACGGCTTCCAGCTCACACGCTCGATCACGCGCAACCCGGACTATGCGGATATTCCGATCATCATGTGCACCAGCAAGAATCAGGAAACCGACCGCGTCTGGGGTATGCGCCAGGGCGCCCGCGGCTATGTGACCAAACCGGTGGACCCGGCCGAACTCAAGGCCAAGATCGAGGCATTGGGATAAGGCATGGCACAACGCGAAGACCTACGGGATCTGCAGGCTCGCCTGGCAGATCGTTTGAGCCAGGCGCGTACACAGACTGCTGTGGGCGCATCATGGCTGGCAGTCAAGATCAGCGACAAGAACTTCTTGCTGCCTCTGAGCCAATCCGGCGAAGTGGTGGGCTGGAGCGGCGTGGAGCCGGTTCCTTACACCAAGCCCTGGATGCTGGGAGTCACCAGCATCCGGGGCATTTTGTTGACGGTGGTTGACCTCGCTCGCATGCTGGGCCTGCCCATTGCCCGGAGCGAGCAGGTATTTGCCGAAGCCTCTGTGGTCGCACTCAATCCGATGATGGGCGTCAATGCGGCGCTTTTCGTGGAGCAGTTGGGGGGCCTGCGCGGCGTTGCCGATTTCCAGCATTCCAGCGACGCAGGCGATGCGGCGCCTGAATTCTTTGGTGCCCTCTACACCACAGCCAGCGGCGAACAATGGCAGGAGCTGAATCTGCAGTTGCTGGCCAATGCGCCTGACTTTCTCGACATCACGGCATAGCGCCGCCCGCCTGCCACCCTCTGACCATAACCACTCTGTATGTTTAGCAAACTTTTCAAACGCAAAGAAGATGCGGCAGCGCCAGAACCTGGTGTCAGCATTTTCCCGGATGGCGACCAGGTCATGCTGTCCGAAGGCTCCACCGGCGATGCCGTTGTGGCGCCAGCTGACTCAGCAATAGTCTCCAGCAACGAGTATATGGATCAGTTGGTGGAGGGCAGCACCAGTGGCGATGACCCCATCACCCTGCCCGTACTGGGAACTGCACCTGCGTCCAAGCACCAGAAAACGCTGCTGGCGGTCGTGATTGGCGGCCTGGTCGTGTTCTTTGCGCTGGCGGTGTGGGCCATTTTGCAGTCGCGTACGGTGACGGGGCAATTGTCTGCAACGGGGCAGGCGCTTACCCAGTCGCAACGGCTGGCCAAGGCGGTGGGTCAGGCGCTCAACGGCAATGAGCAGTCGTTTGCCGATGTGGCCGAGAGCTCGAGCATGCTCAAGCAGAACGTGCTGGGCCTGAAGTCGGGCGATGACGAACTGGGCATCAAGGCCTTGTCGGATTCGTACGCCGAGACGCTGGACCCTCTGGTGGAGGATGCCAACCGCACGGCGGCCAAGAGCGATGTGATCATCAAGCAAAAGGATGCGCTCATCTCCATGAGCAAAGCCTTGCAGGCCATCCACAGGAACACGCAGAATCTGCTGGAGTTGAGCGAGGCTGTCGTCAGCCTGAAGCTGCAGCAGGGGGCGCCGACGGCAGAAATCGCTGCATCCAGCCAGCTGACCATGCTGACACAGCGTATCGCCAAGTCTTCGAGCGATTTCCAGTCGGGCTCGGGTGCCAGTGCAGAAGCTGTTTTCCTGCTGGGCAAGGATTTGAACACCTTCAAGGAGCTGGTGAGCGGCCTGCTCAATGGCAGCGGCGAACTCCGCCTGGGCGCTGCGCGTGATGGCGCCGTGCGTGAAAAACTGCTGGCGCTCAGCACCCAATACGAGACCACCTTGAAAGACGGCTCGGCCGTGCTGGGCAACCTCAAGGGCATTTCGGAGGCACGCGAAGCCGAAGTATCGATCCAGTCGGCCAGCGAGCCAATGCGTCAGCGCCTCAATACCCTGCAGGCTGATTTGAACAGCGGCTCCAACCGGGTCTGGCTGTACCTGGTCGGCATTGTGCTGGCTGCTTTGCTGGTGGGCCTGGGTGGCTGGGGCCTGGTGCGCCTGCAGCTGATTGACTCTGCCAACCGCCGCCGCGCTGCGGAAATCCTGCAACAGGACGCCACGCGCCAGGAGCAGGAAGCCAAGCGTCTGAATGACGCCAACCAGGCAGCCATTCTGCGCTTGATGAACGAGCTGCAATCGGTGGCTGAAGGTGACCTGACGCAGGAAGCCACCGTGACCGAAGACATCACGGGCGCCATTGCCGACTCCGTGAACTACACCGTGGAAGAGTTGCGCATGCTGGTGGGCAGCGTGCAGAACACGGCCACCCGTGTGGCGCACACCACATCGACCGTCGATTCCACATCGACCGAACTGCTGGCGGCTTCGACCGAGCAGCTGCGCGAAATCCGCGAAACCGGCAAGTCCATTCTGGACATGGCAACGCGCATTAACCAGGTGTCCTCGCAGGCGCAGGAATCGGCTTCGGTGGCGCGCCAGTCGCTGCTGGCGGCGGAATCGGGCTTGAAGGCCGTGGAAAACTCCATCGGCGGCATGAACTCCATCCGCGACCAGATTCAGGATACCTCCAAGCGCATCAAGCGCCTGGGCGAGTCTTCGCAGGAAATTGGCGAAATCACGGATCTGATTTCGGACATTACCGAGCAGACCAACGTGCTGGCGCTCAATGCGGCCATTCAAGCCGCATCGGCCGGCGAAGCGGGCCGGGGCTTCTCGGTGGTGGCTGAAGAAGTGCAGCGTCTGGCGGAGCGCTCTGCAGATGCGACGCGCCAGATTTCTGTGCTGGTGAAGGCGATTCAGACCGACACGCAGGACGCCGTGGCCGCTATGGAACGCTCCACCCAGGGTGTGGTGGAAGGCGCTCGCCTGTCCGACAGCGCAGGTACTGCGCTGGCCGAGATTGACCGCGTGTCGCGTCGACTGGCGGAGCTGATTCTGCAGATTTCCCGCTCGGCATCGGATGAAGCTGTGCAGGCCAACGAAGTGGCCGAGAATATCCAGCATATTTTTGCAGTGACGGAGCAGACCAGTGATGGCACCCGCACTACGGCGCAGCAGGTGCGCGAACTGTCGCAGATGGCTGAGGAGCTGCGACAGTCCGTGGCGCGATTCAAGATTGCTTGACCGCGTCTGTTGTTCATTTTTGACCCGAAATCGGGGACTGTTGCATGTCTATGGCTATCGAAAATAAAGCGGAAAACGCAGTGCAAACAGAAGAGAGGGATCTTGGGCCATTGGCGTGGATCAGCGATGAGGTTCGCCGTTCGCTGGAATCCACAGTCAAGGCGCTCAATCGTTACATTCGGGATGTAGAGGCTGCCAAGGCGTCTGACCTGGAGGCCATTGACGCGACGGGCATCCGTGTTGCCCGCCAGAACCTGCACCAGGTGCAGGGCGCTCTGCAAATGGTGGGCGTGGAGCAGGCGGCGCAATTGGTCGGCCTGATGGAAGGCGCTACCCAGCGTTTTGCCCAAAAGCCGCATCTTTGCACCGAAAAGGCGGTCGCGTTGATGGAGCGCACCTCGTTTGCGTTGCTGGAATACCTGGGCCATGTGCTCAAGGCGCGCCCGGTTTCGTTTGTGGCGCTGTTTCCACAGTACAAGGAAATGCAGGAGCTGGTGGGGCAGGACCGTGTGCACCCGGCTGACCTGTGGCATGGAGATGCCAACCAGCAGGAGCCAAAGACCGACGCAGTGGCGGTGCTTGCACTGGACCGGAGCGCACGTGAGCGCCTGGACGCGGGCATGCTGCACATCATCAAATCAGCGGACAGCGGCGCTGCCCGTGATCTGAAGGCCGTGTGCCAGGGCATTGCACAAGGGCAGACCAAAGCGCCTCTGCGGTTGTTCTGGAAAGTGGCATCCGGCTTTTTTGATGGCTTGGCGCATAAGCTGCTGGTACCGGACCTGTATGTCAAACGCTCCGCGTCGCGTGTCATCATGCAGTTTGCCTTGCAGGCCAAAGGCAGCTCCGATGTGGATCAGGCACTGCTGCATGAGCTCAATTTTTTCTGCGCTGTGGCGCAAGGCGCCGAAGAGTCCGAGGCCCGGGTACTGCAGGCGGTACGTGCCAGTCTGCAAAGCAGCGATCTGCAAGGCGTCAACTACACGCAGGAGCGCTTTGGACTGTTCGATCCGGCAGTGCTGGCTCAGGCGCGCAAGCGTATCGAGTCTGCTGCCGAGCTGTGGTCTTCGCTCGCAGATGGTGACCGCTACAAGATCAAGCCTGTTGCCGACCAGTTCCACCTGATTCGTGAATCTCTGCACAAATTGCATGTGGGGGCCGACGAACTGGGCGCCGCATTGGGCCGGGTAGCGGAGCGGTTGCTGTCCACCAGCGCAGTTCCGTCTGCACCACTGGCGATGGAGGTTGCCACTTCCATTCTGTACCTGCAGGCCAATCTGGAGTCGCTGGATGTCAAGCCCGTGCTGATGCGCGAGCGGGCCAGCCGTCTGGCTCAGCGTCTCGACCATGTGCTGTCCGGTGCAGCGCCCGAGCCGCTGGAGCCCTGGGTGGAAGAGCTGTACCGCAAGGTCAGCGATCACCAGACCATGGGTAGTGTGGTCGATGAGCTGCGCTCGACTCTGGCCGAGGTTGAAAAGCACCTCGATCAGTACTTCCGCAACCCGGAAGATGTGTCGATGCTGGGGTCAGTCACGGGCTCCATGTCGCAGATGCGCGGCGTGCTGTCGGTGCTGGGTCTTGATCAGGCCGCAGCTGCCACCCAGCATTTCCGGTCTGTGGTGGAGCAATTGGCGGTTGGCCAGATCAGTGACGAAGACAAGCCTGCAGTTTTCGAGAAACTGGGCAACAGCCTCGGCGCACTGGGTTTCCTGCTCGACATGCTGGGTTACCAGCGGACTCTGGCGCGCAAGCTGTTTCTGTTTGATGCGGCAAGTGGCGAGCTGCGAATCGTCATGGGTAGCCAGAAGGCAGGCCATGTGGCGCAGCCGCAGCCATCGCGGCCTGCAGCCGATCAGGCGATGGAAGATGACTCCTTCCACTTTGCGCCTACCATCCCCGCCCCGCTGTTTGATTTGACATCTGCGCCACCTGCGGCGCCTGCTGTATTGGCTCCGGACCTGCAGATGTTTGCGCCGGCAGTCCAGGCTGCGCCTGCAGTCCCTGTTCAGCAGGAGGAGCTCGATGATGAGCTGCTCGGCATCTTCCTGGAAGAAGCGCAGAGCGTGGTACAGACCGGTGGCCAGGCCTTGCAGGCCCTGCGCCGCGATGCGACCGATACAGAAGCGCTGACCACATTGCGCCGGGCCTTCCACACGCTCAAGGGCAGCTCCCGCATGGTGGGACTGATGCAATTTGGCGAAGCGGCCTGGTCCATGGAACAGGTGCTCAATACCTGGCTGGCAGAACACCGGCCCGCGAATGCCGGATTGCTGGCCCTCAGCACCGAAGCCCTGGACGGATTTGGCCGCTGGGCGGAAGACATAGGTGCCGAGCGCAACTCGACCTGGAACCCGGACATCTTCCGCATCTCTGCGGACGCGATGCGCTTGGATGGCACCCACATTCCGCTGGTAATGCCTGGTCAGGCCGGTGTG
This sequence comes from Comamonas odontotermitis, assembly GCF_014207855.1. Taxonomy (GTDB): domain Bacteria; phylum Pseudomonadota; class Gammaproteobacteria; order Burkholderiales; family Burkholderiaceae_C; genus Comamonas; species Comamonas odontotermitis_A. The sequence goes on along the minus strand of NZ_JACHKZ010000005.1, from coordinate 19,062 downwards.
GGTGCTGCGACTGAAGTTGATGCACTGCAGCCAGAAGAGGCTCCGGCAGATGTCGCATTCCCGGATCCGGAGCAGACGATGGTGCTGCCGCTGGAGTTGCCGGAGCTGTCGCTGGACTCCGCGTTTGACGCGAGGCAGGAACCTGCGGCTCACGCCGATACCCTGCCAGAGGCAGAGCCTGCCTTGGTTGACGAGGCGCCGGATGCTCCACGGCTCCAGGCCCAAGAGCCCGCAGTCGCCCTGGAATGGCCCCTGGAAGGTCTGGATCTGAATCTGGAGCCTGCCGCTGCTCCCGAGACTGGGGCAACCCATGAAGTGATTGCTGCATCTGCACCTGAAAGTGCGGAAGAAGTCGACTTTGCCGAGTTTGCCCAGGCCATGGCGCAAGAGCAGGTGCCGGCGGCCCCCGTGGCTCCGCAGGAGCCGCAGGACTCGGGCGTTGGCTTTGTGGCGATGGACGACAGCATCGAGTTTGTCGAAGAGCCACAAGCCCTCGCATTGCCAGTGGCCGCTCCAGAAAAGCTTCCGCTGGAATTGCCGTCCCTTGAGCTGGGCAGTTTTGCAGCGCCCCCTGCACAACCTGCACAAGAGGCGCAGCCCGTTGCAGGCATTGAGGCCGCAGCTTCTGCGGCAGAGGCGCAGAGCGGCCCGGCGGTGGAATCCAGCGAAGAGGTGACGAACGCACTGGGTGTCAGCACCGCGCTTTTCAACGTTTATCTCACAGAGGCAGAAGAGTGGTCGCACAGCCTGGAGAAAGTGCTGTACGCCTGGGCGCAAAACCCCAACCGGCACTTTCCGGAAGATGCCATTGCCTATGCACATTCATTGGCTGGCAGTTCGTCCACCGTGGGCTTCCACTCCTTGTCGGAGTTGGGGCGCGCATTGGAGCATGCCCTGGCGCATATACAAAACGCGTCGCACCCCGAGGTGGCCTGGCTCAATATATTCCAGGCGGCGGGCTCCGAGATCCGCAAGCTCCTGCACCAGGTGGCCGCGGGCTTTATCAAACCTGCCAACGATATCGTGCTCAAAGACCTGCACGACATTGCCAACCAGGAAATCGACTCCGCACTGCATCCTCCCTATGAAATGCAGGATGGCCCTGCCAGCGATCTGGCCGAGTTGGACCAGGAGGCGCACATCGCCCGTGCAGCCTCTCAGCCGCTGATCAGCGATGCACGGCCTGCAAGCCTGGGCCTGGACGATTCGATGGACGTGCATGACGTAATCGATCCAGACCTGTTCCTGATATTTGAAGAGGAAGCCCAGGACCTGCTGCCCAAGCTGGGTACGGCGCTGCGCGAATGGTCTGCGGATCCGAACTACCTGCCTCCGCGTGGAGAGGTGCTGCGCCATCTGCACACGCTCAAGGGCAGTGCGCGTCTTGCCGGAGCCATGCGCCTGGGCGAAATGTCGCACCGCATGGAGTCCGAGGTTGAAGACATCGGCACGGAAAACCTGACCACGCAAGACATCGAAACCTTGCTGGGCCGTTATGACGGCCTGCAGCATGAGTTTGTCGGCTTGCAGCAGCGCGGCAACCAGGTATTGGCCGAAGGTGCGCTGCCTCAGCAAGCGGCCCATGCCTCGGATATGGGTGCGGTGGTTGCCGAAGTGGTGGCCAGTGCGCCTGCGCCGCAGGAAGAGGAGGCCGGTGCCATGGCGAGCGAGCCATCGGCACAACCGAGCCCAGGCATTCACCACAAGCCCCTGGTGCTGCGCATGGCGCCGGTGCGGGTGGCCGCCGGGCAGTCGGTACGGGTTCGCTCGCAGCTGCTGGACCGTTTGGTCAACGAAGCTGGCGAGGTGCTGATTGCCCGCTCCCGCCTGGACATGCGCCTGTCCAACATTCGCTCGTCGATCAAGGACATGTCGGCCAATCTGGAGCGTCTGCGCAGCTTGCTGCGCGACGTGGAAGTGCAGGCCGAGTCGCAGATGCAGTCGCGCATGGCGCAGGCCAAGGATACCGACCTGGGCTTTGATCCGCTGGAGTTCGACCGTTTCACCCGTGTGCAGGAGCTCACCCGGATGATGGCCGAGTCGGTCAACGACGTGGCTACCGTGCAGCGCAATCTGCAGCGCACGGCTGAAGGGGCGGAAGACGACCTGATTGCCCAGGGCCGACAGGCCCGCGAGCTGCAGCGTGATCTGCTGCGCACGCGCATGGTGGAGTTTGACTCGATTTCCGAGCGGCTGTATGCCATCGTGCGGCAGATTTCCAAGGAGCTGGGCAAGCAGGTCAAGCTGGACATTGCCGGTGGCGCGATTGAAATCGACCGTGGCGTGCTGGATCGGGTGACCCCGGCGTTCGAGCACTTGCTGCGCAACAGCGTGGCCCACGGCATCGAATCGCCAGAATTGCGCAAGCGCCATGGCAAACCTGCCATCGGCACCATCACGGTCGATGTGAAGCAGGAAGGCAATGACATTGCCGTCTCGTTCAAGGACGATGGCGCGGGCCTGCAGCTTGAGAAGATTCGCCAGAAAGCGGTGCAGCAGGGCCTCGTGACGATGGAAGAGGCGGTCGATGTGCAAAAGGCCGCACAGCTGATCTTTGCGCCCGGTTTTTCCACGGCGGCGGCGGTGTCCGATATTTCGGGCCGCGGCATCGGCATGGACGTGGTGCGTACCGAAATCCAGTCGCTGGGCGGTCACATCGTCACCACATCGGACCAGGGCCGCGGTACCACCTTCCAGATGGTGATGCCCCTGACCACGGCGGTGACGCAGGTGGTGATGATGCGTGCGGGCGCCATCAAGTTTGGCGTGCCTGCCAACCTGGTCGAGTATGTCCGCCGGGTATCGCAGGACACGATAGACAAGGCGCATTCCAGCGGCGTTTATCAGGACAACGACGACCAGTTGCCGTACTACTACGCGGGTGCACTGCTGCAAGGCGATCTGCGCAGCAATGAAGTGCCGGAGAAGACCAGTGCAGTCGTCATTCTGCGCTCTGCCGCCAAGCGGCTGGCAGTGCATGTGGACGAAGTGCTGGGCAACCAGGAAGTGGTGGTCAAGAACCTCGGGCCGCAACTGGCGCGCCTGCCGGGTCTGGCGGGTATGTCGGTACTGGCTTCGGGCGCGATCGTGCTGATCTACAACCCCGTGGCACTGTATACCGTGTACGGCGATCAGGTGGCAGAGCGCATTGCCAAGGCTGCGGTGCATCCTGAAGTGGCCAAGGCTCCCGTGCGGGCGTTGGCTGAGCAGGTGGTACAGACGCCGCTGGTGCTGGTGGTGGACGACTCGATCACCGTGCGCCGAGTGACGCAGCGCCTGCTGCAGCGCGAAGGCTACCGGGTGGCTCTGGCTGCTGATGGGTTGCAGGCGCTGGACCGTCTGCGGGAAGAACGCCCAGTCATGGTGCTGTCCGACATCGAAATGCCGCGCATGGACGGCTTTGAGCTGGTGCGCGAGATTCGCGGCGATGATGCGCTCAAGGACCTGCCGGTGGTGATGATCACATCGCGCATTGCCGACAAGCACCGCGAGCATGCGGCCAGCCTGGGTGTAGACCATTACCTGGGCAAGCCCTATGCGGACGAAGTGCTGCTGTCGTTGGTGCGCCAGTATGTGCTCGACAGTGAAATCAAGGCCGCCGATGCTGCCGAAGGCACTGCTCACCACGCCCCAGATGGCGCCTTGGGGGCCTGACCCCTCGCAAGACAAGGGCCGCAGCGATGCGGCCTTTTTTGTTGCACCGCTTCATGGGTCAAGTTGACAGGCGTCAAGGAAGGGAGCTGCGGATTTCTGCAGATCGGCCCATGGCCAGAGCACTTGCCGCTTCAGGGCCTAAAGGCTACCCGTACAATGGCTGCATGAGCGCCGAGACCGAGACTTCCGAGACCCTGAACCTGACACACCACTTCCTGATTGCCATGCCCGGCATGCAGGACGAGATGTTCAGCCGTAGTGTGGTCTACGTCTGCGAGCACAGTGACAAGGGGGCACTGGGCATCATCATCAACAAGCCCTCGGATATCACCATGGGCAAGCTGTTTGACAAGGTGGATCTGCTGCTGCGCCGTGATGATCTGCACCAGGAACCTGTGTTCCAGGGCGGGCCGGTGCATACCGAGCGTGGCTTTGTACTGCATGACCGCATCGTGCTCGATGCGAGTGCAGGCGATGAATCGGCCTACGCTTCCACCCTGACGATTCCCGGCGGGCTGGAGATGACCACTTCGCGCGATGTGCTCGAAGCCCTGTCCACCGGGGCTGGCCCCCGGCGCGTGCTCGTGTCGCTGGGCTATTCCTCGTGGGGCGAAGGCCAGTTGGAATCCGAAATCACGGAAAACGCCTGGTTGACGGTGAACGCCAACACCCAGGTCATTTTCGATACCCCGATCGAGCAGCGCTACGACATGGCATTGGGGCTTTTGGGAGTTCAGCCCTGGGCGCTGTCTGCTGCAGCGGGGCGCGCATGAGCGATGCTGCCAGCCTGGCTGCTGCCCGGCAGATGCAGAGCTTTGTCGCCTTTGACTACGGCATGAAGCGCACGGGAGCGGCCTACGGCACACGCATGCTCGGCACGGCGCGGCCACTACCCACCATCCAGGCCGAAGGCAAAGCGCGCTTTGCACCCATGGAAGGCCTGATCCGCCAGTGGCAGCCGGATGCGCTGGTGGTGGGCGTGCCCTACCACCCCGACGGCGCGGCACATGAGAACACGGACAACGCCTTGCGGTTTGCGCGCCAGCTGCGTGGCCGCTTTGGGTTGCCGGTGTTCGAGGTGGATGAGCGCTACAGCACCACCGAGGCCTTGGCCAACGGCGCACGGGATGCCGATGCGGCCTCGGCATGCATCATTCTGGAGCAGTTCATGCGTAGCCTGGACACGGCTGCACCGCCACTGCCTGCAACAGATATTTCCAACGATTGACGGGACAGACAGGCATGGCAGGTTGGCGTCGCAAGGTGGTTGGGGTTGTTCGCCTGGGTCGGTTGGGCGTACACATTGTTTCAGGGGTCTTCACCATCTGGCGCCGCTTTGACAGGCTGAGCCATGCAGAGCGCAACCGGGAGGTGGAGCGTTGGGCTGGCCAGATGTTGCGGTATGCGGGCGTGGAGTTGCAGGTGCTGGGCCCGGTGCCCAGCCACGGGCCGCTGCTGCTGGTGGCCAACCATCTGTCGTGGCTCGATATTCCGGCCATCCATGCGAGCAAGCATTGCCGCTTTGTATCCAAATCGGATGTCAAGGCCTGGCCTGTGATTGGAAGCCTGGCGAGCGCGGCGGGCACGTTGTTCATCGAGCGCACATCGCGCCGAGACGCCATGCGCACCGTAACCCGCATGGAAGAAGCCATTCGCAATGGCGATATGGTGGCGATCTTTCCGGAAGGCACCACGGGCGATGGCGCGGCGCTGCTGCCCTTCCATGCCAACCTGCTGCAGGCCGCCATTGCGGCAGAGTCCGAAGTGCAGCCCCTGGGCCTGTGCTTTTACGACAAGCGCACCGGCCAGATGAGCAGCGCGCCGAGCTACGTGGGCGACGAGAGCCTGTTGGGCTCGATCTGGCGTACTGTGACTGCTCCGCCGCTGGTGGCGCAACTGCGCTACGGCACGCCACAGCACGCGCAGGGCCGCAACCGCCGCGACTGGTCAGACGCCTTGCATGGCGAAGTTGATCGGCTTCGGCAGGTTCAGCGCTGATTGCTATCTATTTTGATTGCCAGGTGCATACCTGGTGCGCGCTGGAGTCCGTTTTTTCAGATTGCACTGGGAAAGTGCACCAGATTGACCGGTTGGGCACGCAGCCCCAAGCGTGTGCCAATGGGGTGGTCCAGCTGGCTGGGTACTTGCGCGTATACCTGCAACTCATCTGTCAGTGCCAGGGTATACAGGTACTGAGAGCCGCGAAAGGACTTGCGCAGCAAGGTGCCATGGTGGGGGGAGTTGGCGTCCAGCACGACTTCACTGGCGCGCAGCAGCATATCGCAGGGGCCATCAGGCTGCGTTGTCTGCACGGTGGCGATGGAGCCCAGAGGCGTCTGCCATTGCCAGCCCTGCGGCCCCTGCACGGGTGTGGCGGGTACAAAGGCGCCATGGCCGATGAAATCGGCCACAAAACGGCTGGCAGGCTCGCGGTACAGGGTAGCGGCGCTGGCCCACTGGTGCAGGCGGCCATGTTCCATCACGCCGATCTGGTCTCCAATGGCAAAGGCCTCCAGCTGGTCGTGGGTCACGAACAGGGCGGTGGCGCCAGCGGCCTTCAGAATGTCGCGCAGCTCATACGCCAGGCGCTCACGCAGATCAACGTCCAGGTTGGAGAACGGCTCATCGAGCAGCATCAGCTGCGGGCGCGGCGCCAGGGCACGCGCCAAGGCCACGCGCTGCTGCTGGCCGCCCGAGAGTTCATGCGGGTAGCGTACGGCGCTGCCTTCCAGGCCCACCAGGCTCAGCACCTCATGCACACGCTGCAACTGTTCTGCCTTGGGCAGGTGGTGAATGCCAAACGCCACGTTCTTGCCCACGCTCAGGTGCGGAAAGAGGGCGTAATCCTGGAATACCATGCCTATGCGGCGTTTTTCAGGTGGCAGGCTGCCTGCACTGGAGCTGACGATGGCGCCATTCAACCGGATCTCGCCATGGCTGATGGGCTCCAGCCCCGCCACCGCGCGCAACAAGGTGGTTTTGCCGCAGCCCGATGGCCCGATCAATACGCCGATATCACCGGCCTGCAGCTGCAGCGACACCTGATTGACAGCGGCCTGCGCGCGGCCGGCATAACGCACATCGAGTTGAGAGACCTCTAGAAACATGGTTTGCATTGTAGAGGGCGGGCACCGCGGACGATTGCCGGCAGGTAGAATCGCCAGCTTTTATTCAGGTTGATTCGCATTTGCAAAACCTTGCCCGCATCCGTCGCCAGTGTCTGCTGCTCGTCATCGCATTTGCGCTGGTGCTGCCGGTTGTCACCGTTTTCAGCGCATGGCTGCCCGGAATCGGCAACGACGCCGATGCCTTTGCCATCGTGCGCGAGATGTTTGCCACGGTGCTGCCGGGTTATCTGCAGACCACCATAGCCCTGGGCCTGATGGTGGCCGTGGGCGCGGCACTGGTGGGGACGGTGTGCGCAGCAGTGGTCACCCTGTTTGATTTTCGGGGCCGCAAGACCTTTGAATGGCTGCTGCTGCTGCCGCTGGCCATGCCAGCCTACGTCACCGCCTACGCCTATACTGACTTTCTGCAGTTCAGTGGCCCGCTGCAAAGTGGCTTGCGCGCCAGTTTTGGGCTGGAAGGGCGTCTTCTGCCCGAAATTCGCTCGCTGGGCGGCGCGGTGCTGGTGTTCGTGGTGGCGCTCTACCCCTATGTGTACCTGCTGGCGCGCACCGCGCTCTCGGAGCGCGCCGCGCACCTGATGGAAGCGGCTCGCCTGCTGGGCGCTCCCATGGGCAGGCGCATCCGCACCGTGGCCCTGCCGATGGCGCGGCCTGCAGTGGTGGCGGGGGTTGCGCTGGTGGTGATGGAAACCCTGGCCGACTTTGGCGTTGTCAGCTATTTCGGCATTCAGACCTTTACCACGGGTATCTACAAGGCTTGGCTGTCGATGGAGAACCGCACGGCCGCTGCGCAACTGGCCACCATGCTGCTGGTGCTCGTGCTGGTGGTGCTGCAGCTGGAGCTGCGCGCCCAGCGCCGCATGCGCTTTGTAACGAGCGGCGTAGGGCGGGCATCGTCTGCGGAAGCGCAGCCCCAGAAGTTGACGGGCATGCGCAGTGCGCTTGCATGGCTGCTGTGCGGGTTGCCGGTATTGCTGGGTTTTGTGGCGCCGGTGCTTTTCATGCTGAGGCCCCTGGCGGCCGATTGGTCGGTCATCCCATTTGACCGCTTCTTGCAATGGGCGGGCAACAGCATCCGCTTTGGCGCCATCACCGCCGTGCTGGCCGTGGCGATTGCGCTGCTGGCGGCATTTTCGGCCCGGCGCAGCCGCGATTGGTTCACGCGCGCACTGGTTGCACTCATCAGCCTGGGTTACGCGGTGCCGGGCGCCGTCATTGTGGTGGGCCTGCTGCTTCCTGTGGGGTGGGTGCAGCAGTGGGCGCCGCAATGGGGCTTTCCGGCCTGGATCACGGCCACTGCAGCGGGCATTGTCTGGGCCTATCTGGTGCGATTTACCGCGATAGCGCTGCAGTCGCTGCAAAGCGGCTACACACGTATTCCCAACAGCCTGGACGAATCGGCGCGCATGCTCGGCACCAGCAGCCTGGGCCTGCTCACGCGAGTGCACTGGCCGCTGTTGCGCCGCTCCGCCTTCACGGCTGCGCTTCTGGTGTTTGTCGATGTGATGAAGGAGCTGCCGGCCACCATGGTGCTGCGGCCCTTCAACAGCGACACCCTGGCCGTGGTGGCCTACCAGTTGGCACGCGACGAGCGGCTGGGCGAGGCCGCCCTGCCATCGCTGGCCCTGGTACTGGTGGGGCTGGTGCCGGTGGTACTGCTGATTCGCACGATCCGTACGGGGAAAAGATAAAAGCTTGATGTATATCAAGCATCGGCATTAAAAATCTCCATTTGTTTATTTTGTAACTTTTCATCTATCCAAAAGAGTATTTAAATACTCTTTTTCAGATCTCTGCTTTCTATAATCCCGGAAAAATTCAGCGACTGGTGCTCGGCGGGCGGTACTGGTTTTGATGCTGTGTGCCCGGTGGATCAAGAAAGCGCCGCTCAGCGGCATAGCACGTGTGTCTCAACAAATACCTGCTCTGGAAACAGACAACTGGGGCGTGGCCTACGGAGACAAGGTCATCCTCTCGGCGTTGAACCTGCAGATGGCGCCACGCACGATCACGGCTTTGATGGGCCCCGTAGGTGGTGGCAAATCGAGCCTGTTGCGCAGCCTCGCTGGAGTGAACGACGAAAATCCGCGCTTTCGCCAATGGGGCGGTGTGCGCTATGCGGGCCACCCACTCACTGAAACGCATCGCCCGCGCATGGTGCGCCAGCATGCACGGCTGATGCTGGCGAGCGTGCAGGATTCGCTCACCGAGTTTCGGCGCGCGGGCTCGCAATCTGCGCGGGAGCGCAGCGTGTGGTGCAGTGATTTTCTGGATGGGATGGGGTTTTCGGAGTTGAAAGCCGAGCTTGCTACCCCTGCAGTAGAGCTGCCTGCGGTTCAACAGCGCGCCATCGCCATTTTGCGTGAGGTGGCGGCAGACCCCGCCTTGCTGATGGTGGACGAGCCTACAGCCGACTTGGACGAGTACGACGCTTACTTGCTGCTGGAACTGCTCAAGCGCATAGGGCAGGAGCGGGCCATCCTGTTTGTTACCCACAACCAGCGCCATGCCGCCACGGTGGCAGACCGCGTGCTGTTGCTCGCGGGGGGGACGGTGCAGGAATCGAACGCAGCCGAAGCCTTTTTTGCTGGCCCGTATTCGCCAGCGGGCCAGCAATTCGTGCGCAGCGGCAGCTGCTCGGTGCTGGCGCCGGAGATCACGGTGGAGCAGGCGATGCAGGTAGAAGCGGTGCAAGCACCCCCTGTTCCGGCAGCCGCAACGGCAGAGCAGGCCGCACGCCTGAGCCAGCGCGCTGTATTGCCCGATCTGGCATTGGCAAACCCTGTGCTGGCTGCCGAAACCTTTGTTCCCGAGTCGCGGGGCCCGCGCGGATTTGCCTGGTTGGTGCCGGGCAAGCTGGCGGGAACCCCCTTGCCGGGTGTCGTCAATGCCATCGACATCGATCTGCAGGCGCTCAAGCGCTGTGGCGTGACCGTGTTGATCTCATTGACGGAAAAGGATGTGGACCAGGCCGCGCTCGTGCGCAATGGGCTGCGGAACGTCCATCTTCCCGTCTACGACCGCGAGCCGCCTACGGTCGCACAACTGCAGATGCTGATGCTCAAGATGAAGCGTCTGCTGTTGGGCGGCGAGGTGCTTGCGGTGCACTGCCTGGCAGGCCTGGGCCGCACCGGCACGGTGCTGGCGGCCTGGCTGGTATTTGAAGGCATCACTGCAGAGGAGTCTTTGCGCCGTGTGCGCGCCATTGAATCGCAGTTCGTGCAGTCGCAGTTGCAGGAGAACATCCTGGCAGCCTACGAAGCCATGCTGCTGGAAAAAATGGGCTAACGGATAGGGGCGCGATGGTGCGGCGCTGGCAGGGGCTGGCGGCATGCACGCGCCATGTTTTACGAGAAGGAAAGCTATATGTCGATGGATGCAGTTCTACAGAAGGTCGCATCGTTTGTACCGGAGTGCCTGGCCGCAGGCTATGTGGACGTTGCCAGTGGCATGCTGCTGGCAATCCGCACCGTGGATTCGCACCCACGCGAGGTTATTGATCTGGTTGCGGCTGCAACGGCAGATCTGTTCAACGGCCCCAATGTCTCGATGATCGAGCGCATGTTCAAAAAGTCGCGCGGCCTGGCTGATGATGGCCACCACTATTTCCAGGAAATCATCGTCAACAGCGACAACCTGCTGCACATCTTCATCCGGGGCAAGACCAACGAGGAGTATGTGGCCGTCTTTGTATGCCGCCGCACGGCAAACCTCGGCATGGCGCTCACCAAGGCGCGCATCATCATGCCGGAGCTGGAAGCCTCCCTGTAATAAGATGGGGCCATGTCCCCAACTACTGCCACCATCTACCACAATGCGCGCTGCAGCAATTCGCGCGGCGCACTCGCTCTTCTGCAGGAGCGCGGCATCGCGCCGCAGGTGGTGGATTACCTCCAGCAACCTCTGAATGCACAGCAGTTGGCCGCATTGATTGCGCAACTGGGAGTGCCGGTGCGCGATGTCATGCGCAGCAAAGAGGCGATCTACCAGGAGCTGGGTCTGGACGACCCCCGATGGAGCGATGCGCAGCTCATCGACCATATCGCCGCGCATCCCATGTTGCTCAACCGCCCCATCGTGGTGACCGGCAAGGGCGCCCGCCTGTGCCGCCCACCAGAACTGGTGCTAGAAATTTTATAGCAGCACAATCCATAGAGGCAAAAAGACCGCTTTGCAGCGGTCTTTTTTGCGTCAATCAACTCTGGCGTCTGCGCATGCGCAGAAGTCCAAACATGGCAATGAGCGATGAGAGCCCCATCACCCCCCATTCACCCAATGTCGGAACATTGGCTGGGGCGGCTGGGGTTGGCGGTACCGGTGGGGTTGGCTTGTCGGCGACCGGGCCCGATGCTGCGGTACATACTTCGACCCCGGGGGACGCCCCGGTTTGAGCAGCGGGGGTGACGCAGTAATAGATATACATATTCACATCGGCTCCCGCAAGCGTGTAAGGCACGTTTGCCGAGGCTCCCCCGGTTGTTCCGCTTGCCACGGTGGTGCCTTCGCTGGAGCTTGCGATGCTGGCATTGGGACTGGTGACGAATTTATACGTGGTACCAGTTGGGTTTTCCACATCAGACTCGTTGTCCGCATAGGCATATGTTCCTGTCACAACCGATCCCACCTGCATGGTGCCAGAGATGGCCGGAGCCGCGGTGGGCACAACATTGGGCGGTGAGCCCAGGAAGTAGTTGACACTGCCTCCGGTGCCGGCAGGGCGGGTGCCGGATATATCGATACGGCAGACATTATTGGCCTTGATGGTAATGCCACTCACCGTATTGGGATCATTGGCTACGACCGCTGACGCCGTCCAATACCGATTGGGTGCGCTTCCTTGCAGGGAGTGGTTGGGGGTATTGATGGTGGATATTTTCAGAAAATCAAAATCACCAGCATCCACCTGAACTCCAGCACAGTCATAGAAGCGATATTCTGCTGTTTCCGTATTGTCAAAATCCTGGAAGAAGAATGTGGTGCCTGGTGCGAATGGCTTGGCGGTGCTGAACTGTCCAATGCCTCTGTTCAGAAAGCCCTGGCCAGGATTGGGTGTGGGGACGGAGCCAAATAGGCCAGCAGGGAGATTGGTACCAAAAGTATTGCGATTGGTGGTGAAAACCCCCGCAGTGATTTTTGTGGCATCCTGCTCTGGCACTGTCCATGTCAAGGGGTTACCTGCCAGAGCTCCAACATTCTGCCCACCCCCGGTCGGTAAAGCATTAGCGCCTCTGTTTCCTGATCCATCGTAGTAGTACAGAGATTGTGCGGGAGGTTGAAAATCGCTGAAACTCCAATTGGCAAAATAATTGGAATTGGCAGTTACCGTAATTTCTGCACCGTATGCGTGGAATGTAGCGAAGAGAATTGCTCCCATCGCCAAGTTATGCTTTTTCATTGGACCCATCCCTCTCCGGAATTGAAAGTCAAATTGTATAAAACTATTAAAGATCTGAATTTCCTTTGACTTTTATTGACAATCAGCGGATTTCCTGATGCCTCTATCCTTCTGGGCCATCTTTGGGTTTGGCGTTGTACCTTTCGCAGCCTGTGCAATTGGGGGCCGTATGGCGCTTGGCCTGGGGTGGGAGAAACAGCCTCTTGGATAGTCCAAATCGGGAGGCGCACCATGAATAGCCCACCTGAAGGCCAATGCCTGCCAGCTAAGGACTTGCAACCTCCGAAAACCATGAAAAAGGAGCGCGAAATGCGCTCCTTTTACGTTTTTGGTGGACTGAGGGACAGTCGCTCAAGGCCTAGCTGACTGGCATCGGCCCTGAGGCGGTTTCATGTTCAGTCTTGGTGACTGCGCACTCTGAATACTCCAAGGCCAGCAAGGGCGAGTGAGAGGGCAAGGAGTGCCAGCACATGCAGTGAAGGAACTGGCGAAGGTGTGCTTGGCGGGAGTGGTACATCGTCGTTTCCAATCAGCACGCTATCTGACCGGGTGCCCACCACATAGGATGGAGTTGGTGAAGAGGCCGAATCAACAATCGCTATCGTTGCCGTTACATCACCGTCGCTCGGTTCGGTATTGGCAGTAGCTGTAATAGTGCAAGTCGCACTGGTCGCACCTGCAGGAATCACAATCGTATTGAGGCAGGTGCTTTGGTAGCGAGGGCTGGCAGTGGGTGGCTGCAGGTTGATTGTCAAATCTGCAGGCTGGGACACGTTGAGTGTGATGGCGCAGACGGCGCTTTGACCCGCAGCATCCACCAGCGTCTTCGGGGTGCAGTTTACAGAGGCGACAGGAGGCGCTGGAGGTGCCGGGCAGGCAAGCGTTGCCTGGGCATTTGTTCCCGCAGTCGTGGTAGCACCAACGGTGAAATCTGTGCCGTCGACAATGGTGTTTGTCACCGCTGAACCCGAACATTGCGCCACAGCAGCCATGGGCCACTGCACCTCTACTTGAAGCTGGCAGCCTGCGGCTGGCAGTACACCGTTGGTCAACTGAATCTGGTTGCTGCCCGCAGTTGCAGCCAGTGTGCCGCCACAAGAGTTGGCGATGACGCCACCATTGCCAACGACCACTGGTGCAGGCAGGTTGTCGGTCACCGTGAGGCCATTGACGGAGTTGATGCCATTGCCCGTGATGTCAATGGTCAGCGTAGTCGACTGCCCTGGATTTACCTGCGGCGCTCCAAAATGCTTGCTGATGCTGGGTGGCTGAACGGGGGCCGAGGCGGCAGTGATGACCAAGTTGTCAAAAACGATATAAGTCAAGTTATCGATCACGGTTCCCACAATCGCGAGCTGGTCGCCCACCCCGAAACTGCTTGTATCTACAGAAAACTGGTGCACATTCCAATCGGCAGCATAGCGAGAGTAACTGCCGTCTTTTGTGACTGCGACCATGCCTGATTCAGGGAGCGGCGTCTGTGCTACGCCCGCAATCATCACATTGGCCGGATTGGCCGGGGTACCCACTGCAGTGCTTGCCCCGGCCGCGAGGTTGAAACTGCTGCCAGCCGGAATTCGGAAAAAGCGCAACGCCATTGGAACGCTGCTGGCTGTGCCAGGGTAGTTCGTCAGCGGTGTAGCAATGCCATTCAAATTGCCCGGTGTTATGTGTGCAAGATCGAGTTGCCCGTTGATGAAGGGCTTCCCTTGAGGATCAAAGGCGATTGCCCAAGACTCCACCACAGACCCATTGCGGGCAAACCCTCCGGAATAGGGCGTTGCGGTTCCTTCTGGATCGGTATTGAGGCCTGGGCTTCCCCAGCACACGCGATCTGCAGTTCCAATTTGGCTGAACGTGGCTGAGCCAGTTTGCCCTGCGCCGTTGTAGTCGGTCGACAAGCTGCTTGCCGAACCCGCACCGCCCCAATCGGGGCACGCCGTTGTGGCAGGGCTGTTGAAATTCTGAGCATATAGGGTGGTTGTTTGCGCGTTCACGCTCATTGCCACCAGCAACGATGCGCAAGCAACAGTATTTCTCAAAATATTCATATATATTTCCAATTTTAGTTAATTTATCAATAGTAACTTATTATTTTATGAATTATATCTTTGTCGAATAAGAAGCATATTAATAAAGAATTGTTAATGATTCACGAGGGTTTTCATTAGGAATGCGAGGGCGTATTTACACATCCTGTCAGATGCTCTCTTGGTGAGTAATCTCTGCAGATTCCCATGATTTGTTCTGTTGGGTGGTAATGGCATGCCAATCGTCCGCAGTCATTCAGTCAATAAAAAACCACCCGAAGGTGGCTTTATGAATTAAATGCGGCGTCTTCGGGCAAAGGCAACCCAGGCCAACAGAGATGAAAGGCCCATCAACCCGAATGAACCCAGAGCCGGAACCGCCTGCGGTGCAGTTGGGGCAGGAGGAGGCGGTGGTGGCGGGGGCGGTGGAGGAGGAGGTGGTGGTGGCGGCGGCGGAGGAGGAGGTGGTGTCTCTACCCGCACCTCAAAAGAGCCAAGCGTGGACTGGACCGCAGGTTGCGCTGTAAGGCTGGCAATCGCCTCATAGTTGCCTTGCGCAAGCCCAGCAGGCCAGATGATGCTGTATTGGCCGTCATTGCCCACCACGGTTGTGGTTTGGGTGGCGGTAAAGCCATTGGGGCCCGTCAGCGTCACTGTGACGGAGGTTCCGGCCGGCAGTGGGCCTGCAGCGCCGCCGCCTGACGGCGTTGCAGTGGCGACCCCTGTGAATGTCTCGGTTTGCTCGGGTGTTATGACCGGTGCCTGAACGGCAAGAGACACACCCAAGGTCCGCATCACGGCAGCGCAGTTAGAAGCGGTAGCACCACCCACTGCCAGGCGGGTGGCTGAGGAGATCGTGTCAAACAATGCCACCGTCAACGTATTGAGGCCGGTGCGCCATTGCTGGTCAGCGGTAGCCCCACCGCCTAGCTGGGTCCCTGCGCTTTGCCAGGCCGTGCCATTGAGGTAGTAACGCAGAACCTGGTCATCGGCAGACACCGCGTTCAATGTCAGCTGATAGGTGGCGGGGTCGACCTCAGGCGCGAGATAGAACTGGAACTGCAGAAAGCGGGTCTGGTTGGCCGCCGCCCCGCCGTTGGGGTTTGACAGATAGAAACCGACCGACGTCAAAGACTGCCCTGTGCCGAGCTGGGGGGCTGTTGCAGTGCCACCGCCATACGCAAAAACCTCACGCCCCGAAAAGTACTGCCAGGCCATGGAAGACAGGCTGCTCAAGTCGGACGGAGGCGTGTTTCCCGCGCGGGTGTACGAGGTGGGGATCTGCTCGGTGCTTCCCGCGGTTGCCTTCGGAATGGTGTGAGAGCCAGGGTTGGCTGGATCGAATGCGTAAGCCCAGCGTTGCTGATTGCCGCGATCCACCACACTGACAGCATTGGTGTTCAATGCCTGGCCCGGATTCTTCAAAGCATCGGCAGTGAGCAGTGGGTCAGCGGCATTGGCGCAGGTGAAGGTCGGGATCGGAAGGGCGGAAGCTGGCCGCAGAACCAGTTGGGCATGGCTCGCAAGTGGAGCGGTCAGAACCAGCCCCATAGACAGCGCTTGCCTGTAACGATGAAGAATCATTGAAGAGACCTGTGCTATGCAGTGATCGCAATGCATTCAGCACGTATTGCCAAGGCATTTCGTATTGCTTTGGAATGCAGCGAACACGGTTGAGAGAAGTGATTAAATTTATCATAAAACAATGATTAATTTAAAAATTAAATCATTTGTGTTGCATTTCGCTATCAAAAGCGGGAGCTGTCTGGTCTGTACCCGCAAGAACTTGCAGCCAGTGCAAGTGCTGCAGCCCGCTTTGGCAGACAGACGAATCTGAAGGGAAAACGAATCCAGGCGGAAGCACGGGCGCGTGGCCTGCAGCGCATTCACGCACTGCGAGGCGTGGGCGCCCGCTTTCACATGGGGTTGGGGGCGAAAGCCACACTCGGCTCTCTGTGTTATTGACGCAGGTTTCCATGGAAACTAAAATGCGGTCTTTCAAGGAGAATGGATGCCTGACAGCCCGGCGCCGATAACCCCTTCCCCGTTGGACGCCCATCTGGGCTTCTGGATGCGGTTTGTGTCCAACCATGTATCTGGCCGCTTCCAGCAGATGCTTGAAGTCAAAGGCGTGTCCGTGACCGAATGGGTGGCGTTGCGCACGCTCTGGACTCAACCTGAAACCAGACATATGGAACTGATACAGGCCCTGGGCATGACCAAGGGGGCCGCTTCAAAAATTGTCTCCAGGCTTGAAGAAAAGGGCCTGGCAGCAAGGCATTACAAAGACGGAGATCTCCGGGAGCAATACCTGGTGTTGACAGCTGCGGGAATGAAGTTGGTGCCCGAGTTGGCGGAATTAGCGGATGCGAATGACGACCATTTCTTTGGACATCTCGAAGCGCAGGACCGCCGCATCCTCATGGGGCTGATGAAAGCCCTGGTGCAGCACCACCGGTTTCAGACCATTCCCGTCTCCTGACCCCGCATTAGCTTCGATTGACTCTTTCAAACAGGAAAAACGATGAGCCTTGATCCCCGTTCCGTCATTCAGTCCACATTTGACGCATCCAATGCCGGAGAGATTCACTTTGGCCAAGTGATCACCCAGCTGATGGGCGTGGGCGTCGAGTCGTACCACGTCGACTACCGAACGGCCCGTGCGACGTACTTTCTTGCAAATGGGGAAAACTTTGCATTCGAATTTGCCTTGCCTGAAGCGCCCATTGCTGACGCCTTTGATCAGGACGGTGTGCGTGCAGCCATTCTGGGGGCGCAACAAGGCCGTGTGATGTACCCTGAGTTCAAGCTGCTGACCCAACGTGCTGGCTGTGTTGGGTACACCGTTTGGATTGCAGGGCGGCATGTGAGCTATGCAGGACGGCGCGGCGAATTGCATGTGGAGCGCTTCCCAGACTGAGCCAAAGGCAGCGCGATCAACGAATGTGGAAGAGCGACGGTTTGCTCACCATACCCAAGGCAGACCGGCGCAATGGATACTCGTCCTGGAAGACCACGGCCAAAGAACGTGGGCGCAACACTTGGCAGCGCGGCGAGAAAACACTCGCAATGGCCGCTCCAACGCCTCTACATCACCTCGGCTTCATTGGCAATTGATGCTGCTGCTAGTGGGCAATTGCAGTTCCCTGGCCTGTGATATTTAGATAGTATTTATAAATTGCTTACATATCTAGCGAGGTTGGGTATGCCATTGAATTTGAAGCTATCCAAATGTGCCGTGCTGGTTGGTTTTGCTTTGCCTGTCATGCAGCTGGCAAATGCCGCACAGCAGTGCTTGGCACTGCCTGGTACATATGGCGCCGTCACGGAATCGGGGTGCGACAATGATCCGACCAATGGCGTTTACAACCCGGTCAGTACGATCCTGGGGCCGGGCTACCCATACGATGGGGTTGCGCTTGGGCAGCTACAGAGCACAACTATTTCCTGCACCTACAGTTTCAGCCATCCGGTATTGGCAAGTTCCATCAATGTGGATCTGGATGTCTTCCAGCCCGGCGACACATTCTCTGTGGATCTGGATGGTCAGGCATATGCCTTTACCGATACAGATATTGTGCAGACTCCGTTGCCGGCTGGTGCCTCGGGCACTGAAACCCTTGTACAGCAATCAGGCGCGATAACCTTGGCGCCTGCTCCGGCATTTAATGGCTCCGCGAAAGTGAAGGTGTCTGCAAATCAATGGATCAGCGCATTGAAGCTGAACATGCTCGTTAACGATACAAGTGGAGGCGGAGTCACGCGCGTGTGCATTGATGACGCCGCTCCGCCACCTCCTCCTCCTCCCCCACCGCCGCCGCCCCCAACTCCAGCGGTGACACCTGTTCCTGTTGGCGCTGGTGCTGCCGGCGCTGCCACCATTGGAATCTTGGGATTTGCGGCATTTCTGGCGAGACGCCGCACGGAAAAGAAACAGTCCTGAACGGGCGAGTTCGCACCAGATTGCTGCGCGTTGGCGCCGCCACACTGGATGGAGCGCGTGCACAAAATGCAATCTGCGTCGTTGAGTAACTGGCCAAGATTGGCTTGCCGTTGATCTGTGGGGGCTTGAATGGGCTCGAACCTGTAGTTCGGCACTTTGTCTCAATCGCAAATTACGCTTGCTGGGTTGTGCCATCAGCCTTTAGACAGCGAAACGCTGAAATAGCGGAGCTATGTGCCCATGTAAGCGCCGAGTACATTTTGTAGGGGCGAGTAATTCAGCAAAAAACCTCTCTGGCGCCCATGTATGGCTGAGAGATATTGTAAGGAAGCGGATATTATTTCTTGCTGTTGATATACGAGGCTTTCTCATTGCTGGAATAGCTTTTAATGTAATTATCAATATAATATAAATACTTATCTTTGGCTTCTTTACTTAGTTTTTCCAAGTAATTATGATTATCGACCATAGAGCGTATTCCCAATGTTTCTCTGGGGTCTGTCATTTCATTCAAAATGATTTCATTCAAATTTTTAACAAAGTCCTCATCATTTTTGGAAAAAGTCTTTAGAGTTCCGAGCCAGTTTTCATACCTGTAGACATCGGCTAATCCAAGATCGCCGATAAATCCAGTAATTTCCGGCTTGTTGGTGTATACGTCATCATGAATTTGTTTTTTGGCTGATTCGGAAAGAGAATCAGCCAAAAAATTATTTCTGGCTAAAATTGATAGCATCACTTCGATGCCATATTTGTCCCTTGATGTGGCTTTGTTGCATAAATCGGTTTGAGACTGAGTCTCCCCAAACCCCAGACGTAGTTATGCCACGGCCACCGTTTGGGGCGTGCCCAGCTCGGTGAAGCGATTGAGGATGGATGCCCGGATATTGAGCTCGGCCACCTGTCGCTCAA